>NZ_OX366347.1:0-1431527 GCF_947250765.1 Wolbachia endosymbiont (group A) of Gymnosoma rotundatum
TGGAAAGCGGCAAAACAACAATAGCGAAAATTATTAAGAGAAATGAGCCGGGTGGAAGAGTGCCTATCTGGCTAATGCGTCAGGCTGGCAGGTCTCTTCCTGAGTACCGCAAAGCAGTAGAAAATATGAATAATTTTATGGAGATATGCTACAACACAGATTTAGTGACAGAATTGACGTTACAGCCGGTGACAAGATTTGACATGGATGCGGCGATAATTTTTTCAGACATTTTAATAATAGCTGATGTTTTGGGTTGTGACGTGAATTTCGTACGCGGTGTAGGTCCAATACTAAAACCCGTGGAAAGTCCTAAGGAATTGAAGGGTCCACAAGAAATTGAAACTAAAACCTTACCAATTCTAAACGCTATAAAAAAAGTCAGAAGCCAATTACCAAAAGAAAAATCTCTTATAGGATTTGCTGGTGGACCATGGACAGTAGCCTCATACATCATAGAAGGTGGGAGCAGCAAAACTTTTTCCAAAGTATTAAATTTTTATTCTTCGTGTTTGAAGGAAATAATTGAACGAATAACGGAAGTAACGATTATTTATCTAATTAAACAGATAGAATTTGGAGCAGATGTTATTCAGCTATTTGACAGTAATGCTGGTGCGTTATCGGAACCATTGTTTAAAGAATATGTTATCGAACCAACAAAGAGAATTATCTTGGCAATAAAGGATAGATTTTCTGATTTTCCAATAATAGGTTTTCCAAGGTCTGCTGGAAATCTTTATAAAGATTACTGCGAACAAACAGGTGTATCTGCAGTAAGTATAGATTATAATGTTCCAATAAAATGGGCGAAAGCGAATCTAAACATCCCTCTACAAGGAAACCTTGATCCTAATCTTTTAGCCTATAATAAAACGGAAGCAATCAAAGAAGCAAAACGTATAATAGATTGCTTTAGAGATTTACCCTTCATATTTAATCTCGGACATGGAGTACTCCCTGATACTCCAGTTGAAAATATTGCTGCGTTGGTAAACCTGGTAAAAAGCTACTAATACAATACACAAAATTCCTAGCTTTTTTGTTGTACGGGGTTTATCATTTAAATTTAGCTTCAGTAAAATATGTCAGACCTTGCAAAAAGAATGTTCCTAATAAAACCATCACCTACGATTGCTGTAACTGATAAGGCAAATAAGTTGAAAAATGAAGGAAAAAAGATCTGTGTTTTAGCTGCAGGAGAACCGGATTTTGATACTCCAGATCATATAAAAAAAGCAGCTATTCAAGCAATAAGTGAAGGTAAGACTAAATATACTGCTGTTGATGGAACGCGTGAGCTGAAAGAAGCAATAATTAATAAGTTAAGAAAGGATAATAACCTCGAGTACACGCTTAACCAAATCTGTGTTGGTACAGGTGCTAAGCAGGTGTTATTCAATTTGTTCATGGCAACAATTAACTCTGGAGATGAAGTTATTATTCCAGCTCCTTATTGGGTTTCATATGTTGATATGGTAAGTCTTTTTGGCGGCTTGCCAGTTGTAGTAGAATGCAAACAAAATTTTAAACTGACAGCGGAATTATTGAAAAGCAGGATAACTAAAAAAACTAAATGGTTAATTCTTAACTCACCGAACAACCCTGCAGGAGCTGTGTACACATGTGATGAATTGAAAGACATAGCACAAATATTGCTTGAATATCCACATATGAATGTCGTTACAGATGATATTTATGAGCATATAATATACGACGAAAAGTTTTTTACTATCGCTCAGGTTGAGCCGAAGCTTTATGATAGAGTTTTTGTAGTCAATGGAGTATCAAAAGCCTATGCAATGACAGGCTGGAGAATAGGGTATATTGCAGGTAGAAGTGATGTGGTAAAAGCTATCTCTACGCTGCAGTCTCAAAGCACTTCTAATCCAAATTCGATAGCACAAGCAGCAGCAGCAGCAGCATTAAACGGTGATCATAGTTTTTTGAAAGAAAGAACAAGGATTTTTAAGAGTCGTAGAGATTTTATGGTGAAAGAGCTAAATTCTGCCCCGGGATTATCAGCGTCTGTTCCACAAGGTGCGTTTTATTTATTTGTCTCATGTGAAGGATTGCTCAGTAAAAGCACAAAAAGTGGTAAGATAATAAATAATGATTTAGATTTTACTGAATACTTACTGGGAGATCATTTGGTTGCTGTGGTTCCAGGAATTGCATTTGGTCTAGAAAATTTTATCAGAATTTCTTATGCAACCTCTCAGGAACAATTAGAAATTGGATGTGATAGTATTACTAAAGCGTGCCAGGAGTTAAAATGAAATAGACTATCCATAAGTTGTATATTTTGCCATACTTCGCCAAGGTTATTTTGAATGTTCTAACTTGTGTTTTTCTATGGAAGGCATTTTTATTGATTGAGCAAGTGTCTTTCTAATATTGAATTCCTCATTTTTTTCATTTTGTTGCAGTAAGTTAATGTTATTTATTTTATTTACTAAATCTTTCCCCTTTTCCAGAGTCTTTAAATCACTTTCGTTAATGTGATGTTCATTGTAAAATTCTGCAACAATTTCTTTTCTTTTCGGATAAGTATTTAAAAATTCCGACACCTGATGTTTAGCAACAGCTTGAATAAATTTCTTATTAAATCTTGAATCGTTATATAGATCTTCTAAATTTTCATCGTAGTGTTTTGCTTCATTTACAGCAAGCTTTATTATCTCTTCTATACCACTTAGAAGTTTCCTATACAATTTGTCGTATCTATTGCCTAGCACGTGTGTAGCGAATGTTTGTTCAATGTATTTTGTTATGTAATTTTGCAGCGTATTATCTATCGTGCTTATATTCATCAGCCTGCTTTAATATTATATTAACTATTTTACACATAAAAAGGTTAATATTGAATTAATAGAATACTTCTGAAGTCAAATTTTACTGAAAATTATGGTATTTAAGATATAATTGTCAGCATGAAATAAAAACATAAATAAAATGGATCTTGTAACAAAAGTGAAGCTCAAGATAAAGATGAATAAGGGTAAAATCATAAATATACTTATCATTTGTGGTGTAATTTTTTTCATATACCTTATTCATGAGCCAGTTGTAGATATGGTAGAAAAAATTATAAGTAAAATAAAAGGTCTCTTTTAAAAATAGAAAAAGTGAACTTTTTCTATCATCCAAACTTGAACCTGGAAAATTTAGTTAATGCATAAACTACTTATGTTGGCTATGAGTTCAACTGTATAAAATTCCGGTAAATTAAAATAAGTATTCATAAAAATATTGTTTTCTCCTAAGAAACTCCCTCAATTAGCTCTTCCTGTTGCACCAAGATATAACCAAAAACCCGTGCCTTTTTGATCAAATTTTTCACGACTCTCTCTTTGTAACGTGTTTCGTAATAGTTCATTCCTTTTTCCACATACTCTTGTCCGTATCTCAACATTTGATAGAAGATACACGCTAATTTCCTTGCTGTAGCAGTAATTGCTTTTGGGGATCCCAGTTGCTTTTTTAATCTTCTATAATATGCACCCAATGCACTCTTACTTTTTCCCACGGCATAAGCAGCCATTCGAAATGCATTCGCAGCACGATTGATAACCTCACGAGTTCTTGTCCTAAATACTTTTTCCCCTGTAATCTTATTAGCAGGACTTAGCCCCAACCATGAAGTAAAATGCTTTTCTGATTGCCATTTACTGTAGTTAATACCAACTTCCGAAATAATAGCTTGTACAGTTAGTACATCAAATCCAGGAATTTTAGTAAAATCTATACCGGTTACTCGATACAATTCTTCACGCAAGGCAAAGTTTAGCTTATCTTTTCGATACTTACTTCTTTCCTTGCTTAACTCTCTACTCTCGTCAGATTTTGCTTCAAATGTCTTATAGTGGTTTTCAATATTTTTGTCACACTCTGCTATTTTTTCCTGATAAACATTGTATAGTTCAAATTCCTGCTGTAATGCAAATAAATGTTCCTCTCTGTAGTCACCTGTTAGTGCTTTGGCAATAGCCGATTTATCACTCTTTATTCGCACATCCCTTAATTCAGCTAATTTATTAGGATTTCTTTCACCTTCGATTATAGCCTTAATAATTTGCATTCCAGTGACACCTGTTATATGGCTTATTACTTTATGTAACTGAATATTCATTTGTACTAACGCCTTTTGCATCCTATTAATGTGTGTAGTCGCACTTTCTGTAAGATTTTTACGTTGCCGAACATAACTACGCAATATGCACATTTGATCATCTGGCCTAAACGATCCTTGGATTAACCCATAACTGTGTAGTTGTTGTAGCCATTGGCAATCCTGGACGTCTGATTTTCTCCCAGGTACATTTTTTACATGCCTTGCATTTGCCAGTTTTACTTCGAATCCATACGATTCAAGTACTTGGAACAAAGGAATCCAATATACTCCTGTTGACTCCATAGCTACTGTAGTAACTTTACACTTCTTTAACCACTTTGCTATATTGTGAAGATCTTCTGTGAAGCAGCTAAACTTTTGTACACGTTGTTCATCTCTTTCTTCAGGTATACATACATAATGCACAGATGAACCGATATCTATTCCTGCTGCGTTAGGATTCATTATCTCTAATTTACTTTTTGCTTTTTTCATGGTAGCTCCTATAATTTATAATAACGAAGCGCTTCAGCTTGGGAATGGTTAAGATTATACAATCTCCTAAACGAGGTAGTCATAAAATATGGCTCCATCAATGGTTCGAACGTTCCTCCCAAAACCATGCTATAAAACGGGCACTTATGGCACCAGTGAAACATTCGGTTATAACTGCAAAAGCACCTCCTGTACAATTGTACTTAAAAACTACTAAAACTTAAATTGGAGAGTTTCTTCCTGGTTTGACAGATTTTTCTGTTCGGTGCTATAAAGCAAATATAGAAAAAATGGATGGAGAAAACGTTGGAAGTTTTTCTCCTGTAGAACACGTTGCATTTTATGATGTTGCTCGTGCTATAAATAGGGCAACAAATGATACACTTGATATATCAAAGGAATATCATTTCCTCAAGGTAGTAAAAACTTCCGATGGACAGGATAAACTAACTTACTCTGACCAACAAGGTAATGAATATCGAAACAGTCAAGAGTATAAAAATCAGGCTTTAAGGATATTATCAAAATATGATACAGAAATTAAGAATCAGGTAGATGAATTTGATAATTTGAATAAAGAACGTGGTGAAATGTATCAAAAATATCATAAAGGAGAGATTACTATTGAAGAGTTACGTAATGAGGAAAATACAAAATACAGACCAGCATTTTTAAAGTTTGATCAACTAAAAAACAAAGCTGTTGATAAGATTGAAAATAATTCCCAAGCAGCAAAAATATTAGATGGGCTGGTCAATATCGATCCAAACTTAATCAGAGGTACTCATATTGATCTACAAGAAGGTAAGATTTTTTCTATGCAAGCTCATGGTCAAGGAGATATGGGTGCACTGTCTATATATGACGGAAATGCAAAGCTTGGAGAGTTATTGAGCGAATCAGGATTTTTTAAGCAAGTTGAAGGCCAAACTAAAGAAACTTTCATTTTTGAGGATATATTGCACAACTTAAATACCCAATATGATGGTGGTGCTTACATGGCAGTTACAAAAGAAAACGGTCATTATAAAGCTTCCCTAATAGATGGCAGAACAGTTGAACGTGATGAATACTTTGATGAGGCGCATTTACATGAAAATGAATTGTTGCATCCTAGCACTGGACACATCCAAAAAGATTTAGATTCTCTGCTCCTTAGAGGTACCAAAATTTTGAATCATCAGGATTCAGAGCATGCCCAATATTCTGATGAGCAAAAGGCAAATGGAGTAATCGTAGAAAAAGGAAAACTACTGGATAATAAGGGAACAGATAGGACAGACGACGATGTACACGAAGCGGTTGTAAAACAAGGAGGCGAAAATTTACATACATTCAAAAATATGGGCTTTTATATTACCGAAAAAGGTGATCTATTTATTCATGACCATGGAGCAAATGTAAGGTTTCAACTACCACAAAGTATTACTCATCTAAAATTAGTGGAAAAAGACGGAACATATAAGCTTGTTCCGGTGACGAAAGATGGAAATGAACATCCAATAGGTATGCCAAATATATCAGATGAATATAGATACATAGATCCAATATTTGCACATGAATATGAAAAGAGAGATTATTCCCATAAACATGTAAATGTGGGCCTTATAAACTTAGAGAAATATGGCTCTGGCAAACTTTTTGCTATAAAGTACGACCCAAATGATTATCACATACAAAGAAACTCCAGCGGTGAAATAGTTAGAATAAAAGATCAAACATATTTCACTAAAGTAAAATTGTTTGATGGTGATGAAGAAATTGGAATGTTGTCTAATAACTTTCACAATTTCAAAGGGAAAATATTCTTTTCTGCTGACTACAACTACAGTTATAACGATTTCCTAGCATCTGTTTCTCCTCAAGTTGAAATTGAAGATATGGGAAATGGAAGTAAAAAAATAACTTTTGATCAAGGCAGTGGCGATATCGGTGATACTAATAGAGGCTACACGGACTATCAGAGAATATTTACAAAAGAGAAACAAACCGAAAGTCCAAAAGGGCAAGTAAGTGAAACTAAGACAGAAGTTCATAGTACTACTAATGTTGTTGCACAAGCTGCTGAAGAGAAAACTGCATCAAACGACAATAGTGAAATGCAGTCTGATCAGCCACAAATTCCAACAAGGGCAAAAAGGTCAGCTTCAGTGGAGGAGAAAGAGCAAGAACAGGTAGTATTAAAAGACACAATTCTCAAAATAGAAAAGAGCTACGAGCAGGACTCAGAAGGGAAGCATAAGGCAAATGTAACGATAGATTATAATGATGTAAAAGCCTTATATGATAGAGCGGAAGGAGCAGAAAAGCAATCTGTGTTAGATTTTTGGAACAAACTGCACACATCAGAATACAAGGTTGGTGCTTTGCCGGAAGACAAATACTATTTTGAAAAAGGCAAATTCGTAATCCACGATAGTGATACGAAAAAGCTTATAGTGTTACCTGAAGATAAGGTGTCCATCAAGATAATGAAGGATGGTGATAGTTATAGTTTAGCTATATCAAGTGGTAATGGCAAAGTAATAAGCAGCATTAGTAAAATAGATAATCCAAATTACGAATTGCTGTCAGATTCAAGTCATTTCAATTCAGGGGAGCAAGATAATATTGTATTATCAGATCAACATCACGAATATAATCTTTATCTAGAGAATGGTTTTGTGAAAATGTTCGATTGCGCAAGCGATCACATTTATCACGACCACAACTCGGCCTATATCTAATACATACAAGGAGGGCAGTGCCCTCTTCTTGTCATTCCAGTGTCAAGCACTGCCTTACTATTACCCACAAATATAAAGTTCGTGAGCAAGTCGCCATCCTTCTGCTAGATCAAAGAGACGTCTCCATCCTTTCCAAATAGTAATGGGGCCTGGTTCTAGATCATTTTTTCTAGCCAAATGTCCTCCAAGTTGAGCAATCCATGAAACAGCTTCTTTTATAGTAGGAGTTGCATTTGAACATGGTTTTCTATGTATTTTTACATATAGAACTTTCCATTCTTCTTCGGCTAATAAGGTAGTACACGGTAATGTTGGATCAATTCTTGCAATTGTTGTAATAAAGAAAATTCTCCAAGCAATAATACTCATTACTGTTAAATATCGCATCAACCTTTCTGCTGTTCCAAGCCTACATTCTTCAACTTTGAGACCAGATTTTAAAATTTTATGTAATATTTCTATTTTCCATCTAAGACAATACCACCTAACTTTTTCAACAGCTTCATCAAAGGTATTGACTGGAAGATTTGTTAAAAGCATCCACTCTAGCGGACTTGTTTCAGAAGGAAAGTCTTTTTCAACAACGTAAACTGCATAGTGTGGTAATTTAAGTAATTCTTCTGTCTTATGCCTAATACTATTCTTAGATGGATGCATAATAAACTTTCCGAATCTAACTTCCAAATGTGCTGTTCTTTTTGGCTTATTATCTTTTGCAGGAACTTCAACTTTTACCGTACCTGCACAATGAGAGGATTTAATAAATTCCCATAACTTCTGCTCACCTTTTTCAGGATATCGAGATTTTCTATTTACTGCCCTATCTTTGGAAGCTCTAACTAACACTGCCGAATTAAGATTATGTGCAAGCTCAAAAAACTCATATATATCTGCTTCTCTATCGCATATAGTTATAGTCTCAGTTTGAGTTGAATCAATAATGTTGTTTGTGTTGCTTAAAGTTTCTAACCATTTTATACTCTCTTTATCTTCAATGCGGATACTGTCATTGTTCTTTTTTTTTATGTTTTCAGATTCTTCAGGTCTTGAATAAATTTTTTGATCTAGTATCCCTAGTACCAAACCTTCTATACTAACAGCTAGAGCTGTATGCATTATAATACCTTGACTATGTTTTCTTGTAATAACTCCCAATCCACTTGTTTTTTCATGGTCTGTGTATGAAATATAACTTGTATCTTGGATCACAAAAATTTTTTTATGGGCTTTTGTTCTTTCAACTGTTTTAGCAACGTGTGAAGCTAGAATATCGCCTTCTTTCACGTTCTCATTTTGAAAAAAACGATATGCTGCTTTTGCTTCTGACCAACTTCCACACGCCTGATTGATTGAGCTTTCAGGTAAACTTGTAAAACTATCAGCAATATTTACTAATCGGTCAGTTAACCTTTTATCTCCAAGTACAGCATCTCCAAATTCATTTTCAGCCCATTCATTATTCCTGTTTGCCATTTTTTACCCTCAATGTTTGCAAACTTTAATGTTGTAATACTTTATTTTTATGTCCATTTATATTTGTGGGTAATAGTAAGACCCAAAACCTACATGGAGGCCTTTTGACAATTTCAATATCTATCCCATATTCTCTCTTTACGTAATCCTTTAAATCTTTTCCTTGGTATCCCATATCAGCCCACATTTTCTTAATATTGCTGTATTTTTCCTTCATATTGTCCAATGCCATCTTCACCCCATCTCTGTCATTTTCGCTTGCAGCTCCTACATAGCAACCAAGCACAAATCCTTGAGTATCTGTGATTATATGTCTTTTTCTCCCCTTTACCTTTTTCGCACCATCATAACCTTTGACCCCCCTTTTTCCGTGGTTTTTACCGATTGACTGTCCACTATGCATGCGCTCGGCTTCCCATTTTTGACCTACTATATTTAGTGATATCATAGTTCATTTTCTCAAAAATTCCCTGCTTTTTCCATCTTCTAAACTGTTCATGCACAGCCTTCCACGGCGGAAAATCGTGTGGTAAATAGCGCCATTGACATCCTGTGCGCAGTATATAAAGAATTGCATTTACTATCTCACACTTACTGTATTTTGGTGGCCTTCCTCCTTTCTTGTACGATACTCTGAAGTGTTTTTCTATTCTTGCCCATTCCCTTTTACTTAAATCTGTTGGATATTTTTTCCTCATCTCTTACCTCAATATTCTTTCTTTATATACTACGTATTCCTTGGTTTGTGGACAACCTCTAATATGGAAGATATCGAAATTGCTATAGACAGTACAGGAATTAGTATATACAACAACACTCCTGGTCACAGCAAGGAAAATAGCACTGACAGAAAATATCGTGGCTATGAGCAAACGAGAAAATTGCACGTAATGTTGAATATAAACAACAAAAAAGCCATAGCTGTAAAATACAGTAACGGTGTCTACTCTGATCACTATGGAGCTTGTGATTTGCTAAAAGAAGTTGATTTTCAGCATGCCATAAAAGCACTATATGCAGATAGAGCATGTGATAGGCACAAGTTTTATAAGTCGTGTAACAAATATGATATAAAGACAAAAATTCCACCAATAAACAATGCGACAGAACATCCAGAAATAGATTATATGTCTGACAGGAATGCTGCTATTAGGTTAATAAAATTATACGGTGAAGATGGCATGAAAGAATGGAAAAAAGAAGTAAATTATGGGAAAAGATCTTATATTGAAGGGTTTTTCTCAAGATTAAAGCAAATATTCGGATTTAGTTTTAGGAATAAATCTGAGATAAATCGAGAAAAAGAACTGCTAATCAAATGCTATTTGCTTAATAAATTCACTGATATTGGTATGGCTAAATTTGAGATAGTTACATGAATTTACCATAAATCACCATCTCATAAAGTGTGATGCAACAAAGCCATCCCAGTGTCACGCACTGGCATGACACCCTTTTGGATAGAAACCAGTATCAGGTACTCGGATGACACCATTTACAACCACTCTCCTACCCTTTCTAGCTGTTTATAGCTGTTAAATCTCAGGAATTTATCAAAATATGGAGAGGCAATAAAGGGTGTGGAATTACTTAAATAGTTAGATAAAAAACCAGGCAGATCATTTTTTAATTCTTGCATTTTGTATCTATAATTTTGTATAGAAATAACTTTTATTTTATCATAATCAAGTTTCCAATAAGCAAGTTCTGAGACTTCTCTTTTTGTTATATGTTCTACCGCTAAGGCTTGTAAAATTAATTGCGGAAAAAACCCCGACATCACTTCTTCATTGGAAGGTGGTGAACCAAGTTTATAGTCTATAATTGCTACTTGCCCACTTGATAGATACTCAACTCTATCACATCTTGCTGTCAGTGAAATTTCTTGTGGCTTATTTGTCATCCAAGCAGTTTCATACTGATCACAAGAACCAGTGTCACGCGCTGGAATATGAAATATCGGACAGGAAAAGTTCTTTTCCAACTCAACATAATTGCTTCGAGTTTCATCAAATTCGACAAAAGATTGAATTATCTTTTGTAGTCTTACCCACCACATATTTGAAAAATTAAACTGACTAGTCGAGAATGCTTCTCGTGCAATGCTCATTGGAGATTTTTTGTTGCGTAAATATCTTGCAAGAATGTTGTGTACCATAGTGCCAAATTCCAATATCGATGGCTTAAAATTCAAGTCTCTTAATTGTTTAAGGCCCAGTATATATTCAACGTAAAATGAATAAGGATTACGAATTAGCTTTTCTATTGCACTGCAAGACATCACCTGCATTTTTTCTTTTCTAACTTCGGTTTGAGGTTTTGGCATAGGCTGAGTACATGGAACAGTACATTCAGGCGTATTTAATATCCTTAGCCAATCACGATACGGCTGCTTCCCCTCCTTGAGTAGAATTTCCAAACGCTGCAATAGAATTGGTTTTCTATGGCTTAGCGATCTTGTAATATAAACCTTACTTGCACAAAACAAATTGTGTAAAGTATAAAAAAAATACCCCTGCTCTTCTTGCACGGAAGGAAGATTAAATTTTTCTCTCGTAAATGCATTCAAAAGCGGATTTTGAAAGCTTGGCGCTTCATTAAATCCAGCAAGTATTACAACTTTGTTGTGATATAAGCTGAATTTATTCAAGTCACTTGCTACAGAGAAAAACTCTTTCTCTAAAAATAAGGTCAGAATTTGGCTATATAACTCTAAGGAGCATTTAATTCCTACACCCTCACATGCATTTGAGAAATTACAGGTAAAATTACCTATTTCACTATTTAGCTCTGAAAAATTTATACCAGATAATATATTAATACACTGCAAATGAGTTGCTACCACATCAAAAATAGAGCAATTTATAGAACGAAGTAAAGGATTAAATATAACCTCTAACTTACTGATAATAAGTAATATATCTTCTTTGTATTTTAGCTTTTTATGGGCATTGATAGCATTTATAATATCGCTCAGGCCATTTGTACTAAAGTTGCGTAATATCTCTATTTCAAATTCAGATAAAATCCGAGTGTACTCTTCTTGAGTGTAACCAAAAGTCACTAGCCTATGTTTAAGGAGCGAAAGTAATGACACACTGCTCCAATTTGAGGTCAAAACTTCGATACTATAAAGCAGAAGCGTTATATAAGGGTAATTTTCCGGTATGGCACTGTGTTGCCTTGATAAACATGCTATACGAGCTGCAAGTAATTTATCAAAGACGACCAAAGAAATGTTTTCATAACCTTCATTTTCTATAATTAATGATGTCACTTGTGCTTCTTCCTCTCTGGAATCACAAGTGATGACTTCAATATTGCCAACATGTCCACTACTAACTTTGCTTAGATCGGCAGTTGTATCAAAGACGTAATCTAGATATTCCTCAGGACTTCCTGTTATCCCAGCCCTTTCTTCTGTCATCCAAGTAGCTGACACTGGGATCCAGTTTTCATTATACAGCCACCTGGTGCGCTCATTTAAAGTTAAGTTTTCTGGATCCCAGTGTCTGGGCACTGGGATGACACCAGAACACGCTTCTGGCAGAAAACTAACATCCCTTCTATCCACTTTTAAATAATCGAGTAGATCTTTCAGGCAATATTGATAGTGTTTTTTATCAAGCAATTTCCAGTCTTTCTCTTTAATTTTCAAATTCAGGTTAGGCAAAATTATTTTTCCAAATGGCAGATCATATATAGCCTTAATTAACGACTTATCCTTTCCAATTCCAACAAAGATTATATGTTGGTCTTTTTGTAAAGAGGTTATCATATTGTTTATGTAATCACTCTTATGTTTTAATATATCTACTACTTCTAAATCTTTTAAAGTTTTACTCCAAGTCTCAGTGAGTAAGCTTATGAAATTCTGTATTTTTTTTGAATGTTCATCAAATTGATAACAATCCGTTGTTTGGGTAGATTGAATTTTATCAAGCAATGATGGCAGGCTATAAGCTAAATCAATTGGGAAATTATCATTATTTTTTCTATTCCATTCCAATATGAATTGAATGAGTAGCAGCGTCCTTTTTATTGGACTTATAACTTTAACTCTATCAAGATTTAATATTAAATCTTCCTCATCAATGTTCTCTAGCGAAACTATCTCTGGCAAAATTATGCATTTTTCAGCGTTATAATTCTTGGATGCACTCAGCAGCGCTATCACATCCCTCTTGCAAGGAAGTATGACCTTTATCTCGGGAATTTTTTCTCTTTCATATTCAGAAAATATGTGCTGAACCAGCACATCAAAAAGGGATTCATCCACATTAACAGTAAAAACTCTTCCCACTAACAGTAACAATTAATACAATACTTTTATTGTATAGAAATTATTTAAAATATAAATGTGCTCGCAGTTTCTTATGCTATGATATATTAAAGTCTTTCACAATATTACATGGCAAACATCAGAATAGAAGTTTTAAATAAATGTGAACAAGTTGGCCGCAGAAGGGTAGTTAATGTTTACTTGATTTACATAAGCAAAGAATTACCATCAAAATTACATGAAGAAATTTGTGGGCTATTTTATAATAAAGTCATACAAGACTGCCGTTATTATTCCTACAATGAAAACCTTGAAGAAGTTCAATATAACTTCATAGAACCACAAGCAAAGTGGGGCTTGGAGATAAGCTTTTTACCTGGCATGACTGACAATGTAGGCAACACAGCGAAACAAATTGTTAGAGAATATTTAATAAACAAGGACTACATTGATGAAAATGTTTGTATAAAAGCAAGAAGTTCAAAATTGATTCTAAGTCAAGCAACTGAAGATGATATAAAACAAGAATTTAATCCTATCACTGAGTATTGCATTCTTGTTTATAAAGAAAACGGCAATTGCTATTGGAGGCATTACGGTAAATTAAAAGGTGTCATCCCAGTGCCCAGACACTGGGATCCAGAAAATTTCAAGCAATTGTATAATGAAAACTGGATTCCAGTGTCAAGCACTGGAATGACAGAAGGTAGGGTTGGGATGACAGAGGATAGTACTAAGTCCGTTGACCTCAATGTAAGTGACCAAGAGCTTGAAAAGATCAGCAGAGATGGAATCGATGGTAATGGCACTTTAGGGCTCTCTCTGGCAGCAATGAAAGCTATAAAGGATTACTTTAAAAAACTTAATAGAAATCCATATGATATTGAACTTGAGTCCCTAGCACAAACTTGGTCTGAACATTGTAAGCACAATATCTTTTGCTCTCCCATTGATGAAATAAAAGATGGCCTATACGCACATTATATCAAGCGTGCAACGCGTGAGATAAATTCTGACATATGTGTGTCAGTTTTCTCTGACAACGCAGGAGGAATAATTTTTGATGACGATTACTTGATTGTAGATAAAGTTGAAACTCACAATAGCCCTTCAGCTCTTGATCCATTTGGTGGAGCAATGACTGGAGTGCTTGGAGTAAATCGTGATATAGTTGGTTTCGGTAAAGGCGCAGAGCCTATAATGAATACCTATTACTTTTGCTTTGCCAAGGAAGCAAAAGGCAAGTTTTATAGGGATAAAGAGCGCACTGATGAGATCTTACCGCCAAAATATATAATGAAAGAAGTGATTCACGGTGTTAATGTTGCTGGTAATTGCTCTGGTATTCCAACACAACTTGGATCGGTATATTTTGACGATAGATTTTGTGGAAAGCCGTTAGTCTTTGTTGGCAGTGTCGGAATTATTCCACGCAACATAAATAACGCACCTTCACACATCAAAGGGCCTAAAAACGGCGATAAAATCGTAATTATTGGCGGAAGAGTTGGAAGGGACGGAATTCACGGTGCAACGTTTTCCTCAGAGGCTTTGTCGGGAAACAGCCCTTCAACAATTGTGCAAATTGGTGACCCTATAACACAAAAAAAATTATCCAACGCCGCCTTGGAAGCAAGAGATCTTGATCTTTATAATGCAATAACGGATAATGGAGCAGGCGGTCTATCATCATCTATTGGTGAAATGGGAAAAGACGGATTTGAAGTTGATTTGAGCAAGGTTCTCCTTAAAAACGATGGTATGGCTCCGTGGGAAATATGGATATCAGAATCACAAGAGAGAATGACCTTAGCAGTGCCAGAAGAAAATCTCCCTATGTTTAAGCAAATCATGAAAAAACATGATGTGGAGGTTTGTGTGATTGGAGAGTTCAATGAGAGTGGTAAAGCTGTTGTTAAATGTCCTAAAGGGAAAGTAATAATGGATATCGGAACTGAATTTCTGCATGATGGTAATCCTAAAGTGCATTTACAGACAAAGCCGTGGTCTAAGGAGTCTGCTGTATCCTTTCCTGTCATCCCAGTGCTTGACACTGGGATTCAGCAGGTAAAGCCTGCAAACATTTTACGCCAAAACTCATCTAATGGTGGAATTGAATGTGAAATGGATTCCAGTGTCAGCTACTTGCATGACACCCTTTGCGTGTCAGCTACTTGCATGACATCAAGCCAAGAAACTGAACTAAAAGAAATGCTGAGCAGACCAAACATTTGCAGCAAAGAGTTCATAGTGGTGCAATATGATCATGAGGTTCAAGGATCGTCAGTGTTAAAACCACTGCAAGGCAAGGGAAGAATGTGCAGCGAAGCTATTGTCTCAAGGCCTGTTCTTTCTTCAAATAAAGGTGTTGTAAAATCGCAAGGATTTGGCTCAAGTTATGGAGAAATTGACACCTACCACATGGCAGCATGTGCAATTGACACCGCGATACGCAACTATGTAGCCGCAGGAGG
The DNA here is from genome assembly GCF_947250765.1 of Wolbachia endosymbiont (group A) of Gymnosoma rotundatum. Classification (NCBI taxonomy): domain Bacteria; kingdom Pseudomonadati; phylum Pseudomonadota; class Alphaproteobacteria; order Rickettsiales; family Anaplasmataceae; genus Wolbachia; species Wolbachia endosymbiont (group A) of Gymnosoma rotundatum. The sequence goes on from NZ_OX366347.1 coordinate 15,565, forward strand.
AAATATAAATCATCTAGCGTTGCTCGACAATTTTTGCTGGTGTGATGCTTATAATCCAGAAAGGCTATGGCAGCTAAAGAGAGCTGCAGAGGCTTGTTACGACTTTGCAACTGCATTTAAAACACCATTCATATCCGGAAAAGACAGTATGTTCAATGACTTCAAGGGATATGATGAAAATGGCGAGAAAGTGATAATCTCCGCACCACCTTCATTACTCATCTCAGCAATTGGAATTATAGAAAATATTGAAAATGCGGTATCGCTTGATGTGAAAATGCCGGGAGACTTGATATATGTACTTGGAGAAACACTTGATGAACTTGGTAGATCTGAATATCAGTTATATAGTGGAATAGGTAATAACAACGTACCAAAAGTTGATGCAAAGAGCGCTAGGAAGTTGTATGAGCGTTACAACCAGGCAATAAAAGATGGCATAATTGCCTCTGCAATTGCACCAAACTTAGGCGGATTAGTTATTGCTCTGGCAAAATCGCTAATTGCAGGAGACCTTGGTGCTGAAATCGATCTTTCACTAGTGCCAATAGGAAAAATACAAAATACAGACATAATAAACAAGATAATAATGTTTTCTGAATCGCAAAGTAGAATTTTGGTTACTATTGCACCACAAAATCAGAAGAGGTTTGAAGAATTGTTTGAAGGTGCAGTTTATTCATGTATTGGCAAAGTAACAGAGAAAAAGGTGCTAAACATAAAGGATGTTTTAAAAGTAGATCTGAAAGATGTGGCATGCTAATATAAAATATTTTTCTTATTATGCTAAATAACTCTTTTACTATATGTAATGTTTATTTAGAATGAATGTATGTTATTAATTTTGGGTAGGTAATTATGTCTATTTTATCGATACTCCTGTTTATCAGTCTTTCTTTACTCAACACTTCAAATAAATTGATGATATGTGCTGCCTTATTTGTGGGAGCTGCTTTAGTTGTAAATTCAATGGTTGAATTTTATGGCAGAAGCAAAGCTACGTACAACTTAATAGTGTGTACAGCGCTATGTTGTGTTTTTAAATGGCAAAGTTTTAATTTGATGATATTGATTTCATATACTGCAATTTTAGTATCTCTTCTCTCAAGCATAATTATTTTTGAAAAATTGAAGTCCAAGTTGAATTTTCATATGGCAAATTTCATTACTTTAATTATAGCATCAGTGGTTGATAGTGCCGTTGTATGTGTTGGATTACTATACAAATTTTCTGCAGGTAAATGCTTATCAATATACATTAGAGATTTAATTTTTAAGTTTTCTTATGTGTCAGTATTGAGCATCTGCTTGTTTGTAGGAATGTATTTATTTTGCTTGGCAAACAAGAAGTATTTTAAGATTTCCACATAACCTGTTTTCTGATATAGCTAAACTGACTTTGGGTCCTGGGGGTGTATTTGGTGGTCCTAATACGTAACAACAGTTTAGAATTTATAGGTAGCCTAAACTCACAACTGTACAAACACTATGATTTGAGCCTATCAGGGGGGTGTCATTCCAGTGCTTGACACTGGGATGACATCATCGGGGCACTGGCCTACTTAACCGTCATACCGTCGCGGTATCTCAGCCGCTAACAAGTAGCGGAATGACGATTTATCAAACGCTGCCTAATTTTCCGTAACAGTTGAAAAAATCAATAGAAAATCAATATATCACTATAAATTCACGTATTTTGAGGCTATAATGGTTAATACGCTATATGGTATAATATGGACGATTTTATCAGAGTTAAGGGCGCAAGGGAACATAATCTGCAAGGTGTAGACGTCAATATACCGAAAAATAAGCTAGTTGTTATAACTGGGCTAAGTGGTTCTGGCAAGTCTAGCCTTGCATTTGATACGATTTATGCAGAAGGCCAACGCCGGTACGTTGAAAGCCTGTCAGCTTACGCGCGTCAATTTCTCAACATTCAGGATAAACCAGATGTTGAGTCGATTACAGGTCTCTCTCCTGCAATATCTATCAACCAGAAATCGATCTCAAAAAATCCAAGGTCAACAGTTGGAACTGTTACCGAAATTTACGATTACTTGCGCTTAGTATATGCACGAATAGGAGTTCCTTATTCACCTGCAACTGGATTACCAATAACAAAACAAACGGTGTCTCAAATTGTAGACACTATAATTGCGTTACCTTTAGAAACTAAGATATATATACTTGCCCCTGTTGTGCGTGGTAGAAAGGGAGAACATCTTAAAGAGATATTGGAAATTAAAAGACAAGGTTACGTAAGGTTCAAAATAGATGGTGAAGTGTACAATGTAGATGACTTGCCTAAACTCGATAAGAACAAGAAACACGACGTTTTTGTGGTTGCAGATAGAATATCAATATTGGGCGATATAGGAAATCGACTGCCAAGTAGTATAGAATCCGCACTAAAACTTGGTAATGGTCTAATGTATGTAGAAATAGTAAACCTACCTGACAACCATAATTCCGAGTATAAAAATGGTCAAATTCTAACTTTTTCAGAGAATTTTGCATGCCCCGAGTCTGGTTTCACTCTTGAGGAAATAGAACCAAGATTATTTTCTTTTAACAGCCCTTACGGTGCATGTGGTTCGTGTAATGGGCTTGGTAAAAAACTAAGTGTTGATATAAAGCTAATAGTACCGGATGAAACTCTTTCAATATCTGAGGGTGCTTTAAAGCCAGTGGGATCAATGTTCCGTCAAGTGCACACAGGTTATGGATTTCTAAAAAGTGCAATTCTATCACTGGCTGAAAACTACAAATTTAACCTTGATATTCCGTGGAAGAACATAGATCAAGAAGTAAAAGATATGATACTCTTTGGCTCTAATAAATTTCAAGGTTTGATCAGTATCTTGGAGAACCAGATGGATTATGATGAAACACTTGTTGAGCGATATTGCTCTGTCACTCACTGCAGAGAATGTACTGGCTATAGATTGAAAAAAGAAGCGCTTACAGTAAAAATTGATAGCAAACATATAGGTGAAATATCTAGGCTCAGCATCGATGAATCCCTTAAGTGGTTTGAAAATTTGCCAGACAAGCTCACAGAACAACAGAAGCAGATCTCAAGTAAAATATTAAATGAAATAATCAAGAGGCTAGCATTTTTAAAGAATGTAGGGTTGAATTACCTAACGCTTGATCGAGAATCTAGCACTCTCTCTGGCGGTGAGAGTCAGAGGATCAGACTTGCTTCACAAATTGGCTCTGGTTTAACAGGAGTGCTGTACGTGCTTGATGAACCCTCGATAGGCCTTCATCAATGCGATAATGATCGGTTAATTGCTACACTGAAAAACTTGAGAGACATGGGTAACACTGTAATCGTTGTTGAGCATGATGAAGATACAATAATGGCTGCTGATTATGCGATTGATATTGGTCCTGGAGCTGGCGTAAATGGTGGAAAAGTTGTTGCAGAAGGAACACCAGACCAGGTGCAAAGAAATTCGGGGAGCATAACAGGGCAATATTTGAGTGGAGAGAAAAAAATTTTAATTCCAAGGAGAAGAAAGCAAGCAACTCAGTTCATAAAAGTAATAAATGCATGTGAAAATAACTTAAAAAATGTGAACGTTAAATTTCCTATAGGGAATCTTATTTGTGTTACTGGAATATCAGGAGGGGGAAAATCAAGTTTAGTCATAGAAACGTTATATAAATATTCAGCACATAAGATACATCATTCGTCTGCAAGGTATGGTCAGTGTGATAGAATAGAAGGCCTTGAATATATAGATAAAGTTATAGAAGTTGATCAGTCGCCAATTGGTAGAACTCCTGCGTCAAATCCAGCAACATATGTTGGTATGTTCACTCATATAAGAAATTGGTTTGCAGGTCTTTCGGAGTCAAAAGCAAGGGGATATAATATAGGCCGGTTTTCATTTAATACCAGAGGGGGAAGGTGTGAGGCTTGTAAAGGTGATGGGCACTTAAAGATAGAGATGCATTTTCTACCGGACGTTTATGTGAAGTGTGAGCAGTGTAAAGGGCGAAGGTATAATCGGGAAACATTGGAAGTTACTTATAAAGAAAAATCAATCTCTGATGTCCTTGATATGACGATAGATCAAGCTTGTGATTTTTTTGAAAACCTTCCAATGGTAAAAGAAAAGTTGATTTCTTTGCAGGAAGTGGGGCTTGGCTATATAAAACTCGGACAGTCGTCAACAACACTGTCTGGGGGTGAAGCACAACGAATAAAGCTGTCCAAGGAGCTATCAAAACGATTTACCGGAAGAACATTGTATATTCTTGATGAGCCAACAACTGGATTACACTTTGAAGATATAAATAACTTACTAAAAATACTCCATAGATTAGTCGATCTGGGAAACACTGTTATAGTTATCGAGCACAATTTGCACGTTATAAAAACTGCAGATTATATAATAGACATCGGACCAGAGGGCGGAATAAAAGGCGGAGAAGTGATTGCTACTGGAACTCCAGAAGAAGTGGTAAAAATTCCAGAAAGTGTTACAGGCAGGTATCTTAAAACATATTTATTATAAACTATTTCTTAATCATTATTGACTATGTTGCATATTTATGATTTGGAGAGGGTAATGTCAGTATATCGATACTTTAGAAGGTACGTTGAATATGGAGTTGTACCTGCTAAGAAAGCAGAAGATAACACACTAGTTCCAGAAAATAGTTTCTCCTAAGAAACTCCCTCAATTAGCTCTTCCTGTTGCACCAAGATATAACCAAAAACCCGTGCCTTTTTGATCAAATTTTTCACGACTCTCTCTTTGTAACGTGTTTCGTAATAGTTCATTCCTTTTTCCACATACTCTTGTCCGTATCTCAACATTTGATAGAAGATACACGCTAATTTCCTTGCTGTAGCAGTAATTGCTTTTGGGGATCCCAGTTGCTTTTTTAATCTTCTATAATATGCACCCAATGCACTCTTACTTTTTCCCACGGCATAAGCAGCCATTCGAAATGCATTCGCAGCACGATTGATAACCTCACGAGTTCTTGTCCTAAATACTTTTTCCCCTGTAATCTTATTAGCAGGACTTAGCCCCAACCATGAAGTAAAATGCTTTTCTGATTGCCATTTACTGTAGTTAATACCAACTTCCGAAATAATAGCTTGTACAGTTAGTACATCAAATCCAGGAATTTTAGTAAAATCTATACCGGTTACTCGATACAATTCTTCACGCAAGGCAAAGTTTAGCTTATCTTTTCGATACTTACTTCTTTCCTTGCTTAACTCTCTACTCTCGTCAGATTTTGCTTCAAATGTCTTATAGTGGTTTTCAATATTTTTGTCACACTCTGCTATTTTTTCCTGATAAACATTGTATAGTTCAAATTCCTGCTGTAATGCAAATAAATGTTCCTCTCTGTAGTCACCTGTTAGTGCTTTGGCAATAGCCGATTTATCACTCTTTATTCGCACATCCCTTAATTCAGCTAATTTATTAGGATTTCTTTCACCTTCGATTATAGCCTTAATAATTTGCATTCCAGTGACACCTGTTATATGGCTTATTACTTTATGTAACTGAATATTCATTTGTACTAACGCCTTTTGCATCCTATTAATGTGTGTAGTCGCACTTTCTGTAAGATTTTTACGTTGCCGAACATAACTACGCAATATGCACATTTGATCATCTGGCCTAAACGATCCTTGGATTAACCCATAACTGTGTAGTTGTTGTAGCCATTGGCAATCCTGGACGTCTGATTTTCTCCCAGGTACATTTTTTACATGCCTTGCATTTGCCAGTTTTACTTCGAATCCATACGATTCAAGTACTTGGAACAAAGGAATCCAATATACTCCTGTTGACTCCATAGCTACTGTAGTAACTTTACACTTCTTTAACCACTTTGCTATATTGTGAAGATCTTCTGTGAAGCAGCTAAACTTTTGTACACGTTGTTCATCTCTTTCTTCAGGTATACATACATAATGCACAGATGAACCGATATCTATTCCTGCTGCGTTAGGATTCATTATCTCTAATTTACTTTTTGCTTTTTTCATGGTAGCTCCTATAATTTATAATAACGAAGCGCTTCAGCTTGGGAATGGTTAAGATTATACAATCTCCTAAACGAGGTAGTCATAAAATATGGCTCCATCAATGGTTCGAACGTTCCTCCCAAAACCATGCTATAAAACGGGCACTTATGGCACCAGTGAAACATTCGGTTATAACTGCAAAAGCACCTCCTGTACAATTGTACTTAAAAACTACTAAAACTTAAATTGGAGAGTTTCTTCCTGGTTTGACAGATTTTTCTGTTCGGTGCTATAAACTTAGTGGGAATATTATATGAAGCAAAAAAGCACGATTTTTACGCTGTTCACGTTAAAATAGCTGAAAGGATAGCAAAAGCTGCAAAAATGAAAAATGTACCTATGATGATACATTTTTCTGCTATGGGAATAGAAAATAGCAAGTTGTCAAAATATTCCAAAAGTAAATTGGAAGGTGAAAAAGCTGTAACTTCAGCATTTCAAAAAGCAATAATAATTAGGCCAAGCCTTGTATTTGGTAAAGAAGACAACTTCTTTAATAAATTTGCAAGATTAGCAACTATTCTTCCTTTCTTACCACTAATTGGCAATGGAACAACTAAATTTCAGCCAATATGTGTAACAGACTTAGCTGAAGTGGTATATCGTATTATCAGTTTTAATAAGCAAGACAAGAAAATTTATAACATGGGTGGACCAAAGGTTTACTTTTTCAAAAGCTTATTGAAGTTTATTCTGAATGTTACTAACAGAAAGTGTTTGTTGATCAATGTATCTTTTCCAATGGCAAAGTTAATAGCTTTCTTTTTAGAAAATAAAATTATTTCTATGCTGTTAAAACCAATAACCGGAGATACGAACCCTATGCTTACTCAAGATCAGGTGAAAGTTATGATGAATAGTTCAATCGAAAAGTCAGTTGACCTTGAAACAATGAAGGTTCGACCATTAGCAATTGAAAATGTGGTGCCAGAGTACTTGAAGATTTATAGAAAGTATTGATAAAAGAGTGTGCCCGGTGGGATTCGAACCTACGACCCACAGCTTAGAAGGCTGTTGCTCTATCCAGCTGAGCTACGGGCACACAACATATATAAAATGCTTCTTAGTACAAGTGAAGTCAAGTACTTCGTGTGAATATGATGTTTATCTTGCGACACCTTGTCATTGCAGTTGTGTGTCGCGCGCTGCCAAAATTGGATGCGAGAAGTCTATTTATTTTAGAAAATATTATATAGAAACTTACTTGACACCCTTCGCCAGCGCCCTTATCATGATAGTGAAGCTATTGTATTTGCTTTCGCCAATCTGCAGATTAAAAGGTAAGGATTACTTAATGTATCGGCGTCTTATGTTCAATTTTTTGCAGTATATAGATACTGTATGTCTTTACAAAACTTCATCTACATCTAGATTTTTATCTAAATAAGCTGAACGCGCTTATAAAGCGTTACAAGACATCAAAAAATGCCAATACTCGACAGAGATAGTAAAAGACTAGCTAACTCGGGGATTCTTTGTCTTTTTTTCTGCTTGGTAAATTTCTTAAACATTTGCAGCATAGGTTAGTTGCAATTAAAAGCAGCTAAATCTTGCTTGTCAAGCGTTTAAAACATAAAAAACGCCAATATTTTAAAGCGGATAATAACCACGGGGCTTCTTTTGCCTTTTTTTTTATTTGGTAAATTTCTTAATGTTTATGGCTAAGCAACAGCCGTCATCCCGCTGCTTGTTAGCGGGATCTCTTGTTAGCGGCTGAGATACCGCGAATGAATCGCGGTATGACGTAGGACTGCTGTCATTCCAGTGTCAGCTACTTTCATGACACCGTCTACTTTGTAAAATTCACAAGAACCATTAAAATATTTTTTTACTTTTCATTGTATATTTCTCAACATATTATCTTTAAGTACTAAAATAATTAACAATATGGCATTATTAATAGTTGAATCACCTGCGAAAGCAAAGACAATAGGTAAATATTTGAGTAAAGAGTTCAAAGTAGCTGCATCCTTTGGACATGTGAGAGATCTTCCAGCAAAAAACGGTTCTGTCGATCCGGATAATGATTTTGCTATAAAGTATGAAACCATTGAAAAAGCAGAAAAGTATATAAAAGAGTTAGTAAAAGCCGCAAGCAAAACATCAGATATATATCTTGCAACAGACCCAGACAGAGAAGGGGAAGCAATGGCTTGGCATGTGATAGAGACATTAAAAGAAAAGAAAGCAATCAGTAATGAAAACAACATTTATAGAGTAGTCTTTAATGAGATAACAAAAAGAGCAGTACAAGAAGCAATAAAAAATCCACGTGAAATTAATATGGATTTAGTGCGTGCACAACAAGCACGTAGAGCTTTGGATTATCTAGTTGGATTTAGCTTGTCACCACTGCTGTGGACAAAATTGTCGGGGAGCAAGTCTGCAGGGCGAGTGCAGTCTGTTGCATTAAAGATTATATGCGAACGAGAAGATGAAATTAGTAAGTTTATAACACAGGAGTATTGGAGCATAAAGGCAGAAATGCAAAATAGCAAAGATGAGGCTTTTTTTGCTATGCTAAGCCACTATGACAATAAAAAGCTAGAAAAATTTGATATTAAGAATGAAGAAGAAGCAAAGAACTTAGTCAGGGAGATTGAGTCAAGGCAATATGCTGTAAGCACAGTAGAACGCAAGCAAGTTAAGAGAAACCCGCTTCCTCCGTTTATTACTTCAAGTCTTCAGCAAGATGCAGTGAATAAACTGTATTTTAATGTGAAAAGTGTTATGCGCATAGCGCAAAATTTATATGAAGGTATCGATATTGGTGGTGAAACTGTAGGGTTGATAACTTACATGCGTACAGATGGGTTTCATATTGCAGATGAGGCTATAAACTCAATTAGAGGGTCAATTAAGTCATTATATGGTGATAAATATTTACCGCAGTCTCCTCGTAAATATGTAAAAAAGGTCAAAAATGCTCAAGAAGCACATGAAGCAATTCGTCCAACTGATATCAATAGAACGCCGGGTAGTATTAAGGATTACTTAACGCCAGAGCAATTTAAGTTGTACGATTTAATCTGGAAAAGAACCATTGCAAGTCAGATGGAATCAGCGATTCTTGATCAAGTGGTAGTTGAAATTAGTTCTACTGATCAAAAAGTAGTTCTGCGAGCAAGTGGATCGAGTATATTCTTTGATGGTTTTTATAGAGTCTACCAAGATAACATGGAAGCCGAAAATGAAGGTCTGCTACCTGCCATGAAGGAAGGGGAAGCGTGTAAGTTGATTTCAGTTGAGCCAAAACAGCATTTCACTCAACCGCCACCTCGTTATAGTGAAGCAAGTATCGTTAAAAAAATGGAAGAAATCGGTATAGGTCGACCATCAACTTATGCAACAATTATTTCGGTATTACAAGATCGTGAGTACGTTTCATTGGATAGCAAAAGGTTTATTCCAAGCAGTCGTGGTAAAATCGTTACTATATTTTTAGAAACTTTTTTTCAGCGTTGTGTAGAGTATGATTTCACAGCACAAATGGAAGAAAAGCTTGATTTAATTTCAAATGGACATGCAGATTGGAAAAAAGAATTAGGCCACTTTTGGGTGCCATTTTTTGGTCATGTAAACTCTGTCAAGCAAATGACGCATGATGAAGTTTTCAGCGGCATTCACGATTTGGTAATCGATTGGTTTTGTTCAGAAGAAGGAAAAAAAGAGGTGAATACGAAATGTCCTGCTTGCTTAGGTGGCATATTGAAATTGAACTTTGGAAAAGCCGGGGTGTTTCTTGGATGTTCTAACTATCCTGAATGCAACCATACAAAAGAAATTACGGGCAGTAACGACAATTCAGAATATCCAAAAAGTTTAGGTATAGATGATATAACAAACCAAGAAGTGATGATCAAAAAGGGTCCTTTTGGACTTTATCTGGAGTTTAATAACGAGTTAAAAAAGAAAAAAACGGTTTCCATACCAAAAGATATAAATGTTAATGAGATTGATCTGAGCACCGCTACTCAGTTACTTTCCTTGCCAAAAGTAATCGGAGAACACCCTGAAACCGGAAAGGAAGTAAAAATAGGCCTTGGACGATTTGGATACTATATTTTCTATGATGGTAAATACTTTTCTCTTAAGAAAAGCTCCAAAGAGGTGCTGAATACAGAATTGAGCGAAGCTATACAAATTATTGCAAACAGTCCACGCAAAGAGTTAAAATCTCTCGGGGTTAATGAAAAGGGAAAAGAAGTTTTTATCTGCAACGGTAGGTACGGATTCTATATAAAATGCGGTAAAACAAACGTTGCTTTGGGCAAGAGTGCAGATATTGAAAGCATAGATTTGAAGAAGGCTTTGGAGTTGATTAAGGGTAAGAAGTAGACTTCTTGCATAACCATTATCTACGTTAAAAATCAGCTTTTTGTCATTCCAGCGTGTGACGCTGGAATCTAGAAAAAAAGAACCTGGATGCCAGTGTCTGGGCACTGGCATGACACCCTTTCTGGTAGAGGTTGCTCTCAAATCACAACGTGCATACAACTGCAGCAGTATGATGTTTTATTTATTATAGCTATAACACTGAAGTTTACAATCAGAACAAACCACTTGGCCACGTGGAACTGATTTCAGTTTATCAGTTGAAACTTGATTTGAGCAGAATATGCATTTTATTGTGTTGCTTGGAGTAAGTGAGTTATCAACAGCAATTCTATCATCAAAAACAAAACATTCTCCTTTCCAATTACCATTTTTATTATAAGTTTTTTCAAGGTAAGAAAGAATGCCGCCTTTAAGATGGTAAACATCACTAAATCCAAGGCTTTTCATATATGCTGTAGATTTTTCGCATCTAATCCCACCAGTGCAGTACATAGCCACTTTCAGGTCTTTACTCTCAGAAAATGACTCTGTCCACTGAGGAAACTCACGGAAACATTGTGTGTGTGGATTAATTGCATTCTTAAACTTGCCTAATTTCACTTCATACTCGTTTCGTGTATCTATTACTAAAACGTCAGGTTGAGAAGTAAAATCATCCCAATGCTCTGGATCAACATATTTACCCTTAAGGGAAATATCAAGATTGCTTACACCAAGATTCACAATCTCTCTTTTTAATTTTACCTTCATCTTGCTAAATGGTTGATATTCTGCTGCACTCTCTTTCCATGTAAGGTCCCTTAGCCTATAATCAGAACGTAGAAAATCGAATATTTTATCAATTGCGTTTCTTTCACCAGATATTGTTGCATTAACACCCTCTTCTGCAAGGAGTATAGTGCCCTTTAACTCAACGTTGTTGCATGCAGCTTTTATTTCGTCTTTCATGTCATAATAATTAGAAAGTTCTACAAAATGATAGAAAGTTGCAATGACGAAGCTCATGGTTACTAATCTATAAACTTAAAGTATAATATATGAGATTATCAAGATATTCAATAGTACGGCTGTTAATTACTGGATATCTTCAGTTTTTACATATAACATTTTAATATAAAATATAGATTCAAATTAATGTTTTTAAGAGTATTTAAAAATATATTCTTATTTTTAGTAAGCATATTATTCGTCTGCCCAATATTATCATTAATATCAATCTTATTTACAGATACAGCAAATTCCGGATGGGTAATCAGCACACTTTTCCCTGAATATATACTGAATACGTTAATTTTGATGATAGGAGTGGGGGGAATATCCTTTATATTTGGAGTAATTCCAGCTTGGCTTACCACATTTTTTTCATTTCCTGGAAGTAAAATTTTTGAGATTGCTTTGTTCTTTCCAATATCGATTCCTGGATATATAGTAGCGTTCGTCTATGTAAATACACTAGAGTTTTCAGGTCCGGTGCAGAGCTCATTAAGAGACATTTTAGAGTGGAGCAAAGGTGACTATTGGTTTCCTGAAATAAAATCCCTAGGTGGTGGAATATTAGTAATGGGATTCAGCCTATATCCATACGTTTATATGTTAGTCCGCTCAAGTCTAAAGAATGTTAGTAACTCAGTCACTATTGCGTCAACACTTGGGTTCTCCTCATTGAAGAGCCTGTTTTCTGTCATCATACCCTCCATACGCCCATCAATTATAGCTGGGTTGTCTTTGGTACTAATGGAAGTAATTACAGATTTCGGCACACCACAGTTTCTTGCTATTGATACTTTTACGACAGGAATATATCGCACCTGGTTTTTACTGCATGACAAATATTCAACTACTGTTTTAGCAGTTGCAGAGTTGATTTTCGTTGCAACACTAATAGCTATCGAAAAAAAACTACAAAAAAAAGGAATATCCTACTCTTCAATCAATACCAATTCAGATTATCACAACAAACGGAGTATAAGTGGCGCTATACCGTTGATCTTTGCTTATCTTATGTGTGTATTGCCGATATTAATAGGTTTTATTTTGCCAATGATTCCGCTCATATATTGGAGCATAGAGAAGGGGTTTTTCATATACGAAGCAAGATTCTATAACATAATAGCAAATAGCATTAGTTTATCATTTATCACCGCATTAATCTCAATTAGCATTGCAATAATGATTGGATATACGGCGCGTAAAAATAAGGTAATCAACAATATAGCGCGTCTCATTTCTTTAGGCTACGCAATTCCAAATGCAATTATCGCAATTAGTATAATAATATTTTTAAGCAGAATATCCTCTTTCATTACTCAATATGTTGTGGAAATTAGCTTAGTAGGAACTATTGGCGCATTAGTTTACTCATATTTATTCCGTTTTTTTGCTATATCTTTCAAGGCGGTAGAGTCAGGGCTCAAAAAAACACCAAATGAAATTGAGTGGACTGCATATACCATGGGTCACGGACCTATTTCCACATGTTTGAATGTTCATATCCCTCTCATCAAGAAGAGTATATTATCGGGATTTTTGCTCGTATTTATGGATACTATCAAGGAGCTCACAGCAACACTCATTATAAGACCATTTAATTTTGAAACTATATCAACTAGAATATATGAACTTGTAAGCGATGAGCGCTATAGAGAAGCTGCCCCATTTTCGTTGATAATAGTTATAATAGGTTTAATCTCTACAATAACCTTATTTACACTTGATGATAAGGATAAAAAATAAACGTAACCGTTCACAGATTTCCACTTAATTCTTCAATCTCACTAATAGAAAGGCCAGTAAACTTAACAATAGTGTTGACATCAACATTATTAGCCAGCATTGCTTTTGCGACTTCAATTTTCCCTTCAATTTTCCCTTTCTCTATACCTTTTTGTATACCTTTCTCTTCAGCAAGATCAAGTCTGTATTCAAGAATAGCTTCTTCTTTGCGTAGATCCATTATTCTTTCTTCGTAAGCTACTAAATCTTTTTCGTTCCAACGAAACTTGTCTAATTCATCATATGCTAGCTTTATTATTGGTGCTTTTTCTGCTATCTCTTTTAAGTCCTCTTCTGTTGTTTCTTCTGCGTATTTAAAAAAGAAACACCACCTTTCTACTGTACTTTCTAGCTGCTCTACTTTACTTTTTGAAAATTTGGGCAATTCTATAAAGATAAATTGGAAGTCTTTTAAGTAATGGCCGTTGGTTCTTATATCACGTATATTATGAGTAGAGATATAATCAACTTCTTCAGGAAGTAAGTTACAATTTGATATAGCAATAAAGAAGACTTTCTTTAAATCAATGTAGTTGCCAGATTTATCTAATTGTCTTGAGTAGGCTTTAGCGGCATATAATTGAGCGCGTTTTTCGAAGCCCTTGTCTCTAGCGAGCTGCATTTCTGCTATATATCTATTTCCGTGAGAATCCTTGCAGAGAACATCAACAATACTTTGTTTATCAGAGGCAACTTCGGGATCCATAATAGTGCTAAGAAACTCAACTTCTTGTATTGCATTTATCTCAGTAAACCCTAAAATATCGTTCAAAAAGTGGATCAGGATATTCTTATTTTTTTCCGTTCCAAAGATTTTTTTTAATGTTAGGTCCAATTTTGGATCGAGAAACTTAGAAAAAGCCATAAGAAATCCACTTAGAAAGCATTAATAATTATACACACAATTATTCAACCATATTTTTGAAGATAGCTAGTTTCTGTATTTATTTTAAATTGAAGAAAGCTCAAATGAAAGATCGTGTTTTGCTAAAAATCACAGAATGCAGTCTAATAGTGAGCAGTTACAAACAAACTATTTTGATAGTTAATGGGGTCTAGTTTTGATGTATGGACTATCCAAAGAAAAGGGTGGTATCATAACTTCAAAAACTTTTATGCTTTCTTCATTCAGAAATTCATACTTACCCTGCATTATTCCTGACGGTACATTTAAGTATGTTCCACTTGTGTATTTAAATACCTCTCCAGATTTTATCACAGGCTGTTCTCCGATAACACCAACTCCGGCAATTTCATTTACTTTGCCCTTATAATCTATTATTTGCCAATGACGACTTAACAATTGAATAGTTGATTGGCTTTTGTTTTTTATCTTAACGTTATACATCCATACATAGCAATTTTCATAAGGAATGGATTGCTCTTCAATATAAATTGGTAAAACTGTAACTTCAACAAAGTTGGTAGTTAGTGTGTATTCTATCATTATAAAATATTCATGATAAGAAAATAGTATTTTAATTATATACTTTTTTCATAGATTTTTCAAGTATACTTTAATTAGGAAATATCAATTTATAGTATGAATGAACCAGATGCGCTGAGCAAAAAAGTAATAGGAATAATAGGTGGTGGACAATTAGGTAAAATGACTGCTATCGCTGCAACAAAACTTGGACAAAAAACACATGTTTTTGCCAGTGCTAAAGACGATCCGGCTTGCTCTGTTGCTGATGATTTCACAATAGCAGATTTCTCTGATAAGAAAGCGCTTGAATCTTTTGCACAGAGTGTGGATTTGGTCACTATTGAGTCTGAAAATATTCCATGTAGTGCAATTGATATCGATGTAAATTTTTATCCGGGTAAAAAAGCGTTACACATTTCGCAGAACAGACTGAGAGAAAAGGATTTTATTAAAAACTTGGGTATAAAAACTGCTAACTATAAGAGTATACAAAATTATAATGAGCTACTGAAAAGCAGTAGAGCTTTTGGCTATCCAATAAGGCTGAAAACAACAGAAATGGGTTACGATGGAAAAGGACAATATGTGCTTGAGAATGATTCTGAAGTGAAGCAATTTGCTTCCTTTGATTGGAATACAGAGTACATTCTTGAAGCAAGTGTTGATTTACTGAAAGAGGTTTCAATAGTCGTTGCAAGAGATAAAAACTGTAAAGTAGCTTTTTTTCCTATAGCAGAAAATTACCACGTTGATGGAATACTTGATACTTCAACAGTGCCAGCTAAAATAGATAGCAAATTAACTCAAGAGGTACAACGAGCTGCAAAGAAAATAGCAAATGCGCTTGATGTAATAGGAATTCTGGCTATTGAATTTTTTGTTACTAAAGATAACGAATTGTTAGTTAATGAACTAGCTCCCAGACCTCACAATTCTTGCCACTGGAGCTTGGATGCATGTAACGTTAGTCAATTTGAACAGCTAGTTAGGATAATATGCGGGCTACCTATGCAGGAAGTAGTATTATGCTTTCCTTGTATGACGAAAAATATAATAGGTAATGATATATATGATTCTCATAAGTATTTGAGCAACGAAAAAGCTAGTTTAACCATATATGGGAAAAAAGAGGTTAGGGATAAGCGTAAAATGGGACATGTCAATATAGATTTAAGTTAACAGTTTTTCTACGTCATACCGCCACAACTGTACGAACATTGTGATATGATGAGATGTTACATAGTAAACGGTGTCATTCTAGCACCTCTTTTCCCGTCATCCCGCTGCTTGTTAGCGGGATCTCATTTCACTTTGTGAAGGTGTCATCCGAGTAGCCTGACTACTTGGATCCAGGAATTTTATTAAGTTGGTAAGCATAAAAGTGGCTGATCTTATGTTAAAACACAACGTTCTTGATGAGATTACAGCAAGGCTGGGTTCCAGCGTCAGCTACTTGAATGACAGCAGTCCTACGTCATGCCGCCGCGGTATCTCTAGATCCCGCTAACAAGTAGCGGGATGACGATTGTCGTTTAGCCATAAATATTAAGAAATTTACCAAATGAAAAAAAAGGCAAAAGAAGCCCCATGGTTGGCTAATTACTTACATTATACTTTCAAGTATGGCGTTTTTTTATTCTAAACGCTTAATAACCGCGATTTAGTTGCTTTTAAGCCGCAACTAATCTAAATTATAAACATTAAGAAATTTACTAAACAGAAAAAAAGGCAAAAGAAACCCTAGGGTAGCTAGTTATTCACTATCCATTTTTTAAGTTGGCGTTTTTTTATGTTTTAAATGCTTTATAAGCGCATTTTAGCTTATATTAGGTAAAAACCTAGAAGTTTTATAAAGACATAAGGTGCACATAGTGCAAAAAATTAAACATGGGACACCAGATACGTGAGTTTTTTTGTCATTTAATCTGTACAGAGAAGATAAATAAATAGCTTCAGTTTCATGATAAGGGGGCTGGCGAAGGATGTCAAGTAAGTTTTTTCGTTTCTATTTCCAATAAAAGTTTGTATGCAATAACACAGAAGCATGCACTGCTATTCCTTCATTTCTTCCAATATAACCTAATTTCTCTGCAGTGGTTGCTTTGATATTTACAAATTCATCATCAATTTCTAATGCTTTTGATATGAATTTCTTCATTTCTACTTTGTAAGGCGATATTTTAGGCTCTTCACAAACTATAGTAATATCTAAATTAGACACGCTGTACCCTTTTTCTTTTGCTTTTTTAGCAGCAAAGTCAAGAAAGTGAGATGAATTGCAATCTTTCCATTCAGAGGAACTAGGAGGAAAGTGCTCTCCTATGTCGCCACATCCCAGTGCTCCGAGTATTGCATCAACGATTGCATGTATTGCAACATCACCATCAGAGTGCGCTTCTATTGCCATGTTGTGTTCAATTTTCACACCGCAAATTTTTATAAAGCTTTCAGCACCATTTTGAACTTTAATGAACTTATGTATATCATAACCGGCTCCGACACGAAATTTTGGCTCTTCAAAAAGAAGCTTTGCCATATTGATATCCTCTTTTGTGGTTAACTTAAAATTGCTTTTCTCACCTTTAATAATCGCAACATGTTTTTTGTGCTCTACCATTAGTGATGAATCGTCAGTAAATTCTTTGACTGATTGATGGCATGATAATAATTCTTTGAAATTAAAAATTTGAGGGGTTTGTATGGCTCTGAGCTTTCCTCTTGAAATCGTAGATTCAATAAAACTATTACTCACCAATGACATAGTGTCTTCAACTTCTATTGCTGGAACTACTCCTGTATATTGATCATTAATCATAGATTCAACCAAGTTATCTATCAGAACATCTGACACAAAAGGCCTACAAGCATCGTGTATAACTACAAAATCTGGGTTAATTTTTTGTAAGCTTTCAAGCCCTAGTTTAACTGAACTTTGCCTGTTTTCTCCTCCGTATACAGGGCTTAGTAATTTAGTGTCTGTAATTAGTGATATAGCTTTCTCATAGAAACTTTCATGGTCTCTATTAATTGCTATTCTTATGTAATCTATATATTGGTTAGCCAGAAATCTTTTAATTGTATGAAATAAAACAGATTTACCTGCCAGTTTTATATATTGCTTAGGAATCGTAGAATTGCATCTACTGCCTACTCCCGCTGCAACTATTAATGCTGCTATTTTGTATTTCTTAGCGCACATATTTCTTTTTGTAGAAGCTTTCCTCTCTATCCAAGATTCTTTCCGAAAAATAAAATTTCTGACATCATATAAAAGTTACTTCCCCTATTAACTAGCATAATTATAATAGCAAAAGAGATATTTAGAGAGCTCAAAATCTATCTTTGCCTGCGGATTAAACAACTAAATTTTAGTAAAAAACGATAGTATTACAAATCGTAAAATACTTTCAACATAGGAAAAATAAATTGCATATTTTTCAGTAAATTAGCTATGCTAAACACATGCAAAAACGTCATATAACTATTTGTTTCATACTGCTTTTTATAATAGGGATGTTATTCCTGATGCGTACTATGATTTTTCCATGTTTAATATCTATTATTATTGCATATTTGTTTAATCCGCTAGTAATTAAGTTTGAAAAGTATAGAATACCACGTTCATGTTCTGTAATTTTTATAATACTTGTTTTATTAATAGCTTTTATACTAGTCATAACATTTGTTTTACCTATTATATATGTTCAAATTACTTCAATATTAAATTTCTTAGTGAGTAAAGTGCCTTCATTAGAGCTTAAAGTAATCCCCTCTGTATTAGAATTTCTTAATATAAAAATCGAGGATAGCTTATTTGATCACTTATCTAAAAATCTAGCAGAAAATTACAGCAACTATGTATCTTATTTCATGAATGCTCTTGATATTGCTAGTAACTTTATAATCCAAGTGTTAAGTTCAAGCTTTAACACGGTATCATTAATGGTGATTACTCCTGTAGTGTTTTTCTATATATTACGTGATTGGCCTTTAATTATAGAAAAAGCTAATAAATTAATCCCTATTCCTTACAGGGGAAAAATTGCAGATTATTTTTTCAAAGTGGATTTCATTATATCTAATTATCTAAAGGGGCAGGTAAATGTATGTATTGTCATGATGATCTTTTACTCTGTAAGCCTGAGCATAATCGGATTGAAACACTCTATTGTTATTGGAATTTTATCAGGAATGTTAACGTTCATACCTTACGTAGGGCCATTATTATATACCATTATTGGGTTTTTGAGCGCTATCACTCAATTTAGTGGATGGTTTGAAAGTGCTGCTGTTTTGCTATTATTTGGTGTTGGGCAATTAATAGATTCAAACATATTAGTTCCTTTATTAATAGGAAAAAAAGTTCATATACATCCAACTGTAATTATTCTGGGAATTACTATATGCGCTTCATATTTTGGATTTACAGGTATATTACTTTTTATTCCAATAATAGCAATGTTCAATGTATCAGTAGAATATGCAATCAATAAATATTTTAAAAGTGAGCTTTATAAAAACGGCTAACAGACCTTTTGCATAATCAATTTATGGTAAGAGGAGAAATGAGCCCAGAATACCTGACACATTTGAGGAGCGTAAGTAAATTTCTGCGCAAAAATTACTACCAGAAAGAGGTTACGTAAGAGGTTCAACGTGCAATTAAATTTATTTAACAACAATCAAGCTGATTATAGCCGGCAAAATTACATCATCTTAGATGAAAATAAGCACGTATATAATTCGGTAGTTAATGATTTATCTTGGAAATGTCTGATTCTTTTTGGACCTAAAAGCTCCGGTAAAACTCATCTTGCTCATATTTGGCAATCAATAAACGATGCAATCTTTATCAATGTGAATAACTTCGTAAGCGAGATTAGGTATAGCGATGCTTTTATTTTAGAAGACGTACAAAACATTAAAGATGAAGCAATGTTATTACATTGTTACAATTACATGAAAGAAAACGACAAGAGGCTGCTAATCACTTCTTCAATTTCACCAAAAAAGCTTAACTTCAAACTAAGAGATTTAAGTTCTCGAATATTATCAACTATCAGCGTAAAAATTTTGCCTGCAAGCGAGGAATTATTAAGAATTATGCTAATAAAACGATTTTCAGATAAACAGTTAAAAATTGATTTAAAAGTGATTAATTATATTTTAGCAAGAATAGAACGTTCTTTCTATAGCATTGATAAAATTATAGAAAAGATAGATAATGAATCTATAGGGTCAAATGTGACCGTTCCTTTTATTAGCACTTTATTAAAAAAAGATGCCATTTGATTTCTTCTTTTGTAAAGGTGTATATTAAAAATTTATTAACACCCATAACACTAACGTAATTGGAATCTCTATCTGTCCATGTTAGAATTATAATCAATGTTATGTTATAATAAATATAGATAGATACAGCTAAGAAGTATTCTATATTTATAGTAGAGCTCACTTTATAAGGTGTTTTTTATAGATTTAACGTTATAATTTAACTATGATAAGAGTAAGATTAAATTTAAGAAAAAGGTTAAAGCAAAAGTTTGTGATGTTCACTCTATTGATAAATGCTTTATTTGTCTCATATTTTCTCATAAGAAACACAGGGAACACTTCTAATCAAATTATAGCCAAAGAAATAAATATAGGAACTGATAATGAAAAATAAACAGTCGCAAAATAAAAAAGAAAATCTTTACATAACATATTACATAGATGCTTTAGCTTCAGAGAGGTCCGCTGCACAAAATACTCTGGAAAGTTATCGTTCGGATTTACACCAGTTTGAAGAATTTTTATTGGAAAGCGGCACTACCTTGGTTGGTGTAAACAAAACCAATATTAAAGATTATGTGAAATCTTTATGTACACAAAAAAAATATAAAAGTAGCTCTATATCAAGAAAAATATCCGCTATGAAAAATTTTTACAAGTGTCTATTTAATGACGGAATAATAGATTTTAATCCAGCGCCGGCTAATGATGCTGAATTAAAGAATCCAAAAGTTTCTCGTCCTTTGCCTAAGTATTTAAGTGTCGAAGAAATATTTTTGCTAATGGACACAGTGAGAAAATCAGCAAGCGAATCGAATAAAGAGATAAGCAGTAAAAGGCTATGTGCGATTTTAGATATCCTTTACTCTTCTGGAATGCGTGTTTCTGAACTAATTAGTATGAAATTATGTGAAGTGTCACATTTAATAAACAGTAATAACAAAGAATGCTATATAATAATAAAAGGAAAAAGTGGTAGAGAGAGGCAAATTCTTTTTAATGAACAAGCATTGCAGAGCCTTAGAAATTATTTATCAGTTCGTGATAATCTGATCTCTAAAGAAAAGGAATCCGATTGGCTATTCCCAGGTGATAAACCTAATAAACCAATTACAAGGCAGAGGGTCGGTCAATTAATGAAGGAGTTGGCAAGAAAATGCAATATTGATGAAAATAAGATCTCTCCACACGTGATTAGGCATTCTTTTGCTACCCATCTACTAAATAGCGGAGCAAATATTGTGTTGATACAGAAAGTTCTTGGCCATACTAACCTTTCTACAACACAAATATATACTCATATTACTAACGAAAAGTTAAAGGACAAATTAGCTGATTCGCATCCTATTACTCAGATGATCAATAATTAAATTTATTGTTTTTAATTTGTAATAAAGTTAAATTTAAATAAATTTATGTGAGTTTGTGATTTCAAGTTTATTGTTTAATTTCTTTCTTATATTATGGGAGGTATTCTATACTTTCATTACTCTCCCTGTAATTTTCTTTTCTGAGTGTGTAATAACCATTTTCCTCGTCTGTTCGGTGAGAGTTGTATTATTCATGCTGCGTTTATTATGTGGCATTAAATATGAAGTGAGGGGAATGGAAAACATCCCTAAGCAACCTTTTATCATTGCATCTAAACACCAATCTCCATTTGAAACATTTATTTTTATACTACTATTTAGAAAAGCGGTTTTTATTTTAAAACGTGAATTGAAATGGATTCCATTCATTGGTTTGCATCTTATAGCGCTGAAAATGATTTTTATTAACCGTTCAGATGGTATCAGTTCTATACGCCATATAATCAAACTAGCAAAAATGCGTATAAAAGAAAATAGAAGCATAATAATATTTCCTGAAGGTACAAGAACAACTATAAACCAAAATATAAAATATCAACCAGGTATTGCTGCTTTATATAGCGTATTATCTGTTCCTGTGTTACCGGTTGCTTTAAACACTGGTTTGTTTTGGCCAAAAAGCATACTTTCTCTGAGAAAGAATCCCGGAAAGGCAGTAATAGAAATATTGCCCCCAATATATCCTGGGTTAAACAAAAATGAATTCTTGCAAAGTTTAGAAAAAATTATTGAAGAGAGAAGCAGTAGATTAACCATAGGAAAAACTGATATTGCAAATTAACAAAAAAACTTTATAATTAAAAGAAAAGTACAGTATTTTAGGTATTAATATATGGCAAATCATAAGAGTGCTAAAAAAATGATAAAGGTAATAGCAAAGCGCACTTTAATAAATAAGATGCGGAAAAGTAAAACTCGCACCTCTATTAGAAAATTGGTTGATATAATCAAGTCTGGCGACAAAGAAAATGTTTTTCTGGCATTTCGGAATGCTGAATCTAATTTACACAAGTGTGTGAATAAAGGTGTTATTCATAGGAATACTGCTGCGCGTAAAATAAGTCGCTTAAATGCAAAAGTAAAAGCATTGATGACCGCTTAATACGGTTAATGTAAAGTTAACTGTATTAATATATACTCCTCAGTTTGTATATTCTGTATAAAATTTAAGTAGCTTAAGTGATGGATAAAAAAGTGCTATTAGAACTAAGTAATGGATTAAAAATCGAGCTACCTGTATTAAGCGGAACAACAGGTCCTGATGTGTTAAATATCAAGGATTTATATAAGATGACAGGATTATTCACTTACGATCCAGGGTTTGTTTCTACAGCTTCATGCTCTTCTACAATTACATTCATTGATGGAGATGAAGGAGTTCTTAAATATAGGGGACATAATATAGCTGATTTGGCAGAGAATAATAATTTTACTGCTGTGATTTATTTATTGCTCTATGGTGAATTACCCAGTTCAGAGCAACACAAAAAATTTCTTCTCAAAATACAAGAATCATCCAAAGTATCAGAGCAAGTTACAAATGTAATTAAAGCATTTCCAAAAACTGCTCACCCTATGTCAATCTTAGTTGCATGTTTTGCAAGTTTGTCAGCATCTTATCATGAAAAGCATGGCAACAATGTCAATGGTGAAGACCTAGATTTTGGAATTTCTGCAATAGCGCAAGTTTCCACAATTATTGCAATGATTTATAGGCATATCAACAATCAGGAATTCATAAATGCTAACAATGAATTAAGTTACAGTGAAAATTTCTTAAAGATGATATTTGGCGATGCTGTTGATAATGATAAAAGCGCCCTTTTTGCAAAAGCTCTGGATAAAATATTTACTCTCCATGCTGATCATGAACAGAATGCTTCTACGGCGGCTGTCAGATTGGTGGGATCGGCTGGTTCTAATCTGTTTGCAAGCCTCTCTGCAGGAGTTGCTACACTTTGGGGACCAGCACATGGTGGAGCTAATGAGGCAGTTATAAATATGCTAAAAGAGATAGAGCAAAGTGGAGATATAGATAAATTCATCGAAAAAGCTAAAGATGATAAAGATCCATTTAAATTGATGGGATTTGGACATCGTGTTTATAAAAATTATGATCCGCGCGCGCGTATATTGAAAGGCGCTTGCCATGAGGTTCTAAGTAAACTAGAACAAAATAATGAACTGCTTAAAATTGCAAAAAAACTTGAAGAAATAGCTTTAAAGGATGAATATTTTATCGTGCGTAAGTTATATCCAAATGTTGATTTTTACTCAGGTATAATAATGAATGCTATTGATATCCCCTCAAATATGTTCACGCCTATTTTTGCACTTGCAAGAACCACTGGTTGGGTTACTCAGTGGTATGAAATGATAAATGATAAAGAAACTAAGATCTGTAGACCAAGGCAACTCTATTTTGGTAAATAAATTTATTTTCACTTCATTAGACTTCTTGCATAACCCAAACTAAGTAGAAAAAAGGTGTCATCCGAGTAGCTGACACTGGTTCCTTTACGACGGAAGTGTCCAGAGGTGTCATTCCAGTCTGGAATCCAGAAAAAAGGATGGTGTCATTCCGTATCCGTTCAGCCAATGGCGTCAACTTAAGAACTTTCATTAGCAAACTCTCCTAAAGACATGATGGCGTTTAGGCTTATCTACTTTATTGCAGCTGTCCCGGTCGGATTTTAACTTTAGCGCGTATACTTAAAAAGGGCTTGAAAGTTTTTTGGCGCAATAAGTACCTGATAGAGTTTCTGCCTCATTACACCAAATAAAACTGAAAAATTTAAACGATACTCAGTAATTTGATCTGGGTTCCAAGGCCCTTGTGCATCACACATATGAAGCGATAATATATTGCACATGACCAAGTTTGCCCAAAATTCTTGTAATACAGCCTCTCCAGAAAAATTCTCTAACTCTGCTCCTACTTTGAGTCGTTTATAGCACTCCTCTATGTGTCACCTTAACACATAAGCTTTGCTCCAAAGTCTCGGTCAAAAACTCTGTTTCTCAGTTGGCTAATGTCAGCACTATAACTCTTACTTTCTGTCCTTTCATTTTATTTTTTAGCTTTTCATTTTCTAATATAAAATCAAAATCTAATGCGCCAGCGTTCCCATAGCTTAGAGGTTGTCCACAAACCAGTAAATCAAGCATATTCCCTACTTAACATAACTTTACTCATAGCCAGATATATGAAACTTTCAGTAGATGTTGTAAGTAAATCGTACTCCTTTGATAGCCTTCTATTTCTATTGATCCAAGCAAAAGTCCTCTCTACCACCCACCTTCTCGGCTGTACTGAAAATCCAGGATCCCGTTGTGGCAATAGTTCTAGTGGTGTATCTTTATGCACCCAAAACCTACATGGAGGCCTTTTGACAATTTCAATATCTATCCCATATTCTCTCTTTACGTAATCCTTTAAATCTTTTCCTTGGTATCCCATATCAGCCCACATTTTCTTAATATTGCTGTATTTTTCCTTCATATTGTCCAATGCCATCTTCACCCCATCTCTGTCATTTTCGCTTGCAGCTCCTACATAGCAACCAAGCACAAATCCTTGAGTATCTGTGATTATATGTCTTTTTCTCCCCTTTACCTTTTTCGCACCATCATAACCTTTGACCCCCCTTTTTCCGTGGTTTTTACCGATTGACTGTCCACTATGCATGCGCTCGGCTTCCCATTTTTGACCTACTATATTTAGTGATATCATAGTTCATTTTCTCAAAAATTCCCTGCTTTTTCCATCTTCTAAACTGTTCATGCACAGCCTTCCACGGCGGAAAATCGTGTGGTAAATAGCGCCATTGACATCCTGTGCGCAGTATATAAAGAATTGCATTTACTATCTCACACTTACTGTATTTTGGTGGCCTTCCTCCTTTCTTGTACGATACTCTGAAGTGTTTTTCTATTCTTGCCCATTCCCTTTTACTTAAATCTGTTGGATATTTTTTCCTCATCTCTTACCTCAATATTCTTTCTTTATATACTACGTATTCCTTGGTTTGTGGACAACCTCTAAGTATAAAAGTAGCCGTTTTATGTTAAAATACAACGTTTTGATGATTATGAAAAGGCTGGATCCCAGTGTCTGGGCACTGGGATGACAAGGTATAAACCTTATCGTCATGCCGCCGCAGACCGTCATACCGCGCGATTCATTCGCGGTATCTCTTAGCATAGATCCCGCTAACGAGTAGCGGGATGACGATTGTCGGTGAACCTAAGTTACTTTAGCCATAAATATTCAAGAAATTTACCAAATGAAAAAAAAGGCAAAAGAAGCCCCGGTTACTATCTATTTTCAGTATTGGCGTTCTTTAAAGTCTTAAACACTGCAATTTAGCTGCTTTTAAATGCAACTCACCTTAGTTTAAATGTTTAAGAAATTTACTAAGCAGAAAAAAAGGCAAAAGAAACCCCGTGTTAGCTAGTTGTCACTCTCTAATCCTGCAAATCGGCGTTCTATACTGTCTTAAACGCTATATAAGCGCGTTTTAGCTTATATAGCTAGAAATGTTGTGAAGACATAAGGTACACATAGTGCAAAAAATTAAACATGAGACGCCAAATACGTTGAGTTTTTTTGTCATTTAATCTGTACAGAGAAGATAAATAAATAGCTTCAGTTTCATGATAAGGGGGCTGGCGAAGGGTGTCAAGTGGTTTTTTAGCCATGTTTCCCTGTTATAATGTTCGTTTGCTTGACCTAAGATCCAGAAGTATTTAAACTGAACCCTATATAGTACTAAAAATGATAGGAAATCTAAGTGGAATAGTTGATGAAGTGCGCAGCGATCACATAATCCTGAATGTGAATGATGTTGGCTATATGGTGTATCTTTCAGCCAAAACTTTAAGTGCTTGTGCAATTGGAAGTAGAATCAAATTACTTATCGAAACCTATGCAAATAACAGAGAAAACACTACTCAGCTATATGGTTTTATAAGCAAAGAAGAACAGCAGTGCTTGAGGTTGCTAGTTAAAGTAAGCGGTGTTAGCTATAAAACTGCAATGTCAATTTTGAGTAAATTAACTCCAGAACAGCTATTTTTGGCAATTATGAATGAAGATAAAGTAACACTCAAGATGAGTGGACTTGGCTTGAAACTCATAAATCGAATCATCACTGAATTGAGTGGCAAAGTAAGTAAACTAGAAATAAATAACAATAACTTTAATCCAATTAATGAAGATGCCCTTTCAGCATTGATCAATCTTGGGTATGAAAAAATGAAAGCTTATGATACGATAAAAAAAATACAAGACGAATCGTCAAACCTGGACACTAAGGACATTATTCGCATGGCGCTTAAGGAGCTCTTAACATTATGAAATCAATATCGTGCGGTAAAGAATATACTGAAGATGTGCGCAATATTAACATCAGGCCTGAGCAACTTGATGATTTTGTCGGGCAAAAAGACTTAATACAAAATTTAAAAGTGTTTATAAACGCTGCACAGACGAGAACTGAAGCTTTAGATCACGTCTTATTGTACGGTCCTCCAGGGCTTGGCAAAACAACTTTAGCACAAATTGTTTCTAAAGAATTAAGAGTTAGCTTTCGCGCAACTTCTGGTCCTTTACTTAGTAAAGCTGGGGACTTGGCTGCAGTGCTTACCACTTTAAATGCAAAAGATGTTCTATTTATCGACGAAATCCATAGATTAAATCGCAGCATCGAAGAAGTTTTATATACTGCTATGGAAGATTTTTGCTTGGACATATTAGTAGGTGAAGGTCCATCTACTCGCACTTTAAGGATAGATCTACCACCATTTACGCTAATTGGAGCAACAACACGGCTTGGATTACTTTCTGCGCCACTCAGAGATCGTTTTGGCATTCCTTTGCATCTTGAGTTTTATTCCTTTGAGGAGCTGGTTAATATTATAAAAAGAGGCGCAAGAGTTCTTTCTGCTGAAATTGAAGAGGATGCAGCACGGGAAATTGCCTGCCGTGCGCGCGGCACTCCAAGAATTGCTTTGAGGTTACTCAGAAGAATAAGGGATTTTGTTGAAGTGAAAGATGATAAAAAAATCACTTATGAAGTCGCTGATTCTGTATTACTAAAATTGGGTGTAGATAAAATGGGACTCAATAAACTTGATATGAATTATCTAAGATTTTTATTCAACACTTCAGGCCCTGTTGGAATTGACACCATATCTATTGCGCTATCCGAAGATGTTGGCAATATTGAAGAAACAGTAGAACCTTATTTAATCAAAATTAGTTTTGTAAAGCGCACACCAAGAGGGCGCGTTCTAACCGATCAAGCAAAGGAGTATTTGAGCTTTCAACATTAAACGTCATAATTTATATTGACTAATTGAGATAATGCTCGTATGTTGACATTTGTGTATTAAGGATAATGGAGGCATATATGTTAGATAGTAATGAAACTGTATCTTTGATTGTTGATCAAAATATTGCTGCTGGTAGCGTATCTGGGTCAATACCGAATAAGGATAAATGTAGGTACGTCACTCTTGATGATGAAGAAACATGGAAGAGGTTCTTTGTAGATCAGAACAACCCTTCTACTAATACTACTAATAAAGTAATAGTGAAACCTCATGTTCATAAGAATAGCGATGGTATGTATAGATATACTGCTGAGGAGACCAAATATCATGGTCGGGAAATTGTAGGCAAAGCTGCTAAACAAATTGAAGAAGAGATATCTAAAAATATTGATGCAAAGCTTATAAAATTAAGAGAAACTAAAAATATAGATAACAGTGTTAAGCCTGTCATAAGAATTGCGCTGAACGATTATATAAAAGAAGTAAACTTGCATGATATTCTAAGTGGTAATATGTGCAAAAAGTACGATGTAAAGACAGTTACGTTGCTACTACCTGACCAAAAAACAAGGGGGTACGTTGCCAAATTGATAAGGATGGGGCAAGAATTTATGAAGTGGCTAATGGGTCATATCAAATGACTTTAAAGTGGAATGCTCAAGGAAAAGAATGTAATATTAAAATTAATATTCATGATAATGGCTCCGTAGAACTTATTGAGGGTAATGGTGTTACTATGGAGCAATTAGCTGCACATAAAGAAGTAAAAGTAGGAAGGCAATATGAAGCAAAGCCTTTACATGAAGTGTTAGCATCACAATTGCCACAAACACAATTACAACAAAGCTCTGAAGAAGTAAAATTTTTGGAGCAGCATTCAACAAATGTAGAAGACTTGAGCGGCGCATCACAAAAGCATCAAGCTCCTGCTGCTTCAAAATAGGTAAAGTAGTGAAAATTCAGTATAAGTTGCTTGCATCTGCAAGTAACTTATACTCTTATAATGAGCAACATAATACTACCAAGAAATTTCTATGAGCGGTCAACTTTAATTGTAGCTGGAGAGTTATTGGGAAAAGTCCTCAAATTTTCTAACTTTAGTGGAATAATAACCGAAGTTGAAGCCTATATAGGAATGAATGACCCAGCTTGTCATGCGGCAAGAGGCTATACTAATCGAACCTCAGTAATGTTTGGTGTGCCGGGGTTTTCGTACGTATATTTTATATATGGAATGTACTACTGTTTAAACATTGTAACAGAAGCAGAAGGGTTCCCAGCAGCAGTGTTAATACGGGGATTAAAGCTTATTGAACCACTTGAAGCAAATTTAGGTGGACCAGGAATATTGTGCAAAAGATTAAATATTACAAAAGAACATAACAAACAGGACCTTACTATAAGCCACGAATTTTGTGTTTATGAATCCCACCTCAAACCAGATTATATTTGCACTCCGAGAATCGGAATTAGTAAAGGCCAAGAGAAATTTTGGCGGTTTAAGATTTTCTAAACTTAAGACCTTGCGTAGACTATTTGCCAATCGGATAATCACCAGTGAAACAAGCATCACAATATTGTGGTATAGCATTGTTACGCACCTCTCCTTTAACAGCCTGATATAGTCCATCAATACTCAAGAAGGCTAGGCTATCTACTCCTATAACTTCCTTAATTTCCTCTACAGATTTATTTGCAGCAATTAAATCTTTGCACTCTGGCGTATCTATTCCATAAAAACAAGAATGCTTAATTGGTGGGCTTGAAATTTTGAGGTGAATCTCTTTTACTCCTGCATCCTTTAGCATAACTATTATATTTGTTAACGTACTACCACGCACTATACTATCATCTATTAAAATTATGTTTTTACCTTTCAAAGTGTGCTTATTAGCATTGAATTTTAATTTTATTCTAACTTTACGTACTTCAGCGGTTGGTTGTATAAAAGTTCTTCCTATGTAATGATTACGAATTATTCCCAGTTCCATAGGTAATCCTGAATGCTTTGCATATCCAATAGCTGCAGGTATTCCAGAATCAGGTATTGGTACAACCATATCTACATTGTTTTTTGGTGGGCTCTCTTCTGCAAGTATTCTTCCTATTTCTTTTCTTGTATCGTATATAGACCTATTCTCCATTATGCTGTCTGGTCTTGAAAAATAAACGTATTCAAAAATACAAAAACTTGATTTTTGCTGTGGGAAAGGAAACATTGAGGCTAGCTTACTACCCGAACTGATGGTAACTAATTCGCCTGGTTCTATTTCTCTAACAAACTCTGCATTTATTATATCAAGAGCACAAGTTTCAGATGCAAGAACGTAAGAACCGTTTAACTTTCCTAAAACAAGAGGCCTGATTCCAGATGAATCACGTACTCCAATAACTACTTCTTGATTGATTGCAACAAAAGAATAAGCACCTTGTATTTGCTTTAATGCATATATAAAACTCTCTAAAAAGCTATCTTTTTCACCGCTTGCTGTCAGATGCACTACTACTTCTGTATCAATATCTGACTGAAAAACGCACTCTTGTTTAATCAATTGTTCGCGTATCGGAGAAATATTAATTAAATTACCATTATGTGCTATGGCGAAATCCCCAAATTTGCCACTTTTGCTAAACATGGGCTGCACTCCAAATTTATTACCACTTGTTGAGTATCGAACATGACCTATTGCACAATCTCCAGGTAAGGATTTCTTTATTTCATCTATATCATCAAATACGCTGCTCACTTGACCTTGAAAGTGATAAGAGTGCAGCTTATCGTTGTTACTGGTTACTACGCCAAAAGACTCTTGACCTCTATGCTGCAAAGCGTGGAGAGCAAGTATAGAGTTAAAAGCAGCACTTTGGTTGCAACTTATGCCAAATACCCCACATTCCTCACGCATTTCATCTAGCATAAAAACTATTAAGTAAAATTTAATTTTACTTTAGCATAGGTAAAATACAAGCATTTTGTTGTTCATCTGCTTTTATTGCCAGCAATAATCCTATGCATATTAAGCTTGCAGCAGTTGTACTTCCTCCATAGGACAGAAATGGCAATGGGTCGCCTATCACAGGTAAGAGGCCCATTGTCATTCCGATGTTTATAAAGAAATGAGCACTAAAAAAGGCGAAAATGCCGATAGATACCGACTTAGAAAAATAATTTTTCGACCTATAAGCGATAGAGAAAATTATGCCAAGTAATGAGGTATAAAGCAAAATTAAAGCCATGCTACCTAAAAATCCCCATTCCTCACTCAGCACTGCAAAAGCAAAATCTGTACGTTTCTCCGGCAAAAATCCAAGTTGAGTTTGACTTCCGTTAACAAAGCCCTTACCAAGCAAACCTCCTGAACCAATAGCTATCTGAGATTGCTGCGCATTATAACCTATTCCAAGTGGATCCACTGATGAATCCAAAAACGACAATATCCTTTGCTTGTGATAAGGACGTAAAAAAGGCCAAATAGCCGGTACTGCAAAAATGCCAAGCGTTCCACATATTACCGAATGAGATCTTTTTATTATTGCTGTGAATATAATTGATATCCCTATAAATAACATTATCACAGCTGTGCCTAAATTAGGTTGCTTTAACACCAAGAACACGGGTAAGAAAATAATTATAAGTGCCTTAAGCAATCTTTTAAATTCCATCATTTTATATACACTCTGCTTATCAAAATAGCGAGCAAGCGCAAGTATTAAGCCTACTTTTGCAAATTCTGATGGTTGCAAACTAATTGATCCAATTCTTATCCACCTTGTTGCACCCATTATGTGTGAGCCAAAAAAATTCACTACTAATAGCGAAATCACTGCTGCTACATAAAAAAAGTAGGCGTGCTTCAAATAAAAATCTAGCTCTATGAATGACATAGCTATAGCAAGTAGGAAAAAGAAGGAGAATATGACCAGTTGGTGAATCGCAAATGGCACCCACTTTCCTCCAGCAGAAGAGTATTGAACAACAATGCCAACGCAAAACAGCGCTATCACGTTAATGACTAACAACCAATGAATCTTCTTCAGTCTATCCACAATAAAGACCTTATAACCTTAAAGTATAGTAAAATATGAAACAAAGATAAAAATCAAAAAACCAACTTCTCAACTACTAACCGAATTGGAGTGCTATATATTCCAGTTACTACTGTTAAAACTGCCATAAACAATAGACAGAAAAGCATAGGAAATGGCACATCATTAATTTTGTCCGGTGTCATTCCAGTGCGTGACGTTGCATCATTTTCAAAATACATTTTCTCTACCATCTTCCACATATATATCAATGCAAGGAAAGAGCCAGCAGCAAATGTTACAAGGGAAATCCACGCATGAGATTCGATAATTGCTTTCATTATATACCACTTGCTTACAAAGCCATTTGTTAAAGGCACACCGATTAATGCTAAACTGAGTAGAGTGAATGCAAGTGCTGTATAAGGCATTGATTTCTTGAGTCCCGATAAATTCTCTATTTTTGTTGTATCAAATTTGTAAGAAATACATCCTGCAGCCATGAATAAAGATGTTTTTATTATGCTGTGGTTTACTATGTGAAGAATTGCTGCAAATACACCTGTTTTTGAGTTAAAACTCAGTGCTAAAATTATATAACCAATTTGGCTGACACTAGAATTAGCAAGCAGTCTTCTTATATCTTTTGCAGTTATTGCAGATATTGACCCAAATATAACAGCGCAAAGTGCGAGGATAATTATCACATTGTCCAACAGCGGCTTAAACAAGAAAAAATTTTGTTGGAAAATGGTATAAAAGATTCTGATGAAAACATATATCATCACTTTAGTTACTGTGCCTGAAAAGAATATGCTGATGAAACTTGGCGCTTCACTATATGCATTAACCAGCCACCTGCTTAATGGAAACAGTGCCATTTTAATTGAGAGACCAACAAAAATGAACAATGTGCCAAGTTTTATGATGTTGTTATCGTATAATGGAACTATTCTTTCAGCCATGTCAGACATATTGAGTGTTCCAGTCATTGAATACAAGAGCCCGATGCCAAACAAGTAAAACGTTGCCCCTATAGTGCCACTAATTAGATATTCAAATGCTGCAACTAGAGCTTTTTTATCCCTTCCCATTGAAACTAATACATAAGAAGAAAGAGATGAAATTTCCAAAAAAACATAAAGATTGAATATGTCGTTTGTTACTAAAATTCCGAATAGTCCGCTTAAGCACAACAGAAATAGAGAGTAAAAACCAGTGATTTTGTTTTTGCTAATTTCTTTTTCGTTAATATAAAAGCTATAAAGCACACTAATCAGCGCTATAAAATTCACCAAAGTTAGAATCAAGGAGTTTAACACGTCGATTCTTAACTCTATGCCGTACGGAGGAGCCCAATTTCCAAGGTGATAAGTTATAATCTCGCCTTTATATGTTTTAATGAGTAGTATCGATGAAATGATAAGAGTGATTGTTGTTGCAATAAAAGAAATAAACCAAGACACCTTGTGTTTCTTGGCAAGAAAGCAAAACATTGATGCAATTATTGGTATAATAACTTGTAAAATTGGTAATTGCATTAAATTGTTGTTAATATATCGTTAAAGTATTAGTATATATAATACTTTTTGTTTTAATACCCTTATGTTATCTAAAGTTTGTAATGCAATAAAACGCCTATTACGAAGAGAAGATAAATTTGTAGGAAGAGATGAAAATGGAAATTCTTACTATGAATCAAGTAAAGGGAAAAGGTGGGTTATATATAGCAGTGTCTCTGAGCCTACAACAGTGCCTCCGGAATGGCATATATGGCTTCACTATACTGATAATGTAGTACCAGTTAATAATAAAAAAAGAAAAGTAAAACATACTCCTAATTTAACGGGTACAAAAGATGCATACTATCCAAACCAAAAAGTGAAAAATTACTATAAAAGCTGGAGTCCTGATAACTAAAGATGCGAAGGTCAAATATACTTGAAATAACCGCTGGATTATTTGTATTAATTTTTACTATTTTTCTGATTTTCTTTGCTATTGATAAGCTATCTTACATAAAGAAAAACTATAAGGATTGCAATAAAATATATGGTCTTTTTGCTAACGCTAACGGTATAGGAGTTGGTGATAGTGTCAAGATCTCTGGTGTGGACGTTGGAAGCATAACTGGTGTATCACTTGATAAAGCTACCTACGTAGCACGAATCGATATGTGTATAAGCAGAGACATAAAATTGCCAATTGATAGTTCAGCTCTGATCACTAGCAGTGGAGTTGTTGGTAGTAAATTTGTTAATATATCACCTGGGTCAGATGCTAAACTAATCTTGCACGGTGGTAAAATAGAGTATACTCAAGCTGAAGCAAATATGGGTGGAATAATGGACAGAATTCTTGGTATGTTTACGAAGTGAAAATGGCAGGATTCCAAGTATATCCGTTTAGGTGAAGCCTCCTGTAGTTCTAAAGTATTTAAGGAGTTTGCCTTATTTCTTGCCTTTTCTACCGCTTGCTAACCTATAATTGGGGTTTATAGTATAGCTTAACAGTTGCAGTGCATGTCTATCAATGATAAAATGAAGATTAATTTATTTTGATATTATGATTGGTTTACTGTTTGCCGTACTGTTGTTCCTCTGTGGTAGTGATGCACTTGCAAAACAGGAGCCACGTTCAATAGCTGGAGATGATCACATAAAGGTGATAAATTATAACCCACAGGCTATACATAAGTATACGGGTTTTTATGGTTATCAATCCAGCATATTGTTTGAACCAGGGGAGGTAATACAAAACCTTTCAATGGGTGATTCAACTGGTTGGCAACTTCTTCCTCAAGGTAACAGATTGTTTATTAAGCCTATAGATGATATTGCCGATACTAATGCAACTATAATTACCAATAAAAGAGTTTATTACTTTGAACTTCATGCTGAAGAAGCAACTGGACTAGATGATCCAAAATTAGCATATGAAGTAAGGTTTCTTTATCCACTATTTAGCAGTGATGAGATTTACACAACAAATAACGGTGATATCTTCGAACAAGCTAGTCATACCATTATTCCTGATATAAACGATATTGAAGTTGTAAAGAAAGGCTTAAATTTTAATTATTCCATCTCGCACGTTAAAGGCAGTCAGTCAATAATACCAATCAAGGTTTTTGATGATGGAAAATTTACATATCTACAATTCAATAAAATAAACTCTGATTTCCCGGCAGTTTTTATGGTTGATTCTGCAGGATATGAGTCTTTAGTAAACTTCCGTACAGTTGACGACTACCTGATAATCGAAAGGGTGAGTTCAGTGTTTACCTTAAGGAATGGATCAAGTACAGTTTGCCTATTTAATGAAAACATGCCTTTCAAAAAAGGGTAAAGGCTATAATGCCTGAGATATGGGTGCAAAATTTTTTCTATGATGTTCTGTAATTCCATAAAGGCCAATAGCGTTAAGGTGCTCTTTTGTCCCATATCCTTTATTTTTATACCAATTATATTCAGGATGCTTATTGTGCAATTCTTGCATAAGCCGATCTCTCGTAACTTTTGCAACGATTGAAGCTGCTGCAATTGATGTACTCAAATTATCACCATTTACTATGGATTTCACTTGCCATTTCACTTCAGGTGGTTGATTACCATCAACTAGCACATAATCTAACTCTAGGTCCAAGTCTATCAAAGCACGTTTCATTGAAAGTTTTGTTGCTTGCAAGATATTGTATGAATTTATTTCTTCTACGCTTGCCATTCCTATACCAAATTTTGCAACGGATGTTATTTTTTCATATAGGGCTTGCCTACATTGAGGAGTCAACTTTTTCGAGTCGTTGATTCCATCAATAATTGTATTTCTATCAATAAACACTACGGCTGCGGATATTACTGGACCAGCTAGCGGACCTCTTCCAACTTCATCCACTCCTGCTATCACTCCTGATAATTTATTTTCTAATGTGAAGTCTGGGTATTTCATAGGTTTTTATAATAAGAAAGTTATAGTAAAAACTGAGCAGATAATAGAAATTATCCAAAATTTCATAACGATTACATTTTCTGACCATCCCTTCTTCTCAAAGTGATGATGTATTGGTGCCATAAGAAAAACTCTTTCTCCTTTTCCATATTTAAACTTTGTATATTTAAAATATGATATCTGAATAATCACAGATAGAGTCTCTATTACAAAGATTATTCCAATAACGGCAAAAAGCATTTCTCTTTTAATTAGGACACTAGTTAACCCTAAAGCTGCGCCTACCGACAAGCTACCAACATCACCCATAAATATTTTTGCTGGATGTGTGTTAAACCACAAGAAACTTAAAATAGCTCCTATAAATGCAATGCAGAATAAAGTAATATTCATATCTGCTTGAGTTATGTATGCAATTAGCCCCAAAAAAGCAAAGGAAGTGATGACTTGAGTTGCAGCAAGGCCATCCAAACCATCTGTGAGATTCACAGCATTAGCAGAGCCGACAATTACAAACGCAGCGAACGGAACATATAGATAGCCAAAGTCGATTATTACTTCTTTAAATAGGGATGTTTTTGTAAAACTTTCAGCAGAGTATAGCTTAAGTATAGACATACTAAACAGAATGACAATAAACTGAATAAGTATTTTGGTTTTTGCGCTTAAACCTCGATAGTGATTTGTCTTCAATTTTAAATAATCATCAATAAATCCAAGTAGAGCAAAAAATAGAGTTATCAATATCAGCAGCAAAATTTCTGGTGTTAACTGAGCCCAGAGTAAAATTGGTAATAAAGAAGAAATCAGTATTATTATTCCGCCCATAGGTGGTACATTCTTTTTTGTTATTAAATGACTTTCTGGTCCACATGATCTAATTGGTTGCCCATCTTTACTTATTTTTTTTAGAAGCTTTATAAAATAGGGAAAAAGAATAAATCCAAAAATAAATGAGGTAAAAAATATTTTTGTAGCTAAGATCATCTGCTTATTTAATTGACTAAGTATCATACCATCTGGGTAAGGTCAATAATCATCTCCTGCTTTTTCTAGCTTTAATTGTAGTCCTTGAGATAAATTGGTTAGTACGCCGTTCATCGGATTGTGTCTAAAGTTAGATATGACAAAATGATCCTTATCGAAAATGTAAGATGTGAAAGGTAAGTTAATTCTTTCTTCGTTATTTATTTTGACAGCTACGAGTTTACTTCTACCATCACAAGCAGTATCTCCTGGTTCTAAATTAAAACGCACTTTTATCCCTCTTTAGTAATCTATACTCTGGATGTAGTTAATTTACAAGCACTAATTATTGATTAATAATAGTGATATGAAAATATAGTTATAGAATAATTGTTATACTTGAATTTCTTCCTGCCTTCTGTTGTCATCAGAACATTTAAAACACTTTAAGAAAGCTGCTTAGTTAAATTAACTTAGACAAGTAAATAGCAGCTTTGCAGCCTGTTTTTATGAATGAAGATAAAATGTTGTAGCCAAATGCGCTTTCAGCATTGTGCTGAATTGCAATATCTCTGTGTTCTAGCTCCTCATCGCGGAATTTACTTATAGTTTCTCTTAATTCCCCATCTTCTAAATGTGAAACTTGCTCTTTGTAGTGCTCCCCTATAACTTCTTCAACTGCAGCAGTGCAAGCCATAGCAGCTTTTTTGCCCATAATGGCAGTTGCAACGCCAAGTGACACTCCTAACATACGCCAAACTGGCAACAAAACAGTAGGACGAACTTTTTGCTCTTTGATTTTCTCATTAAAATAGTGAAAATGCTTTTTTTCCTGCTCTTCCATTTCAATTATTTCATTGATTATAGAAGATTTTTTAAGAATAAATTTTTGACCAGAATAAATGCAAATAGCTCCATATTCTCCAGCGTGATCTACTCTAATTGCCTGTTGCAAGAACTGATTGTTGCTGCACCTTAAATTATTTAGATTTCTTTCTTTCTCCATAACACACCTTACCTGATACGAACAGAGCTACTATGAGATAAATTAAATTCCATGTTGCTAAGGAAACACCTAGAACGTAATGAGGTCTGTCACAAGATGGAGAGTAATTAGGATTTAGTAGATTATTTCTGAGCTCTTCTATACTAGCGTTACCACTTGCTTGCTCTGTGCATCCTAAAATGTCATGAAACAAGTGGAGTTCAAGACCTACATGATAAAAAGATATTATTGCCCCTGCGAGGTAACTGCAAAACATTGCATAGATTAGAATTTTGTTGTCTTTAAGCATGCACGCTACTGCAAGTAATCCAGCGATATAGTAAACTATTCGCTCGTATGTACATAACTTGCATGGCAGCATGTTGAAAAAATATTCTAGCACATATGCAAAAATTAGAGCAGCGGCACTCGACAGCAGAAAGATTGCAGGAATTCTGGAATTATTACACATAACTTTAAGTAAATTATCCCTGAAAGTATAAAGCAGAGTATTCATTTTACATAGGGATTTTTATTTTTTTTCAAAAGCAATCTAACTGGCACACCGTCTGCAAAGAAATTTTTTCTGAGATCGTTAATTAAATAGCGTTTGTAACTTTCATCAACACTTTCAGGTATGTTACATATCAAAGAAAAAGCTGGAGGTTTAGTACCAATTTGAGCGATATACTTCATTTTAACTGCTTTGCCTTTTACAAGAGGGTGAGAATGTTTTCCTACAGCATCTATGAGCCACTTATTCAGTTTTGCAGTGCTGATCTTCTTGTTCAAGGATTCACTCACTTCAAGACACTTATCTATCACATCACCGCAGCGCATGCCTTTTAACGCAGAAATTGTTATAGTTGGCACTTCCAAGAATAACCTGGTTACTTCCTGTTGTTTGACAAATTTTATTAACCTGCTTCTGTCATCCTTACCTATTAAATCCCACTTATTTAAAACAACAATAATCCCTTTCCCTCCCTTAATTGCAGCTTCACCAATTGATAAATCCTGCTGCTCAATACCAACTAGGGAGTCTAGCATTAAAACTACCACATGAGAGCGCTTGATTGATTCCATGCTTTTCTCAACAAATCTTGATTCTAAGCCATCTACAACATTCGCCTTTCTGCGGATTCCGGCAGTGTCAATTAGAGTAATTAACTCTCCATCATGATCATATGTAATATCCACAGAATCACGTGTGGTACCTGGCTCTGAACTTGTTATTAGTCTGTTTTCTGCAAGTAAACCATTTAAAAAAGTTGATTTTCCAACATTCGGACGGCCGATGATCGCGATCCTCAGCCTACTCAGTTCATTGTTAGGTAACTCAGTGTTCTCGTTAAAATTTTCAATAACACCAGCTAATGCATCATAAAGATCAACCATGCCAAGATTATGCTCGGCAGAGATATACACCGGGCCAAGAAAATCAAAAAACTGCAAATAATCAACATTTTCGGATTTATGACTCTCGCATTTATTTGCTATCAGTATCACAGGTTTATTTATTTTTCTCTTCAGCCACTTTGCAAACTCTTTATTTCGCTCATTTTGCACTTTTGCGTCAACAAGAAAGAAAATTATGTTTGAACTGGATAAAGAAAACTCTATTTGCTCAATAACTTGCAGTGAAAAACTAGTTTGGTCGTTCCATCCTCCTGTATCTATAACTTTAAACTCCAAATCGCTAATTCTCCCCATTCCCTCTCGCCTATCCCTTGTCACTCCTGGAATGTTACTCACTACTGCTGCTTTTCTTCCTACTAATCTGTTGAATAGGGTCGATTTTCCAGCATTTGGTAGGCCTACTATGGCAATTTTTAGCATAATTCAAGGGCATGTTCTATATGAAGTAAATTATAACCGAAACTTTTCAATTTAACTATTGACTTCGTAGATTATATAAGCATACTACAGTTAGAATTTTTTTATTTCGTTATGTAAAATATGAGGTAGTTATGCTAGTGTCAGAGCAAATAGAGAGTGTAGATAGAGAAGAATTAAAGCAACAAAATCATATACATAAAGATACAGAGTGTTCGGAAGAGACGACAATATATGGGCATATTAATCAACATATGGAAAAAAACATCTCAAATACATTGCATGAAATATATGATGCTCTTATGTCATATAACGAATCGGAACAGTCAATGAAGTCAACTTAAGAACTTTCATTAGCAAACTCTCCTAAAGACATGATGGCGTTTAGGCTTATCTACTTTATTGCGGCTGTCCCGGTCGGATTTTAACTTTAGCGCGTATACTTAAAAAGGGCTTGAAAGTTTTTTGGTGCAATAAGTACCTGATAGAGTTTCTGTCTCATTACACTAAATAAAACTGAAAAATTTAAACGATACTCAGTAATTTGATCTGGGTTCCAAGGCCCTTGTGCATCACACATATGAAGCGATAATATATTGCACATGACCAAGTTTGCCCAAAATTCTTGTAATACAGCCTCTCCAGAAAAATTCTCTAACTCTGCTCCTACTTTGA
Organism: Wolbachia endosymbiont (group A) of Gymnosoma rotundatum; assembly: GCF_947250765.1. Taxonomy (NCBI): domain Bacteria; kingdom Pseudomonadati; phylum Pseudomonadota; class Alphaproteobacteria; order Rickettsiales; family Anaplasmataceae; genus Wolbachia; species Wolbachia endosymbiont (group A) of Gymnosoma rotundatum. Next base: position 55,587 of record NZ_OX366347.1, read on the forward strand.
GTCGTTTATAGCACTTCTCTATGTGCCACCTTAACACATAAGCTTTGCTCCAAAGTCTCGGTCAAAAACTCTGTTTCTCAGTTGGCTAATGTCAGCACTATAACTCTTACTTTCTGTCCTTTCATTTTATTTTTTAGCTTTTCATTTTCTAATATAAAATCAAAATCTAATTCGCCAGCGTTCCCATAGCTTACTATAATTTCTTTTTTGCAAGCGAAAAATAAAATCTACTTCCAAATCATAATGCTGCTGAATGAATTTTACTGAAGACGATCATAGATAAATAATAATTTCTCTTGATTTAATAAACGCATTTGAGTGATAACTTCGGGTAATTGCTCTGCCGCCAACGTTTGTTCACCTATATTCCAAGCTGCAAGACGAGCACTGCAAATCAATGAAGTACACAAATCAACAAACAAATTGCCAATGGTGCCTGTTGTTCCATTTGGTTCAAACTCGGATACAATTTCCCCAGAGCTGGGTAATCTCATACCAGAACCATCTGCTGCAATAAGTCTATAGCCTCTCCAACTCAGGTTCATCCTGATAGGCTGTTTGGATGCTTAAATTCTTGAAAGCCTGTATGGCAAATCTTATACCTTGCTTTAGAAAAAGCTTGCTTTGAGGGTACATGTCAATGGCTCCATAAGTTCACATTCTATTCCCAAACTTTTTTTAACTAACTTTAAAATCATAGAAAATACTGTCGAAAAAGGAAGTTTTCTTGTTCGTGTAAAACTCAACACAATGGATTTTCTGAAAAGTTTTCGAGTATATTATATTTTTAATTTGTAGAATAAGGTTTTTTCCTTTTTGCATATTTCACCTAAAAAGGACACATTTTAGACTTCTTTGTTGAAATAAAACAGAAACAAAAGTGCTGTCCCTTGCACTCTTTGGATAATTTAATGATAAAAAATTTAGAGAGAAATTTTATACACAATCTCTGACATTTTTCCTTAAGTTGACGCCATTGCCTGAACGGATACAACTTAATTTTTAATCTGCAGGAGTCAAGTTGAGAATGTCCAATTTTCCACTTTCTTTATAGCATAACATACTTCAGCGCCTCTTGCTCCTCTTGAAGTCCAATGGGCTCACCACTTATGTGTAAATTAATCGTTAATGTTGTACACGTTCTTTTCTTTTTCTACTCTCTCTTGCTCTTCAATACAATATATAGCAAGCGGATTAGCTTTAAGTCTTTCGACTCCTATTTCTTCTCCTGTTCCATCGCAGTAACCATAAGTGCCTAATTTTATTTTTTCTAACGCCTCCTTAATTTTTTCTTTTCTATCTTTTCGACGCTTGATTAATTCCTCGTTTCCACTATCTTCATCAGAATAGTATGTATCAATACTATTATCTTCTAGTTCTTGTTTCTCTAACTCAGCGAGTATTGATTGTAACTTTAAGCTGAAGTATTCCAGTTGTTTTACGCTCATATATTCTTCATCTTCTGAAGGAGTGTAATCTTCTGGTGACTTTATTTTTGGTAACTTTTCCATAATTGCATTATCAAAAAAATAATAAAACCTATATAATTTATGAACAAAAAATTATACTACCTCAAAGTAAACACTATAATTTATAATAAACATTTAAAAGCCTAGTATGATCGACTCAGTAAAAAAATTAGTAATAGATGATAAGAACTTTACCTATATAGTATGTATTTTTATCATAATGTTAAGTTTATCTTCATTTACACTTAAAAACAACAATAAACAAGAAGTTATGTTAACATTAACATGGATATGTGCTACATTTGTTTTGCAGATTTCTACAAATAATTTGTTTACATCTGATTATCATGATGGAATATTAGAGCAAATCTTTGTACAGCCACTCTCTTCTAGGCTTATAGTTGCTTATAAAATTTTCGCTCACTGGCTATTATTTGGATTACCAATTTCAGTGATTTCTTCCATATTCAGCTTTGCAGTTCTATGCAATAGTATTGAACACTCAATAGCAGTTGGAGTGTCTTTATTATTTAATACGCTGATAATCACTAATATTTCAGCTACTGGAAATGCATTGATGATTGGTCAAAACAACTTAGCATCAGGAGTATCGCAAATTCTTGTTTTGCCAATGATAATGCCAACCTTTGTGTATTTTAAAATGCTAACTCAATTTGAAAATTTATCCTTGAATATTTATACACTACTAATCACCATCTTAGTTTTTGTTATTTTGATTGTTAACAGCACCATAACTACTCACATGGCACTAAAATTTGCTGTGGAACAGGATTGAAAAATCTTACTGTTATTCAGTAGACTTCTTGCATAACCTAGAAAAAAGGCAAATAGTTATTATAGATTTAGGTTTATCGACAATTTGAAAAACCTTCATTCCAGCATCCTTCCCTGTCATCCAAGTAGCCCTTCGTTGTCATCCCAGTGTCAAAAACTGGGATAACAGCTAACCTGACAACCGTCATCCCGCTACTTGTTAGCGGCTAAGAGATACCGTGACGGTATGACGGTTCGCGGTGGCATGACGATAAGCCTCATCATCCCGCTACGTGTTAGCGCCGCGGCGGTATGACGATTCGCAGCGGCATGACGAGAAAGGGGCTACTTGGATGATACCTTTTTTCTACTTAGTTTGGGTTATGCAAGAAGTCTATTCCTTCATAAGGAGAAGTAGTTAAAGGAATTTACTCTATTTCTCCCTCTTTTTTTATTATTTTTAATCTATAGTTAACGTAAAAGAGATATGCAAAAACTCTATTGATCCATAGTCTGCAAATTATTAATAACACTTACTTTAAAGAACCTCACTTTACGCTGATCTTTGAGCGCTCTTCTGTGGTATTTTGTAAGAGTATAACTTGTGAAATCGTCTTCCCTATAGATTAAAGAGTTACACTGCTTTATATGTGATGCTATCCACTCTGCATAGTCCTGATGATCGGTTGCAATGAATATTTCCCCTGTTATAAGTATTTTTTTTGCTAATAAATTTAAAAATTCCGTATTAATTAATCGTCTTTTATTGTGACTTCTTTTTGGCCATGGATCTGGAAAGAGAATAAAGAATCTTTCAACACTGTTATCAGGAAAATTTGCAATCAATTCTCTTGCATCTTCTGTCCACATTAAAATATTTTTTATGTTCTGTATTTCTATGTTTGTCAGCAAGCGAGAAACCCCCTTTAAGTAGGGCTCACATCCTATAAATAATAGATCAGGTTCATTGAGCACCTGGTAAAGCATATTTTCACCGTTGCCAAAGCCTATTTCTACCCATATTCTTTTTTGTGAATTTACAATTTTCTCTATAGATTCCTTGCTGTTTTGAATAGAATATTTTTCCAATATTTCATCAACATCAGGTTTTAGCCTGGACCTTCTGGAGAACGATCTAATCCACTTGCTATTCTTAAATAGCATATTCTTGATACATATATAATTTTCTCACTATATTTTATATAGCTTAAACAATTCTCGAAATGAGTTAATGAAAAATTACTTGTCAATAATTGTTAATATTATATAATATATGAGTTCTAATAAAGTTTAAGTTAAAGGTATGAATAATAATAATCCAGTCGTAAATCTACCGGTTACTATCAGAAAGCTATCATCAAACAAATTTATAGAAGAGATATGTCAAGGCCAATTTGAGGATCAAGATAATACCTTGTTTGAAGATTCTTTTGTTAACAAAATTAAAGAAGGAGATGTGGTAGAAGGTGTAATTACAAGAATAAACCCTAACGACGTTGTGGTTGATATTGGTTTAAAATCTGACGGGAGAATTCTGATCAAGGAACTCGGTTGTAATGATGAGGTCATTATTGGCTCGAAAATCAGAGTTTATGTGGAAAGAATTGAAGATTATCATGGTAATGTTGTTCTTAGTCGTGAAAAAGCAATTAGGGACGAAAAATGGAATAAGTTGGAAGAAGATACAGTTACAAGGGCTGAAGTAAGCGGAGTTATTAAACGCTCAATTAAATGTGGCTTTATTGTTGATCTTGGTGACGGAATAAGCGCTTTTTTACCGCTGAGTCATGTGGATTTGAAGCAAGTAAAAGATGCGAAGCACCTTATTGAAACTGAACAAAAGTTCATCGTGCTTAAAATGGATAAGAAGCAGGGCAATATTGTAGTATCAAGAAAGCTGGTGTTAGAAAAATTGCACGCTGGTGAAAAAATTAAATTTTTAGAATCTTTAAATGAAGGCGATATAATAGAAGGGAAAATAAAAAGTATCACTCATTACGGTGTATTTGTCGGTATTCATGAATCAGATGTAGTGGGAGTTATAGATGGATTGTTACATATTACAGATATCTCTTGGAGTAGGGTAAGTCATCCGTCTGCAGTTTTTACTTGTGGTCAGACTATAAAAGTTAAAATTATAAAAATAGACAAGGAAAATGCTAAAATTTCCTTGGGTGTGAAGCAGCTAGAAGATAGCCCTTGGCAAGATGCAGAGTCAAAATATCCAGTTGATAGTGTGCATAAGGGTTATGTAACAAGCATAGAAGATTATGGATTATTTGTTGAGCTTAGACCTGGAATTGAAGGTTTAGTGCACTCGTCAGAAATAACTTGGGTTAAGAGTAATTTACCAGTTAGTAGTCTCGTAACAAGGGGACAAGAAGTATATGTAAAAATTCTCAGTATTGACATTGCTAAGAGTAGGATGAGTTTAAGCATGAAAAGGTGTGTAGACAACCCTTGGCAAGTATTTATCAATAAATATCCTCCTGGTTCTATTGTTTCTGGTGAAGTGAAGAATAATACCGGCTCATATGTATCTGTTGCTTTCGGTGATTCTGAAATAGATGAGAACGTAGAAGGGACAATATATGTGAAAGATTTTAGTTGGTCTAAAAATGGTTCAGATGAGATAAAGAAGTATAATGTAGGTGATAAAATAGAAGCAAAAGTAATAAGGGCTAACGTGAATCGGGCAAGAATTTATCTTGGAATAAAACAAATAGAGTATGATCCTCTTGAAGAACTGATAAAGAAAGTTAAGGTAGGTGATAAAATACAGGTTATTGTAGGTAAGAGAGAAGATAATGGACTAGTCGTTGAAGTTGAGAACGATGTAACCCTTCTAATAGATCAAGAGCATTTACCAGAGAATAAAAAATTCTCTATATCAGAAAAAATAGAAGTTGAAGTATTGGGTGTTGAAGAATATAACATAGCATTATCTGCTAAGTGATAAGGTTTACTTATTTTGGCTTCATATAAATGGCAACAAAGTCTGATATAATAGCGAGGGTAGCAAAAAGACATCCTTTTTTAGATAAGATTGTTATAGCAGCTATAGTTGATAGATTTTTTGGGATACTTTCAAGCACATTGAAACATCATAATAGAGTTGAAATTAGGGGGTTTGGTTCTTTTTCAGTTAGAAGTTATAACCTGAAAGAAACAAGCCATTTAATGTTACAGAAGTTTACAAAGAATCAATACTTTAAAACATATTTTCGTAGCAGTAAAAAATTATCTGATTTGATAAATGAATAAAAATTTATACCATAAATAAGATGAAAGTAGGGGTTTGAGTTTATACTGTACGATAGAAATTTTTAGCACCATATGCAAGTAGTAGAAATAGTTATACGTAATAACACATATAAAATATCTTGCGAAAGTGGGAAGGGGAATCATTTATTACGCCTTGCTAATAGTTTTGACAAGTTAGTTAGTTCTGTATCTCAAAAAACTGGAGGTAAGGGTTCGGATGCATTAAATTTCTTACTTGCAGCACTAATTCTTGAGGATAAAATTTTAGAATTAACAAAGCGATTAGATGAAGTAAATCAAGAGCGCGAAAAGTATAGAAACGAGAAAAGAATAGAATATACTGAGGTACTAGATAAGGTAAATAAGATTATCACTAATCTTGAGTGCATAAAGGATTAGCTTCAATAAAGCAAGCAATTAAATTGACTATCTGACTATTCAAGCCAGGAGGGAGGTTTGTCTTACGAGTTATGTAACAATATAATTCGTAATCATCAAGATCAACTATTTTTTCGTATTCGATTAGTTCGCTTAAGGAAAATTTATCAAGATATTTCAATGCGAAATGCCCTAAAAGTATATCGGTTTCTTTGCAACCCCTATGCCAGCTTCTATATATTAATTTTCTTCTGAGTAGTGAGGTATCTGTCATTACAATTAAACTTTTTTTAATTTAAAAGTTAAACTAAATACTTGTCAAGCGAGGCGCATTTTAATATACTTAACATTTTGTTAAGATCTAAATATACAGGTGGAATTAATTTCTAATCTTATCCATCAATTTAGCGATGGAATATATTATTTTTTATCATTTTCTTTAATAATTTCTGTCATAGTATTCGTGCATGAATATGGGCATTATGTTGTTGCCAAAGCATGCAAAGTTAAAGTTGAATCTTTTTCCATAGGTTTTGGTCCTGAAATTTTTGGTTTTAACGATAAGTCTGGAACTAGATGGAAATTAAGCGTTGTTCCATTGGGTGGTTATGTTAAAATGCTAGGAGATACTAATGCAGCGAGTGTCCCAGCTGATCAACAAGAATTAACGGAAGAAGAAAAATTGTATTCATTTCATACAAAACCGCGTCATAAAAAAGCAGCAGTAGTTTTTGCAGGGCCTTTTGCAAACATGGTATTTGCTGTTATAGCTTTTACAATATTTTTTAGCATAGCAGGTTATTATCGCACTCCACCGGTGATTGAAAATGTAATCGAAGGTAGTGCAGCTAAGCAAGCTGGTTTGTTGCCAGGTGACACTATTACACAAATCAATGAGCATAAAATAAAATACTTTGAAGATATTTCACGTGTGATAATGTCGAATCCTAAAACAAGAATGGAGATTGAGTATAGCAGAAATAATGAGAAGCACAGGACCAGTTTAACTCCATTAATAATCAAGGACAAAGACGTTTTTGGCAACACAATAGAAAGAGAAACTATGGGGATTATTTCAGTCAATACATTAAAGCAGTCGTCTTTTCTTGGGGCTGTGAGCTTATCAGTAAGTGAAACTTACCACACTATGTGCTTAACGATCAAAGCTCTCTTTCACATTATTGTTGGTAAAAGGAGTATCAATGAAATAGGTGGACCAATAAAAATCGCAAAATATTCAGGACAATCAGCTAAAAAGGGATTTATTATGGTTCTATATTTTATGGCAATCATTTCAGCTAATTTAGCTGCAATTAACTTGCTGCCAATACCACTGCTAGATGGTGGGCATTTATTTCATTATATCATAGAAGCGGTTATACGTAGGGATTTAAGCTTGAAATGTCAAAAATATGCAGCTATTTTTGGTGCTTTAGTGTTGTTTTTGCTTATGGCAACTGGAATGTCAAATGATATTAGGGATCTTTTTTGAAATAAAATATGAAAAAGCTATTTTATATACTGGTAGTGGTTTTTATTTCTTTTCCTGCCCTGCTTGTTGCTTTAGGAACTGCGGAAAAAGTGCAGGTGAAAGATGTCAAATGTATTGGTAATGAGAGGGTAAGCAACCAGACAATAGGGTTCTATATAAAACTAAAATCTGGTGATTATATAAACGACGATGATATAGACTCAATTATAAAAGATCTATATAAAACAAAGTTATTTGCTAGTGTTAATGCTTACATAGATGATAAAAAAAATTTGGTAATAAAAATTCAAGAAAATCCACTAATTAACAAGATAATATTAAAAGGTAATAAGTTATTTAATAGCAAAGAGTTACTAAATAATGTGATTCAGTCAAAATCGCTAACTATTTTAACTGAAACAAAATTGCAAAACGATTTAGTGAATTTAGTCACTACTTATAGAAATAACGGTAAGATTGGTGTTAAAATTGAATATGACCTGAATAAGCTTGATGGCAATAGGGTCAATCTAATTTTTAAAATAAAAGAAGGCAAAACCTCTAAAATTAAGGATATAAGATTTATAGGCAATAAAAACTTTTCTGAAAATGAGCTAGAGCAAGTTATCAAAAGACATAGTAATGACATATTTAGTAAGTTATTTAGAGCTATTTTTAAAGGCGGAAATCATTATTCACCGCAATATCTATTGATTAACACAGAATTGCTCGATCATTTTTATTCATCTAAAGGATATATTCAAAATAATATTCAACCAATTGTTGAGGTTGATAATAACAATCAAACAGAGTTAACTTTTTTGATTGACGAAGGACAGCAGTATTTATTTGGAAATAATGAGGTTAATATTGAAACTGAAATTCAGGATTTGAGCCTAAAAGAAGAAATATTGGATTTTATAACAGAGGAAAACGATAAGATATTTAATAGAGTTAAAATTAATAATACAGTAGAAAAAATAAACAAATATTTAAATGAGAAAGGATATATATTTGCAAAAGTTAATCCAGAGTATGCACAACGTGACAATGTTGTAGATGTAACCTACAGAGTGCTGCCGGGTAAAAAGATTTATATAAATCAAATTACAATTGATGGTAACGATCGCACTTTAGATAAAGTGATCAGAAGTAAGCTAAGTGTAGCAGAAGGTGATGCGTACAATATATCTGAGATTCAAAAGTCACGTAAAAAACTAATGAGTAGTGATTTTTTTGAAACAGTGAAAGTAAATAGTTATGCAGTTAATGATAATGCAGTAAATCTTGACTTAAGTGTTAAAGAAAAAAACACTACTTCGTTGTATTTGGGAGGAGGTGTGTCTCTTCCTGGTGGAGCATTGATTAAAATTGACCTCAAAGACCGTAATTTATTTGGTACTGGAAAAGAGCTCTCTTTTGCTCTTGAAAAAAGTCAATACGTATTTTCTACTGATTTAGAGTTTGTTGAAAATAATTTTAACGATTCTGATACGTCACTAGGCATGGGTGTATTTTATGAAAAACAAGATAAACCAAACACTACTTTTGATAGTTGCGATATGGGATTTTTTACAAAGTTATCATATAAAGTCACAGAGAACTTAACTAATTCCCTTCGCTATTCTTATAAGTATAATCATATACACATGGATAATAAGGGTGGACAAGACACCGATATCTCTGAAATAATACTGGACCGAAAAGGTAAACATCAGATTTCATCAGTGGGATACACGTTGGCATATAATAAACTGGATAATCTATATGCTCCAAAAGAAGGGTATTTACTGCGCTTAAGTCAGGATATTTCAGGATTGGGAGGAAACGTGAATTTCCTAAAATCTGAATTCTTATCTTTTTATACGCACCCTATATTAAGCAAAATTGACGATGATATAACGCTACGCTTTAAGATGGCGGCAGGTCATATTTTTTCTTATACTGATGAAAATCTAAACATTGGCCAGCACTTTTTTAAAGGGGGTAATGAGATTAGAGGGTTTGACCTTTCCGGTATTGGACCAAGAGCAGAAGACAAAAATAAAAGCTCATTAGGAGGCAAAACTTATTTTAATCTAACACAGCAAGTGGATTTTCCTCTACCAAAACTATATGACTATGCTGGTATCAAAGGCTCACTATTTGTTGACTATGCAACACTTTTTGGCTTAGATGATAAAAATAAGAAGTATGAAGGGAAATACTACGATAGCAAGCTTGTGAGAGTGTCACCAGGTTTTGGCTTTTCAATGCTTTCTCCTTTTGGTAGACTTAGATTGGATTTCGGGTTTCCTTTAGTAAAGGAATCTTATGATATAATACCATCACCAAATGTTAAATTTTCTATTGAAGCGGGGATTTGAATGAAATATATACAGTTATTTATATCAGTTATTGCCTTAATTATTTCCTTATTTGTGGGGTATAAGTTTGTAGGATATCAACCTCAGAACACAAAAGCTGCAATTATCGATAGTGACAAAGTCATCAATGAATCTCTTGCTCTGCAAAATATACAACAACAAATAAAGGAGCAGAATTCTAGATTACAACAAGAATTTGAAAGTGAGTTAGAAAAACTTAAGCCATCAAAAGAAGAATTTGAACTTTTGTCAGAAGAAGCAAAAAAAGAAAAGACAGAACAGTTTAATAAGCACACTGTAAATACTAGAGATAATTACGCTAAAAAAATGTTACATTTAGAAGAAAGCTATAGAGACGCAGTAGAGAGTGTTTTTAACAAGATAAAAGAAGTCGCTAAAAAAACGGCAGAAAAAAACAACATAGATTTGGTACTATTTATTTCAAAAAAGAACCAAGTTTTATACTCCATGGATGAAGTTGATTTATCAGATGTGGTATTAAACAATATAAACAAGAAAATACCTGAATTTGCTTTGAAAGGCATTGAGTAGGCTTATGCAATTTAATATCAGTGATATTATAAAAATATTACCACATTCTTATCCGTTTCTCTTAGTAGATAGAGTTATAGAGTGTGATCCTGGTAAAAGTATAAAAGCAATCAAAAATGTGACTTTCAATGAGCCATTTTTTATTGGCCACTTCCCTGGTCATCCAATAATGCCAGGAGTCTTGATAATTGAATCTCTAGCTCAGGCATCTGCTATATGTGTTCTAGGTAAAGAAACAATAGAAAATAAAGTTGTTTACTTGAGATCCATTGAAAATGCAAAATTCAGAAAGCTAGTTACTCCAGGGGACACATTGATTCTTCAAGCTAACATTCAAAGTGTGTGTTTAGGTGTACACAAATTTAGGTGTATTGCATCTGTTAGCGAAGAAAAAGTTGCAGAAGCAACAATCTCAGCAGTATTGCAAAATAAATAAAATCTTCATCTGTAAGAAACAGCATGTACACTGTATAGTATAGCAATGAAGCTGAATTTCAACATCTCATTTTCTAATCTATATACTCGCAATGGATTAATAAAATTAGATGAGACATTTTTGAATTATATCAAATCATGTGATGAGAGCTTGTTTTGTTCATTAATTGAAGCAAGAGAAAAAGCAGCTTCTTCTTCAATGTCATCCCAGTGTCACCTCCCATCATCCCAGTGTCACCCCCCGTCATCCCAGTGCTTGACACTGGGATCTAGAAAACAAGAAGGACGGTCAGCTACTTGGATGACAGATAGTCAGTTAATAGTAGACCTCTCATATTTACTTGATGAATTTATTGCAAAACTTTTCAATGTTGAAAAAGAAATAGAGGAGCTAAAGAAAAAGCACAACGACTTTGCTGTAATATATAAGTGCAAAAGATTATTTGTCCAACGCTATGCATTGAAGAAATACACTAATGTGGCGAATATAGATATTACTAACAAACTAAGTCATTTTCTCACTTTGCCAACAACAGAAAAAAATTTTGCTGAGCAGGTGATGCATTGGTTTGAAGATAAAGAAAATCACAAAGAAGAAATAGAACTTGCAGCACAATATGCAGTGTGGAGAGTAAAAAATAAACAGAGTATATTATTCAGTATTCATAAAAAAATCGACCACGAAAACCTCATACCATTTTCTAAAAAAGAAGTGGACAAAGTTGAAGTGCTGTATTCAAATGAAGTAAAAAGACGATACGGTTTTGATCTAACAAGCAAAAAGGTGAGTTTGAATAAAGCACTAGATAATGCTCACTACTGCATATTTTGTCATAAGCAAAGTAAGGACAGCTGCTCAAAGGGGCTAATTAATAACGACAATACTTTTAAACAATCTCCACTAAAAGTTGAACTGCACGGCTGCCCACTAGAGCAGAAAATATCAGAAATGAATCTGGTGAAAAGCGAAGGGTACAGCATAGCAAGTCTTGCAATTGTGATGATAGATAACCCGTTATGTGCAGCTACTGGACACAGAATATGCAATGACTGCATGAATTCGTGCATATATCAAAAACAAGAACCCGTAAATGTGCCAGCAATTGAAACAAGGATTCTGGATGATGTGCTCAGTTTACCGTACGGATTTGAAATATATTCTCTGCTCAGCCGTTGGAATCCTTTAAATTTTCAGCGTTCATTGCCAAGAGAAAACACCGGAAAAAACGTTCTAGTTGTAGGCCTTGGTCCTGCTGGTTTTAATTTAGCTCATCATTTGTTGAACGATGGGCATAACGTTATCACCATTGATGGACTAAAGATTGAACCTTTGATCGATAATTTCCAGCTAATTAAAGATTTCAAACACGAAAAATTGAGTGAACGCACGGCAGGAGGGTTTGGTGGGGTGGCAGAATATGGTATTACTTCTCGGTGGGATAAGAATTACTTAAAGATTATTAGATTACTGCTGGAAAGACGTGAGCATTTCGCACTTTATGGAGGCATTCGTTTTGGTGGCACGATTAATGTTGATGACGCGTTCAACTCGGGTTTTGATCACATCGCCCTAGCACTTGGCTCTGGTAAGCCACGAATGATCAAAATAAAAAACATACTAGCTCGTGGAGTACGCATGGCATCTGATTTTCTGATGTCGTTACAACTGACTGGCGCTCTTAAATTTGATTCTATAGCAAATCTGCAAGTTCGTATGCCGATAGTTGTCATAGGGGCGGGGCTTACTGCGATTGACACTGCCACTGAAGCTTTAGCGTATTATCCAATTCAAGTAGAAAAATTTCTTCTTCGTTATGAGATATTAGTTGATAAGTATGGAAAGGACTGTGTTGAAAAAGATTGGACAGAAGAAGAGCGCGAAATTGCGAATGAGTTTATATCGCACGCACAATTGATCCGAGAAAAGCAAAAGTTAGCAAAAAAAGAGAATAGAGAAATAAAAATATTAGAGTTAATGCAGAGCCTCGGGGGAGTGCAAGTTATATATAGAAAAGAGCTAAAAGATTCACCAAGTTATCGATTAAATAGCGAAGAGGTGCAAAACGCATTATCAGAAGGGATTTACTTTATTGAAAACTTAGAGCCAGTTGAAGTTGTGACGGATAAATATAACCATGCTGAATTAATAAAACTGATAGACACAAAATCCGGCGAAATCAAACGTATAAAAGCACGTTCTATTTTTATAGCAGCAGGTACTGAGCCAAATACAGTTATTGCAACAGAAGATAAAAAGCATTTTAAATTAAGTAATGGGTATTTTACTCATTTGAATTCATCAGGAAAAGAAATAGACCCAATATTTTCTCCTAAAATGCCAAATAAAGATAGAATATTAGTGTATAAGCAAGGCAATAAAACAATCAGCTTTTTTGGTGATCTTCACCCTTCGTATAGTGGCAGCGTCGTGAAAGCTATGGCAAGTGCTAAGAACGGCTACCCTATTATTTCTCAGCTTTTGAGTGGAGTTAATAGCTTCGTTTCTGTCATTCCAGTGTGTGATGTTGTGGGCCAGAAAAAAAATGCGTGGTCAAGTGTTGAAGACCTGGCTAATAAAGAATTATTTAATAGAATCAAAGAGCAATTCACTGCAAAGGTTATAAAAGTTCAATATTTAACAGACAAAGTTGTGGAAATAGTGATCAAAGCACCACTTGCGGCAAAGAATTTTAAGCCTGGGCAATTCTTTAGATTGCAAAATTTTGAAACCAATGGCAGAAAAGCCAATAATACAAACCTTGCTATGGAAGGTATAGCCGTAACCGGCACTGAAGTAGACAAAAAAAAAGGAATTATTTCCACTATTGTACTGGAAATCGGCGGCTCCACTAATTTATGCAGACACTTAAGAGAAGGCGAGCAAATAATTCTTATGGGCCCAACTGGCAGACCTACTGAGGTTTACTAAGTCTCAATATTAAAGTGATGCCAAATTTTATTTCAAAAAGTAAATAATTTACTAACGCTCGTGCACAAATTAAAAATAAATTATGCACGAGTGTAGCGTTATGAATTAGGAGTGCTATATTAAAGCTTACCTCACTATTAAAGCTATCGGTCAGATTAGATTAAAAACCTAATCTGACCGGTTTCTCTATAACCCTCTAAACTCTGATATAATTATATGATAATTAGTTTAATTAGTGGTTAATATGCAAATTGATTTTATTCATATATTGAGATAGCATAAACCATATTGGTTTTAATTATTGTGCAACTTTATAAATCGTCACTGTTACTTCTACTGACTGTATTAATAGTTATAGTCCTAAAATTACCTGAAAATTTGAGCATTGCAGTAAATTGGTCTCTCCCAATTCTAGATTTTGATTTATCTTTTCGTACCATACTAATATCTTTTTTATCAGTTGCATTTTTAGCTGTTCTACCAGCACAAAATTTGACTTTTTCAGAGATGCTATCTTTTGCTGCTTACACTATTAGTTCACTTTATGCAGTTTTATCTGAACATATGATATTGGTTATAATATTCTGTGAATTAATGACCATCAGTGCATTTTTTATTATCGCAGCTAGCTGTAGAGATAGTGGACCTGCAATAAGGTACGCTTGTGTACACTTTTTCGTTGGAGTTATATTAATAGCAGGATTGGCACTTCAAAGCACTAACCTGATAATTTTGGGTTTATTGATAAACTGCGCTTGTTTTCCTTTTTCATTTTGGGTTGTTGATGCATATCCTGCTGCATCGCTACATGGCACCACATATCTCTCTTTATTTACCACTAAAGTCTCTTTTTTAGTGATGCTTTTACACACTTATAACCTATGGCAAGATTGTACTGAAATATTAGCGCTTGTAGGCGCCATCACTGCAATTTACAGCATTATATTTGCTTCTCTTGAGCAAAATATTCGCAGATTTTTATGCTATAACGTTGTAGGACAAATGGGCTTGCTGATTATTGCAGGAAGTTTGCTCAGTCCTTCGGAAAAAGCAATACCAATTTTGATACTGCATATAATCTTCTCTCTTGTTTATCAATCATTATTGTTTGTGGTCAGTAATTCGATTATTTCACAAACAAAAACAATTAGTTTTAATGGAGTGGATAAACTGATGTCAGTGGAAGGCATGTGTGCTATAATCGCAATACTTACAATGGCTGCATTTCCTGGAACCGTTGGATTTATCAGTAAATCATATATCACAGCTGAAATTGAAATGAACACTGTTGCCTTAAAAGGGTATAAAAATTTATATAAGCTTCTAAATTTGCTGCTTCATTTAAGCGTGGGGCTAAAGTTTCTTTATTACTTATTTATTGCAAAAAGTAAGTCAAAACCTTTAGCAGAGAGAGGAGGCAAAATGACTATGATTATTTTAGCATTTATATGCGTAATCGCTGGCAATCCTTACTTACCTATTTACAATAAGCCTTCAATTTTTAATCTTGCGTACAACACAAAAAATATTTGGTCGCAATTTAATTTATTACTATGTACTACTTTATTGTTTATTCCTTTACGCAAGTTATTTTACCCGAGAGTAAATTTTAAAATGGATGTTGATTGGATTTTTAGAGCTTTCATACCCTATATTATCTTGCTGTTCAATCAGTTAGTCTCTAAAACTAGAGAAATGTTTGCCAGCGTAGTGCAAAACTTGACTAATCCACTTGTTGGTTTATACTTTAATAATATTACTAAACTTAAAGAAGTGCTGAGTTATAACTCAGTGAGTTTTGTTTCAGCTTCTTCTCTCTTTTTAATGAGTATTCTACTAATGCTATTATGTTTAAATCGTTAACTGAAAGTTTAAATTCTGTATTTAGTAAACTGAGAGGAAAGTCAATCATTTCTGAAGATGATTTTAATCTTGCCATGCGTGAAATACGCATAGCCTTAATTGAAGCTGACGTTTCACTTGAAGTTGCAAAAAAATTCATCAACGACATTAAAGATAAAGTGATTGGGGAAAAAGTCATAAAAAGTGTTTCTCCAGCACAAATGATAATTAAAATTGTACAGGATAATTTAGTTGCAGTTCTCGGATCAGAGAAAAGTGACTTAAATCTAGCAGTTAAACCCCCTGCTGTGATTATGATGGTGGGCTTACAAGGTGCAGGTAAAACAACTACCTCAGGAAAGCTTGCTTTAAAACTAAAAAAGCAAAAGAAAAAAGTGATGCTTGCCTCTTTAGACATTTATAGGCCTGCTGCCCAGAAACAACTTGAAGTGCTAGGTAAACAAATAGATGTGCAAACTTTACCTGTAGTAATAGATGAGAAGCCCATTACAATTACAAAAAGGGCAATAGCAATAGCAAAGAACGATAATTATGATGTATTAATACTAGACACTGCAGGCAGGCTTCATATTGACAATAATATGATGAATGAGTTGAAAGCCGTAAAGGAAATAGCTTCACCTGCAGAAGTTATTTTAGTAGCCGACGCAATGATAGGCCAGGATGCGGTCAACATTGCCAAATCATTCAATGAGGTAATAGGTGTAACCGGCATTATTCTCACCCGTGTTGATGGTGATGCACGTGGTGGTGCTGCTCTTTCTATGAAAATGATCGCCGATTGTCCAATTAAATTTATTGCTTGTGGTGAAAAATTAAGTGACCTCGATGATTTTTATCCCGATAGAATTGCAAAAAGGATACTTAGCATGGGTGATGTTGTATCATTGGTTGAAAAAGCTGCTGAGATTGTTGGTCAGGAAGAAATTGATAAGTTACAAAAGAAAGTGAAAAAAGGTAAATTCGACCTAAACGACCTAGTGGGAATGTTAAAAACTCTGAGTAAAATGGATGGCATTAGCAACATAATGAAATTCATTCCTAGTTCATTTACAAAAAAGCTAAGTAGCAGTGTGCCAGATGACAATAAAGTGAAAAAATATATAGCCATCATAAACTCAATGACTGAAAAAGAAAGGCAAAATCCAGATATTTTAAATGGCAAAAGAAGACTTAGAATTTCTAAGGGGTCCGGAACAACTGTAACTGACATTAATCTTCTAATTAAGCAGTATAATCAAATGAGCTCTATGGTAAATAAGTTCAGTAAAGTTGACCATAGTAAACTCAAAGAATCTGATTTGATGGATATGCTAAGCAGAAAGTAAGTCAGCAGGTAGTGAAATGAGACAAATCATCAGTAAACCTTTAGCTATATCAAAAGCGGCTTAGGTCTCGCAAAAAAATTTACAGCTTCTTGCTAGCCAAGAAATTTATTATTAATTTTAAGAAATACTATAGCTGACCCAAGCAACACGTCATACCGCCACGGTATCTCTAGATCCCGCTAACACGTAGCGGGATGACGAGGCTTACCTTATCGGATTGTTTCAACACGTCATACCGCGATTCATTCGCGGTATCTCAGCCGCTAACAAGCAGCGGGATGACGAGTTACTATACCGCTGCGAACCGTCATACCGCCGCGGTATCTCTAGATCCCGCTAACACGTAGCGGGATGACGAGGCTTACCTTATCGGATTGTTTCAACACGTCATACCGCGATTCATTCGCGGTATCTCAGCCGCTAACAAGAGATCCCGCTAACAAGCAGCGGGATGACGAGTTACTATACCGCTGCGAACCGTCATACCGCCGCGGTATCTCTAGATCCCGCTAACACGTAGCGGGATGACGAGGCTTACCTTATCGGATTGTTTCAACACGTCATACCGCGATTCATTCGCGGTATCTCAGCCGCTAACAAGAGATCCCGCTAACAAGCAGCGGGATGACGAGTTATAGCCTTTCTTATAATAGTCCGAATGCGATAAGATATGTGTTTATGGCTATAGCAGGCCAGTAGCATATTACGGTCTGTTCGGATTATTGTAAAAAAAGCTATACTATACCGCTGCGAACCGTCATACTGCCGTGGTATCTCTAGATCCCGCTAACACGTAGTGGGATGACGATTGTCAGGGTAGCTGTCATCCCAGTAGCCTCTTTCTCTTGTCATCCTAGTGCCCTGACTACTTGGATCCAGGAAAAAGAATGGTGTCATGAAAGTAGCTGACACTGGTCTCCATCCAAAAGGGTGTCATCCGAGTAGCTTGACTACTTGGATCCAGGAAACTTAATTGCAAGTAATGCATTGGGTTTGGTGAGTATGGGTTTTGCGTTATAGAATGAAGCACTTTTTGTGAATTTGTAAAGAAAACTGGATCCAAGTAGTCAGGGCACTGGGATGACATCATCCTTTTTTTTGGATTCCAGACTGGAATGACAGCAGTCCTACGTCATACCGCGATTCATTCGCGGTATCTCTAGATCCCGCTAACAAGCAGCGGGATGACGGTTGTCGTTTAGCTATAAATATTTAAGAAATTTACTAAACAGAAAAAAAGGCAAAAGAAGCCCCGTAGTTGGCTAATTACTTACATTATACTTTCAAGTATGGCGTTTTTTTATTCTAAACGCTTAATAACCGCGACTCAGCTGCTTTTAAATGCAACTAACCTTAGCTATAAATGTTTAAGAAATTTACTAAACAGAAAAAAAGGCAAAAGAAACCCTAGGGTAGCTAGTTATTCACTATCCATTTTTTAAGTTGGCGTTTTTTTATGTTTTAAACGCTTTATAAGCGCGTTTCAGCTTATGTAGGTAGAAGTTTGATAAAGACATAAGGTGCACATAGTGCAAAAAATTAAACATGAGACGCCAGATACGTGAGTTTTTTTGTCATTTAATCTGTACAGAGAAGATAAATAAATAGCTTCAGTGTTTATGATAAGGGGGCTGGCGGAGTTTGTCAAGCAAGTTTTTTCGTTTCTATTGTAATGACAGTTATGGCCTGTGCAAGAAATCTATTGATTTACAGCAGGTTCTTTGTTACAGTTCACAGTTATGCAAAGAAACTTAAAGCCTCATGAGTTTATTTACAGCCAGTGGTTTACATAATTTGGAACTGTATAGCTGAGTATTGTATATGATAATATTGATAACAAACGATGATGGCTTTGGAAGTGAAGGAATAAAATTACTCAAAGAGATTGCACGGAATTTTGCGCCAGAAATATGGATAGTGGCACCAGATACTGATAGAAGCGGAGCTGCAAGATCTCTTGATTATCCAGTGAAACAATCTATTGGAATAAAACAACATAGTGAAAGGGAATTTAGTGTGTCTGGTACTCCTGCAGATTGTGTCATTATTGCGCTAAATAAAGTTATGAATAAAAAACCAGACTTAATATTGTCCGGAGTAAATATTGGATCAAATGTCGGGGACGATATTTGTTATTCAGGAACAATTGGTGCTGTAATGGAAGGTGCTGCAAGGTCTATACCTTCTATTGCGCTAAGCCAAGTTTATCATGATAAAATAGACTGGCACAATACAAAGGTTTTTGCACCAAAGGTTATTGCCAAGCTAGTTAAGGTTGGTTGGCCTAAAAACATAGTGATGAGTGTAAATTTTCCTGCTACGGAAAAAGTAAAAGGAGTAGAATTTGCTGAACAAGGTGAATATAGCATTGATGGGGATTTAACTTTTACTGAAAATTCGAATGGCTCTTTTAGCTTAAATTGGTCTCGAGAACACTCAGGCAGTGGTAGTGTAAATAAAATAAAAGAAGGATTTATTACTATTACACCGGTAAAATTAGATTTTACAGATTATGATACATTGAATGCTATGAAAAATTCTTACGCAGACGAATTTTCTTCTATAGCTGACTGAAAAAAACATTTGCATTGCTCCTAACTAGATGTTTTCTATTATGTTATCGTGAGCGATTATTTTTTCTTCACCTGTATCCATATTTTTTACTTTAACAGTATTGTTGTTTAACTCATCATTCCCAAAGATCAATGCAATTTTAGCATTTGCTTGACTTGCTTTCTTCATGCGATTTTTAACTGTCCCACTGTGTTCGTAACTTACATATAAACTATTTCTGCGCAATTCATTCGCAAGTGTTAGAGCATATTCTTCAGCCTCTCTGCTGATTGGAATTAGGTAAATAGGTCTCTCTTCTTTCGGAGAATAATTGATTAACTCCATTATGCGTTCAATGCCTCCTGCAAATCCTATTGCTGGAGTGTGTTTTCCACCTACTGAAGATACTAAATTATCGTATCTTCCACCGGCAAAAACTGCCCCTTGTGCACCTAAATCCTCTGTAACAAACTCAAACACTGTGTGGCAATAATAATCCAAACCTCGAACTAGTTTATTGTTTACGGTATAAGGTATATCAAGAATTGTTAATCCATTTAGTATTTGTTCAAAGAAATCTGAGGACTCTTTCGTATAATAATTGCTGATTTTAGGCGCATCAGAAATTATTGATTTATCTTTCTCATCCTTGGAATCCAGTATTCTGAGTGGATTTTTGATCAACCTATTTTTGCTATCTTCTGATAGATCATTTTGATACTTTGTAAAGTATAAGATCAAAGCTTCCCTATATTTAGTGATTGTTTCACCATCACCTAAAGAGTTGATTTCCAGCTTTACATTTTTATTGATGCCAAATTCAGTTAGTAAGTGCTGAGCGAGTGATATCAATTCAATATCAGCTTTTGTATCTTCTATACCAAAAACCTCAAAATTTATCTGATGAAATTGCCTCTGTCTTCCCTTTTGCGGTCTTTCGTAACGAAATGCAGGCCCTGTTGAAAATAATTTTATCGGCGTTTGCAGTTTTTTTTCAATGAGTAGCCTGACAACTGCTGCAGTGAACTCAGGACGTAAAGTTATGCTCTTTCCCCCTTTATCATTAAAGGTGTACATCTCTTTAGTGATGATGTCTGAGCTATCACCTAAAGTCTTTGTGAAAACTTCCGTATATTCAAATATCGGAGTTTGAGCAGGCAAAAAGCCGTATAGACTTGAGATTCTATTTGCTGTTTGCTGAATGTATTTAAACTTATACCACTCATCAAATAGAAGGTCTTTCGTTCCTCTAACTGTTTGATTAGTCATAGTGTGGTCTCTATACCTGCAACCTCTGGTATGTGGTAGCTCAGCATATTCTGCACTCCTTGCTTTAAAGTAATTGCAGCACTTGGGCATCCAGAGCAAGCTCCTTGTAATTCAACATAAACTATCCCGTCTTTATAGCCACGAAATTTGATATCGCCACCATCTTGAGCAACTGCAGGTTTGATATAACTTTCCATCAATTCTTTTATTCTATTTACAATTTCTATATCACTTTCATCAAAAAATTCCTCATTTGGTATGTTATTATCATTCACTCCTTCTTTATCTAGCGCTTTTCCACCTGAAGTAAAGTGATCCATAATTGTAGTTAAAATTTCCACTTTTAATATATCCCAATTAATTCCACCCAATTTTGTTACTGAAATAAAATCATGACCAAAAAACACTCTTACCACATGTTCTATTTGAAAAAGATTTGCTGCTAACTTGGAGTTTTTTGTTTCGTCTGCATTTGAAAAATCAGCCGTTTCTCCTTCGTTTAGAATTGCAAATCCAGGGAGAAATTTCAGTGTGTTTGGATTTGGTGTTTCTTCAATCTGGATGAACATGTTATTTACCATGACAATTATAATTGTTACTATTTAATCATAAAATGATAAAAAAATATACATGTCATTCATCTTTTTCCTTTTTTTGATATTCATAGTAGTTACATTTGTCTTGCCTAGCGTTGTTGTATTTTTTCTTTTCCTGACAAAAAAAAATAACATAAGTTTCATGATGAACTCTATATTGAGTAAGTTTTTGAACGAATTTAATAGCAGTAGAAGTTGTACTGAAAATTACACTGGTGATAACATGTCCAAAGATGAAGCATTAAAGATACTAGGGCTGAATCCTGAGGCAAGTCAAAATGAAATCAATAAAGCATATCAAAATTTAATGAAGTTAGTTCACCCAGATAAGGGAGGCTCGGAATATTTTGCACAAAAGTTAAATGCAGCACGTGATAAGTTGCTGAAGAGGTGATTAATATTGCTTTAAAGTTTTTATTTGTGTGTAAAGGATAAGTTGCTACAATAAAAAAATAAGATAAAAGTAGCAATGGACATGTGTTCAGAAAGGTTTAAGTTATGCAGGAAGATAACAAGAAAGAAACAATAAAAGAAGAAAAAGGCATATTAGGATGGATAGAATATAGATTGCCTATATTTTCTTTTCTAAAACACACCGCTTCTTATCAAGTGCCAAAAAACTTAAATTATGCTTGGAACTTTGGCTCTTTGGCTGGTATAGCGCTAATTTTACAAATAATAACAGGTATATTTCTTGCTATGCACTACACTCCGCATGTTGATTATGCGTTTAATAGTGTAGAGCGCATAATGCGGGATGTGAATTACGGGTGGTTAATACGCTACACTCACGCTGTTGGAGCATCGCTCTTCTTTATGGTAGTCTATGTTCATATAATGCGTGGGTTATATTACGGATCTTATAAAAGACCGAGAGAGATGGTGTGGTTTATTGGAATATTTATATTTTTTGCAATGATGGCAACTGCCTTTATGGGATATGTATTGCCTTGGGGACAAATGAGTTTCTGGGGTGCAACAGTTATAACCAACTTATTTTCTGCTATACCTTTAATTGGCAATAAAATAGTTATATGGTTATGGGGTGGTTTTTCAGTGGATAACCCAACACTTAACCGTTTTTTCGCTCTGCATTATCTTCTGCCTTTTGTTATTATTGCTTTAGCTATGCTTCATGTGACAGCTCTGCATAGGTTTGGCTCTGGTAACCCAAGTGGAGTGGAGGTAAAATCAGATAAGGATACCATCCCTCTCTATCCTTATTATATAGTCAAGGATTGCATAACTTTTGGTCTGTTTTTTGTAGTTTTGTTCGCATTTGTTTTCTATGCTCCCAATTATCTTGGGCATCCAGACAATTATATAGAAGCTGATTCTATGGTCACTCCGGTACATATAGTGCCAGAGTGGTATTTTTTACCTTTTTATGCAATGCTACGTTCAATTCCAGATAAACTTACTGGTGTGCTTACCATGTTTGCGTCTATTTTAGTGTGGTTTTTGTTACCTTGGCTTGATAAATCAAAAGTTAAAAGTGGTGCTTATCGCCCGGTGTTTAAGAAATTTTTTTGGGTTTTTGCAATAAATTTTGTACTTCTTGCCTGGCTTGGAGGACAAGAGGTAAAAGAGCCTTACATCACTATGAGTAGGCTATCTACTCTTTATTACTTTGCATACTTTGTGATAGTTTTACCACTGCTTAGTAAGTATGAAAAGCCAAAAGAACCACCAAAAACCTTAAGTGATTCTGTGCCGGAGATGAGGTGATGTCAATTCAAAGCAGATCTCTTACAAAATTCTCTGTCATCCCAGTGCTTGACACTGGGATCCAGAAAAAAAATAAATGGATTCCAGCATCATGTACACAATTGTATGAACGTTGTATACAACACACAGTGTCATTCCACTATCTTCCGTTGTCATCCCAGTGCTTGACACTGGGATCCAGGTATAAAAATACTTACAAATCATGCAATGGACAACAGATTCTAGGAGTGCATGATAACCATAATGTCAGTGATGAAATAAGCTGGATTCCAGTGTCAGCTACTTGCATGACATCAATTCGAAATTTACTAAAACAGTGGTTATGCATGGGATCTAATGTATTTGCAATCTTCTGCATGTTATTTCTATCTAGTCTTATATCTGCAGAAGAATTTAAATCATCACCAAATAAGAAAATAGACTGGAAATTTGATGGAATTGTCGGATCTTTCGATAGAGAGTCAATTCAGCGTGGCTATAAAGTGTATAAAGAAGTCTGTGCTGCTTGTCATTCAATGAATAGGGTAGCATTTCGTAATTTGCAAGATGTCGGTTTTTCTGAAGAAGATGTAAAACAAATAGCAGCTTCTTATCAAGTTAAAGATGGTCCGAATGATTTGGGTGAAATGTTTGACAGACCTGGAGTACCTTCGGATTATTTTATTGCGCCTTTTGATACAAAAGAAGCAGCTGCAGCAAGCAACAATGGTGCAGTCCCACCAGACTTATCATTAATTATTAAAGCAAGACATGATGGTGCAAATTATGTCTATTCATTGTTAACAGGCTATCAAAACGGCGAACACGATGAAAATGATTTATATTTTAATTCGTATTTTCCAACAGGCAGATTAGCTATGGCGCCACCACTTTCTGAAGGAATGGTGGAATATGATGGTGCAAGGCAAGCCACAGTTGAAAATATGGCGTATGATGTGATAAATTTTTTACAATGGGCAGCAGAGCCAGAATTAGAGCGCCGGCATAAACTTGGATTAAAAGTAGTGGCGTATTTTATAATTTTAACAGTGTTTTTTGTATTAACTAACAACAAAGTTTGGAGCAAGCTCTATAAAAAGAAGTGATAGTCAATTTTGCCTCAAGCACAATGGTTGTCATCCAAGTAGCTAACACTGGTTCCTTTATGACGGTGTCATCCGAGTAGCTGACACTGGGATGGCTTTGTCGCATCGTACCTTATACGGTAATAATTTACGATAAATTCATGTAGCCATTTCGAATTTAGCCATACCAATGTCAGTAAATTTATTAAGCAAACAGCACTTAATGAGCAGTTCTTTTTCACGATTTATAGCTCTTTTCATAGAAGTCCGGATGTGATAAGGATAGATAATGATAAGGAGGTTGAATGCCAGCAGCATATAGTTATGATTTAAGAAAAAAAGCAATGGAGGCGCTAGACGAAGGAGAAAGCAGAGAAGCAGTGGCAGCAAGATTTAAGATTGGACGAACTACTTTATGGGAGTGGCAGCACTGTAGGCTTGACCATAAATTATGTTAAGATAGAAAATGACTATTTTAGATAGAGCTTGATGTAATGCAGTGCGGTACAAAATAACGGTAGAATATAATGGTAGTAGTTTCTCTGGTTGGCAAAAGCAGCAACACTCTGCTAACTCAATCCAGGAGAACATAGAAAATGCTATATTTAATTTTAGTGGTGAGAAAGTTACTTTGTACTGCGGTGGCAGGACTGATGCAGGGGTTCATGCTTTAGGACAAGTTGCTCATTTTGATATGGAAAAGGAATTTGAGCTTTATAGAATAAGGAATGCAATAAACTATCATTTAAAATCAATTCCTATAGTCGTGCTTAATGCAGAAGTTGTAGATGATGCGTTTCACGCACGGTTTTCAGCAAAAAAAAGATATTACGAATATAGAATAGTTAATCGCTATGCTCCTGCCGCTCTGGAGACGGGTTATGTATGGCAAGTGTTTAGCCCACTTGATGTAAATATTATGCGTGAAGCTGCTAAACATCTACTTGGAAAACATGACCTTTCAAGTTTCCGTTCAAAAGATTGTCAAGCCGCAAATCCGATAAGAACAATTGATGATATCGATATAATACAAAATGGGAATCATATACACATCAAAATATCTGCTATTTCCTTTTTACATAACCAAGTGAGGATTATTGTGGGTACTTTAGTTGAATTTGGAAAAAATAGAACCAATCCGCAAGAAATGCTAAATATATTAAACCAATGCAAAAGAAGTGCCGCTGGAGTTACTGCACCACCTTTTGGCTTATATTTGGTAAAGATAGATTACTAATTTAATAAAAGCTAGTGAAATAAGTGCCATACCGCCACGGTATCTCCAGATTCCGCTAACAAGCAGCAAGATGACGAGTTTAAGTTCTCATTGGCATTACTACATATAATGCACTTGAATCGTCTTCATCAGTGATAATTGTAGCACTATTACCATCGGCTAAGCTAAACTTACATTTATTTTTTATGCAGGATAGAACATCAAGTAAATAACGCGAGTTGAACCCTATTTCTATAGGGGCTTCATTGTAGTCCACTTCTATGGATTCAGTTGCATCACTGCACTCTTGGGAGTTTGAATGCAGAGTTAGCAGCTTTTCTTGTAGTGAGAATTTAATAGATTTTACTTTATCAGATACAACAACGGAAACTCGATCTATAACGTCTGAAAGTTTTTTACTTTCAATAATCATATGCTTATCTTGAGATGCTGGAATAACTGCTTTATAATTTGGAAAAGTTCCATCTATTAATTTTGATATTAGAATATATTCACCGCATGTAAACTTGATTTTTCTGTCTGAGACTTTTACTTTAATTTCATTATAATCGTCCAATATTTTTAACAGCTCCATAACAGTTTTACGTGGAATGATCACACCAAATTCGCCATTGATGTTCCCAGGCTTTGGCCTCTTTATACATGATAAACGATGGCCATCAGTTGCAACGCAGTACAGAAATTGCTCATCTGTATGTAGATATATTCCATTTAAATTATACCTTGTATCATCTAGTGATACAGCAAATTTTGTTTTAGTTAATAAGTCTATCAGGTCTGTATTTAGTAGAGTAAAATCATGTTTATAATTGTCTTCTTCAAGAGCAGGAAAGCTGCTTGAAACTACATTCGGTAAAGAAAAGTTTGCATTTCCGCAAGACATCAATAATTTTCCTTGGTTGTTTACTTCAAAATTGACATCCAAATCAGCGGGTAACTTCTTCACTATGTCATGTAAAGTATGCGCTGAAATTTTTACTTCTCCTTCTGTTAATACGGTTGCAGCAAGTGAGGCAAACATTGAAATGTCAAGATCAGTTGCCATTAATTTTATGCTGCCGTGTTGTGCTTTGATATTTATACACGCCAAAACATCTATTGCATTACGCCTTTCAACCACTCCACTTACTCTGGATAATGTATTTAAAAGACTTGTGCGGCTCACGCTAAAACGCATCTGCTCGCACACAGAATTTTGCTTTTTGATTTCTGTATCTACACCTGCAACCTCTGACATTGCTAACTCTCAAAAATATATTTTAAATGATATCCACATCCCATATAAAGTAAAGTGCTATTTATCGAAAGGGCAGTCTGTTTTATACTACAACTGGAAAATTACCTATTCTGTTACAATAATTTACTTTGTATGGCATAAATCATGCATTTTTTGATACGCTTTTTGAAAACCAAGTAGGGAATAAGTATCATCAATGGTCACTGTTTTTGTTTTTCCATTAACTACCATTGATAATCCCTGCTTCATTTTTAGAATGAGATCTTGATCTATTTTTGTATGCTCTGCCCACGCAAAACTTCCCTGTATTATGGGCAGTGTATATTTAATTTTTTTGTCGATATTGAGAGCTACAGGCTCCTTATCATACTGAAAACCAGAGGTAACGCTTACCTCATCTGCTTTTTTATCGACATAACTAACCATTACATACGGCTTGCGATTGGTTGTATAATATTCGCTTTTTTTTTTAGGATAGGATACAATATAACATACTTTCTCTCCATCTTCCAATGCAGTATACACGAGCCAATCTTTATATTTTTCCTTCAATTGTACATCACTAACCGATGCAAAAGCGCCTATCGAAAAAAATATTAGAAATATAAAAAAACTACGCATGCAAACCAAATTTCAAACTTTCAGATTGTATATATTGTTTTACCTTAGCCATCGCCTGCTCAGCCAACTGCCTTATTCTTTCTCTTGAAACACAATATTTTTTACTAAGTTCATCCAGAGTTTGAATGTTTTCAGACAAATATCTACTGATAAAAATGTCTCTTGCCCTTTCGTTGAGGCTCGCTAGTGCATTGTTTAAAATTGTTTCTTTTAATTCTTTTTCTTCATGATTCTGATAGGTTACTTCTTGACTAACCAAGTTACATGGGATCATATCTTGTAGCTCCCTTTTAGAGTCATCACCTATTTTTATGCAATCGTTTAGCGACTGATCCTTACAAGCCATACGGTAATTCATCTGCAGAACGTCTCCTTCGGATACAGAAAGCTCATTAGATATTGCTTTTATTTCTTCATTATTTAAGGTTTCCCTGTTTGTATACTGTAAAATTCTTTTTTTTATTTTACGTAAACTAAAAAACAATCTTCTTTGTGCTTGCGTTGTGCCTATTTTCACAAACGACCAAGATTTCAATATAAAGTCTTTTATTGAAGCTTCAATCCACCACACCGCATAAGTTGAAAAACGAAACCCTAAATCAGGATTAAACTTTTTCACTGCATGCATTAAACCCATATTTCCTTCCATGACCAGGTCCATCAACAATAGTCCATAATTTTTGAATTTCATTGCAATTTTCACTACCAAATTCAAATGGCTGGTAATCAATTTATGAGAAGAAGAAACATCCTTATATTGGTTCCAATTTTTTGCTAATCGTACCTCTTCCTCTTGAGACAGCATAGGAAATTTTTGCACCCTAGCAATATATTGCATGAGATTGGTTCTGCTATCGACACATAAGCTTGCCATTGGGGTCAACATAACAACTTAAATTAAAACTTCATGCATATAATATATTGATTTTCCAGCAAAAATTCAAGCTTTGATTTGAAAAAAGTACAAATTTTTCATCTAATTTCTTGGAGACAGTAGGCCGCAGTGTTAGCTAATTGGATAACATTATGTAACTTTAGATGATATTCTACCAGTACAATGGTAAACGTTACAGCTTAAACACATAGCAAATAGTGTTATTCCAGTGCCTTGACACTGGAATCCACATTTCTTTTTTCTAGATCCCAGTGTCATGCTACTTGGATGACAAGAAAAACCCCACTGGGATAACAAGACTGAGATAGACTAGAAATTAAACGCTACTCCAGCTTCTGCACCAACAGTGCTGTAAAGAACTTTGAGTTCCCCTTTGTCTTTGCCTGCAGCAGCATCTTTATCAAAATGAGCACCAAAAGAACCGAAATAACGAGCTCCAGCATAAAGTTTGACTTCCGGAGTTACATCATAACTAACACCAGCTTTTACTTGACCAGCAAAACCAAATTTACTTTTTTGATCATTCACAGCGTCTTTCAAAGGAGTGCTAATATACGCTGCACCAACACCAACACCAATATATGGAGTGATAGGCATATCTTCAATTGCTATATCGTAATAAACGTTAACTAGTCCTGAAATTGCTGTTAAACTGTCTGCAATAGTATCTGGCGTAAATTTTGCATCTGTAACATCATTTTTGTTTAGGTATGAATAAACTCCTTCAACATCAACCCTGATGTCGTCCATTTTGTAACCAAACGCACCACCACCAGCTATAAAAGACGCTTTTAATGGACTGTAATCACTATTGTCTTTCTTATAGGTAATACCATCAACTTTTGTGAAAAGAGGTAAAATTTCACCGTTGTATTGCAAACGAACGTAGTAGCTAGTTTCTTCATCACTTATTGGACCAACAGGATCTGAAAAAGCAGAGTTTGATAAACTTAGCAACGTTGCTAAAGCGGCTGCTGAAAAAAACTTTTTATAATGCATAATTGTCCTCGTAAAAAAAATTAAAATTCCACT
Source organism: Wolbachia endosymbiont (group A) of Gymnosoma rotundatum (assembly GCF_947250765.1). Classification (NCBI taxonomy): domain Bacteria; kingdom Pseudomonadati; phylum Pseudomonadota; class Alphaproteobacteria; order Rickettsiales; family Anaplasmataceae; genus Wolbachia; species Wolbachia endosymbiont (group A) of Gymnosoma rotundatum. Next base: position 84,648 of record NZ_OX366347.1, read on the forward strand.
TTAGCAGTCTAAGTAACAACTAAAGTTAAGTCAAGTGCTAACTTAATAACACAAAATATCCTACATTTTAACTAATTTTTAGGAGAAGACAAAGATTTTATTAATGAATAAATACGACTTTTTTACTCTTGATTTTTTGGTATAGCTAACATAGGTAAGATTTACTATCGAAAGACCTCGTCATTCCGCTGCTTGTTAGCGGATGAGATACCGCGAATGAATCCATAACTACACGAACATTGCAATTTGAGTCTACCAGGAGGGCAATGCCTCTTATTCAAGTACCCTCTTCTTGTCATCCCAGTGCGTGACACTGGGATGGCTTTGTTGCATCGCTCAAATGAAAAGAACTGGCAGTTACTGACAAAATTCATTATAAATAGCCATTTAACTGTTGAAGAAAAAATATGCCACAAAAAATGAGAGTCAGTAACTGCCATGAATATAACAAATTTCTCCAAGAAAGAGGAAGCATTTTTTGTTATATCAATGACGCCATAGAAAATTGGTACGAGAATTGTCCAAAAATGCAGGGCGGCAACTATATTTATAGTGATAAAGTTGTGATTTTGGTGCATATAATCGTCAGTTTCTTTAGAATTGGTTTAAGACAAACAGTCGGGTTTATAAAAGGGTATTTGCAACAAATAGGAAGAGATTTGGCAGTTATCAGCTATTCACAAGCATCAAGAAGGTTTAAGAAATTTAATATTAAGATAAATGATTGCAGAATTGATAAAAATATAGCTCTTTCCATAAAAGTCCGGATGTGATAGGATAAGGATAGATGATGATAAGGAGGTTGAATGCCAGCAGCATATAGTTATGATTTAAGAAAAAAAGCAATGGAAGCGCTAGACGAAGGAGAAAGCAGAGAAACAGTGGCAGCAAGATTTAAGATTGGACGAACTACTTTATGGGAGTGGCAGCAAAGAAGAAAAGAAACAGGAGACTTTCAATCAAAAAAACTTGGAAATGGGGGTTACAATCACAAAATTACCGACTGGGATACCTTTGCCAAATTTGCCAGAGAACACGGAGGAAAGACTCTATCGGAAATGGCTAAACTTTGGAACAACGTTAGTATCCAAACGATCTATCGAGCCCTTAAAAAAATTGGATTTACGCGCAAAAAAAGACATATGGATACAAGGAAAGAAACGAAGAAAAACGTGCTGAATTTTTGAAAATTATAGCGACAAAAGAACCTAAAAACTTAGTGTATATAGATGAGTCTGGCATTGATAACACCGAAGACTACCCCTACGGATATTGCCAGAAAGGACAGCGGTTTTATGCCTTAAAATCTGGAAAGAAAACTCAACGAATCAGTATGGTTGCAGCCTTAAGTGGAAGAAAGATAGTTGTTCCGTTAACCTTTGAAGGCCACTGTAATATGGATGTTTTTAATGGATGGTTTGAGCAATTTTTGACACCGATCTTGGAACCTGGACAGACTGACCTTACCCAGAAAAAGTGGAGAGAAAGAAAAGAGTTTTTTTGGGTAAAATAAAATTTTGGAGGATTAGAAATGGTAAGAGAATATACAGCAGAATTCAAATTGGAAGCTGTTAAACTGGCAAATGAACAAAGAAAGGCAGGTCAAACAATTACAAAAACAGCAAAGGATTTAGGAATAAAGGGTGGTTTATTAGGAAAATGGATAAAGAAACACAACGAAAAAAAGTCGGCAGCAGATGCATTTCCAGGTAGAGGTAACATGGCTCCTTACGACAAAGAGAGGTTTGATTTACAAAGCAAGAGTAACAAGGGAAAGAGACATTTAAAAAAAAGCCCTGGCCAGTCAAAAAGAGTAAAATATTTTTTTATATAGTAACTGCTATAAAGTACAGGAATTATGTAGGATTTTCTGCTAGTGGCTACTATAAGTGGACCACAAGAAAAATAAGCAGTAGAGAATCAGCAAATAAAGAGCTACTCGAAGCTATTCAAAAAATATATCAAGTTTCTAAATGTAGATATGGAGCTCCTAAAATTCATGCTGAATTGAAGGCTTTGGGTAAAAGTTGCAATTTGAAAACGGTGCAAAGTATTATGCAGAAAAATGACATCAGGGCTATACTGAAAAGAAAGTTTAAAATTAAAAAACAACAAACAGATAATAGAGCTGTAGCTCCCAATATACTAGATCAAAACTTTATTGTTGATCAACCAAATAAAGTATGGGATTACTTACATCAAAACCAAGGAGGGATGGCTATATTTGGCAGCAATAATTCTCACGTATGGTAGTTAATGAGTAGTGCAATAAATAAACAATTGGTTATGAACTCTTTATTAATGGCCATTAATAGGCGTAAACCTGTTAAAAATCTACTGCTGCACAGTGACCAAGGTTCACAATATACTGCGCAAGGGTATCAATATCTCTTAGCTGTAAAGAATATAGATGAGTAATAAAGGCTGTTGTTACGACAATTCTGTTGCAGAAAGCTTCTTTAGCTCATTGAAAAGAGAAATACTTATTGATACTTCACAACACTCTGCTCAACAAACTAGAACTGCAATATTTGAATACATAGAAATTTTTTATAACAAACAACGTCACTATTATAGCTTTTTTTACAATAATCCGAACAGACCGTAATATGCTACTGGCCTGCTATAGCCATAAACACATATCTTATCGCATTCGGACTATTATAAGAAAGGCTATAACTATTGCATTCCAGAACAATTTGATGCATCATTCTTTTTGTAAAAAACATTCCACACTTTCTCTCCACTTTTTCTGGGTAAGGTCAGTCAGCTACTTGGATGACAGGGGAGGTGCTACCCTGACAATCGTCATCCCGCTACGTGTTAGCGGGATCTAGAGATACCGCGAATGAATCGCGGTATGACGGTCTGCGGCGGTATGACGTAGGGCTGCACTAGCTATATCATGCATTTTATTAACCGACACTATAAACAACATCCTTACAATTATGAGATTGAACCACAACTTGCTCAAGCGTTAAGCTGCTGCGTTTAGCGTCTTTACCGTGGTTTTCCCCAAGAACATTTGTTCTTTCGTGTTTTATTTCTTCAATGAATTTCTTGTTAACGCTTTCAGGGTCAATCTTTTCCTGCGAATATATAAGATTAGTGCAATTTGTTTTTCTATAATAATGTATGCCAAAATCCACAATGAGTAATGCAAGTATACCAGAACCTATAAGTAATGATAATCCTATGTTATTAGTCAAAGGGTTTTGGTAAAATTTTTGTACACCATTAACACCATGTGTTGCAAGTAGCCCTAGAGGAAACGCTATATTTGCAGCAACTACACCAGTAAATAATGCAGTAAATATTGGTCTGTCGTTAATTACTGATTTTATTTTATTAGTTCTAGTAATTACTTTTTCGTCAATGTTAGTGAAGCCTTGTTTAGCTTCCCAAGCATTAAGTACAAAATTTGAATGAGTGCCATTGCTATATTCCAGTCTTACAGATTTTATAGCTTTATCTTTTGGCTGGTGCTCCAACACCTCATCTAAAATTCCATCCGCATTTTTTTCTTGAGTTTTATGCTCTGCAGTATCTCTAAATTGCCTTATTGCAAAAAGTATTGGACTAATTGCAAGCAACGCAGCAAGTGCAATGACTGGTATAGTGATATATTTTGGGCTGTTTGTAAAAAATGCAATAAATTTTGCTTTGTCTTGTAAATATACTAAAGCTGCGGATGTGCTGAGTATAATAGCAGTGGCAGTAAAAATTATAAAGCCCTTCTGCTGCATGGCATATTTTGCTCTTGGCAAGAATCTGTTTGTTTTCTTGCTTGGGCTGATTAAAGGAATTTCTGAATCCATTTCACCTGTACTATATTGTGTACTGAACTCTTCTTTTAGGTTTTCGAGAGTTTTATTAGAATCCCAAGGGTCACTAAATTCCGTTTCTTGTGAAGCTGATCTTCTCATTCCATAGCTTATTCCACTATCTAAACTATTTTTCAAAGCTGGATTTTTTGGCGGAACTGATGGTGCTTCATCATCATCATCTTCTACTGTCTGTCGATTTACAGTCGCATAATCAGGATCTTCATCTGATTCTTCATGTGACATTCCCTGCACACGTGGTACTACATTCAGTACACTTGAGATAGCATTTCCTGCTTCTTCAGGCGATGGTGGATCTTTTAGTGTTATCTTGCTATTGTCACCTGTTTGTTCGTAAGAAGTTAATTTTACTGTTGATTTTTCGACTGACCCATGCATATTCACTCCAAAGTTAATTACTATGCTGCATTGATTACGCTATAGTTATTAAGATGTAGTAAATACCAATTTACAGATAATGTATCTGTTTAGCAGAGTGGCAAAATAAGGTAGACGAGAAAAGACAACTATAGGAACAAATGGGTGTCATCCCAGTGCCCAGACACTGGGATCCAGAAAATTTGATTGTGTACTATACAACATTTTTGATCAAAAGCTGGATTCCAGTGTCAAGCACTGGAATGACATCACAGGGGCACTGGAATTTTTGTTTCAATATTTGTACATTAGCCATGTATCTGAACAGATACATTATTAGTATAGAAATTGTCTATCAAAGATCCTTTCATTCAGAGGGTAATCTTTGTCAAAAAGCAAAGTTATTGTGTTTTCGTGGTCTTTTTGTATTTTTATCTGTGATATATTATGAAACTCCTTGTAATCTGATACTACAAGTGCTGGACGGTTTTTTGTGTCGTTAATGTCAATTTGTACGATTGTATCGTTTGATATTAACGCTCCATTCCAATGCCTTGGATAATAGCTATTGATAGAGGTTAATGCAAGTAAATTTGAATTTAGCGGCAAGATTGGGCCACCGGCAGAGAAGTTGTATGCAGTGCTGCCTGTGGGAGTAGATAATATTACTCCATCCCCTCTAAATTTTTCTACTTTTAGCTTATCATTAATAGTAATATTCATTTCTACTATTTGGTTTGCTTTTCTAAAAACATATACTTCGTTTACTGCTATGTAATGATATCTCTTGCCACTTGTGTCTGTTGCTTCCATTTTTAGCAAAGTTAACTGAGTTGAAGTTGCATGCTCTATATGATCAATTAAATCTTCACTGCAGCTAAAGCATTTATTCATCAAAAACCCAACATTGCCAGTGTTTATCCCATACACATGCATGTTTTTATTTTCTATGACGTAATTGTGCAAAGTGCGTAGCATAAAGCCATCACCGCCAACAACTATCAATAGATCGATTTCGGACTTATTTTCTTCTGTTATATTGATAAAATTAAGTTTCTTTAATAGTTTAGATACTTCCTGCGATTTTGGTGATGGAGAAGCAACATAGCCTATATTTTTGTATTTATGCATGCTTCAGTAAACTCTCTAAAACTTAAAGAGGAGGAGAATTAGAAAATGCTTCCATATTTATCGTTAAACTTAGCTAATTTGCTAGTTTTACTTGCTAACCCGCTTGTCAAACTTCCAGTCCATGCAGGGTGAGTAAGAGGATCTCTATCAAGTTTTACCCTATCTCCCTCCTTTCCATAAGTGGAACGAGTTTCAAACTCTTGACCGTCTGTCATAACTATAATAATTTTATGATAATTCATTGTTGTTTATAAACTTTTAGTCAGTTAACATTCTAGTGAACTTAATTCACTAAGTCAATCATTATTCTAAAATATTGACAAAAAATAAATAAAATCTTATACTTAATAAGGAATAAGTAATAATTATCATGATTTTCGCTTTCCCTGGTCAGGGCTCTCAGTTTGTAGGAATGGGAAAGAGCTTATATAGTGAGTTTTCCGTTGCAAGACAAGTATTTAATGAAGTAGATAGCATATTGGGTAGAAAGCTGTCTCATTTAATCTTCAACGGTCCTATTGAAGAATTAACCATTACAGAAAACGCTCAGCCAGCTATAATGGCAGTATCAATTGCAATGCTACGTGTTATGGAGCATGTGTTTGGCAAATCTCTTTTCACTGATCACAATGTTAAATATGTTTGTGGGCATTCAGTTGGCGAATATACAGCGCTGTGTGCTGCAGGAGCGTTAACGCTTGAGTCTGCAATCAAGCTGCTGAAAGTTCGCAGCGAAGCAATGCATGAAGCTTCACTGAAATGTAAAGGCGGAATGGTTGCGTTGCTTGGAGCAGAGATAAATGAAGTGGAAGATATATTGAAATCAGTTCAAATTGACGGAATTTGTGAAATTGCAAACGATAACGGTGGCGGACAAGTGGTTATAAGTGGCACTAGAGAAGCTCTTGAAATGTTACCCGATTTATTCAAAAACTCGAGTGTGAGGAAACTAATTAAATTACAGGTTAGTGGGCCTTTTCATTCATCTCTTATGAAACCTGCTGATGAAAAAGTTTTGGAGTTTTTGAAGGGTATTAAAATAACCCGTCCTATAGTTCCTTTGATATCAAATGTTACAGCTAAAGAGGAGAGTGATCCCAAAGTTATAAAAACTTTACTCGCCAAGCAAGTTGTAAGCAGAGTGAAATGGAGAGAAATGGTTTTGTATATGTCAAGCCGTGGCATTAACAAATTTGTTGAAATTGGCCCTAATAAAGTTTTATCTAATTTGGTCAAAAGAATTGACCAATCTATCAGTACAAAAAATATAGATAGTATTGGTGATATTGACAGCTTCTTTAATGAATCATTAGTACTAACAGCGAAAAATTTAAAAGTTGGATTAAGTTAAAACACATCTATTTGATGTCATTCCGGTGCATAACGCTGCCTAGCTGGAATGACAGAGGGTAATGCAAGAAATCAACGAACTGCCTGTCATTTCGTTTGGTTTTTTAATTCCGAGTAGCTGTAAAATAGTAGGGGCAATGTCAGATAACCTTCCGTCTCTTAGTTTTAGATTATCGCAAGACACAATAAATGGCACTTTATTTAGAGTGTGTGCTGTATGAGGTGTATTATTTTCTTCATCGAACATACATTCCACGTTACCATGGTCTGCAGTAACAATTAATGCGGTGTTGCTTGACTTTTTAACAGCATTCAGCACTTTCGCAAGACAATCATCTACAGCTAGCACAGCTTTCTCGGCTGCTTTTATATTACCTGTATGCCCTACCATATCAGGATTAGCGTAATTTACAACTATCAGTGCGAATTCTTGGGAGTGAATTTTTTCTACAAGCTTTTCTGTGAGCTCGAAGGCTGACATTTCGGGCTGCAAATCGTAAGTTTGAACTTTTGGTGAGGGAATGAGTATTCTTTCTTCACCAGAGAAAGGTTCTTCTTTTCCACAATTGAAAAAGAAAGTCACATGAGCGTATTTCTCGGTTTCGGCGATACGTAATTGTCGTAATTTATTGTCTTCTATTGTTTGTCCTAGAGTATCAGCGAAAGAAGTAGGAGGAAAAATATAAGGAGTTTTGAGATCTTCTTTATACTTCATCATACTTAAAATTGAAGAGAATTTTGCTACCTTAGCGTAATCTGTTTTGCCAAGCAAAATACTTGCTAATTGTATCATTCGATCAGCACGAAAGTTAGCCAACAGCACTCCATCTTCTGGTTTTATACCTTGATAGTCACCTATTACTGCGGGCCTAATAAACTCATCAGTTATGTTATTTTGATAATTTTCATCAATCAACGATACTGCATTATCATGACAAGGTGCCTTTGCAAATGCGATAGCCTCATAAGCTTCGATTGTTCTCTTCCACCTGTTGTCACGGTCCATAGCATAGTAACGCCCAGAAACAGTAGCAATTCTTGTGTCATTTCCCTTTATACTCTTTGTAAATTCTTGAATGCATTTTTTTCCTGAATTTGGCAATGTGTCTCTGCCATCTAAAAATGCATGTATCACCACTTTTATTCCATGCTGTGATATTTTATTTGCTAAAGTTGAAATATGCTTTTGATGCGAATGAACACCACCATCGGACACCAATCCCATTATATGGCATACTCCGTTCTTACTTTTTAGATCATTAATAAAACTTTGTAGATTTACATTGTTTTCTATTGTTCCAATCTCTTGATTAATGCGCTGAAGGCTTTGCATTACTACTCTACCACTGCCAATATTCATATGGCCAACTTCTGAGTTACCTATTTGACCACCAGGTAACCCCACATCAGTTCCACAGGCGGATAAACTGCATTTTGGATAATTAGAGCTAATATATTGCCAACAGGGTGGATTTGCGTTGCTAATAGCATTGTATTTACTGTTTTCTACTCCATTTCCCCAGCCATCTAGTATACATAAAACGACTGATTTAATGCCCATATAAAATCAACACTAAAATTCAACAGAGAAGAGCTCCCCGGGCCGGATTCGAACCAGCGACCAATTGGTTAACAGCCAACTGCTCTACCACTGAGCTACCGAGGAATAAACCGTTTTTAATTTACCATGTTGAACGTTGGTTGTAAACGTTTTTTGTGTAGACTTTAAGTCCAACTGGTCACAGAAACGAAAAAACTTACTTGACAAACTCCGCCAGCCCCCTTATCATGAAACTGAAGCTATTGTATTTGCTTTCGCCAATCTGCAGATTAAAAGGTAAGGATTACTTAATGTATCGGCGTCTTATGTTCAATTTTTTGCAGTATATAGATACTGTATGTCTTTACAAAACTTCATCTACATCTAGATTTTTATCTAAATAAGCTGAACGCGCTTATAAAGCGTTACAAGACATCAAAAAATGCCAATACTCGACAGAGATAGTAAAAGACTAGCTAACTCGGGGATTCTTTGTCTTTTTTTCTGCTTGGTAAATTTCTTAAACATTTGCAGCATAGGTTAGTTGCAATTAAAAGCAGCTAAATCTTGCTTGTCAAGCGTTTAAAACATAAAAAACGCCAATATTTTAAAGCGGATAATAACCACGGGGCTTCTTTTGCCTTTTTTTTTATTTGGTAAATTTCTTAATGTTTATGGCTAAGCAACAGCCGTCATCCCGCTGCTTGTTAGCGGGATCTCTTGTTAGCGGCTGAGATACCGCGAATGAATCGCGGTATGACGTAGGACTGCTGTCATCCCAGTGCTTGACACTGGGATGGCTTTGTTGCATCGCTCTTCGGATAGTAGGTAACGTACAATAAATTCATGAAGCTATCTCAAACTTAGCCATGCCTATTTCAGTAAATTTGTTAAGCAAATAACACTTGAGTAGCAGTTCCTTCTCACGATTAATCTCAGATTTGCTCCTAAAACTAAACCCAAATATTCGCTTCAACCTTGAGAAAAATCCTTCAATATACGATCTTTTTCCGTAATTTACTTCTTCTTTCCATCTTTTTATACCATTCTCACCATGTAATTTCATTAACTGAATAGCGGCATTTCTATCAAGCATATAATCCAATTTTGGATGCTCTGCTGCGTTGTTTTTCGGAGGAATTTTCGTTTTTATACCATATTGATTACACAGCTTATAGAGCTTTTCTCTGTCATATGCCCTATCTGCATATAGTACTTTTATGACATACTGAAAATCGACTTCTTTTAGCAAATCACAAGCTCCATAGTGATCAGAGTAGACACCGTTACTGTATTTTACAGCTATGGCTTTTTTGCTGTTTGTATTCAACATTACATGCAATTTTCTTGTCTGTTCATAGCTGCGATACTTTCTATCTTCGCTATTTTCTTTGCTATGACCAGGAGTGTTGTTGTATATACTAATTCCTGTACTGTCTATAGTAATTTCGATATCTTCCATATTATTTTTATCAATTCTGCAATCATTGATCTTAATATTGAGTTTCTTAAACCTTCTTGATGATTGTGAATAGCTGATAACTTGCAAATTTTTCCCAATTTGCTCAAGGTATCCTGCTATAAACCCAACTGTTTGCCTCAGGCCTATTCTAAATAAACAAGTTATTATGTGCACCAAAATTACAACTTTATCGCTATAAATATTGTTGCCACCTGGTATTTTTGGACCATTCTCGTACCACTTTTCTATGGCTTCGTTGATATAATGAAAAATATTTCCTCTTTTTTCTAGAAATTTGTTATATTCGCTATGGTTACTGACCCTCATTTTTTGTGGCATATTTTTTCTTTCAAGGTTAAATGGCTATTTTATAATGAATTTTGTCAGTAGCCACCAGATTTTTTCAGTTGCTATGCAACAAAGCCCACTGGGATCCAGGAATTTTGTTAAGTTGGTAAGCATAAAAGTAGCCGTTTTATGTTAAAATACAACGTTTTGATGATTATGAAAAAGCTGGATCCCAGTGTCAAGCACTGGGATGACAGCATAGGGGGCTACTTGGCTGACAACCGTCATCCCGCTACGTGTTAGCGGGATCTATGTTGAGAGATACCGCGAATGAATCGCGGTATGACGGTTTGTGGCGGTATGACGATAAGACACAAAGCCTAATGGAAAAAACTGCGAACGCCAGTGAAAAACATAGCAATTTTATTTTCATTTGCAGCTTTTATCACATCTTGATCTTTCAGCGAGCCGCCGGGCTGAATTATAGCTGTAATCCCATGTTTTGCGCTTTCTACTATGCTATCTGGAAATGGGAAAAATGCATCTGAAGCAAGCACCGCACCTTTACATTTTTCACCTGCTTTTTTCACTGCAATGTTAACACTATCTATTCTGCTTGTTTGTCCTGCACCGATGCCAATAGCACAACCATCTTTTGCTATAACTATTGCGTTGGATTTCACATGCTTACATATTTTCCAGGCAAAAATAAGATCTTTTTTTTCTTTTTCTGTTGTAGTGCATTCTGTTACTTGTTCTGCTTTTATCTTGTGATCATTATTTTCTTGCACCAAAAACCCGCCAACAACGTTTTTAATTTGGTATTTCACATTTTGTTGGAAAGATTTATGAATAATCACTCTTAAATTTTTCTTTCTTTGTAAAATTTTTAGCGCCTCATTGTTTACTGATGGTGCTATCACAACTTCCAAAAATATCTCGTTTAATTTTTCTGCTAGCCTTAAATCTATCTCCCGATTTAAGGCAACTATACCACCAAAACTGCTTACTTCATCACACGATAGGGCCTTTTCATATGCCTCCAAAGCATTATCACCAACAGCAGCGCCACACGGGTTATTGTGCTTTATTATCACTGCTGCAGGCTCTTCGAATTCAGAAGTTATGTTAAGTGCGGACTCTATATCTACTATATTATTATAACTCAACTCTTTTCCATGTATTTTTTCCAGCGGATATTTGGTGAATTGATTGCTATAAAATGCAGCTTTTTGATGAGGGTTTTCACCATACCTTAATTCTTGTGCTTTATGCCCATATAGTGCGAAAAACTCTGGCAACTCATTATTTTTACTCTGGGATAAAAACCAACTGTGAATATTAGAATCGTAGTGTGCAGTGAGAGCAAATGCTTTGGTTGCTAAATATTTTCTATATTCCAATGTTGTTTCATTGTTATTTTTTATCATCTCAGCTTTTAGTGCTTCGTAGTCTTGAATGCTAGAAATAACTGAAGTAAAACGAAAGTTTTTTGCTGCAGCTCTAATTAACGCCACTCCGCCGATATCTATTTGTTCTATAATTTGCTCTTCATTTGAGCCGCTACTTACTGTCTCCCAAAATGGGTATAGGTTAGTTATAAGCAGGTCTATTGGCTCAATACCTAGATTTTGTATTTCCGTTTTGTGTTTTTCTCTATTGCAAAGTATTCCTCCATGAATTTTAGGGTGTAAAGTTTTTACTCTACCACCCAGTATCTCTGGAAATTGTGTGTAATCTGAGACCTCTTGTGTTTTTATTCCTGCACTAGATAGCGTTTTATAAGTATTTCCCGTTGAAAGAATTTCTATTTGTTGCTGCATTAAAAACGATGCAAGATCAATTATATTCGTTTTATCGTATAATGATATTAAAGCTCTTTTTATTTTCATTTTTATATGGAAAGTTTTTTAAAATTATATCTAAGAAAAGGAAATTTAGCTATTACATTTCTACACTAATTTAAAGCAGTCTATTCTATAAATTTTTTTACCATGCTTGATTTCAAGCCACGAATAAAATCTTCAATACTGCAAGGATTTCTCCCTTCCATTTGTACAACTTTAGGAATTAAAGTGCCACCTTTTAAACTTATGTGCATATTATCGTTAACAATCTTACCTTGTTCTGAAGCGAGAGCTTCAAAGTCAGCATCAAGTATCCTGATACGTTTATTTTCTATCTTAATGAATGCTTTTGGGTAAAACGCTTTAACCTTTCTATAAGCAACTTCACAGGCATCACTTGCATAAATTTTATAGTCTTCCACTTTGTCAGCGTAACATGCATTGTTATCGTTCTGTTTTAAGGGAAGCTGTTTTTCAATTTCGTTTAGCACTTTCAGCAGTAAATCACTGCCTAGCTTAGATAATTTATCATGCAATGTCTTGTAATTATCGTTCTTTTCGATAAGAAATTTTTCCTGTTTTAAAATAGGGCCGGAATCTAATCCTTCATCCAATTGCATAATGCTAACCCCGGTTTCTTGATCTCCTGCTAAAATTGTGTGCTGTATCGGGGCTGCACCACGCCACCTTGGTAGTAATGAAGGATGAATATTAATACAACCATATTTTGGAATATTCAAAACTTCTCTTGGAAGTATCAATCCATACGCGGCAACAACCGCAACGTCTGGCTTGAAATTTCTAAATTTTTCTTGCTCTGCCGAGAACTTTAGAGAGATAGGAGTACATACCTCTATGTTACTTTCTTCAGCGATAACATGTACTGGAGATTTCATTGGCTTCTGTCCACGCCCCGAAGGTTTTGGAGCCTTGGTGTATACTGCCACCACTTCGCTCTTTGATTTCAGTAACAAGCTCAGAGAATTAACAGCAAATCCTGGTGATCCCATGAAAATAATTCTCATGGTGTTTTTGCTTTAAGAATTCTCCGCTAATTTACCACTTACAGTTTCTACTAATTTGGCAAAATCATCCTTATAATTAACTGCCATCTCAGCAAGAATTTTTCTATTTAAATCAATGCCGGCAAGTGTAAGACCATGCATAAACCTACCATAAGTAAGCCCATGCTCTCTTGCTGCTGCATTAATACGTATTATCCATAAGCTACGGAAATCACGTTTACGGGTTCTTCTGTCTCTGTAAGCATATTGCAGTGCTTTTTCAACTCTTTGTAATGCAATTCTATAACAGCTTTTTGCACGTCCTCTATAACCCTTTGCCAGTTTCAATATTTTTTTATGACGAGCGTGAGTAGTGACTCCACGTTTTACCCGAGCCATTTTATTTTACCTCCATTTTGTTAAATACCGTAAGGCATATGAAGCTTAACTATACGCGAGTCAGATTTACCAAGAATCGTTGTACCGCGCTGATTACGAATATTAGATTTACTTCTCTTTACCATGCCATGCCTTTTGCCTGACTGAGTAGAAATAACTTTACCCTTAGCTGTAAGGTGAAAGCGCTTTTTCACAGAAGATTTGGTTTTTAATTTTATTTTCTTCATATTCCAAATAAATTTACAAGCACTACTATTGAGTTCTTTAATAGTAATTAAGCATTAGTATAAATAATTTTATTAAAGAATCAAATTAAAATTGTATATTAAAGGAGTTTAAAAGTAATTACGCCCAATATGTGTGTTATACCTTCTTTATTCCCAAGTGGCAACAATACTTGCCTCATTTTAACACTTTCACTTTCTTCCTCTTCATTGATCGGGCATTTACTCTCTATTACAGTATCAAGTTTATCAATAACTGCATCTATTTTATATAGTCGCAAAAATGGTGCATCAATTGCATACTTATTATCAATGCGCGTCTTTTTCTCAAAACCATAGAATTCAACAGCCTTTTCTCCTGCATTTTCACAAATATAACCTTGATCCTTGACTTCAATGACAAAACAATGCTGCCATGATTCCATTATTTCTGCAGTGTCTATTTCATGCCTTTCTGGCCAATCTCTGTCTGATCCTTTTATGTCATTCCAGTGTTGAGTCACCACATTTGCTATTCTTTTTTCTTTGCCTACATAAATTTCCATTCCAATTTCCACATATAAAACACAGATATGAGGTAAATTTATCGTGAATATATTGATTTTTTCTTACCACAAGGTGCATGTCACTAGAAGTTCTCGTACCAATTCCTACTTATAGAACAAACAATATGGGAAACAAGATTATACAGGTAAATATAGCTAGTTGAGGTTTATTAACACCAAAATTATTAAATGAAAAAGCTGTGGATTTAGTAAAGGAAATATTAAAACAGGATATACAATTCTATTGATTTATTCAAGAATCCTGTATGTGAATTTTGGGGATGTTTTTTAAACATCCCCTAGTTTGGACAAGCGCTAATACTTAGCGATAGTTTGAGAAGATAGATGTGTTACTGATGTGGCATTGCTTACTTTGCTGGGCAAAGATTCTTTTTCCTTTCTTTTCGGTGTAGCTTTGGAATGCTCAAGTTGAGTTTGCTCAGAAAGATTTCCTGTCTCACCATTGCTTTTCTGTACTTTTTTAACGTAGCTACCTTCCCTATTTTTTCTGTACCATAAATATCCTAATCCTACACAAGCTACTACTAGCACTCCCACCAATATACCACAAACAGTCCCTATTGCTAATATTTTTAGTCCTCCATTTATTTCCGGTAATTTAGGCCCTTCTACATCTGTACTATTAAATATAGGACGTTCTAATACTTCTTTTGGCTTGTTACCAAAATGGAAAACATTCCTTATATTTTCAGTCGTAATTCCATTACTAGCATTTGATCTCGTTATTTCCTCTATTACGTCGTTAATCTCTTTGGTGGTTGCTTTGCGTGATGCAAAATCAAATAATTCTGGCTCTTGTTTTTTTAAAGGAGCTGATTCTATAGTTACATATTCGCCACCTTCTTGCACCTCATGGTCAACTCCTTCAGTAGTGGATTCTTCCTTTTTTATATTGGATAATAAAAATTTACCTAAAGATGGAACAACTGAATGCAAGAACTCCTTTCCGTTATAGGTACCAGGCTTAACTTTTTTTACTTCACTAAGTATACTGGACCATACTTTATCGCTTGATTCAAACCGTCCAAGTATTGTGTAATTTGCTGCAAAAATTATTTGATCATTGGGATTGCCAAGTATTATAAAACTTTTAATACGGCCTTTATTACTTCCTTCAACTTCCCAAGTTATATCAGGGCTGGATATAGAAGAGCGGCGAATTTTTACTCCGTTGCTTGCAATCGAATGATAAAATAGATCAAACCTTTCATCCCATGCCCTTTTATCCCATGCCCAATTATCCCATGGCCGTCTTATATAATCTGGTAATGACTTTCTCATCATCTTACCTCCTAATTAATTAACAAAAATATTGCTTGAATTAACAAATATTTCTCCATGTTAGTGAATAAATTACTTTAGGCTACAGCTTTTTGTTAAAATTTTTATGTAAGCGCTACTTTTATTATACTGAATAATGTATATATTAATATTTGGATCGATAAATTGATTTTATTTCCATTGCAGCTTATTATTCATAAATACTCTCAATAAAAACGATGAAGCTAAACGAAATCAGAGAAAGATTTATAAAATTTTTTGTAAGTAATGACCACGAGCAGGTTTCTTCTTCTCCTTTGATTCCAGAACATGACCCAACGCTCATGTTCACAAATGCTGGTATGGTGCAGTTTAAAAATATTTTTACTGGCGCTCAAAAAACTGAAATGAAACGTGCTGTCTCAAGTCAAAAGTGCCTAAGAGCAGGCGGTAAACACAATGATCTGGAAAATGTTGGCTATACAACTCGGCATCACACATTTTTTGAAATGCTCGGAAATTTTAGCTTCGGTGATTACTTTAAGGAAACTGCGATAGAATTTGCGTGGGAATTTATCACTAAAGAGTTATCTCTTGATAAAAACAGACTATCCATAACCGTCTACCATACTGATGATGAGGCGTACGAGATTTGGCGTAAGATAAGTGGCTTTTCAAGTGATAAAATCATAAGAATTACAACGGATGATAACTTTTGGAGTATGGGAAGCACTGGTCCGTGTGGTCCATGTTCTGAAATTTTTTATGACCATGGGAGTCCTAATTTACAAGAGGGCGATAGAATTGTTGAAATCTGGAATCTGGTATTCATGGAGTTTAACAAAGATGAAGAAGGTAATTTACACAAATTGCCAAAAAAATGCATCGATACTGGAATGGGCCTTGAAAGAATAGCGGCTGTTATGCAAAACGTCCATGATAACTATGATATTGATCTATTTTCTGCTCTGATAAGTAAATCACAAGAGTACTGTGGAAGAACGGAAAATAAAATAGCGCATAAGATCATAGCAGATCATCTTCGCGCGGCTGCATTTCTCATCGCAGAAGGAGTGCTTCCTGGAAATGAGGGCAGGAATTACGTATTACGCAGATTAATTAGGAGAGCCACACGTTATATTCACCTGCTTGGATATAATGATTCCCTACTCCATCGTATTTTTCCAGTGTTGATAGATAGCACGAGTTCGGCTTATATGGGAGCTGAATTAGTCAGAGCTAAAAGCTTAATAGAAACGACGTTAAAATCAGAGGAAGAAAACTTTAAAGACACTTTGATGAAAGGTATCAATCTCCTGGAGAAATTCACTACAGATTTAAAATCGGGCGATACTTTGCCTGGAGAATCAGCGTTTAAGCTATATGACACCTACGGATTTCCTTTGGATATTACACTTGATATTTTAAAAGAGAAAAAAATAAATTTTGACCAGAAGGGTTTTGATGATGCAATGGGAGAACAAAAAGAGAGAGCACGTGCTAAATGGGCTGGATCTGGTGAAAAATCTGTTGAGCAAGTATGGTTTGATTTGATCAATAAATTTGGCAAAACAAAATTTGTTGGTTATGAGTTCAATGAAGTAAGTGATGCGAAAATACTAGCTATAGTTTCCTCTAAAAATGAAGTAATTGATTCTGCAAAGGAGGGAGAAAAGATAACCATTATACTTGATAAAACACCTTTTTATGGCGAGTCAGGTGGACAAGTGGGAGATACTGGCAGTCTGATCAAATCTGATAGAAGTATTATTATAGTCGAGAATACCAATAAGGTTAATGACCTATATTTGCACAGATGCATAGTTAAGTTCGGTTCAATTTGTAAAGGTAACACAGTTGCAGCAAGCATTGACAAGGAAAGAAGGCAAACCTTAAGAAGAAATCATTCAGCTACACATCTTCTGCACTTTACACTCAGAAAAATTCTAGGTGATCATGTCACTCAAAAAGGTTCCCTAGTTGCACCAGATAGACTGAGATTCGACTTCAGCCATAACACTCAAATGACTCAAGATCAGTTGTTTTGGGTAGAGGATATGGTAAACTCTCTAATCAGAGAAAATCTTTCCGCATCTACAAAAATTCAAAGCATGAATCAGGCAATAGACGAAGGAGCTATGGCGTTATTCGGCGAAAAATATAGCGATCAAGTAAGAGTAGTGAAGATTGGAGATTCAAGGGAACTGTGTGGTGGCACGCACGTTGAACATACTGGAGAAATCGGTTTATTTAAGATAGTAACAGAGAGTTCTGTTGCTTTTGGAGTGAGGAGAATTGAAGCTTTAACTGGTCAGGAAGCAATCAATTATGTACGTGATAATGAAATTAACTTAAAAAAAGTTGCAGAATTCGTAAAAGCGCCAGTGAGTGAAATAACAAGCAGATTAAGTATTTTAAGTCAAGAACACAAAAAATCCGAAACCAAAATAAAAAACCTATATAAAAAGCTTGTGAGTGCAGAGAATATAAAAAGCACCGAAATAAATGGAATAAATTTTATAAGCCACACTTTCACTGATATTCCAGCAAATGTAATAAGAGAGTTTGTTTTGCAGCAACAAAAACCAAAAACGGTAATAGCTTTTACGGCAACAGAAAAAGATAAAACAGTCTTGATTATTAAAGTAAGTAAAGACTTAATCAATAAGATTAGCGCAAAAGAACTAATATCCATAGCAGTTAAAAAGAACTGTGGTGGGAATGCTGAACTTGCACAAACAGGCTGTGATAGCAAGAAAATAGATGATGCCATTACAGCCATTTATAGCAAAATAACAGCTTCTAAGCACTCTACGTCATACCACCACGAACCGTCATACCGCCGCGGCGCTAACAAGCAGCGGGATACTTAACCATCGTCTACACCGTCATACCGCGATTCATTCGCGGTATCTCTTAGCCGCTAACAAGAGATCCCGCTAACAAGCAGCGGGATGACGAATTACTATGCCGCCGCGAACCGTCATACCGTTGCAAACCGTCATACCGCGATTCATTCGCGGTATCTCTTAGCATAGATCCCGCTAACAGGTAGCGGGATGACGGTTGTCAGGCTAGCTGTCATCCAAGTAGCTCGACTACTTGGATCCAGGAAAAAGAATGGTGTCATGAAAGTAGCTGACACTGATTCTTTTATGATGGTGTCATCCCAGTGCCCAGACACTGGGATCCAGGAAACTTAATTGCAAGTAATGCATTGGATTTGGTGAGTATGGGTTTTGCGTTATAGAATGAAGCACTTTTGGTGAATTTATAAAGAAAGCTGGATCCCAGTGTCAAGCACTGGGATGACAAGGTATAAACCTTATCGTCATGCCGCCGCGAACCGTCATACCGCGATTCATTCGCGGTATCTCAGCCGCTAACAAGAGATCCCGCTAACAAGTAGCGGGATGACGGTTGTCGTTCAGCCACAAACATTAAGAAATTTACCAAATGAAAAAAAAGGCAAAAGAAGCCCCGTGGTTATTATCCGCTTTAAAATATTGGCGTTTTTTATGTTTTAAACGCTTGACAAGCAAGATTAAGCTGCTTTTAATTGCAACTAACTTACGCTGCAAATGTTTAAGAAATTTACTAAGCAGAAAAAAAGACAAAGAATCCCCGAGTTAGCTAGTCTTTTACTATCTCTGTCGAGTATTGGCATTTTTTGATGTCTTGTAACGCTTTATAAGCGCGTTCAGCTTATTTAGATAAAAATCTAGATGTAGATGAAGTTTTGTAAAGACATACAGTATCTATATACTGCAAAAAATTGAACATAAGACGCCGATACATTAAGTAATCCTTACCTTTTAATCTGCAGATTGGCGAAAGCAAATACAATAGCTTCAGTTTCATGATAAGGGGGCTTGCGGAGTTTGTCAAGGAATTCTTATTAAAACTAAAGAGCTCAAATGAAAGGAGGTAAACTCTAAAGTATACATTTAGTAGCGCTTTCTATGAGAGAAATCGTATTACCTATTCCGTAAAGCTTTATGAAAGATCCCATTCTTGGACCGGTTTTTTGGCCAAGTAACGTTTCATATAATAGCTGAAACCAGTCACGTAAGTTGGTGTAATCATATTTTTTTCCAATAGAAAATACCTGAGATTGAATTTCTTCAGCAGTAGCAGTTGTAGATAGAGAATGTAAAGTGTCCTTCAAATCTAGTAACGCTGCTTTTTCTTTTTCATTTGGAGTTTTATATGATTTTGTTGGCTTGATAAAATCGTGATAATACTTTACTGCGAAGTCTGAAAGTCTATCAAGCATTTTATTATTTTCTGGTGTAACGTTTGGTGCATAAGAGGATATAAAACCCCATAGGATCTCTTTGTTTTCAGCATTACAAGCTGCTGCTAGGTTTAAAAGTAGTGAGAAATTTATTCCTGAAGTTTCTATACTGGGAACATTGCCCTGGTGAATGTGCCAAGCAGGATTATTTATATCCTTTTCTTTGTTCTCATGATAACGCTTTACAAATTCTAAATATTCATCAGTTGATTTTGGTATCACATCAAAATATAAACGTTTAGCTTTTTTAGGACTCTGAAAAATGTACAATGCTAAGCTCTCTGTTGGTGCGTAAGTTAGCCACTCTTCAATTGAAATGCCATTTCCTTTTGATTTTGATATTTTCTTTCCTTCTTTATCAAGGAAAAGCTCGTAGCAAAACAGAAGTGGTGGCTTTTCTCCAAGTATTTCACATATTTGACTTGAAAGCACAGCAGATGGAGTTAAATCTTTTCCGTGAGCTTCGTAATTTACTCCAAATGCGGCCCACCTCATTCCCCAATCAGGTTTCCATTGCAGTTTACATTTTCCTTTTGTCACTGGAACTTCTATTTTTTCCCCGTTTGGGTCTTCATATGTGATTGTTCCTTTCTCTGTATTTGTTTCAATTACTGGAACTTGTAAAACTTGAGAAGTTTTTGGGCATATTGGCAAGAATGGACTATAAGTCTGCTGTCTTTCTTCCCGAAATGATGGAAGCATTACGTCCATCACTTTATCATAATTTTTCAGTAAGAGTAAAAGTTTTTCATCGTAAACGCCAGATTTATAACACTCTGTTGCACTCCTGAACTCGTATTCAAATTCAAACATATCAAGAAATTTACACAACAATGAATTCATATGATGACCATAACTCTGATGAGTGCCAAATGGATCAGGTATCATAGTCAATGGTTTATTTAAGTGCTCTCTTAGCATCTCTTGATTTGGCACATTATCTGGTATTTTTCGCAAACCATCCATATCATCTGAAACTGCAATGATTTTGGTTTTTATACCAGGAGCTATTTTTTTTAATGCATTTACAATAACTGTAGTGCGGAAAACCTCTCCAAAGGTTCCTATGTGGGGTAAACCAGAGGGTCCATAACCAGTTTCAAATATTATTTCTTTTTTATTAGGAAACTCTTGCAATATTTTTTCTGCTTCTTGAAATGGCCAACTTGTCATTATCGGGATTAAATAATGTATCTTAACTTAAAGTGCTACTAGTTTCAATGGATTTTTAATATAATGATATAGTATTAGTGTTAGAGCTATTATTAGAAGGTTAAAGATATGTCCACAGGTAGTATACAAACAGATCAATTATTTAAAGGTCTTACAAGACCTGCAATGCTCTTTGGTGTGAGTTATATGTTTGCAATATTAAACGTCCTGATTTGCATGCTAATTTTCATTAATTCAAATGATTTAAGAGTGATTCTCTTAATGTTACCAGGTATACATGGACTTGGTTATATAGCTTCTGCAAAAGAACCGTTGTTTATTGAATTATTTATGGTAAAATTGGGAAAGTGCTCGAAATGTTTAAATCGTTTTTACCATGGAGCCAATTCTTATGATATTGCTTAACGTTGTGTGATGCTGAGGTTTAGGGCTATTCAATCAAAGAATAAATCTACTCTGAACAGGGAAGTTCACGCTGCTGAATTTATTCCTTATTCTTGCTATTGGAATAGCACAACCTTGATGACAAAAGAAAATTGGTTGGTTAAGGTTATAAAATTAAGTGGTTTTGCATTTGAAACTGCCGATGACGAGGATTTAGTCATACAGAACAACATCAGGAATCAGATGCTAAGAAGCATTTCATCTCCGGCATTTAGTTTGTATTTTCATACTATCAGACGTAAGAAAAATATTTTTTCTGATGAATTTGCAAGTCAAGGTTTGCCGAATTTTTTCGCTAATCACGTAAATCTAAAATGGAGAGAAAAACACGCAACAAGGCAATCATTTATTAATGACCTATACATTACGATTATCCGTAGAGCGGACACAAAAGGAGTAGAATTTTTGTCACATCTACTAAAAAAATTCGGACATGTAACTTCAAAACATGCTTGGGAAAGTGATATACGTGCCACGTATGAAGATTTAGAGGAAACGACAAATCGTGTAGTGACAAGCCTTAGAAATTATTCGCCTAAAATTCTTGGAGTAAAAGAAACTCCAGATGGTTTGTTCTGCGAAATAATGGAGTTTCTATCTAGAATCGTAAATTGTGGATTCGTTACAAATACGCTTTTTCCGCTAAGAACTGAAATATCAAGATACTTACCAGTACATAGGTTATTCTTTGGCCGTAAGATGATACAGGTTGTGACTCATAATGAGAGTAAATATGCTGGAATAATTAGTATCAAAGAATATGGAAATCATACTTCTGCAGGAATGCTTGATTCGTTTTTACAACTTCCTTACGAGTTTATAATTACGCAATCTTTTCAATTTATAAACAGGCAAATGGCGATTGGAAAAATGCAGATACAGCAAAATCGAATGATACAGTCTGCAGATAAAGCTATTTCTCAAATAGCAGAAATTTCTCAAGCGCTTGATGACGCAATGAGTGGTAAGATTGCGTTTGGTCAACATCACCTGACTATTTTATGTATAGAAAAAAGTCCTAAATCATTGGATAACGCTCTGTCGTTGGTAGAATCAGAGCTTTCTAATTGCGGTGTTTACCCTATACGTGAGAGAGTTAACCTTGAACCAGCATTTTGGGCGCAAATTCCTGGTAATTTCGATTATATAGTGAGAAAAGCTACAATAAGTAGTCTTAATTTGGCTGGATTTGCATCTCAACATAATTATCCTACTGGTAATAAATTCAATAACCACTGGGGAGATGCCGTTACAGTTTTTGACACGACATCTGGTACTCCATTTTTTTTCAACTTTCATATAAGGGATGTTGGACACACTATGATAATTGGCCCAACTGGTGCTGGTAAAACTGTTTTAATGAATTTCCTGTGTGCCCAAGCGATGAAGTTTTCTCCAAGGATATTCTTTTTTGATAAAGATCGCGGTGCAGAGATTTTCTTAAGAGCACTTAGTGGTATCTATACTGTAATAGAACCAAGAACTAAAACAAATTTTAATCCTTTACAACTTGATGATACCTCTGATAATAGAACATTTTTAATGGAGTGGATAAAGTCTTTAATTTCGGTATATAATGATAAATTTACTTCAGAAGATATTGCACGAATTAATGATGCAATTGAAGGAAATTTTAAATTAAGAAAAGAAGACAGATTCTTGAGAAACCTCGTACCGTTTTTAGGGCTTGCAGGTCCTGATACTCTAGCTGGGGCAATATCTATGTGGCATGATAATGGTTCTCATGCTGCAATATTTGACAATAAAGAAGATTTGCTAGATTTTTCACGAGCAAGAGTATTTGGTTTTGAGATGGCTAGCTTGCTCAAAGATCCTGTTGCTCTTGGACCGGTCTTGATTTATTTATTTCATAGGATTAGTATATCTCTTGATGGCACTCCATCTATTATCGTTCTTGATGAGGCATGGGCGTTAATAGATAATCCAGTTTTTGCACCCAAGATAAAAGACTGGTTGAAGGTACTGAGAAAACTAAATGCTTTTGTGATTTTTGCTACTCAGAGTGTTGAGGATGCAAGTAAAAGTACTATTAGCGATACGCTTGTACAACAAACAGCGACACAGATTTTTTTACCAAATCTGAAAGCTACTAGTGTCTATCGGGATGTTTTTATGTTAACTGAACGTGAATATATATTAATTAAGCACACAGATCCGAGTACTAGATTCTTTTTGGTGAAACAAGGAGTCAATGCTGTAGTAGCTAGAATAGACTTAAAAGGCCTGGATGATATAATCAACGTATTATCCGGACGTGCAGAAAGTGTTCTATTGTTACACGATATATTAAATGAAGTTGGGGACAACCCAAAAGTATGGTTGCCTATATTTTATCAGAAGGTAAAAAATGTTTAAGACTAAGCTGTCATTGCTATTAATTGCGATATTTTTACTAAATATAGACTTTTTACTCTCATATCCAGTGCTTGCAGATGGAGTAAGTGGTACTGACAAGACAGAATTTGTTAGCAGATTTAATTCCACTGGCAGTTTTAGTCGTGCCTCTAATCCTGATTGTGGAGCGTTTAAAACAGCTGCAGCACTTGCTGGAATAGCGATTGCTGTTGGCGCAATATTTACTGGCATTGTTTTGATCGTTTCTTCTGCTGGTTTGTTTACCGCTCTTGTTATTGTTGGAATGATAGCTGCAATTGTTGGAGTCTGGAAAGCGATAGGAGGGCTTGTTGTTTGTGAACATAGTTTTGTTAAACACCCAGTTGCACGTGATCATGATGGAAAATACAAAAATTTTAAATTAGAAGACACAGGTTATAGTGGCTGCACCAATGAAAATTACCAAACAGAAGAGGAATATTTTTCTTGTTTGCAAAATAAAGCTCGGGAAGACGTGAACAAAAAAGATTATGACGGGAAAAGAGCAGAAAAAGAAGCCTTAAATTCTAACGTTCAGGAGAGTACAGAGAGTTATTACTGGCCAAAAAACGGTGTGCAATACAGTGAATATATAGAAGTATGTCATCGAAACCCTTTAACTTTTGGTAATCTTTTTAACAAGAAAGACTTTGATTTCAGAAAAGAAACTGGATACATAGATTTTGATGTCAGGGAGAAAGATACTGGATATGTAGATGGGTCATGGTCCCCGAAGGTTGATGGTGAGCTGAAATGTAAAGTTCTCAAAGCAGGACAGAGCGAACCCATACATGGAGCTACATTTAAAGCAGTAAGAAAAATGGGCAGATTATGTGTGGAGTTAGCAAGTGTGAAAATGCTTGGTATCGAAATGACTCCTTGGCCGCAAGGGGTTGATATGGGGTGCACGGAATTGCCACCTGACCCACTTGCTCCTATGTGTGAAAAATCTGTGATGATATTCAAAAATAAAGATGGTACAGGAGAGGAAAAAGTTCCTATTGGTAATAATGATGACTATAAAACTATTATCAGATCTAAAGAAAAAAGACTCAACGGACAAGGGGGGAAAATTTTTGTAGGTTATGATAATGCTGGCTGTTTTAGCTCGTATGTTTCTGAAGCTTGTTATAACCAGGCAGGGAGTAAATCATTAGCTCCTATTCCCGTAACTTCTATGATAGTGCAATGCATTAAGGAATCGTTAGATAATTTAGTTGCAGGTAAAGGTGCACCAAATGGTGAGAGTTTTATATCTGTAGCACAGAAAAGGCTGAAAAACACTGTAACTGCTGTTTTAGTTTTAGCTTTAATACTGTTCTCTATAAAAGCCATGTCTGGTGGAGTTCAGAGGCCTCAAGAAATGTATATGTTGATCATAAAATTCGCTTTAGTGATTTACTTCACAACAGGCAGTACCATGTCTCATTATTATGGAGAATTAACTCGTCTCTCAAATGGTTTGTCAGAGATAGTGCTAAAAGCATCATCTGAAAGTAAAGGCATATGTAATTATAAAGCAGGTACAGATTATGAATATACTCGTGCAGGAAAGAGGGTATCTTACAGTTATCTTGCACCTTGGGATAGGCTTGATTGTAGAATTTTATTTTATTTAGGTGCCCCTTTAGATGGAATTGGTGGCAAAATTGGTACTGGAGGTGTTGCAACGTTAGCAGTCTTGCTTGGTGCTGCTCCTGTCTTATTAGTTGCAGGTTCGGTAATCGGTATTATTTTTGCTGGTGGACAAATTTTAGTAGCTCTTGTCTGTATATTTATGGCCGTTCTGATGATGATGGTTATTTTGTGGCTGTGCTATGTATTTATTTTATCTCTAGTTGCTTTAAGTGTAATCATCATTTTATCACCTTTGTTCATTCCTATGGTTTTATTCCAACACACCAAAGGATATTTTGAAGGCTGGGTGAAAGAGTTGATTACCTATAGCTTATACCCGGTTATCCTTTTTGCGTTTTTGTCCTTTATGTTCATAGCATGTGATAAAATCTATTTTAAAAATTTAAATTTTGAACTGGACGAGTCATATAAAAATGAACAACCGGACAAGTCATATGAAAAGAAACAAGCAGAAATCTCATATAGTAAGAAAAAACAGTGGTTTAAATTGAAAGATGGGGAATGTGATAAAAATGAAACTACTCTTGCATGTATGATGCAAAATTATAGCTTTAAAAAGAGCAGCATACTTGGTCTATTCGACTTTACATACATGGAGTTTGGCAGCTCTCTCATCGGAGAATTATTAAAATTGTGTTTAGTATTATTCCTCTTTTACCACTTTTTAAACATTCTTCCTGGCATGGCTGCTGAACTTGCTGGTAACCATAGAGCAGCACTTGGCTCAGGTCAGACACCTGGACAAATGGTGGGCAAAGCTTTATCTGCTGCCAAAGCTGCTGCTGGGGGTGTTGCTGGAGTTGCTGGTGCTGCTGCTAAGAAGTTGAGTGGTGGAGACAAGAGTAAATCTCGAGGTTCTGGTTCTAGTAGCTCCGAGAGTGTTAACAAAAGCACTGAATGAGTTGGATTTATGCTAAAATTTTTGCTGATAATACCGTTTTTTTTTCTGTCAGGCTGCGGGGAACATCACTGTATTAAGCCAGAAAATTTATCAGGTTTGCGTGAAAAACTAGATATAGTGTCAACAGAGCAGAAATGGGTTGATTCTGGTGTTAATATTTCAGATAGAATAAGAGTAACAGAGATTGATATAGTGCCTAGTAAGGTTAATTTTTGTCCTAAGCAGTATGCAGATTTTGCAATTGGGCCTGGGAGAAATGACGTTGCATTACCATTTGCACTTAAAAAAGGCGATACGATAAGCTTTAGTGTGATTGGAAGTAAAGTGTGTAAAGATAAAGAGAGTGAGACAAAAATCAGGTATTTGAAAATCGACGAAAAGTGTAGCGAGCAAGAAACGGAACATTTTGCACATGTTTTAAATCAAGAGAAATGCCAAGGTGGCAAGGATGGGATATGTCCTAATAAATATATAATAGGCGATGCGCAATGGTTGAGTGGAAGAGAGTACTGGTTTTCGAAGTTAGATCAAGATGAAAGAAAAAAGGAAATTGAAAATATTATTAACTCTATAAAACAAGGAGAGAATATAGATTGCAGCAAGCTTTCAGAGAGCAGTGCAAGTAAGATAGATACGCACATTTTAAATTCACTCTGTAGACGTATATGTAAATTTTCTTCTGGTCGTAGAGGCGAGGATTGCGTGTATATTGAATATAATAATATAGAAATTGAGCTATTCAATGCTTTAAATTCTAGTGGTGAATCTGTTGTTGCTGAAATTATTAGTAACGTATTAAAGGGAAAACAGGTAAAAACTGACATTACATTTCTAAAAGTTGGTATGGATAATGAAACTCTTGAACACATTCCAGGTGGTGGTTTATGTACTAGTTGTGATCATAAGATGGAGAATGACCATCAAATACCAAGTTTAACTTTTAGTCTATGTAGCAGAAATGACAAGAGCTGCTACAATACAAATGACAAAGGCGGGTTCAACATAAGAGTAACGAAGAACCATAGTCTGGAAAATAGCTTGTATATAAGTGTTTCCGATAAATTCCCTGAGCATAAGCCTGGTGAAAATCAAGCGGATATATCTGTAGATATCAGCAAAGTTCATGACATGGAAAACTTGAAAGGAAAATTAAAAGACAAAACAGGCACCATATATTACGGAATAAGAGACCATGGCTGCGATTACAAAAATGAAGGTCAGTTTAGTATTAACCTAACAACTAAAGAGCCACCTACAAAAACTTTTAGTGCAATATATAATTTCTTTGATGAAAAAGTGAAAACTGCATTTTTCGGCTCTAATTATAAAGACCCTAACGCAATTCACTCTGATACTAGTCCTGTGAAGTCTCTTTACGAAAGTTTTATAAAATCAAGCAGAACAAATACCATTAGATCTACTATAATATCACTATTAGTACTATATATAATCTTATATACTCTTTATTACTTTTTTGGATTAACTCATATTTCTATATATGAGTTTTTAATTATATGCGTAAAGATAGGAATCATCGCCCAGCTATTGCAGGATAATAGCTGGGACTTTTTTTATAACAACGCATTCTCTATATTTATTAACACTCCAAAACAACTAATAGAAATAGCAAATTTTAGAGGCACTACTTCAAATGTTTTTGAGTTTCTTGATTTGCCGCTCAATAGGTTCTTGTCATCGCATTCAGTATTGTTAATAGTATCTCTTATATTTTCTGGCCCTTTGGGCATTGTATCTTTTTGCTTGGTGATTTGGGGTTTAATCACAGTGAGCTTATCTATTTTTAATGCCTTATTTTCTTTTATTACATCTATAGCAATAGTTGCGTTATTACTTTCTTTAGCACCTATTTTTATTATTTGTCTTTTATTTGCGTATACTAGGCAGATGTTTCAAAACTGGGTTAAAAATTTAGCAAGATTTGCAATTCATCCAGTGGTCCTTTTAATTTTTATATCACTGATAAGTCAGGTTATGGATTATATTGTGTATTCAGTATTTGATTTTGAGGTCTGCTCTACATGTATACTTAATATTAACCTAAAGATTTTTAACCCTTGTATTTTTTATGGTTATGCTTCCAAATATACACCTAATATTACCGCTATGATGGCTTTTGTTATTTTGGGACACGCTATGAAAGCTTTAGTTGAAGCTTCTTCGGCAATATCTGACTCGTTGTTTGGTGCTTATGTAGCAAGCGAACCTGGAAGACAGTATCAACAAAGCTTAATGGGAACAGTAGGGTTAGATGAACAAAGCGTTCAAAGAAGAGAAAGAGGAGATGCCTCTCAACAGTCAGGTACGTCAAGACCTCAAATACCACAAGGGACTCAAAGGTCAACGCCTCAGATACCACAAGGAAGACAGCAATGATAAGTAAAAGATCACTATTGTTGATACTGTGTCTTGCAATCACTGGTTGTAATATGGATTGTGTCGAGCCTGGGTTGCAGAGCAAAAACACCAGCGTTAATGTGGATGTTCCAGTTCGTAAAGCCGATAAAATTCATTGGGTTGATTCTGGTCAGGTAATTAGTCAGGGTGAGAAAATCAAATTCACCCTCGATGGATCAGTAAATTTTTGCCCTTTTAAAGAAGACAAAAATCCAAGGAAAGTACTTGTGCCAGCTAGCTTTTGTGCTGATGGCTCAGAACCAAATTATAGTAAGGCTGCGGATATTAATAGTGTACCTAACAATTATGGTGTTAATGAAAGTAAAAACGAACTATGTGGTGGCAAAGGATTTGGCAGCAATAGACGTTATGTGGACACTGGAATTAAAGTAAATCCTGGTGACAAGTTAAGCTTCAGCTTAGTTCCCAGAAAAATAACAATTGATTACGACAATCCAGAAGGGAAAGGCATCAATTTTGATGACAATTGTTATAAAGCTGTAGAAAATGACCGTAAGGAAGCTGTATATAAGAAAGCTACAGTGAGTGAAGTACATCAGGGGGGAGAGTTTTTTTGTGATGGTAAAGATGGTACAAAAAATAAAATACAATTTTTACCTCTTGATAAAACAAAAGCAAAGGAAAGCAAAGTGCTAGTTGGCAATGGGTATACCCCATATGATAATAAGGTGCATTTTAATAAAGGTTATATTCAAGACAACGAACCATGGGTATATGGTTCACTACTTGATTTACGCCGCGCTAAAATAGGATTGAACGAGTTATGTAATGGAAAAAACTGTAGTCTTGATGAGAGAAAAAAGTACTCCTCCTATGAGCTTAACTGTTACCATCAAAATATATGCTATACTGAGAAGGGTATATGGAACTATGGTTTAGGTCAAGCAGGAGAACGGAACTGTGTCTCCTCTATAAGGTATAAGAAGTACGATAAAGGAAATAAATGTGATATGTATTCTTATCTAGAAAAAATGGAAGGGAATGTTAAAGCAGGTAGTTTTACTGAAGATGATAAATCTTGGGCTGAGGCTCTTGTTGCAAAAATAAGCGATCCAGGTGATGCAAGTATTTCTGAAGGCAAGCGTAATGATATGAAGGGCGATGCTAAAGGTATTCAATGTCTTCCAAAAAGAGGAGAAGCAGGAAAGGAGAAAAATGATAAACTAGTATGCTCAAAAATCAGTGATAATTTTGAAGATTTTTCCTTAAAATTAAATCATGACTATCCAATAGGAAGTGTAACACCTGGTAGCAGTGTGATGCTTGCCATTGCAGATTATGGTCACTATGGAGCTAATAGAGGTGGGTACCATGTTAAAGTGACTAGATCATGTGAATATATTAATGGCGAAAAATTATATGTATATTTAGGTGATGAGCCACCTAAAGATTTGCATGGTGTGGGAACTAATGATTTTAAAGTGGTAGGAGTGAGAGAAAGAGTAAACGGAAAAGATGAGTACACCATATTAGATGTAATAAGCGGAGAACACTTTCAGAACGAAGAATCTAAGAAGATATATTTCGGCATCAATGTAAGCAACGTAGAGAGAGATGACATTACAGATAAAAATGGCAAATATTATGAAAATAATAAGTACACAGTAACTTTATTTGTTAAAAGAAAAATTAATGATTTTATTTCATCGAATGTAAACGGGGTATTTAAACTTATAAAAGAAGAAGTAATTGGGGACAGCGTTAAAGATTCATACAAAGGATATGCAAGAGGTCTTCTTCAAGGGGTAAGAGCTTTGCTTACTCTATACGTTATATTTACTATCGTTGGCTATATGCTTGGAACAATACAGCTAAGTAAATTTGATTTCATTGTAAGAATGTTCAAGATAGCATTTATAGCTTTTGCCTTTAGCGATAGAAGCTGGGAACTTTTTGGTACAACTTTATCCAGACTTTTTATAGATGGTAGCACTTATTTGGTTGATAGCTTTTCTGGCTATATAGGGGAAGGGGGGAGAAAATTTGCATTCTTAGACTTGACAGCAGGAGTATTATTCACAGCAGAAACTTGGTTAAAGTTTTTATCATTGATGCTCTCTGGTCCTTTTGGCTTTATTGCATTTTTGGCAATACTCTACGCTACTTTTATGTTCTTAAA
Source organism: Wolbachia endosymbiont (group A) of Gymnosoma rotundatum (assembly GCF_947250765.1). Taxonomy (NCBI): domain Bacteria; kingdom Pseudomonadati; phylum Pseudomonadota; class Alphaproteobacteria; order Rickettsiales; family Anaplasmataceae; genus Wolbachia; species Wolbachia endosymbiont (group A) of Gymnosoma rotundatum. The sequence continues at coordinate 115,323 of NZ_OX366347.1, forward strand.
ATGCATTATTAGCGCTACGTTTAAATATGTAATATCTACTGTTCTAGTGGCGTTTTTACTGTCATTAACACCTTTATTTATCGTATTTATTCTATTTCAAAAGACTAAACCCTTGTTTGATAATTGGATAAAAACGTTGGCTCATGTTTCATTAGAACCAGTCATTTTATTTTCATTTTTATCTCTTTTAAATCAGTTGATGTATTCAGTTTTATATAACCTCACAAATTTTTCTGCATGCTATCAATGTTTAATTAGCGTAAATTTCTTATCGTATGATCTGTGCTTGATGAAATCAATACTGCCTCTTGGATACAGTCCTGGCACTAGCGTTGATGTTGCACTCAGTACCGGAGAAAGGGCTGGTGGACACTTTGCAGCATTACCTATAGACCTAATCCAGGCGTTTATATACCTCATTATTGCCGGTGCAATGGAAGCTTTTGTTTCTATATCGGAAACTATGGTACAAACACTATTTAGCTCTGGTTATGGAGTTACTGGCGGTGTTGGTACAGTTGCTAAGAGCGCATCGCAAGCTATGCTGTCAACCGTTGGCCTTGATGATAAGACCCAAAGTATGATACAGAGTATCAAGCAGAAAATGAGTAAAGATCGGGGAAAAATTGAGGCTAAATTACCTAACACGCCAAAGCAACCAGACAAAAAAGAAGATTCTAAAGGAAGTTCTGATAAAACAACGAGTGATAGACCTAAAACATTAAAACAATCAGATCAGCAAAAAAATTCTGATGAAGCAATAAGAAGTGATCCTAGTGCTAAAGCTAAAAACAAGGAAGAAAATGAAGAGGAGTAAGATATAAATGATATTATGGAGTAACTAATTAAAAAGATATTTTAAGTAAAGTTTTAGAAATTTATTCTGTATTTGGAAAAAGTTTAGATATGCAATCACGTTTAGGCAAATGTTGGTTTAGGGTATTACTTCTTGCAGCTTATGTGCTGATCACAGGTTGTAGTAAAAACGATATGCCTTTTCCAAGGTGTATATCTGCTGACTATTTTGGTCCTAAACCTATTGCAGTAAGCGCTCATTTTTCAAGCGACCACAATGCATTTATTCCAGAAGATGGAGAAGTTGTTGATCCTGAAACTGGTGAAATTAATTATGGTTTTCACCATAACCAAGTGGTGAAGTGGGAGGATACCGGACTCGAAACCAATGGAGATAGTTTACAAGTGCGAGTTAATGGTGCATGGACATCTTGGAGTAATAATAACAAGAAGGAATCTAAAAAAGGCAGTTATACCTTACAAAGCTTGGAGCAGTTAAAATATGCAACTAAATTTGAAGGCAAGTCAGGTGATAATAGTCTACCTGACTTTCACTTAGTTTGTAATGATTACAAACCTAGTGCGCCACAGAAAATTTCAAGTAAGTCTAATCCAAGTTGCACTGTAAAGTGCAAGTGCATTAATGAAGATGATAGCGCAAATACAGTATCACGTGGTGCTCCATGTTGGTTTACCAACGGTCATGGTGCTTATCTTTTGTTTCAAAGGCCTGGTGACGATAGTCCTAACAAAGATTTGAAATCTATGCGCAATCCTTCATCTCCTACTGTACATCTAGGTTACAACTCCGTGGCAGAGAATGGGAGCGGTCTTTTTGCTTTAGAAAGAGATAGCACTAAATTAAAGGACAGGGATTGTGATACGGTGAAATTAGAAAAGGGATGGAAAATATATGTAAAAATATTAGATAGATATTACTTAGATAATGTAGGTGGCTACTCTTTTGAGTTCTTAAGTGGAGTGCAGCAGCCAAGTAGTTTTGGGTTTTTTGATTACATTTATAACTATCTAAAATGTGTATTATTGATTAACGAAAATTGCAAAGAACATTTTAATAGCAATGATCCTGCAGTTGCACAAGCTATGTTCGAAAATATAGCTGAAAAAAGTACGAGCTTTCACAATTTTGTTCTTTCCTTACTTGTTCTATTTGTAATGATTTCATCGCTTCTTTATCTTTTTGGCATGATACGAGAAACTAAGCATGATATGCTCATCAGAATGATGAAAATCACTCTAGTAATAGTGCTTATATCTCCTGGAAGTTTTAGATTTTTCTATGATCATTTTCTCGTTTTATTCATCAAAGGTCTTGAACAATTGATAAGTGTAATTACTAACTTTGCTCCCAACATGAACACCGGAAGTATTGCTCAAGGAGATGAAGCTAAGTTGTTTAGCTTCATGGAGGACATGTTCAATAAATTTTTTGCTTATTCTGTTTGGAAAAAGTTTGCAGCGTTTTTACATTACCAAATGTGGGCAAGCCTTCTTATGATACCGGCAATTTTCATAGGGATTGTACTATACTTCTTGTTGTGCTTGTATGCTTACATAATATTTCTCTCTGGCTTTATGGGTATAGCTTTTCTTATAGCCATTATGCCACTGTTTCTAATTTCTATTTTATTTTCACCGCTGAAAAGTCTATTTGAAGGTTGGATAAAATTCTGCATCAGCTTTTGTTTACAGTCGATTATGATATTTGCTCTCTTGTCATTACTGGCTTCCATTATAATGAATACCTTTTATAGGCAGTTAGGTTTTACTGTATGCTACAATAAATGGTTTGAGGTAAGGTTATGTGCTCCAAAATGGGTGTTTGGTGGTTTTTGTATCGTTGATAAGCAGTACTTTGGTTGGACCCCAGGGCAAATTTTCGTACCTTACACTCTTGGAGAAGCTTCTCCGCTGAACGTAGATAAGAACATAGAAGGTATAGAAAAGATAAGCAGAGAAGATGGTACAATAAAATTTACTGGCGGTGCTGGGTATATCCCTCTTCCACCGGATTACATTGAAAAAGGGTTTCGTTATATAGATTATCCTTTCTTTAACCCAATTCCTGGTACTGAGAAGAATCCAGCAGACCACTATATTGCAGAAAGTGATATGGTAGTTAGTAATGGCTGTAGTGAAAAAGATCTAGTGCGCTTAACAAATAGTTTATCTCATGCATCAGAAAAAGCTGATATCTTATTATTGATTAATAATATAAGTAAAAAGACAGAAATCTATTGTAAGCAGCCAGGAAATGAAAGCAGGTGTACTAATTACAAGGAAATCATAGAAAAAGTAATTCTACAGCCAAGTTTAAAAAGTGAAATAAAGTCTTTAGTGCAAGATATAATTAGACAAGATGGGAGCTGCCAATCACAGAATTTTTATAAGGTAAATAGAAACTATCAAGAAAATAGTGATTACCAAAGGGTGCAAGACATACAGAGAGGTTATTTAATCAATGCAGGGGAAATCTTTATACTATTCTTGCTTTCATTTTTAATGTTCTCCTTACGCACGTTCGTACAACAAATGGGCTCAAGTATAGCTGGTGGTGGATTCAGCGTTTACAATATATCTAGTATGTATTCTAAGCATTCTCCAAGCGCTACTGCACATGGCGACCCAGATGCGTCTTTTGTAAGTCAAATCTTATATTCTGGCAAATCAGCAGTGCAAGATAAAATTGGTGGAGGGTTAGAGTCTTTAGGCAGTTGGGCTACTCATTTACCGGATAGATTAGCTGGAGGTGCAGCTAATCTGCTGGGGAGAGTACCAAGAGTTGGAGGAGTGCTGAAATACGCTATTGATGTGCCACGTAAATTTGTAGGTGCTACTATTGAAGCAACAAAATTTGCAACATCACCTAAAAATGACGTTGATAAACTTGAGGAAAAGATCTACAGGGCATTTGGAGTTGATAAGGAAGATATTACACACAGAAGGATCGGTAAATATTTAGATTATTATAAAGGATACGTAGGATCACATTTGGGCTATACAATAGAAGATGCTATGAAGTTTACTTGGGAGCATGGCCTTGATTCTATAGGAGTTAGCCGTCGTACAGGAGAAAAAGATGGTTATCCAAATAACTTACTTTTTAGAGCAAAATCGCATAGGCAAGATTTCTTGAATAAGCTTCATGATGACACCATAGGCCGTAAGAGAGAACCAGAAAAAGACAATCCTGATCAATCAAATAAGGTAGAACGAGAGTTAGGCACGGAACTAGTAAGAGATAACCATGATCAGCCACTAGAAGAAGGCGACCCTCTTCGACTACGAGGGGGAGGTCAGCCAGATAAGGTAGTACGAGAACTAAGCACAGAACAAGAAGACAAGCCTAATCAACTACAGCATGATCAGCCAACAGAAGAAGATAAGCCTGATCAATCAAATGAAGTGACACGAAATTTAGGCACGGAACCAAAAGGTTCAGATGAAATTGATGATTTTGGATCTGCTTTTGAAGGTATGGAAAAACGTGCTGAAAGAGAAGGCAGAAGAAATCAAGATAAAGTTTACAACCTCTCACCACTTTTTGAAATGAACACTCCAGAAGCTGTAGAAAAACGTGCTGAAAGAGCTAGAAGAAAAGAAGAAAGAGATCGAAAAGACGAAGTTTATAATCTTAAGCCTTTATTTAAAGAACCAAAAAATCCAGAAGAGTACGTTAAGGCACTTTTTGAAATGAATACCCAGGAAGCTATAAAAAAACGTGCTGAAAGAGAGGAAAAAAGAAATCGAGAAGACAGTAAAAGGAAATTACCGGAACCAATGAGGAAACCAGATGCAAAAGGAGATGAGAAGAGGATTGAAGATGAAGACTAATAAAAATTTCAAAGGCCTTGATTATTATAAATTGCAGCAAGACAAAGATGGCAACATAAAGTTAAATGACTACGACGACATTTTAAATGCGCGTAGGGCAAGGGTAGACTTGTTGCGGGATAACACATCACTTGACAAGGATGTCAATTTTGCTAAATTGAATAAAGCTTTGAGTGAGAAATTTGTAGATAATCATAGTTTATTGTCTGAATTTGATAAGGAAGACAAAGAGATTGTACAAGAAAGGATTAAGGTGTTTAGTATTTTAGAAAGTCTTGAAGACCTTAAAAGCGTGAAAAGTGAAGATCTGTTAGAGGTTAGCTTACTGCTGTCAGATCTTAGCTTCATAGAGAGAAATGTTGTACTAAATACCGATCAGAATTCTGATCTAGCAGGATTTAAAAACCTATTTATTGAAAAAAAAGCATCTGGTGAAGAGTATAGTGAAGAAGAATGTAGAGGCTTTCTTGATAATATAGATAAAATCAATACTATAATTAAGTTAGAGTTAGAAAGCAGAATTGAAGGGCTAAATCATGATGAAAAAAATGATCATGATGATTTACAAGATGAGATTGGTCAAGCAATTAATGCAGCAGGCAAATCAGAAAAAGATAACTGATGAGTCTTGTGTTTGTGTTTTTCTTACAAGCGACTCGATAGCTTCTCTCTATTAAACTGCTAAAGCCATATTGACATTAATCATATAGTATAAATAATTAATTATTTTGGAGCTTATTTAATATGCTACGCATCATTGCAGGCAAATATCGCGGAAGAAAAATAACTACAGGCAAGCATTTAGCTGCACGGCCAACTATGAGTATTGTCCGAGAAGCAATATTTAATATGCTTTCCTCAAGAAAACCTATTTATAACTTGAATGTACTTGATTTATTCTGTGGTAGTGGTTCTTTTTCATTTGAAGCGCTTTCTCGCGGCGCTAAACATGCATTTATGGTAGATTCAGATTATTACAATTTGCAATTGCCTAAAAAAACAGCAAAAGATTTTGGAATTACGGACAATGTTACGCTAATTTGCTGCAGTGCTAACTGCTTACCACAACCTATTTCAAAATGTGACATAGTTTTTATAGACCCACCTTACAATAGCAATCTAGTTGAATCAACGTTGAATGGACTAGCTCACTCAGGCTGGTTAAGTGATGATGCATTGATAATTCTAGAGATTAGGAAAAACGAAGATTTTGAGTGCAATAAAAACTTCAGTATAATCTTGGAACGCACCTACGGTATAGCGAGAATAATTTTTCTTTCTCTATTAACTTGAACTTGCATATACTTTTCATTGATGAGTTCCAGTTCTATTTTCGTCAAGTTTCCGGAGAAATTACTTATTCTGTACTGCCCTAGATCAAAATTTTTATTAAATTCAGAGTCTATTAAATATTCATGTGCTTCTTCAATAAATTTATTTTCTTTTTCTTCGTAACTGGTGTATTTTGTTGTACCATTATTATCCTCACAATAAACTAAATGTTCTTTATGATCAGCATGAATATTTTTATTTTCACAAACCTTTTCAGGATCGTGCTCAAGTACTTTTCTACCAACAATCAATAGCTTATAAGAAATTTCCTATGATTCCTTTTAAGCGAGTTTTGAATTTTTGAAATGTCATGACATTGTTGATACGGTTATCAAGAAACGATAAAGTATCCACAAAATCTTCTGAATAATCATTGATAAAAAAAAGTATCGTACTTAAGTACACTCCAGCTAATATTGCTCTTTTTGTATAGTAGTTAAAATCTGTTGATTGGTCATAAATGCCATACCAAATCGCACTAACAGTTCTGTATAAAAGTTTACTAGAAAAATATGTATTTTTTGGTGATACAGAGAATAATAAAACATTTTTTAAAAGTTCTCTATAATTTGGTAGCTTAGCGTAATTTGAAAGGCGTATTTGAATGGCTAACTTTACTCGCTCTCGCACTTTCATATCTTCTAAATTAGAATTCCTTAGTTCAGCTTCCATTGAGCTATTTAAGTCCTCTGCTATGTGCTCCAAAGCGCTATATATTCCATTCTGAAATTTGCAAAAGCTATTAGCTAGATTAAGGTCAGTGCACACCTTTAATAGGGTTTCATCGCTTATCCCTTCAAATGGAATAACCCTAATTAGCTTATCTATTATTAACTTTTGTTCCACAGTAGCATTATACTAAACAACATGTGTGATTGTACCTGAGATTTTCAAACATTCTACAAAATGCTTCACCACGTTCCTCGAAATTTTTCCATTGATCAAAAGAAGCACACGCGGGAGAAAGTAATATTGTTACTTCTTCTGCGCTATTTAAGGCCTCTTCAAAAGCCAATCTGAATGCATCTTCTAGATTGCAACATTTAACATAATCTACTTTATTCTCCATAACATTTGCAAAAGCTTCGGTTGATTCTCCAATAAGAAAAGCTTTTCTAACCCTTGTAAAATGCTTGCTTAATGATTCTATTCCACCTTTTTTGCTTCTTCCACCAACGATCCAATTTATGTTTTCATAAGATAAGATCGCCTTTTCGCTCGACTTTGCATTAGTTGCTTTGCTATCGTTCACGAAAAACACATTTCTTATTTTGCCAAGCAGTTCATTCCTATGCCTCAGTCCTGAAAAGGACTTGATTCCATTGATAATAGTGTTGCTATCTACTCCAAGTACCTTACATACGGCATATGCGGCTGCTATGTTTTCTGCGTTGGAAATTAAATTTATTTTCACGTCGCTTACTGATAAGCTATGATTCTCTAGTTTTAACGAGATCTTCTGGATCCCAGTGCCCCTTTTGTCATCCAAGTAGCTGACACTGGGATCCAGATAATTTCGATCTATACCAGTAATCTGTTCACTATAATCAAGCAAATTGTTACCTGCCAATGATATTAGATCTCTTGCACCACCCTCTGTCATCTGAGTAGTTGGCAATGGTTTTTCTTTTCTGGATTCCAGCGTCACGCGCTGGAATGACATCGGGGAATATGTTACTGAGATTGGAATTTTGTCTCCAGTGAATTTGTTGAATATATCAGCAGTAATCTCATTGTCACATCCTATTACGGCAACCTCACTACCGTTTATCAGTTTTAATTTAGTTGCTATGTAGTTCTCCATACTTCCATGCCTATCTATGTGATCTGGTGTAATATTGAGCAGTGCTGAAATGTCCACGTTAATTTCATTCATCAACTCCAATTGAAAAGAGGAGAGTTCGATTACATAAATTTCTGCATCTCTTTCTAGATCCAAAACAGGAACGCCTAAATTTCCACCAATAGCTACTTTTTTCCCTGCAGATTTTAATATGTGCCCTATTAGTGATGTAGTGGTTGATTTACCATTTGTTCCTGTGACGCCTATTACCTTCTGGTTTGTAGTTTTAGCTTCAAGAAATAGCTCAATGTCTGATTTTATTTTGCAATCAAAACTTCTTGCAAGTTTTACTATCCAATGTGGCTCTGTTGGCACTCCAGGGCTTAAAACCAATGCACTGATCTCATGCCAATTGTATTCCTTGGGATGAATAAAATTACATTTTTTATACATCATTTTTGCATTTGCTATTTGCTCTTCATGATCATCCCATGCATATATTCTTGCACCACTCTTTGTTAGAGCGTTAATGGCGGATAAACCAGTTTTACCAAGACCAAAAACCGCAACGTTTTGATTTTTGTATTTGTTTAGTTGCACTGCTAGATAACTTATGCGAACCATTTTATAAAGATATCGTACAAACTACAACAGACTTCTTGCATAGGTCACAACTGTCATTCAATAGAAACGAAAAAACTTACTTGACACCCTCCGCCAGTCCCCTTATCATGAAACTGAAGCTATTTATTTATCTTCTCTGTACAGATTAAATGACAAAAAAACTCACGTATCTGGCGTCTCATGTTTAATTTTTTGCACTATGTGCACCTTATGTCTTTATAAAATTTCTAGGTTTTTACCTAATATAAGCTAAAATGCGCTTATAAAGCATTTAAAACATAAAAAAACGCCAACTTAAAAAATGGATAGTGAATAATTAGCTACCCTAGGGTTTCTTTTGCCTTTTTTTCTGTTTAGTAAATTTCTTAACGTTTATAATTTAGATTAGTTGCGGTTTAAAAGCAACTGAATCGCGGTTATTAAGTGTTTAGAATAAAAAAACGCCATACTTGAAAGTATAATGTAAGTAATTAGCCAACCACGGGGCTTCTTTTGCCTTTTTTCATTTGGTAAATTTCTTAATATTTATGGCTAAACGACAATCGTCATCCCGCTGCTTGTTAGCGGGATCTCTTGTTAGCGGCTGAGATACCGCGAATGAATCGCGGTATGACGGTTCGCGGCGGTATGACGGTTCGCGACGGCGTGACGATAAGCTCGTTATCCCGCTGCTTGTTAGCGGCTAAGAGATACCGCGGCAGTATGACGGTTAAGTGGGGTGTCATCCCAGTGTCAGCTACTCGGATGACAGGAGAAGGAGGCTACTTGCATGACACCATTCTTTTTTCTGGATCCAAGTAATCAGGGCACTGGGATGACAAGAAGAGGGCACTGCCATCATAAAGGAACCAGTGTCAGCTACTTGAATGACATCATAGGGGCGCTGGGATGACACCCTGACAATCGTCATCCCGCTGCTTGTTAGCGGGATCTATGCTAAAGGAGATACTTGGATAACAAGAAATATAGGCACTGGAATTGCAAAGAGTTTGCAAATATTAGTTATTACCTGTAGGATATAGAGAAATTAGTAAGGATTTTAATAGGAATAATATGCCATCTGTTACTTTTATTTTACCTGATGGGAGTAAGAAAAGTTATGAAGCTGCAGAGGGAGAAACTCTGCTCAATTTAGCCCATAGAAGTGATCCAGATCTGCTTGAAGGTGCATGTGAAGGCTCTCTTGCTTGTTCTACATGCCACGTGATTGTTGATCCAAAATCTTATGATGCTGTAGAAACGCATAATCCCATATCTGATGAGGAAAATGATATGTTAGACCTAGCTTTCGGCTTAACAGAGACATCAAGACTTGGGTGCCAAATAAAAATCACAAAAGATATCGACGGCTTGTGTGTAACCATACCAAGGGGTACAAGAAATATATCATTGGATAAACAGGGGAGTGATTAGCTATGCGTAAGATTTTTATCTATATTATCATCTCTTTACTTTTGTTTATTCCTGTAGCGTATAGTGGTTTTTGGTATTTTTCTGCATGTAAGGTAAAAAATCTTTTAGCTGAAACAATACTATACATTAACGACGAAAAATTTGATATTTCACATGATTTTAGTGGATTTCCTTCTAACCTAATTTTTCGTGTGACAAACCCAAAATTTTCCAATGAGCAATTAACCATCTCATCTGATGCTTTATTGATAAAAAATAGATTGTTTGATAAATCAGTATATATCTACATACCAAGCAATGAAGTCAATATTGCTGTTCATGGTGATGAGAAAAAGAATATAAAATGCCACACAAACGATAGCAGCCACTTTGTTGTTAGACTAAACGATTTACCATCTTCATTGCGATTCAACAAAAATAGTACCGTGATAGACTATATAGATACACTTCGTTACGAAGATTATGGATTAAAATGTGATGTTTTAGAAAATCAGCAAAGTGTTATAACTGAAGTGAATGATAAAAGCAATTACATTCAATTTCACCTCGATAAAGAACCAAGTGGAAATACTAAACTAGGATTTGATTTTTATACTTATCGGTATAAAAATACTGCAAGTCCTGAAAGTTACCTTAGTATCGACACTAAATTTGATTACGAATTTGTAAACCACATCTCAGCTTCCAGAATTAATTTCAACATAGAGAAATTTTTAATTCAAAGTAATAATTTTTCTCTTGCTGCAGATGGTGGAGTGCGAAATTATAATTTGGTTACGTCTTCATTTAAAGACAAAATCAACGTGGCTATATCAAATTATAAAGAATTAATCTCGTTTATGATTGGTGACTCAAAAACTTCAGATGCGTTTGAAAAATTAATGTCTTCCTTATCAGAAAAAACAACTGATGATGGTATTCAATTTTCAATAAAGTACGATGATGATGTAGGGTCAAGCTTTATTGGAAAGTTATCCACCACTGATTTTATGAACCAGCTCAGTAAAATAACCCAATTAACCAAGGATGAGAGCAGTAGTTAGTTTACTTTTCATATTGATATTCCACTCAGGCGTAAACGCTTTTACTCTGGATAATAAACTCAGAGATAAAAGCATGGAAAAACGAGCAACAAGTTTATTTGAAATAATAAGGTGTCCAATATGTTCTGGCGAATCATTGTCTGAATCTGGATCTCAGATCGCGTATGATATGCGAGAAGCAATTCGTAAAAAAATCAATGATGGATACACAGATGAAGAGATAATCTTAGAGTTAAAAAATTCTTACGGCAATTCAATTATAATCGTACCACCTAGCACTTACATTTTGTGGTTTATTCCACTTACAACTCTGCTTATTGGGTGTTTTTTAATACAAAGATACATCAATACAACCACTTAAACCTTTTATATATAGCTAAAGTGACTTAGGTTCTCTAATTGCACATAAGTCAACAATAATTTTCACACAAATCAAAACAGCATATCTTCTCCATGATCCTTGGTAATTTTACATAAGTTAAAAGTAGCATATGGTTCTCTCCGCGGTCTGAGATGACAATAAATTTGTCAAGCCGCATCATACTTGTTAGGCGGAAGTGGACGGCAACATATTTACCACGAAGTCTAACTAAGTTCTTGCTTGTCCCTTCCATCGGCATTGCTATCTTTATTTTCAATAAAATTATTGTCCTATGCTCTTTTGATGTTTATTGATAATAAAATTCTGTTTTATCAACCAACATCCTATGCATAATTACAGCTAATTTTCTTGCTACTGCTACAATTGCTTTTTTCATTCCTTTTTTCTTCGCAACCCCAGTTTTTTAATTTAAATGTCCTCTTGGTAACTGTAAGCATTGTTTGTGCAGCTTCATATAACATACTTCTACATTCCGCTGGTCCCATCTTTGATATGCTGCCATGCCGATCAACTTTTCCAGAAGAATATTGCCTTGGTGTCAACCCTATATACCCCAGTTGCGGATTAGCCAACGAAGTAAAGCTTAGAAATGCAGCGGCTGCATGGAATATGAAACAAGCGTAGAAAAAATGTGTACCAAAAAATTTATCGGTGATCTGTGGCGAGTATGCTCAATCTCAAATTTGTTTTTCAGAGAGCCAAAAACTGTCTCAATAATCGATCTTTTTCTTAACAAAATCTTCTCATTTAGCACCATTAATGAGTTTTTCATACCCTTTTTATACTGGTTACAAGCTTTAACCCTCTATCGAATAATTCGTGAAAAAGATCTTTTTTGATATATCCTTTATCTCTAAACAATAATCCAGTCAATTTCTGAGTTAAATTTGGCACAGGTATCAACGTTGCCTTTTGTCACCGTAACCCCTTGAATTTCGCCAGTTTCGTTGATTACTAGATGTACCGAAAAACCACCCATAAGTAGTCTTTCCAATCTTTGCCAACCCTTTGAAAACTTTGTTTCTCGAGGTCCTTTTTGGATGGCAAACAGCGATAGATTATGTACGAAATCCCTGTCACTTTTGACTGTTCGCAAAACCATTGCATTAAGAGCGCTAAATACCATAAAACCCGCGATTTTAACCTGATAAACCTACTATAGGATGGCAATTTTGGAAACGCTGATTCGTATAATAATTTCAAATAATGCACATAGAAAATTTTAAAATTGTCGCACTTGATATAGCAATATTATGGTAAAAATCTCTGAATGCGTAATCTCTGGCGTCCTGGTTGGTTTTTTGCCACTTGGTAGAAGTTTTTCTGCAAAATTTTCATCGACTGTATTGCAAAAATCATCGACTATACAAAAGATTTCTGTTACTTTCTCTTTCATTGGTAACCTCCTATTTTAGGAATGAATATCAAATACCTTGGAGTTTACCCTATTTCCTTACCTTTTCTATTTTTTCTAATTTACAACTGGGGTTAGCAGTGCTGTGAGAATGGTTGAAAGCGCAAAAGAAAACCTCTCGGAAGTTAAAAATATACTGGTCGATGCAGGTTATACAGGAGAAAATTTTGCAACTAAAATAAAAACGATTATTGGAGCAACTGTAGAAGTAATAAAACGAAGTGAATTACATTCCTTTGCTGTATTGCCACAAAGATGGGTTGTAGAGCGATCTTTCGCTTGGTTAGAAAAATGCAGACGATTGTGGAAAAATTGCGAGCGAAAACTTAACACTAGCCTACAAATGGTCGTTCTTTCCTTCATTTCTCTTCTATTGAGAAGATTTTAAACAGGTTCTAAATCTTTATTTTAAAAATGTCATATTGACCACCGGTACCTGAAAATACTATTCCAATTGATCAGAGCTATCCATTTCCTTAATTTTTGTAACGTTGTCATAGGAGTACTATAACTTTAGTATCAACTATGCTTTATTGTTTTTGCATCTAAAAAAATTTAGCTTATTCAAGCAGCATTTTGCCTTTTTTTGGATGTAGGGATTTTTTAGGAATTGTCTTCTTGAATTCTATGGTATTTTGTTTAACATTGAAACAAGATTCCAGTATCAGCTACTTGCATGACATTGTTGGTTAATGTTTTATGGCTTTACGATAGCTATACAACTTATCTTAAAAGCAATATAGTGTTTACTATACAATGAATCAAAGATAGTAAGTAAAGTCTATGGAATTTCAAATCGCTACACATTTTCAACCGGCTGGGGATCAACCACAGGCAATCGATAGCTTAATTGCAGGGCTAAATAGTAATAAAAGAGATCAGGTTTTGCTTGGAGTTACTGGTTCTGGGAAAACTTTTACTATGGCAAATGTTATTGCAAGAACAAATAGGCCTGCATTAATTATGGCACACAATAAAACTTTAGCAGCACAGCTTTATGAGGAAATGAAAGGATTGTTTCCCCATAATGCTGTTGAATACTTCATTTCTTATTATGATTATTATCAACCTGAAGCCTATTTACCACAAACTGATACTTATATCGAAAAAGATTCTGCAATTAACGAAAGAATTGAGATGCTGCGTTATTCCACCGTCTGCTCCCTTTTGGAGCGCAGGGATACGATCGTAGTTGCCAGTGTTTCCTGCATATACGGTCTTGGTTCGCCTGAGAGCTACCGCAGCATGATCATACCGCTTAGTGTTGGAAATAAAATTCGTATTAATGATTTCCTGAGCAACTTAACTGATCTTCAATACAAGCGCTCTGATGCCAGGTTTGAGAGAGGATATTTCAGAGTGCGCGGCGATATTGTTGATATATTTCCTTCCCATTATGAAAATAAAGCTTGGCGTTTATCGTTATTTGGCGATGAAATAGAAGAAATTTCTGAAGTTGATGCTATAACGGGCAATGTTACCAAAGGCGTAAATAAAATCACCATTTTTCCAAATAGCTATTACATAACCCCGCGTGAGGCTTTGTTGCAGGCAATTGAACTAGTCAAAAAAGAGCTGCATGAACGCTTGGATTATTACTACTCGCAAAACAAGATTGTTGAAGCAAAGCGCCTCGAGCAACGCACTAATTTTGATATCGAAATGATGAGAACAACAGGAATATGTAAAGGTATTGAAAATTATTCGCGTTATCTCTATGGAATGGAAGCTGGGGATCCACCACCTACTTTGTTTGAATATTTACCCAAAGACGTAATTTTATTTGTTGATGAGAGTCATGTCACCGTTCCTCAGGTTGGTGCGATGTACAGTGGTAATGAGGCGCGTAAAAAGAAATTGATCGACTATGGCTTCAGGCTCCCTTCCGCTTTTGATAATCGTCCATTAAAATTTGAAGAGTGGGAGGGAGTTAGGCCGCAGACTGTTTACATTTCAGCCACTCCAGGAAAGTATGAGTTGGCAAAGACCAATAATGTATTTATAGAGCAAGTTATCCGTCCAACAGGGCTTACAGACCCAATCTGCATTGTAAAACCAATAGAGAGTCAAATTGATGATGTAATTCATGAGGCACAAGTGACAATAGGGAAGGGATTTTGTGTTTTAATCACTACATTGACGAAAAAAATGGCTGAAAATTTAGCTGAATATATGAGTGAATTGAATATGAGAGTGAGTTATTTGCATTCTGATATTGCTGCGCTGGAGAGAATAGAAATTATATACAAATTGAGATCTAAAGAAATCGATGTTTTAGTAGGTGTTAACTTGCTGAGGGAAGGTCTTGATATTCCAGAGTGTGGGTTGGTTGCAATTTTGGATGCTGATAAAGAAGGATTTTTGCGATCGGAAACTTCATTAATTCAAACGATCGGTCGTGCTGCGCGTAATGCTGAAGGTAGAGTAATTTTGTATGCAGATAAAATCACTGGTTCTCTGGACCGTGCATTAAGAGAGACCGAAAGAAGAAGAAAAAAACAAGAAGAACATAATATATTGCACAATATTGTCCCAAAGACTATAATAAAACCTATATCAAACACCTTACAGGAGAGGGCAATAGCAGAACCGAAAGTAAATACTAATAAGGATGATTTGAGAAAGCAAATGATAGAGCATGCTAAAAATTTAGAATTTGAAGAAGCAGCAAGAATAAAAAAATTATTGCAAGGTTAAGTAATATATGATGCTATGGGCATAGTATAAAAATGTAAATAATTTTATTGATATCTTTATATTAATACTTTTTAAATATTTAGTACCGCGCAATATCTGCAATGGATGAGAAAAATTAACACCAGTGCCTTTAGGGTCAGAGACTTTGGCCCCAACCCTAATAAAACACTTAGGTGGCTGAGAGTAGTGGATTAGATAATAAACCTAAGTTAGTTTCCAAAAAGTCCCTTACTATTTTGATATTCCAGTTTTGTGGAGCTTTTTGCAGAGTCCTTCGGAATCGGAATCAGAAAAATTTGAGTGTGGTGAACCTGCTTCCTCTTCAGACGATGAACTACTGCTTCCGCTTTTCGGAAATTTGTTTGTTGAATTACCTTCACCTACAGGCGATTGAGACCTACGTTTTAGCAATCTTCTTCCAGTATTCTCACAATCCATAGACTCATAACCACTTGTTGTTGCCTCAGCTTTAGAGCTTACGTTTTCAGCATCAGTTACGAACCCGGAAGAGTAACCGCTGTCTTTATTATCTTCGGGCTTCATCTTTTCAGCTTTTGATATACCTTTAGCAGGCCATTGCTCTTTCCTAAACGACTCTACTTCCGAACCATCATAATCACGGTTAATCCAGTATCCACCTTCGTCTTTTGTAATTGAAATATATTCTAATACGCTTTCATCGGGATAACAGGTTGTAATTGCTTTTTTAGGGGATAACCCATGTTCTCGCACCTGGGAATTTACCCATTCGTCCTTTTTAGATTTCACATACTTTTCGACGATGTTAATGTCGATATCTTTTATTTCTACTTTTCCCTCATGCTCCTGACTAAAAAGTTCTTTTAAGTTAAGTAAGGCACCACGACTTATATTAGCAACAACTGTTGTTTCTTGGTTTTCCTCACAACTAGAAAGAAATTTAAATGGAAACTCATTGAGATCATAGGCTTCTTCCTTATTGACACGATACTCTTCTTTCGTTTTATCTATTATCTCCTGTAAATATTCTTTTACATCAACACCATCATCAATAAAACTAGCAATCTTCCCATTTTCTGCAATAAAGTTAGTATGAGGAGGATCCAAAGCATAATTATTTAAGTTAAACCAATAAAGCAATGCTTTAAACAACTTTTCTTCTTCCTTAGTAACTTGCTGTTTTTCAGGTTCCTCATTAGAAACCTCAGGATTTAAGAATGTTGAATCATCCCATGCTGTAGGAAAAGGAGTCAATGATGGCCTATATCTCACTTGCTGATCCCGAATCTCTATTGGCATACTTTCATCAGCACCTTTCGATGATGAAGGTCTACTCTGTGTCCATGATAAACCACTAGGTCCTGGTTGGGTAAACTGCGTTGACGACGTCCATTTATTTCCGGACGTGCTTTGTGATAACAAAGGGTTCATTGGCTGAGACCAAGTACTAGGTCCTGCTTGCACATTTTGAGCAGCACTTACACATTTCTCTGTACCCTGACTAACTGCAGTATAACTCAAATGTGAACGTGGCAAGAATTCTCCACTCGTTCCAGGAACATCTAACTTTTTGTGCAGCATAAAAGATTCTTCCAACCCTTGCCTGGGAGACTCTCCTAATCCTACACCCTGACTCCGCGTGGGAGACTCCTGTTTCAGTGATGGTTCAGTTAATAGCTTTCGAGGAAGCTCAGGGTCAATGGCCAGTTCATGGTCTTTATTGATTACAGAGCTTTCCATGATTTTGCTCAATACACAATACGAGATTTCCTTATCATAAAAATTTATACCATATACTCCTTTCTTATAACCTTCTCCTAGTAATTCTGTTAACTGTTTCTTAGTGATACAATCATCAACATTATGCAATACAGAATAACCAAATACCTTATTGATATTTTTTGCCTCTTTTTGAGTCAGTGATCTAAAGCTCCCATCGAAACTTTGCACAACAGGTATAAGAACTGAATTGTCTTTACTACCTAAATAGGATGCATGAAAGATTATGTAAATTGGAATACTTGATTTAACATGAACCAAGTCAGTTATTTTATCCTTTATTGCTTCAACATATTCATCCTCATTGCTAGGAACTTGAAGATGACGCCCCATGAGCCATAAATTACGCTCTATCATGCTATCAATGAGTGGAATATTATTTTTGAATATATCTTTAACATATACACAATTACCTTCAACTTTAAGGAGGCTTGAAGAAACGTTATTATGGCTTTCAATTTCTGACCGGAACAATTCTATAAACTTATCTCTTACTTCTTTATCTCGAAAATCTGTACAGTATAGATAATGCCTGCGATCAAACTTCATAGACCTTGTCAAATCTTCTAAATATCCTACGCCAAAAATTTCTCCAAGTTCTTCTTCAATGTTACTTGCAAATGAAGATATTAAGTAGCATTTTAAATTAAAAATTGTGCCATCCTCTATCGGAGCAACATATCTCATACCTTTCTTGCTAGGCTGCAATTTTCCTTTCCCCAAATTAAATGGAAAGGACTCAATATCAAAAGCTATACCTGCACCCTTTTCAGTTTCATAAAACCTTTCTACTACTTTATTTTTAAAGTCATTCATATAACTCACGCATTGCTCAGCATTCATGTTTTTATCAAATTTAATGACAATAAAATCTCCATTCCATCTACTTTCTAGAATAAGATTAGTATCAATAATGCGATAAAAACGATTATCAAAATTAAATGCTTCAACCAGCTTTTTAGTCATCTTATTTTTAGGCATAACCCCCCCTACAAATTACCACAAACTTTTAACTTTTACTGCTACATTGACCACTAGACTGATTTTGCTTTCTTTTCTCCTCCTCCAGCTTTTTCCATTTTGCACTAAAGTCATCAATCCTCCTTGGATCCACCCTGTCTAAGTAAACTTTTCCCCCTCCTGGTTTAGTATCATCACCATATTTTGGTTTAACGTAATTATCTTTTGGCATATTTACCCCCGGTAAAAATATTATGTAACTAATATACTAAAAATAAAATTAAGTGGAAGCACTTTTTTATATTTTTTTTCAAAAAATTTTATTCACTCTTTTTCATAAAATTCAGTTTTCTAGATTCCAACGTCACGCGCTGGAATGACACCTGTATTTCTCTTTGCCATCAATCCCTACTCTTTAATGTCATACCAGTACCTCTTTTTCTTGTCATCCCAGTGCCCAGACACTGGGATCCAGTCTCTTTTGTCATCTAAAGCTAACACTAGCTATCCCCTCGATGGTGCTTTTTCTGGTGCCTTTCCTATTGAATCCACATGATTATTAACTTTTACACCATCAATCAATCTTTTTGGTGGTTGAGCATCACCCACAGAACTCTGCTGAGCAGCACTAGCATTAGACTTTCCATTATCATTAATTCCTGATGGAGCTTGAAAATGATCAACTGTAAGGTTGCGCCACTCTTTTTGCATCTTTGTTCCCGTATTCTTAGACCTGAAACCTTTTTTACGCTCCCCCGCCTCTGGCTCCTTTGGAGCTTCCTGTTTAAGTGCAGGTTCAGTTTTCTTCGGTTCCTCCGGCTTCGCTTTTTTCTCTTCTTTGTCCACTTTTTGTTTTTGTGAATTTTCATGATATTTTCTTTCAAGCTCAGCAAGACGCAATAGATGTTTCAAAGGATCTGACACAATTTCAAGTTCTGGTTTGCTCAGAGGGACTGGCCTTACAAATCCGGGTGAAACTTCAAAAAGGGAAACTGGCACAGCGGGCTTTTCTCTTTCGTCTACCTTTATTTCTACGTCTTTATGAACTTCTTTATTTTCTTCCTTTAATGATGTTTTTTCTGCTTTTTTATCTTCTTTTTCTGTAGATGCCTCTACCGCAGCCGCCAACTCAACTCCAAACATCTCTGCGAACATTGTAACAATCCATCCGACAACGGCCATTTGTAACCTGAGTTTCAGATCTTGCAATGCAGTTAATCTTTCTAACGCCCTTGCAAACTCTTCTTCTGATAACTCACCACTGCCTAATTTTTCCTGCAATTCTTTTATCTCTTTGTCCAACCTCTGATTGAAACTTAAATCGCGTGCAAAAATCTTCTTGATTAACTCCTTAAGCTTGTCACGCATAAATTTAATTATCGAAAGAAGCCAATTTTTTTCTTTCTTCTCCTTGAGCATTTGGTAGATTTTCGGATCATCTACATCTACTTCAAAAAGGGTAAAGAGAGATTCAAAGAAATTCCAGAAATCTCCGAGTACTCTTCCTTTTTCACCAGTGAAGTAATCCTCATCATCACCTTCTCCGATATGTAGCTCTGCTTGAGATGATATTTCATCGACACAACTAGAAGCCTGACGCTCACACTCGAGCCTCCTGAGCAAATCTTGTCTGGTGAGCTCCTCTATGGCTGCTTTTAGTTCATTTAGCTTCTGCTCTGCAGAGAAATCTTGCTCCCTGATTTTTCCTTGGAAGATTGAGCTACCGTTTCCGTTATTATCTGAAAAATTTTCCATTATTTTTGCCCCCTCAATAAAATTACTGCCTTTGTTGTTACCTGAAAAGCTTTCCACCATTTTTACTTCCTTCATAAAACTTAATAATTTAATTCTACAGTACTAAATATTTAAGAACTATTAATGTAAAGATGTCAATAAAATTATTTACATTTTTACACTATATATATATTATATCATGTGCTATTTAACCTTTCAATAATATTTTTTATTTTTACTGCTTCTTCAAACTCTAGCATGCGCTTTTCTTAAATTATCCTTATTAATATTTGCTTTTGCCTCTATCCCACTTTTTCTTGTAAAGTATTTGATATAGATTTTATTATACTCTTTGGCATAACATTTGCAACATACTTTATCTATAAATGGAAATTATTATACTTGCAGCTAGACACAATTTGAAATAATTTACACTATAAAGTTAAGGAACGAGATCCCAGTGTCACGCACTGGGATGACAGCAGTCCTACGTCATACCGCGATTCATTCGCGGTATAGATTCCGCTAACAAGTAGCGGAATGACGAATTTTTGTTTTTCAAATTATCGTAAGTCACTTTAGCTATATCAGAGCAATAGAGGCAGTGCGTAGAGGAGCTCACCAGACAAGATTTGCTCAGGAGGCTCGAGTGTGAGCGTCAGGCTTCTAGTTGTGTCGATGAAATATCATCTCAAGCAGAGCTACATATCGGAGAAGGTGATGATGAGGATTACTTCACTGGTGAAAAAGGAAGAGTACTCGGAGATTTCTGGAATTTCTTTGAATCTCTCTTTACCCTTTTTGAAGTAGATGTAGATGATCCGAAAATCTACCAAATGCTCAAGGAGAAGAAAGAAAAAAATTGGCTTCTTTCGATAATTAAATTTATGCGTGACAAGCTTAAGGAGTTAATCAAGAAGATTTTTGCACGCGATTTAAGTTTCAATCAGAGGTTGGACAAAGAGATAAAAGAATTGCAGGAAAAATTAGGCAGTGGTGAGTTATCAGAAGAAGAGTTTGCAAGGGCGTTAGAAAGATTAACTGCATTGCAAGATCTGAAACTCAGGTTACAAATGGCCGTTGTCGGATGGATTGTTACAATGTTCGCAGAGATGTTTGGAGTTGAGTTGGCGGCTGCGGTAGAGGCATCTACAGAAAAAGAAGATAAAAAAGCAGAAAAAACATCATTAAAGGAAGAAAATAAAGAAGTTCATAAAGACGTAGAAATAAAGGTAGACGAAAGAGAAAAGCCCGCTGTGCCAGTTTCCCTTTTTGAAGTTTCACCCGGATTTGTAAGGCCAGTCCCTCTGAGCAAACCAGAACTTGAAATTGTGTCAGATCCTTTGAAACATCTATTGCGTCTTGCTGAGCTTGAAAGAAAATATCATGAAAATTCACAAAAACAAAAAGTGGACAAAGAAGAGAAAAAAGCGAAGCCGGAGGAACCGAAGAAAACTGAACCTGCACTTAAACAGGAAGCTCCAAAGGAGCCAGAGGCGGGGGAGCGTAAAAAAGGTTTCAGGTCTAAGAATACGGGAACAAAGATGCAAAAAGAGTGGCGCAACCTTACAGTTGATCATTTTCAAGCTCCATCAGGAATTAATGATAATGGAAAGTCTAATGCTAGTGCTGCTCAGCAGAGTTCTGTGGGTGATGCTCAACCACCAAAAAGATTGATTGATGGTGTAAAAGTTAATAATCATGTGGATTCAATAGGAAAGGCACCAGAAAAAGCACCATCGAGGGGATAGCTAGTGTTAGCTTTAGATGACAAAAGAGACTGGATCCCAGTGTCTGGGCACTGGGATGACAAGAAAAAGAGGTACTGGTATGACATTAAAGAGTAGGGATTGATGGCAAAGAGAAATACAGGTGTCATTCCAGCGCGTGACGTTGGAATCTAGAAAACTGAATTTTATGAAAAAGAGTGAATAAAATTTTTTGAAAAAAAATATAAAAAAGTGCTTGCACTTAATTTTATTTTTAGTATATTAGTTACATAATATTTTTACCGGGGGTAAATATGCCAAAAGATAATTACGTTAAACCAAAATATGGTGATGATACTAAACCAGGAGGGGGAAAAGTTTACTTAGACAGGGTGGATCCAAGGAGGATTGATGACTTTAGTGCAAAATGGAAAAAGCTGGAGGAGGAGAAAAGAAAGCAAAATCAGTCTAGTGGTCAATGTAGCAGTAAAAGTTAAAAGTTTGTGGTAATTTGTAGGGGGGGTTATGCCTAAAAATAAGATGACTAAAAAGCTGGTTGAAGCATTTAATTTTGATAATCGTTTTTATCGCATTATTGATACTAATCTTATTCTAGAAAGTAGATGGAATGGAGATTTTATTGTCATTAAATTTGATAAAAACATGAATGCTGAGCAATGCGTGAGTTATATGAATGACTTTAAAAATAAAGTAGTAGAAAGGTTTTATGAAACTGAAAAGGGTGCAGGTATAGCTTTTGATATTGAGTCCTTTCCATTTAATTTGGGGAAAGGAAAATTGCAGCCTAGCAAGAAAGGTATGAGATATGTTGCTCCGATAGAGGATGGCACAATTTTTAATTTAAAATGCTACTTAATATCTTCATTTGCAAGTAACATTGAAGAAGAACTTGGAGAAATTTTTGGCGTAGGATATTTAGAAGATTTGACAAGGTCTATGAAGTTTGATCGCAGGCATTATCTATACTGTACAGATTTTCGAGATAAAGAAGTAAGAGATAAGTTTATAGAATTGTTCCGGTCAGAAATTGAAAGCCATAATAACGTTTCTTCAAGCCTCCTTAAAGTTGAAGGTAATTGTGTATATGTTAAAGATATATTCAAAAATAATATTCCACTCATTGATAGCATGATAGAGCGTAATTTATGGCTCATGGGGCGTCATCTTCAAGTTCCTAGCAATGAGGATGAATATGTTGAAGCAATAAAGGATAAAATAACTGACTTGGTTCATGTTAAATCAAGTATTCCAATTTACATAATCTTTCATGCATCCTATTTAGGTAGTAAAGACAATTCAGTTCTTATACCTGTTGTGCAAAGTTTCGATGGGAGCTTTAGATCACTGACTCAAAAAGAGGCAAAAAATATCAATAAGGTATTTGGTTATTCTGTATTGCATAATGTTGATGATTGTATCACTAAGAAACAGTTAACAGAATTACTAGGAGAAGGTTATAAGAAAGGAGTATATGGTATAAATTTTTATGATAAGGAAATCTCGTATTGTGTATTGAGCAAAATCATGGAAAGCTCTGTAATCAATAAAGACCATGAACTGGCCATTGACCCTGAGCTTCCTCGAAAGCTATTAACTGAACCATCACTGAAACAGGAGTCTCCCACGCGGAGTCAGGGTGTAGGATTAGGAGAGTCTCCCAGGCAAGGGTTGGAAGAATCTTTTATGCTGCACAAAAAGTTAGATGTTCCTGGAACGAGTGGAGAATTCTTGCCACGTTCACATTTGAGTTATACTGCAGTTAGTCAGGGTACAGAGAAATGTGTAAGTGCTGCTCAAAATGTGCAAGCAGGACCTAGTACTTGGTCTCAGCCAATGAACCCTTTGTTATCACAAAGCACGTCCGGAAATAAATGGACGTCGTCAACGCAGTTTACCCAACCAGGACCTAGTGGTTTATCATGGACACAGAGTAGACCTTCATCATCGAAAGGTGCTGATGAAAGTATGCCAATAGAGATTCGGGATCAGCAAGTGAGATATAGGCCATCATTGACTCCTTTTCCTACAGCATGGGATGATTCAACATTCTTAAATCCTGAGGTTTCTAATGAGGAACCTGAAAAACAGCAAGTTACTAAGGAAGAAGAAAAGTTGTTTAAAGCATTGCTTTATTGGTTTAACTTAAATAATTATGCTTTGGATCCTCCTCATACTAACTTTATTGCAGAAAATGGGAAGATTGCTAGTTTTATTGATGATGGTGTTGATGTAAAAGAATATTTACAGGAGATAATAGATAAAACGAAAGAAGAGTATCGTGTCAATAAGGAAGAAGCCTATGATCTCAATGAGTTTCCATTTAAATTTCTTTCTAGTTGTGAGGAAAACCAAGAAACAACAGTTGTTGCTAATATAAGTCGTGGTGCCTTACTTAACTTAAAAGAACTTTTTAGTCAGGAGCATGAGGGAAAAGTAGAAATAAAAGATATCGACATTAACATCGTCGAAAAGTATGTGAAATCTAAAAAGGACGAATGGGTAAATTCCCAGGTGCGAGAACATGGGTTATCCCCTAAAAAAGCAATTACAACCTGTTATCCCGATGAAAGCGTATTAGAATATATTTCAATTACAAAAGACGAAGGTGGATACTGGATTAACCGTGATTATGATGGTTCGGAAGTAGAGTCGTTTAGGAAAGAGCAATGGCCTGCTAAAGGTATATCAAAAGCTGAAAAGATGAAGCCCGAAGATAATAAAGACAGCGGTTACTCTTCCGGGTTCGTAACTGATGCTGAAAACGTAAGCTCTAAAGCTGAGGCAACAACAAGTGGTTATGAGTCTATGGATTGTGAGAATACTGGAAGAAGATTGCTAAAACGTAGGTCTCAATCGCCTGTAGGTGAAGGTAATTCAACAAACAAATTTCCGAAAAGCGGAAGCAGTAGTTCATCGTCTGAAGAGGAAGCAGGTTCACCACACTCAAATTTTTCTGATTCCGATTCCGAAGGACTCTGCAAAAAGCTCCACAAAACTGGAATATCAAAATAGTAAGGGACTTTTTGGAAACTAACTTAGGTTTATTATCTAATCCACTACTCTCAGCCACCTAAGTGTTTTATTAGGGTTGGGGCCAAAGTCCCTGACCCTAAAAGTACTGGTGCTAGTTTTTCTCATCCATTGCAGATATTGCACCGTACTATCCACTTGATCATCATAACGGGCTTCCGGAAACATTAAAATCTCATACTCAAAATCATTAAGCCATACTGCTTGCTGTGGCAGAAAAACCCTGCCGGACTCTATCACCGGAACAATTTGATAAAATCGAGTGAGTTTGTCATTGTGTGGCACTATTTCAATAATCGGTAGATCGCTATTTGCCTTTAGCTCTTGTGTTAATTGTTGACCACTTGTTTTTGCTTCGATCAAAATTGCGTGTGGTGCCCATCTTGCAGCTAGTGACAGGACTTGCTCTTTAAGCTTTGGGTACTCAAGCTTTGCTCGATATGCATCAAGTAAATAGAATTTATTATCTATTTTTGCCCAGGTGGTGCAGATGCTAAAGTCGCTGGAATCGTTTGTTGAAACTGCAGTGTCCCAGCTTTGAGTTACATGTGAGAGATTATCAGGGAAATTTTTATAGCGCTTTAGCCACTCTTGTTTTATTATACCGCTTGAAAGTGGTAGAGGATTTTGTTGATATTGAGCAGCAAAAGCGTAACTCCCGAGTTCAACTTTTATCATCTCAACTTCTTCTCTTCCTCCCTCCAGGGGATATAATAACTCATTCTCTTCTCTTGAGTATAATACTCTTGCAGGTAGTGTCATTCCAGCACTTGATGCTGGAATCCAGTCTTTTGCGGTTGAATTTTCTGGATCCCAGTGTCTGGGCACTGGGATGACAGGAGGGGGGGTTGGAATGACACCAGTATGGTTATTATAGCCTTTCTTATAATAGTCCGAATGCGATAAGATATGTGTTTATGGCTATAGCAGGCCAGTAGCATATTACGGTCTGTTCGGATTATTGTAAAAAAAGCTATAATTGAATAAATAACCTCCTTATTTTCAGAAATCATTGGCAAACAAATGTGATGCCATATGTTTTTTGGCTTGGATAAGAGGTGCCCAGTTAAGTCTTCCAGGTGGAGCCTATGCATCACAAGCACAATTACTCCTTTTTTTCTATCGTTGAGTCTCGTTACTAAAGTCTGATCGAACCAGTTTGTGGCACGTTTTCTAAATGTTTCACTCAAAGCTTGAGCAGGGTTAAGCGGATCATCCACAATAATAAAGTCACCACCTTCACCGGTTAATGTTCCTCCAACTGATGTTGCGATTCTAAATCCTCTCTGCACTGTTTGGAATTTATATTTAGTGTTCTGGTCTTTGGATAGTTCTACTTCTGGAAATAGCTTTTTATACCAATCAGATTGCATTATGCACCTCGTATCAAGCGAATGTTTTTCACTAAGCAACTTAGAATAACTTGCAACTATTATTCTTGCAGTTGCCCAGTATCCATGCGGGCCACGCAACACTCACACATATGGACTTCATTGAACGCGGAGGCATATTGAGTATTATGCGCCTTACTTCGCCAGCATTCGCTGCTTCCAGCCTGTCTGCTATGACTTTTATGTACTGATAATCATTATACTCACATCCCGGCACCACTGTTTGAAAGCACAGTTCAATGAATTTTAGAAAATTTATATTATCCATATGTGTATTTTAGTGAATGGAATGTAGACTTTAATAGTTTTGATTTGTCTTGTAAGATTGAGGTGTTACAATGACAGGCTTACAATGCTGCTAATTTAGTAAATAACCTACGAGTGCTATTTCTTCAACTTTATCGAAGTAAAGAATTGATTTCCATTGCGGTAAATGAGCAACATTATTGAATCTTTACCGTTTTTCTTTACTGCTAAATCAACTTGTTTTTGGAAATCATCAGTATTTTCAATATCGATTCCATCTAATTGGATAATGATGTCTCCTTTTTTAATGCCGCGTAGTGCAGCGTTACTGTTATTATCCACACTAGTGACTATCACACCTTTTGTAGGTGGATCATTTTTGCCTTCTCTTAATTCTTTTGACAAGTTTGAAACAGTTAAACCAGTAGATGTTGATTTATTTTCTTCTTGATTATTATCTTGGCAACCATTCGTCAATTCCCCAATCACGGCCTTAATGTTAACCTCTTTGCCTTTTCTTAGTAACTTAATTTGCACCTTTTTCTCAGGTCCAACCCTTGAAACCATCTGAGGTAATTGTGTCATCCTATCAATTATTTTACCATCAAACTCTAATAATATGTCACCCACCTTAATTCCACCTTTTTCTGCAGGACTATCCTTTACTATA
Organism: Wolbachia endosymbiont (group A) of Gymnosoma rotundatum; assembly: GCF_947250765.1. Classification (NCBI taxonomy): domain Bacteria; kingdom Pseudomonadati; phylum Pseudomonadota; class Alphaproteobacteria; order Rickettsiales; family Anaplasmataceae; genus Wolbachia; species Wolbachia endosymbiont (group A) of Gymnosoma rotundatum. The sequence goes on from NZ_OX366347.1 coordinate 142,180, forward strand.
CTTGCAACCAATGCGCCTTTTATATCTTTTAAACCCAAGGACTCAGCAAATTCTTTCGTTATAGGCTGAACTTGCACACCAAGCCAACCATGTTTTATTTTTTTGCCACTTTTTAATGTGTCAATAATTGACATAGCTAAATTAGATGGTATAGCAAAGCCTATACCCACATTGCCGCCAGACTCAGATGGGGAATAGATAGCGGTGTTAATGCCTATAACTTTTCCATTTAAATCAAATAATGGCCCTCCAGAGTTGCCTCTATTAATTGCAGCGTCGGTTTGAATAAATTCATTCATAGTGCCGATACTAATGTCTCTAGACCTTGCAGATATAATTCCTGTGCTTACAGAGCTACCCAAACCAAATGGGTTACCTATTGCAATAACTGTATCGCCAACCCTTGCTGTATCAGAATTACCAAATGCAACAAAAGGAAGATCTTTATTAGAATGAACCTTAAGCACAGCAAGATCAGTTCTTGCATCATAGCCTAAAACTTCTGCTTTGAAATAAGTATTATCGTTCATAGTAACTGTGATATCTTGGGCGTTTTTAATAACGTGACAATTGGTTACTATAGTTCCACCTTTATCTATAATAAACCCAGAACCAAGCAACACCACCTCTCTGTTAACACTAGGGCCCCTATCCATAAAAAACTGATCAAAATGCTCAAAAAATTCTCTAAAATCATCAAAGAAATTGTTTCTTGGCATAAAAGGGATTTTAGTTCTATTGTTACTTTCTTGTTTGATTATTTGTTCGCTTGAAATATTTACAACCGCAGGAATGAGTTCTTCCACTAAATCGGCAAGTCCTTGATTACAGTTACATGCAGTAGTGCTAGCATTAACGACCTTTTTTGCATTCCAATCAAACATATTAGCGTACGAAGAAAACGCAATTAGAAAATATGCAAATATAGATAAAATAAATGCCTTACTTTTCATAAATTATTTCCATCCTTTATTTAAAATATCTAAAAAGTTATTGTTTGGTGAAAGTACAAATTTAGTATTATTTTCGGCAAATGATTTACTGTAAGCGCTCATAGAACGATAGAAGTTAAAAAACTCCTCATCAACTTTAAATGCCTCATTATAGATTCTGGTTGCTTCAGCGTAACCACGGCCCCTTATCTCGTGCGATTCTTTTACTGCACTAGAGATAATTTCCCTCTTTAATTTATCAGCTTTTGATCTAATTTCCTGCCCCGCTTGCTCTCCTTCTGCTCTAATTTCTTTTGCTTCTTTTTCTCTTTCAGTTTGCATACGGCGAAATATTGCAGAACTATTTTCTTCTGGTAAATCTGCTCTCTTAATTCTTACATCTATTATTTCTATGCCAAATTTTTCAGCTTCAGAATAAACTCCACGCTGAATCAACTGCATAACCTCTGATCTTTTTTCATTCAACAAACTAATCAACGAGAATCTGCCTATATTTTCTCTTATGTGTGCTTCTATAATCGGATATAATCTTCTAACCAGCCCTGATTCATTCCTCACAGCCTGGTAAAAAGTAATAGGATTCGTTATTTTATATTTTGCATACGCATCTACTATAATACGTTTTTGATCTGCAGTTATCACTTCTCTTGGAGTTTTGTCAGGACTTAAATCTAAAACTCTTTTATCAAGAAACTCTACACTATTTATGAATGGCAACTTAAAATATAAGCCACTTTCCCTAACATCCCTTACAACTTTACCCAGTTGTATAACTATTGCTTGCTTTGTTTCTTGCACAACAAATATTGAATTAGATAAAACAATCAATAAAACAACAAATACAGAAACAAAAACAATTTTAATATTACTACTCATGGTTATTTTCCTAAATTTGTAAGAGGTAAATAAGAAAACATACCTTTCAGATCATCAGTTACAACAACTTTGTCTACCTTACTGAAAATATTTTCCATAGTTTCAAGATAAATACGATTCTTAACGAGAGAAGGATTCTGTCTATATTCCTCATAAAGAGATAAAAAGCGATTTGCATTACCTTTTGCTTCATTTATTACTTCATTTTCATATGCTTGTGCATCTAATTTTATCTTTATCGCTTCACCCTTTGCTCGAGGTATAATATCATTATTATAAGCATATGCTTCGTTTATAGTACGCTCTTTGTCTGCACGAGCACTTTGTACATCTCTAAACGAACTGATTACTTTTTCTGGTGGATCAATTTTTTTCATTTGAACAGATAAAATCTCTATGCCCATTTGGTATCCATCAAGAATCTGCTGCAATAGAATTCTAGTATCTCTAGAAATTTCTGGTCTGCCTTGACCAAGTGCAAAAGAGATCGTGTTTTTACCTATTATTTCTCTCATGGCACTTTCAGCAGCATTTTTAACACTGAAACCGGGTTTGTAATCCCGCACTTTGAATAAATAGTCCTTAGCATCTCTAACGCGCCATTGAACCTCGAAGTTAACGTTGACTATATTTTCATCTCCAGTTAGCATCACGCCTTCACCGCGATCTGTATCTCGCCCATAAGAACTACTTACCCCAATTTCTTCACGATTTACTTCCTTAACGTTCACTTTAAAAACCTTGCCAATAGGGTAGGGGAAGTGATAACGCAAACCAGGTGTTTCTGTATTAGAATATTTACCAAAGGTAAGTTCTATACTTTCTTCACTAGGATGGACAATATAAAAGCCAGTGCAAGCATAGAACAGCAAAATAATGAAAATGATGAAATAAGGTTTTTTGCCCCTGTTTCTGGTTAATCCATTAAGAAAGAACCTTATATCAGATACAGCTTTACTTAAAATATCTTCATTATTAGGAGTTTTGTTCCCTACCGGTTTCTTTCCCAGATTCCAAGGATTATTATCATCAAACATAATGATTGATTCTATAATTAATACGCTAATATTACTTCTTTAATAAGAAAATGCAAACATAAATTGCTATTTTATTTACAAATTAATCATCAGGATGGAAAACATGATCGTACACTTCCTTTTCTCTATGTAATATGGTCGACTCTATGGAATTTTCTGGCTTTTTTTTGAATTCTTTGTTGTCACTCTTTAAGTGCACTACGTCTTTGTGAAAATGGGAATTATACCTAAATAGTAAAGCTATTATTATTAAAGTTATAACAGCCAAAAAGATGAGTGTTCTTTTTCTATACTTCATAAATGCTGCAGCTTCTTGACCTAATTTTCTATGTTACCACAAAACACGTCAAGCGAAATTATTTGAAGACAAATAAATACTGGCAATCAATTTAACACTAACTTAAGAATCAAGGAATACAATTATACTATATTTAATTAATAGTGAGGTTTAAAATGTTAGCCAGTGAACAAACAAATTCAAGTCCTGTTAAAAAAAGTTCTACTTTTGTGGAAGCTTTGCAGGGTAAACTACATGATATAAAAAATTTCTCTAATTGGTCTGCAAAAGAGCAAATGGTTGCAGTAGGTGCAGTAGGTGTGATGGTTGGTGCATTACTTCCATTTGTGGCAGCTGCTTTACCGGTTGCTGCAACAGGTGCAATAGTTGCCCTTACTCTATTTTTTGCTGTGAAAGCAGTTGAATACACATTCAAAGGGCTCAAATGGTCAGCAGAAAAAACAGTTAATGGGGCGAAATATACTGCCGGAAAAGTTAGAGATGGTGCTGTACATGTTAAAGATAAGGTGAAAGAAGGTTATGAACATTCAGTAGATTCACTGAAAAAAGGCGCTAGTTTTGTAGGCGAAGGAGTGGCAAATAAGTTCCATAAGGCATCTGGTGAGACGGACTATTTAGATAAGGTAAAAAGGTTTACTCCAGATGCAATTAAGAAATCTGACGAAATAAGAAATGATATGAAAGCAATTTTTGCTGATAAAGGAAATAATTCTGGGTTAGTGAAAAATATACTTTCTGGAATATCGTCAGAAATTGATTTAAAAATGGCAGAGAAGGCAAAATCAGGGGAGATTGAACATACTTCTGAATGGCAAGTACAGAAAGAATTCATTAATAATTTAAATGAAAAAAGCTTGCATAACTTGTTAACACAAAGGTCATTACCTAAAGGTAGTTATTTCATCGACAGTGTTTTCTCTGAACATCACGATGAAATTAAGAAGGTTATTAAAGAATGTAGAGAAAATCATTTGTACTCAAGCGTAAGCAATATGTTTGACAGAGCAGAGAAAAAAGCTAACAGGCCTTCTGTCAAAAGTTTAACTAGGTCTGTGTCATCATCATTCTCTTCACTGGGAAGAAAAAACTCTGAACAATCTAACAGCTTGTCAAAAAGCAATTCACTAAATTCTATAGGAACTGTAAGTACTGCTACTGTCTCTGATTCAGATTCTCAGAACTTTGCAACAGTCCGTAGAAGCAATTCATCTAGTAGCTTAACTCCTAAGCTTACTCCAGTTGCTCCACCAAAGCCACCTAGAAGCCCTTCTATTGATAGTGGAAGAGGTTCATCTGGTTCTTCTACGCCAGAAGGACAAGGGCCTTCTAAAGAAGAAGTGTTAGAACAATTCGATCCGTTGTATAAACCAAATTCATTAAAGAATGATGTTAGTATTACAGATGGCATAGGATTAAAAAGGTAATAAACAAAACCACTCACCTTCTCTAAAAGGATGTTACTCAATGAGTAACGTCCTTTTTTTGTTTTTAAACTATAGAAAAATCCTAGATCCCAGCGGTATGCGTACAACCGTATGAACATTGTGATTTCTCTGCTAGGAAAGGTGTCATCCCAGTGCTTGACTACTTGGATCCAGGAAAGTTTGCTTGTTTACAAGCAAACTAGCATAGAAAGTGGTTACAACGTTTTCGATGAGATTATATGGAAAACTGGATTCCAGTGTCAAGCACTGGAATGACATCACAGGGGCACTGGGATGACACCTTTACGTTTGAGGCAAACTAGCTATAACACTTAACATACTACCTTTGCAAACAAATGTTCATACAGTACGCGCTGGCGTTATTTTCTCTTGATGAATAAACCTGAGTGGAGTATAGTAGCAATGCGTTTATATAGATTCTAATGAATAATTTAGTTTTCAACTTTTTCAAATTTAAATGAGGCTAAAACTATTTCTGAAGAATTGTTAAACGAGAAGTTAATTGTATGTGTAACTGAAGTAAATTCTCTGTATTTATGGAAGGGTGAAATTAACAGTGGTTGTGAAGTAGTGGCAATTATGAAGAGCAGGAATGATCAAGTTGATAAAATTGTAGAAAAAATCGAAGCAATGCATTCTTATGATCAGCCAGCTATTGCTGTGATGCCCATAGAAAAAGCAAATAAATCTTTTACTAATTGGGCTAATAGTGTTATTGATGTAAGTAGTATTGGGGTGTAGCCAAGTGGTAAGGCAGCGGTTTTTGATACCGCCACGCGAAGGTTCGAATCCTTCCACCCCAGCCATATTGAAGTGGGTGTGAAATGATATCACTTTTCTATAAATTAAGATTATTGAATTATATATTAGGTAGTCTAAAAGATATAATTGTGAAACTGTTTCTCTTCACAATGTATCTTTACACATTCAGCATTGTGCTCATGTTTCTCAGCAATGGTTTTTGGTATGCTGTAGAATTTTGCTCTTTCAAAAATGCGTTTTACCGTTTGTTTCAATATTGCAAGTGGTATTATGAAAATAGGGAAGATCTCGGTTACGGAATTTCTATTCGAATATTAGTGGCGTTTCTTACTCCGCATTTTCTCTATAAATTATCACTTGGCACAGGCTGGAAGTCCTTTTTAAAGGAAAAGATAATACAGATACTCAACACAAGAAGAAAAAAGGGTAGTGAGTTCAGTAACACAAGTGGCAGTAGTTATAGTGATAAGAATAATTACAGCAATAACAGTGGTAACAATGAGCGTCAAGCTCAAGATGCAAAGCGAAAAGTAAACATGATAAAGCAGCTATTAATCAAAGATATAGAGGCAACTATAGATAGGAGATTGAATTATATTTTTTTCGGTAAAAGGAGTAAACCTCATTAAGTATATAAAAAGGCTTTATCTAGTAAGGCTTTTTAAGGTTGGCTGTATTTTATTTTTTACGTATACCGGATCACAATCAGCCAATATACATGTGTGCACAAAATCTTGACTAAAGTCTGATAACCAAGAAATTGCCTTACGTTTTTCTACCAAGCTTTCTGTTTTTTTACAGTTACTTGCTGCATCAATCATTGCCTGCGCTATTACTGATTTCCACAGCAAATAATACCTTTGTATATCATCTGACGTACTATTTGTTTCATAGTGGTTAAAAAATTCTTTAAAATTGAAGTTGTTTGACATAATGATACCTCTTTGGATTAAAATTTGAATGATTTGAGTTTATGTTGCCACAGCAGATTCCGCTAACAAGCAGCGGGATAACGAATTACTTAACCGTCATTACACCGTCATACCGCGATTCATTCGCGGTATCTCAGCCGCTAACAAGAGATCCCGCTAACAAGCAGCGGGATGACGGTTGTCGTTTAGCCATAAACATTAAGAAATTTACCAAATAAAAAAAAGGCAAAAGAAGCCCCGTGGTTATTATCCGCTTTAAAATATTGGCGTTTTTTATGTTTTAAACGCTTGACAAGCGAAATTCAGCCGCTTTTAATTGCAACTAACTTACGCTGCAAATGTTTAAGAAATTTACTAAGCAGAAAAAAAGACAAAGAACCCCCGAGTTAGCTAGTCTTTTACTATCTCTGTCGAGTATTGGCATTTTTTGATGTCTTGTAACGCTTTATAAGCGCGTTCAGCTTATTTAGATAAAAATCTAGATGTAGATGAAGTTTTGTAAAGACATACAGTATCTATATACTGCAAAAAATTGAACATAAGACGCCGATACATTAAGTAATCCTTACCTTTTAATCTGCAGATTGGCGAAAGCAAATACAATAGCTTCAGTTTCATGATAAGGGGGCTGGCGAGGTTTGTCAAGGAAGTTTTTTTGTTTCTGCGGGCTACCTGGTTTTTCTACTGAAATTTTGAAAAATGTAATCTACTCCTATATTCAAATATATCAAGCAGTAATTCAAAATCAGCCATTGCGCCTTTTGCGTTATTATACGCGAGATTGAGCAGCTCTTTGTCCTGATATAAATCAGCAAATTTAAATTCCATACATCCTGATTGTTTTGTGCCTAAAATATCTCCACTGCCTCTTAGCATCATATCCCTTTCAGCAATGTAAAATCCATCTTGTGACTCACACATGATCTTTAACTTTGAAGATGAGCTTTTACTTAAATTATCGTATAATAATACACAAAAAGATGGCTTGTTTCCTCGCCCTACTCTGCCTCTTAACTGATGCAATTGTGATAACCCAAATTGCTCTGCATTTTCTATAATCATGATGGTTGCATCTGGCACATCTATACCAACTTCTATCACAGTGGTTGCAACAAGCAGAGAAAATTCATTCCTTTTGAAGGAAAACATAACTTGATCTTTCTGCTCCTGAGTCAATTTTCCGTGTATTATCCCGACTTTATCAAGAAATGTTTTTTGTAATTCCTGAAAACGCATCTCTGCTGCAGCAATATTGGTCTCTTCGTTTTCTTCTATATATGGACAAATCCAATATGCTTTTTCGCCCCTGTTTATAGCACCTTTTAGCTTTTCAATAACATCTGGCATCCTACTAATGTTCATAGTTACAGTTTTTATTGGCAATCTGGATTTTGGTTTTTCTTTCAAAATTGAACATTCAACATCACCATACATAGCTTGCTGCAAGGTTCTTGGAATGGGAGTTGCAGTAACGAAAAGTATATCGGCATTTTCTCCTTTTCCTACCAAGCGATTTCTCTGCATCACTCCAAATCGCTGTTGCTCGTCTATGACTGCAAGCCCTAAATTTTTAAATGTAACGTTAGCTTGAAATAGTGCATGAGTGCCAATCACTATATTTAAAACACCACTTGCAAGTTCGTTCATGATAATCTTTCTTTCCTTGCGCGAAGTTTTACCAGTAAGCAGCGCAACTTTTATATCGGTACAGGATAAAACTTCCTCAATCCAATTATAATGTTGCTCCGCCAAGATAGTAGTCGGTGCCATTAGAGCTGCCTGCATGTTGTTTTCTACCACATTTATCATTGCAAAAAGTGCAACTACGGTTTTGCCACTACCAACATCACCTTGCAGCAAGCTTATCATGCGATACTTGGATTTTTGTCTCTCTGAGATCTCATCTATTGCACGAGTTTGATCATTTGTTAATTGAAACGACAATTCATTTAAAACTTGCTCTTTGTATTTACTCAATATTATAAATTCTCTTCCCCTTTCTTTCACATGATTTTTTCTTGCAAGTTTCAGCGCTAGCTGATACGCAAACAATTCATCATAAGTAAGCCTTTTTCTACAAACCTCAGCTTCCGCCAATGAGCTTGGTCTGTGCAACTTTATGATGCTTTCCCTCCAACTTAACCATTTTTTTTGCTTGATTAATGTATCATCTATCCACTCTGGTAAATCAGGCAATTCCTTTAGATTAGAGCTTATTATGTTCCCAATGCGCTTATTGGTAATGCCACGGCATAATTGGTAAACTGGCTCTATGCAAGCTATTTCTTTAAATTGGTTGATGTCAAGCGACACGTAATCTGGATGAGTAATTTGCCAATGTTCAGCAAATTTTTCGAGTTTGCCACTGATGATCACATTCGCTCCAATTGGAAATAGTTTATATAAATACTTAACTGAGTAATTAAAAAAGACTATGAATATATACTGACTCTCACTTTCAACGACTATTTTATATGGTCTACCTCTAAAAGTGGGCGACTGATGTTCATAAACTTTTGCAATGAAAGTTGTAAATTCTCCAACTCGAGCATCAGATAGTAACTTGCTTCTATCCACATAACTAAGTGGCTTATAAAACAGCAGATCCACCACCTTGTCCCCACCACAAAGTTTAGGCAATATTGCGGAATGGAACTTAGGTATATTCTCCAGCCTGCTATTTAGAAAAATCTGATTGCTCATTGAGATTCATACATGTGTAAAACTGTTATAGAGCCTTTTTAAAATCTTGTCACCTTATGGTCAGGTATGCACTATAGCTAGCACAGCTCTCTAACGTCATACCGCGATTCATTCGCGGTATCTCAGCCGCTAACACGTAACGGAATGACGAATTTGTTGTTTTTAAAATCGTCGGTAAGCCTAAGTTACCCCTAACTATATTTGCTATCATAGGGCTTATAGTAGGTATTTTATTAACTTATTAATCATTTTTATGTGTTATTATACCATTAGCAGTCTATATCAAGGTATTAATGATGAACAGCTCTACACCAAAAGAAAAGGAAAATCCAATAGTTACACTAAGAGCTCAAGCAGGAAAGTTTGGTTTTAGCAGGTTGAGGGCTGGTAAAGATAATGCTGAAGCGAATTCTGGTGCAACTATGTACGTAGATCTTCCAAGAATGAAACTTGTTATTCAGAACAAAGTTATAACAAAAGAGCTTGTTGATGAATTATATAATAAACATACCAACCTCATTTCAAATGACAAAAATAAGTACCGCCAATTTGTAAAACAAGTTTTTACAGAGCTATTTGAATACTTACTATTACCCACAAATAAAAACATAGTATTGTATTTATTCAAATAATTTAATTTTATTAACCTGAAAGCTTATTAGATTAAAATTATTAAACTAAGAGTTATAATTTTAGCAACTAAAAGCTGTAAATTGCACCATATAAACAGTTATTTCAAGCACAAGTTATGCCATTAAGAGCTATGCAACAAACATTTATATTTGTGGGTAATAGTAAGATTTGAATATGCTGAAGCAGAAGTTCCAAATGATTCTATTCTAGAAGAACTAATCACTAATTGTAACCAGGCTGCTTATGTGGATGCATTGTATGGTAGAGGAGGACCTATCCTTCATTTAGCTGAAACATATGGGTTATTGTTTCAGTCTAATCATGTAACACATATTAATTGTAGTGATCCAAGTCATGCGGCAATCAGAATTGAAGAAAAAATTGCAGTTCGCACTTTTGCAGAACTGGAAGAAGAATTATGTAAATTGGATAGCTCGCTAGAATTCACACTTAAGTCTCAAGGTGATAAAAATGTAACATATGAAGATGGTAAATTGTCACTTACTGTTCCTAAGAGACTGAAGGACTATAATATAGGTGATAAAAACTTGTTTGACGTTATAAAAGAGTGTTTTCAGAAATTTTGCGAGAGGCTTGGATTTTTTAAAATAAAAATAGAGCATGGCTTGGATAAGCCACCAAAAGTGAACAGCCATCTGGAAAATATGGAACCGCCCATTCATAGCAATGAGTATGGAAATACACCTAGAAACTAACAATTAAAATATTTCAAGCGCTGTTAGCTCATTTGCACAATCAATGACTTCAGAACTTGGGAACTGGTTTTTAAACCAAGTATACTGGCGTTTTGCGTAGTGTCTTGTGTTTGTTTGAGCAATCTGTATCGCTTCGTCTAAAGTAATCTCACCTTTCAAATACTTTACAATTTCTGGCACTCCATGTGCTTTCATAGCTGGCAAATGTGGGGCTAGGTTCATGCTAAGTAGCTTTTTTACTTCATCAATTGCTCCATTTTCAATCATTGTAATGAAACGAGAATTTATTTTTCGGTATACATCTTCACGTTTAGGCAGAATTGTATATATCTTAAAATTATTGAATAAAGGAGGCTGTCTATTCTCTTGCCATACAAAAATTGACTTGCCAGTTTCAGTGATAACTTCAAGTGCCCTTGAAAGGCGGTGCGAGTCATTCATGAACACTTTACCTTGAATCCTTGGATCTTTGCTTAGCGCTAATTTGTAAAACTCCTCTTTACTTAAATTTTTCCTTAATTCGCTTACATTTTTCCTCACTTCCTGACTTATTTGTGGCATTGATGATAAGCCTTTGATTAAACTGCTGATGTAAAGCCCGCTTCCTCCAGTGATGATAGGTATTTGAGCATTTTCTAATGCGTGATTAACTTCTTTTTCTAAATCTTCTAACCATAGACCCACGGAATAATTTTCTTTTGCTGAAACATAACCATATAGTTTATAAAATACTTCTTGCTTTGGTGGTTGAGCAGTAATTATGGGAATTTCTTCATATACCTGCTTTGAATCACAATTTATTATACTAATATTTCCATATTTTTCTATCAGGTTATCGCATAATTCTGATTTACCTGAGGCCGTAATTCCTGTAATAATTACTATATTATTTTTCATTTATATTAATTTAATTAACATATGATAAAGTGTAGTAAAAGTTTGGATTCTACAATCTAAAGTTTGGAGATTTTTATGGCAGAAAACAACGACAATAATTCATTTACTAAGCGTTTCACAAACAGGACTCCTGGCGGTACAGGGGAAGGTTTTTCCAGTAAGTATTCGTCTCAAAACACCAAAGAACGGGCATTAGGGGAAAAAGGAAAAATTTCTGAATTAGCAGGCAAAAAAACCGAATCCAAGGAAGCTTTTTCTGAAAGTGGCGGCATAAAAAGTAAAAGCAGAACTGTCAATGAAAGATCTTTTGCTGATGCAACAAAAAGAAGTAGGTCAGATCTTATATACTTGGTCCGTGGTAAAGATCGTGGAAAATCAGCGTGGCATTATGTATTAGTTGATAAAGAGAAAAGAGAAATGTTTCTAGCAAAAAGCAGAACTGGCTCTATAGATGTTGCAGACTATGGAGAGATTTTGTATTCAGGATGGGGAGAGGATCCACCACAGGCAATAGTTGATAAAGTCAATGAAGAGTTTGGGTTGTAGCAAGTCTGCATAACAAATGGTAAGCTGCGTTGTATTATATTCACAAAAACTAGCGTATCTGTTTAGAGGAGTGGCTAATGTGCAAATATTGAAGCAAAGTGCGTGACACACAGCTGTACGAACATTGCAATATGGTACATAGTAAACGATGTCATTCCAGTGCTTGACACTGGAATCCAGCTTTTTCATAATCATCAAAATGTTGTATTTTAACATAAAACGGCTACTTTTATGCTTACCAACTTAATAAAATTCCTGGATCCCAGTGGGCTTTGTTGCATCGCTCTTCGGATAGTAGGTAACGTACAATAAATTCATGAAGCTATCTCAAACTTAGCCATGCCTATTTCAGTAAATTTGTTAAGCAAATAACACTTGAGTAGCAGTTCCTTCTCACGATTAATCTCAGATTTGCTCCTAAAACTAAACCCAAATATTCGCTTCAACCTTGAGAAAAATCCTTCAATATACGATCTTTTTCCGTAATTTACTTCTTCTTTCCATCTTTTTATACCATTCTCACCATGTAATTTCATTAACTGAATAGCGGCATTTCTATCAAGCATATAATCCAATTTTGGATGCTCTGCTGCGTTGTTTTTCGGAGGAATTTTCGTTTTTATACCATATTGATTACACAGCTTATAGAGCTTTTCTCTGTCATATGCCCTATCTGCATATAGTACTTTTATGACATACTGAAAATCGACTTCTTTTAGCAAATCACAAGCTCCATAGTGATCAGAGTAGACACCGTTACTGTATTTTACAGCTATGGCTTTTTTGCTGTTTGTATTCAACATTACATGCAATTTTCTTGTCTGTTCATAGCTGCGATACTTTCTATCTTCGCTATTTTCTTTGCTATGACCAGGAGTGTTGTTGTATATACTAATTCCTGTACTGTCTATAGTAATTTCGATATCTTCCATATTATTTTTATCAATTCTGCAATCATTGATCTTAATATTGAGTTTCTTAAACCTTCTTGATGATTGTGAATAGCTGATAACTTGCAAATTTTTCCCAATTTGCTCAAGGTATCCTGCTATAAACCCAACTGTTTGCCTCAGGCCTATTCTAAATAAACAAGTTATTATGTGCACCAAAATTACAACTTTATCGCTATAAATATTGTTGCCACCTGGTATTTTTGGACCATTCTCGTACCACTTTTCTATGGCTTCGTTGATATAATGAAAAATATTTCCTCTTTTTTCTAGAAATTTGTTATATTCGCTATGGTTACTGACCCTCATTTTTTGTGGCATATTTTTTCTTTCAAGGTTAAATGGCTATTTTATAATGAATTTTGTCAGTAGCCACCAGATTTTTTCAGTTGCTATGCAACAAAGCCCACTAGGATCCAGATATACAAATACTTACAAATCATGTAATGGACAAAAGATTCTAGGAGCATATGTCAAAAACAATGTTCGTGATGAAATAGGCTGGATCCCAGTGTCAGCTACTTGGATGACAGAGGGGGGTGGGATGACAGAAGATGATGGAGTGACAGGGAGTAATACAAAAAGTTTCGTCATCCCCATTGAATCGGCTTTAAAATCGATGTTCAAAGTTGAAATTTCCCTAGAAGATGCGGGGAAAATCAGAAAAGGTCAGGAAGTTGTATTAAATAACTTGCGTAATTTAAAGAATCATGATATTTGTTGTACGGTGGTGGGTAGTGTACCTATTGCAATCTGCAGTTTTATTTATGGTTGTGTGAAACCTATTCGTGTTTTTAATATTTAAAATGAGGTTTAGATGTCGATAACATCCGAAAAGAAAAAGAGTTTGATAAATATATATGCAATTAAAGAAGATGATACAGGTTCATCTTTTGTACAATGTGCAATTTTGACCGAGAGGATCAGTAACTTAACTGAGCATTTTAAAGTGCACAAGCATGACCATCACTCTAAGCGTGGTTTACTTATATTGATAGGTAGAAGACGCAAGCACTTAAATTATATAAAGCGTAAATTTGGTAATGAAGCCTATCAGGAATTAATAGAGAAGTTAGGCATTAGAAAATAATCGAGGAATTTAGTATGTTTAAAATTATAAAAAAATCTATAGAGTGGGGTGGTCGTGCCTTATCTTTAGAAACAGGAAAAATAGCACGCCAAGCTCATGGTTCAGTAGTTGTAAATTACGGTGATACTTCTGTTTTAGTAACTGTTGTAAGTAAAAAGAAGGAAGAAAATGTTGATTTCCTACCTTTAAATGTACAGTTTATCGCAAAAAGCTATGCCATGGGTAAGATCCCTGGCGGCTTTTTTAAAAGAGAAGGCAAGCCATCTGATAGAGAAACTTTAATCTCAAGAGTAATAGATAGAAGTATAAGACCACTATTTCCAGAAGGATTTAATGATGAAGTTAGTGTGGTGTGCAATTTATTAACTTATGATACAGTCAATCCTCCTGAAGTGCCAGCATTGATTGGTACTGTTGCAGCTCTTGCAATTTCTGGTGTTCCTTTTCACTTTACTATAGCTGGAGTGATGGTTGGTTGTGATGAAAATAATAACTATGTACTCAACCCTTCTGTTCAAGAGATGAAAGCAAGCAGCTTGGATCTGTTTTTGTCTGGTGATGAAAATTCAATTTTAATGGTTGAATCAGAAGTGAAAGAGCTCTCTGAAGAAAATGTTTTTAATGCAATAAAATTTGGCCATGAACATCTTAAGCCTGTCATTAAGCTCATAAAAGAGTTTGCTGATACAATTGGCAATAAACCTGAGAGCTTTACCCCTTTTGATGCATCAGATATAACACAAGAGCTCGAAAAATACGGTAAAGATTTTGAAAAAGCATATTCGCAAACAGTAAAACAAGAGCGAGTTCAAGCTTTAGAAGCGATCAGAGATAATATATTGAATGCTCTTAAGGAAGCTGGAAAAGACGAAAAGTTAATTACGTATGCAGTAAAAAACTTTGAAAGATCTTTAGTACGTGAAATAATTAGAAAGAAAGGTGTAAGGATAGACGGTCGTAAGCATGATGAAATACGTCAGATAGAAATTGAAGTTGATGTTCTATCCAAGACTCACGGTTCTGCGTTGTTTACCAGAGGTAACACTCAGGCGCTGGTTGTTACTGCTCTTGGCACTACGCAAGATGAGCAAATCGTGGATGATATTGAAGGGGATAGACGTGAGCACTTTATGTTACATTATAATTTTCCTCCTTTTTCTGTTGGAGAAATTTCTACTGGACGTCCACCTGGAAGAAGAGAAATTGGTCACGGTAAACTTGCTTGGAAAGCAATTCATCCTGTTTTACCCGATAAATCTGAATTTCCTTATACAATAAGAGTAGTGTCCGAAATTTTGGAGTCTGATGGTTCTTCTTCTATGGCAACAGTTTGTGGGACTTCTCTTGCTTTAATGGATACGGGTGTGCCAATAAAGGCCCCTGTTGCTGGAATTGCTATGGGCCTCATTAAAGATAAAGACGAATATGTAATACTTTCCGATATATTGGGTGATGAAGATTATCTTGGTGATATGGACTTTAAAGTAGCAGGAACTAGTGAAGGGGTTACGGCACTACAAATGGATATGAAAATTTCTGGTATAAGCTTTGAAATTGTTGAAAAATCTTTAGAACAGGCAAAAGCTGGAAGATTACATATTTTAGAAAAAATGAATGCAGTGATTTCAGAACACAGTGATGATGTCAAAGACCATGCACCAAGGATGTTATCATTTTACATAGATAAAGACAAAATTTCTGCTGCTATAGGTTCTAAGGGAAAAAATATACGCAGTGTGTGTGAAAGAAGTAATGCAAAAATTGAAATAGGAGATGATGGTAAAGTTTCTGTTTTTGCTACGAGTGGCACTGAAGCTGAAATTGCAAAGAGTATGATGATTGATTCAATAACAGAACTAGAACAAGGTTCTATAGTTGATGTCAAGGTTGTAAGAATAGAGAAGTCTATTGTAGAGCTTGAATTTCTTAATGGCAGAAAAGGAAAAATGCACATAAGTGAAGTAGCTAATGAACATATAGATTCTATAGAGAGCGTACTTAAACAAGATGATACTTTCAAAGCACTAGTAATTGACTTCGAAAAAGGTGGGTGTCCAAAGTTGTCAAGACGTCGGGTTGATCAAGAGACGGGAGAGTTTTTTGAAGGTGAGCTTTACAACGAGGAAAGGAAAGATGGTCCAAATGACAGGGATAATTATTACAATAATTCATTTAGTAGAAAACCTGGAGGAAGTCACCATAAGAGGCCTCCTCGTCCTCGTTCTGGTTTCAGCAACAGAAATAGGCCGAAATTTGGTAATAATGATTCATCATCAGGTTTTTATTAAGAGTAAACTTCTTGCGTTACCTCTCGTCATTCCAGTGCTTAACACTGGAATGACACCCTTTCTGGTGAAGGTTGTTCTCAAATCACAATGTTAGTACAATTGTGGTGTTAGCTATAGCTAACCCAAGGTATCCGTTCAGCGGAGTGGTAGAATAAGGTAGACAAAGTGATCTAAAAAGATAATCATAGAGCAAAAGTGAGGTAATGTGGTAAACCTTTTAGAACTTTGCAAAAATTTACAGCAAAAAATAGAAAAACTGAAAGCAGAGATAGAGAACTTAAAAGCAGAAAATAAAGCTTTAAAGATAGAGAACGCTGAATTAAAGGAAAGGCTTGGTTTAAACTCGAAAAATTCATCTCTACCGAGCTCTAAAGAATTGTACAAAACAAAAAAGGACAAGCCAAAAAGCGAAAGGAATGTTGGCGATCAGGTTGGGCATAAAGGAAATTTTCATGCTACAATGGAAGCGGATAAAGTAGTAAAAATAGAGTTGCCTAATATTTGCGAATGCGGAGGAGAGCTTGTAATATGCGAAAAACCTTATGTTCACCAAAAAGTTGATCTTCCGGAAATTAGGCCTTATGTAGTATAGCATTTCTCATAATAGTCCGAACAGGTCATAGGAAGGCAGAATCAACAGCACGACGAAAGGATTCGAATAGAGGAATGTTTTTCCTGGCTCTGTTTTTTATAGCAAACCAATGATGCTCAATTTTGTTGAAATCTGGAGAATAAGGCGGCAGATACAAAATTTCTGCACCAACCCCTTTAGCAAGCTCGATAATCTTATCAGACTTATGAAAAGTAGCATTGTCAAGAATGACAGTCTGTCCAGGTTCCAAGATCGGTGTCAAAAATTGCTCAAACCATCCATTAAAAACATCCATATTACAGTGGCCTTCAAAGGTTAACGGAACAACTATCTTTCTTCCACTTAAGGCTGCAACCATACTGATTCGTTGAGTTTTCTTTCCAGATTTTAAGGCATAAAACCGCTGTCCTTTCTGGCAATATCCGTAGGGGTAGTCTTCGGTGTTATCAATGCCAGACTCATCTATATACACTAAGTTTTTAGGTTCTTTTGTCGCTATAATTTTCAAAAATTCAGCACGTTTTTCTTCGTTTCTTTCCTTGTATCCATATGTCTTTTTTTGCGCGTAAATCCAATTTTTTTAAGGGCTCGATAGATCGTTTGGATACTAACGTTGTTCCAAAGTTTAGCCATTTCCGATAGAGTCTTTCCTCCGTGTTCTCTGGCAAATTTGGCAAAGGTATCCCAGTCGGTAATTTTGTGATTGTAACCCCCATTTCCAAGTTTTTTTGATTGAAAGTCTCCTGTTTCTTTTCTTCTTTGCTGCCACTCCCATAAAGTAGTTCGTCCAATCTTAAATCTTGCTGCCACTGTTTCTCTGCTTTCTCCTTCGTCTAGCGCTTCCATTGCTTTTTTTCTTAAATCATAACTATATGCTGCTGGCATTCAACCTCCTTATCATCATCTATCCTTATCCTATCACATCCGGACTTTTATGGAAAGAGCTATAAGAGGTTGTCCACAAACCAGTAAATCAAGCATATTCCCTACTTAACATAACTTTACTCATAGCCAGATATATGAAACTTTCAGTAGATGTTGTAAGTAAATCGTACTCCTTTGATAGCCTTCTATTTCTATTGATCCAAGCAAAAGTCCTCTCTACCACCCACCTTCTCGGCTGTACTGAAAATCCAGGTCCCGTTGTGGCAATAGTTCTAGTGGTGTATCTTTATGCACCCAAAACCTTACTATTACCCACAAATATAAAGTTCGTGAGCAAGTCGCCATCCTTCTGCTAGATCAAAGAGACGTCTCCATCCTTTCCAAATAGTAATGGGGCCTGGTTCTAGATCATTTTTTCTAGCCAAATGTCCTCCAAGTTGAGCAATCCATGAAACAGCTTCTTTTATAGTAGGAGTTGCATTTGAACATGGTTTTCTATGTATTTTTACATATAGAACTTTCCATTCTTCTTCGGCTAATAAGGTAGTACACGGTAATGTTGGATCAATTCTTGCAATTGTTGTAATAAAGAAAATTCTCCAAGCAATAATACTCATTACTGTTAAATATCGCATCAACCTTTCTGCTGTTCCAAGCCTACATTCTTCAACTTTGAGACCAGATTTTAAAATTTTATGTAATATTTCTATTTTCCATCTAAGACAATACCACCTAACTTTTTCAACAGCTTCATCAAAGGTATTGACTGGAAGATTTGTTAAAAGCATCCACTCTAGCGGACTTGTTTCAGAAGGAAAGTCTTTTTCAACAACGTAAACTGCATAGTGTGGTAATTTAAGTAATTCTTCTGTCTTATGCCTAATACTATTCTTAGATGGATGCATAATAAACTTTCCGAATCTAACTTCCAAATGTGCTGTTCTTTTTGGCTTATTATCTTTTGCAGGAACTTCAACTTTTACCGTACCTGCACAATGAGAGGATTTAATAAATTCCCATAACTTCTGCTCACCTTTTTCAGGATATCGAGATTTTCTATTTACTGCCCTATCTTTGGAAGCTCTAACTAACACTGCCGAATTAAGATTATGTGCAAGCTCAAAAAACTCATATATATCTGCTTCTCTATCGCATATAGTTATAGTCTCAGTTTGAGTTGAATCAATAATGTTGTTTGTGTTGCTTAAAGTTTCTAACCATTTTATACTCTCTTTATCTTCAATGCGGATACTGTCATTGTTCTTTTTTTTTATGTTTTCAGATTCTTCAGGTCTTGAATAAATTTTTTGATCTAGTATCCCTAGTACCAAACCTTCTATACTAACAGCTAGAGCTGTATGCATTATAATACCTTGACTATGTTTTCTTGTAATAACTCCCAATCCACTTGTTTTTTCATGGTCTGTGTATGAAATATAACTTGTATCTTGGATCACAAAAATTTTTTTATGGGCTTTTGTTCTTTCAACTGTTTTAGCAACGTGTGAAGCTAGAATATCGCCTTCTTTCACGTTCTCATTTTGAAAAAAACGATATGCTGCTTTTGCTTCTGACCAACTTCCACACGCCTGATTGATTGAGCTTTCAGGTAAACTTGTAAAACTATCAGCAATATTTACTAATCGGTCAGTTAACCTTTTATCTCCAAGTACAGCATCTCCAAATTCATTTTCAGCCCATTCATTATTCCTGTTTGCCATTTTTTACCCTCAATGTTTGCAAACTTTAATGTTGTAATACTTTATTTTTATGTCCATTTATATTTGTGGGTAATAGTAAGGATACAATCCAGGTTGGAATACTGAGTTGGTGAGTATAAAATTCTACGTCATGCCACCGCGAACCGTCATACCGCCACGGTATCTCAGCCGCTCACAAGTAGCGGGATGACGAGCTTATCGTCATGCCACCGCGAACCGTCATACCGCGATTCATTCGCGGTATCTCTAGATCCCGCTAACAAGTAGCGGGATGACGGTTGTCGTTTAGCTATAAATGTTAAAAAATTTACCAAACGAAAAAAAGGCAAAAGAAGCCCCGTGGTTGGCTAATTACTTACATTATACTTTCAAGTATGGCGTTTTTTTATTCTAAACGTTTAATAACCGCGATTCAGTTGCTTTTAAGCCGCAACTAATCTAAATTATAAACATTAAGAAATTTACTAAACAGAAAAAAAGGCAAAAGAAACCCTAGGGTAGCTAGTTATTCACTATCCATTTTTTAAGTTGGCGTTTTTTTATGTTTTAAATGCTTTATAAGCGCATTTTAGCTTATATTAGGTAAAAACCTAGAAGTTTTATAAAGACATAAGGTGCACATAGTGCAAAAAATTAAACATGAGACGCCAGATACGTGAGTTTTTTTGTCATTTAATCTGTACAGAGAAGATAAATAAATAGCTTCAGTTTTATGATAAGAGGGCTGGCGGAGTTTGTCAAGCAAGTTTTTTTGTTTCTGCGGACTACTTGAATAACGGCTACAATGTTTGTACAGCTATGTACATAGCTGGAACCCAAAAAAAGAACCAAGTAGCCTTGGCTACTTGGATGACAAAAGGTAATACAAGAAATCTATTGGCTCTCGTATATCTTAGTGAAACTTAATAAGTTTATCTATAGTTTTAGTGATGATTCTTGGAGTATCCGGAGAAACTGCTGAGCTCAGCCTATTTAACCGCTCTATAGCGAACTCGCTATTCTCATTTGCTATGAAATCACATAAAATATTTTCTATATCCTTAGTAACACTTTCATGCTTTCTCAGAGGATGATTATGTGGATACCTACTGATGGTTTTGATACTGGAATACTCAACAAAAGCTTGATCCTTAAAAGCAAGTTGTCTCAATTTCTCTTTGAATTTTCCTTCTTCCTCTTTTGCTAAAAGGCGAGACTTTATCAGTGACTTTATAATCAAATTTATAGCTTGATGTATTTCAGAATGCACTATAACTTTAATGGTATTTTCTTCTACTATACAATCATAAATATTTTTTTCGCTCTGTAACGACTCTATTAATTTCTTGCTACTTTGTGAATTCAATTCCAAATTCTCCTCACTCATAGGAGTTATTATGAAGGTGTTCTTACTCACTCTGATGTTAAATTGTGGAGAGCCTTCAGAAAAGGAAAATGCTACATCCTTAAATTCAAGTGCATGATTGTATGCAGCAAAAAGGGTATGTGCTATAACATTGCTGGGCACCTTCATTCCATGTTTACTCAGGTGGTTCAATACATTTTCAACCTCATGATATGTAAAGTCTGTATCTTTTAGCAATTCAACAACTTCTATGCCGTTGTGTTGTTTATACTCTATTCTCACTTCTTCTGTAAAAAGTGTTTTAGCTGCTATATGTTTATCAAGCACTGTGAAAATCTTGATGAAATTCTCTAAATCTTGTTTGTTAACTAATTCGATACTAATTAAGTTTCTGCTAATAATTGAAATATTTTTTGTCATTTTTTCCCACTAAAAAAACTCACTGAATGAATTGTATTTTTAATTCATTAAGAATTGTTTAAAGTGAGCATACTAGTTTTCATTTACGTATTACACGACAAAACAAGATAAAAAGTTACATAAAATCATCATGTGGTATAACACACTCTCCACATTCATCATTGCTGTTTGTGTAGGTTGTGACATCAGTGTGATTGTCATTATTATTTAGCATATCATCCAACTTTCCTTCTTTTTCAAGATCCATCAATTTGTCACACCCCCCAATGTGCTTATCGTTGATAAAAATCTGTGGAACTGTTCTAACGTTATACTTTGATTTTATGTCGTTAAATAGATCTGAGTTTTTGAGCACATCAATTTCTTCATACTTCACACCTTTTTATCTAGTAAATCCTTTGCCCTTATGCAGTATGGACAGCCCTTCTTTACATATATCACAACATTTTTCACAATTTATCTCCGTAGCTTACTAAAATATAGTTATTATATATAAGAAACATGTAAAAACATCAAATTGTATGAAAATTATTTATAATTGTGAGCAAGGGATAGAAAATAATATAGCACTAACCTTCGGAAATTTCGATGGCATTCATTTAGGACACGAGTTTGCAATTTCTACTCTCAAGAAGGTAGCACAAGAAAGAGGATTACCCTCTGCAGTTTTAACTTTTGAGCCTCACCCATCAACTGTTTTATTTGGTAGAAACAATTTTAGGTTAATAGACCAAGAACAAAAAAAGGAACTAATCAGCAGCTATGGTATAGATTACTTATATATTATTAATTTTAATAGAGGTTTTTCTGAGGTTAGCTGCGATGACTTTATCAGTGAGATTTTAATAGATAAATATGGCGCTAAACACATAATTGTCGGAGAAAATTGCACTTTTGGTCATAAACGATTGGGTAATATATTAACTCTAGAGAAATATTCTGAAATATATGGATACTCTTTGACTAAATTAGAGCCATTAACAATTGACGGCAAAATTTGCTCTTCTTCTTCAATAAGGGAGTATGTACAAAGGGGCGAAATAGAAATTGCTAATAAATTGCTCGGCAGGCCTTATCAAGTTTCTGGTGTTGTGACAAAAGGTGCATGTAGAGGTAGAGAAATAGGATTTCCAACCATAAATATTCCTATAGAAGATTGCATGATAAAACCTAAGTTTGGCACATATTACGCTAGAGTGACTTTTCCTGATAGTAATCCAAATTGGTTATATGGAGTAGTCAATATTGGTATGAGACCTACTTTTAAGGATCTGAAAAAGCCTATAATAGAAATGCACATATTCGATTTTGATGAAGACGTATATAGTCATAAAGTCAATATACAACTTTTAAAATTCATAAGGTCAGAAAAAAAATTCCATAGTATTGAGGAGTTAACAAAACAGATAAATTATGATATACTTAAAGTTTATAGGTTAAAGGCAAATTTATGAAAAAGTTATGCTTAGTTGTTATATTAATTATAGTATTGATTGACCAAACGAGCAAATTGTACATAAACTCATTGATTGATGAAGGAGAATCAATTGAGATCGCTAGTTTTATAAAACTAGTTGAAGTTTGGAATTCAGGTATTAGTTTTGGAATGTGTAGCGCTTTACCACATGGCGGTTTCTTTTTTTCAGCATTTTCAATACTAATAATTGGTATACTTGCATATTTGATATACAAGTCTGACGATCAGTCAACTTACCTTGGTTTTTCTCTGATGATTGGTGGAGCAATCGGAAACGTAGTTGATAGGATCTATTGGGGAGCTGTATATGATTTCATATATTTTCATATTGATGATTGGTATTGGCCAGCCTTTAATTTAGCAGATTTATCTATAGTTTGTGGAATGTTTACATTGTTATATAAGTGGTATATATACGATATGCTTATTTCTAAACAAAATGAGGAATAAAATAATTGTTTTTATATTAGGTCGAAATAATGCTTCATAAGTTTTTTAGTTTTCTTATACTACCTGTACTTTTTTTTACTTACCCAATTTCTTCGAATGCTTTAAACATAGAGCACAACATAAAATATACTAAACTCAGTAACGGACTAGATGTTTATGTTGTTTCTAATCATCGGATTCCAGCCGTTTTACATGCAGTAATATACAAAGTTGGGGGAATGGATGATCCAATCGGCAAAGCAGGATTGGCTCACTACTTTGAACATTTAATGTTTGAAACTACAGGAAAGTTCACAGATATAGAAGCCACTATGAGTAGCATTGGGGCTCAATTTAACGCGTTTACCACTAAAGAATATACCTGTTATTATGAGTTGGTCCCCAAAAAAGATTTACCACTTGCAATGGAAGTTGAAGCAGATAGAATGGGCAGCTTTAATGTTACTCAAGACAAAATAGATAGAGAAAAAAACATTGTGTTGGAAGAAAGAAAAATGAGATTTGATAATCATCCTAACAACTTGTTATGGGAAGAAATGAATAGTGCATTTTACCGTACTGGCTATGGTAGGTCTGTTATCGGCTGGGAGAGCGATATCAAAACTTACAATTTGGATGACATAACGAGGTTTCATGATAACTATTATCACTCCGGCAATGCAATATTACTGATTGTGGGTGATGTGGAACTTGATGAAGTAGTGAAATTAGCAGAAGAAAAATATGGCGAAATTAAAGCTAAGCCTGTAATGAGAAATTACCCAAATCAGGATCCAGTGCATAATGCAGGTCTATCGGTGACCTTAGAGAGCACTGAAGTAAAAGAACCAGTTTTATATTTTCGTTATCGTGTACCCTTATTTGAGCATATAAATGAAGCTTCCGCTGCTCATTTAGCGGTTGAAATTTTAGGTAGCGGCAAATCCAGCAAACTGTATAATGATCTGGTTTTAGATGAAGATGTGGCAGTATCAGTGTTTGCTTATTATAATAGCCTAGCTTTTAGTGATGGCTACATTGATATTCAGGTCATTCCAAAAAGCGGAGTTAATTTAGATATTGTTGAAAGAGAGTTAGATAATGCTATTAATAACTTCATGTCTAAAGGAATAACGGATGAGGAGTTGCAAAGCTCGAAATATAGATACAAAGCAGCACAGTTTGATAATCTATCTGACTTAACTCATATAGCGATGTTCTATGTGCCACACCTTGCACTTGGTATTCCACTTGATGAAATAGATATTTCATATAGCAAAATAGATGATGTTAATTTAGAGGATGTAAATAACAAAATTCGTACTATCTTTTCTTCCAATAAGTTAATTGGTCGTTTATTACCAAAAGGAGATAACAATGAGAATAAGTAAATTTGTACTTCTGTTTTTTTTCTGCCTAAGCTTTAATTTACAAGCAAGTGGTAGCTTAAATATAGAGGAGGTCACTACCCGTAAAGGATTTAAGTTTTTATTTGTCGAAAACTGTGCTTTACCAAAAGTTTCACTGAATATATCATTTAAAGATGCAGGTTATGTGTATGAGAGTGCAGAAAAACAGGGGCTTGCTTGGTTTACTTCTCTTGTAATCCAAGAAGGGGCAGGAGAAAATGACGCTAAGGATTTTGCAAAAAAACTGAAGATCAAAGGAATAAATTTACTTTTTTACCCCGATTTAGAAAGTTTCGGAGTGTCATTAGAAACTTTGTCTGAAAATTTAGAAGAAAGTATTTCACTACTTAGCGATGCTATAATACGTCCTAAAGTTGACTCTGAAGGGTTGAATAGAGTTTTCGAGAAAGCCAAAGTTGATTTTAATAATCTTGAAAAAAATCCTTATTTTGTTGCTGGAAAAGAATTAGATACGTTATTGTTTAAAAAACATCCTTACTCAAAAAGTGTGTACGGTACTCTTGATACTATAATGAGCATTACTAGAGACGATGTTTTAACATACATAAAGCGTAATTTTGCTAAAGATAACATAGTTATCAGTGTTGCTGGTTGTACAAAAAAAGAAGAAATTATTACGCTATTAGATAAATATTTATCTAAATTGCCGTCAAAAAGATCAAAAGTTAGAAAAATACCTGTGAAAAATGATTTTGGTTCTGCAGAAAGTAAGAACATTTTTATGGATATACCACAAAGTGTGATACTTTTTGCTCAAAAAGGTATAGCTTATGAAGATCCAGACTACTATAATGCTCAAGTTTTGGTTAATGCGCTTGGTGGTATGGGGCTGAATTCAGTGCTGATGAAAGAGCTAAGGCAAAATCTTGGAATTACTTATGGTATTAGTGCCTCTATGGCTAGTTATACGCATGCAAATATTATAGCCGGAGGTTTAAGTACTGATAGTTCTACTGCTGGCAAAGCTATATCAGCAGTAAAAGATACATTTAGCAGAATAAAAAAGCAAGGAATTGACGAACAATTGTTCAAGGATGCAAAAATTGGCTTGGTAAATAATCTTGTCCTTTTCCTGTCCAATAACACAAATACAGCAACGCTGCTAGATAATATGCAGATAAATGATCGTGATGTTAACCGTATAAATAATTATGCGAATATCATTAATGATGTTAAATTAGAGGAAGTAAACGAACTGGCAAGTTCTTTACTGGAACCTGAAAATTTATTTTTTGTTGAAGTTGGAAAAAACGCTCAAGGTCAATAATTATTACAGTCATATATCTTCTGCTATTGACCTTACTGCTTCTACATAACACTTATGCTCCTCAGCTAGAATGCGTTCTGAGAGGCTTTGAATATCATCAGCTGGTAACACTGGTACAACAACTTGAGCAATTATGGCTCCAGCATCAACTTCAGGAGTGACATAATGTACAGTACAACCTGTAATTTTTACACCTGCTTTTAGAGCTTGCTCTTGAGCGTTTAGGCCTTTAAAAGACGGAAGTAAAGAGGGATGAATATTTATCACCTTGTTATGCCATTTACTCAGAAAATCAGCTTTGAGAATTCTCATAAACCCTGCAAGGCAAATTAAATCAACCTTATGTTGAACAAGTATTTCGTGAATTTTACCAGCATCAAGCGGTTTATCTTTAACAATAAACGCTGAGATTCCTGCTTGCTCTGCTATTTTCAGACCAGCAGCTTCGCTATTATTTGTGATAACACATGCAACTTCTGCGGAAAAATTCTGATCTTGACATGCTTCTATTAAGGCCTGCATATTCGACCCCCTATCTGAAATTAGTATTCCGAGTTTTATCTTTTTCATTATAGCACAGTTAGTTTAGAATTTAGTTAATACTAACAAAACAGCTCAAAAGGAAAACTTATTTTATAGCAAAGAAGGCAGACTAAACTCTTTATATAAGTGGACCTCTAATTTTGAACCTCACTGGACAACACAAAATAACGAATAGCCCCATGTACCCAGCTAAAACTAGCTTTAATGCTTAGATATTGTGCTATTTTTGTATAATATACTACTATAAGTATATATTTTTGTAATCGCGTTATTATTTATTTAACAAAGTATTAGTATAATTTATTACACTGGATTAAATGGAGAAAGTTCAATGAGTAAATTACCGAACAATGCAAAAATAGGTAAATCTCAGGTTACTCAGTGGGAGGTAATAAAAAATTGTGAATATGCTGATAATTGCTTGTCAAAAATAGTAACTTTGTACGTTATTAGAATAACTCAGCTATCAGATTTTTATACGAGTGACGAACCTGAAATTAACACTGTTTTAGCAAGAATAAGCGTGACAAGTGAAAATGTATTTTTAAACAAGGCTACTACTATTGAAGTTATGGAAGGTATTTTTCCGTATAAATTCAACAGCAAGAAGAGAAATAACGTATTAAGGTTAGAAGATTTGTATAATTATTTATGTTCTATTGTTAACAATAGCCTTCCAAAAGAAATGCTTGAAAGTCTTGTAAGGGAATATAAGGATGCTGTTAACTTATTTAAAGCAATTACTTAACTGAACGTAGTATTTTTAAGATTTTATTTTCTATTTCAGAAATGCCGCTTTCAAGATCTTTATCTATCAAATACATGGTAGAGAAATATGTTTTCTGCTTACTTTCAACATTGATAGTTAAAGTTCCGGGAGTGATTGTGACTGAATTGGCAAATAACGCAATGCTTTCGTCATTATGCCCTTTGCATTTTCTTAGGATAATAATCGGTTCAAGCTTAGATTTGAGTTGTAGCACCTTTTTTGTTACATAAACACTTGATAAAATGATTTGGTACATTAACCATGGTATATAACTTACTAACTTATAAAACGACAGTCTACTCGTACTATTTAAAATCTGGCTAAGAGCTCTTTCAGCGTTTATCAACCTTCTAAAGATAAACGATGTGAATATACAGGAAAACACTCCACAAAAAATAAAAAACGGCTCAAAATAACCAGACAATACAGTCCATAGAACAAATAAAATTATAAATGACAGAGAAAAAAACTTGATTTCCTTCCTAAAGTTGAGGTTTTTCATAGTCTGTAATATAACTAAAATGACTCTTTAAGGAAAGATAATAACGAATATTTAGGTTCTTGACTTCTATGTTAAAAGATATAACAACTAAGTTATGTATTTTAAGTGAGGAAGTTATGAAATATGACAAATTTATGGAAATATTAAAAAAAATAAATGACCTTTCAGATTTGAGCAAGGACAATATAGTTGAAAAAATAAAAGCTAAGTTACAAGAAGAAGATCCAGATTTATGTCAAGAGTGGGAAAAGAGTAAACCTGACAATGATAGTGGATCTGGCATAAATTACATATTTACTATATCTTGTGGTCAAAATTCTAAGAAAGTCAAATTGTTACATCTTGCTTCTTATTGGAACTGTGCAAATGTAGCAAAAGCTCTGATTGAAAACGGAGCAGATATTAATGCAGAACATGATAATAAAATTACTCCTTTACATATTGCTGCTCACTATGGCCACGAAGATGTAGTAACCATTCTAACTGAAAAAGGAGCAATTGTTGATGCAAAAAATGGTGATGGATGGACTTCTTTACATTTTGCTGTTGAAAAGAACCACAAAAATGTAGTAAACATTCTAATTGAAAAAGGAGCAAATGTTAATGCAGAAAATGATAAAGGATGGGCTCCTTTACATATTGCTATTACAAATGGCCACAAAGAGATAGTACAAGTTCTATCAAAAGCAGAAGGAATCAACGTTGATGCAAAAAATAGTGATGGGTGGACTCCTTTACATCTTGCTGCTGAAAAGAACTACAAAGATGTAGTAAACACTCTAATTGGAAAAGGAGCAAGTGTTAATGCAGAAGATAATACAAGATGGGCTCCTTTACATTTTGCTGCTGAAAATAACTGCAAAGAGATAGTACAAGCTCTATCGGAAGCAGAAGGAATCAACATTGATGCAAAAAATAGTGATGGGCATACTCCTTTATGTATTGCTGCTGTAAATGGCTACAAAGATGTAGTAAACATTCTAATTGGAAAGGGAGCAGATGTTAATGCAAAAGGTGATAAAGGATGGACTCCTTTACATCTTACTGCTGCAAATGGCCACAAAGAGATAGTACAAGCTCTATCGGAAGCAGAAGGAATCAACGTTGATGCAAAAAATGGTGGATGTACTCCTTTGCATTTGGCTGTTGAAAAGAACTGCATAAATGTAGTAGAAATTCTAGTTGAGAAAGCAGATATTAATGCGCAAGATGATAATGGATGTACTCCTTTATATGTTGCTGCTGTAAAGAACTGCATAGAGGTAGTAAATTTTCTAGTTAGAAAGGGAGCAAATGTTAATGTAGAAGATGGTGAAGGATGGACTCCTTTACATCTTGCTGCTGAAAAGAACTACAAAGATGTAGTAAACACTCTAATTGGAAAAGGAGCAAATGTTAATGCAGAAAATGATAAAGGATGTACTCCTTTACATCTTGCAGCCAGAGAGGGCCATAAAGATGTAGTAGACATTCTAATCAAAAAAGGAGCAAAGGTTAATGCAGAAAATGATGATAGATGTACTGCTTTACATCTTGCTGCTGAAAATAACCACGAAGGTATAGTAAAAGTTCTGCTAGAAGCTGGAGCAGACTCTTCATTAAAAGATGTTGATGGAAAAACGCCAAGAGACCTCACTAAAGATCAAGGTATAATTCAGCTTTTAGAGGAAGCGGAAAAAAAGCAAACGTTAAAAAATGAGAATAAAAAAACGCCAAAGGATCTTACTGAAAATAAAGATGCAATGCAGCTTCCAGAGAAAAAGGAAGAAAAACAGGTTGGAAAAAATGCAATTATGAAAGAAAAAGAACAATCTGCAAAAAATGCAATTGTAAAAGGTGTTATTGTGTGTTTTGTAACTGCAGTGATAGTTGGTGTTGCACTTGCATTTGCTACTGCCCTATCTGTACCAGCAATAATTGGACTAGCTGCAGGATCTGCGCTCATAGTTGGTGCTGGTCAATATATAATGTCAAAGCCTAAAACTGAAATGAAAGGAGTAAAGCAGGAACTTGTATCTGGAAAGGCAAAAGAAGTACTTACTTGATTTTTGTTATCCTGTTGCTATCAGACTAGCCTGGCACCTTATATTTATTGGGATAACTGTTTTATTATGAATTAAGTCAAAAACTCTGTAATATATTGAAGCTTAAAGATATCTTTAGATATGGAAGTTATTGCAGAAAATAGGAAAGCAAGGTTTGAATATTTCATCTTAGAAGAATTTGAAGCGGGTATGGTCTTATTAAGCAGTGAAGTTAAATCGCTAAGAGAAAGAAAAGTAAATATTTCCGACGCCTACGTTGTTGAAAAGAATAGCGAAGTATGGCTGCACAATATGCATATTGCAGAATATAAAGCTGCGAACCGAAAAAATCATAAACCAAAAAGGGAACGTAAATTACTCTTGCATAAAAAGGAGATAAATAAACTAATTGGTCAAATCAAGACTGCTGGGATAACTGTTGTGCCGCTTTCGGTCTATTTTAACGATAAAGGATTTGCAAAAACTAAAATTGCCATTGTAAAAGGAAAAAAACTCTACGATAAGAGAGCAACCATAAAACAGAAAGAGTGGGATCGTGAAAAAAGTAGATTGTCTAAGAATAATTTATAGCAAAATATGTCTTTAAATCCAGTAATTTTCAGCATCGGTCCTGTTTCTATATATTGGTATTCTTTAGCATATGTTTTAGGTATAGTGTTTGCATATTGGTATTTACATAGGCTAGATGACCAAAAAATATTTACTAAGAATTTTTACGATTCGTTATTAACAGCCACTATTGTAGGTATTATCCTTGGAGGTAGACTTGGCTACGTATTGATATATGATCCAGTTCTTTATATAAGCAACCCTATCGAGATATTGAAGACCTGGGAAGGAGGGATGTCATTTCATGGTGGTGCTATAGGAGTTTTGTTTGTAGTAATAATTTCGTGTAAAAGACATAACATTCCTATATTTTATGCACTGGACCTAGTTTCTTGCGGAGTTCCCATAGGTTTATTTTTAGGTCGCATAGGCAATTTTATAAACGGAGAGTTATTTGGCAGAGTTACAACTATGCCATGGGGTATGGTATTTCCAGAGAGTGGTGATAATTTGCTGCGTCATCCAAGCCAGCTTTATGAGGCACTTTTTGAAGGACTGCTACTTTTTGCAGTTGCAAATTCACTGTTTTTCTTAACTAGAATAAGACTGTATCACGGTGCGTTAACTGGTATTGCAGTTATGTGGTATGGAATAGCACGTTTTTTCGTTGAGTTTTTTCGCGAACCAGACTATCAAATTGGCTATTTGTGGCTTGATTTAACTATGGGGCAGTTGCTTTCTATACCTATGGTTTTGCTAGGAATGCTTGTATATCTAGGCGCATTAAATTTAAAATTTAATACGAAATCTGTCACATAGAGAAAAGGTGAGTTCAATAGAAAAATGTAGCCAGAAGCCCCACATTATGCACAATTGTACGAATTTTCTGCGTTGCAGTAGAATGAATCGGTGGGCTTTGTTGCATCGCTAGCTATGATGGATTAAAGATAAAAAAGGTGGAGAATATCAGTAGCTTATTATTCTGGTATTTATAACAAGAACGGTCAGTGAATACCTAAATTTGAGTAAAAGAAATTTCACTACCACTCACTAATCTGGCTAAAATTCAAGAATTTCAATGCTTTAGCTATTTTCAATAGAATTAAATTTATTAATATAAATAACAAATTACTATTCTTAAATTTGATCAGATTGATTGCAAAAAAACAAGATTTTCAATAAGTTGCTTATAATCCTAATTATAGTTAGCCTTTCATAAGTAGCGATGCAACAAAGCCATCCCAGTGTCAGCTACTTTCATGACACCATTTGCTGTGCAGTTTACCTTCAAAAATGAATGTTCGTACAGCTATGGAATGAATCGCGGTATGACGTAGCTTCGCTATAGGCAATGAAGGAAATATTAACTATACTTCTTTTTACCATTGTTTATATTTCCTATTCACATATATTAATATTTTACTCACTTAAAGTAAGCTAACTACCGTTATTAATATTTTTGTAATAAAAATTGTATATGGTGCATGTAATCAAATTAAGAGGAAGATTGTGGAAATTACGCCATCAATAAAAAAAGAATTGAAGCAAAGTACTCTATATGTTTGCCTAGAAAAATGCAAAAGTGCATTTTGGTTTATCTTTTGGTTTAGTGCGGGAATCAATTTATTAATGTTATTCCTACCACTTTATACCTCTCAAGTGCTTGATCGGGTGATATCGAGCGAAAGTGTATCAACACTAACTATGCTGACAATTATCACTTTATCTGCATTTGCATGTTCTGCAATGCTTGAAACTTGTCGATATTTAGCCATGGCAAAAATAGGTGATTGGATCGATAAAACTGCAACACCAGATCTGATAGTAAGGTCAATCAGGCTAACGTCAGTGCAGAGCTCAACTTCAAGTGGTGAAGCAATACGAGATCTCGGAGTGATAAAAAATTTCATTACAGGAAATGGTATATTCTCACTGTTTGATACTCCATGGTCGTTAATTTACCTTGTTGTGATTTTCATGATACATACCTCCACGGGGTTTATAGCTATTACTGGAATTATTATATTAGTCTCTATGGCAATATGGAATGAACTTGCCACTAAACGAATATTACAAGAAACCAACGAAGAAACTATACGGAATATCAATGCTATAGATGTTGCAACAAGAAATGCAGAAGTGGTTGAAGCTATGGGCATGTCAGAATTCATAGTCTCTGATTGGTGTAAACGAAATGATCAGAACCGAGCAATGCAAATTAAAGCACAAAATCGCTCTAATGTAATTACTGGAATCACTAAATTTTTGCGCTCAACTCTGCAAATATCAGTGATTGGAACAGGTGCATTACTTGCAATCACAGCTCATAAGACTGCCGGTAGCATCATCGCTGCTTCAATTTTAATGGGTAGAGTATTAGCACCATTTGATGCTGCGGTTCATACTTGGAAGTTTTTAAATCAGGCTAGAATGTCATATGGAAGGCTACAAAGACTTATATTAACATCGCCAAAAAGAGAGCAAACGATGGCTCTACCAGAACCTGAAGGAAAATTGGAATTTGATAGAGTATTTTTTACTCCTTATGGAAGCAATAAGCCAACAGTAAAAGGAATATCATTCATTATAGATCCTGGAGATGTAGTTGGTGTTATTGGTGCAAGTGCTTCTGGTAAATCCACTATCGCAAAATTAACTGTTGGTGTATGGAAGCCAATATCTGGTGTAGTCAGACTAGATGGCGCTGATGTATATACTTGGAATCGAGAAAATTTTGGTAATTATGTTGGCTACTTACCTCAGGATATTGAGTTATTTAACACTAGTGTCAAAGCTAATATTGCTCGCATGAGGCCAGATCCAAATCCTGAAGAAATAATCAAAGCAGCAAAAATTGCAGGAATACATGAACTAATACTAAGCTTACCAAATGGATATGATACAACAATAGGAGGTCCTGGAGGAGTAACGCTCTCTGGCGGCCAAAAACAGCTTCTTGGACTTGCCAGAGCTTTTTATGGTCACACAAAACTTTTAGTACTTGATGAACCAAACGCTAACTTAGATAGCAATGGAGAGGCATGCTTAATTAATGCAATTGGCATTGCAAGAAAACAAAATACTACTACTGTTATCATCACTCACAAGCTACCGTTATTGTCCGTAGTTGATAAGGTGATCCTCATGTCAGATGGTGTCATTTACGCTATGGGACCAAAAGATGAGATTTTGAGCAAATTAGTTGCTCCATCATCAAGTACCACAGAAGATGAGCGCTCTTCAGCAAATGGTTAGTTTACTTACAATAAATTCTGTATCTGAAATAACAACTGTTCCAGAAAAATATATATTTCTTTACCATTAGAAATAATATTACAAGAATAGTAAATAGATTAATAACTCTTATTAATTAAAGTCAATCGGCAGATATAGCTAAAGTGGCTTAGGTTTACCTACAATTTGAAAAACAACAAATTCGTCTTAATGAATTTTCTTAATTTATTATCTAAATAACTTAATATTAGTGGTAATTTTATAAAAAAATTATAATATAAATAATGTTGCTGCGAAAATTTATAACAATATTTCCCTCTAACGTTTAATGAATTTCAATAAATTGCCTTTTTAATTCTAGATAAGTATATGCTTTGTTAATATGTTTAGTTCAAAATCCAAAAGTAAGTTTATGCTTTCTATTGGAGAAGAAGGCATAATGTTACTATATTTTAAAAATAATACTTTAAATAAAAGGTATTTTGTTAAGGGCAAAAACGATAAAGCAGTTTCCGATTTAATTTCATGTCTTTCGTCAGATAAAAAAGCACCTTTATACCTGGTGCTTAATCATGCAGATCAAAATTACTCGCTACAGTTTATTACAAGGGCAAACAAGATTAGTGCCTATCTATCAGCAAAAACAAAGATGGAGCATTTTTCTCGTAATAATGACATAAGTTCAGTTTTTTTGGTTGAGAAGCCAAACAAATTCAATCAAAACTGGTGCTATCTTCTTGTTTCATCAAAAGCAAAGCATTTAGTAGAATATTGGTTGAATGTGTTTATTGAGATAGGCTCCAACTTTAAGGGAATATTGATGTTTCCTATAGAAATAAGTAATATAACAAAAAAGATTCTACATAAAGATCCTAATAATTGGAAAATTATAGTTGCTGCAACTAAAACGGGAGGCTATAGACAAGTGGTTCTTAAAGAGAATAAAATGGTATTTACGCGCTTAACATCATTTACTAATGATAATTTACCAGGAATTATCGCTGGTGGAATATATCAGGAAGTGCAAGATACTATTCGATCCTTAACTAAGTTTGGGTTTGAAAAAAATAACCCTATCGACCTTTGTATCATAGTGTCAGAAGATATCAAAGCTAGTTTATCAGTCATAAATTTTTCAGAGAACAGTGTGAACATATTAACTCCATATGAGTTAGGCAAACTATTAGGAGCAGAACTAGCTATAAGTGAAAAAGATAACTTTTGCGATACCATAATTTTGTTTCATAGCTTTAAGAATAAATTAGCAGCTATTTTTAATACAAAGGAAACTAAAGAATTTTATCTATTCAATTACCTTTATTTAAACTCTCCTCGAATTTTTCTATACTTCGCCCTGGTTTTAGTTATAATAAACACCCTTTGTTTGCTAAATTTGTATTCAAATTTCAATGTCGCTGATAATTTATCAGCAAAGCAGAACACCTTAAATAACCAATTAACAAAACTTAGCCAAAGCTATAATGTAAAAAAAATAGATGAAATTTATGATTTTATTAATATCAATAATATTTTATCAAAAATAGAATACTCTCCTCTTACACAAGTTAAGTATGTAGAAAAGTTAAAAATACCAGGTATAGAGCTTCGATCATTTGAATGGAATTATAATGAGGCAAAAAGTTATATTACCACAACTTTAAAGTTTAATTTTCAATCCGGTAAAAATATTTCTCATCAATACGAGAAACTACGAAAAAATTTAAACGATAATTTTCGTACCTATGACATTAATATTTCTAGCTTACCTGCTGCTAAAGAGCAAAATCTATCTATTGATGTTGAAATAGGAGAGGCAATGTAGATTAATGACTATCTCTCAATTAAAAAGAAAAGCTACAATTCAGTTTATATCGTATTTGTTATTATCTGTTGGATTAATAGGGTTATTAACATATGTTGTTATCTATAACGAAAAGATTTATAATAAAAACCAAATTGCGATTGATAAAATACGTTCTATTAATTTACAGATTACTGGAATTCAAAAAAAGGAAGTTATTCTAAATAAAAACCTAGATTTATGGAAAAAAATTTCTTCTTCAAATTTACATAGTAGCAGATACATTGCAAATTTAAATTTCGAGCTTAGCAAGTTATATAAAAAGTACTATATATTAGAACCTGAAATATCAATTTCTATACCCGAAGAAGTTGAGCTCCACAACAAAAGTGAACGCACAAAAGTAATAAAAAGTGAAGTGGTCCTAAATTTAAGCTCAATCAGCGATAAGCATATTTTTTTATTTCTACAGTCTATTCCAAGTCTGCCCGGTTATGTTATGATCAAATCTCTTATTTTAAATAAGCAGAGAAATATTGATGCTGCAACTATGAATCAGATTTTGAATGGTAATATGATAGAGATAGTGAGAGCTAATATAGTCTTTGATTGGTATACTATATTAAGTAGATAAGGTGATGAACATAAAGCTGTTTTTTATTTTTACGCTACTCATTTCCAATGTTAATGCATATTGCAGTTGTGAAGATATCATAGAAAGCATAGAAATTTGTAAGGAGTATTCTTGCCGACAATATATTGGCAATGAAGATTTTATTGAGCATAAAATATTAGGATTAAATAGTGGAAATTTATGCGTATATATAGAAAAACAAGGTAATGATGAAATGGTTTGTCATCATTCTCAGTATGGAATGATGATAGAAAAAAGATATTTTGAAAGTATTCTTAAAGTTGGCAATCAAGAAATCGACGATTTTATTGATATAGCAAATTTGCGTGCAAAAGAGTGTTTCTTTATCAACAATCAAAAACTAAGCTATACAGATCGGGACGATATAATAAGAGAAGCAGTGGAAAGTGACTTTGACGTTTTGTCACAATATAGTAACGTAAAAAGCATTTTTTTTGATGAAGAGCCAGTTAATAGAATGGTCAATGAAATGGAAAAGTTCAATTTACGATCTTCAAGAGCTGTAAAAGAGGAGGTATCAGATAATTTCAACGGTAAGGTAGTGAGTTTAGACTCAATTTTATATCTTTCTCCCGATACATGGAAAATATGGGTAAATGGAAAACTGTTTATAAATACTCAGGATTTAAAAGTGCACTCAGTCACTGAAAATTATGTAACTTTTGTATGGACCGTAGATCAAAAAGCAATAAAAAAGCATGCGAATGATTCTCAAAATGTATATTTTGGATATGGGAGTATTATGTTTACGCTTTATCCAAAACAAAAATTTGACTTGGATGGCTTATCTATTAAATAACTTAAATATATATGCGCTTGTAGCTCAGTTGGATAGAGCGTTGCCCTCCGGAGGCAAAGGCCGTGGGTTCGAATCCCTCCAAGCGCACTTTTAATTAAATTTGACAATAGTATTTTCACATAAGATAATAAAAGGATTTATTTAGAGCATAATTATGTCTGGTGGTACCATAAACAAAGTCATACTAGTTGGTAATTTAGGAAAAGATCCTGAAATTAGGACTACACAAAATGGAAAAGAAATGGCAAGTTTTTCAATAGCCACGTCTGAAAGTTGGACTGACAAACTTTCCGGTATGCGCTCTGAAAAGACAGAGTGGCATAATATCGTAATTTTTAGTGAAGGATTAGTAAAAATCGTCAAAGATTTTGCACGCAAAGGCAGTAAAGTTTATGTTGAAGGTTCTTTGAGAACTAGAAAATGGACTGACCAAAATGGTGGTGAAAGATACACAACAGAGGTGGTTCTATATAATTTTAATAGCGCTCTTACTCTCTTGGATTCACGAAATAGTGCGCCAAATTCTGATTACAAGCCAAGTGAATACAAACAAGGTGAAACAGAACAAAAAGATAAACACGAAAGTTTTGACAACGATATAAAAGATGAACTACTCGACGATGAAATACCATTTTAACAATTTAAATTGAAATCTACATTTTTATGGACTGCTTGTGTTACTCCTTTTAATTGCAATGGGGATAGCATAGATTATAGCAGTTTGCAGCGTTTACTGACAATGCAAGTTAAAGCTGAAAATGGCGTAGTGTTGCTAGGTAGCACAGGTGAGAGCCTATCGCTTACTGATTCTGAAAAGCGTACATTAGTTGAATTCGTATGTAAGCTAAAATTAAATACGAAAATTATAATTGGCGTACCAGGAGTGAATCTATATCAGACTCTTGAATGGCTTGATTTTTGCAAGGGTATGCCTATTCATGGCTATCTAATGACAACTCCCATTTATGCAAAGCCCGGAATTATGGGGCAGACTTTATGGTTTGAAAAGCTGCTTGAGAAAGCACATGTGCCGGTTATGTTTTACAATATTCCATCAAGAGCAGGAGTGAGTCTTCACGCTGAAACTGTACGCAACTTATCCAGCCACGAAAAATTTTGGGCTATCAAAGATTCAAGTGGCACTGTTGATACTTTAGCTCAGTATAAGAAAGTTGCACCAAATATTGAGGTCTTTTGCGGAGATGATAATATGATATCTGATATGGCCGCTTATGGTGCGGCTGGCCTGGTTTCCGTTGCTGCCAATGTTTGGCCACGCATAGCGCATGAATACGTTAAGAAGTGCCTCAATGGCAGGAACCCTCAGGCAGATATCTGGCAACAGGCTTGCGAAGCGTTATTTATTGCCAGCAACCCAATACCCACTAAAGCACTTTTGCATGATATTGGGCTCATAGAACATCAAACTGTCCGCCTACCACTCAGCACAGAAGACTTGCCTTCTGTTGAAAAATTGAGGCAAGTCAATAAAATGATTCTTGGATGGAAAGAATTGGCTACTCTCTAAATAGTCTTGCAACTTTGATTTAATATACAATCCAAGTGTCATTTGAACACTCCCAAACTTATCACTTTATGCCACTGGTCTTCATCTAAAATTTCTACACCTAATTCCACTGCCTTTTTATATTTGGATCCTGGTTTTTCTCCTGCAATTAGGTAGTCAGTTTTAGCAGAAAGATGTGAGCTGACCTTTGCTCCTAGAGTTTTGGCTCTTACTTTTGCCTCTCCTCTACTCATAGCAAGTAGCTTACCAGTAAACACTATAATTTTATTATTTAAAACAGAGTTACTAGAGTTGGAGCTCACAGGAAGAATTTGAAGACAAGCAGTAAGATCATTTAACATTTTGATGTTATGTTCCTTAGAAAAAAATGATTCCAAAGATTCAGCCACTTTTTTTCCTATGCCGTCTATACCCACTAGCTCAGTATTATCTGATGACAGTTCAATCATCGAATTATACCAATTATCATAAGAAACATAATAATCTGCAAGCAATTCTGCTGCAACTTGGCCAATAAATCTAATACCTAAAGAAAATATAAACCTATCTAGAGTTATTACCCTTCTGCTTTGTATAGCATTTAATAAATGAGCTATTGATTTCTTGCCCCAACCAGACTGTTCTTCCAGATTAAATTCATCCAATCTTTCTTCTAAAGTAAAAATATCGGGAATTTGTTTTATCAGACCAAGGTCGTAAAAAAACTCTATCTGCTTATCACCAAGGCCAACAATGTCAAATGCATCTTTCGATACAAAATGCTTTAGTTTTTCTATTATTTGAGCTTTACAGGCAAATTCCTCAGGACATCTTACTGCAGCCTCTCCCTCAACCTGACGTACTTTACTACCACATTCAGGGCATACTTCAGGAAACACAAATTCAGGTGTATTTGGAAGACGAGAATCTCTGCTTACTTCAACGATCTGGGGAATTACATCCCCTGCCCTTTTGATTGTTACAATATCTCCCTCTCTTATGTCTTTACGTTTTATCTCATCTTGGTTATGCAGACTTGCTCTACTAACTAGCACCCCACCAATATTGACTGGCACTAAATCTGCAACTGGAGTTAAAACCCCTGTTCTGCCCACCTGTATAAATATCTTATTTAACTTTGTTTTTGCATAAACCGCAGAAAACTTGTATGCAAGTGCTG
This sequence comes from Wolbachia endosymbiont (group A) of Gymnosoma rotundatum, assembly GCF_947250765.1. Taxonomy (NCBI): domain Bacteria; kingdom Pseudomonadati; phylum Pseudomonadota; class Alphaproteobacteria; order Rickettsiales; family Anaplasmataceae; genus Wolbachia; species Wolbachia endosymbiont (group A) of Gymnosoma rotundatum. The sequence goes on from NZ_OX366347.1 coordinate 181,456, forward strand.
AGCGCGGTGCTTTGTGAGTATTCCCTAGACGATTTTGTAGTACCAAATCATTTACTTTATAGACTATTCCATCAATATCATAATCCAAGTTATAGCGACAGTTATAGACTTCGTTATAGAACTTCAGCATTCCATCTAAACTACTCGTTAAGGACTGATGCTCATTTACGCAAAAACCAAGTGCCTCAAGCTTATTTAGTACCTCACTTTGACTTTTCTCTGCTCCACCAATCAAAGAATAAGCAAAATATCTAAGAGGTCTGCTTGCTGTAATGTTTGCATCCAATTGCTTTAGAGAACCAGCGGCTGCATTTCGAGGATTGGCAAATTCATCGTTTTCATTTAACTTTAAAAAGTCGCTGTTACTGATGTATATTTCACCTCTTACTTCTAGTCTTCCTTGCACACCTTGCAAAAACTTAGGAAAGCCTTTTATTGTTGCAACATTGTGAGTGACATCTTCCCCTACAAAACCATCACCTCGAGTTGCAGCTTTAACAAATCTTCCATCCTCATAAATTGCAGAAAACGACAACCCATCAATTTTTGGTTCACATAATATCTCTATTTTGTCCTCAATTAAAAACCTCTTTATTTTAGACAAAAATTTCTCTACACCTTGTTCATCATAAGCATTCTCAAGGGAAAGCATAGGTTCTTGATGTTCCACCTTAGAAAACCTCTCATCAGGTGGAGCACCAACACTATCTTGTGTTGCATAAGCTTCTGGAAGTTGTGCCTCTATTTCAGCTAACTTTTTCTTCAGTTCATCATATTCAGCATCACTTATTTCTGGCTTATTTTTTTGGTGATACAAAACATTATGATAATTTATTTGATCTTGCAGTTTTTCTCTCATCTTTTCTAAGTTAGTCATGATACCAATATAATGCTACATTAGCCTTTGTCGTCAAGCTGTGAATTTTCTTGAATTTATCATATGGTCTTAATCCATCAAATATCAAAGGTGCCACAATGCTATAGCCATACTTATTCTTCTCTCGCTCAATTGTATTAGCAGATCTCACTTGCTTTAGCCATATATTTATATAAAATTAAAATAAATTAGAGTAAACAATATTGCTGTTTAAATGCTAACAAGATTCGCTCCAAGCCCAACTGGCTACCTCCACGTAGGAAACGCACGAACTGCCTTGGTTTGTTGGATGTACACACGCAATCAAAATGGAAAATTTTTACTCCGTTTTGATGATACTGACCTTCAGCGTTCAGATGTCAAATATATAAATGATATCATACAAGATTTGAAATGGATTGGTATCAATTGGGATGCAAGTTTCAAGCAATCAGAGCGCTTTGAGCGTTACAATGAGGTGTTTTTGCAGTTAATAAAAGAAGGGCATATTTATGCATGCTATGAAACAAGAGAAGAGTTAGACATTAAACGAAAATTGCAGTTAAAACAAGGACTTCCCCCTGTATATGACAGAAGCGCGTTACTTCTAACTGAGCAAGAGAAAATTAGTTATGAGCAAGAAGGAAGAAGACCACATTTTAGATTTAAGTTGGATAGAAATGAGGTTGTTAAATGGAATGATGAAGTTAAAGGTGAAATAAATATTGCAACCAGTAGCATAAGTGACCCTGTGGTAAAAAGAGAAGATGGAATTTACACATACATGTTACCTTCTGTTATTGATGATGTTGACTTTAATGTAACCCATGTTGTACGCGGGGAAGATCATGTAACTAATACCGCAGTTCAGCTCCAAATGATTAAAGCATTAAAAGCGAAAATCCCTACATTTGCTCACCTTTCTCTGCTACATTTTGATGATAGCAAGATATCGAAACGGAAAGGCGGGCTGGATATCAAGTCCATAAGAGAAAATGAGACTGAACCAATGGCGCTAACTAGCTATTTAGCAAAACTTGGAACATCCAATCCAATCGAAGCTTGCGCCTGTATGCAATCTTTAATTGACTCATTTGATATTAAAAAATTTAGCTCAGCATCTGCACAATTCAGCTTGAGTGAAATGTATAAGCTAAATAGCAAAGTTCTGCAACAAATGCCATTTGAAATGGTGCAAGACCGTTTGAGTCAAATTGGAGTGGACTGCTCAGAGTTTTGGTATTTTATAAGGAACAATATAGAAAGATTTTCTGAGGTGGCTAAGTGGTGGAAAATATGCAAATCCGATATAGAGCCTGTGATTCTTGATAAGGAGCTTATAAAAATTGCGTTCAATGCATTGCCCCAAGGTGATTGTAATGAAAACACGTTGTCAGAATGGGTCAAAACTATTCGACAAACAGTGGATATAAAGGCAAAAAACCTATTTACGCAGTTGCGTTCAGCTTTAACAGGAACAGAAACAGGACCAGAGCTCGCTAAACTATTAATTTTTATCGGCAAAGAAAATATCATTGCAAGGTTAAAAGAAAAGTGAAAACTAAAGAATTATAGCTAATGCAATCCCTACGTCATACCGCGATTCATTCGCGGTATCCCTTAGCCGCTAACAAAGCGGGATGACGATTGTCAGGGTGTCATCCAAGTAGCCTCTTTCTTGTCATCCCAGTGCCCAGACACTGGGATGACAAAAAAAGGAGCACTGGAATGACAGCAATCTACGTCATACCGCGATTCATTCGCGGTATCTCAGCCGCTAACAAGAGATCCCGCTAACAAGCAGCGGGATGACGGTTGTCGTTTAGCCATAAACATTAAGAAATTTACCAAATGAAAAAAAAGGCAAAAGAAGCCCCGTGGTTATTATCCGCTTTAAAATATTGGCGTTTTTTATGTTTTAAACGCTTGACAAGCGAGATTCAGCCGCTTTTAATTGCAACTAACTTACGCTGCAAATGTTTAAGAAATTTACTAAGCAGAAAAAAAGACAAAGAATCCCCGAGTTAGCTAGTCTTTTACTATCTCTGTCGAGTATTGGCATTTTTTGATGTCTTGTAACGCTTTATAAGCGCGTTCAGCTTATTTAGATAAAAATCTAGATGTAGATGAAGTTTTGTAAAGACATACAGTATCTATATACTGCAAAAAATTAAACATAAGACGCCGATACATTAAGTAATCCTTACCTTTTAATCTGCAGATTGGCGAAAGCAAATACAATAGCTTCACTATCATGATAAGGGAGCTGGCGGAGTTTGTCAAGTAAGTTTTTGTATTTTAATTTTAGAATTTTATAGGCTTTTGTTCTCATGAAAATTATGTTCTCATGAGTAAATTAATGTTATCCTTTTTTGTTGATCTAAAGTTTCTTATGTTCATACACTTACGTGTTCATAGTGTTTATTCGCTGCTTGAAAGCTCGGTTAAAATTGAGGAGCTGATCGGCCTTTGTTTGCGCAATAAAATGCCAGCGGTTGCAATTACTGATTCAGGTAATTTATTTGGTTCACTTGAGTTTGCAGAATATGCAGCAAGTAGAGGAATACAGCTAATAATAGGATGCAATATTATAGTTAAACATTCAGAACAAAATTTACCTATATTATTGCTTGCAAAAAATGAGCAAGGGTACACTAATTTAGTCACTTTGGTGAGTGAGTCTTTTAGAAAGCGCAAGAATAACAGCGATATTCCTTACGTTGATTTTGATGAGCTATTGAATTTAAGTACGGGTCTGATCGCTTTAACCGGTGGATGTTTGGCTCAACTATTGTTGGGGCAAGATAAAGAAACGGTTGAAAAACTGCTTTCAGCATTCAATGGTCATTTATATGTTGAATTGCAGCGTCATGGGCTGAGCAAGGAGCTAGAGCTTGAAGAAACTTTAATAGATTTTGCTTATCAGCACAATGTACCACTGGTTGCAACGAACGATGTGTTTTTTCCAAATAGGTCTGACTATGAGGCTTATGATATATTAACGTGTATATCGGAGGGGAGTTATGCCCTGGAGAATAACAGAAAGAAGTTAACTACCGAGCATTACTTCAAGTCTGTGGCAGAAATGGAGGAGCTGTTCAGCGACATTCCCGAAGCAATTCATAACACTTTAGTGATAGCTAAGCGGTGCTCTTACATGCCAAGAAGCAGGCAGCCTATTTTGCCTAAATTTCCTTGTCGAGAAAATAAAACTGAGAATGAAGAACTGAGGGAGCAGGCAGTTGCAGGATTAGAATTCCGTATTGCGAATGAGACAGACATAGACCTTAAACAATACTACGATCGGCTGAATTACGAACTGAGTGTGATAACTTCGATGAACTACGCTGGCTACTTTTTGATAGTTTCTGATTTTATTCGTTGGAGCAAAGCAAATGGCATTCCAGTTGGTCCAGGAAGAGGCTCTGGTGCTGGATCAATTGTTGCTTGGGGCTTGCAGATTACAGACCTTGATCCAATAAAGTTTGGCCTAATATTTGAAAGATTTTTGAATCCTGATCGTGTATCGATGCCTGACTTTGATATCGATTTCTGCCAAGAGAAAAGGGACCTGGTTATTGATTATGTTCAGAAAAAGTACGGTTATGTTGCTCAAATAATCACTTTTGGTAAATTGCAGGCAAGGGCAGTATTGCGTGATGTTGGTAGAGTATTGCAAATGCCTTACTCTCAAGTGGATAAAATATCTAAAATGGTTCCATTTAATCCAGTAAATCCTGTAACTTTATCACAAGCGATAGAGTTTGATCAAAACCTGCAGAAAGAGCGGGATAGTGATGAAGTAATTGCAAAGCTCCTTGCTATATCTCTTAAGCTTGAAGGGATATATCGTCACGTTTCAACTCATGCTGCTGGAATTGTAATATGTGATCAAAAGTTGGAAAATTTTGTTCCTGTGTACTACGATCCAAATTCGGCTCTGCCAATCACTCAATACAGCATGAAATATGTGGAGAAAGCTGGGCTAATAAAATTTGATTTTCTTGGACTTGGTACGCTAACGCTAATAGATCATGTGTGTCGTTTAATTAATCGTGATAGACAAAAGATCGATATTTCTTCAGTTTCTTTAGATGACCAAAAAACCTATGAGATGCTCTCAAGCGGTGATTCAATTGGAGTGTTTCAGCTTGAAAGTTCGGGAATGAGAGAAGCTTTAATTAAACTAAAACCGGACTGCATTGAAGATATTATCGCTTTAATTTCCCTTTATCGTCCAGGACCTATGGATAACATTCCAACTTATGTTGCAAGAAAGCATGGACTTGAGAAGCCAGATTATATTCATCCGTTACTTGAAGGAGTGTTAAAAGAAACATTTGGGGTAATAATTTACCAAGAACAAGTGATGGAAATAGCCCGTATTCTTTCCGGGTATAGCTTAGCGGAAGCAGATCTGCTAAGACGTGCCATGGGTAAGAAAATTAAGGAAGAGATGGATAAACAACGTGAACTTTTCATCCAAGGGGCAACGAAGAATGGCGTTGATTATGACAGGGCAAGTTATATCTTTGACCTTGTTGCAAAATTTGCTGGTTATGGGTTCAATAAATCTCATGCTGCAGCATATGCGGTTATATCTTATCAAACGGCTTACCTTAAAGCTAATTATCCATTAGAATTTTTTACAGCACTAATGAATCTGAATATTGATGATAGAGATAAACTGAATTTATTTTATCATGCAGCAAAGTTTAGTGGCGTTACCGTTCTTCCACCTGATATAAACAAGTCTCAAGCTGAATTCTCAATAGAGGATGAACGCATACGTTATGGTATTGCTGCCTTGAGGAATGTTGGTTTTTCTATAGCGGAAGGAATAGTGAACGTACATTCAAGCGCTTGTAAGGACATATGGGAATTCATTCAAAATTCAGGTCATATAATAAATAAGAGAGCGCTAGAAAGCCTGATTAAATCCGGAGCATTCGATAGCGTGCATAAGAACAGAAAGCAGCTATATGAGTCAATGGACACGCTGATTTACTTTGCAAATAAAAACAAACAGGATAGAGAATCAAGTCAAGCTGCTTTGTTTGGTAGTCTTGATGTCCTCAAACCGAAACTTGAGAATGTGGAAGATTTTGATGAGGAGGAAAAATTAGAACATGAGTTATTTTCACTAGGATTTTATTTAACTAATCATCCGCTTGAAAAATTTAGAACTCTTCTGGAAAAGTTAAATATTGGGTTTATCGGAGAAAATAGAACAGCAAAAACTGCTGGGGTAATATTAAATGCACGTATGAGAACTTCAGAGCGTGGAAGGTTTGTTATCCTCACACTTTCTGATCCCCATAACGTTTCTGAAATAGCATTCTATAATAATGAAATAATAGAAGAAAAAAGAGATTTATTTTCACCAGGAACATTTGTGATAATTGATCTTGAAGCTTCGGAAAATACAACAAGATTGGCAGGCAAAGATATATCTGAGTTTACAAAAAGAATCACTTCTACAATAAAAGAATTAGTTCTCACCACTGAGTGCACGGATTCGCAAAAAGCCGCTATGGAATTAAACGCAATATTGAAAGATGAAGGCAGAACCAAAATAATGCTAAAACTTCTTCTCGAAAAACATAAAGTGAGCATCTTATTACCAGGTGCGTACTCAATTGCTCCTCAAGTTATGTATGAAATATCTAACTTAAGCTGGATTAAAGGCGTAGAAATTAACACAAATAACTTGCTTATATAAAAAAGCTTTATATAATGAAATATTTAATCGGTATTAAAGGAAGATATAGTGAATCTTTATGAATTTACTTTTATAACACAACAAGGATTATTACAGCAAGAAGTAGAGGAGATGATCCAAGAGCTAGCTGTTTCATTGAAAAATATTAAAGCAGATGTTATGTTCCAGCAAATCAGGGATATTCTGAAAAAAGGAAATGACAAGCTTACAACACAAGAGTTAGAAGTGCGTGCTGAAAACATTAAAGAAGGTCTAGTTGCTTACTCTGATTTCTTGGAAGATCTTACAAAAATTTTATGGGTTGAATTGGAAGAAGATCTTTCAAATTTGAAAGAAGTGAAGTCAAAAATCGATAAAGAGTTGAAAGATGACCTAAAAGATTTAGGAATAACGCAAGATTTTACAAAATTTCTAGGAGGCAGTACTAAAAGTGCGTTTATCCATAACGCAGTAAATGCTTTGAAGAGAAATATTTCAGAACATCTAATAAAGATTTTTCAAGATATTTTGAAAGATTTTAGAATAAACGGTCCAACTCAATCGAGCAAAGCGTTGGAAATGCTTTTGAAAAACATTGAAGCATCAGGATTAATCAAGTATGAACATTGGGGTCTTTTGGATTTTGCATATCACAAAAATAAAATGAAGAGCGGTCATTATTGTATAATGTGCATAAGTTCTACTGCAAGCATTCTGGATGAATTTATGCGTAGAATGAAACTTAATGAGAACGTTATTCGCCACTTTCCTGTGCAGGTTGATAAAATTTTTGAAGGTAAATCTCATATGATGAATAAACAAATTGAGGAGCAAAGCGCATAATGATGAAAAGACGAAATAGTTTTAATAATTCTTACGTATCTGTAAATAATAGGACTGGCTTTAGGCGTTCTAAAGTTTGCCCTCTTGCTGCGTCTAAAGATGAAGACATAGATTATAAGAATATAGATTTATTATCCAAGTTTACCTCTGACTATGGTAGGATATTACCTAGAAGATTAACAGGCGTATGTGCAAAAAAACAAAGGAAGTTACGCTTAGCGATCATAAGGGCACGTTTTTTAGCTCTTATTCCTTACTGTACTAAAAAAGTTTAGGTAATTTATGTTGATAATTTTAAAGGAAAATATAAGGACTTTAGGTAAGCTTGGTGAAGTTGTCAAAGTTAAACCAGGTTATGCACGTAATTTTCTTTTTCCACAAAGAAAAGCGGTGAAAGCTACCAAGGAAAATTTAACAAAGCTAGAGGAGCAACGTTTATTACTGGAAGAAGAGAATATAAAAAGATTAAATGTAGCAAAAGAGCTTGCATTGTCACTACATGATAAGTTTGTGGTATTGATAAAGCAAGCTTCAGAGGATGGTAAAATTTTTGGTTCTGTAACAACACGTGAAATTGCGAAAATTTTACTACAAGAAGGACATGTGATAGATCACCGTAGTTTATCTCTTGGTGGAGTAAGCATCAAAAACTTGGGTGAATACCAAGTAAACGTAGAATTACATAGTGAAGTAGTAGTACCAATTACTATATACGTCGTAAAATCCGAAACAGATGCAAATGAGCTAAGGCAAGTAAAATTGCAAAATCAGAAGTCTGAGCAACAAGAGGCAGAGCAAGATGCGAATAAAGAAGCTACTGATGGTGATGATAGCTGATCAAAGATGATCCCTTGTTATAGTCGTAAAGAAATGTCTGCCATGGCTAAGCTGGTGTCATCCCAGTGCTCCCCTCATGTCATCCCAGTGCGTGACACTGGGATCCAGTTTATTTCATCATGGACATTATTTTATGCTTCTAGAATCCGTTGTCCATTGAATAATTTGCAAATACTTTTATATCTGGATTCCAGTGTCACGCACTGGAATGACACCATTATTGGAATAAATCAAAAATGATTCCCCGCTATAGCAGAAAAGAAATGTCTTCCATTTGGGAGGAAAATAATAAATTTAATATATGGCTTAAAATAGAAAAATTAGCGTGTGAAGCTCAAGCAAAGTTAGGAGTGATTCCGAATAATATTGCTGAGAACCTCTCTGGTGCTATTGAATTTGATGTTGAATGTATCAACGAAATTGAATCCATTGTAAAACATGATGTTATAGCTTTTCTGACATATGTTGCTGAAAAAGCGGGAGTTGATGTTCGTTATCTTCATTATGGAATGACAAGTTCTGATGTTTTGGATACATGCCTTGCGGTGCAACTGAAAGAGTCCTGTGATATTTTGCTCGAGAATCTAAAAAATTTACTTGCAGCATTGAAAAAAAAAGCTGAGGACTATAAAGATATTGTTTGTGTTGGACGCAGTCACGGAATGCATGCAGAACCAACAACTCTTGGAATAAAATTTGCCAGATTTTATGCTGAATTTAAACGCAATTATCAGAGATTAATTAGCGCGCAAAAAGAGATCTCAATTTGTAAAATATCAGGTGCAGTAGGCAATTTTGCAAATGTTGATCCGTTTGTTGAAGAATATGTAGCGAAAGAAATAGGACTCATACCTGAAATCATATCGTCTCAAGTCATTCCTCGTGATAGACATGCTATGTTCTTTTCAGTTTTGGGAGTGATTGCAAGCTCAATAGAAAATGTTGCTGTTGAAATTCGTCATTTGCAAAGAACTGAAATCGGCGAAATTTCTGAGCATTTTTCCACTGGGCAGAAGGGAAGCTCTGCTATGCCACACAAATGTAATCCTATTTTAAGTGAAAATCTGACTGGACTCTCACGTTTAATACGCAGTTATGTTTTTCCTGCGTTAGAAAATGTTGCATTGTGGCACGAACGTGATATATCACACTCGTCTGTGGAAAGATGCATTGCTCCTGATGCTTGTATAACAATGGATTTTGCTTTAGTGCGATTAACAGATTTGATAGATAAATTGGTGATCAATAAGGAAAACATTGAAAAGAACTTAAATTCTTCAAAAGGTTTAGTTTTCTCACAGCGTGTATTGCTTGAGTTAGTAAATAGTGGTTTGGCGAGGGAAGAGGCGTATAAAATTGTTCAGAGCAATGCAATGAAAGTGAAACAAAACAACAGTGATTTTCTGGCCGAATTGAAACAAGATAAACCCTTACTTAAGGTTATTAACTCGGAAAAACTTGAATCTTTGTTTGATTTGAAGTATTATACGAAACATATAGATCGTGTGTATAATAAGGTTTTTAATTAGGCTGAGTAGCTCAGTTGGTAGAGCAGGAGGATCATAATCTCTTGGTCGGGGGTTCAAGTCCCTCCTCAGCCACTCGAACTAAACTATGTTTAGCAAAGCAGTGCTATTGGTGAAACCCAGTGTCAGTTACTTGGAATGAGTTGTATATCCACTCAGGTGAGGAGACAATGGATAAGAGATTGTGAAAAGGGTTTAGCTTTTGGCCTATGATCTCTTTAAATGACAGAATTTCACTACAAAACTTAACTTTCTTCTATGCAGTTAGCTAAGTCAAGAAAGGTGAATCTATCTCTTGTTGTAAACGCAAGATCGACCACTTTACAATATTGTTCTTTATTCCAACTGAGGTGCTCTGGTAAGTGTGGAATTGATAGATCTTCAAATATTTTTTGCAGGTGTTTTGCAGGTAGTAAATTTTGCTTAATTAAACTGGAAATATTAGGCCATTCTTTACAAATAATCTCTTGGATTTTTTGCTGCATAATTTGCTTCTGTTCAAAAGTTCTTACAAATTCGATATTATCAAAGCACTGAGTTATATGTTTTACATCTAAAGTGGTCGGTTTGATAATCGGGTTTTGTATTGATAATATCTTTTCCTGCAAATTAGCCATGGTAATCGTCGTAACAGCAATTTTTTCGCCATGTAGTAAGGAATGATCTCTTGTTACCATTTCCATTGCGTGAGCTATCATATGCTCTCCTTGGCTTGCAGAATAGCTGCCTTTTGATATTACCATTCCAAGTCCTGAAATTAGTAGAACTTCCATAAGTAATAGGACCACTTTTCTACTTCTTTTAGTAAGCGCCGTATACTCTCTTAGCAAAATTTGCTCCAAATCGCGAACAAGTGTAAAAGGTAATTCATTGTATTCTGTGCCAAGCAACAAATGAGATAGTAGCCAGTCAGCCTGAACTGTTGAACGACAAATGAAATCTGCAAATCCGCTTAATGTGAGACGCAGTGGTGCATTGGCAAGTATGTCTATATCTATATATACTGCTCTTGGAAGATGTGCTTTGAACGATTTTTTATATCCATTTACTAATATTGAAGCATTTGCAGAGGTATATCCATTCATAGAAGCGGCTGTTGGGAACGATATATAATCTTTTTTCTCGAGGTAGCTTGCATATTTGCAGATATCGTTAACAGTGCCGCTACCAAATGCAACTATTAAGTCACTGTCTTTTGCTTTGTTTCTAACTAGATTTACGGTTTCAAGAGAGGCAGCTCTGCTTGGTGTCATGCAAGTAGCTGACACTGGGATCCAGGAAAACAACTTATGGATCCCAGTGTCACGCGCTAGAATGACAGGTGGAGCTGGAATAATTAAGTTAGGAATTTTATTAAGTACGTTTTTGTTTAAAAGTTTTGCTGTATTTTTATCTGTAACTAGAAAGACGTCATTTCCGTGTCGTGTGCATATTTCATAGATATCATCAGCAAGGTAGTAATCTGTTATTACTTCCCTTAGAAAAGTTTGTTCGGTTTGATGTAATATTTGTTTTAAATAGTGCATAGAGTGTTTACAATATAGCAGTATAAGTATTTTAAGATTGACATGAAAATTGACCCTGTAGAGCTAACTAGGAAATTGATCTCTTTTGAGAGTATAACACCAGAAGACAGCGGGGCAATAGAGTATATAGCAACAATCTTCAAGAAGAGCGGCTTTGATTGTGAGATTTTAGAATTTGGTGATAAAGTTAAAAATCTTTATGCGAAATATATAAATGGAGTACCAAATTTGTGCTTTGCTGGGCACGTTGATGTTGTACCACCGGGTCAGTTAAAAGATTGGGCATTTGGTCCATTTAATCCAGAAGTGAGGGATGGAATGCTATATGGAAGAGGGGCCGCTGATATGAAAAGCGGAGTAGCTGCATTTATTGCTGCTATGGTAAATTTGATTGCAGAGAAGTTTCAATTTAATGGTTCGATAAGTGCATTGATTACCAGTGCTGAAGAAAGCATGGAAGAATATGGAACAAAGGCAGTTTTGGAATGGATGAAAAATAAGCAGAAAAAGATAGATTTTTGTGTGGTTGGCGAACCAACCAGTAGTAAGAAATTAGGTGATACCATAAAAATAGGCAGAAGAGGTTCTGTAACATTTGAATTAATTTGCCATGGAAAACAAGGGCACGTTGCCTACCCAGACCTAGCAGATAATCCAATATATAAGGTAATATCGATATTGAGTAAGGTAAAAAATACTACTTTTGATCATGGTAATAAATATTTTCAGCCTTCACATTGCGAAGTTACTACTATCGATGTTGGAAATAATACTAGCAATCTAATACCTGGCTCAGCAACTACACGTTTTAACATTCGATATAACAATGAACAAACACCGGGTGGCTTATATAAGCTGATTGATGAAATATGCTCTAGTGTAACTAACGATTATAAGCTTTTTATGCATAGCAGCAGGGACGTTTTCCTCTCTACTCCCGATAGGAATACTGATATTATGCTTGATGCAATAAATAAAGTTACCAGTATTGATGCTGCGTTGAGCACAAGTGGTGGCACATCTGACGCTGCGTTTATCAAAGATGTTTGTCCAGTGATTGAATTTGGTATAATCAACAAAACTGCACATCAGATAAACGAATGCGTATCAGTAAACGATATACACAAGTTAACAGCTATATATAAGGAATTTATAGAAAATTATTTCAATCCCACTAATAAAATATTGAATCAGGTCAACGTGGTTAGTAATATATCTAGTGGTCCATTGTTAGCTTAGATGTAATCAGATCTCTTGCATAACTGTTGTTTGAATAATATAGCCTTTCTTATAATAGTCCGAATGCGATAAGATATGTGTTTATGGCTATAGCAGGCCAGTAGCATATTACGGTCTGTTCGGATTATTGTAAAAAGAGCTATAACTTGTATCATTCCAGCAAAATGTGTCAAGTAAGTTTTTTCGTTTCTATAGCTACTTGGATGACAAAAGAAGAAATACTAGACTTTATACCTTTTGCACTCAAATTCACATAAATCATGAATTATGCACGTTTCACACGAAGGTTTCTGTGCTTTGCAAACATATCTACCATGCAAAACTAGCCAATGATGAGCATAAAGCAGGTATTTTTTGGGAACCACATTTAAAAGAGATTGCTCTGTTTTAAACACATCTTTTTCTTTCACAAGCCCAATTCTATTGCTCACTCTAAAAACGTGAGTATCAACTGCCAATGTTGGAATGCCCAGCCCCGAATTTAAGAACACATTAGCGCTCTTTCTCCCCACTCCAGGCAAAGACACCAAATCATCAAAATTAGTAGGTACTTTGCTGTTGTATCGTTCTACCAATATTTTACTAAGCCCGATTATATTTTTTGCTTTGGAATTATATAAACCAATACTGCTTATGCATTTTTTCAGCTCACTCTGCCCAAAGCTCAGCATTTTTTCTGGCGTATCAGCGATATTAAATAGTTCTCTTGTAATTTTATTAACGCTTACATCAGTTGTCCGCGCTGATAAAACTATCGCAACCAGTAACGTAAAATGATTGGTATAATTTAGCTCTATTTTTGGCGCAGGATTTGATTGTTGAAACTTTTCAAATATTAGTTCTACTTTTTTTGAGTCCATTTCATTTACCACACCTCTTTTAAATATTTAAACAAAGAACCCCTCTTTCCCATCATACAAATACAATTTGTCCATTCTCACCACGTCAAAATTGTGTTCTTCAAGTTTGATTAGCAAGTTATTCACATCACTATTTGTAATAGCTTGCTTTTCATTATTTGCGATAAACCTACAGGTTATTTGATCACTTGAAGGTTTTGAGTTTCCTGGCCAAATCGCAAGACCTTTTGAGTATATTGCTATCATTTGCAGATTACTCGATTCAAATAACCTAACTATTTGGTCAAAGTTGCTGGATTTGTCCCAAGCAAGCGCTATATCACTACCTACTAGCTTTTTGGTTTTATAGTCCTGTTCATAGCTATTTTGTATTTCACTTATTTTGCTATTTGTACTGCTACCGACTGTAAGCTCAGATAATGTTTTCGGTTTTTTTCCTAGATTATCTATAACGGCTTCTGCAAATTCTTTGGTACCAATTTTCTGTTTACTCTTTTTCTCTTTATATAAATCGGCGGTATGTATTCCATCCTCCAAAGTCTTGAGCCATGCATCGTAAATTAGTTTTGCAGTACTCACTTGACTGATGTAGACCAACATATGCACTGCAGCATTCAAAAGTCCAGAAGGATTAGCTATGTTTTTTCCTGCAATATCAGGAGCAGAACCGTGCACTGCTTCAAACATTGCATATTCATTACCTATATTGCTACTTCCAGCGAGTCCAACAGATCCAGAGGTTTGCGCCACAATGTCCGATAATATATCGCCATATAAGTTCTCGGTTACTATAACATCGAAATTCTCCGGTTCTGTGGCAACACGTGCCATCCCAATATCGACTATATAATGTTCTGCCTTTATGTCCGGGTATTCCTTTGCAATACGATCAAACGCCGCATGGAAAGTTCCGTCAGTCATTTTCATTATGTTATCTTTAGTAAGACAAGTTACCTTCTTTCTACTATGTTTTTTTGCATATTCAAAAGCGTACCTGCATATTTTTTCTGAGCCGGATCTAGTAATAATTTTAGTGCATTGGTAAGAGTCACCAGTGAGCCTGTGCTCTATTCCGGTGTAAACGTCCTCTTCATTTTCACGTATTACTACGATATCAAACTTATCGAATTTATTTTCTATAACAGGATGATATGAAATGCATGGTCTGATATTTGCATACAACCCTAGATTTTTTCTGAGTGCAACGTTTAAGCTTTTGTGGCCTTTACCTTGAGGAGTTGTTGTCGGAGATTTTAATAATATTTTTGTCCTTTCAATTGATTCCCAACCACTTGGAGAAATTCCGTGAGACCATTCTTTACTATAAACACGCTCCCCTATTTCAATAATATCTATTGAGATTTTCGCTTCTGCTTCGCGCAATATCGACAGCACCGCTTCCATGATTTCTGGTCCGATACCGTCGCCATATGCAACTGTGATTGGTGTTGACATAACTTCCCTAGTTATAAATGATTTAATATTAATTTAAATAATAGAGTGGCACAAGTAGCTAATATTACCCAAGTTAGTATATTTACGGTTATTTAATAACGTATTTTTATATTATATGATGATATTATGAAATATAGGTGGGGTTATGAATACTGAAATAAATGTTAAAGTAAATTATGTAGGATTTACAAGGCGTATTGTAGCAGAAATACTTGACCTCATCATATTTTCCCCTCATTTTATCTTCGGTTTTATCTATGGTGTATTCATCGTATCATTACAAGATCAAGATAAAGACTCTTTTCAGGAACTTGCACAACTAGCAACAGAAATACCATTTATAGTTTCTACAGTGGTCGCAACATTAGTACTAACAATATCCAAAATATTAATGGTAACAAAACTTGGTGGTACCCCAGGAAAACTATTGTGTGGTATGCATATTAAAGATGCTAATACATTTACAAATGTTACCCTTATGCAAGCAACAATAAGATGTATTTCTAAGGGAAGCATCTGGATTATTTTTCGCTTTTTGCTTCATCTGCATTATCATGGTTATACTTTTCTATATCTTTTAATTGTGCTAATTTTATTTTTGTTTGCAGTATTTGATCAACGCAAACAGACTTTTTACGATAAAATTGCAAAAACAGTAGTGATAGACTATAAATCTAGTTGATATTTTTCTTTATAGGTAGTACATGGATAAAAAAGTAAACTACTCAACGATGACAAGACGTACTCTAGCATTTATAGTTGATTGTATTTTATTTATCGCAATACCATTTGGTTTAATGGCGGTGGGTTTCTCACTTACACACGCAATACAAGGGATCATGGGTGCAATAATTGTAATCACCACGATTGTATTTTCTTTATTTTTAATGATACCATGTATATTTCATATATTCATGCTAGTAAAATTTGGCGGCACTCCAGGACACTTGTTATTTAGCATGCGCGTAAAAGACAAAGATACATTTGAGTCAATCACTACAATGCAAGCAATGAAAAGGACTATAGCTCTTTTTATAATTTATTGCATATCACTTTGTAATCCCATTTTATTCTTAGCTATACTAATCTTAGTTTTAGTATGTGCAGTAGGTGATGAACATAAACAAGCTTTTCACGACAAAATTGCAAACACGGTAGTGATAGATTATAAACCTAGTTGATATTTTCCTTTAGCTGTCTGCCACCAAGGGTGTCATTCCAGTGTCACGCGCTAACTTAAGGTAAATTGCCAACTTAACTATAAATATATTTTGGTAAATCCAAATTATTTTAGCTATAAGAGCGTTTTACTTTTTGCTCAGCATATCCATCATAACTGGCTTACTTTTAGTGATTCATGGAGTTAAAAAAGTCAGCATTGCTCTTTGTTAAAAGTAGTTTGTCACGTAAAAATTCCATTGCTTCAACGGGTCCCATAGGATTGAGTATCCTACGCACCACCCATATTTTATTTAGTATAGCCTTATCAACTAATAGCTCTTCCTTCCTTGTTCCGGATTTTGTAATATCAATAGCTGGAAATATACGTTTATCAGAAAGTTTTCTATCAAGTATGATCTCAGCATTTCCTGTACCTTTAAACTCTTCAAAAATAACTTCATCCATTTTTGAACCAGTCTCTATAAGAGCTGTGGCGATTATAGTTAAAGAACCCCCATTCTCAATATTACGAGCTGCTCCAAAAAAGCGTTTTGGTCTCTGCAGTGCGTTTGAATCTACACCACCAGTTAGAACTTTCCCAGACGAAGGAATAACCGCATTATAAGCACGTGCAAGTCTAGTAATATTGTCAAGTAGAATTACCACATCTTTTTTATGCTCAACCATTCTTTTAGCTTTTTCTATTACTATTTCAGCAAGCTGTACGTGACGGTAAGCAGGCTCATCGAACGTAGAACTTACTACCTCACCTTTTACAGAACGTATCATATCTGTTACTTCTTCAGGTCTTTCATCTATAAGTAACACTATTAATTCTACTTCAGGGTGATTTATAGCTATAGAGTTAGCCATTTGCTGAAGCAATACAGTTTTTCCTGTGCGAGGTGGAGCAACTACTAACGCTCTTTGCCCTTTTCCAAGAGGAGCTACTATATCTATAGCACGCATGCTTAAGCCTTTTTTATCATCACCATTATTACACTCAAGTACTATGCTTTCCTCAGGATAAAGAGGAAGCAAATTATCAAAATGGACGTACTTTCTTAATTCACTTACTTCAGTAGAGTTTATACTTTGAACCTTAGTTAAAGTAAAATATCTCTCTTTATCACCAGGTGGCCTTATTTCTCCATATGCCATATCTCCTGTACGTAAATTAAACTTCTTTATTTGCCCGTTAGAAATATAAACATCATCGGTACTTGGGGCATAATTTGCACTTGCTGAACGTAAGAAACCAAAACCATCAGGCAATATTTCCACTATTCCACTCCCTGTGGTTATGCCTCCTTCTTCACTCATTTTTTTCATTAAGCTGAATATTATTTCCTGCTTTAGCATTCTACCATTGCTTTTACCGTTAGTTGAAATTTTTCTTTCTTCAGCTAACTCTAACAATTCTTCTGCTGTTTTCTCTTTTAATTCGCTCAGATCTAATGTTTTTCTGTTTTTCTCAGTACCTTCATTGACCATCTGTTTTACTGTATCGTTATTGTAAATTTGCTCACTTTTTTCAGGTTGAGCTGTAACCTTTCCTTT
Source organism: Wolbachia endosymbiont (group A) of Gymnosoma rotundatum (assembly GCF_947250765.1). NCBI lineage: Bacteria > Pseudomonadati > Pseudomonadota > Alphaproteobacteria > Rickettsiales > Anaplasmataceae > Wolbachia > Wolbachia endosymbiont (group A) of Gymnosoma rotundatum. Next base: position 199,020 of record NZ_OX366347.1, read on the forward strand.
TGCCAAAACATCTTCATTGATTGTTGTCATAATCCTCCAAAAATTTTAATTGATGCTTACTAACCTAAAATGTGACTATAAGATAATAAATTAGGCTGAGTTAGTTTCAGTGCGTATTAAGCTTAATTATCATTAAACCCCGTACTTTACTTACATTATACTAATAAACACTAGCAAGTCAAGTTAATTTAATGTTAACAAAACACAAAAATTTGAGGATTTTCAATAGCTATTCTTTATATTTTTTTAACCTTTCTTGCTTCTCCTCTTCTACTTTTGCTTTTTCCACTTCTGCTTCTAAATTTTCTTGACTACATAAGCCGAGTAGTACAGGATCTTGGGGTTTTATATTTTGCATGTTATGATGAGATCCATCTCTTACCTGCTCAACTGTGTAATTTGTTGTACTAATTAATTTAGCTATAACGTTATCGTCCAAGATAGGAAATTTTTTTACTAAATAATAAATCGCATCAGGTTTATCTCTACGTCTTGCCGTAGAGGCAAAGCCAAGAATGCTACCAATCGCTTTACTTCTTTTTTTTATATTTTTTATAATCAAATTTGGTACACGATTTGAATTTTTTTTGCAATCATCGATTTCTTTTTCAGTAATTATTCCAGAAATAATAGGGTTATATTTTTCTACTTCTATTTCCTCATCAGCTATGTCTTGTACTTCTTCAAGGGCCAATCTGCAACATTGTGCTATTTGATTAAAAGTTAAACCAGTGTTGTCTACTAACCAAGCAGCTATTTGCACTAGAAACTGTTTATTTCTATCGTTATTGCCCTTAGAAGATTCCATTGACATCAAAAAAGCATCTCCCATTTAAAGTATCCCTTACTGTTATACAGAGCTAAAATATAAACTATTAAAACTAAAAAAGCATTAATTTTGTCATTCAATAACTTTTTGTTTGTCACTTCCCACCTCTTAAGTTAATTAAATGCGCTTACCTTTAAGCATATTTCAAACAAAATATTTCCCCTTCCTAAGGTATAGTATAACTCAGTTAAACATATGTTCCTATTTAAGATTAGAGAGTTAAATTTTAAGTTAATATATTGTAATATTATATATATTAGCTAATAAAGCAACAGGTTTACAAGCATTAAATTATCACTATTCTATAATTAATCATTAATTAACTGGGTTTAAAATGAATGTTAAAAATTTTTTCACTAAAGTAACCGTTGTCCTTTTAGCTTGCTTGTTAATCTTCATGGGAATTGGCAACCTTTTATCAGGTGATGATGAAAAAGAAGAGGTAGCTAGGGTTGGAAAAGAAGTTATAACGTCAGATGAGTATAAATCACTATATCAAAATTATGAAAAGCAAATTTCTGGATCTGATGCGAGTAGAGAACAAGTAAAAAAGCTGAAATATGATTTGCTTAACGCACTTATAGAGCAAAAACTATTGTTTAACCTAACTAGTGAGCTGGGGTTGACAGTTGGAGAAGAATCTATAAAAAACCATATTAAAAACACCAAATACTTTCAAAATGATAAAGGTGAATTTGACAAAAATAAATTCTATGAAACGCTAAATGACCTGCATATGACAGAGAAAGAGTATATAGCAAAGCTAGAGAAAGTCCTGCCTGCAATGATGTTCATGACTTCATTATTTAAAGATAATTATCCAGTAACTTTTGGCGAGAAAATTGATGAGCAGATATACAAAAGTCGCTACCAAACTAGAGTAGTTGATATTGTTAAAATAACTGAAGATGCAGTTACAAACATTCCTGAACCAGATGATCAAGCCTTACTTGATTTGTACGAAAGAAATAAATCCCATTTTTATTATCCTGAGTATCGAACTGCGCAATATATTTCCCTAGGCCAAAAGTATTTTGAAGATCAAATCAAGATCTCAGATGAAGAAGTTGATGGTATAATAGAACAACAAGAACTTAAAAATCAAAGAGATATATTCAATGCAATATTTTCTACCAAAGAAGAAGCTGAGACAGCAAGAAGAGCATTTGAGGAGGGTAAAACAAGCTTTGAACAGATAGTAGAAGAGTTTGGCAAAGCAAAACTTGAGGAAACTAGAGTAAATAATATAACTAAGGATTTTTTACCAGAAGACGTGAGAGAGAAGGTATTTGCTCTCAAAGTAGGTGAAGTAAGTGAAGTTTTAGCAAGCAGTTTTGGTTGGCACATAGTAAAAGTGGAAAGTGCGCATCAAATCTCTGATGAAGACTTAGTTGATTTAAAAAAAGACATAAAGTCAGTTCTAACTAACCAAAAGTCTTTTGAAAGAGTCAATGATTTCATAAACCAAGTGAACTATAAGATATACAATGGTTCAGAAATTGAAGAAATATTGAGTGAATATAATTTACCTATACAAACTATTGGTCCAGTAGATGCGAGTGGAAAAGATCAAAGCGGTAATAACGTAGGAGATTCTGGTGATTTGATTTCTTTCATTTTTTCGCGAGAAAAGGATCAGAAAGGTTATTTTAAGGGCGTTGGGGACGCTGTTGTTAGTGTAAAAATCGTCGATATCGTTCCACCCAAATTGCAAAGTTTTGAAGAAGGCAAGGCATTAGCGGTAGAGCTTTGGCGTAGTGAGTTTATAAAAGAAAGAATGTTTAAATTCGGGCAAGAGGTTGCAGTTCAACTAAGAGAAAAAACAGATTTGGAAGAAATTCAAGGTGTGGAATTAGTTAAAGGTCAGCAGATGCACCGCAATAAAGTGGATCAACAAAACTACCCCTTTTCTTTTGTAGAAGAGATTTTCAATATGAAAACAACTGGTTCAGTGACAGATCCTATTCAATACAATAATGAAATTATAATAGGTGTTCTAAAAGAAATGCATTCATCAAATGGCAAATTAAACATGCTTGACACCGGAAAACGTGTGATGATATCGCTAAAAGAGCAATTAATTAGCTATCTGGAATCAAAGTATAAAGTCGAAGTTAATCACGCTATACTTGATGATATATAATCAAAAATCTTATAAGTTGCTTCAAACGCATCCAGTGCCCAGACACACAACTGTACGAACATTGCGATTTGAGAGCAATCTTCACTAGAAAGGATGTCATCCCAGTGCCCAGACACTGGGATCCAGGAATTTTATTAAGTTGGTAAGCATAAAAGTAGCCGTTTTATGTTAAAATACAACGTTTTAATGATTAAAAAAAGGCTGGATTCCAGTGTCAAGCACTGGAATGACACCATTTGCTGTGCAATTTACCTTCACAAATGAATGTTCGTATAGCTGTGCACCCGGCACTGCCCTACATTATTGGTAATTATATTATAAGGTGCAAAAGTTGTATAATTCATTTGACTTAAAACGGCTCATTGTATAAAATTGTGGCTAATATATGAATAAAGGTTAACATGGCAGTTAAAATAAGGTTGGCGAGGTTTGGCGCAAAGAAACGCCCTTTTTATAGGATAGTTGTAGCTGATTCACGAGCACCAAGAGATGGGCGTTTTATTGAGAAAATAGGACAATATGATCCAATGTTACCAAAAGACAATAAAAATCGTGTTGTGGTGAAAGCTGATAGATTAAAACATTGGCTAAGTGTAGGCGCGCAGGCAACTGAAAGAGTACTGTGGTTTATCAAAAAAGGCATAGTAACTTTAGAAACAGAACCAAAGAAAACAGAAAAGAAGAAAGTAGAGAACGAGAAAGCACAAGGGCAAGAGGCATAAGTCTCTTAAAATGCTAAATACTGATTTAACAAACAGCGATAAATTAGACGATATTGTATCTTCTGATTTGTCAGCTATGAATGACTTTGTCTTCAAAAATGTCAATGATGAAGATGCTAAGCTTGCTACTGATATTATATCTCATCTTGTTAGGTCAGGTGGAAAAAAAATAAGGCCTAAACTAGTTTTTATTATATGTAAAATGCTAAACTATTCTGGGGAGAATAGGATCAACGTTGCTGCATCGGTAGAGTTTATACACAATGCTACTTTACTTCATGATGATGTGCTCGATGAAAGTGAGGCACGCCATGGAGTTAAAACAGCGAATAAGATTTGGGGAAATAAATCAAGCATTTTAGTTGGTGATCTATTGTTGACTCTAGCATTTAAATGGCTTATAGAGTGTGGAAATTTAAATATTCTCTCTATTTTATCTAAAGCATCGCATTTACTTGTGAAGGGTGAAATAAAGCAGATGACAGCACGCTTTGACCCCCACACAGTCAGGGAAAATTATTTTGATATCATTGGAGAAAAGACAGCATCTTTATTTTCTGCATGCTGTGAAGCTGCATCAACAGTATCTGGTGCAACAAATGACGAAACAGAGAGGCTAAAGAATTTTGGTTTTAATTTTGGTATGGCATTTCAAATAGTTGATGATATGCTCGATTATACTGCTAATCAAGGCACTTCTGGAAAACAAGTCGGAAAAGACTTTTTCGAAGGTAAAGTCACCTTACCTGCTATTATAGCATACGAAAAGGGCAGTCCAGCAGAGCAAACATTCTGGGAAAAATGCTTTTCTTCAGCTAGACACAATTTTAACCAAGCATTACACTATATTAATCACCATAATGCCATTCAGCTTTCTATGGAAAAAGCTAGACACTACATTAATATGGCACAAAATGATATTAGTACTTTTTCTGATTCTTTTTATAAAACTACTTTAATTAACTTTTTAAATGCGAGCATAGAAAGACGAATGTAGCTGGCGCTTGATATTTTCAGATTAATTGTTATATATTTATTAGATTCTTAAGGGTAATGATATGTCAGATAGCAGTAAGGAGAAAAAGAAGAAGTTTGCTGATATGGTAAGTAGGCAGAAAGGTGACGACCAACAAAGTGATAACCATAAGCAAACTGATGATTTAAATGAAGATCTCAATACATTAAAAGAACGTGCAGTTCAGCTTGAAGATCATTTACGCCGTGCTGTTGCAGATAATGAAAACGTCAAACGTATAATGCAAAAGCAAATTAGCGATGCAAGTGACTACGCAGTCACAAAACTTGCACGTGATATGATCGACTCGTGCGACAATTTAAAAAGAGTAATGGAAATTTTGAAAGACGGTGATCCTGTTCATGAGGGGATTAAAGTAGCTTATCAAAAAATTATAAATGATCTAAAAAAACATGGAATAGAGGAAGTAGATCCACTTGGTGAGCTTTTTGATAGTAATTTACACCAAGCTGTTGTGGAAAGAGAAGACAATGAAAAAAAGCCTGGCACCATTGTAGAAGTACTACAAACTGGTTATACTATCAAAAATAGGTTGCTCCGTCCTGCAATGGTTATTCTTTCTAAGAAATCTGCTGATTGTGGAAGCGATTAGCATGAGGTAAATGTATAATGACAAGTATTGTCTTTTCAGGTATCCAGCCAAGTGGCGTACTACATTTAGGTAATTATCTTGGTGCAATCAAACAGTGGATAGACTTACAGGATAAATACAAATCTCTTTTTTGTATTGTCGACCTACACGCAATCACAGCAAATAAGCTTCCCGCAAGTGAATTAAAAAGTAATATTTTCAAAACAGCAGCAGCTTATATTGCATGCGGAATAGATCCAGAAAAGTCCATTATTTTTAGTCAGTCCACAGTTAGTGGTCATGCAGAACTGGGCTGGCTGCTTGGATGCTATACACCAATTGGTTGGCTTAATCGCATGACTCAATTTAAAGATAAAGCTGGCAGCGATAAACAAAAAGCCTCTCTTGGATTATATAGTTATCCAGTACTTATGGCTGCAGATATATTGTTGTATCAAACTAAATACGTTCCTGTTGGTGATGATCAAAAACAGCATTTGGAGCTTGCACGTGATATTGCATCAGCTTTTAACAATCATTATAAGCTGGATTATTTCATCGTACCTGAAATCTTAACTTTGGATTGCACATCAAGGATAATGAGCTTAAGGGATGGCACAAGCAAGATGAGTAAATCTGATCCTTCAGAACATTCGTGCATTAACCTTGATGATACGGATGACTTAATTGTCAAAAAAATAGAAAAAGCAAAAACAGATTCAATTCTAGGCTTTGCTACTTTAAAGTGCCGACCAGAAATAAGCAATTTGATAAACATTTATTCAGTGCTTAGTAATGTAAATGCGGAAAAAGTATGTGAAGAAGTGAACAAACATGACATGAAGCACTTCAAAAAAGAGTTAGCTGATTTAATTATCAGTGTTATATCTCCCATACGTGAGAAAATGAATGATCTTTTAAAAGACCAATTCCATTTACATGAAATATTAAAAAAAGGCACAAAGAAAGCAGCAGAAATTGCAACCCATAATATAAAAGAAATCAAGGATATTATTGGATTTGCTCAATATCTGTAAGGTTCCAAAGTGTGATGGTGCGAACCGTCATACCGCCGCGGTATCTCAGCCGCTAACACGTAGCGGGATGACGGTTTTTCAAATTGTCGGTAAATCTAAGTCAGTTTAGCTATAGGCAGCAATTTTCTGTATTTATTTTAAGTTGAAGAAAGCTCAAATGAAAAATCGTGTTTTGCTAAAAATCACAGAATGCAGTCTGGTTACAAAATTCTCTAATGGTCTTAAATAAAACTTCCAGTGAATGATTGTCAGACATATTGTGCTCTGCTGATTTTATTAAGTGTACTTCAACATCGGTTGACTTAATTTTTTCAGCTAAATTCAATGAAGTTTGATAAGGAACATCTTTATCATTAATGCTATGCAGCAAGCGCACAGGACAGTTTATATCTATTGTCTTTTTGTTTAAAAGAAGGTTCTTTCTGCCATCTTCGATCAAATTTTTAGTTATTTTGTATGTACAATGCTCTGAAGTAAAATCTATTACACCTTTAGAATCTAGTTCTTCTTTTTGCTTGCCTGACAATTGCTTGAATATCAAATCTTCAGTAAAATCGGGAGCAGACGATATACCAATTAGTGCTGCAATTTTTTCTGGAAATTGAAGGGCAGTGAGCAACATCAGCCATCCTCCCATACTTGAACCTATAATTATTTGTTTATCGCTAGTTAATTCACTCATTACTTTAGCACAATTTTTTTGCCAATCACTTATCGTGTAATCAATAAAATTACCACTTGAATGACCGTGACCAAAATAATCAAATAGCACAAGTGCTACGTCATTTTCTTGGCAAAATTTGTAAATAGCAGTTGCTTTAGTTCCATCCATATTGGATGCAAATCCACCGAAAAAAACTACAGAAGCTTTCTTTCCTTGTAGCTTTCGATATGCTATGTGACCATTATTTCCATCAAACAATTTACAATAATCCATACTACTTTGGCAAAGCAACCGGGCTATCACTCAATTGATGCAAATAACTAACTAGATCTGCAATTTCTTGTGGATTGGAAATACCTGCAAATGCCATACGTGTACCTTTTATATAGGCTTTTGGGTTCTTTAAAAAGGCAAATAGCTCCTCATACCCCCATTTTCCACCTCTGTCAAGCACTGCTTTTGAGTAATTGAATGAGTTACCAAGATGGGCCTTTTTATTTCCAACTATGTTCCATAAGTTTGGTCCTACTTTATTCATTCCACCTTTCTCAAAACTATGGCAGGCTATACATTTTTTTGCTGCTGATTTACCTTTCTCAAAGCTAGCATTCTGCATGAGCGCTCCAATATCAAGCGCCACTTGCTCGATTTTTTGCTGGAACTCATTGCTGCCAGCAGCTACTATCGTTTGGTGTTCAATCTTATATTCTTCTGGACTGTAAAGCATATCAACTACATTACTAACTATCATAATGATTAGCCCAGAAAGTAAAATCGATGCTGCAATCTTATTAAGCTCCATAGTTAATTTTTATTAAGTAATGTTACTTAAATTATGCGAATATTTTCGCAAATAGCAACCAATTACCTTGAAGCTCGCTAAAGATGAGAGTCTCTATAGCTGACCCAAGAAAGGTTTTCTTACGTCCATACCGCCGCGAACCGTCATACCGCGATTCATTCGCGGTATCTCAGCCGCTAACAAGAGATCCCGCTAACAAGTAGCGGGATGACGAGGTTCACTGCCATTAAGTTAAGGAAAGAATGGTTAAAAACTGAACTAAAAAGTCAGAAATAATTAAGGATTTATGACAAATGCTGAAACAGAATAGAGTAAACTTTAAAGCAGATAAACTCTGAAGTGTAAATTACTTAAGAAATAGTTTGTTTAGAAGTCATTTTACAGGAGCTATGGCAATAAGCTACCCAGTTATTATCAGAAGATATGAATACTACCTCTAGTCAAAATATGTGTTTTCTAACCCTTTTTTGGTAATTGAACGAACGAAGATAAGGTACCTTATGACGATCAACTTTCCTTCCCTTTCTTACCGCCAAAGTGTTCATCAAAAATAGCTTTGATAATTGATCCATAATGCAGTCAGTATCTGATTCCGTAGCAAAAATGTCGAAAGCCAAGTTTTTGATCGCGTTAAATGAGACAGATTTGTTAATGCTCCTCTTAAGCTTATCATCGGTTAAGTCCATATTCAACGCTTCTTCTACATCTTCTGTCATAACACTTTCTAGGTTGCTAATAAAGATAGCTGACCAAAAATCCTGTTTAACAGACTCAACACTTTTTCCTGTAAAATTTTCTAGACTTAGTCTTCCTTTGAGTTTTGCAAAAAATGTCTCAACTCCCCAGCGTAAAAAATATAACTCCTTAAATCCTCCAGTTTGAAACTTTTGTTCATCCATTAATGATGTAGCTAACACTTCAATTTCACCAGATGGCAGTACCACTTTGAAGCGTTATTCCACTATTTTCTTGTTTTATCTTACGCTGAGCACATATGGTAACCTCAACACTAGATGGGCTTTTTTCTTCAAACATAGCATTCACTTCATTAAAAGATGATCTGGGACATCGAATGACATAAGCAATTTTTCTTTTTGTAAGGCTAGAAAGAAATTTATAAGATAAATATACAAATCAGTAAGTCATTAGTATTTACAACTTTAAGCATTTCATCTGCTAAGTTAATTTCATGAGTGTTACCTCTATCTAACACTGACCTTATGGCAACATTATTTAGCACATCTTCACAAACCGCAAAGGTTGCACTTGCATAATCACCTAAATCTTTTGGTTTTTGGTTACGTATTTTTCTTGAGCCAAATTCATTTTTTATTTCAACGCTTGTTGGTAAAATGATTTTGGAGGCATCAAGAGCTAACACTCTAAAGCCAAAACAAGTTTTAAATTTTTGGTCTTGGTAGTACAAGGAAACCACACCTTCGTTAATTTCTGAAAATGCACTGTGTTTCATTTTTTTTCTTGCTTGACTAAAAGCACTAGCAGTAACGGTATAGTCTTTTTTCCTATATAAAATAAATTCGTTTAGTATTACTTGCAGCGACTTTACACTTTTTCTTAAAATTAAGATAAATATGTCAATAAAAGATAACTTCCTCTTTCTCATAAAATCTTTTGAAGATGATTTATGGGATTCTATAAATTCTAGACTTGCCAATTCATTTTGAATAAATTTTATTACTGCCTTTTTTACTCATACTACCTTTAAACTTATTGGTATACATCATTATCCCATAAAATCTATCTTTTTTCCTTAACTTAATGGCAGTGAGACGAGGTTATCGTCATGCCGCCACGAACCGTCATACCGCGATTCATTCGCGGTATCTCTTAGCCGCTAACAAGTAGCTGGATGACGATTGTCAGGGTGTAATCCCAGTGTCCCTATGATGTCATCCCAGTGCCCAGACACTGGGATCCAGGAAAGTTTGCTTGTAAGCAAGCAAACTAGCACAGAAAGTGGTTACAACATTTTCGATGAGATTATATGGAAAACTGGATCCCAGTGTCAAGCACTGGGATGACAAAAAAAGGAGCACTGGAATGGCACCATTTGTTATGTTTAACAAAGTTCGTACTTAGCTTCATGTTAGCCATAAATATTTAAGAAATTTACCAAATGGAAAAAAAGGCAAAAGAAGCCCCATGGTTAACTAGTTCTGACACTGGTTTCCATCCAAGACGGCAGTAGCCCCTTCGGTGTCATTCCAGTGTCAAGCACTGGAATGACAAAGGAGAGCAGTGTCAGCTACTTGGATGACACCTTTTTTCTACTTAGTGTGGGTTATACAAGAAGTCTATTGTATGGCTATTGCTGGTCGTATATTACTTATAGCTTATCTATTCAAATTGCAACTTTGTTTTTCATAATTAATTATTGACAGAAATTATTAATTGGGTTATTATTAGATTATCGTTAACAAGTGAGGCAAAGAAATGATGATATCCAATAATTCTTCATTGCTAAAAGATAGTCAGGAGCTTACTAAAACTAAGCAGACTATATGGAAACCTTTAATTGCTGTTTCATTATTATCTATATTTAGTTTCATATCTGGTCAATATCTTCCTTATGTTATTATAGCAGTTTCTGGTTCTGGTCCTATTGCAGCAGTTCCTTTAGCAATTTTTGCTGTTTCTACGGTTGTTGCACTTATTTCAGTGACATATCTTGTTAAACTGGCTATTTCTAGAGATGATAATAAGAAAGAAGTAGGTCTTAATGGACAGAAATTCGGCCATACTCCATCTCAAGAACCACAAAAATTTGTGTGTAAAAATTGTACTAATCTGGAGAATAAATCAAATGTACCTACTCCTCAATCACCTCCAGTAACGTTTGGAACACAACCAAATCCAAGTGTCAGTGTACCACCGCCGCCACCTCCTCCATTGCCACAAGATGCTGCACTACCACCTCCGCCTCCGCATTTTTTTACAGCTTCCAAGCGTACGGAGCAACCTAAGAATGATGCACCGAAGAAGGCTGGTGAACCTGAGAATAATAATCATTCTACTCTGTTTGAACAGATAAGAGGAGGTACTACGTTAAAAAGAGTGAGCAGCAACAAGAGTGGGCAGCAACAAAATTTTACAAATGAATTGAAAGCAAAATCAGAAAGTAGTGGGGGCACTGACAAAAAAGAAACACCAGAAGAGTTTGCTGCAAGAATAGATAGGGAGCAAGTAGAGAGAAAGAAGTCGGATGATAATGATTCAGATTGGACAAAGAGACTTAAGGAGAGAGTAGCAGTCATGCAATTCTCAGATAGTGAAAGTGAGCATTCTGATTCTATTAGCGATTCAGATTGGACTACAGATGAAAGCAAAGACAAACAGAAAGAGATAGAGCAGGAAAAAGAGGAGCAGACAAAACACACAAATTCCCCATCAAGCAAGGAAGAAGGAAGCGGGGGTCTTGACAGTGGTATAGGATCTAGAGCCACATCTCCGATACATCCTGAACAAGAAACAGAGGAGTCACCGGTACCGCCAAGTTCGTGTGTTGATTCACCACAAGTAAATAATGTTGACTCAGTGGATAATGAGGTGCAAGATTCACCTCCTCTTTCTGTTGAGGATCGCATAGCACAGTTTGGTGGAAAAGCGTTGCGATACCAAAAGGAAAATGTTGTACAAGGACTATGATAACTATGAAATGGTCAGCCATGCACTTTCCTTCCTTTTCAAAATAAGTTTACCTACAGGTCTGATTGTATTAAGATTACTTAATACAATCAGATCTATTATATGCGTTTATCCAAATATTACCTGCCAACTCTAAAGGAAAAGCCTGCCCATGCTAAAATTATCTCCCATCAATATTCTTTGCGTGCAGGTTTAATAAAGCAGATAGCATCTGGCATCTATACGTGGTTACCACTTGGTCTCTCAGTGCTTAAGAATATTGAAGATATTATCAGAGATGAAATGAACAAATCCGGTGCTATTGAAGCATTAATGCCTTGTGTGCAACCAGCAAGTCTTTGGCGAGAATCAGGGCGTTACGATGATTACGGTAAGGAAATGCTACGCATAAAGGATAGGCATGAGGAAGATATGCTTTTTGGTCCAACGCATGAGGAGATAGCAACTGATTTAATTAGAGATGTGGTAAAAAGTTACAAAGATTTGCCACTTTGTTTATACCAAATTCAATGGAAATTCCGTGATGAGGTAAGACCACGTTATGGTGTTATGAGGGGCAGGGAATTTTTGATGAAGGATGCATACAGTTTTGATGTAGATTACGAAGGTGCACTGAATTCATATAATTTGATGTACAAAACTTACATAAAAATCTTCAAACGCATGGGATTTACTCCAATTGGAGTTCGAGCTGATACGGGGCCAATTGGAGGAAATTTGAGCCACGAGTTTCATATATTGGCAAACACTGGTGAGAGCACTTTATATTATGACAATAAATTTTCTGAACTACTAGAGAGTGAAGATATTGAAAGTTTAAAGAGTATATATGCAGTTGCAGATGATATGCATGATCCTGAGACTTGCCCTATATCACAAGAACAGTTAAATGTTAGTAAGGGTATTGAAATAGGGCATATTTTTTATTTTGGTGATAAATATTCGAAGCCTATGAAGGCAAGTGTTACTTCTCAAGATGGAAAAAATGTCAATATACATATGGGTTCGTATGGCATTGGGGTTTCAAGACTTGTTGGTGCAATAATAGAAGCTTTTCATGATGATAAAGGAATTATCTGGCCAGAATCGGTAGCTCCTTTCAGAATTGGTTTAATCAATTTACAACCGAAAGTAACGGAGGCTGCAGATAAAATATATAAAGCTTTGAAAAGCGATGAAGTGCTTTACGATGATACGGAAGGGAGTGTAGGAGTAAAATTTTCTAGAATGGATCTGATAGGCTTGCCGTGGCAAATAATTGTCGGAAAAAAGGCAATAGATGAAAAGATAGTTGAAGTAAAAAATAGAGCAACTGGAGAGGTAAAGGAAATGCAGATTGAAGAAGCAATAAATCACTTTAGCACAAAATGATACACGGTATCGGCACTGACATAGTATATATACCAAGAGTATCGAGGATATTACAAAAATACGGGGAAAAATTTCTCAATAGAATCTACACTGAAAAAGAAATAGAGCTAAGTAGAAAGTATAATAGTCAAGAAATGCGAGCAAGGTATTTTGCTAAACGCTTTGCAGCAAAGGAGGCTTTTGTTAAAGCACGAGGTAGTGGTCAGGGTATTATAATGAAAGATATAGAAATATACAATGATGTAAGAGGCAAGCCATATCTTACCGTTAGCAAGGATTTTATCTCCAAAATTCATCTTTCTCTGAGTGACGATGGAGATTACGCTACTGCATTTGTTATAATTTGCGTCTATAGCTCACACAGATAAAGTTTACTCTTTTGTCATCTTATGGCTTACTGTATGAACATTCATTTTTAAAGGTAAACTTGCACAGCAAATGGTGTCATTCCAGTGCCCAGACACTGGTTTCTGCAATCTCATCGAAAACGTTTTTCTATGCTAGTTTGCTTGCTCACAAGCAAACTTTCCTGGATCCCAGACTGGGATGACATCTTTGTTGTGTTTAACAAAAACAAATGTTCGTACAGTTGTGGAATGAATCGCAGTATAGCTATAGCATACACAAATAACTAAAAAAACATAGCGGTTTTTCTATGATTTGAGTATAATTCTAACTTTACCTAAACAAAAAATTTAATGTTAATGTATCTTTCCTTACCATTTTTTATTACTGAGAATTATTTATTAATTACTGCGTTGATTCCACTTTTAAGTGCGTTAGCTATTTTTTTTACTGGTAAATGGCCCAGAGTGAACAATAGTATTACTGTCACTTCTTCTCTACTTCTATTTGCGTATACGTGTCTGTGCACTTTATATTGGGTGTATGGTGATCATTCTCAATTTATCCTCATGGATTTTGGTAATAATTTGCACATTAGTTTAAAGCTAGAGTCTACCGGAGTAATATTCAGTTTATTGATATCGTTTTTATGGATACTAACCAGTATATATGCAATATGTTATATGCAGAATAACTATGCTGATAGCAATCACTCAAGTTTTCTATGCTTTTTTTCAATATCGATTAGCTGTGCAATGTTTATTGCTTTTTCTGGAGATTTGCTCACTACATTTGTCTTTTATGAGCTTCTAACTATTAGTACATACCCTCTGGTTACTTACAACTCAACAAATGAATCAATGATTGCAGGACGCTATTACTTTGGCGTGCTATTTTTCTCTTCTTTGGTATTATTTTTTCCTGCAATAGGCCTTTTATATAATGAATTTCATACTTTAGACTTTGTAAGTGGTGGAATATTCAAATTTGATACTTCACTCATCACTTTTATTGCAGTGTGTTTTGCTATGCTAATTTACGGAATAGGAAAAGCTGCATTAATGCCAATGCATTTTTGGTTACCAAAAGCAATGGTTGCACCAACTCCTGTGAGTGCACTACTGCATGCTGTTGCTGTTGTGAAATCCGGAGTTTTCATCATCATAAAAGTTATATTATACACTTTTGGCGTCGATAACATGCAACGTTTTGTGCAGCAAAATTGGTTTGCTGGAGGGTGGCTTCCGTACGCTGCTGGATTTACTATTATTACTGCATCATTGATTGCACTAAAGCAAAAAGAATTAAAGAAATTGCTTGCTTACTCTACCATCTCTCAATTGTCATATATTATATTGTTCGCTTCAATTTTTAGTGAGCTCAGCATGAGGGTTGCAATTTTTCAATTAGTTTGCCACGCATTTGCAAAAATCACTTTGTTTTTCGTTGCCGGAGCAATAATAACGAGAGCAGGTGAGAAATATATAGATAAGATTTACGGTATAGGACGCAGTATGCCAATTAGCATGACAGCATTTGCTATAGGTGCGTTGTCTATGATAGGGGTGCCGCCTGCTCCAACTTTTTGGGGTAAATTTCTCATTTTTCAAGCTGTTTTCAACTCTGGCAATGTAATACTTTCTGTGTTTGTAACTCTAGTGTTAATTGTTAGTACTATACTCAACGCTCTGTACTTTTTACCGATGATTTACAATGCCTTTTTCTTAAAACCTTCTCAGAATTACTTCATTAAAAAAACGCCAATTCTTCTAGTTTTACCTCCAGTTATTACTGCTATGTGCACTTTGGTTATTTTTTTTAGCTACCAAGTAATATTTTAAATGTGATTATCTGTATTTATAACCATTAACAATAAATTTAAATGGTATTATACCAGCCAGAGTTGCTTTTATATTCGACAAAGTGAAGCTAATCTCAACAGCCTGATTTTTCACCTCCTTATTTTGCTCGGTTGCAAAAACTACAGTAGCATTTCCAGCAAATGTAACTAAGTCCTTGGTCGATCGATCAATAGATAATGTTATTACATTTATGTTGGCAATTTTTCTTTTGGATGAAACAGCTTCATTGTTCGTTTTTTCCTGAAAGCCTTGATAGATTTTATGTATAGAATTATTTCTTATAAAATTTTCTTGGTACTTCGGTTCAACGATCTTAATGGACTCGTATATTTCAATGTATTTACTTATTAAGTACCTCGCTGTGGAAGTGTATTCATCTTCCTTTTTACTGAAACTAAGCTTATGCATTGCAGAGAACTCATCTTCTGTGTGGTTCATATACTTCACAAAATTTAAATCTTTTTTAATAGGAAATAACAGGTATATGTTTAATGTTAATAAACATAAGCATACTAGGAGAAGCGATACTATTAATGCCATC
The DNA here is from genome assembly GCF_947250765.1 of Wolbachia endosymbiont (group A) of Gymnosoma rotundatum. Taxonomy (NCBI): domain Bacteria; kingdom Pseudomonadati; phylum Pseudomonadota; class Alphaproteobacteria; order Rickettsiales; family Anaplasmataceae; genus Wolbachia; species Wolbachia endosymbiont (group A) of Gymnosoma rotundatum. The sequence goes on from NZ_OX366347.1 coordinate 214,609, forward strand.
CAAGATCTTTCTGCCACACAAAACAGATACCTATGGCAGTACCATTCGACTGCTTTACTGAAATAACTTTTGTTTTTTACTGATTCAAGCAATTTATCTTCCATAACACAATACTACCAGACCTAATCGGATCATTATAATAACAATAAGCTTAGATACTCTAAAAAAAACTTTAAAATATGTCTAAATTTTCCCAAATAGGATGAATGATTATATCACCTTGTTCTGCAATGAGGTAGAATTTATCGATTTTGCTCACATCTATATTTATCATTTTTACACTGAAATTTTCAGGATCATAAGTATTACTTTCTACACTTTTGTGATAATTATAATAATGTAATTTATTTTGATCATCAAAATAACCAAATTCATCAGCAAAGGTTCCCACTTTTCTACCTTTACCACTTTTGACTAGCTCAAATAGATCAATTACATGGTTTTGGGATCCAGGCTCAATAGGCCCTTCTGCAGCAAAAAATTTAGGTGCATGACCAATGTATTCCTTAAATTTTAGATTATGAGTCTTTTTTACACTACCAAAATCCACAAATTTATATTCATCTGAAATACCAGAATATTGTGGATCATACTTTTTATATTCAAAAAACTCATTACCTAAAAAATTACAAAACGTTAATTTATAATTATCATGATCGGATTTTACGACTTTAAGGTAATGAAAATCTCCAGGAATCTTTACTTCCTCTTCCGTAATATGATTACGTACAACAAGCTCACCATTTAGCATATGATAGCCAATTTTTGGCAAAGTAGCTATATTGATTGTCTTGTTTAGCTTAAAATTTGCTTCATAAATGCCACTTAACAACTCCTTTCCTTTTTCTAGGGTTATGTCTTGATCTGAAGCTATATTCTTAATTAAGCTTAATTTTTTCTGCATGTTCAATATGGCTTTCGTCAAAACTTCTATTGATTGCCATACAGTTAATTTATTATCAGTCAAATTATATACTTCGAGTATTAAATTAACAGAATTTTATCATGAATTTATGTTAAAAGTATTATACTTCGTAAACTTATGTCATGATATTAACTACATTAGCTAAAACATGCTTTTTATCTAAGTGAAGTTGCTTAGCAACAACGAAAAGTTCATCTATTTTTTTCCACTGACTTAGCAGAATTTCAACACCATTTACCTCTCTCTTTATGCTTTCTAAAATGAAGGCCTGAATTATATATGATGCTAGTTCTAGTTCGATTTCGCTATTAATTACTTTATTAATCATATTGGGATTCTTTAAATCATGAAGAAATTTATAAAAGCATTTGTATGCTTCATAAGCATCACTACTTATTGCATTTATTATCATTCCTGGCATTCCAGGAAATAAAGTGATCATTTCATCAAACGTTTGACCATCAAACTTACATTGAGATGAAGCAACTTGCTTTGTTTCATCATAAGTTAATGGGAGTAAATTTAGCTGAAAGCACCTACACAAGATAGTGGTTTGTATATCATATGGCTTATGGCTAATTATAAATATCTTAGAATTTTTTGGCGGCTCTTCTAATATTTTCAATATTGCGTTTTTAGCGTTATTAGTCATTGCCTCTAAGCTATCTATTATAGCTATTTTGTGTTCTGATTGAATGGGACTTAAGTGTAGAAAGTTTTTCATTTCTCTGACTTTTTCTATTCCGATAGTATCACCTTCAACAATGTGTAAGTCCAATGCTACTTCATTATAGTTTTTTATGAGTAACCAATTGGAGAAGGATTTTGCAAGTGTTGCTTTTCCTATACCTTTTTTACCACAGATCAGCCAAGACTGAACAGATAAGTTGTTCATTATTTTTTTTTTGGCTTGGTTGTGGCCTATTACTTTTTTCATTCTTTCTCCTATAGATCTTAGTTTGAAAATGTATTGTTTACTGTTTGTAATAAAATTGCACCTTCCCTTAAAACCTTAATCTTATCTTCGGTTAAGTCAATAATAGTAGATTCTATACCAGAAACTAATTCGTCATCTTCAATCACTGCAGATAAATGTTGCTTAATGGATTGTGGTATATCGTTTGCCTTACATACACTTTTTTCTCCTGAAATATTTATACTAGTTGCAACTATTGGAACTTTCAGTTTATTTAATATTGAAATTGCAATAGGATGCTTAGGGATTCTGATGCCTATACTATCTTTAAAGAATTCGTTTGGCAATATGTTGTTGTTTTTAAGTGGTAAAATGTAGGTAATTGGTCCAGGAGAAAAGTGATTTACTAAACCAATATACTTTTTCTCTAGCTTTGCTATTCTCATCAAGCTGCAAATATCACTAACAAATATAGACAGTGGCTTATTTTGAGAGCGTTTCTTTATCTGATATATTTTTCCTATAGATTCATTATCTAGTGCATTACAAGCAAGAGCATACACTGTTTCTGTTGGAAAACACACTAACAAGTTGTTCTGTATTGCATTTATTATTTTAGATACCATATAGCTCAAAACTTATTTATAACAACTAGATCAGTTTTGTTGCATTGTATCTTATATAGTAACTGCTAGTTTGTATCCGTTCAGGATAGCGGCAAGACCATAGAGTAAAAGTGAGTTTACAACAAATGGTGTCATCCCAGTGCTTGACACTGGGATGGCTTTGTTGCATAGCAACTGAAAAAATCTGGTGGCTACTGACAAAATTCATTATAAAATAGCCATTTAACCTTGAAAGAAAAAATATGCCACAAAAAATGAGGGTCAGTAACCATAGCGAATATAACAAATTTCTAGAAAAAAGAGGAAATATTTTTCATTATATCAACGAAGCCATAGAAAAGTGGTACGAGAATGGTCCAAAAATACCAGGTGGCAACAATATTTATAGCGATAAAGTTGTAATTTTGGTGCACATAATAACTTGTTTATTTAGAATAGGCCTGAGGCAAACAGTTGGGTTTATAGCAGGATACCTTGAGCAAATTGGGAAAAATTTGCAAGTTATCAGCTATTCACAATCATCAAGAAGGTTTAAGAAACTCAATATTAAGATCAATGATTGCAGAATTGATAAAAATAATATGGAAGATATCGAAATTACTATAGACAGTACAGGAATTAGTATATACAACAACACTCCTGGTCATAGCAAAGAAAATAGCGAAGATAGAAAGTATCGCAGCTATGAACAGACAAGAAAATTGCATGTAATGTTGAATACAAACAGCAAAAAAGCCATAGCTGTAAAATACAGTAACGGTGTCTACTCTGATCACTATGGAGCTTGTGATTTGCTAAAAGAAGTCGATTTTCAGTATGTCATAAAAGTACTATATGCAGATAGGGCATATGACAGAGAAAAGCTCTATAAGCTGTGTAATCAATATGGTATAAAAACGAAAATTCCTCCGAAAAACAACGCAGCAGAGCATCCAAAATTGGATTATATGCTTGATAGAAATGCCGCTATTCAGTTAATGAAATTACATGGTGAGAATGGTATAAAAAGATGGAAAGAAGAAGTAAATTACGGAAAAAGATCGTATATTGAAGGATTTTTCTCAAGGTTGAAGCGAATATTTGGGTTTAGTTTTAGGAGCAAATCTGAGATTAATCGTGAGAAGGAACTGCTACTCAAGTGTTATTTGCTTAACAAATTTACTGAAATAGGCATGGCTAAGTTTGAGATAGCTTCATGAATTTATTGTACGTTACCTACTATCCGAAGAGCGATGCAACAAAGCCATCCCAGTGTCAAGCACTGGGATGACATCGGAGAGTAAGTTGTTGTGTTTTTTTTAGTAAGTTGCTCAATTGTCACTGATTCATTTTCTCTAAAGTCACCTACCATAGTTCTTCTTAATTTTGTAATGTGTCCAAAACAATTTAATGCAATTCCAAGATCACGAGCAATTGATCTTACATATACACCACTACCGCATATCATAGAAAAATTTGCACTATTATTTATCTTACTATTACCCACAAATATAAATGTACTTATAAATAAAGTATTACAATATTAGAGTTTGCAAATATTGAGGGTATAAAAATGGCAAACGAGAGTAATGAATGGGCTAAAAATGAATTTGGAGATAAAAGGTTAACTGAGCGATTAGTAAAGATTGCTGATATGTTTGACAAAATTACCTGAAAGTTAGATTAATCAAGCATGTGAAAGTTGGTCAGAAGCAAAAGCAGCATATCGTTTTTTTTAAAATGAGAACGTAAAAGAAGTCGATATTCTAGCTTCACACATTGATAAAACAGTTGAGAGAACAAAAGCTCACAAGAGGGTTCTTGTCATTCAAGATACCAGTTACATTGTATATAATAACCATAAAAAAACAAGCGGATTAGCAAATTTGTCCAGTTATGATACTGCAAAAGGTATTATAATGCATACAGCTCTTGCCGTTAGTATAGAAGGTTTGGTACTAGGGATACTAGATCAAAAAGTTTATTTAAGACCTGAAGAAACTGAGAACCTTAAAAAAAAGAGCGATCGCATTGAAGATAAAGAAAGCGTAAAGTGGTTGGAAACTTTAAGAAAAACAAATAATATTATTGATCCAACTCAAACTGAGACTATAACTGTATGCGATAGAGAAGCAGATATATATGACTTTTTTGAGCTTGCACATAGTCTTAATTCGGCAGTGCTAGTTAGAGCATGCAGAGATAGAGCAGTAAATAGAAAATCTCGATATCCTGAAAAAGGTGAGCAGAAGTTATGGGCATTTATTAAATCCTCTCATTGTGCAGGTACGGTAGAAGTTGAAGTTCCTGTAAAAGATAATAAGCCAAAAAGAACAGCACGTTTGGAAGTTAGATTTGGAAAGTTTATGATGAATCCATCTAAGAATAATATTAGGCATAAGACGGAAGAACTACCTAAATTACCACTTTATGCAGTTTATGTTGTTGAGAAAACTCCCCTTCCCTTAAAAAAAACCGCTAGAATGGATGCTATTAACGAATCTTTCAGTTAATACTTTCGATGAAGCTGTTGAAAAAATTAGTTGGTATCAACTATGTTTTTTAAAAATTTTTTTATTTGTGTAATTTTGCAAATTATATGGGCAATAAAAACCCGTTTGTCATAGAAATAGAATTTTATATCAAACAGCTACCACAGCAATTTCTGCTTAAGCTAATGAATATGTGCTTTAAGTCTGTGTGGACGCACATATTCATTAGCCAATTTCAGTTACCGTTGTGAAGATTTTTAAGTATGCAAATTAATTGCTTCTTTAAGTCTTGTATTAGCAATTACTATAATTTTACGCATTAGGGCTGTTATAGCCACCATCTTCTTCTTACCACTTTCAACAAGCTTAGAATAAAAGGCGCCAAGTATAGATTTTGACCTTGTAGCAGCCATAGCGGCTGTAAAGAGCTTTGAACGAACGTTACTTCTACCACCTGTAATCCTTCGGTAACCAACAGCTTTACCACTTTCTTTTGGATGCGGTGCAACTCCGGCAAGACTTGCTACTTCTTTTCTATTTAAGTAACCAAGCTCTGGCATTAAACACAAAAAATCTTGTGATAACTTTTTACCTATTCCAGGAACTGTTTTAAGAATTTTTTGGCGTTGTTGTAATTCGCGGCTTTCATCAATAATCTTTTGTATAGTATCATTGAGTTCGTTTATTTGACTATCGAAAAACTCAATGGTCTTTTGACAGCTTTCTTTTATATGATCATTTTCCGGTGCTTCAAGTCTGCATTTTTCTTGAGTTCTCATTTGCGTAATATCATCACGACGTTGACAAAGTGCAGCCAAAGTTGATTGTTCTGTAGAGGTAGGTACAAATAGAGAGATAGTTCTATGGCGTTCAAATCCATATTGAGCAAGAGCTCTTGCATCTAGACTTTGCTAAAGTTCCGTGAGATAAAATAAAGCTTTTTACTTTACGAGTATTAGCTCGATGCACGGCAATATTTTTGTCGGTAAGAAAATGTGATAAGCCAAGCTCATATTTCCCTGTATTTTCTAAAGTCACTAAAGCATTAGGTAGAATATCTGAAAACTCTTGAAATAATTGTTGCCAACCAGAAGCATTATTATCAAATTCGACAGCATTCTTCTGTTTGTGAATTGCAACGACATTTTTAAATTTTCCGATGTCAATGCCAATAAAATTTTGATAAGATGTAACCATAATAAACCTCGATAGTTTTAGTTAATTTAAGATTGTAAACGGGTGCATATATATGTCCCAAGCAACTATTCAAACGTATCGAGAGATAGGGCTAGCGTACCTTGATACCAACGGTTGTAATACCAATTTCCTTTCGGTCGCGCACGCCCGCTATTCCTAGTGAGCAGGGTTATCTTTCTCTCTTATCTCTTTTATATCACGTTTTTAACTTACAATTGCCTTAGATGGAAAATAGAGATATTACATAAAATTTTAAATCCGGTCTCAAAGTTGAAGAATGTAGGCTTGGAATAGCAGAAAGATTAATGAGGTATTTAACAGTCATGAGCATTATTGCTTGGAGAATTTTCTTTATTACATCAATTGCAAGAACTAACCCAACATTACCATGTACTGCCTTATTAGCTGAGGAAGAATGGAAAGTTTTATATGTTAAAATACACAGGAAACCATGTCCAAATATAGCCCCTACTATAAAAGAAGCCGTTTCGTGAACTTGGAGGTCATTTAGCAAGAAAAAGCGACCCAAAACCAGGACCAATTACTCTTTGGAAAGGATATAAACGTCTCTTTGATTTAGCAGAAGGATGGCGACTTGCTCACGAACCTCATATTTGTGGGTAATAGTAAGATTTGAGAGGTTGTCCACAAACCAAGGAATACGTAGTATATAAAGAAAGAATATTGAGGTAAGAGATGAGGAAAAAATATCCAACAGATTTAAGTAAAAGGGAATGGGCAAGAATAGAAAAACACTTCAGAGTATCGTACAAGAAAGGAGGAAGGCCACCAAAATACAGTAAGTGTGAGATAGTAAATGCAATTCTTTATATACTGCGCACAGGATGTCAATGGCGCTATTTACCACACGATTTTCCGCCGTGGAAGGCTGTGCATGAACAGTTTAGAAGATGGAAAAAGCAGGGAATTTTTGAGAAAATGAACTATGATATCACTAAATATAGTAGGTCAAAAATGGGAAGCCGAGCGCATGCATAGTGGACAGTCAATCGGTAAAAACCACGGAAAAAGGGGGGTCAAAGGTTATGATGGTGCGAAAAAGGTAAAGGGGAGAAAAAGACATATAATCACAGATACTCAAGGATTTGTGCTTGGTTGCTATGTAGGAGCTGCAAGCGAAAATGACAGAGATGGGGTGAAGATGGCATTGGACAATATGAAGGAAAAATACAGCAATATTAAGAAAATGTGGGCTGATATGGGATACCAAGGAAAAGATTTAAAGGATTACGTAAAGAGAGAATATGGGATAGATATTGAAATTGTCAAAAGGCCTCCATGTAGGTTTTGGGTGCATAAAGATACACCACTAGAACTATTGCCACAACGGGACCTGGATTTTCAGTACAGCCGAGAAGGTGGGTGGTAGAGAGGACTTTTGCTTGGATCAATAGAAATAGAAGGCTATCAAAGGAGTACGATTTACTTACAACATCTACTGAAAGTTTCATATATCTGGCTATGAGTAAAGTTATGTTAAGTAGGGAATATGCTTGATTTACTGGTTTGTGGACAACCTCTTAAATTCTTGAAAGCCTGTATGGCAAATCTTATACCTTGCTTTAGAAAAAGCTTGCTTTGAGGGTACATGTCAATGGCTCCATAAGTTCACATTCTATTCCCAAACTTTTTTTAACTAACTTTAAAATCATAGAAAATACTGTCGAAAAAGGAAGTTTTCTTGTTCGTGTAAAACTCAACACAATGGATTTTCTGAAAAGTTTTCGAGTATATTATATTTTTAATTTGTAGAATAAGGTTTTTTCCTTTTTGCATATTTCACCTAAAAAGGACACATTTTAGACTTCTTTGTTGAAATAAAACAGAAACAAAAGTGCTGTCCCTTGCACTCTTTGGATAATTTAATGATAAAAAATTTGGAGAGAAATTTTATACACTATCGCTGATATTTTTCCTTAAGTTGACGCCATTGCCTGAACACTTACCTAATGATGAAGCTATCGAAAACATAGCAAAGAGACTTCAAAAATCTATAGACGATGCAAAAAAGCACAAGGTCATGTTTAGTGTTGATGTATTCCAAGGAGAAAAAAGTCATCAATAATAGATTATTCGATACTGATCTTATACCACCTCATGGAGCAAGATAAAAATGTTACTGAGACTGGAAAAGAAAAACTACGGCCTCTTATGTTAGAAATGTTTAATCTAGTTTCAACAGGCACTGATGTGAGCCAAGAAGTTCGGAGATTATTGCCAGAAGATATACTGAAAGAACGCGGCGAATATTTGTCACGTCTAAAACAAATTGTAAGTGATAGTATTGAAAATGACAAAAAAAAGGAATTGTAGTAGAAAGAGATAATAAATTTTATTATGTACAGTGTCCAGAAAAAAGTGTGATCACTCCTGCAAAATTTATGAACTCCCCGGAATTTAAGGACTTAGAATATGGTGCATTGCGAATAGGAGAAGGAGATAATCTAATCTGAATAAAAAGCTGGCAATATCATGATATGCAAGGCAAAGTAAAAATGACCTTTAGGGTAGGCGATGAAAAGATCGAAATGATTTTATCTTCTGAAAAAGCTGAAAGTTTTGGTAAAATAATGGTACATATGGATGACAAAAGTTGTGAAATCTTCTCAAAGTACCTAAAAGAGCTAGAAAAAGAACCTCGTATAAGCAAGGTTGTTGAAGCTGCTAAAAGTTTTGCACAAACGAAAAGCAGTGCAGTTAGTCCACCTCTTTCTAATATGAAAAGTGTTGACACATCGCAACATTTTCAAAGTAGTGACCATGAATCACCAGAGCATTAACAATTATCATACATACATTGTTGCATATAGCAATAGTGTATGTGTATAGTTAGTAGGGTTTGTAAACTTAATAAAGTCTACAACTAATTTGAAAACTACTTTATTGTATGCAAGACTTTAAAATACTAGAAAATCTAAAAACCAAAGCACTAGAAGCTGAAAAAGGAGGCGGTTCTGATAGGATTACCAAACAACATGAAAAAGGGAAATTAACTGCTAGAGAAAGGCTCAGTATATTGCTCGATGAAAGTTCTTTTGCAGAATACGATAAATTCGTAAAACATCATGCAAATGATTTTGGCATGCAAAATGCTAATTTTTTAGCTGATGGGGTAGTGATTGGTCATGGTACTATTTATGGCAGAAAAGTTTTTGTTTATTCTCAGGATTTTACTGTCTTTGGTGGTTCACTTGGTGCGTCACATGCAAAAAAAATATGCAAAATTATGGATATGGCAATTAATGCCAGAGTTCCAATTATCGGACTAAATGATTCTGGTGGAGCCAGAATTCAGGAAGGAGTAAATTCTCTTGCTGGTTATGGAGAAATTTTTCAAAGAAACGTAAATGCATCGGGTGTTATACCACAAATTTCTTTAATTATGGGCCCATGTGCAGGAGGTGCAGTTTATTCCCCAGCATTAACTGACTTTACTTTCATGGTGAAAAACAGTTCATATATGTTTATAACCGGGCCAGATGTAGTAAAAAAGGTTACCTACGAAGATGTAAGTTTCGAAGACCTCGGTGGAGCAAAAATTCATACAAGCAAAACAGGAGTAGCGGATTTTGCATTCAATAATGATGTTGAAATGCTGCTAAAAATGCGTGAATTCTTTACTTTCTTACCAGCAAATAATCAAGAATCACCAAAATCTGCACCAATCTGTAATGATGTTGACGACATTGATGAATCCTTAAACACTCTAATTCCTACCAATCCTAATACTCCTTATGATATGTATGAACTCATTGAAAAAGTTTGTGATGAAAGGAATTTCTTTGAACTGAAACCTGATTTTGCTCGTAATATCATAACTGGTTTTGGTAGAATTGGAGGAAATACTGTCGGTATTGTTGCAAATCAACCTATGCACCTTGCAGGATGTTTGGATATTGATTCTTCAAGAAAAGCTGCGAGGTTTGTAAGGTTTTGTGACGCATTTAACATTCCGATCATCACACTTATTGATGTTCCAGGATTTTTGCCGGGTACAAATCAAGAATACAATAATATAATACAACACGGAGCGAAACTGCTTTACGCTTACGCTGAAGCGACCGTGCCGAAAATTAGCCTTATCACTAGAAAAGCGTATGGTGGTGCATACATTGTTATGAATTCGAAACATCTAAAAGGTGATATAAATTATGCCTGGCCAACTGCTGAAATAGCTGTGATGGGCCCTGAAAGTGCAGTTGAGATTATATTTCGACACGAAAAAGATCAGCAAACGTTAATTAAAGAATATAAAGAAAAATTTGCTAACCCATTTTTTGCTGCATCATATGGATACATTGATGACATTATAGTGCCAAGTAAAACAAGGTATCACTTTTGTAAAGCATTAGAGCTACTCAAAAACAAGAAGGTAGAAAGGATATGGAAAAAGCATGACAACTTACCTCTTTAACTTTCTTTTAAGCCTTGCTTACAAGTTATGCAATATTATAAGTATAATCAGTGTGCCGTTACCAAGATTCGAACTTGGGACCTCGTCATTACCAATGACGTACTCTACCACCTGAGCTACAACGGCAAGTTTATATATTATGATAATGAATAACACAAAAAAGAATAAGGAAAAAGAAGAAGAGAGAAAAAGATTGGCAAAAGCTTTAAAGCAAAATATTTTGAAAAGAAAAAAGCAGCAACAGAGTAGACAGAGAACCCTTTCAAAACTCGTTTGTGGTGAGGAATTTTTAGGAGAAAGCACCGCAGAATACTCGAATGTATTTGAGAACGACAAAATTACCATCAGAAACTTAAGTTTTGAAGGAGGTATCATGCCAGAACTACCGGAAGTGGAAGTAATCTCTAATTTTTTGCTTGATAAAATTAAAAACAAGCAAATCAGTAATGTTATAGTGAATAATTGGAATTTACGTGCCCCAATAACAAAAAATATTGATGATATGCTAAAGGGCAAAGTCATACGCAACATCAAGCGTAGAGGTAAGTATACCATCTGGAATACAGATGGTAGTGTGGCTGTAATCATACATCTTGGCATGAGCGGAAAGCTTATATATGCTGACCACGATCAAATGCGGAATAAGCATGATCACGTGGTATTTTTATTTTCTGACAATACTTCAATAATTTTTAATGACCCAAGAAGATTTGGATTAGTTATCGTTTTAAATAAAGAACAAGAAACGGATTTTTTTAGCGATTTTGGAATAGAGCCCCTCACGGATGAATTCAGTGGAGACTATTTACAGGAGTTGCTGAAAAACAAAAAAGTGAATATCAAATCAGCGTTAATGGACAATAAATCAATAGTTGGCGTAGGCAACATATATGCTTCTGAGAGCTTGTTTAGAGCCCGTATATCACCACTCAGGTCAGCAAAAAACTTGACCTATAGAGAGTGCGAAAAACTTGCTGCTGAAATAAAAAATACTCTGAGTGATGCAATTGCTGCAGGTGGTTCAACACTGAAAGATTATGCACAGCCATCTGGATCTGCTGGATACTTTCAAAATAACTTTTACGTATATGGTAAAGTTCAAAAACCTTGCAAGATTTGCAATAATATCATAACACTTATACGACAAAATGGCCGTAGCACTTATTTTTGCAACGCGTGCCAGAATTAAGATTTTATTTTTTGATATGATATTTTCACTTGAAAAAGATCCATTTGATTTGTTTTCAAAGTGGTACAAAGCAGTACTTAATTCTCCGTGTGAACAACCAACTGCAATGACGCTAGCAACTTGTAGCAAAGACTGTATTCCATCTGCAAGAGTGGTATTACTAAAGGAATATAGCAAAGAAGGTTTTGTGTTTTTCACTAACGTAAACAGTAAAAAAGGGAAAGAATTGACTGAGAACCCCAAAGCTGCATTAGTGTTTCATTGGATAGAATTTGCTAGGCAGGTAAGAATTGAAGGAGAGGTTAAACTTCTAAACGATGAAAGAACTGACAAATACTTCTCTTCTCGAGCGCTGGGTAGTCAAATTAGCGCATGGTGCTCAAAACAATCGAGCATTCTGAAAGATTGGCAAGATTTTGAGCAAGCTATAAAATTGAAGGAAAAAGAATTTCACAATACACAAGTTTCTCGTCCTGATTTTTGGGTGGGATTTTGCGTAATCCCAAAAGTAATTGAATTTTGGCAAGAAGGTGAATATAGGAAGCATATTAGATTTAGATACACTCTTGTTGAGGGAAGCGATTGGAAAGTGGAACAACTATATCCTTAAAAATGGTTGCGGGAGTAGGATTTGAACCTACGACCTTCAGGTTATGAGCCTGACGAGCTACCGAGCTGCTCCATCCCGCGTCGTTGCTTATTTAGTTATTATATATACAAATAATGAAAAAAGAAAAATAAAATTTCACCACATGCAAATATCGACACACTTATTAACTTTTCTTGACATAATAGTTAGTTATATACGTAACAATCTGCGCAATGAACAATATAACTTGATACTGTGGTTTCCTGTTTTTCAGTGTGTAGGAATTCTAACCTATTTTTCCCTAAGTTTTGAACCAAGCTGCATATCTATTTTTCTTTTGCTTTTACCCACACTAATTTTGATTGCAATATTGTATAAAAGGTACGCGATATTGTGTATCGCTTTAATTGCAGTGCTCATAGGATTTACAGCTAGTAAATTAAGAACAGCTTTAGTTGATACTCAAATTCTTGATAAAGAGAGATATGTAAAAGATATCGTTGCCACAGTGAAGGATATTAACGACAGGGGCTCATATAAACAATTTCTGCTTTCTGTTGAAAAATCCCCTACTATCTCAAAATCCTCTCCTGTCATCCCAGCGCCCCCTTTTGTCATCCCAGTACTTGATACTGGGATGGCTTTGTTGCATCGCTCTTCGGATAGTAGGTAACGTACAATAAATTCATGAAGCTATCTCAAACTTAGCCATGCCTATTTCAGTAAATTTGTTAAGCAAATAACACTTGAGTAGCAGTTCCTTCTCACGATTAATCTCAGATTTGCTCCTAAAACTAAACCCAAATATTCGCTTCAACCTTGAGAAAAATCCTTCAATATACGATCTTTTTCCGTAATTTACTTCTTCTTTCCATCTTTTTATACCATTCTCACCATGTAATTTCATTAACTGAATAGCGGCATTTCTATCAAGCATATAATCCAATTTTGGATGCTCTGCTGCGTTGTTTTTCGGAGGAATTTTCGTTTTTATACCATATTGATTACACAGCTTATAGAGCTTTTCTCTGTCATATGCCCTATCTGCATATAGTACTTTTATGACATACTGAAAATCGACTTCTTTTAGCAAATCACAAGCTCCATAGTGATCAGAGTAGACACCGTTACTGTATTTTACAGCTATGGCTTTTTTGCTGTTTGTATTCAACATTACATGCAATTTTCTTGTCTGTTCATAGCTGCGATACTTTCTATCTTCGCTATTTTCTTTGCTATGACCAGGAGTGTTGTTGTATATACTAATTCCTGTACTGTCTATAGTAATTTCGATATCTTCCATATTATTTTTATCAATTCTGCAATCATTGATCTTAATATTGAGTTTCTTAAACCTTCTTGATGATTGTGAATAGCTGATAACTTGCAAATTTTTCCCAATTTGCTCAAGGTATCCTGCTATAAACCCAACTGTTTGCCTCAGGCCTATTCTAAATAAACAAGTTATTATGTGCACCAAAATTACAACTTTATCGCTATAAATATTGTTGCCACCTGGTATTTTTGGACCATTCTCGTACCACTTTTCTATGGCTTCGTTGATATAATGAAAAATATTTCCTCTTTTTTCTAGAAATTTGTTATATTCGCTATGGTTACTGACCCTCATTTTTTGTGGCATATTTTTTCTTTCAAGGTTAAATGGCTATTTTATAATGAATTTTGTCAGTAGCCACCAGATTTTTTCAGTTGCTATGCAACAAAGCCTACTGGGATCCAGAAAAAAAAGATATGGATTCCAGCGTCACGCGCTGGAATGACACCGGATAGAGCTCTAGATAACATCAGAATATCAGTTAGAACCAAAGTGGAAAAAGGCATTAAAATAGGCGATCAAGTAAAATTATCAGCAAAACTCTTCCCTCTAAAGATTGCGCCTTCGGAGTATGCATACGATTTTGCAAGAATAGCATATTACCAAAAAATAAGTGCAACAGGTTTTGCGACAAGCAAAATAGCCCTACACAAAAAGGCTGAAGCAAGGCAATTTCTAGAGTATATAGAATCTTTCCGTCAATACATTTATGAAAACCTGCAGCAAAATATCAAAAAACCACATGCGGATATAATCTCTGCATTACTGATCGGTAAAAAAGATGGCATAGATCAAAAAACTATGGACGCGATACGAGATTCAGGTATAGCACATTTGTTTGCCATATCTGGTTTGCATTTATCATTCGTTGCTGGTCTGTTTTTTGTAGTGTTTCGTAATTTATTCGCAATATCTGAAACTCTGACTCTTAAGTATAACACCAAGAAAATATCTGCATTCCTTACTATCTTGCCAACCACGTTTTATTTGTTGATTACCGGTATGCAAATTTCTGCTCAGCGTGCCTACATCATGGTGATTTTAGTACTCGTTGCAATAATGATAGAGAGAAAATATCGAGGGTTAATAGCAATTGCGTTTGCTGCTTCAGTGATACTCTCAGTAGAACCAGAAGCAATTTTAAAGCCTGGCTTTCAGATGTCATTTTCTGCTGTTTTGGCACTGGTTGCCAGTTATCAGATCAATGCCAACAAATTATTCAAAATAAAAATAATGAAATATTTTGTGTCGATAATGATCAGCTCAGTAATAGCAAGTTTAGCAACTGTTCCGTATACGATATATAATTTTAATTATTTTTCAATTAGTGGCATTATCACAAATTTAGTTGCTATACCAATAGTTACATTAATTATTATTCCACTTGGAATAATTTATGTCTTATTGATTCCTTTAGGTATTGAATGGATTATAGCGCCATTTATAGAGCGCCCAATTGACAGTATCTTGTATATAACAAATGCAATCGCTAGTCTTCAGTATTTGGTTATTCCCATTCGTACTTTTCCTGCCTCATCAATTATTATAATAACATTTGGGTTATTGTGGCTGTGCTTGTGGGAAAGAAATTGGCGTTTTTTGGGATTTTTTTTTATTGTACTAGGTATTTGCTTTAGCGCTGCATATAAAACCCCCGACATCCTAATAAATGCTGATAATGTTGCTGTAAAAGAAAGTGATAACTTACTATATTCTCTCACCAGGAAAAATAGGAACTTTGTTGTCAAAACATGGGCGAAGCAAAATGGGCAGAACCAAATTTTGAATCATAAAAAATACAATAACTCAGATAAAAGGCTAAAGTGTAACGATTATGGCTGCATATATAATAAAGGAAATAATAAATTAGTGCTGCTAGCTTATAAAAAAGAAGATATTTCAGAAAATTGTGATAAAGTTGATTTAACAATTCAATTAAGTGAATTCGACTATTCAGCTTGCAACGCTAAAATTATTAAACATGCTGATCTAGAAACGTATGGCACACATTCTGTTTGGTTAACAAATCGTTACGTAAAGATTAATACAGTGCGCTCCAATAGGCCTTGGCACATGTTGAAAAATTAAGAAACTTGATTTTAAGGTTTGGTTAATGTATACCTAAATAAGTTTAAACTAGAAAAATGTTATGGTTACAGACACTCAAGATCCTTTCAAAGACTATTTTGATTTTTTAGGATTTAGAAAACTTTCTGACCAGCCCAGTAGAATTTTGAGCTCTATAAGAAAGTATTCTGGTACTATATCGATAGCAAGTACCATTGCTACTCTTATAGCATTTACTGCCTTTTCTATTCAGCCTGTTACAGTAAGTATTGCTGGGTTTGCGTTCACGCCAGCACCTCTTGCCTTTATTCCTCTTACAGTTCTCTTATTTACTGCTGTTATAAACTTTATAAATACACAAAAAATAAAAGAGAATGAGATAGATAAAAAAGTAGGAAACTATCAAGTTGATGAACAGTACAGCCAGATTGTTCAAGAAGCCGAAAAAATTGAAATTGTAACAAATTTAGATCGTAAGAGGAAAAAGCTTTCAATAGTTTTACCAAATTCTAAGACGCAGAGAGAAATACTAGAAGATATAGAAGCAGAAAATAGAAATAGGATTCTCTTGTTTACTGGATCATATGTATTTGGTACTATTATAGTAGTTTCAGCAATATCACAATCCATTAATGCTCCAATAATATTAATAGCTTTATTAGTCGCTATTCTTTTATGCATCATATCAACACTTAGCAATCTAATAAGTAATAGCGTGGATCATGAAAATCATACTATTAGAAAACACAGTTCTTTAGGTCTTCTATTTCCATACTGGTCTGGAAAGGGCATGGTTGTATCAGTAGTAGAAAATAAGCTTGGTAAAAGGGAAAATGAACTAATATCTCTAATGAAAAAACTACTTAGTCCGCTTTGCAACTCATTTGACAGTAACCTTAAAAAAGCTTGCGATTTACTTGATAATAGTCTTTTAAAGCCTGCAAATATTAACATTAAAGAAACGCTTGATCACCTAAAAAAAATCAGAGAAGACATCAAAAAAGATTTAGATTGGCTACATGCAGAAATTTCAGAAGTTTTAAACAACACTAAAGAATTGACAAAAAAAGCACATTCACTAGATATTGAAGGTACTTTTTCTAGGTTAGAGAATGCTATTAAAATTGCTGAAGATAAGATTGAACGATTTGAACCAAGCCGCTTTGTAGGCTGGCTTCAATCAACTACGCAGTCTAATAATAACGAGTTCCTTAGCATGCTAAAAAAGTTAAAAGAGGATACAGAAGAGGAAAAAACGGAATTGAAGGAGCAATTAAACGTAGTAAGGAATGAATTAGAAGAAATAAAAAAGAAGCAAGCTCAACCAAGTACGCCTGATTTAGAAGCTAACAATGGAAATAATACTAATAAATTATTAGTATTAGAAAATAAAGTCAAAGAACTACGTGACACAGTTAGAAAGTTAGAGCTGGAAGCAGAACAAAATAAGCTGCAGCAAAAGAAGGAAAAGTTAGAGCAAAAAAAATCTGAACAAGAAAAAACAGATGAATGGAAAGAAAAAATCAACGGCAAACCAAGTGACTTTCTATATTATTTATTAGAATCTATTAAGCTGGAAGAAAAAGATAATAAAGAAAAAAAGGTTGAGGCAACATTACGAGATTTTGATAATAAAGTTACAATCTACTGGAAAGATGGCTCTCAAACAATTTGCCATATTAAAAAACAAGGTGATCTGCAAATTGAGTCTAGTGCAACAATGTTTACAGACCCAAATGTTCAAGCAGCATGGGAAATGGCGCGGGGTAAATCACTATAGATCACTCAATAATAACCTTAAGTGTTAATAATGATAAAGAGAAATTAAGGTTAGACACCTATATAGCTGAAAAATGCAACATATCACGCAGTAAAGCTCAAAGATTGATACAAAATGGGCAGGTGAAATTACTTGGCATACCGATAATTAATAATGATCACATAGTAAAACCAGGTGAAGAGTATATAGTACATCTCGTTCAACCTGACATATCCACATCAATTGAGCCTAATTATGACATAAAACTTGATATCGTCTATGAAGATGAGGACATTATAGTTCTGAGTAAACAAAGTGGATTAACAGTGCACCCAGGTGCTGGGACAAACAATGATACGCTTTTGAACGCAGTTATCGCTCACCTTAATGTAAGACCAGGAATTGTTCATAGACTCGATAAAGATACTAGTGGGCTAATGGTAATTGCAAAAAATGAAGCAGCCCATAGTTTTTTGTCTGAATTGTTATCGAATCGCAAAATAAAGCGGGAATACTTAGCAGTAGTTTGGGGAACATTATCTTCTCAGCAAGGCACGATAAAAACTAACATTGCTCCCAAACGCGGTAATAAAGAAATGATGTGTGTAACAAAAATCACAGGCAAATTAGCAATCACTCACTATTTAGTGCAAAAAGTTATAGGACAAGTAAGCCTCGTTAAATGCACTTTAGAGACAGGCAGAACACACCAAATTCGAGTCCACATGAGCCACATAGGACATTCCATAGTTGGTGATCAAGTTTATGGAAAAAATAGTAGTAAAAGCACAAAATATGCTAAAAACTCTAGTTTCATTCGTAATTTCAATAGACAAGCACTACATGCTTATACACTGGGCTTATATCACCCCAAAAGTAAGGGATACATGGAATTTGTCTCTGATTTACCGCAAGATATAAAAACTTTAATTGGTGAGTTTGACAACATATCTTAATAACATTCGTATTAACCTGTCAATATTATCATCCATGTTATCAGGAAGTTAATTAATGAAAGAAAAACTGCTGCACTACCTAGATCTTTCACCTTTTTTGAAAGTATGTGTTGTTCACTGGAAATACGCTCAATTGTCGTTTCAAAAGCAGTGTTAACAATTTCCACAATTAACACCAGGAATAGACTGCTTATCATTACTGCACGTTCTAGATTACTTACATCCAAAACAAACAAAATTGAGACACATACTATAAAAAGCAGTAACTCCTGTCTGAACGCAATTTCTGATATAAAAGCTGATTTTATTCCTTCACAAGAGTATTGAATTGCTTTTATTAGACGAATAATGCCCTTCTTCATTATTATTCACAAAACCCTTTAATCAAAATTTTAACTCATTTGGATTTGCTACACCCTATAGCATTTTTATCATTTGTTCACCCTATTGGTTTTGAAATTAAGATTTACCGCAACTACAATAAGTACTCTTATCATCACATTTTGGTGTTAAGTCAGGATAGAACGTGAGTATAGCATCATTCTTTCTTACAAACACTGATTGATAATCGTCATCTTCCATTTCATATAGACACATTCCATCTTTTCCTAATTCCTTAAACGCCTTAGTTGCAGAAATTATCGGCATGAAGGTTATATGCGTATCCATTTGGGCATTTAACTTTCACTTCTCCATCCTTACCTAAATATTTCATTCCAAATGTATAAACTGGTGGCTTAATATCTGATTTATTGCATAGGATTCCAAATTGCACCTGCCCATTTATCTTCTTGAGCTTCAACATATCTACCTACAAAATGCATACCACCTAGTTTATCGTTTGGCTCACCACAAAAAATATGTCCAAACCCTATAGTTTCTTTTTCACTTTCACTATTTGTAAACCAAATGTTAGCCAGTTCATCTTTAAGTAACTCCAAATCCGCATCTGGCGTAATCACTTATATATTCCTTTCACTACTTCTTGATGCTGCGGACAACTAAGTAAAATTTTGAAATCTTCTTTATCTGGATGTGCTCCCCAATCTCCACAAACTTTCAACACTCCTCTATCGAAGTCAGTTAATTCTGAAACGGTGGCTGGTTGTGAACTGAAAAATGGTTCAAAATTGACTTCAACATTTTCTTCTACATAGCCGGTGTGAAAATAATGATCCTTAATATAAAAAATAAATCCTATTATTGGTATTATTAAACACAAAATTAGTTTAACTGTCTTCGACATAATCACGTTCACAAAAAAGCTAGCCTATAAGAAATAATTTAAAAAAGTTTTAATCTAATCGTTTTTGCAGAGCAGCAACTCCCGGCATTTCATCGCCACTTAACCAATCTAAAAATGCTCCTCCACCAGTGGAAACATATGTAAAATCCTTATCGGTAAGGCCTGCAGCGCTTATTGCAGATAGACTATCGCCTCCCCCTATTATGCTGGTTAACTTTCCTTTGTGCGTTAAGTCACTTACGATTTTCATTACCCCTATTGTACCACTTGCAAAAGCTGAATGTTCAAAAACACCAATAGGTCCATTCCACAGCAGAGTCTTACTGCTTGCTATTATACTGCTTATTGTACTCAAAGTTTGTGGTCCGATATCCAAAATTATATCACCGTCCAAAATGGACTCAGTTCTTCTTGAAATACTAGTGCTGTAATCAGAGTTTACTGCAACCAGAACGTCTTCTGGCACAACTATTTTGCAATTGTTTTTATTTGCTGTTTCAACAATATTATGTAGAAGGTCGTCAACACCATTTTGAAAGAAAGATTTCCCTATATTTACTTTGCTCAATGACAAAAAATTATTGGCTATTGCACCACCTAGAACTAGGTAATCAACCTTTTCTGTTAGCTTCATAAGCACTTTTATTTTAGTTGATATTTTAGCTCCCCCAACTATCGCAGTAATAGGTTTAGCTTTAAATGATACAGCTTTTTCAAGATACTTTAGCTCATCTTGCAAGCAAAATCCCGCATAAGAAGGTAAAAATTCTGTAATGCGTGAAATAGAAGCGTGAGCTCTGTGAGAGCAAGAAAATGCATCATTTACATATATATCCGCTAGAGATGCTAGTTGTTTGGCAAAATTTGAGTCACTTTGCTCTTCCTCTTTATAAAATCTTAGATTCTCTAGTAATATTATATCTCCTGCATCCATAACACTTACTGCTCTTTGTACTTTTTCACCAACGCAATCGTCAATGAATTTCACTTTTTTATTTAGTAACTGCGATAAAGTGTCAATTACATTTTTTAGCGACAGATTATTGTCTCTGGCCTTTGGGCGTCCGAAATGCGATATAATAATAATCTTTGCACTCGCATTCACTAAATACTGAATAGTAGGCAATGCTCTCAAAATACGAGTGACGTCACGAATTTCTCCATCTTTTATAGGAACATTGAAGTCAACTCTGAGTAAGACGGTTTTATTGTGAAGATCACAATTTTCTATACTAGGTATATTCATTACAAAATTGAAGCTATAAAGTCACTATACAGCAGTTTGATCTAAAGTAAAGTTTTAAGCTTACGAACGTTTAAGGAAATTTGCATGCCAAACGCTTGACACTGGAACCTTATCGTCATGCCATCACGAACCGTCATACCGCCGGGTATCTCTTAGCCGCTAACACGTAGCGGGATACTTGACCTTTACAGGGATGACGATTGTCGTTTAGCCATAAATATTTAAGAAATTGACTAAACAGAAAAAAAGGCAAAAGAAGCCCCGTGGTTGGCTAATCACTTACATTATACTTTCAAGTATGGCGTTTTTTTATTCTAAACGCTTAATAACCGCGATTTAGCTGCTTTTTAATGCAACTAACCTTTAGTCATAAATGTTTAAGAAATTTACTAAACAGAAAAAAAGGCAAAAGAAACCCTAGGGTAGCTAATTATTCACTATCCATTTTTTAAGTTGGCGTTTTTTGATGTTTTAAATGCTTTATAAGCGTATTTCAGCTTGTATAGGTAAAAACCTAGAAATTTGATAAAGACATAGAGTGCACATAGTGCAAAAAATTAAACATGAGACGCCAGATACGTTGAGTTTTTTTGTCATTTAATCTGTACAGAGAAGATAAATAAATAGCTTCAGTTTCATGATAAGGAGGCTGGCGGAGTTTGTCAAGTAAGTTTTTCGTTTAATCCGTTTCTTGATTTAGGTGCCCTTGACTTCCGGCTGGGTCGAATTTGTATAGCTACATTGTCGGTAAATCTAAATTGCTTTAATGATTTTGATTGAAAAATAGTTTTTCTATTATATAAATGCTACTTTAGGGTAATCAAAATGGAAGACGATAAATATAGCCTAGGTTTAAGAGTTATCCATTGGTTGATGGCTATTTTTATTATCGGTATGCTTTGCTCTGGACTTTATATGAAAAGCTTACCACTTAGCAATGAAATTAAGTTCAACATATACGCTATTCATAAGGCTTGCGGTATCACTATTCTTGGATTAATCATAGTACGCATATTTTTTCGCGTCTTTACTTATGTTCCACCACTTCCAGCAAATTTTTCTCGGTTTGTAATCAATATAAGTAAAGCAGTACACTTTGGTTTATATTCTTTGATGGTGCTAATGCCACTATCTGGCTATGTCATGTCTTCTGCTTCTGGCAAACAGATCAAATATTTTTTTCATATCCCTTTGTTGATTAATCAAAACAAAGACCTAGCTAACACGGCTAATGAGCTACATTCGATGCTTGCATATTTTATGGTACTCTTTATAATCTTACATATACTTGGCGCCTTAAAACACACATTTATAGATAAACAAAACATTTTTAAACGTATGATATAGGTTATATGTTAAGTAGCCTCTGGAAAAAAGGAACAGATTTTCTTGGCAGTGAGTTTGCTATAATGGGTGGTGCTATGAGCTGGGTTTCAGAGAGAAACTTGGTCTCAGCAATCTCAAACGCTGGTGGTTTTGGTGTGATTGCATGTGGTGCAATGTTCCCAGACTTACTGGAAAAAGAAATCATAGAGACACAGAAGTTAACTAACAAGCCATTTGGTGTAAATCTAATTACTATGCACCCAAAGTTGAGTGAGTTGATAGATGTGTGCATTGAAACGAAAGTGAGCCATATAGTGCTTGCCGGTGGACTGCCAACAAAGCCTAATATAGAAAAAATCAAGGGTGCAGGCATTAAAGTTATGTGCTTTGCACCAGCATTAAGCCTTGCGAAAAGGTTAGTAAAAATGGGAGTAGATGCATTAATAATAGAAGGAATGGAAGCAGGTGGGCATATAGGTCCAGTTAGTACTTCTGTTCTTGCACAAGAGATATTGCCTCATTTTAAAAATGAACAAATACCAGTGTTTGTTGCAGGTGGAATAGGAAGAGGTGAAATGATAGTTAATTACCTGGAAATGGGAGCAAGTGGCTGTCAAATAGGTACATTATTTGTCTGCACTAATGAGTCAATTGCCCACAAAAATTTTAAGGAAGTGTTTATTAAATCGGCCGCACGTAATGCAATACCTTCTGTACAGATAAGTGCTGATTTTCCTGTAATTCCTGTAAGAGCTATAGCCAACAAAGCAAGCGATGACTTCATGAAGCGTCAAAAAGAAGTTATTGATGAATACCAAAAGGGACAGATCTCAAAAGAAGATGGGCAGCTTGAAATAGAAAAGTTCTGGGCTGGAGCTTTAAGAAGGGCAGTGATTGAAGGAGATGTTGAAACAGGATCTTTAATGGCCGGCCAAAGTGTTGGCATGGTTGATAGGGAAAAGCCTGTAAAAGAAGTAGTGGATATGTTAGTTCAACAAGCAAAGAATCATATTAATAGCAAATCTGTAGAAGTAGAAAGCCCAGAAAGCAAATAGTTAAGCGACCTTCCAATAAGCAAGTTGCCGCAATTATTTATAATATGGCATAATTGCCCAGTTTTAATGTAAAATTAACGCTAAAAAGGTATCTATACATTTTATTATGTATGGAGGAATGTTATGCACAGTCCCTTTAAAAAACCTAAGAGTAAGGAAGGAGATATTAACCAACAATTGAGCAACACTATATACAAAAAGGTAACAGCAGAAAATTATCAAGAAAATCAAGATGAGACTTCCAAAGAATGCAAAAGGTTGTTCAAGCAGGGAGCTAGTCCTAAAACATTGGCTGAATTGGAAAAAATACTGAGAGAACGACAAAATGAGCAGGCTATTGCAAAACACTTAGAGTCATCCAAGCAAGGAACTAGTCCTGAAGCATTAGCTGAGTTAGAAAAATCAGTGGGGAAAAAAAGAGAACATTATAATAATTATATCCAACACTTTCTTCCAGCGTTGAAAGCAGAAATAACAGAGTCAAAAAAACTAGACTCAAAAAAAAGGCAGCAATAGTACAAACAATTTTGGATATTATAGCCTTTCTTATAATAGTCCGAATGCGATAAGATATGTGTTTATGGCTATAGCAGGCCAGTAGCATATTACGGTCTGTTCGGATTATTGTAAAAAAAGCTATACTAACAGGAGCAGCAGTGTAAGCTCAATACCAAATGCTGTTGAAGAAAATATTGAAGATCAAATGCAGCTAAAACATATTGAAGAGCAAAACAACACACAAGAAACACCCTTGAATGTAGCTGAGAAAAAAAGTGGTGATAATAAAATACTTAGTAATTCAGATGTTACAGAGGAAGTGTTTGAAAAATATAGCAAGGTTGTGAAAGAAATAGAGGAGAAGCAAACTTCTAAACTCAGTAGTAGCAATGACTCAGATAGTGGAATAGACTCACCTAGAACGAGTAAAGAAAGTTTGAAATCACCAGTAAGTAGCAGAAGGAGCAGTTTAACTTTAGTAACAAGCACTTCATCTGAGGAAAGTTTAAACTCAACATTGAGCTCTGTTGAAGGAGATAATGGCTTACAACCAGAGGATGAAGGAGAGACAAAATTAGCACACCTAACTAAAACAAGGTCCAAAGGGCCAAGTGGACGAAGATCTCCTTCTAAATATAATAAAAAGATTGAAGATCAAGTTAAAAATGAAGTCAGCCCAGGTGTCATCCAAGTAGCTGACACTGGGATTCAGAGAGAAAAAAATACGGACCCAAGTGGTCAGACTACTCAAGTAACAGGTAGTCATACAAAAGATCCAATACAACCCGAAGAAAAAGAGGACAAAAAAAATACCATTACAATCGTGCAGAAATTTCCTTTGAATAAGAAAAAGGGTGAAGATACTCCACTTGAAAAACAACCCAATAACAGAAATCTTCACGTTGCATTTGTAGCAGGTTGTGCTCTCTCCACAATAGGGTGCATTGTTGCAGGAGCAATGACATCAGGATTGATAGGAGCAGGACTACTTGCTATGGTTGCAGTGCTTGCTATAGCAGCAGTAGCTGAATTGCATTCAAACTTCCTATCAAGTAAATTAACATCCATTAATGTGAGTCCTCTTGTTGATGATAAGAGCTTACAGCATGTTCGCAGCGGTAAAAATTCAATATGTGTTACTTGTAGTGGATAAGTGAATTCAGTTCTTGCCTATTGATATAAAAGTTGTTATATTTGAGGAATGTTTAAAAGGTGTTTAGTTGATGCGCATTCAATTGAATAAAGTTTTGGTTTTTATAGCCTTATTAAGTTTCATTTTTGCATCATATTCTAGCGAAGCAAGTTCGGCGAGTGATGAATTAAAGGGTATACAAGAAACGGTAAAAAATTTTATTTCTTCATTTTCAGTTAAAGATACTGTAGAAAATATGAGTCCTTCAACAATCATAGGGTTGTGTATAGCTGCAGTGATACTTGCAGTAGTGTTCAGAGGTCTAATCTTTTTTATGATAATGTTTGGTGTACTGGTCCTGATGTTCGGTAGTACAGAAAAGGCAACAGACTACTTAAAAGAAAAATTTAACTTTACAAAAGATATAAAATTACAATCCGATAGCGAAAAAAAAGATAAAAATTAAGATAGTATTTTTATCTTTTTTAATTATCTTTATTGAATACGCATATGCAGTTAAAAGTACCAACAGTTAACTCTAAGCTTAAAAAAAAGAACAACTTAGCATTACTAGAAAGCATTGATTTAGATTTTGTTCCTTATGCTTGTCATTACGATGAAGAAACCATACTCACAAAACAGGGAGAATTGTTAAAAATAATCAAGTTAGAAGATTATTCTTCTGTTGATAACTACAGCGACCTCAGAACTGAAATTAGAAAAAGCATATCAAAAAATATTAATAGCCTGTATTTTACCGTTTGGATTCATACCGTTAGAAAGCGCAATAAACTGAGCTTGAAATGGAATAAAACTGAAGACTTCTCTGACAACCTACATTCAACGTGGTTTAATAAACTAACTGATAGTAAATTACAGTATATAAATGAACTATACATTGTAATATTGTTTAGCGATTTTGGCAAGCATACTAATAATTCGTTTTTTTTCAATAGAATAAAGAATAAGCATAAGTTGTCTTTACAAGAAAGCCATCAGGAGTTGCAAAAGATAACTGACGTAATTCAAAATGATTTAGGACCTTTTGGAGCTAAAAAACTGAGTCTAAGGTTTAGTGAAGGTAAAATATATTCTGAAATGATAGAATTTCTCCACTATATTGTTACATTAACGCACAAAGATTATCCAATACATGAAAGGGACCTGTCGCAATATATTAGAAATTTTAAAATAGCTTTTGGTTTCAATACGTTTCAAACAATATTTGAAAATCAACAGAAATTTGGCTCTATTTTCAGCATAAAAGAATACCGGGAAATCTCTTTAGGTAATATAGATAGATGCTTGCAGCTTGAATCTGAATTTATCATTACAGAAATAATGATATTTACTAGTAATAACAAAGCAATAAAAGAATTTAAAAAACAAATCAACATGCTGCAAATTAGTGAGGATAATACCTTACTTAAAAGCTCAGGAATTGAAGAAATAATAGAGCTTGAAAAGACCTCTAGTATAGACTTCTGCCAACAGAAAATTATTTTTACAATATTTGCAGATGATAGGAATAAGTTAGCTGAAAGTATTAGTGATTTATCTTCTATAATGTCATTAGTTGGCTTCATGATGTTTAGAACTGATTTACATATGGAAAGTCATTTTTGGGCACAACTTCCAGGCAATTTTGCTTTTATTACGCAACCGAAAAATATCTTAACAAAATACGCTTGCAGCTTTGCTATGCTGCACGATTTTACGTCAGGTACATTAAAAGGAAGAAGGTGGAAAGAAGCGGTAATGATTTTTTTTTCAAAAAAAGGAAATCCTTACTTCTTTAATTTTCATGGAAAAAGAAATAATGGCCATACTACGATACTCGGAGCTCCAAATTCAGGCAGAACTTCACTCATTAATTTTCTATTATCAGAATCAAGAAAGTTTAACCCAAGAATTGTCATATTGGATAACACTGGAAAATCAATAATTTTTACTAAAGCAGTGAGTGGTAAATATTACATAATCGATCCAAAATATAAGGACAAAAGCCTAAAATTTAATCCACTAAACATTGAAGATAGTGCTTCCAATCGCAATATGTTGGTTGAACTGATCAGAAGAATGGTAGCCGATACGAGCTTGGTGGACGTAGAAGAAAAGATAAGAAAAATTGTGGATTCTATATTTGCTATACCCAAGGAATCACGTTCTATTTCACAAATTTCTGAGGTGCTCTTGCTCCTTGGGGGTAAGATAAGTAGATGGTGTGACGATGGTGACTTTGCTTACTTATTTCAAGATGGTGATGAATCAGATATTGACTGGGAAACAAAAATTATATCTCTCAACACCGCAAACCTTACAAAACAAAAGGAATGTATGTCCGTGATACTTTACTATTTTTTATATTCTTTTGAGGCAAAATGTGATGGCTCGCCTGCAATACTTGTTTTGGATGAAGCATGGGAGATAAGTAATATTTTTCCTACAGAGAAAGAGTTTGATAACTGGATGCAAAGAATGACGGAACTAAATGTTGTAGTAATCCTAAGTACTGAGAATTTAAATCTCGCATTTGCTAGCAAATTTACTCAATATTTAGATAAACATGTTGATACAAGAATCTTGATGCCGAACGTCAATGCAAATAGATTATACATGAAGGCATTTTCTCTATCGAAAGAGGAGCTGAATATAATTCTGCAGACGCCAACACAGGAAGGTTTATTTTTGATAAAACAGTACAAAGGATTAGTAACCTTAAATCTGGATTTGAAGGATATGCAAGAAATACATGTACTTTCAGCTAACAAAGAGACTATAAAGTATATGTATGAGGCAATAAAAGAAAAAGGAGAAGAAGTTAATGAGTGGTTACCGGTATTTTATGAGAAGTGTAAGGCTTAATTTCTTATTGATATTTTTTTTGATACTTGGTCTTTCGTATCAAGGATATGCTGATTGTCCAACATTTGTAAAAAGTAATACTTGGTGGGAAGCAATAGTTGGTGGAGATTGGGTAAAGGAAATTAAGGTGCAAGCAATAAAAGATCAAGGAGTTGATGGTTACTTTAATCCCAAAATTAGAGTATGTGCTTATGATGGACAAAGTTATTGTTATGACTTACAAAGTGGGGAATCCTGCCGCCAGATATATGGAACGCAAGGTACAGGAGCTGGAGTTTCTGCTGCAGCTTTTATCGACTGGGAAGGAGATAAAACAAAAGCTGGAGGAGAAATTGCTCAGGGTCTTAAATGGGAATGGGCAGACGGTGTTACTGATGAGGAAAAAAGAAGATTCGCTAACTCTCCTAAAATATGTGCTTGCAGTCAAAAAGGGGCTTGTATGTCAGGAATTTCTTCATGGGGTTCTAGAGTATTTTCGGGTGAGAATATTTTCCGTCCTGGGGAGATGGAAAAAGTCTGTGATACCTGCTACCAAACGGCAGTAAAATGTGCTCCTGTGCCACTTGCACCTAGCCCCCCTCCATTCTGTGAACAACTTGCGATGTCACCTCCACAAGTTAGAATTGTTCCTATAACAAATGAAGATAATGATTACTTCGATCCAAGAGTTGGGGTGATAATTAGCGGACTGGAGGAAAGAAAAGAGTTAGGTTTTCCACACGTTGTTTCAAATAATGAGAACATTCCAAATCACTCATATACTGTTACAGATAAGGATACTCACTATTACTTCAAAACCTATAGAAAAAAGGGCCAGCTCTGCGCTGAATACCATAGAACTCAAAGTATAGACAAAAAAAATCCACAGTTCGTCCGCTGTTTCCCGGCACCACCTGCTCCAGAGCCTGAGATAGTGAAGGTAGCAAATGAAAACACGCTAGAAATAAAAATGAAGATGAGCGAGAGCACTTGTACTTATAGAGCACATGGAGTCTACAGCAATGGTGTCTGTACTTTCAATGTTATCACTAATTCTACTAAGAACATCGGCCCTCTATCTTTAAAAGTAGTAAAACCAGCAATAGTAGCAAAAACGACTGACAGTAGTAACACAAAAAGTTACATTGATAATATTATAGAAGGTATATTAGAAAGTAATCCGCAACAATTTAAAGTTCTGAAAGAATATGGCTATGTTCCTGATATTGAAACGGAATGTAAAGAGTTTCAGGGGAATAAGTGCAAATTGAACAACTTAGGACAACCAGAAATAGAAGTAAAGTATAAAGGAAATTCTAACAGTAAAATGCTTTGTCTTTCTGGATGGCAGCCAGAACCAGAGGAGTTTGTTCTTGAAAGAGAAAATAAAATAATACCACTAAAATTAATGGGAACAAGATATACTAAATACAATGCTGTTTACTCCAAGGAATCAAATCAGTTCTATTATCTTCCAAGCAAGGAAATAGTTTACCCTTTGAAAGAAACTCAAGAGAGGTTGGATAAAATAATATTTAATAAGCAAGAGTATGTTTTCTTCCCTGATGAAAATGAGCAGAAGAAGGAAGAATGCAGTTATTGTGTGAAGAAAGATAGCAAAATAGACGAAAAATTAAAATCTGGTGAAGGACTGAAAGTAGTATACAAATTGACGGATGTAGAGCATAAAGAAGGATGTGAGCAAGGTGATGATGGTTGCATCTGCTTTGATGGAAAGTGTAGCCGTTCAAAACAATATTTGAATAAAAATGAAGATGATAAGCCATTCTACTTAAGGTATGAGGAAGTGGATTGTAAAGATAAGGATGGTAAAGTATTAAGAGATGAAAAAAATGAAGTACGAAAGTGTATACAATTAAAAGATCAACTGATTAAAGCAAACAGAACAGAGGTTTTTTACGCTGATAAATTGTGTAGGTTCGATTTAGAAGGTCTCAAAAAGAAATTAAAAGAGATAATCAAGGAACATCTGAAAAATAAGAAACCAGATCTTGAAAAAAATAATGAAAAATCCTATGATCATAAAAATAAAGATGTTTATACAGATGACTTATCAATAAGATTTGATCGTATTAAAATAGAAGCGTGGGGAAGTGGTGAAGCAGGTCATATACAAGGTAGTGGCTGTAACAATCAAAAATGCCATTCTACTGAAAGCAGAGTAGGGATGCCAGGAGATTATATTAAAGCTAAACTGAAAATCGATCCTAATTATCCTATAATTAAGGTGCAAGTCACAGAGGGAGGGGGTAACCAGGAAAGTAACCTCTCAGATAAGGACGGGGGACCTGTTTTCATAGAAATGTGCAATTCGCAGAAGCAACATTGCCAGCAACTGATTACTGTTGCAGGTGGAGGTGAGTATAGAACATACGGTGGTAAGGGTTATGAGGAAACAGTAATTCATAAGCAAGATTTAAAGCTAGAGGAGAAAATTGTAAAGGCAGATAAACTGAAGTCTACACAAGACAATCAAATAGCATATATAGAAAATGGTGAAATCAAGTATGAAACAGTAGAGTGTGGAAGTGGTTTGAGAAGCAGTAGATCTGGTGCAGGTGGCTGCATTAATAAAAGCAAAGGAATTTATGGTAAAGGCTCTCCAGGGTATGTGAAGATTAGACCTATTATAAAGGAATTTGACGAAGAAGAAATAAATGCTGCTATTAAAAAAGTAATAGAGGATCTATACGATCTTGAAACTATGACTGATTTTTGGGTAGGGGATCTTAACGTGAATATAAGTGGGATAATTAAAGAGGAACTCAAAAAAGAATTGTTAAGGTAAAAAGATATAACTCTGAAAATTATGCTCTCGTTTTAATAATTAATTAAAGTAAAGCATGTAGTAAATGGTGTAATTGCTGTATCTTAACAAAAAGGTATAACGAATGTAAGGAGGGTACTTTATGTCTCTAAAGAATAAAATTTCTGAGCTAATAGAACAACAATTTAGCATTAAATACCATGACAATTATTTGGCTTACACTATACATAATTGGGCTGCAAGTGAAATATCTGATTCTATTGCTCTTTGTATAACTGGCGGTGGTGATTGCAAGATCAAGTATCAAGATATTGCAAATTCATTCAACATAACAAAAGAAGAAATTGATCAAGGTAATATTGCAAGCATAGAAAGTAAAATAAAAAATGAAGCTGAAAAATCAGGTAGCGAGTTTTCTGAGTTGATTTCTAGAATGGATCAATCGCTAAAAGAGCAGAGTGAAAAGTCTATTGTACAAATTTTAGATTCATCCGCTGAGGAGATGTTAAGGAGTTTCTGTGATAGCCCTGTACAGTCTCCAGAGCCTCAAGAACCCTCTGCTTCATCTGAAGAGCATGCTACAGAAGGCCCAGAAACTAGTGTTAATTCAGATCTTTTGTCAACCTAATCAACCCCATATATATGTTTTTTTTGTACCCATGCTTTGCGTTTTGGGGTGGAAAGAAAGCACCATTCTTCGTTGCATTTTTCTATCTTCATCACAACAAATTTGTCTATTTTCATAGTAATCTTGCTGTCTACACTCTGTTTTTGATATCCATAAGTATCTTCTTTTACAATCGCGTAGCGCTTATCACTAAGAAGATTGCCTTTTATCCATCCGCAGTCTTCATCTATATCGCAGACCTTTTTCCAACTCTCAAACTCTTCTATCACTTTCAGGGGCAGATTTTTGCAAGTGTATATCCATTTTACAGGATAGTGAAACCCTGGCCCCGTTCTCATGTTGATCTTATTTGATTTGGTTGAAACAAAGTTGTTAGCAAACAAGCTATGGCTAAATAATAAAAACAATAGGATAATAGTACTGAACCAAGATCCCAGTGTCACGCACTGGGATAACGTGAGGGATAGTGTAACAGACTTATTCATCATAATTCACGATTAGATTGACATAAGATAAAGAGTAAATTAAAAATTGAATAGATCTTTAAATGCAAAATTAATGCCTATAGAAATATTAATGCCTGCTCTTTCACCGACAATGAGCAAAACTGGAGGAAAAATTGTAAAGTGGCATAAAAAAGAACAAGATAAAGTTAAAGTAGGCGACGTAATTGCTGAGATAGAGACTGATAAAGCCATAATGGAGTTTGAATCTGTAGATGAAGGAGTTTTAGCAAAAATTTTAGTAACAGAAGGAACAAGTGGCGTGCCTGTAAATCAACTGATAGCTTTAATGCTGGAAGATGGAGAAGATGAAAGTGCACTCGATAACTATGTTTCAGCTTCTGCTACCAATATTGAAGCTAAGAAAGAAGTTGAAACCAATTCCTCAGTGCCATCCAATTCCTCAATCAATCCTCCAATGTCATCCAACTCTTCAATGTCATCCCAGTGCTTGACACTGGGATCTAGAAAAGAGGAAGGAACAGAAGGTAGAACAAAAATAAGCCCATTAGCTAAGAAAATAGCTCAAAATGAAGGGGTTAATGTGCAGCAATTAAAAGGTACAGGACCATATGGTCGCATAATTAAGGCTGATGTGTTGGAGTTTTTAGGCAGTGGTATACATACTGAAAGTCCTGAGAAAGATACCATAGTTGAAGTAAGCAACATGCGCCAAGTGATAGCACAGCGCCTGACTGAATCAAAACAGAATGTTCCACATTTTTATTTAACTGTAGATTGCCAGGTTGATAAGTTAATATCGTTAAAAAACGAGATTAACTCAGCAGATGAAAACAATAAAGTAACAATTAATGATCTAATCATAAAAGCTGCAGCTTTCAGCATGAAAAAATTTCCTGATATAAATTCTTCGTGGATAGATAATAAAATACTGAGATATTCAAATATAGATATTTCAATCGCTGTGGCACTTGAAGATGGGCTAATTACTCCTATAGTAAAAAATGCTGATAAAAAGGGTATTTTATCTATATCAAAAGAAGTGAAAGATTTAGTAAGCAGAGCAAGATCTGGAAAATTGAAACCTGAAGAGTTTCAAGGAGGAGGGTTTACTATCTCCAACTTAGGGATGTTTGGTATAAAAGCCTTCAGTGCTATAATCAATCCGCCGCAATCTTGCATTATGGCAGTTGGTGCATCTAAAAAACAACCAATTGTTATGAATGAGAAAATAGAAATAGCAGAAATAATGACAGTAACGCTCTCTGTTGACCATAGAGCAGTTGATGGGGCACTCGGAGCAAAGTTTTTAAATGCCTTTAAGCATTATATAGAGAATCCTCTGGTGATGCTTATTGAAACTGCGGTAATCTATTAGCATTGTTATTACAAAATTAATACCTCTAAGTTTATACTTTTATTAGTTAATAGGTTTAGAGGTAAAAAAATGAATACTACAGTAGAAAAAAATAATCCAAAAATTTTTCCTCAAAATGAAGGAAAGATTAACTCAAAAGGCATGGTTGCCCCACCTGTTCCTCCGAAATCTTCCCAAGCTAAATTTGCTGGAATAAAAGCAATTTTTGAGCGAAATGTACCTCATTCTCAAGCAAATGATAGTAATAAAACAGTGAGTAGCAATCTTGGAAGAACATTTGGCCCAACAATGCAAAAACTCATGGAAGACAACATTCATAGCACTCCTAACAAACAACGCCGCAATTCAGGGGATAGTGGTATCAGTGATATTAGTAGCAGCACTTCTGATGATGAGGATAGAACAATAAAAGATAAAATGATGGAAAATGTTAAGCAGGATAACCATCAAAAAAGCTTTGATTTACATAAAGTACAAGCAACTGATGAATTAGAAACCGTAAAATTTCTCAAAACGCTAAGCAAGAAAGAAAGAGAAAAACTTGGTTTTTCTCCTAAACAGCAAAATAACCAAAAGGTTGAGACTAGCAAAAAAACTTATAATCCACTTGATTGGAATCCAATCTATCAAGGTAAAAAGCTCTTTAGCTTAGGCAATATGTCGAGTAATTCGTCTTCATGTAGTGAAAAAAGCAATATTTCAGATGTAAGCGATAAGTCTAATAATTCAAACATTGTTAGATGTAATATTACTAGGAGTAACAGTAAGGAAGACCTTCATAAACCTGATGCTTCACATAATGACAAATCTGCAGGTAAAAAATTATCTAATGTCAATGTAAGCGAATTAATCAGAAAGTTTGAACAAGGTAATGACATAGTAAAAGGGCGTTAATCAAATGTTACCCTATCTTTGTATATGTAAAGGTAGGGTATCTTTTCAAAATAGTATATC
This sequence comes from Wolbachia endosymbiont (group A) of Gymnosoma rotundatum, assembly GCF_947250765.1. Classification (NCBI taxonomy): domain Bacteria; kingdom Pseudomonadati; phylum Pseudomonadota; class Alphaproteobacteria; order Rickettsiales; family Anaplasmataceae; genus Wolbachia; species Wolbachia endosymbiont (group A) of Gymnosoma rotundatum. Next base: position 248,634 of record NZ_OX366347.1, read on the forward strand.
CTTTATAGCTTTGTTAATTTTTGACTCCCTCTCTGCAAAAGCAGTTTCTAGAGAGGTTTTAAGTTTTTCCCATTCTTCTTGACCATTTAGAACTAAAGATTTATATTCATTTTCAATTTTTTCCAATGCTCTTTGATATGAAAAACCTAATTCCTCATATATATCAATATTTATCGATTGCAGTATTACCAAAAATGAAAACAAATTCGGATCAGGTAATTCTTCTCTTGTGTGATTCAGAAGACACAGCTTTATTTTTTTTACGCAGTATTCTATTGTTTTTAACGATAGTGACAGGCTTTCTGCATAAAATATAAAACTATCTACAATCAAATTTTTTGACTTTTTCGGTAATTTAATATTTTCAAATAGTTCTTTTGTAAATTTTTCTATCGGTTGTTTTGGCAAATGTAAAGAGAGATCAGTAAAAGATTTTAGGTCAAAATTTGGTCCAAGTATTGTGCTGATTGCTCTTTGTACATTACTCTTATCTTTACTTACAGAAATAATGAAAACCAGCCCCTCCACATCAAGCATATACTTTATAGATTCCAAAAAATCGACAACGAATTTAGGACGGCACACATCAAGATTATCCACCATTATATAAATGTTTTTGTCTTTTCTGATTTTATTAACCACATCCGCTAACTGTGTTTTAAAATCTCTAGTACTCTCTTTTCTTCTTTGGAGAAGACTTAATTCACTCAAGACAAAACCTATGTCTTTTTTATCAGCCTCTTTTGCAGCATCAAGAAATACTGAAAGCATAGCAAGTGGAGATTTACTGATCAGCTTTCCTAGTGTGTTTAGAGAAAATAGCTCTTGGTTTATGTTCTTGAACTGTTGTATAACACTTCTTTTTACTTTATACGATACAAATAAATCTTCAAATAGGAAATTTAAAAAAGAAGGCAGTGGTTGGTCCAATGCATTGATATCCCATGCACTATAATAAGCTGCAATTTCATTTTGCTGTTTTAACTCTTTTACCCATTCTTTCAAAAAAAACGTCTTGCCCCATCCACTATATCCTTCCAAAGATATTATTGTAAAAGACTGATCAATTGTTTTTACTATAGTGCTGAACTTATTCGTAAATTGCTTATAGTTTAGACGGTCATTTTCCCAAGCCACCACTTTAAGTGGTGGCACTATTTTTTTCTTTTTGAATGTTATTAGCGATATAAGTTTTTTTAAGCACATGTCTTATTTTATGTTTAACTCATATTCTTGTCTTGAAGTGAGTGCTATCCTCAGCGTTCCTTCATCAAGATAGTCAATTTCTCCGCCCATTGGTATGCCGCAAGCAAGATGTGATATTTTCACATCCAAATTTTTTAGCAATTCAATTATATATTGTGCAGTAACTTGACCCTCTAATGTCGGATTAATTGCGATAATTATCTCTTCAATTTTAGACTCTGTCACTCTTTTCAGAATAGTATCAAGGTTGAGTTCTTTTGGACCTATGCCATTTATCGCAGACAATCTGCCACCCAAAACATGGTATAAACCTGAATATATATTTCCTTTTTCAAACGCCCATAGATCACCCAATTCTTCTACTACACACAGTAACTTAGTGTCACGTTTTGGGTTAGTACAAATAGAACAAGGTGACTTAGTATCTAGATTTCCGCAAACTTCACACTCTATTATAAGATCTGCTAGCTCTTTAATCAAAGATGCAAGTGGTAGCATAACTTTTTCTTTGTTTTGGAGTAAATGTATAACTAACCTGCGTGATGATGATGGCCCTAAACTTGGCAATTTAGAGAAAGCATGAACTAGATTCTTTATGTTAACGTTCATTCAATAAATTCAGAATAGGCAGTCAAATGGTAACATCAAACCCTTTGTAAAGAAAGTGGTAAGTTTCTCTTAATCCCACTTTGATTAGCTATAGAAAAAATTTTTTACTTTAACGAAAAAAATTACTTCCGCATACTTAAAGCCTGATTATAATAAACTTCTTGCATAACCCAAACTAAGTAGAAAAAGGTATCATCCGATCAGCTGACACTGGTTCCTTTATGACGGCAGTACCTTCTCCTGTCATCCGAGTAGCCGACTACTTGGATCCAGGAAATTTAACTCTACCAAGTAAATGTACAATAAGAACTAGATTCCAGACTGGAATGACAGCAGTCCTACGTCATACCGCGATTCATTCGCGGTATCTCTAGATCCCGCTAACAAGTAGCGGGATGACGGTTGTCAGGCTAGCTGTCATCCCAGTGCCCAGACACTGGGATGACAAAAAAAGGAGCACTGGAATGACAGCAATCTACGTCATACCGCGATTCATTCGCGGTATCTCAGCCGCTAACAAGCAGCGGGATGACGGTTGTCGTTTAGCCATAAACATTAAGAAATTTACCAAATGAAAAAAAAGGCAAAAGAAGCCCTGGGGTTATTATCCGCTTTAAAATATTGGCGTTTTTTATGTTTTAAACGCTTGACAAGCGAGATTCAGCCGCTTTTAATTGCAACTAACTTGCGCTGCAAATGTTTAAGAAATTTACTAAGCAGAAAAAAAGACAAAGAATCCCCGAGTTAGCTAGTCTTTTACTATCTCTGTCGAGTATTGGCATTTTTTGATGTCTTGTAACGCTTTATAAGCGCGTTCAGCTTATTTAGATAAAAACCTAGATGTAGATGAAGTTTTGTAAAGACATACAGTATCTATATACTGCAAAAAATTGAACATAAGACGCCGATACATTAAGTAATCCTTACCTTTTAATCTGCAGATTGGCGAAAGCAAATACAATAGCTTCAGTTTCATGATAAGGGAGCTGGCGAGGTTTGTCAAGGAAGTTTTTTCGTTTCTATGTTGTCAGCTACTTGGATGACGCCAATCTGAGTTGACTACACCAACTCACATTCAGCAAAAAAGAAAGCTATCTCCTTACGAGCATTTTCTAGACTATCTGAGCCGTGAACTCTATTTTCACTAATATCATCAGCAAAATCACCCCTGATTGTGCCTTTATCTGCCTGCTTTGGATTGGTAGCTCCCATGATTTGTCTGTATTTACTTACTGCATTTTCACCAACTAAAACTTGAACTATCACAGGACCAGAAGTCATAAATTCCACTAACTCCCCAAAAAAAGGTCTATCTTTATGAATTTCATAAAATAGCTCTGCTTGTTTTTTTGTCAGTAACATCATTTTTTGTGCTATAATCTTCAGCCCAGAGCTTTCAATATATGAATTTATCTTGCCTGTAATATCATTTTTTACTGCATCAGGTTTTAAAATTGAAAGTGTCTTCTCAATTGCCATATTATTTCCCTATATAAGATTGTATATTTATAGCACCGAACAGAAAAATCTGTCAAACCAGGAAGAAACTCTCCAATTTAAGTTTTAGTAGTTTTTAAGTACAATTGTACAGGAGGTGCTTTTGCAGTTATAACCGAATGTTTCACTGGTGCCATAAGTGCCCGTTTTATAGCATGGTTTTGGGAGGAACGTTCGAACCATTGATGGAGCCATATTTTATGACTACCTCGTTTAGGAGATTGTATAATCTTAACCATTCCCAAGCTGAAGCGCTTCGTTATTATAAATTATAGGAGCTACCATGAAAAAAGCAAAAAGTAAATTAGAGATAATGAATCCTAACGCAGCAGGAATAGATATCGGTTCATCTGTGCATTATGTATGTATACCTGAAGAAAGAGATGAACAACGTGTACAAAAGTTTAGCTGCTTCACAGAAGATCTTCACAATATAGCAAAGTGGTTAAAGAAGTGTAAAGTTACTACAGTAGCTATGGAGTCAACAGGAGTATATTGGATTCCTTTGTTCCAAGTACTTGAATCGTATGGATTCGAAGTAAAACTGGCAAATGCAAGGCATGTAAAAAATGTACCTGGGAGAAAATCAGACGTCCAGGATTGCCAATGGCTACAACAACTACACAGTTATGGGTTAATCCAAGGATCGTTTAGGCCAGATGATCAAATGTGCATATTGCGTAGTTATGTTCGGCAACGTAAAAATCTTACAGAAAGTGCGACTACACACATTAATAGGATGCAAAAGGCGTTAGTACAAATGAATATTCAGTTACATAAAGTAATAAGCCATATAACAGGTGTCACTGGAATGCAAATTATTAAGGCTATAATCGAAGGTGAAAGAAATCCTAATAAATTAGCTGAATTAAGGGATGTGCGAATAAAGAGTGATAAATCGGCTATTGCCAAAGCACTAACAGGTGACTACAGAGAGGAACATTTATTTGCATTACAGCAGGAATTTGAACTATACAATGTTTATCAGGAAAAAATAGCAGAGTGTGACAAAAATATTGAAAACCACTATAAGACATTTGAAGCAAAATCTGACGAGAGTAGAGAGTTAAGCAAGGAAAGAAGTAAGTATCGAAAAGATAAGCTAAACTTTGCCTTGCGTGAAGAATTGTATCGAGTAACCGGTATAGATTTTACTAAAATTCCTGGATTTGATGTACTAACTGTACAAGCTATTATTTCGGAAGTTGGTATTAACTACAGTAAATGGCAATCAGAAAAGCATTTTACTTCATGGTTGGGGCTAAGTCCTGCTAATAAGATTACAGGGGAAAAAGTATTTAGGACAAGAACTCGTGAGGTTATCAATCGTGCTGCGAATGCATTTCGAATGGCTGCTTATGCCGTGGGAAAAAGTAAGAGTGCATTGGGTGCATATTATAGAAGATTAAAAAAGCAACTGGGATCCCCAAAAGCAATTACTGCTACAGCAAGGAAATTAGCGTGTATCTTCTATCAAATGTTGAGATACGGACAAGAGTATGTGGAAAAAGGAATGAACTATTACGAAACACGTTACAAAGAGAGAGTCGTGAAAAATTTGATCAAAAAGGCACGGGTTTTTGGTTATATCTTGGTGCAACAGGAAGAGCTAATTGAGGGAGTTTCTTAGGAGATTCATTCTATTGCAAATTTTTGTTTCATCAAAGAGGTTTTTTATTTATAGTCAAGGGTAAACCATCAAGGAGGTATTATATGGGTTGTCCTAAAAAAACTGAGCCTATCACTGAAAAACAAGCTGAATCTACTGCTAAAAAATTGGTCAATAACTTGAAGTCATCAATTTTTTGTGGAACAAAAGGATTTTTGACTTTTAATTTGGCATTTTTAAGCTATTTGGAATATAGCTCACATCATAATACAGAATTAAAAAAAGGTGCTGCCTTTGCAATGAAAAGGAATACTATTCCGTTTCTTGAAATGGCTGTCATAGTACCGCTTGTTTGCCTTACATTCACTGGTCTTCTACAATGTGCACTCGTATGCGCTGCTTTAATGATTGCCACATGTTTTATTGTCAGAACTTTTAATCTACGTGAAAAATTATTAGAAAAACAAACAGGTTGCCCAAAAGAAACAGTGAATAAGGAATTTAAGAAAGATACTATAAAATTTCCTATTTTTAATCGAAATAGAAAACACATCGAGTATAATTCACCCAACTCAGGGCGACCACTGGATGAAACAAGTAGCACCTCTCTTTTCGTTAAAGTTTTATTTTTCCCTCTAAAGGTTCTTTTGAAGGTCCTGCAAAGTTGTATCATGCTATCTTTAGCTGCTATTGAACTTCTTGAAGTAGCGCCAAGTCTTTTTGTTGATACATTTTTCGATTGGAGCTTCACATCCACCAAGAGTAACCTGCAGAGATCAGTTCATTTATTGTATGCTAGTGTGAGAAATTTAGTGCCTATATCTATACTTGATGAATATGTAGATGAACTTATAGGCACCCCAAAAGTAACTTGTTGTAAGTAGTGTGTAGGTGAAAAAGGCAGTTATCTTATTTAACCTTGGCGGACCTAATTCATTGAATGCGGTTCGTCCTTTTTTATTCAATCTTTTTTATGACAGGAGAATAATCAATTTACTGAATCCCTTTCGGTTTCTTTTAGCAAAGTTTATATCTGCAAAACGAGAAAATACTGCACGAGAAATATATGAGCAAATCGGAGGCAAATCGCCGATTTTGGATAATACGAAAGCACAAGTTAGTGCTTTAGAACTAAAATTAAATGAAGATAGAAACCATGTATATAAGGTATTCATCTGCATGCGCTACTGGCACCCTTTTGCCGACGAAGTTGTTAAAAGTGTAAAACAATTTGATCCTGACGAAGTAATTCTGTTGCCACTGTATCCACAATATTCAACTACCACAACTCTGTCATCCATCGAGAATTGGCAAAAAAATGCTAAACGGTATGGCCTAAAATGCAATACAAAAATGATTCACCGTTATTATGATAACCAAGATTTTATTGAAGCTCACGCTAATCTGATAGCTAAGTACTATAAATTGGCTAGCAAAATCGGTAAACCAAGAGTCCTATTTTCAGCCCATAGCTTACCTCTTAGTATCATTAAAAAGGGCGACCCTTACGCTTCACAGGTAGAAAGAAGCGTAGAGTTAATAGTAGAAAAGTTAGCTATCAATAACTTAGATTGGTCAATATGTTATCAGAGTAAGATTGGTCCTGTAAAATGGCTAGAGCCAAGCACTGAAAGTGAGCTATTACGCGCAAAAGCTGATGGTGTACCTGTAGTTCTATCACCTATATCTTTTGTTTCTGAGCATTCAGAAACTCTAGTTGAACTTGATATAGAATATAAAGCAATTATCAAGGATGGATATTACTTTCGCGTGCCAACTCTCAGTACTGATTCTTTGTTTATAAAATGCTTAGCCGATTTGTGCATAAATCTCCCTTAAAGTCCTGATTTATAGAGCTTTTCTTTTAGGATTTTATGTGATAGAATAATAGGGAGTTATTAACTATTTCATGCTAAAAAAGGAATCCAACACGCCCGCACAAAAGGTGCATGATATTTATAATCATGATTTCAGGAAGGTAATCTGCATCACAACAGGTTTAACAGCCCTATTGTGTAAGATTTCACTGCAATTTTGCTGTGAGTTTATTGACAATAACAGATCCAATATCTCCTTTATAAAGAATGTTGCCCGATGGGTGAAATTTCCGACATCTACCCTATACATTGTCCATTCTGCATTTATCTTACGGGATTTGGTAAAAGATTATAAAGACCCTAAAGGTAAAAAAGAATTAGCAAAAATTTTGGGTAAATCGGCTAGTCTTACAAATAGCACCATAGAAGCGTTGATGATGCTGAAAGTCATACATTTTTTGGCTAGAGGTAATGCAGATGTAATAAGTTATGTTAGCTTAACATCAACGATCCTATTTCTGTTTATTTCGGAACCTATAAGTTACTATTATTCATGGAGAAAATACCTAGATAATAAGGATCCTGAAAAGTCTGCTGAGTGTAAGAAGGACCTCATTATCAGCACATTAACTTTGTCGTTAGGTTTATTAAACTTCATATTAAGAAGGATAGAGACTCCAACTATACCAATAAACTTAGGTAATGGTATAATCTATAATTTCAACTTAAGCGTAACAGTCAGCATAATATATAGTGCAGTATTCTTGGTAGTTCAGTTTGATAAACTGTTTAATCAACCTATCAATGATGATCCTTCCACTGAACTTGATGGCGCTAATCATATTAGGCACGATTATGATGGTAATGGTCTCCCCAATGGCGACGTTGTGGGAATGTAAGGGTTAGAGGTGAAAAGACCTTATTTCTACCGCTAATGCTAACACTGCTAATTTACTAACTATATTCCAAAGTGCTAGAGGTTTCTCTTCCACTATTTTGCTAACGTCATAAAATTCGCAGTCAATGGAGTTTAAGCTGGAATATACATCTTTCCTGCTATTACATCGGTATAAGTAACATGTTGGAGTATCTCCTATATAGTATATTAGCGGTTCTGCAGAACTGCTTTTAAATACGTCAATGGTTGGTACACCTTCTTGTATAATAACACTATCGATTGCTATTCCTTCTTTTATCTTTTTCATTTTATGACGCTTTTTTTTATTGAGGTTTAATATTTCCTCTCCACTTGTTGCTGTTATAATGCCCATCCCATATGTGCCATTGCTTGCTTTGATAAAAACGTAAGGTTGTGTTTTTATTTCATATTCCTCATATTTTTTTTGCACTAGAGATAATATTTGGTCAACTTTAGTTGCTACTGCTCCTAGTGATGAATCATCATCAAAATCAACTCCATCACAGCTCTCTGTAAGCACAGAAATTAGCCATGGGTCCATTTTAAATTCGCTACAAAACTCGGACGCTAATTCTTGATAGATTTCAAAATACTTAAATTTCTGCCTGCTATGCCAACCGTATAGTGGGCTTGGTACTATATCTTGCTTTACGTCTTTTAGCGTGTCTGGAATGTGGTTCGTCATATCACGGTTCAGTATAATAACATCAGGCACAAATCCTGAAGTTGTCTTTAATAGAGAGGTTTCCTTCACAATAGCTTCATACGGTTCTATTAAATTGTACGTTTCATTATGAAAGAGGCCAATCTTAGTTTCAAAACCAGCCAGTTGCAGTATTTTCTCTATAGCAAATACGTTTTCTATATACATTTTATTTCGTGTATAATTTTCCGGTATTATAAGAACCTTTTTGTATTGATGTCTTTTAAAGTAGCTTTCTATCAATCTTGCTGCCATCGTTCTTGATTCTTCACTTAAGTTATTGAACCCCGCAGGAAATAAATTAGCGTCCACTGGGGCAATTTTGTAGCTGGAGTTTCTAAGATCTATAGAGCTATAAAATGGCAATGTAAGGCCGTTAAATTTTGCCTCAAACCAATTATTTATACTTTTTTCCAAATCTGGGTGAATTATGTTTTGCATCTACACTTTAAATGTTATAAGGAAGGTATTATATTATAAGCTATAATTAAACATATTTAGCAAATTTGACTAAAGATTAAAGTATAATGGGATTCTTATTTAAAGTGATAGAAAAATGATTCAACACGACAACAGTAAAATGTATGGCACTACTATACTGTCAATTAGAAAAGATAAAAGTGTAGTAGTAATAGGTGACGGACAAGTTTCACTGGGCCACACTGTTATAAAATCCGGAGCAAAAAAAGTTAGGCGTCTTTCTGGTGATTCTGTAATTGCTGGGTTTGCTGGAGCAACAGCTGATGCATTTACTCTCTTTGAAAGACTAGAATCTAAACTTGATAAGCACCCAGGGCAATTAATGAGAGCATGTGTTGAACTTGCAAAAGACTGGAGAATGGATAAATATCTGAGGAAATTAGAGGCTATGATGATCGTTGCAGATAAATCTATTTCATTAGTAATTACGGGAACAGGTGATGTTCTTGAACCTGAAGATGGAATCGCCGCTATTGGCTCTGGGGGAAATTTTGCTCTATCTGCAGCAAGAGCTTTAATTGATATTAAAGGAATATCAATAGAGGAAATTGCGAAAAAGGCTATGAAGGTAGCTGCCGATATATGTGTTTATACAAATCATAATGTAGTTATTGAAAAGATAGAGGAGTGATATGTCTTCCAAGCAAAAAACTTTATGCACCAATTTTTCCAATCAGCCCATAACCCTTTCAGAAGGGCGGTCTTGTAGTAGTGACACCTACGATGAAAAAGATAACCTCTATAAAGATACTAAGAGTGGTTTTGATTCAAATGACAGCGATGTTCAAGTTAATGACAGCACTCAAGTTTTGTTAGATGACCTGCCACCACAGAAGATAGTTAAAGAATTGGACAGATTCATAATCGGACAGGATGATGCAAAGCGTGCTGTTGCTATTGCGCTCAGAAATCGTTGGCGTCGCAATCAGGTTCCATTTCCATTGCGTGATGAAATCATACCTAAGAATATATTGATGATCGGTCATACAGGGGTTGGTAAAACTGAAATAGCTCGTCGCTTAGCAAAACTTGCCGGTGCACCGTTCATAAAAATTGAGGCAACGAAGTTTACTGAAATAGGGTACGTTGGACGTGACGTTGATTCGATAATACGCGATTTAGTTGATGCAGCAATAGTTTTAGTTAAAGAGAAAGCCCGTAAAGCCTTAGCTAAAAAGGCTTTAATTTTAGCTGAGAAAACAATAGTAAACTCTATGGTAGGCGAAAATGCAACCGAAGAGAGTAAAAAAATTTTTAGAGAAAGGTTGAGGAATAAAGAGTTTGAGGACGGAGAAGTTTCTATTAACGTCAGAGAGAGCAAGAGTATGTTACCTACTTTCGATATACCAGGTATGCCAGGTGGGCAAGTTGGTGTGATGAATGTAACAGAAATAATGGGCAAGATGTTTAACGGGAGCAAAAAAACAAAAACTATTACGGTGAAGGTAAAAGAAGCGCGTGAAATATTAATTAATGAAGAAAGTGAAGGGCTAATGGATGAAGATAAGATAATCAAAGAAGCTATTGATCTTGTTAGTAATGACGGTATAGTATTTTTGGATGAAATAGACAAAATTGCAGCGCGTACAGAAGTAAAAGGTGAAGTAAACAGAGAAGGAGTGCAACGCGATCTGTTACCATTACTTGAAGGAACAACTGTTACAACTAAGTATGGCCATGTAAAAACAGACTATATATTATTTATTGCATCTGGTGCTTTTCATCAGTCTAAACCATCTGACCTCTTACCGGAATTGCAGGGCAGATTACCGATCAGGGTAGAACTTAAGGCACTTACTCAAGAAGATTTAATAAGAATATTAAAGGAACCAGAATCTAGTTTGTTAAAGCAGTACATAGCTTTAATGAAAACAGAAAATGTGACACTTGAGTTCACTGATGATGGTATAAAAACCATAGCTGAAATAGCGTTTACAGTTAATAGGCAAGTGGAAAATATAGGTGCAAGAAGGCTTCACACTGTTATGGAGAAGCTTTTAGATGAGATAAGTTTCATTGCTTCTGAGAAAAATAGCGAAAAATTCATTATAGACAGCAAGTATGTAAAAGATAAACTTGAGTCAATTTCGAAGCAGCTTGATTTATCTAAGTTTATACTTTAGGAAAAACGAAAAGCCTACTTTAAGTAGTATAGAAAGTGTTCAGAAGGTCAGCCAGTAGACCTAAAATTTCAGCTATATTCTTTAGGCTGTTTTTCAACAGTAGAATGGTGTGCTGCGACCTCTTGCTTAACATCTAAGCTTAAGTCAATTATTGAGATATTTTCTTCATCATAATCTATGTCTTTTATTAACATATCGTCAGTAATAGTCAAAAGGTCAGGCGGAGAAAGAATAGTTCTTTTATTACCAGCTCTCATTCCCACAACTCCAAGCTCTATAGCAAGTGGTATTTTTTTATCGCCAACCCTAAATTGCACTGTTTGATCTTTGGCTATATATTCTCCATTATGCTCCTTTACGCTATATTTAACCGATATCTCATCACCGCACCTTACTTGTTTTCCAGTCTTGTTAATTAAGTCATTAAAAACCATCAGATTATTTACTGAGTCGGGATATTTATCCTTTATTTCGATCAGTTTGACGTAATAAGAATTAAAATTCATTTTGTTATCATTGGCAATAGTAACTACACGCTCTCCGCCTTCTTTCATACCTATTACCCCTAAACTCACTTCTTTTAGGTTATCTTGACCTATTTTCAAAGTAACATCAGAAACTTTGCTAGGGAGTGTTGCTAAGTTATTATTAGAAATTTTATATATTTGCAATAGGACTTCCAGGCCACAAAAAGCCTTGCTGCCACTGCCTTCAGTAATTTCATAAAAATTTATTGAATCTTCTTCTTTTTGCTGCGTCATTTCTTCTAAATATTCTGTCAGCCCATGCTTTTCAATATAGCGGTCAAGTGCTGATTCAAGTATTGGCTTCACTAGGTAATATGCTATCGTCTGTATCAAACCACCATGCGTGGCATTTATCTCATAAAGCTTGTCCTTTTTTTCCGGTTTACCTTTGTTTATATAGACAATAGTAAACACAAAAGTAGAAGTTAAAGTGAGAATCGTTACTACGGAAATAAGCATTTGTAATATAATTTTTCTAACCATCTTTCTTTACTTGATTCAATAAATCATATAAATAATTAGTATCCCCTGAAAGCGCACTCAAATTATCCAAGCCTTGTTTAAAGAGGCCGTCTATATAGTCCTCTACTTCACTTTTACCAAGCACAGACATTAGGTTATTTGTTTTATCTTGTTCGTAGTCTTCAATATCATCCTTAGCTTGAAAGATAAGCCCTAGATTTATTCCATAGTTATATAACGCTTTACGTTGCTTGTCTGTAGCATCCCCTATTATAGCACCTATTTCACATGAAGCTGCAAATAGTTTTGCGGTTTTCATCAAATGAATTTCTTTTATTTTATCAGCTTGGCCCGACGTCATTCCAGCGTCATACATACAGCCGTACGAATGTTGTAGTTTTAAGGTAGAAAGGGTGTCATGCAAGTAGCTGACACTGGAATCCATTTCATGTTCAGCTCCACTATCGCATGGCTTTTTGCACGAAATGCTTGTAGGCAAAGCCTTCTGGATCCCAGTGTCCGCTACTTGAATGACAGAGGGTTGGGGGCTAAAATCTATATGCTCACTGTTAATATCTAAAGCCTGTCCTCCCACCATTCCCCTAATTCCTATTGCCTGAGAAAGAACTTTTATGATCTCACAGCGTTTCTCATTTAACGAAGATAATACCTCAAAAGCCAGAGTAAGTAGTGCATCTCCGGCAAGCACTGCTGTTGCTTCATCAAATTTTTTATGGCAGCTTAGCTGGCTTCTGCGAGTATCACTGTTGTCCATGCACGGTAAATCATCGTGAATTAGAGAGTAAGCATGAACAAATTCAATTGCTGCAGCAACTGATATTACTTTTTTAGCTTCCGCGTTAAACACTCGCGATGAAGCTACGACTAAAAAGGAGCGTATATGTTTTGCAGGAGCAAGGAGTATATAACGCATAGCTGATATAAGCTTATTCTCGCTATTTTCGGGTAAGAGTTTATTTACTTCTACAATAAGCAAATTTTTTGTTGTTTCGTCTAGCATTTTTGAATTGTTAATTGTTTAGCACGTAACGCTAGCCAGCTAGGGCAGTAGAAAACTTTACTGTAGTTTACCAGTTATAAAAGATATTGCAAACATAAAAATTTTTTATAACATCAAAGAATAGGTTATTTTTTTGGTAAGAAATGTGAATAGCGAACTAGCAAAGAGCACTAGAGAAGACATAGAAGAAAAAGTGAAAAAGATTATACTAGAGCATATTAGTAAGGATGTAGAGAAATTCAACAGCTCTTCAAAGCTTTCGGAGCATGGTACAGACAGCTTAGATGCAGTTGAAATCATCATGGCAGCAGAAGAAGAGTTTGGAATAGAAATTCCAGATGAAGACGCACAAAAAATGGAAACTATGGAGCAAATAGTTGAGTACATTAATAATAAAAAAGGCTAATAGTTAGTGTTAAATGAGCAGAAGAGTAGTAGTCACTGGTGTTGGTTTAATCACTCCACTAGCGGCAGATGTTGACAACACTTGGTCAAGGCTAATAAAAAGTGAGTCTGGCATAAAAGCAATCAATACGGATAGATTTGACTCTTCTGATCTTGCTTGCAAAATTGCAGGGCAGGTGCCGTTGCAATCAGACAACATTGAGCACCATTTCAATCCACTAGATTATATTTCTGAGAAAGACTCAAAAAGGACAGATCGTTTTATCCATTACGGTATTGCAGCAGCTATTCAGGCAGTAGATGATTCATTAATTTTGGAAAGCCAAAATATCAATCGGGAACGTGTTGGTGTGACTATTGGCTCTGGTATAGGTGGTCTTCCGTCAATTCAGGAAAATGTTATTACCATGCAGGAAAAAGGGCCCAGACGTGTCAGTCCATTTTTTGTCCCTGCAAGTCTAATAAATTTGATATCTGGCCATATTTCTATTAAATACGAATTTACAGGTCCAAACGATTCAGCAGTAACCGCATGTGCAACAGGTGCGCATGCAATCATAAACTCAGCAAGAACTATAAAACTTGGTGAAGCAGATGTTATGATTGCAGGTGGAGCAGAAAGTGCACTGTGTAGAGTTGGAATTGCAGGTTTTGCATCTATGAAAGCGTTATCAACTAAATTCAATGATAAACCCAAAGAAGCTTCAAGACCATGGGATGCAGAACGCGATGGTTTTGTTATGGGTGAAGGAGCAGGTATATTGGTGTTGGAAGAATACGAACATGCAAAAAAAAGGGGGGCAAAAATACATGCTGAACTGGTTGGGTACGGACTCACAGGAGATGCGCACCACATTACAGCACCACATCCAGAAGGAAGAGGCGCATTTAAGGCAATGCAGCTTGCTTTAAAGAGCGCGCAAATTAATCCCAATCAAGTAGGGTATATCAATGCACATGGAACTTCAACGCCACTTGGAGATAAAATTGAAGTAATAGCAATGAAACAGTTATTCGGTGACTACGTTTATAAAATACCTGTTTCTTCAACTAAATCTTCTATAGGACATTTACTTGGTGCTGCAGGGAGCGTTGAAGCAATATTCAGTATTCTTGCGTTAAATAATGGAATTATTCCGCCAACCTTAAATTTACACAAGCCTTCAGAAGGATGTGATTTAAATTTTGTACCGTTTAAAGCTCAGGAGCATAAAATTCAATATGCACTTTCTAATTCGTTTGGTTTTGGTGGCACTAATGCATCGCTCATATTTGGACAAGTTTAGTTGATGTCACCCCAGTGTCTTCCTCTTGTCATTCCAGTACCCTCCTCTTGTCATGCAAGCAGCTCTCCTACTGTCATCCCAGCACGTGATACTGGGATGACAAACGGTTGTGAAAGGGAATACATATAAAAATTAAACTATCATTAGCAATTCAAAAAGAAAAAATATTCTATTCATCCCTGAAGAAGTATTTTATTGACAATTTATGAATAAAGATCAATAATGCAGAAAAGGAATTGATAGGCGTATGCATGAATTTAACCACTATTAATTGTACATTATTTGTTGTAATTACATATTTTTTGACGTGCATTATAGCTTGGTGCTTACCTTTCAAAGACATAACATTATTAACAACATTTGTTCCGGCTTCAGTTGCAATTTTGCTAACCATTTATAATAAACAGAAGGTAAGGGATCTTTTTAAACTTAGTTCGCCAAAAAACTGTCTATTAGGGTTTATACTTATTCTGGTAAGTATGCTAATTTCCAATGGTCTTTTGTCAATTTACTGCGGTTTTTCATTTTTCCGAGAGTCTTTTACGTTAGACCGTGTAAAGGATTTGAGTGCAGTTTTGAGTCCATTAGTGATGTTATTTGTTTTATTATCAACCTTTGTGATGTGGATCATTATGTCTCTTGGTGAAGAGATCGGTTGGCGTGGCTATCTTTTGAAAAATCTTAAAAGCAAAATATCAAATTTTTATATCAGAGCAATTATTGTCGGTATTATTTGGTCAGTATGGCACATACCAACTTATGTGGTTGCTGGCTCAGCTTTGTGGAAGGATGGCTTTACATTCCCGACTATTTGTGCTTATACCCTTTATATTTGTGCAATGTCTATAATGTTTACCTGGTTGTTTGAAAAAGACAACTCGATTTGGCCAGTAACTATTGCTCATGCAACAAATAATCTTGTGTATAGTGTTTTGAGCATTCTAATGCCGTCTCCTCCTCTGTCAACTTTCGATGCAGTAATTCGCCTTACATTAGGAGCAGCTGGTTATTTCATTGTTGCAATTGGTGTTATTTGGTTTGATAAAGCTCGAGAGCGTCATTTGAGTAATTCATAGTATAAAATTTCGGGGGCAATTCGCATCAGGTGTCATGCAGGTAGCATGACACTGGGATGATGAGGAAGAAAAAGCAAATTTTGCCTTTTACGGTCAATCTATTATACTTAGTAAGACTTCAATAAACTAATGAATTATACTTTATATCTAATTAAATGCACAAGATATTAATAAGAAATAACTACAAACCTTTGGTCGGAAAAATCAAGATTAATGGCTCAAAAAATGCTGTTTTACCAATAATGGCAGCAAGTCTATTAAGTAGCTCCCCGGTAATTTTGCATGATGTACCTGATTTAATTGATGTGCATCTAATGTCTAAGTTGCTTGAAAGTCTTGGAGCAGAAGTGAACTTTATGCACAATAAAAATTATAAAGCGAACCATACTTTGAAAATTGACTGCAGCAATATCAACAATCACGTGATGCCATATAAAACCGCAAGTAAGCTAAGAACTTCTTTTCTAATATTGGGTCCAATGCTTAGCAGATTTGGCAAAGCGAGAACAGCATTTCCTGGTGGATGCAACATTGGAAAGCGTCCCGTTGATATGCATATTAAAGCATTAGAAGAAATGGGAGCTAAAATTGAAATTGACGGCTATAATATAATTGCAACAGTGAAAGGAAAGCTACAAGGAAAAGAAATCACATTTGAGAAAATAAGTGTTGGCGCAACAGAAAATGTAATAATGGCAGCAACATTTGCAGAAGGAGTGACAACAATAAACAATGCTGCAACTGAGCCGGAAGTTCTTGATTTAATAGATTTTCTGAAGAAAATGGGTGCTGATATTGAAATTGATAATACAAAGGTCATAATAACAGGAGTTGAAGCACTAAATGGATGTGTTCATAAAATAATACCAGATCGCATAGAAGCAGGCACCTATGCACTAGCTGCTATAATAACCGGTGGTAAATTGGAGTTGGAAGGAATAAATCTATCTGATATAAGGTGTATTACAAATGAGTTGGAGACTATAGGAGCTATGGTTGAACTGTATGATGGAGGCATTGTTATTTCCAGAAAAAATGGCTCTATTAAGTCTGCTAACGTTGCGACAGATCCATACCCCAATTTTCCCAGTGATATGCAACCACAACTGATGTCTGCAATGTGCATCGCTGATGGGATATCAGTAATTGAAGAGAACATTTTTGAAAACAGATTTACACATGCAGATGAATTGAGAAAGTTAGGTGCTAATATCAGCATCGAGAAAAGCAAAGCTACTATAAGTGGAATAAAAAGCTTATCTGGAGCTAATCTATATGCTACTGACTTAAGATCAACAGCAGCTTTGGTGCTTGCTTCTTTGGTAGCCGATGGAGAAACTATAATAAACAATTCACATCATTTATGGAGAGGATATGAAGCAATGCATGAAAAACTCAATTCATGTGGAGCTGATATCTCCATTTCGTCTTGAGGATATTTTATGAATGAAGCAACCAAACGAACTATAGTAAAAGAAATAGATGCAATCTTATATGAAGAACATAAGGTATTAGACCATGGATTTATTCGAGTAGTGGATTATATGGGCTCTGATAGCGCTATAGTTCAAGCTGCTCGTGTTTCTTATGGCAAGGGAACAAAACAGATAAGTCAGGATGAAGCACTTATAAAGTATTTAATGAGACATCATCATACAACTCCATTTGAAATGTGTGAAATTAAGTTTCACGTGAAACTTCCAATTTTTGTTGCAAGGCAATGGATAAGGCATAGAACTGCAAATGTGAATGAATATTCAGCAAGGTATTCAATACTTGATAATGAATTTTATACACCTAAACCAGAACAAGTTGCAAAACAATCTGACAATAATAAACAAGGTAGCGGGGAAGCTTTTGATCCAGATACCTCAAAGGAAATAATAGATTCTCTAACAAATGACTCTAATTTAGTATATTCTCATTATGAAAAATTTATTGAGCAGGGGCTTGCAAGAGAAATTGCCAGAACTAACCTAATGCTTAATTACTACACGCAATTTTATTGGAAAATAGATCTGCATAATCTCCTTCATTTTTTGAAGCTTAGAGCTGATAAGCATGCCCAATATGAAATCAGAGTTTATGCAGAAGTTATGCTGGATATAATAAAAAAATGGGTTCCACTGGCCTACAATGCCTTTGTTGAATATTGCCTAGAATCAGCCTGTATTTCAAGAACTGGTCTAGAAATAATTCGCAAATTAATTAAAGGGGAAAACGTTACTAGAGAAGAAAGTAATATTGGTAAAAGAGAATGGGGCGAGCTGATGTCTATACTTGATAAACAATCTTAAAGATAAAGGCATACGTGTCAATCTCCTCTGTCAGTTAACTCTCGTTCACCAGATTGAATCTTGCTTTTTACATCACATTAACTCATCACTTTTATAGAACATCTCATTAAAATCATTTAGAGTTCCAAAATCCTGACCCTTGATAAACAGGTGATCATTAGCAACATGTGCTTCATCAAGAGTAAACAGCTCGTAATGATGATTGTGAGCGGGCCTAACAATTTCATTATATAAAACCATTACTTGTTCGTAGTTATATCCATCGCCAGCATGATATTTACCACGTACGGTATCATAAAAATTCTTTACATCATCATATGTCACTTGCAGCTCCACCTTATACTTTCCCACTTCAAGAGGACTTCCTGTCTTTATTTTTAAGGGATGTTGTGAATTTGCAACACTGTTAGAAGTTTCTGCTTCAATATCAGAATTTTTATCCATATTTTCTATCACACTTGCCATAACAGTTTCTTGTTCATCTTCTGTTGGTTTTGTTTGTTTTTCAGTCTTATTACTGCTACTGTCAGTTTCCACAGTTACTTTTTTTACTTCTATATCTTTTTGAGCTTTCTCATTACTTTGCTTGTGTATTTCATCTCCATGCAATTTTTCCTGCAGAGCTTTTTTCGTATCAGCATAATCATCACGATTGCTTTGCAAAGCTGGTTTATAACTGCTGCTATCATCCGCTTGCATTTGATCTATATAGTTAGATTCTTCTTCCTGTATAGTATTTTTTGCGTTATCCTCACCAACCGTTCCTTTCTCCCCAGACTTGGCTTCACTCTCTACCACAACTTCTTCGTCTACTTGCTCATCATCAATTGTAAATTCAGTACCTATCTGATTGCTATCTTCCTCCAATTCATTCTCTAATTTTTCAGATAGCTGGTCACCACTCAAATATGGTTCCTTTGAATATTTAGCATAATTATGGGTATCGGTTCTGTTTTCTGAATAAAACCCACTTTCAAAGTCTGAGTAGGAGCTTTGATTGAGCACAAAAAATAAGTTTTCATAATTAACCAGCATATCACTATCAGGGCTAACAAAATTTAAATATTCATCGCCTTCCCATTCTGGGTGGTGTCTATACTCTGCTATGTAGTATTTACTAGAGTCGAGAGGTATCTTGTCACCTTCTTCCCCATCAAGTTGTAAAACTACTGCTGAATGCCCATTACCTAAATCATTACCTTTTACCACTTTGAATATTTTAATCTCATCCTTTTCTACAAGTTCTTTTAACTCCTCGTTCTTTTCATTTAACTCTTCCTCCCTTTGTCTTTCTGCTTCTCTTTCTCTTGCCAATCTTTCTGCTTCTTCATCAGCTTTCTTCTGCAGTTGTGAGAATACATTTTGTAATATATCTTGTGTGGTTAAGCTATTTGTGTTGCTTAAAAAATTATCTAACACATTTGATGCAATTGGTGACAATTCACCGTGATCATCAAATACTTTTTCCTTTGCTTTATCATAGTGATTTGGGTTATAGATTGCATACAGAGGATAAAAACCATAATCTGCAATTGACGCTCCGTCAGGTGATAGTTCCATTGAGAATCCATAGTAATTAAGTGGAAGATTGGAGGTTAAATATTTACCGTTATCATCCCTAACGTGTAGCTCACTTCTACCATTGTGCTCACTATATTTGTTGTAGTAGATATAAAAATTCTCATGGTTAAGATTGAAGTGATCATCTAGATTATCGAATTGAATTGTACTGCCAAGCTTCTCCCGCAAAAGATTTTTGCTTTCATCTGTAAGCTTTATATGTGCAGAAAAGTAGTATCGATCTATAGGTTCGCCTTTTTCTATTTCAAAGTTCAAAGTAATCTTGTCGTTGACCATTGGTAGCCTCCACAAATTCTATAAATCATTTTATTTATCAATCATACGGTCTGTACTATGAAAAATGTGTTAAACGTTAAGATTTTCTCTGTACCGATTCATCTATATTGCCAAGCTTAATAAAGTTACAAGCTCTTTAAAACAATGTTAAACTCAATCACTATGGCAAAAACAGTTGACGTATTACTACCACTTCCAATTGATCAGTTATTTTCATATGCAATTGAGGAAAATACTGAGATTTTACTTGGAGATTACGTAGTGGTGCCATTTGGCAAAAAACGCTTAATCGGAATAGTTTGGAAATACAGTGATAAAAGTAACCGAGAATTAAAATTTATTGAGCAAAAAATCGATTTACCAAATATTAGACCAAAATTGATTGCATTTGCAGAGTGGGTTGCACAATACAATTTAATACCTATTGGTATGCTTGCCAAAGTGATAATGGGAGGAGTGTTAAAAGTAAATCACATAGATAAATTGGTTTGTGTTGAACAAAAGCAGGAAACAAGTGAAATAAGCTGCAAATTGAGTCCTGAACAGCAGGTAGCTAGTGATAAAATAATCAGCAATTTGAACGAATATTCAGTGACTTTGCTTGACGGTGAGACCGGGTCTGGAAAAACCGAAGTTTATCTCTCTGTGATTGCACAATTGATTAAGAATTACACTGCCGTTCCAAATGCTGCTCAGACTTTACCATCCCAGTGCCCAGAGACACAACTGTACGAACATTGTGATTTGGGTCTACCAAGAGGGTGTTATCCGAGTAGCCTGACACTGGGATCCAGTTTTTCATATAACCTCATTACAAATGTTTATTTTAACTTAAGACCAATACCTAATTTACAATCAAAATTCCTGGATTCCAGTGTCAAGCACTGGAATGACACCTTTGTACTCAAGGCAAAACCCACTGTAACATTTAGCATACCGTCTTTGCCACGTACTAGTATGACACCAGAATATGTTGAAATGACACCAGGAGAGGGTAATGCACAAATTTTAATCCTCCTACCTGAAATTGTTTTAACTTCACAATTGGTAAATCGTGTTCGCGGTCAGATATCAAAAAACTTAGTTGAATGGCACTCAGGGCTCACTCCAAAAACTCGCCGGAATAATTGGCTCAATATAGCAAATGGAAATGCGCAGATAATTATTGGTGCACGGTCAGCGCTTTTTTTGCCTTATAAAAACCTAAAATTGATTATCGTTGATGAAGAGCACGACTCATCTTTTAAACAAGAACAGGGAATTATATATAATGCTCGAGATATGGCGATAATCTTAGCCAAATTTGAAAATATTCCGATTATTTTATCATCAGCTACTCCACTGCTTGAAACGATTCATCATGTTAAAAACGGGAATTACAATCATGTAAAGCTAACTAAACGATTTGGTGGTGCAGAATTGCCACTCATTAAAGTAGTAGATATGAGGAACAACAAGCAATGGATCTCCTCTGAGCTTTTTGAAAGCATCAAACAAACCATAGAGAAAAAACAGCAGGTTATGCTTTTTCTAAACCGCAGAGGGTATGCACAACTGGCAATTTGTAAAAAGTGTGGATATAAAATTTCCTGCTTAAATTGTGCTGTTTGGCTTACATATCACAAGAAAAAAAATGCTCTTTTGTGCCATCATTGCTCTTATCAATTAAAACTTCCAGAGAAATGCTCTAATTGCCAAAGTGAACAGCCATTGTCCCTCTACGGCATAGGAATTGAAAGGTTGCTTGAAGAAATGGTGAAATTAATACCAAACGCAAAAACTGCGATGATAAGCAGCGATCAGAAGTCGGTTAGTAACATCATTGATTTAGTGTTAAAGGAAGAGGTGAACATTATAATCGGCACACAGATAATTGCTAAGGGGCACAATTTTCCTAAATTAACTTTGGTTGGAGTAATAAATGCAGATTTGAGCCTCGAAAATTCTGATTTGAGAGCAGCGGAAAAGACGTATCAATTATTGCACCAAGTTGCAGGCAGATCAGGAAGGTTTAATGAAAAAGGAATGGTAATAGTGCAAACCAATAACCCTGAAAGTTCAATAATAAAAGCATTGCTGCATCAAAAAAGGGACTCATTTTATGAAATTGAACTTAAGTCAAGACGTGAAGCCAAAATGCCACCATTTAGCAGATTAATAGCGCTTATCATTTGTGGTAAGAATCAGATTGCAACACAAAAAGCAGCGAATGAAATAGTAAAATCTCTTCTTTGTCATCCAAGTAGCTTAACTACTTGTATCCAGGAAAAAAATGTAGGTGTAGACAAAAAGGAATTTGAAATTCTTGGCCCATCACCAGCAGCGATAAATTTTTTAAATAATAAGTATCGGTATAGGGTATTATTAAAAATACACAATAAACACAGTTTATCTATACAAAAAAAGCTGAAATATTGGATTAAAAATTGTAACTTGAATTCGAGTATTGCAGTGATAATAGATGTTGATCCTGTGAGTTTTTTTTAACGAGTTCCGTTAAGCCTTCTTGCCAATTACCACAACATTCTCACTGGGAAAAAAATAATCAGGTACAGCCATATTTTTCGGTGCAGGACCCCCAATTACTCGACCTGATGTATCATAATATGAACCGTGGCAAGGACAAAACCAACCATTACCATCTCTTGTAGCGTGGTCAACCGGTACACACCCAAGATGTGTACATATTCCAAGCATAATTAACCATTCGTCTTTTCCTTCGTATACTCTCTGCTCATCTAATTGAGGATCCCTCAAGCTCTTCACATTCACAGCTCTTGCAGCCTCAATTTCTTGCTTTGTGCGTCTACGAATGAATACTGGTTTACCTTGCCACTTTACTTTTACTCCGTGTCCTTCCTGAATTCCAGACAAATTCACCTCCACTGTGGAAGTTGCTAGAACTTCAGCAGAAGGATTCATAGACTTAACCAGTGGCCAAAGTCCACTTGCAGCTCCTATACCTGCCATAGCGCATGTAGTTAATGTTATAAAATCTCTCCTACCCTTATTTTTAGTAAGATCTTTAACAGGAGGTGTTTTTTTATCCTCTTTGTTTGCCAGTGGTTTTTTATTTTTAGTTAAATTTTTATTCATTGATCTTTACTCAGCCATAAGTATATATTTTAAATTAAATACTGCGTATTAATCAACAAAAACTTGCGCTTTTTGTTTAACCTGTACTACAGTTGAGAAGAGATAGAGTTTTCAACTTCAGAAATACTATCTTCAGTGGAATCAGGATCTTCGACTTTTGCTACTGAGACCACCTTTTCTCTACTCTCTGTTTTAAACAGAGTGACTCCTTGAGTGCTACGTCCTGCAATTCTGATATCATTTACTGAAATACGAATTAACTTTCCTTTATCTGTAATAAGCATGATATTATCGCCCTGCTCAACTGGAAAACTAGCAACAACATTACCATTTCTGCTAGTAGTAAGAATATTGGTGATACCAACACCACCCCTGTTAGTTATTCTATACTCATACGCAGAAGTTCTTTTACCAAAGCCATTTTCGGTAATAGTTAATATAAACTCCTCATTCACTGCAAGTTTTAAGAATAATTCGTTATCTATTCCTAAATCATTTAAAGTCTTTTCCAATTTAGAATGAATGGAGTTATTAATTGCAGTCCCCAATCTTTTTGCAAGTGGAACTTTTAAGTAAAGTTCTTTTGTTTCTGTTGCTACACCTATCCCATTTAATATGGTCATGGATATCACGCTGTCATTCTTTGCAAGTTTGATACCTCTTACGCCATCTGAATTGCGACTTTTAAATTGACGCACATCACTTACAACAAATCTGATACTTTTGCCGAATCTTGTTGAAAGAAAAACATGATCAATTTCATTGCATACTTTAACCGATATTAATTTGTCTCCTTCATCGAGCTTTATTGCTATTTTTCCATTGCTTGGAATATAGTGAAAGTCCGCTAAAGAGTTACGCCTTATGTTTCCATAGGCAGTAGCAAAAACTATGTTTTGATTTTCGTCATTTTCACTTGGCAATGGCATGATATTAGTTATAGTTTCACCATCGCTAAGCGGAAATATGTTAACAAGTGCTCTTCCACGTGCAGTTGGCTCTGCAAGAGGTAATTTATAAACTTTTAATCTATAAACTCGACCAATGTTAGAGAAGAACAAAACACTAGTGTGAGTATTTGTCACAAATAATTCTGTAATTACGTCTTCTTCTTTTAATCCCTGTCCTAGCTTTCCTTTTCCACCACGACGCTGAGTTCTGTAGTGAGAAAGCTTCACACGCTTGATATAACCATTCATAGTTACGGTTATCACCATATCCTCTTGTGGAATTAGATCTTCAGCTTCAATGTCCGTATCTGATTCCTCTATTGAAGTTTTTCGCGGCACAGCAAATCTGTTCTTTATTTCTTGTAGATTGTTTTTTATTTCCTTCATCAACTTCTCTTCTGAGCCAAGAAAAGCGATATATTCTTTTATCAGGTTGATCATTGAACTTAGCTCAGCTTCTAATTTGTCTTTTTCAAGGCCTGTTAAACGCTGCAGTTTCATATCAAGGATAGCTTTAATTTGTAGCTCAGTTAATCTATACACTCCATCTTTCAAAAAGCTTGCGCTATCTGAAATCAACTCGATAATAGTGTTGATTTCATTCGAAGTTTTCCATTCTTTATTTAAAAGTTCTCTACTTGCTTCCGCAGGATCTTTTGCACCGCGGATGATTTTTATCACTTCATCTATGCTGAGGACCGCAATGTAGAGCCCTATATATATATGAGCTTTTTCTCTCGTTTTTCTTAGACGAAATTCTGTTCTTCGAATTAGTACTTCTTTTCTAAAATCAATAAAAGCAGCTATGATTTCTTTTAACGACATCAAAGCAGGTCTGTTGTTATTGAGGACTAAAGTGTTAACACTAAAACTACTTCTTAGTGGAGTTAGTCCCAATATTTGATTAAGTATAAAACTTGCTTCAGCATTTCTTCTGAGGTCAATTACTACTCTAATACCAGACTTATCGGACTCATCCCTAATTTCTGTTATACCATCAATTCTTTTTTCTTTTACAAGCTCACCTATCTTCTCAATTAATTTTACTTTATTTACCTGGTAAGGTATTTCATCAATCACTATTGCTTGCCTATCTTGTGGCAGATCTTCTATATGAGTCTTGCCTTGCACAACAATTGATCCACGACCAGTTGCAAATGCTGATCTTATTCCAGACCTTCCAAGAATTGTTCCCCCAGTTGGAAAATCCGGCCCTGGCATCACTTCAAGTAACTCATCCAAAGTAACTTCAGGATTATTTACATATAATATACAAGCATCTATTATTTCTCCAAGATTATGAGAAGGAATATTGGTTGCCATACCAACTGCAACACCACTTGCACCGTTTACCAATAGATTCGGAAACTCTGCAGGCAGCACAACTGGTTCTGTTTCATTTCCATCGTAGTTTGGCCTAAAATTAACTGTATCTTCATCAATATCATTCAGTAAAAAGTGCGACACTTTTTGAAGTCTTGCTTCTGTGTATCGCATTGAAGCTGGTGGATCTCCGTCTATCGAACCAAAGTTACCTTGCCCATCAACAAGTGGTAAAAGAAGAGAGAAATCTTGGGCCATTCTAACCAAGGAATCGTAAATAGCTGCATCACCATGTGGGTGATATTTCCCCATTACATCCCCAACTATACGAGCTGCCTTTTTATATGGCTTACCGGCATCGAATCCAGCTCTTGACATTGCATATAATATGCGCCTGTGAACAGGTTTAAATCCATCCCGCACGTCAGGTATAGCCCGGCTTATGATAACGCTCATTGCGTAGGAAAGATAAGAATCTTCCAGCTCTTTTACTATTGAGATTGGTACTATATTATCCTGCATTTTCTATACTTTAATTGAAGTAATTAATAATACTAACATTCAGTTAAGCAAATGGGCAATGACAGACTTGAACTGCCGACCTCCTCGGTGTAAACGAGATGCTCTACCAGCTGAGCTAATTGCCCCTTTAGATGTAATTCTATAGCTCAATATTATTATTGTAAACAAAAATAGCAATAAATTGTATCCGTTCAGCAGAGTGGCAAAATAGGTAGACAAGGTGATCTAAAAAGATAATCATAGAGTAAATGTGAGCTTACAATAAATGGTGTCATCCCAGTCTGGGATCCAGGTTACTATATATGAAAAGTTATTATGTTTATATACTTGCAAGTGAACGAAATGGAACCCTGTATATAGGTATAACATCAAATTTAATCAAACGAATTTGGGAGCATAAAAGCAAAGCTATTTCCGGTTTCACGTCAAAGTACAATGTTAGTAAATTAGTCTACTTTGAGGAGTTTCAAGACATAAATTTAGCAATTAGTAAAGAAAAGCTTCTAAAAAGCTGGCAGAGAAAACGGAAAATAAACTTAATTGAAAAAACAAATCAAGAATGGAAAGATTTATATGATGAAATCGTATCTGGATTCCAGACTGGAATGACACCATTTGTTGCATAATTGTACGAACATTGTGATTTGGGCCTACCAGAAGGGCAATGCCTCTTATCCAAGTACCCTCTTCTTGTCATTCCAGTGCTTGACACTGGAATCCAGCTTTTTCATAATCATTAAAACGTTGTATTTTAACATAAAACAGCTATTTTTATACTTAATAAAATTCCTGGATCCCAGTGGGCTTTGTTGCATCGCTCTTCGGATAGTAGGTAACGTACAATAAATTCATGAAGCTATCTCAAACTTAGCCATGCCTATTTCAGTAAATTTGTTAAGCAAATAACACTTGAGTAGCAGTTCCTTCTCACGATTAATCTCAGATTTGCTCCTAAAACTAAACCCAAATATTCGCTTCAACCTTGAGAAAAATCCTTCAATATACGATCTTTTTCCGTAATTTACTTCTTCTTTCCATCTTTTTATACCATTCTCACCATGTAATTTCATTAACTGAATAGCGGCATTTCTATCAAGCATATAATCCAATTTTGGATGCTCTGCTGCGTTGTTTTTCGGAGGAATTTTCGTTTTTATACCATATTGATTACACAGCTTATAGAGCTTTTCTCTGTCATATGCCCTATCTGCATATAGTACTTTTATGACATACTGAAAATCGACTTCTTTTAGCAAATCACAAGCTCCATAGTGATCAGAGTAGACACCGTTACTGTATTTTACAGCTATGGCTTTTTTGCTGTTTGTATTCAACATTACATGCAATTTTCTTGTCTGTTCATAGCTGCGATACTTTCTATCTTCGCTATTTTCTTTGCTATGACCAGGAGTGTTGTTGTATATACTAATTCCTGTACTGTCTATAGTAATTTCGATATCTTCCATATTATTTTTATCAATTCTGCAATCATTGATCTTAATATTGAGTTTCTTAAACCTTCTTGATGATTGTGAATAGCTGATAACTTGCAAATTTTTCCCAATTTGCTCAAGGTATCCTGCTATAAACCCAACTGTTTGCCTCAGGCCTATTCTAAATAAACAAGTTATTATGTGCACCAAAATTACAACTTTATCGCTATAAATATTGTTGCCACCTGGTATTTTTGGACCATTCTCGTACCACTTTTCTATGGCTTCGTTGATATAATGAAAAATATTTCCTCTTTTTTCTAGAAATTTGTTATATTCGCTATGGTTACTGACCCTCATTTTTTGTGGCATATTTTTTCTTTCAAGGTTAAATGGCTATTTTATAATGAATTTTGTCAGTAGCCACCAGATTTTTTCAGTTGCTATGCAACAAAGCCATCCCAGTGTCAAGCACTGGGATGACACCCTCCTGATGGGCCAAAATCACAATGTTCGTACAGTTATGCATTTGTTGTGCAAATTACCTTTGCAAACAAATGTTCGTACAGCTGTGTGTCACACACTTTGCTTCAATATTTGCACATTAGCCACTCCCTTGAACAGATACGATAAATTAGCTTTAGGTAAGCTATAAGCTTTTATGAAATCTTTGGGTGCGTGCTGTGAAGTTTTATAAATTTTAGTCTTGCTGTCACTTTGTATAAAGGTATTTTTTCACTCACATCTTTCGAAGTTGTAGCCATGTTTAACAACTTTAAGTAGAATATTGTAGCATTTTGAAAATCTGAAAGTTTATCTAGAATAACAGCTAAATTATAAGTATAAAAAATATTGTTTTCATCGAGGGAAATAGCAGTTATCATATACTCTTTACCTTTTACATAATCCTCCTTTTTCATATAGATCAGACCTAAATTTGCTAATAAAGGAGCATAATTTTTATGTATATCATACAATTTTAACATTTCACTCAACGCCAGATCAGGATCATATTGTGAGATTATCGTCAGAAAATTTTTTAATATGTAAGGGTTACTAGGGTGTTCTTTTAACAGTCTTGTGTAAATCTCTACAGCTTTTTTGTATTCTTTATTAGCGTAATAAATATTTCCCAATCCAATTAAAGCATTTTTATGATAAGGAAACTTTGCGATAATCTGATTAAGGAGAGAAATAGCTGCTTTATTATCTCCTGATTCAAAGGAATCTTTTGCTTTTTTTAAAGTAGAGTATATGTCAAAACTCTTGCCAGAATTCTGCGAAATTTTGATATTAAATTTGTCACTTTTTCTCTCAATAACATCAAGATCTTTATATTTTTTATCAGCTTTTATATGCTTGACAACACTATCGAAGGCCTTTTGTATCTCCAAATTTTCACTAGCATAGGTAACAGAAGACCTCCATAAAATCACAACGCAAATTAACATGCAGATAAACATAGGTCCTAGTGTTGTGGCATTGGCTGCAGCGTGTAACCAGTAAACCTTATTTCTTTGAGCTATGCGTAACACATTACAAATTCATAAATGCTAAATTACCTATCTCATACAATAATAAAGATATTATTAATTAGCGGGACGAACATGCTGTGTAGCTTTTCAGAATGCATTTATCTTTTGTCTTCCATATTTCGCTTTATTTCCACAAAAATGCTTCAATTTATCTTAACATTTTGTCAACTACCTTTGTAGATTTAAAAGGGCATTTTTACATATTCCATATGGCTGCCAGTTGCACCCCTCACATGCGTACTCGAATTTCTTTAAAGACATTTTCTCCCTAATCTTTTTTACTGCCTCATTCCAAGTTAAAGTCTCGCCAATTTTAATTCCTAAAATTTCCATATGCCTTCTATCTAGCTCTAAAACTTTAGCTTGTGTGGTGCATTTACCTTGTTTAGTCTGATTTGGACAAGCACTACAGATATTATCAAGGTTACCAACTACTTCGATTTGAGTACTAATTACTTTGCTTGCTATCCTTTTATAATTTTCTACAAAACCCTGAGAATACCCATATCCCCGAAACGCGAGGGTGCACATGAAATGATGAGGGCGGAATTTTATCATTTTTTCAAATATTGCAAAGCTGCTACAAGTAGAAAAATTTTTACCAAACCAGGAAGGATAAATGGTAAAACACCCACCATTATTGCTTGTCCCAGACCCAAGTAAACAGCAAGCCAACTAACACCACAAATAAAGATTACAACTGTACCAGCCAGACAACTTAAAGAATTACACACAAATGATTTATATTTAGAGTTCAGTAATTCATTTACTTTGCTCATTACCATAACAGCAGCTAAACAGCCAATTAAATATCCACCGGTTGGTCCAAGAAGAGCGTGATAACCACCAGAAAAATTCGCAAGAACAGGCAATCCTGCTGCACCAAGTGATAGATATGTAAGCACAGAATAGAATGCTGTTCTGCGGTTAAATTTAAGCCCAATAAGGATTACTCCTAAAGTTTGCAATGTGATAGGCACAGGCTGCAATGGTATACTTATTTGAGCCATCAAGAATAAAAGTAAAACGCAAGACAATATTTCAGCCAGTGTTGATCTGCTGCTAGATTGTGTTATAAACATACCTTCCCAATAAAAATAACTTATTAAATGTAATATATGTGTATGAGAGGTTTTGCAATTTAAATTTTGCTTATATTGTGCTACAATGAATTATTTATGCACTATTAAATTAAAAATGATGAGTAAACAAGATCTATTATCGTTGATGAAAGCAAGACACAGCGGACGTTCATACGATCCTACAAGAGCAATATCTCAGGAAGACATGGATATTTTAATGGAAGCTGTAAGGCTGACTCCCTCATGTTTTGGTGATGAACCCTGGAGATACGTAATATGCAACAAACAGAACAATCAAAGCGCATGGGAAAAGCTGCTAAATTGCCTTGATGAATCTAATCAAAAATGGGCAAAAGATGCACAAGTGTTAATCATATCTTTAAGTGCTAAAAACTTCCGTAAACAAGGTAAAGGAGAAAATCTTTGGGCTAATCATGATACTGGTGCAGCAAATTATGGACTTATGTTACAAGCTGCAGTTATGAACTTAATGGCCCATCAAATGGGTGGATTTGATAGAGATAAAATAGTGAAAGAGTTCAATATACCCAATGACTTTAACGTAATGTCAGTGATAGCGGTTGGTTACGAAGAAGAGGGTGCTGAAACAAGTAAGAAGAAAAGAAGACCAATAGAAGAAATATTTTTTTATGATGAGTGGCCAAAATTCTGAAAATTTTATCAAAATGCACGGCACTGGTAACAATTTCGTTATCATAGACTCACGTTCAACAAACAATTTAGACTGGAACCATAGACAAATTGCTGATCAAAGCAGTTGTGATCAAGTGATAATTATAACAATGTCTAATGCTGCAGACTGTTTTATGCATATCTATAATGCTGATGGCAGTCGAGCTGAAATGTGCGGAAACGCAGCACGCTGTGTTGGATATTTGATAATGTCAGAAAAAGGTGCTGAATACTCCATTATTGAGCTAACAAGCAAACGCATTTTAGAGTGTTTTAAAGTGGGTGATAAATCCATAAAGGTTAACATGGGTAAACCTTTGCTAAAATGGCATGAAATTCCCTTGTCTACTGAGTGTGACACTCTTCACTTACCTATAGAGCTTGAAATGCTAAAAGATCCTGTTGCAGTAAATATTGGCAATCCTCACATAGTTTTTTTTGTTGATAACATAAGTGAAATACCATTGCGAAATTTAGGACCAAAGCTAGAAAATCACGCATTATTTCCTCGGAAAATTAATGTTAGTATTGCACAAGTTAAAAAGTCTGGAGAAATAGCTTTAAGAGTTTGGGAAAGAGGTACAGGCATTACTGCATCATGCGGTAGTGCAGCCTGTGCAGCACTTGTTGCATCCACACTACGTGGATATCTGGTTGCCCAACAGACTTCAGTAAATTTACCAGGAGGCAAGTTATTAATCGAATGGGCAAATAACGTATTCATGACCGGTGATATAGGATTTTTGTGACCCTAATTCTAGTGATGCATTACTTCCAATACCTTCTTACCAATTACTGCAGGGGTTTCAGCAATTGCAATTCCAGCGCTCCGCATAACTTCTAGTTTTGCACCAGCACTTCCACCGCTGGAAGAGATGATTGCTCCAGCGTGTCCCATACGTCTTCCTGGAGGTGCCGTTTGGCCTGCTACAAAACCAACGATTGGCTTTTTAGTTTTTTCTGTTTTCACAAAATGTGATACATCTTCTTCTTCGTTTCCACCTATTTCACCAATAACTACAATACCATGAGTATCGTCATCTTTTAAAAAGAGCTCCATACAGTCAACAAATGTCATACCATGAACTGGATCTCCCCCAATTCCGATACATGTGGATTGACCAAGACCAACAGCGGTTGTTTGTGCTACTGCCTCGTAAGTTAAAGTTCCGGAGCGAGACATAATTCCTATGTGTCCACGCTTATGGATATGGCCAGGCATAATTCCTATTTTGCATTCTTCAGGTGTAATAATTCCCGGGCAGTTGGGACCAATCAATCGACTTTTTGAGCCGATAAGCGCACGCTTAACTTTCACCATATCAAGTATAGGAATGCCCTCTGTAATACAAATTATCAATTCTATTTTTGCATCTATTGCTTCAAGTATTGCAGCAGCAGCAAATTTAGCAGGTACATATATAACTGTAGCATTTGCACCGGTTTTTTCTTTGGCTTCTGCTACAGTATTAAAAACCGGTAAATTAAGGTGAGTGCTACCACCCTTTCCAGGAGTTACACCGCCAACCATTTTCGTTCCGTAATCAATTGCTTGCTCTGAATGAAATGTGCCTTGTGCACCAGTAAAACCCTGGCATATTAATCTTGTATCTTTGTTTACTAAAACGGACATGCTTTATTTTACCTCTTTTACTATCTTTTGCGCAGCTTCATCTAGCTCATCTGCAGCAATAATATTTAATCCTGACTCTTCTAAAATTTTTTTTCCTTCTTCAAAATTAGTACCTGATAATCTAACCACTAGAGGAACTTTAATGCTCATTTCTTTTGCAGCCGCAACAATTCCACTTGCGATAATATCGCAACGCATTATACCACCAAATATGTTAACCAGAATTCCTTTTACGTTGCTATCAGACAATATGATTTTAAATGCTTCAGTTACAGTTTCTTTACTCGCTCCACCACCAACATCCAAAAAGTTAGCAGGCTCTGCTCCGTAGTATTTTATTATATCCATTGTTGCCATAGCAAGACCTGCACCATTTACCATGCAACCAATACTGCCATCCATTTTGATGTAACTGAGCCCATACTTTGAAGCCTCTATCTCTTCTTTCACTTCCTCATCATAATCACGAAGTTCCATAATTTCTGGGTGACGATATAAAGCATTATCATCGAAATTAATTTTTGCATCGAGCGCAATAAAATCTCCAGAATTTGTTTCAACCAGTGGATTAATTTCAATTTGGCTCGCATCAGTTGCAATAAACGCATCATATATTTTTTTTGCAATGTTCGATATCTTTTCTATTTGTTCTGGACTCAAATGAAAACTGCTGCTTAACTTGCTGCTATCAAAACTTGTAGCAGGATCAATATCAAATTTCACAATTTTTGCAGGAGAATTTTTTGCCACTTCTTCGATGTCCATTCCACCTTCTGAGGAAAATATGAATATTGGCCTACTGAGCTTCGGGTCGATTACCAGGCTTAAATAATACTCTTTCTTAATGCTTGAGCCTTCTTCAACGTACACTTTTCTTACTTGCTGCCCGCTTGGCCCTGTTTGATGAGTAACTAAAGTCATACCAATCATGTCCTTTACAAACTGTTGAGCTTCTTCAACTGACTTTGCTAGCTTTACGCCACCGGCTTTACCCCTACCACCTGCATGAATTTGAGCTTTAACTACAAACACGTCAGATTTTAATTGACTTACTTGAGTCTTTACTTCTTCCGCAGATGTAGCAACAAAACCTTTTGGCACTGGGACATTAAATTTATGCAAAACTTCTTTCGCTTGATATTCGTGAATATTCATAAAATAACCAATGATAAACTATTAACTTGAGTACAAACTACCAACCATAACGCTGCCTTCTGCACTCTTGTTGGTACCTCTTTTTTTTAGCTTCAGCTTTCTTTTTAGCTCTTTTTTCTGATTTTTTTTCATGATATTGTTTTTTCATTTTCAACCCTCTTCCTTCCTTTTGAATTGTTTTTTTCAATACTGGAAGAGCTCTGTCTACATCACCATAATGGACTGATACTTCTATCAAACTCTATACCTCCTTCGGTAATCATTTCAAAATCTATTTATAAATTAGAAAATTAACATTGTCAATTATTTTATAAACTTGAGCGTTAAAATGTAATATGCCATAATTTACATGGTAAATAATGTCATTCCAGTGTCAGCTACTTGCTTACTGATGGAGATTGCTCTTATGTTACAGCGTTCTTACAATTATACTAACATCGGGGCGGAGAGATTTGAACTCCCGACCCTTTGGTCCCAAACCAAATGCGCTACCAGGCTGCGCTACGCCCCGACTTCTTTACTCAGAGTATCAATAACTCAGGCAAAATGCAAGATTCATTTGTTTACTTTAGAAAAAATATAATATGAGATTTAATATTATCTTAGAATATGTTTTTTATTAGCTCCTCTTTAACAACAGACTGCTTCGTAGAAAGTCTACAGGGTTTTTGTGCGCGCAACACTGAACCAGATTTCTTTATCTTAGCCATATTTAAAAATCTAGCTACACCAATTGGTGAAAGTGAGTGCAGCAACTACAGCAGTATCGACCCTTAAAATTCTTTTTCCTAGACTCAATTTTTGACAAAACTTATCGGCAAGATCAAGTTCATAAGATGAAAAACCACCTTCAGGACCAACAATAATAGCAACATTTTTTTTGCCTTTCAGCACTTTGTCAGCTTTACCTGTTTCATCACACAAAACAAAATTTTTACTTTGGGAATCAGGTAACTCACAAAAGTTAATAGGAGGCAAAATCTCTGGTATACTTATCCTACCTGATTGTTCCGCTGCTTCGATTGCTTGTAATTTTGCTCTACTTAGGTTAATATTTTTTACCACTGTACGTTCTGTTGAAATAAATTGAATGCAGATTACTCCCATTTCAGTTGCCTGTCTTACTATGTTGTTCAAAGCAGCACTTTTTACCATGGCACAATACAGGTATAAATTTTCCTCATATTGCTGTTGTTTAGTGCATTCTTTGGGTGTAACTTCTGTCAATTTACGCGATATATTAACTACTTCTCCTAACCATTCTCCATCTTTTCCATTAAAAAGAGAGAGATTATCATACTTCTTAAGCCGCATTACATTGCAAATATAGTGACTTTGTTGTGGATTAAGTGCTAAACTCACGCCTTGTGATAAAGCTTCTTCAACATAGAGCCTAATTTTTCCCATTCAAAACTTTAATTATATTCTACTTGAGTGACTCTTACGGGATTTGAACCCGTGTTACCACCGTGAAAGGGTGGTGTCCTAACCACTAGACGAAAGAGTCAACTTGAATCTAACTAGGTTATATCGATTACATATATAAAGTCAATTCAATTATTTTGAATCACATAGTTAGAGGGATATATCAGTAATCTTATATCGACAGCCTCCTATTACTCCATGCTCAATACTCACTGAACCTATCTCAGATTTAGGAGCTAATTCTAATTGTTGTTCAACTTTTGTATCGGAATCATAGCCAGAATCGTAGCCAGAATCTCTACGCTCATATTTCTGCCTTATTTCTTCTACACTAAAGCCAGCCTTGGTCTTAATTTTTTGATCATTAGTCTGTTGCTGACTTATCGACTTATTAGCACTTAGCTCATTTAGCTTCACTTGCCAATCATTCACTTTATCTTGCACTAACCCATGGCAAGTTCCAGAATTAGCTTTTATGTCTTTTGCTTTTCTTTCTGCTCTTTTCTTGGACAAATCTACCCTAGCATAAATAGGTTCTGACGACTGTTCTGGCTCTTTCTGTTTTAGGCTAGTAGGCTTTTTTTGTTCTGAAAGATCATCTATAGTGCAATAAATAGGTTCTTCTGATATACTCAAATAACCACTATCTTCCAATGATAAATTTTCAGTGGATTTTTTATGTGAATCATATATTTCAGCATAAATAGATTCTTCTGATACACTCAAATAACCATTCTCCCCTAATGAGTTACTAACCTTAGCATCATACACCTCAGCGTAAATTGGCTCTTTTGAAGGCAAAGCATCATAATTAGTGCTCTTTGGCTTATACTCAAAAGTTCTAGAAGGTTTTTGAGGTGGTATTACATTGTTGTTCACCTCAGCGTACATAGTTATTGGCTCATATTCAGAGGTTCTAGGAGGTTTTTGTTGTATAGCTTCAACATTCAAATCATCTGTAGAATAATACTCTGTGCCTTTTCCTAGTAAAAAGGAAACTGTGGGGTGAAGAATTATCTCTGCTGGTAAGTTTTTCTCACTATCCAATTTTAGATTTTTTGATTCTGCTAAACTCTCAATAACACGAATTATAACATTCTTTCCATTCTCATCTATTGAGTGGATATCAGCTCCACGATTAATCAGCAATTCCATTATTTTGTGATCTGTAGCATGTCCTAAAGCCTGATTTAAAGCTTGATTATTATTTATATCAAATGATCCTGTATTCTTGAGAGACATAGTCTTTGAAAAGAATTTTCTAAAACTATTTAATGCATCATAGAGAATTAGAGTCAGTTTAACACCTTTTATGTCATTGTTTTTGACAGATTTAATTAAAAAATTATCTATTATGCCCATGATTATACCCCCTATATAAAAGCTCACTACCATGGTACAATTTTAAACTATGATGATTTATTTTCTACTAATAGCAGCTCTCTATAACCACTTAACAAGTGGTGGCATTGACATCATAATTGCATCTGGATTGCCGTCAGTCATTAAACCAAACCTTGTGCCACGATCGTATAACAGATTGAATTCTACATATCTGCCACGTTTTATTAATTGATTTTCTCGTTGTTCTTTTGTCCAAGATTTTTGCATATGTTTACGTATGACGTGCGAATAAATTTCCAAAAAGGCTTCACCTACTGCTTTTGTGAACTCAAAATCGTTTTCCCAGTTGCCAGA
This sequence comes from Wolbachia endosymbiont (group A) of Gymnosoma rotundatum, assembly GCF_947250765.1. Taxonomy (NCBI): domain Bacteria; kingdom Pseudomonadati; phylum Pseudomonadota; class Alphaproteobacteria; order Rickettsiales; family Anaplasmataceae; genus Wolbachia; species Wolbachia endosymbiont (group A) of Gymnosoma rotundatum. The sequence goes on from NZ_OX366347.1 coordinate 285,073, forward strand.
ACTCAGATTATCATAGAAAATGCCACCAATACCACGTGGCTCTTTTCTGTGTTGTAAGAAAAAATAATTGTCACATTGCTCTTTAAATTTTGGATAATATCCGGTGTCAAATCTATCACATGTCATTTTGATTGATTCATGGATATACTTGCAATCTTCTTCATTTTTATATATTGGCGTAAAATCCATTCCTCCACCAAACCATTGTTTTGAAGTATATATCAGCCTTGTGTTCATATGCGCTGCAGGGATAAGGGGCGATTGCATATGAGACACTAAAGATATACCGCTTGCCCAGAACTTTCCGTTACTTTCACTTGCACCAGGAATTTCATTGATAGCTGAATCTGCAAATTTTCCGTGTACTTTTGAAACGTTTACTCCAACTTTTTCAAAAACATTACCAAAAATAATTGTAGATTCACCACCTCCACCACCTGGGCGATCCCACTTTCTCTTTTCGATCTTTGGCTCTGCGGATGATTGTTTTTCAATTAATAAGAAAGATTCTATGATCTTATCTCTTAGTGCACAGAACCATTTAAATGCTTGTGTTTTTTGTTTTTCCATAATATCCTCTTACTAGCTTATTAACATTGTTATATCTGACATTTAAGGAACTTAATTAGATTTGGATGATAATTATCTATCAAAGACGTTAATAAATCTATAATAATTAAATCAATATAATAGAACATTTTCGTATGTACAACAATGCCAAGTAACAATAATGAATAAAAGATACATAGATAACAAAAAAGAGAACAGGGTTGACTTCATACTAAGAAATTATGGAATGTCAATTGTTGTGATGGCAGTTATTATGCTCTTACCTCCAGTAGCAATATCGATACTCTACTTTTTTGATATATATAGTCAGCATATTAATATAGAGATTAATTTATTAGTTAGCATTCTAACAACTCTCTTTATGATATATAATGTAAAACGCTACAGATACCTACTTAATACTATAGAATTTCAAAATGCAATATTTGCAAATGCACTAAATCATAATACAGAATTTTGCCTTATTTTACATAAAGATGAGGGTGTTATTTATGCTGATGCAAGGTTCTACGAAAGGTTTAAAGATCATATAATAGATGATGACATTACGTTAGGCAAGATTCTTGAAATAGGAGATGTTTCAGAAGCAGACAAAAAAGTACTCTATCATGCACTAAAAAATAACTCTTCTGTACAGGTATGCATTTCCTTAAACAAGAAGAATAGAGTATCTAACTTTCTTTTGCTCTTTGAGCCAATACCAGATAATCCCCAAATTGCTATAAATAGTAATAAGATTTTAAATTTATCATTAGTGCCAATAGCAAGGCCAGATGGGTATTTTGTATTAAAAGCAACACAGATAAACAAGGAGCAGATATATGAAGAGTTAATAGAAAAACACAGCATAGGAACTTACATTGCAAATGCCAAAGGGGTGATTTTATCTGTAAATAAAAGATTTTTAGACATATTTGAACTAAAAAAACTGGAAAAAGGTAGCTCAATCAGTGATTTTATATCTCAATCTAAATATAACAATACAACAACCGATAATGAAATTTTGTTTTTTACTATAAGTGGTATTCCATTCAAGGCTTATATGAGCACTGCTATATTTTGTGATAAATACAACCATAGCTATATATATGGCTTTATAACACCAACCGAATCAAATATTGTTGATTATCAATTACACCCTTGTTTTGCAAATTCATCAATTGCTATTGCACAATGTGACATAAACGGCAACTTTGTAAAGAAAAATACGGCACTAATAAAGCTTGCAGGGTCAGATAATAATTCAATCTTTACGTTGATATTGGATAGTTATCATGTGAAAATACGTGAATATTTTTCGAGTAATAGAATAAATAATGCGTCTTTTGATGTACAGCTCAACGGCGGTAATAACATAAAAATATATTTCAATAAGTTTCTTCATAATAAAATGATCTTCATACTTTGTTATTTTATTGACAATACTGAACACAAAAACCTAGAGATAAAGCTTGAGCATTATCAAAAGATGCAAGCTATAGGGCAGTTAGCAGGTGGTATTGCGCATGATTTCAACAATATATTGACTGGGATAATAGGATTTTGCGATTTGCTTTTACTCCAACACTCAGCTGGTGACCCATCTTTTGGAGATATAATACAAATACAGCAAAATGCAAAGCGTGGATCAAATTTAGTAAGACAATTGCTTGCTTTCTCAAGAAGACAGACCTTGCAGCCAAAAATTATTGATGTAAATAATACTATAGCTAATCTTTATGAAATGATAAAAAGATTAATAGGTGAAAATATAAAATTTAATATTTATTATGGTAGAGACTTGGGTGCTGTTAGGGCTGATCAAGGGCAATTAGAGCAAGTTATACTTAACTTAGCAGTCAATGCTAGTGCTGCTATGGAAAAGGGCGGAGAATTAACTATACGAACCTTTAATCAAAAGATTGACTCATTAAATTCTACACCTCAGGATATGTTTTCTCCAGACAAGGAAGCAATTGAACATGGAAATTATGTTGTGATTGAAGTAATTGATACTGGATGTGGAATGACAAGTGATACAATTGGAAAGGTATTTGACCCATTTTTTTCTACCAAAGATATTACCTCTGGTACAGGTCTTGGCCTCTCTACTGTATATGGCATTATTAAACAAACTGAAGGATACATCTATGTTGCTAGCAAAGTAAATCATGGAACTAAATTTAGCATATTTTTGCCCATGGTTTACATATCAGATGAAAATGATAGAGAAGAAGATAGTGAAGAAACAGAAAAACCGGTAGTAAGTGAAATTAAAGGTAATGGTATAATTTTATTAATTGAAGATGAAGATTCAGTAAGGGAATTCATCTCTAAAGCACTCAAAAGAAAAGGATTTGATGTAATAGAAGCAAGCATAGGCAGCGAGGCGCTAGAAATAATCAGTAAAAAAAGTCAACATATAGATCTTATAATCACTGATGTAATCATGCCAGAGGTGAGCGGTCCAGAAATAGTTAAAGAAGCATTGATCCATAGGCCAAATATCAACGTTATTTTTATTTCTGGGTATGCAGAAGATGCTTTTTTAAAGAGTGATGACATCAATATAGAAGATTTTCACTTTTTGCCAAAACCATTCACTCTGAATGAATTAGGAAACAAGGTTCAAAGTGTGTTACACAAAGCAAAAAAGACAGTCTAATTTTAGTGTGGTTAACAACAAAAAAATTTTCTAATGCAAAAGTTTCTTGCATATATACAATAGAATTATTTTATACATAAGATAAAAGGCGTGAGCAAGATTATTGCAATAGTAAATCAAAAGGGTGGAGTTGGCAAAACCACAACTAGTATAAATTTATCGACAGCCTTTGCTGCTGTGGGAAAAAGCACTTTATTGGTAGATCTTGATCCTCAAGGAAATGCTAGCACCGGACTCGGGATTTCTTATCGTAGTAGGGAAGAAAAAAACATATACAAAATACTACTAAGCAGCGAAAATAAATTGATAGAATCGGCAATTTTCAATATAAAGGAAATTCCAAATTTATCACTAATTTCGTCAGTAGTTGATTTATCAGCTGCAGAAATTGAATTATCGCAACTTGAGCGAGGAAAATTTGTGCTAAAAAGCGCATTAGAGAAGATACGCGATAATTATGAGTATATAATCATCGATTGTCCTCCGTCACTTGGACTTCTAACCATAAATGCCTTGACTGCTGCTAATTCTATTATTGTTCCTCTTCAGTGTGAATTTTTTGCTCTGGAAGGATTAAGCCATTTAGTTAAGACTGTAGAGCTGATAAAAAGGAATAACCTAAACCCTTTTTTGGCAATAGAAGGGATAGTGTTAACAATGTATGACAGGCGTAACAAACTCAGTGAACAGATTAAAAACGATATTTGCCAGTATTTAAATGATAAAGTATACAAAACTATCATCCCATTGTATGAGACTGTTATTCCACGTAACGTACGGTTATCAGAAGCGCCTTCCCATGGAAAACCCGCTATTGTGTATGATCTTAAGTGTCCTGGTGCACAAGCGTATATAAGTTTGGCAAGGGAAATTTTAAAAAAGCACGCGAGCAGTTGTAAGGAGAAGAAGCTAGTGAGCGAGGGCGTAGTATGAAGGATGATAGACGCCTCGGCAGAGGTCTTGCCGGTCTCATAGGCGATAATTATGATAATAAAGAAGATCGACAAGAGTATTTGCCTATTTCATTACTGCACCCAAGCAAATTTCAACCGAGAAAACATTTTGACGAGGAGTCATTAAGAGAACTTGCAAATTCGATAAAGAAAAGTGGCATTATACAGCCCATTGTGGTACGCAAAGATTCAAATGATGATGGTTACGAAATAATAGCTGGAGAACGTCGTTGGCGAGCAAGCAAGATTGCAAATCTTGATAGTGCACCGGTTATCATAAAAGATCTGAGCGACAAGGAATGCTTGGAAGTATCCATTATTGAAAATATACAAAGGCAAGATATTAATCCAATAGAGGAAGGTGAAGCTTACAGAAAACTGATAGATGAGTTTTTCTATACACATGAGGAATTAGCTTCAGCTATAGGCAAAAGCCGCAGCCACATAACTAATATGATTCGGATGTTGTTGCTCCCTGATAGGGTGAAAACAATGATCAATGAGAAAAAATTGTCTATGGGTCATGCAAGAGCGTTGATTAATGTTGAAAATGCGGAAAGTATTGCAGAAAAAATAGTTTCTCAGGGCTTAAGCGTTAGACAAACTGAAAAACTGATAAAGGACCTACATCAAAACAACAATCAAAAAGAGCAGAGATATACTAGAAATCAAGATATGACAGTAATAGAAGGCGCTATATCTTCTCAACTTGGTTTAAAGATCAAAATTAATGACAACAATTCTAAGGGTAAAGTTATGATACGGTATAATAATTCAAATGAATTGGATCTAATATTGAAAATTTTGAATAGGAAACTTGAGGCATAGCTAGTAGTTGGCTAGCAAAGCAACAAACCAATATCAACTGTTGGTGTCATGAAAGTAGCTGACACTGGAATCCAGGAATTTTATTAAGTTGGTAAGCATAAAAGTATAACTTCTACGTCATACCGCCGCGGTATCCGCTAACAAGCAGCGGGATGACGATTGTCAGGGTAGCTGTCATCCCAGTGCCCTGACTACTTGGATCCAGGAAAAAGAATGGTGTCATCCCAGTGCGTGACACCCTAGTAGAAATCGTTTTTGTAATTGCAACATTCGTGCAATCTTTAGCCATAAATATTAAGAAATTTACCAAATGAAAAAAAAGGCAAAAGAAGCCCTGGGGTTATTATCCGCTTTAAAATATTGGCGTTTTTTATGTTTTAAACGCTTGACAAGCAAGATTAAGCTGCTTTTAATTGCAACTAACTTACGCTGCAAATGTTTAAGAAATTTACTAAGCAGAAAAAAAGACAAAGAATCCCCGAGTTAGCTAGTCTTTTACTATCTCTGTCGAGTATTGGCATTTTTTGATGTCTTGTAACGCTTTATAAGCGCGTTCAGCTTATTTAGATAAAAATCTAGATGTAGATGAAGTTTTGTAAAGACATACAGTATCTATATACTGCAAAAAATTGAACATAAGACGCCGATACATTAAGTAATCCTTACCTTTTAATCTGCAGATTGGCGAAAGCAAATACAATAGCTTCACTATCATGATAAGGGCGCTGGCGAAGGGTGTCAAGTAAGTTTTTCGTTTCATCCAATGCGCTGCCAAAAGCTATGTAAAAAGTCTAATGAGTTAACTCCCATATATCCTGAGTAATTCTTGTGCATTAGCTTTGATTAGGATAGGGCATTTTCTGTCATTTAATAGGGAACGCAATACTTCAGTTGCACCTTTAATGTCGTTATTATGTATCTTTACTACAGCGATAGCTTCTTGGCTTGAATAAGGATACACTGCACTTGATTCTAAATTATCAATTTTATCTTTATTTATTTTTTCACCGTTGGAGTGAAGTAAGCTCATTACTTCTAAATATTGTGCTAACTCACGAAAAACATCAGGAGCATCTTTATCATCTGCCAAATCATTATAAATAGATGCTGTGTCTGTTGGCATTGAATCTGAGATATGATTGAATGCGCGTTCAAAATTTGCTAAATACTCCCAATTTGAATCTATTTCTTCTAGCAGCGGCTTATTATCTTTTTTTAAGAATAATACTTCGTAAAACTTGTCACCTGCAGTTATAGATTGTTTTGTGTTATCAATATTGTGCAATAAGTATAATGTGATGCCAACTAACATTGGCGCGAGTGCAAGCAGAAAGATGTATTTTTTCATGGTAATATTCTGAATAGTCATATATTTATACATTAATGCATTTTGATTTGCAAAAACATATTGACATAGTGATTATATCACATAATAATATTCTCAAAGTTGTTTGAATAGTTGGAGATTAAAATATTTCTAAAGTAGAAATAAAGACAGCAGTATTAAGCTAAATTATTTTTTGTCGGATTTATCCGATGTACCCTCAACCTTTTATAGGTTGAAGTCTAAATTTGAGAGTTTGATCCTGGCTCAGAATGAACGCTGGCGGCAGGCCTAACACATGCAAGTCGAACGGAGTTATATTGTAGCTTGCTACGATATAACTTAGTGGCAGACGGGTGAGTAATGTATAGGAATCTACCTAGTAGTACGGAATAATTGTTGGAAACGGCAACTAATACCGTATACGCCCTACGGGGGAAAAATTTATTGCTATTAGATGAGCCTATATTAGATTAGCTAGTTGGTGGAGTAATAGCCTACCAAGGCAATGATCTATAGCTGATCTGAGAGGATGATCAGCCACACTGGAACTGAGATACGGTCCAGACTCCTACGGGAGGCAGCAGTGGGGAATATTGGACAATGGGCGAAAGCCTGATCCAGCCATGCCGCATGAGTGAAGAAGGCCTTTGGGTTGTAAAGCTCTTTTAGTGAGGAAGATAATGACGGTACTCACAGAAGAAGTCCTGGCTAACTCCGTGCCAGCAGCCGCGGTAATACGGAGAGGGCTAGCGTTATTCGGAATTATTGGGCGTAAAGGGCGCGTAGGCGGATTAGTAAGTTAAAAGTGAAATCCCAAGGCTCAACCTTGGAATTGCTTTTAAAACTGCTAATCTAGAGATTGAAAGAGGATAGAGGAATTCCTAGTGTAGAGGTGAAATTCGTAAATATTAGGAGGAACACCAGTGGCGAAGGCGTCTATCTGGTTCAAATCTGACGCTGAGGCGCGAAGGCGTGGGGAGCAAACAGGATTAGATACCCTGGTAGTCCACGCTGTAAACGATGAATGTTAAATATGGGAAGTTTTACTTTCTGTATTACAGCTAACGCGTTAAACATTCCGCCTGGGGACTACGGTCGCAAGATTAAAACTCAAAGGAATTGACGGGGACCCGCACAAGCGGTGGAGCATGTGGTTTAATTCGATGCAACGCGAAAAACCTTACCACTCCTTGACATGGAAATTATATCTATTCGAAGGGATAGGGTCGGTTCGGCCGGGTTTCACACAGGTGTTGCATGGCTGTCGTCAGCTCGTGTCGTGAGATGTTGGGTTAAGTCCCGCAACGAGCGCAACCCTCATCCTTAGTTACCATCAGGTAATGCTGGGGACTTTAAGGAAACTGCCAGTGATAAACTGGAGGAAGGTGGGGATGATGTCAAGTCATCATGGCCCTTATGGAGTGGGCTACACACGTGCTACAATGGTGGCTACAATGGGCTGCAAAGTCGCGAGGCTAAGCCAATCCCTTAAAAGCCATCTCAGTTCGGATTGTACTCTGCAACTCGAGTGCATGAAGTTGGAATCGCTAGTAATCGTGGATCAGCACGCCACGGTGAATACGTTCTCGGGTCTTGTACACACTGCCCGTCACGCCATGGGAATTGGTTTCACTCGAAGCTAACGACCTAACCGCAAGGAGGGAGTTATTTAAAGTGGGATCGGTGACTGGGGTGAAGTCGTAACAAGGTAGCAGTAGGGGAATCTGCAGCTGGATTACCTCCTTAGGCTTTGCACATAACTTACCATTTTTAATGATGGTGTTGTTATGTGCTATACTGCTGTCTTTACTTCTACTTTATTTTAATTTCCCGATAACGGAATTTTATGAGTGATAGACCTCTTTCTCCACATTTACAAATATATAAAGTACAAGTTACTAGTTTTTTCTCTATTATGCACAGATTGACTGGTATCTTGCTATTCCTTTTATTAATGATACTTTCTTGGTATTTCATATTACATGTTTACTTTCCTGAGTTACTTATAGTAAGGTACTTAAATGCATTATTATTCACTCCTGTTGCTAAATTAGCTTATGTCTTATGTTTTATAAGCTTTGTATATCATTTTCTTAATGGTATTCGTCATTTATTGTGGGATGCTGGGCTTAATTTAGAAATTACTGGCGTTTCAAGGAGTGCTATACTGCTGACAGTAACGCTACTTCTTTCTACTATGGCTTTTTTATTTATGTTTATATGAGTCAGTCTGGAAATTCAGTACATCATTGGTGGGTTCAGCGTGTTTCTGCAGTGATTTTGCTGCTTCTATTTCCTTGGTTCATCTATTCATTTTCTTGCGCATTTTATACTGATAGCTCTTTGTCTTTTAGTGAAAAATTTATTAATCATCCTCTAGAGCTTTTATTTTTTGTTGTATTGTTGTTTTGCATTTTTTGGCACGCAGTTCTTGGAATGCAGGTAGTGTGTGAAGATTATATACACAGCATACCTTTGAGGATTTTTACAATTACATGCATAAAGTACTTATCAAGTATTACTTATATAGTCCTTGCTTTTACAATCTTTGTCTTCTACAGGCATATTTTCTTGTAAAGTTGCCAGTTCTATGTTAATATATTATTAGTGTACTAGTTCTATTATTGAACTATAGTGATTCTGGTTTAACAATATGCTTGCAAGTCTTACACTAGGAATAAGGAGCCTATTTACTTCATCTGAGCCTAGCACAACTTATGTAAAAGACCTTAGAAAGGTAATGATGTATGATGGAAGGAAATGCCAGTATCCAAAAAATTATGATCAAATTGTACAGTCTGCTAAAATCATAGAAAACAGGGATATGCATGGAAATGCTATACTAGATAAAGATAAAAATCCAACCTATAAACTTTTGTATGGTCAAAAAGATGAGAATGGAGAACAACCAAGTTTCAGATTATCTTTAGTTACCAAAGATGAAGATAATGATAGATCTTATTTTACTATCAATTATATAGACAATCAGGGTAAGCAAATTCTGATAAATGAGTTGCATAAGTCATATTTTGAGCCATTAGGCTTTTCGAGAATGGATTTGAAAAAACACGTGCCAATTTTTGAAGCTGAAAAAACTAAGGATCCTCAATATCCATTTGAATTAACTAATTCTTCTGTGCTAACTAAAGAGGTAAAAAATAAAGAAGGTAAAGTTCAGGAAGTTGTTGATGAAAAAGGAAGAAATGGAGAATTATTATACACTAGTGATTACAAGAAGCTAAGCACCCATTTTTCAGAAATTAGAGATCAGAATGGTAATCTAGAGCTAGATAAAAGTCTTATATCTGTTCCTATCGTTTTTGCTACAAGTTTAGCTAAAGTTTGTACTAAATTGTTGACTTCTCTTCCTATGAAATTAGGGGAGTATTTAATAGGTAAACAAAATCCAATTGCAAAGTCTTTTGGCTATCTTTTGTTCACCCCTGCAGCGGCAGTAAAAAATTTAGTGAATATGGGAGCTACCATACTTAAGGCTCCAATTTTATTGTTTGTAGCAAATCAGAAAAAATATGGTGATGCTTACTACACCATGTGGAAACACCAACTGAAAGGATGTTTGGAAGAAGCAAAAAGTGACTTTAATGTTATTAAAGATGGAGAAAAGCTAAAGCCAGAGCAAAAGGATCATAAGCCACTTAGTATAGTGGGCACATGGGATGAGCTTAAAGCTAGAAGGTCAGGTATTGAAAAAGACTTAGAGAAGCCGTCAAATAAAAGTAGTGAAAGTATAGATAAATCTAGAAAACCAGATATTGGAGAAAGCTTAAAGGAGAAGTTGCAAAACAAAAGTAATGAGAAAATAGCTGCATCTAAAAAAGCAGATGTTGAAAAAGTGAGTGATACTCCTCATGTTAATGAAGTACTAAGCAGACGGAATTCATTGCAAGACGAAAAAATTCAATTACCTCCTCATTAACCGGCCACTACTTTAAATTAACATTTACTTTCTTTATTAACTATTCCACAACAAAAACTTGCATGCATTTTACTCTTAGTATAAGATGTTAATTATTTAATTAATTTTCTTAACTATATGCGCCCTGTAATACTATGTGGTGGTAGTGGCAGCAGACTTTGGCCTTTATTCAGGCCAAAGCAATTTCAGAAAATATTTAGTCAGAACACTATGTTTCACAACACTTTGTTGAGGCTAAAAAGCGATTATATGCCGCCCATAATTTCTACAAATATACAGTACGAGTCATTAGTGATGGAGGAATTACATGCGCTGCAAGAATATAAAGTGATTTTCGAACCAGTGAAAATTGGAACAGCAGCGGCAATATTAATTGCTGCACTTCTCTGCAATGAAAACGAGACAATGTTAATTCTGCCTTCAGATCATTTCATAGGTGATTTGAATAATTTTTATGCTTCCGTTGAGAAAGCGTCTAAATTAGCCTCTGAGGCTGACTCTATAGTTACTTTTGGAGTCAAACTTCATGAATTCGATTCTGAATACGGCTATATAAATGCAGTTTATGATCATAAGGAAAAGTATCATATAGTAAAGGATTTCATAGAGAAACCTGAGCATGTATTAAGTAATGATTATTATTGGAATTCTGGAATATTTGTGTTCAAAGCAAAACGCTATATAGATGAGATCAAAAAATCTGCCCCAAGTCTTTATAATTTATGTTTTAAACATTTCACACCGCAAGAGAGATTTCTATATTTAAAACAACAAGATTTTGCAGGAATTAAAGACATATCCATTGATTACTTGGTGATGGAGAAAGCAAAAAACGTTGCAATGATAGAAGCTAATTTCGATTGGTTGGATGTTGGAACTTGGAATTCAGTTTTAGAATTGAGTGAGAAGTTTAGTAAAGAACCGGTGTCATTTCAGCATGTGATTAGAGAAAAAGAACCAGTTTCAACGACAGAAAGTAATAAAAATTTATTGGGTGGAGCTTGTAAGCAACCAAACAAAAGTCTAATTTCATTTATTCATAAAGTTAAGAAAGTAAAGGCGATAAGAAAAGAAGTTAAACCATGGGGATTTTGTAGTATAATTTTAATGAGCGAAAATTTTCTTGTAAAATATCTTTTTATAAATCCATTAAGCTGCACTTCTAAGCAATTCCATCACTATAGAGATGAATACCATATAGTGCTATCAGGAGTTGGGTATGTTAGTTTAGAAGACAAAGAATATGCTATAGTAAAAGACCATATGATAGAAATCCCAAGGGAAGTTTCCCATAGGATTGAAAATAGAAGCACAAGCTTTCCACTTGAAATAGTTGAATTTCAGATAGGAGAGCATTTATCTGATAATGATATAGTGAGGTTGGATGATGTATATGGAAGATTTTGAAATTCTAATGTTATAGTATTGAATATATTCTATAAGCCTGCTAAATTTAAGGAAGCAAAAATCTCTAGTTTTCAAATAAAGAAAAGTCTACAATTATACGAATTTCAAAAATATAATGTTTAACCTCAAAATATTTTGTAATGTCCATTGCCTTTGAAATTACTATGGCTGCTTGCTATTTGCGAGCGAAAAATGCCAGATTTTGCTCTATAATGACTTTGTTCTCTATTATCGGTATTGCCCTTGGAGTTGCAACACTAATAGTGGTGATGTCTGTGATGAACGGATTCAGAGCAAAGTTGCTTGACTCAATACTTGGTATTGATGGCCATATTAATGTTTATTTTGATAGGAACATAAATTCAGATTACTACGCAGTTTCAAAATCTATTGAGAGAATTCCTGGTATATTAAAAGCTACTCCTATGACCAATGATCAAGTCATTATTGCAGCAAATGGTAAAATTGCAGGTAGCGTAGTGCGAGGTGTGTCAACTAAAGACTTGCTTGATAGTACTGCCGTTACAAATAATGTAATTATAGGTGATGTAAAAAAATTTGATGAAGGGATAATAATAGGAGCACGATTGGCAGAGGCTTTGAACATTGACTATGGCGACGAAATTACGTTTATATCATCTGAAGAATTTGATGCATTACTTGGTGAAATGCCGCGAATGAAAAAATATAAAGTTATAGCAATATTTGATATGGGTATGTTTGAGTATGATAATACCTTGATATATATGCCTCTAAAATCAGCACAAGCCTTTTTTAATTATGAAAATAGCATAAAAAATATAGAAGTACTTGTAGACGACGTTACTAGAGCTGATAAGCTGGCAGATGCTATAGAAAAAGAAATAGGAATGGAAGCTGAAAGTTGGCAATCACAGCAAAGCCATTATTTTAGTGCTTTAAAAACTGAAAGAAATGTGATGTTTTTAATTCTTACTTTGATTATAGTTGTAGCAGCGTTTAATATTATCTCAAATTTAATGATGATAGTGCAAGAAAAGAAATCCGCGATTGCAATTATGCGTACATTTGGTGCAACAAGTGGAAGCATTATGCGTATATTTTGCGCTTGTGGTCTATTAATCGGTTTTACGGGAACTTGTCTTGGCTGTATTATAGGTGTCGTTTTTTCTCTCAATATCGAAAGCATTAGAGTGTTTTTAGAAAACATTACTAACGTCAAGCTGTTTGATCCTATGATATACTTTTTTTCAAGTTTGCCAGTGATATTAGTACCCCAAGACGTAGTAAATATTTCTGCACTTGCGTTACTCTTATCATTTTTAGCGACAATTGCTCCTGCGTTGCAGGCAGCTGCACAAGATCCTGCGGAGATACTACGTTATGAATGATACTCAGCAAAAGTACATAGGTTGGTTCTTAATTGTATTGTTATTTACCGGTTACATCACAATAAATAACATAATCTTTTTAAAAATAAATCAGCAAGAGAGTGAAAACAATGTGAAAGCTTTAACGGAAAACATGGATGAATTTAGAATGTTGCTTGAAGTTAATCAATCTGGAATAGAAAAAAAGATATTTGACCTCAAGAGAAGTCAGCATACTCAATGTGAGCAAGGTGATAATAACTCAAGATGTAAGAACCTTGCAAAATTGCTATTACTTGTGGTTAAAATGAAGAATTCGTTATTGCGAGAAGCAAAATTTGATAACCATATAAATTCAATAAAGCCTTTGATATCAGAGCTTGATGATCCAGAGATAGAAAATGCAGTAGATGAATTAGAAAATTTGAAAGAGATAAATACCTTACACGAATTGAAGTTATCTTTTGAAAAAACTATTGATACTATCGATTACAACAAAAGTACATTGTCTAAAAAAATCATTTCAAACTGGATAAAGGTAGACGACCGAAATGATCCATTAAGAGTAAAATTCGCAGAAATTGAGGAGTCAATAAATGATAATGATTGGCAAAATATAACTGTTACAGTAAGCAATTTAACGCATTCAGAATTCAAGCCATGGCTGAATAAATTGAATGGTTTTATTGTAGCTTCTAAGAATATTTCAACAATATATCATCACTTATTACAATATATCTCATGATTTATTTTATAATTTTCGCTTTTTCGTTTTTATTTGGTATATGGGTCAAGGTAAGTGGTGAAGTAATAAAATTGGAATTAGGCAATTACACTATAAGTATTGATCTATATTTCATTATTTTTACTTGTGTAGTTTTATTATTTTTATTAATTACACTTGTACGCTTTTTTTCCTCCATTTCATCAACATTTGCCAACATAAGAAATAGAAGAAGGGATAGGGAAGAATTGCTTCTCTTTGAAGCTTTCTTTAGCATAGACTTAGACAATATAGAGAATGCCCAAAAGCTAGTTAAAAGTCTGAGTGAGGAGAGCGATAGGTTGTCTTTAATAAAGCTCTTTAACTCAGGTAAGACGGGAAATTACAGCTTTTTCAGTAACGGTTTAACAAATATTGCAAATAAAAATCGTAACTTAGCTCTACTTCTAGCCAATAAGCTGATTGTCCACCTCAAACAAGAAAAAGTAGTCTTTCAAAAATTTATAGAATATTGCTCTAGTTCAATTAACGATAAAATGCTATCTATTCCCTTTCAAATAGAGCATTGCATATTGAAAGAAGATTGGATTAATGCAATTTTGAGGTTGAAGGAAGCAGTTAAGTCAAATATTTTTCTCCCCTTTGATCATAAAGAAATGTTTGCAGTGTTTTATTGCGCTTTAGCAAAGCAATATGAAAGTAAAGGAAATTTTAAGGAGGCTATAAAGTCTTTATTTAGAGCACAACGTTATAGTGCAATTTTTCAGCCCATCAATTATTTAAAGGCAGAATTATATATTAAACTTGGAAAAATCAGAAAAGCTTCTGCAGTGCTAGAGGCAGAGTATACAGTAAATCCTACTCCTCAGTCAGCTAAAATGTACATCAATTTAAATAGTAAAGGTGCTGAAAGACTATACAACTTACGCCCTGATTATTATTTTAGTTACTGTTTACTTGCTTTGTCCTCAATGAGTTCAGGTAAATATGATCTTGCAAGTCAATATTTAGACACTGCTATGAAAAAAGCTAATTACATGTCAATCTACTTTATTGTAATACAACTCAAGGTTACATTGCAAGAACACGACAAGGTAATTTATTGGCTAAACAAGATGGGCTCAGAAGCTTTGCCTGATCCAGGCTGGAAATGTAAAAATTGTAACAGGGAACTAGAACAATGGGATCATAAGTGTTCAAGTTGTAATAGTTTTAATTGTGTTTATTATATATTATAAAATTCCACAAAGTGTAGAAATTACCATTAGGCTACTTTCACATTGATATTGCTGAAGTTAGAGCACTTTCTTAATATAATCCTTATCTCCAAACAATAAACCTGCAAGTTTCTTAGCTAGACTTGGTTTTAATGTCAAAAAAACTTGCTTTTAGACACTAACAGTTATATATTTTAATAAATCAGGGTTGTATACAAAATGAAGAGCTTAAAGGAATTATCCTTAAGAATTAAGAATATTAGGTCTGTACAGAAAACCACGAAAATAATGCAAATGGTTTCTGCAGCAAAGTTGTTACAAAGCCAAAAGAAGTTATTAAATTCAAAATTATATGTATCTAAGCTGCATAACATTATTTTTTCATTAATGCTATCAGTTGATCAAGAATTACTGGCAAAAATTCTAAATGTCAGTAACGACGGTTCTTACCTAGTATTCATTATTGCGTCTGATCGTGGCTTGTGCGGCAACTTTAACTCTTCTATTGTCAAATTTAGTCAAGAGCGTGTAAATAAGTCAATCGCAAATGGCAAAAAAGTAGATATTGTATTTCTTGGTAAAAAAGCTTTTGATGTAGGTAAAAATAGATTTGACTCTAAAAGTATCTTAAAAATTGAAAATAGTAAGGGAATCACGTTAAAGCACGTAGAAGCTTTGGTTGATGGTATAGATTTAAGTAAATACGATAAAGTTAAAGTTTTTTATAGTAAATTCTATAATACCTTCACGCAAAAACCAATGTTGGAAACAATAAAACCATGGAGTAAAGACTCATCCTTGATTGATAGCTCTCTGGCTGGTCCAACAACAGATTACGGCTATGAGTATGAACCACAAAATATTGAATTTATTTTAAAATCTTTGGTTCAAGATTACGTTGTAATTGCTCTTTACTCTGCTTTACTTGAAAGTGCAACGAGTGAGAATAGTGCTAGAATGGTTGCTATGGAATCAGCAAACAGAAACACTAAAGAGATACTGAACAAATTAGCATTGCTTTATAATCGTTCTCGTCAAGCAGCGATTACGACTGATTTAATTGAAGTTATAGGTGGTGCAGAATCTTTATAGAAATCTAAGGAATAGAAAATGAATATATTAAATATTGCAGCAGATATTACTAAACTAATAAAAAAGCAAAATCAAGATGCGGAAGTTACAATATATGAAACTAATAAGACTTCAGTTTCTCAGCGTCTATCAAAAATTGAGCAAATATCACAATCTAAAAATTGCACTGTAGGAATCAGAGCTATAGCAGGTAAAAACAAAGCTGCGTATATTTCTACAAACGATTTGAATAATCTGAGTGATACAGTAAGCCAAGTGGTAGAAATGGCAAAGAATGCGCCAGAAGATTCTTGCATTAATTTTGCTGTAAATGGTAGTAATTATATCTCTTCTGCAGATTTAAGTATCTCAGATAATAATGTTGTAACCGTTGATAACCTAAAAGAAATTGCTGAAGCTGCAGAAAATTCAGCCCTTGCACATAAGAGTATCACTAATTCTGAAGGAGCCTCTTCTTCATACGCTTTAGTGAATACAGTATTATCGACTGTTTCTGGTTTTATTGGCTCGTTTAGTAAATCAACCTTTGCTAATCAGGTCTCTGTTGTTGCTGGAAGAGAAAGTGAAATGAAGGTTGGTTACGATTATGATATAGCATGTAATTTTAGTGATTTAAAGTTGCCAGAGTTAATGGGAAAAGAAGCAGCAAAAAGAGCAGTTGATCAATTGAATTCACGTACAATGAAAACTGGTAAATTTCCAGTTATTTTTGAAAAAAGAGCAGCAAAAGGGCTAGTAAAAAGTTTTGCTTCTGCTATAAATGGGAGCAGTATTATAAGCAACAGTTCTTTCTTGAGGGGTAGTTTAAACGCTCAGATTTTCAACGATAGAATTAATATTATCGATGATCCATTGTTGCCAAGAGGCATAGCATCGAGACCATTTGATGGAGAAGGGATAACTAGCAAGAAAAATATATTTGTAAAAAACGGAATATTACAAAATTGGATTTTAGACTTATACTCGGCTAGAAAATTAGACTCAGAAACAACCGGAAGTGCAACTCGTGCAAGTAATGCTGCAGTTATTCCTGCAGCTAGTAACCTCTACATTGAGAATGGTGATGTATCGTTTGAAGAATTAATTCAGGAAGTGAAAGAGGGAATATATGTAACTGATTTATTTGGTTTTGGTGTCAATTTAATCAATGGCGATTACAGCCAAGGCGCTTCCGGATTTTTTATAGAAAATGGAAAAATAACGTATCCAATACATGAGATTACCATTGCTAGCAATTTAGTCGTTGCAGATGATCTAACTTTTTGTGGGCAATTTAATTCACCAACGATTAAAGTTAGCGAAATGACGGTTGCAGGTTCGCTTAACGATTAAAAAATTTATTTGCATCAAGTACAACAATTGTGTATTATTGTCATGTAATGTTAAGAATAGACTATGGAGTATAAAGGTTTAGTTTCAATAGCTAAGCTTAAAGCATTCTCAATCGTAATTTCAAAGTTTTTCATCACATTAGTAATGTTAGTTAATAATTTAGGAGTTGTTTAAATGGAATTTGGTAATGTAAAATGGTTTAATGCCGAAAAAGGCTATGGTTTCATCAAGCCAGAAGGTAAAGGGGGTGACGTTTTTGTACATATTAGCACATTGGAACGTTCGGGAATAAGACCTGAGGCACTTAAAGGAGAGAATAAAGAGAAGGGAATAAAAGGAGAAAGGGTGAGTTATGAGGTTAAAGAGGAGCGCGGTAGAAACGGAGAAGATAAAAAATCTGCAATAAATTTAAGATTGGAAGATTAATCTATTATGAAGTCTTTTAACAGGATTAACGTATTGTGAATAATTTTCATGAGATGGGTCTCCCAGCTTCGCTTAGACAAGCTCTAGATAAAAATAATCTTTTCGTCCCAACTCCGATTCAAATACAAGCGATTCCCTTAGCGCTACAAGGTAAAGATATTCTCGGATCTGCTCAAACGGGGACTGGAAAAACTTTAGCATTTGCTATTCCGTTGGTTGCTAAGTTGCTGAATGAGCCTAACACTGGTTCAGCTTTAGTCATCGTGCCAACCAGAGAGCTTGCGCATCAGGTAACAAATGAGATAAGAAAACTCTTATCTCAAAATTCTGCACTAAGGGTCGCTTTGTTGATTGGTGGTGAGCCTATTTTTAGGCAGCTAAATCAGCTTCAGAAAAAACCACAAATTGTAATAGGTACTCCTGGTCGTATTATAGACCATATTGAGCGTAAAACTTTGATTACTCGCAATGTTAGCGTTCTTGTGCTTGATGAAACGGATCGTATGTTTGATATGGGCTTTGGAGTTCAGATTGAAGAAATTATGAAGCATTTGCCTAAAATAAGGCAAACTCTTATGTTTTCTGCAACTCTTCCTGGAGATATAGTAAAACTTGCTGAGAAGTACCTTAATCGACCAGAACGTATTTCTGTTGATTGTGAGGTTACAACTTCTGTAAAAATTAAGCAAGAAATTGTTTATGCATCAGAATCAGAAAAATATGAAAAGCTTGTTACACAACTATGTCAGCGCGAAGGATCAATCATTATCTTTGTCAAAACAAAGCGAGGAGCGGATCAGCTAGCTAACAGATTGCACAAAGATGACTATAGCGCTTTAGCAATTCATGGTGATTTAAGGCAGCACAAGCGCGAAAGGGTCATTAATTCTTTTCGTCGTGGCCGTAATCAAATCATGGTTGCAACAGATGTTGCTTCTCGCGGCCTTGATATTCCCCACATTCAACATGTTATCAATTATGATGCACCACAATCGCAAGCTGACTATATTCATCGTATAGGTAGAACTGCACGCGCTGGAGCTGAAGGGTATGCGCTATCTTTTGTTACACCTCAAGATAAGAGAAGACTGCCTGCACTGGCAGACAAAGAAGGAGAGCTAAATTTTGATTGTAGTGTGCAATTTAAAAAACGTAACAGCAAAAAGGTCTTTAAAAGGCCAAGTACGTTAAAGACTAAATACGGTAGAAAAAAGATCAATGCATTTAAGAAGAAAAGCAGAGTACTAGAAAAAGCGTATTAAATAGGATTTACCTACAATTTGATAAGCGTAAAACTCGTCATTCCGCTACTCATTAGCGGAATCTATGCTGAGATATTGCGGTGCTATGACGTAGATCCAGAGTGGGATTCAAATTGGCTACAGCGAACTGCTGGATTTCAATTTTTTTAATAATTGTGTGCTATTCATTATATATGAGTTCCCACTTTTAAAGAGAATAGGAGATGATTTCCAAAAACTTAGAGGCAAGTTTGAATAGAGCACTATTCATTGCTTCTAATTTTAATCTTAAATATGCGAAAGTAGAACATTTATTGCTGGCGTTAACTAAAGACGTGGATGTAAATTACGTTTTATCAAGATGTAATATCAGAGCCGATGAAATCATCAGTATGGATAACATTCTATCAAGATGCAATATTAAGGCTAATGATTATAATAATAATATAAAAGGGTTTTTACAAAGCAGTTCTGAATTGATTATCAGTGGAGTTAAACCTAGCTCAATGTTTCAATGCATAATACACAGAGCAATAATACGGGCTCATAGCTTGGGGAAAAAAGAAATAAATGGAGCAAGTGTTCTAGTAGAAATTTTGTCTGGGCAAGATTTATACGTTGAAGATCTATTGCAGAAACAAAGTGCGAAAGATTCCAATTTGATTTACCATATATCTAATATGAAATACTTGAGCGATATAGATGAATACACCGCTAATCATAAAGTAAAACTTGATAAAAATAATGATGCTCCTACTACAGTAAATAAAGGTGAGCTACTAAAAGATGAGGAAATTCTACAAAGTTATTGTAAAAATTTAAATGACTATGCAAGAAGCAAAAAAATAGATTATGTTATTGGTCGTGATTATGAATTAAATCGCACTATAGAAATATTATTGAGGCGTAGAAAAAACAACCCTTTATATGTTGGAGATCCAGGTGTTGGCAAAACCACAATAGTTGAGGGTTTGGTACTCAAAATCATTGAAAACAGTGTTCCAAGTGCGCTCAGGTCCAGTATAATTTATGCTTTGGATTTAGGGTCACTCCTTGCAGGGACACGCTATAGAGGTGATTTTGAAGAGAGAATAAAATCTATAATAAAAGCGATTGAGGCAAAACCAGGTGCTATCCTTTTTATTGACGAAATACACACTATCATTGGAGCAGGTTCTACAAGTGGTAGCTTTCTTGATGCAGGTAACCTACTCAAACCTGCGCTTGCAAGAGGTACACTGCGTTGTATAGGTGCAACCACATATAGAGAATACAGCGCTAGTTTTGAAAAAGATAAAGCACTAGCGAGAAGGTTTCAAAAAATTAATGTTAAAGAATCTTCTGTTAATGAAACGATAAAGATACTAGATGGTATAAAGCACTACTATGAAGGGTATCATGGAGTATATTATACAAAGAATGCCATTAGGTCTGCGGCTGAACTTTCGCATAAGTATATTACTGGGCGAATATTACCTGATAAAGCGGTTGATGTTATTGATGAGGCAGGGGCATATTGTAAATTGCTAAGAAACAGGGGTAAAATTGTAAATAGTAGAGATATTAAGAATACCATTACTAGAATTACAAATGTGCCTTGCGGATCTGAATCTGATGATTTGCAGAAAGTAAAGTCTTTAAAAGCTAATCTAGAGAAAGTGATTTTTGGCCAAGAGCAGGCAATAGAATCTCTTGTTAATTCTATTAAAATTGCTAAATCTGGGTTGAGAAATTACAATAAGCCTTTAGCAAATTATCTTTTTGCAGGGCCAACCGGTGTTGGTAAAACCGAGCTAGCAAAACAATTAGCAGAAAGCATGGGCATGAATCTTATACGCTTTGATATGTCCGAATATATTGAGTCTCATACGATATCAAGGATGATTGGTTCTCCTCCTGGATATGTAGGTTATGATCAGGGTGGATTACTCACAGAGTCTGTATCTAACAATCAATATAGTGTTGTGTTGCTTGATGAAATTGAAAAGGCCCATAGCGATATCTATAATATATTGCTACAAATTATGGATTATGGTTGTGTTACAGACACTTACGGACGTAAAGTTGACTTTTCCAATATAATCTTAATTATGACAACTAATGCAGGAGCAGCTGAACGCAGCAAAAGTTTTGTTGGCTTTGGGCATAAAAAATTTAACACTGGTGATAGTGAAAAAGCGATAGAACAGGTTTTTAGCCCTGAATTTCGTAATCGTCTTGATGCGATTATTTCTTTTTCTGACTTAAATGCGGATATAATTCTGCATATTGTAGATAAATTTATTCAGGAACTGAAAAAGCAGCTGACGCAAAAAGGCATAAACTGCTTGGTAGAAGATGAAGTGAAATCTTATCTTGCACAAACAGGTTATAGTAAGGAAATGGGAGCACGTCCGATAGAGAGACTTATTGAAAAAGAGATAAAAAGTTACTTAGCGGAAGAAATACTGAATCGTAAATTAATAAAAGGAAAGAAATTAAGAATCTATATGAATAAAGTAGAAAATAAAATTGCTTTTGATATAGTTTGAAATTCTTGTTTTTTTATTACACTGATAGTATACTTATTTTAAGAATAATGAGGCTATAGTGGCAAGTTTAACTAGAAATCAGTATTACAGTAATCGCGATTTACAGAATTTATTTTCAAGACTAGAAATAAAAGCAGAAGAAGTAATAAGCCAGGAGTTTGACGATATACTCAAGTTAGTTGAACGGAGCTTTAGAAAGCTTTCATTAAAGTGCCACCCTGACAAAGAAAAAGATGAAGAGAAGAAAAAGATAGCTACAGAAAAGTTTCAAAAACTTAGTGCAGATAAAAAAGAGCTAGAGAAGCATCTCAACGCTTTAAAAGAAGGAAAAACTCCTAGTCAATATGAAAGGCTATCAAGTGAAGAAGAACGGAGGAGGCAAACAAAAATTTATGGAATATTATCACGTAGAAGCAAAGCTATAAATAGAGCACTTTTATTTTTTATATTAGCAAATGCGGTGTTTACTCCATCGCTGAAAGTTGAGTATTGCTTATCGCAACTTGCTAATAGTGGCACGGTGCAAAGCATCGCTTATCAATTTTATGCATTTAGCATAGGGATTTGGCCGTTGTTATTTATTATATCCTTTTGTGGTATTATTTATGCAGCAAGTAAACAAAAAGGTTCACAAGAGGAAAATCTGGATAGATTAAATCGAAGATACAATCTACTTATTGCTGCTGATAATTATGTGATATGTATCGCAGCAACATTTGCTATATGTGGTCTAGTGTCAGAGGTAGCACAAAATGGCTGGCCTGCTCAATATGGAACAATGCTGATGATTAATTTAGCATTGGATTTATTACTTATTGCTTTACTTAGAACTTTTACAAAGGCATCTGAACTATATAGTGAACATTGCATTCAGCGCTTATATGAAGAAGATGCAGAATTTAGCTATAAAGAAAAATTTGCATGGTATGACTACAAGCTAGTGCTTATGCCACTTGTTCTTCCTATTGTCAAAATGTATTTTAGAGATTTAATCCAAAAAAAGCCACAACAGCACACCACCAATCCTAACGTTACATCTTTAGGTACACCTGCAGGACAAGAACCATAAAAAGATCTTTGCTTCAACTGTGGTTTTTGCTATACTTTAAATGAACTTCATAGCGTTAATGAGTAAAGAAATAAGACAAATCTTAAACCACTACGAAAGTGAAAACCCCGGGGTAAAAGCAAATCTTACTCGTATTCTCATGCATGGAAAGCTTGGCGGCACTGGCAAATTAGTAATTCTCCCTGTAGACCAAGGGTTTGAACACGGGCCAATAAAAAGTTTTGAAGTTAACCCTGATGCTTATGACCCACATTATCATTTTCAGCTTGCAGTTGATTCGGGAGTAAGTGCATATGCTGCTCCACTTGGTATGATTGAAGCTGGTGCTTCAACTTATGCTGGAATGCTCCCACTTATTTTGAAACTTAATAGTTCCAACTCCTTACATTCGAAGAATCTGACTTCTGATCAAGCAATAACCTCTTCTGTGAAAGATGCACTGCGTTTGGGCTGCTTGGCTGTTGGATTTACTATATATCCTGGTTCTGCTAAGTGTTTCGATATGATGGAAGAAGCCCGTGAAATCGTAGCTGAAGCCAAATCTTATGGGCTTGCAGTAGTGTTATGGTCTTATCCACGCGGTGAAGGAATTTCCAAAGAAGGTGAAACAGCGGTTGATGTTATTGCCTATGCTGCACACATGGCAGCTTTGCTTGGCGCTAATATAATAAAAGTAAAACTTCCAACTAAATATTTGGAAAGGGAGAAAATAGAAACAGAAAATATTGAATCATTACCTAAAAGAATTGAATATGTTAAAAGATCTTGTTTTGCAGGAAAAAGAATAGTAGTTTTTTCTGGTGGCGAGTCGAAATCAGTGAATGACATATGCAATGAAGCGAAAGAAATTAAGCAGGGTGGTGGTAATGGTTCAATCATTGGACGTAACACTTTCCAACGCAAAAGGGAGGAAGCTTTATCTATGCTAAAAGATATAATGGATATCTACACATAAAAAACGGCTGGGTGGCAGAATGGCTTATGCAGAGGACTGCAAATCCTTTTATACCGGTTCAATTCCGGTCCCGGCCTCTTTCATTTTCTATATCTTGTAAAAGTTGCTCAATTCAACAGTAGCTTTAAGTGTGTAACCTATAGAGAAAATTATTCATAAGTAAAATCAATTTCTTTTCAAGTTATGGTTATACTCTTATAGCGTTTCATGGTAAAAAATAAACTAAAAATAAGCAAAGTGTTTTACAAAATGATATTACGTGATTTATTGTTTTTACTACCGCCCGAGGTTGCTCACTCTTTGGCAATTATGGCATTAAAGGAAATGCCTTATAGAAAACCTATAGAGCTACCAGAATCTTTGAGTGTGAATTTTTTTGGTAATAAGCTCAGAAGCCCCGTGGGTCTGGCTGCAGGTTTTGACAAGAATGCAGAAGTTATAAGGCCTATGCTTTCATTTGGTTTTGGATTTATTGAAACTGGTACTGTAACTCGTAATCCACAATATGGAAACAAAAAACCAAGAATTTTTCGGTTAATTAAAGATCAAGGGGTAATTAACAGATTGGGATTTAACAATAAAGGAATAGACTACTTTCTTAAACAAATAGATAAAACCAAGCTTGATGACTGCATTTTTGGCATCAACATAGGAAAAAACAGTACATCAAAGGACCAAATCAGCGATTATGTTGACTTAATAAAGATAGTATATGGAAAAAGCAATTATATAGTGCTGAACATCTCATCCCCAAACACGCCTAATTTACGCAATCTGCACAATAAGCAAGAATTATCGGAATTGTTGAAATCCGTAACTCTAACCCGGAAATCAATTGATAATTCTAAATCCATACCAATAATATTAAAAATCTCACCAGATATAGATCAGCAAACGAAAGAAAATATCGCTGAGCTTGCGTTGGAATATAAGATTGACGGATTAACAGTGAGCAACACTACGATCAGTCGGAATAACTTACATTCCCACCACAACGAGAGTGGTGGGTTGAGTGGCAAACCGCTGTTTAAACTTTCAACCGAGTTATTGAGCGATATGTACAAACTTACTAAGGGCAAAATATTGTTGGTAGGATGCGGAGGAATCTCAAGTGGTGCTGATGCATATAAAAAAATAAAGGCAGGAGCTTCTTTGGTGCAGTTGTACACTGCTCTCATATACCACGGACCTCAAGTTGTAAACAAAATTAATCTAGAACTTGCAGAACTAATAAGGAGAGATGGATTTAGTAACATTAGTGAGGTGGTGGGTTGTATACATTAAACATCTTCTCTGTCACCTAAGTAGCCGACACTGGAATAACATCGATGAATCATTATTCAAATAATGGTTATGCAAGAAGTCTATTAAACTGTATATTTTGGAAGTTGTTGGTATTATTTTAATAAAACAAAACTAATTCTTTGGTATAAAGGTGTGGTAGGAAGTGTTATTCTTTTAAATAATGGGTATGAAGAGTTTGAATGATGCAATATCTAAGATCATTGATTATAAATTTACAAATTATGCAATATTAGAAGAGGCACTAACTCACCCAAGCGTAAATAAAAGGAATAGCAAAAACCAGATTGTAAGCTACGAAAGACTAGAGTTTTTGGGCGATAGTGTTTTGAATATGGTTGTATCTGCCACACTGTTTAAACTATTTCCTGAAGAAAAAGAAGGAGCATTGGCAAAAAGAAAGACGGATTTAGTTTGTGGCAACACCATTGCTAATGTTGCTAAAGAAATAAAATTAGGCAGCTTTATCATCATGAATAATAGTGAACGCTGCAATGGAGGGAGAAGTAACTTAAAAAATTTAGAAAACTCGCTTGAAGCACTAATAGGTGCAATTTATATTGATGGCGGGCTTGAAAATGTTGAAAAATTTATTATCCAATATTGGGAAAAGCTAGCTAAAGGCATGCTTGACCCCCCTCAAGATCCTAAAACCTCACTGCAAGAGTGGACTCAGAAAAACAAATTGCCTTTACCAGAGTATGAGCTTGTAAAACAAACTGGACCAGCGCACAATCCTGAATTTACTATATCAGTTTGCATAGAAGATTATGGTAAAGTTTCTGCATGCGCTTCTAGTAAAAAGATTGCTGAACAAAAAGCTGCTGAGTTGATGCTAGAAAAAATTGGAAAAGACGCTTCAGTTTAGGCAAAATAGGCATTAATGTAAATTTTAAGGAAGCTAATAGCGTTTAGGGTAAATGGTCAATTTAAGGAGAAGCATAGTATTATTCATAAAAAAGTTGATCTACCAAAAATCAAGCCTTATGTAGTGGAATATCAATGGCTGTTGTCGGAGATGCGGAAAAAAAGAAGTAGCAAGTTACCAAAAGGTGTTATGCCAGATACATTTGGTCCAAGAGTTGTTTTGTGAAGTTGACAGAGTCAAGGAGAATGAAAGTTTTAAAAAATAGCATATTGTTTAATTATAAAAATTTGATATTAACTGTTGTTGGTTGATTGAGTAAAAACCAGTGAATGGTCACGTTAAAACATATTTTTAAATTTCTGCCAAAATCCTGGTTTATTATCATTAACCTTTGTAAATGTTATATTTAAACTGTATTTCGGATCATTTGGCACGTCGTATTTTATGCTAAATGTTGAAACTTTATCGTTATTGTAAATATGTACATTATCATATGATAGCTTTGTTGTGTAACACTTTACATACTTTTGCTTATCATGCACTAAATCACCTGATTCCCTTTCTAGTTCCACAAATTTCGTTTTTTTCTGACATTCCTTCATTTTTATTAAATCCTTATCTAGTGATATTGAAACTGGCAACGTATTTCCAGCATATTCTTTAGCTAAAAGTTCACTTTGAGGATACATTTTTATTTCCCTGCCAAAATGTGAGTCTATGAAATTATTACTCCAAAATTTATCGCCAGAATGCACGTACTCATCAGTAGCATACGGCACCCCACCATAATTGCATTGAACTTTGTAATCTCCAACACCGTTGTTTTGAAAAAAATCATGAATAGCAGTGTAGCTACCGGCAGCATCATTTATATAATCCATTACTTTATTCCTTAAATTTTTAGTTCATTATATCATAATCATTATGCCAATCAATCAAAAAAGCTCTCCCTTGCTGTTTTTAAAACTGATTTTGAGCAAGCGCTCTCGATTAGTTGGGAGCGTATTTGTAAGATTGTGACATTCGTGCCTCCCAGTTTTTCACATACTGCTGAATCAATTCAGGATAATCTGTAATAATTAATAAATTTTCAGCATTTCCTTTTTTAGCTGTCTTACTAAGGTTAAATGACCCTGTGATGACTTTTTGATTGTCAACAATCATTATCTTATTATGAGCAATCTTTGGCTTATCATCGATCCAAATTGGTACTCCACCTGAAAATAATTCATTTATAACACTATATTTTGAGTAGAGTTGCGATTTATCTAAGATGACTTTAACATCAACACCGCGTTCTTTAGCATTAATCAAAGATTTTGCAACTGTTCCAAGAGTAAATGTATATTCTTGAACTAAGATAGATTTTTTAGACTGATCTATTACGTTGATTATCGGTACAGCACAATCTTCTCCAGGTGAAAAGCAAACCGTAGCTTTTGGGCAGGGCGAAAATATAAAACCCGCATAGTAATACAGAGAAAAACACATTAACAAGAATAAAAAGTGAAAAAGCCTCACAACAACCCACCCCCGGATATACGGCGATAGGCTACATTATAATTTAATCACCTGTCAATAGACTTCTTGCATAGTTTTTGGCAACAACCGTTAGAAACGAAAAAACTTACTTGACAAACTCCGCCAGCCCCCTTATCATGAAACTGAAGGTATTCAGTTATCTTCATCTGTGCAGATTAAACAGCAAGAAAACAACGTAGTTGGCGTCTTATTTTTAATTTTTTGCACTATGTGCACCTTATGTCTTCACAATATTTCTAGGTTTTTACCTACACAAGCTGAAACGCGCTTATAAGTCGTTTAAGACAGTATAGTACGCCAATTTGCAGGATTAGGGAGTGACAACTAGCTAACACGGGGTTTCTTTTGCCTTTTTTTCTGCTTAGTAAATTTCTTAAACATTTAAACTAAGGTGAGTTGCATTTAAAAGCAGCTAAATTGCAGTGTTTAAGACTTAAAAAACGCCAATGTTCTAAAATAGATATTAGCTGGGGCTTCTTTTGCCTTTTTTTCGCTTGGTAAATTTCTTAATGTTTATAGCTAACATGAAGCTAAGTACGAACTTTGTTAAATACAACAAATGGTGTCATCCCAGTGCTCCTTTTTTTGTCATCCGAGTAGCTGACACTGGGATCTATTTTGCATGTAACTCCAATTGTGTTTTGGCATAAAACGCGACGCGTATTAGACTTATTTGCAAGCAAAGCTTGCTAGATCCAAGTAGTCAGGGCACTGGGATGACATCATAGGGACACTGGGATGACACCCTGACAATCGTCATCCCGCTACTTGTTAGCGGATGAGATACCGCGGCGGTATGACGGTTCGTGGCGGTATAATGAAGCTTGAAAGCGGATCACCTTTCACGACCCGTGTTTACTTCATTCACTTTAGGAGTATTAACAGGCGTTATTGCCGGGTTCTCAAGCTTTGTTGCCTGCTTCAAACCCTCGCTTACACTTTTGTCCTTTAAAATTTCATCAAGCTGCTTACTCTTTTGTTGCTCTTCGTTATTTGACGTATCTCTTTGAGCATCTTCTTTCATGCCACGAGCATTCTCTACATCCTTTTCACCTTCACCTAAAAATTTTTCTAATATTTTCTTAACAAAGCGCTTCAGAAGACTCAAAAACCCTTCTTCTTTTTGATTTTCTTGTGGTTGAGGCGTGGTATCTTTTTTGTCCGGCTCAGTGTTGAGCTTCTCTTTTATAGAACTCTTGCTCACTGAGGGATTAACGGTTTGTGAATCGTGCTCTGATGCTGTTTGCACAGAAGCTTCAGTAGTCTTTTTTTGTGTATTATGTTCAAGGTCTTTAACTGCTGTTGTAGTTTTTCTCGGAGTGTCTTGGAGTTTTTTGTCACTTTTTGGCTCTGCAACTTTTTCACTTGTGAAGATGCCCTTCCCTTTATATTGTTGGTCAAGCTCAGCAATTCTTTCAAAATCTTGACGTACTTTTTCATCTGCACGTCCTTTTTGACTTTCAAATTTCTGACTCAATTCTGCAACGTTTTTCATTTTGTTCTCAAGCTCCTTACTTTTCACAGCTTTTAGAGCCTCTGTTCCTTTTGCGATATAATTAACCTTCTCTTCTAATGAGGTACCTTCTGGAAAAGCATCTGGAGAACGTTCAAAAACATCTTTAAACTTTTTTTCAACACTTTCTTTAGATGTCTGGGCCATACCTGTTACCTATTAAAACATATCATATAACCAGTATATTAGCTAATTATATAAAAAACAGTTAACATAACTTGTGGTAAAAAGTGTTTATCAAGGGCGTCCTATTTATATCTTTTTCATTAAAATGCTATTTACTTATTAAGTTAAAATGTATAATTATGTAAGAAATGAAAGATAGCCCATTAGCAGTAGTATTCGATTGGGATAATACCTTAGTTGACACTCAAGATAACATTTTTAATGCTATTAAGCATACCATAAACTCAATGGGGTATAGTAATAAAGCTGCTGATAGAAATTCCCATGAGTCGAGAAAGAGCTATATGGTCAATTTGTTTGGCGATCAGTGGAAAAAAGCAAATCACATATATCAACAATACTTAGATAATGCGCTATTACAAAACATTGCTCTGAATCAAGGAGTAGAGGAAATGTTGCAGACACTGAAAAGCCACAATGTTTATCTAGCAATAGTAAGTAATAAGAAAAATACTAATTTACGTGAAGAAGTTACCTATTTTAAACTAGATTCTTACTTTGAAAGAGTGGTTGGGTCATCCGATACTGCAGAAGATAAACCATCTGCAACCCCACTGCTATTTGCATTAGAAGAGAGTACGTTGCCTATAAATAGAGAAAATGTGTTTTTCGTTGGTGATAGCATCACAGATGTTCTGTGTGCACAAAATGCCAATTGTTTACCTATTATATACGGTCAATCAATAAGCGGTTATGAAGATTTGTTATGTTTTCAACATTTTGATAAACTTACAGATTTTGTAATAAAGTATTTAGAAGATAGGTAATGACCGCTGTTACAGAGATTGCCAGTATAACAAGACGCTTTTGCGCGTATTTAATAGATGTAGCAATTTTATTAATTCCAACTTTATTAATTATACTGCTATTAGAGGATTCTCCGTTGATTTTACATCTATCATACATGTGTGTAAATTGTAGTTACTTCACATATTTTATATCTTCAAAGGCCCAAGCAACTCCCGGTCAACAGTTAATGAATATGTATACTATCAATTTAGATAATTCTAAAATAGACTTGAATTTAGCGTTTGACAGAAGCTCTTCCCAGTTTTTTCTTCCTTTGTTAAACAGTGTAGTAGTTGTCCTTACTGAATTTTTGCGAGATCAGGAAGTATTAGTGAATGTCTTGAGTGCATTGAAAGTAATTATAGTGCTACTCACTCTCTGCTGGTATCTAGTTGCTTGCTTCTCTAAGAAAAAACAGACATACCACGACATGCTATTTAATACGGTTGTAAAGGAACTATTAAATGAGTTGCTATAACTATCGTTATCATATAAATTATGCTGATGAATTGAACTAAGGGAAGATTATGAATGAAGAGATAGTAAAACATTTGAACAAATTATTGACCAATGAGCTGACTTCTGTACGCCAGTATCTTTTGCATTTTGCGATTCTCAAAAACAATGGAATTAATAGACTTGCAGAAAAGGTAAAAAATGAGCTTAACGAAGAACTTGAACATGCAAACAAGTTGGCAGAAAGAATTTTGTTATTTAAAGGAGTCCCAAATTTTCAGGATACAAACGAAATATCAAAGTATGATGGAAAGTTTACAAAAGACACAATACGGAAAATCTTAGAAGCTAATTTGAAATTAGAGGGAAAAGGTATTAAGGATATCAAAGAAACGATTTCTATCGCTGAGAAAGAAAAGGATTTTGTTAGTGTAATGTTATTAGAAGAGATGTTAAAAAATGAAGAAGAGCACTTTCATTGGATTGAGAAACAGATCGATCTTATTGAACTAATGGGTGTTGAAAACTATTTAAGAACACAAATATAGAGTGTTAAAAAAGATAGTATTTATTTTAATTATACCTTGCTCACTTCTTTTTTTATTAGGGTTATGGCAAATATTCAGATTGAACTGGAAGAATAATATTATTAAAAGTATGAGTCTTCCAGTGGTTCATCTATTGCCCAATAACGACCTTGAAAAATTTAACTATAGGCATGTCAAGATTGATGGGATTCTAAGTGATATAGAACTATATGTTTTTGCAGGGCAACACGGCTATCACGTGCTGTCTCCTATGTTGCTCACCACTGGACGTTACATGTTGGTGAATAAAGGAATAGTCAGAGAAAAAAAGGAGAAAAAAGTAAAAATTGAAAAAGTAGTTGCAGATGGAATTTTATATTGCGATAGCAATAAAAGTAAAAATTGGTTTATCAAGAACGATACTGCTTCGAATACATGGTTTACCCTGAGTACAGAAGAAATTTCCAATGAGTTAGGTATTAAGCTAGAGAAGTGTGTATTGTGGCCGAACAATTTTGGCAGCAAAGTAGCTATACAGCCAATGAAGCATTTGGAATATGCAATCACTTGGTTTGCACTTTCCTTAACTTGGTTGATTATGTGCGTAATTTACTATAGGCAAAACCTCAATAAAGCTTGAAGCTTTCTGTACATAAAATTAGAAAAGTAGTTATTCATCTTTATCACTACCAAGGTCTTTTAACATACTGTAATTGCCTTTTCTGAATCTACTTTTTAAAGACGTAACTCCACTTTCGCTAATACCACTAAGGCTCAGTGCAGCTCCACCTAGCTGCAATCCTATCTCAGATGTTTCAGGAATAATTTTACTAGCTCCTAGATCTCTATAAACCTCCACATTACTCAGATCTGGTAAGCGTATTACAATATTTACATGCGGAAAATTTGCTGCAACTAAAGAAACAACTTTTTTTATAGTAACTTCATTCTTTATTGAAATAACGAGAGCTTGAGCTCTTTCTATTCCTACCGATTTTAAAATTTCACATCTTGTAACATCTCCAAGATATATAGGAAAACTATCACTTTTTCCTTCTTTGACTATTTTCGATTGAATATCTACAACAACGTAACTTAAATGCTCTGCCGTAAGCATTTTTGTTACCATATATCCCACTCTACCAAATCCAGCAACTATCACATGGTTATAAAGATCTTGTGTATCTGTTTCAACAGCTTCATCATCTAATATTGTTTTCTCAGTGCTAAATGAGTTTGCTATCCAATCTCCAAGCCCCGATAAAAGAGGAGTGAAAGCCATGGTTACTGTAGTTACCATCATAAGTACTTGAGCGATTTCACTTGGTAGCACATTTAGCTCATCTGCTAAGCGAAATAAAATAAACGCAAATTCACCGCCTTGTGAAAGCAGTAACCCAGCTTGTATAGCAGGTGCACTCTTAAATCCAAAAAATCTACACAATATATATATGATAGATGTTTTTAAAACGATAAGGATAATCGATAATAAAGTAATTAGTGGTAACTTATTGAGTAAAAGTTCGGTATTGATGGACATACCAACAGTCATGAAAAATAAGCCAAGAAACAAATCTTTAAATGGTAATACCGCGTGTTCCACTGAGTGTCTGTATTCTGTTTCTGCAACTAACAATCCAGCGACAAATGCACCTAATGCCAACGATAAATGGAATTGCTCAGTAATAAATGCTGCTCCTAATACTATTAAAAGCGTTGTTGATATAAAGACCTCATTACTTTCCATTTTAGCAATAACCGAAAATAAAGGTCTAAGCAATAATCTACCAGTTATAAATATCAGCACTAATGCAATAGCTGCTTGCACCAATGAACCTGCCAATGAGCTTATCAGGCTGTGCTCAGAATTGCCAGCAAGTAAAGGTACCAATACTATTAATGGTACTACTGCAAAATCTTGCATTAATAGTACTGCTATTGACAACCTACCAACCTGACTTGCTTGAGAACCTTTTTCTTGCAGAACCTGCAACACTATTGCTGTTGAGGATAGCGCAAGCCCACCACCAATAACTGTTGCTATATTCGTATTCACTCCGAAAGCAAGAGCGATGCACCATATTGCTACCATGGTAACTATAACTTGAAGAGAACCGAACCCAAATACATGAATACGCATAGCGATCAGGCGTTCAAATGTCAATTCAAGGCCTATAATGAATAATAGGAAAACTACACCAAATTCTGCAAGATTATCCATTGCTTCAGCTGAGTGTATCAGATTAAACCCATGAGAACCAATAACTGCACCTGCAACGAAGTAACCGAGCACTGGACTAATATTCATTTTCCAAAACGCTATGACTATAAACACAGCAGCAGAAAGCAAAATTATAATATCAAACAAATGCTGAGAGCCACTGTGCATGATATTTAACCTGTAGAATTAGACCATTTAATTGAGCAGCCAATACTTGATTTTTGGTCAATTGGAGAATTACCAGTTTCTGCAATAAATTTCATAGCTTGAAATAAGTCACTACTTCCTACTTCATAGCTTTGGCCCTTTTCTTTTTTTGTGTCATTAAAACGTCCACGATAGCAAAGGTTTAAATTGGAATTAAAGCCAAAAAAGTCAGGAGTGCAAACAGCCCCGTATTCTTTAGCTATTTTCTGTGTACTATCAATTAAATATGGAAATGTAAACTTATTTTCCTTGGCAAAATTAATCATATTTTCAAAGGAATCTTCTGGATATTCATTTACATCATTTGACATTATTGCAACGGTGTTTACCTGATAATCTTTTTTCAATTGATCAACATCGCTTACCAGATTGCTAATAATTGACTGAACGTAAGGACAGTGATTGCATATAAACATTACAATAAGACCGTTTTTTCCATAACAGCCACTTAATGTGTAGTATTTATTGTCTACTCCCAAAAGATTAAAATCTTTTGCAGTAAAACTAAAATCGACTTTAGGAGTATTCAGAGCAACCATAGACTATTATTATACCATACATAATTTATGGTCTTATTACTTAAATGTCAAACGGTTTCTATGTATACTGTTTGCATATTCTTTTTTAGTATTATAAAACTTATGTTCATAACTTTCGAAGGAATAGACGGCTCTGGTAAAACAACACAATCTAAGCTACTTGCAAATCATTTTAAGCAAATTCACGGCGAAAATAATGTAGTGTCGACTCGAGAACCAGGCGGCACTGATTTTGCAGAAAAGATAAGAGGAGTGTTGTTAACAAATAATATTGATCCTATTTCTGAACTCTTGCTGCTTATCTCGATGAGGCACGAACATATGAAAAAATTAATATTACCAGCTCTTGCAGAAGGAAAAATAGTGATTTGTGATCGGTTTATTGATTCAACTATTGCATATCAAGGATATGGGTTTGGAGTTGACTTAGGGCTAATAAGGGACTTACATAAGCTAGTGGAAATTAAATATCCAGATATTACATTCATTCTAGATATTGATGTTAAAGTTGGGTTAAATAGAGCAAAAGACAAGAATAAATATGAAGAAATGGATGTTAATTTTTACAATAAGGTCAGAAAAGGATTTCAGGAAATAGCCATAAAAGAGCCCGTTAGGTGCAGTGTTATCACTGGAATTGAAACAAAAAATGATAATCACGTACACAATGAAATTATTGATAAAATCACCTAGCTTGTGATAGAAAATTATCAATTTCAGGTAGCATTATTTCATATGAATAACTTTTTGTTTGAGTAGCTAAAAAATCCTGTATTTTGTCTGGATCTTCTTCACTTATCATCTTATATGCCCTTGCGAGGTTCATTAATTCACTTCTATTTTTTTTATTGCTTACTTCAGTAATAGTAAAAAATTGATCAAAATGGTCTAAGAGGTCTTTATTTTTTATTGAAGACACAATATCGTCAATTTCTTTCACATATAATGCAAGTTTGTGTGCTTTACTACGATCTTCAAAACAAAGATTAACAAGCACGTTACGAAACCTATCTTTTGTAGTACTTCTCACTTCTGCTAATAAGGACTTAATATTTTCTTGGCAATGCACTCTCTTTACCGATTCAGCCGGTTCAACCATACCAAGAACATTCTTTACCAAAGATTTTTCTTCACAACTAAATATGAACATGTAATAACCCATCGATAAAGTGAAGAGCAAGAACATAGCCGGAAGTAAAAACGGAGCTAATACATTTTGTGACGCAGGGAAAATAAACCAGGTAACAGTTGCTATTGACACAGTTACAAATAATCCTGATAAACATAATTGTGCTTTTCTTCTATAATTCTGATCAATAACTGTACTTACACCAATAGAAGCTATATCAATCATTACTCACACCTCATTAAACATTAATACTAACTGAATGATAGCATTATTGTGATGAAAATGCAATATTATTAATATTTTAATACAATTTATATTGACAGTTACAATTCTGAATGTTTTATTGCAGCGTTAGCTGATTAGCATTTTTAAGATGAGGTCAACTCTCATAGAGAGAGGATTTTTTTATTTTCTCATTCTTCTCATTTTCCTCTCTAACAATTTTTTTTCCATTTAATATGTCCTTTATTTCATCTCCTGTTAAAGTTTCAAACTCCAGTAGATTTTCGGCAATGAGATCTAAGCCTTTCTTATGCTTGGTCAAAATGTCTTTTGCTTTTTCATAGCAAGAAGACACAACTTTCTTTACTTCTTCATCTATAAGTTTTAACGTATCTTCAGAAATTATCTCAGAACCATGTATGGTTTGTTCGCGATTGTGATAGATCGGGCCTATTTTGTCACTCATTCCCCATTTTGTTACCATAGCGCGTGATAAATCAGATGCTTGTTTTATATCCGAAGATGCACCGCTTGTGACTTTATCGTAGCCAAAAATTAGCTCCTCTGCCACTCTTCCACCCATAGCAACAGTAATATCTGCTATCATCTTTTCTCTTGTGAGGGACACTCTATCTGTTTCTGGTAGTCTCATAACTAAACCGAGTGCTCTACCGCGTGGAATAATTGTTGCCTTGTGTATAGGATCAGAAGCAGGCATATTAACAGCAATTATCGCATGACCAGCTTCATGGTATGCAGTCAGTCTCTTTTCCTCTTCTGTCATAATTAGGGATCGTCTTTCTACGCCCATCATCACTTTATCACGTGCATATTCAAAATCGTCCATGGTAACAATCTTCTTGTTTCTTCTTGCAGCAATAAGTGCAGATTCGTTCACTAAATTTGCTAAATCAGCTCCAGAAAAGCCTGGTGTTCCTCTTGCAACTGTTTTCACGTTTACATCTGGTGCTATTGATATTTTCTTTATATGAGTATTTAATATCTTTTCACGCCCATTTATATCGGGTAAAGAAATAGTAATCTGTCGGTCAAAACGACCAGGTCTAAGCAGTGCTGGATCTAAGACATCCGGACGGTTAGTCGCAGCAATTATTATTACACCTTCATTAGACTCAAAGCCATCCATCTCAACTAATAACTGATTTAATGTTTGTTCTCTTTCATCATTGCCGCCACCAAGACCAATGCCACGATGCCTACCCACCGCATCTATTTCATCTATAAAAATTATACAAGGAGCATTTTTCTTGCCTTGATCAAACATATCACGAACACGACTTGCACCAACACCCACAAACATTTCAACAAAATCAGATCCAGAAATACTAAAGAATGGCACATTAGCTTCTCCTGCAATTGCACGAGCAAGTAAAGTTTTACCAGTTCCAGGAGAGCCAATTAAAAGGCACCCTTTTGGTATTTTTCCACCTAATATTTGAAATTTTTGCCTTTGTTTAAGGAAATCAACGATTTCTACTAGCTCCTCTTTTGCTTCATCAATTCCGGCAACATCATCAAATGTTACTTTTTTTCCACTAGTCATAAGTCTAGCCCTTGACTTGCCAAAGCTTATAGTTCTGTTGCCCCCCGCTTGTGTTTGTTTAAGAAAGAATAGCAAGAAGCCAATAAAGATAAATGTTGGGACCCATGAGATAAGTAATCCACCAATTACGTTCATGGCAGAATCTCCAGTTGAAAAGGAGAATCTCACTTTTCTATCATGTAAATTTTTTATTAGGTCGCTATATATGACACCGCTTGAATTGAAACTTGAACCGTCTCTGAACTTGCCTTCAATGCTCTGGTTTTTTATGACAATATTTTCTACATCATTGTCTTCTAGTCTAGTTAAAAATTCCGAAAAAGGTATAATTGTTTTACTTTTACCTACATTTCCGCTGAACTGAATATAAGCAACTGAAATAAGAACAATAATTACTAACCAGATCAATAAGCCTTCTAAAAATTTTTTCATTTCTATTTCTAACTAAATACTAATCAAGCTTACCAAATTTTGTTTTATCGTGCTATTAATAATGCATTGAGCCTTATCGTCATTGGTATTTTTTTCGTTATAATTTACATCAGGATAAGCAAGCACCTTTCCATCTTTTAGCACTACAGGCAAAGAATAGAAAACTTCAGGGCAGCAGTTGTAATCCTTCAGAAATTCAGGAACTTTTTGTGTTTTTTTTAATGGAGCGATGATAACTGAACACTCTTGATTTCCGAGTATTGTGCAGCTAAATCTGTTATCCCATTGAGTAGGTTCATTTAAAGGTAGGTTTACGGTAATTTCTTGTATCTTTGACGATTCTCTAATTATCAAGATATTTTCTCCATACTTTCTTAT
The DNA here is from genome assembly GCF_947250765.1 of Wolbachia endosymbiont (group A) of Gymnosoma rotundatum. Lineage (NCBI taxonomy): Bacteria > Pseudomonadati > Pseudomonadota > Alphaproteobacteria > Rickettsiales > Anaplasmataceae > Wolbachia > Wolbachia endosymbiont (group A) of Gymnosoma rotundatum. The sequence goes on from NZ_OX366347.1 coordinate 322,550, forward strand.
TTTGCACCCAGAAAGTGTACAGTTAACATTACTATCCTTTTGCAATATTTTATTAAATATTACGATAAGGCTATTATACCTTGGTTTATAGTGTTTACTGGCAATTGCCATTATAGAGTAAAGAAGAAGCCTCAAGGCTATTTCCTCTGGCAATTGATAAAATTCACTTAGTTTAATTTCAATATAACCAAGATCATGCACATTAACGCAGTCATTAAACGCAAGGCGTGTGTAGTGCATCAACGCTTTTGCAGCTCTTTTCATATGAAGGGCTGTGAGGCATATTCGCTCTGTTAAAATCTCTTGATTGTCACTTGCTTTAAGTAAGTTGCGGTATAAAGTTCGTCTGTATTTTAAGTCATGATTGCTTCTATCTTCGATCCACTTTAACTGGTGAAGCTTAGCGTACTTTTCTATTTCACTACGACTAAAATTTAACAATGGCCTAAATATATAAATACCATTTAGGAAAGACTTGTAGTCCATTGATGATAATCCATCTACGCCACTACCTCGCTCTAATCTTAACAAGAACGTTTCTGCTTGATCATCTTTGTGATGAGCGACGAGCAAACATTTAACATTATTGTTTTTACACCACTCTGCTAGTAACTTATACCGTGCTTTTCGTGCCTGTAACTGAATATTGCCTTTAATATTTTGCTTTTCCCAATTTAATATGAACGATTCCTTTGCTCCAAGTTCCTTTGCATAACTTACAACAAAATCAGCTTCTTTTTGAGACTCTGAACGTAATCCATGATTTACTGTTAATGCTATAGGAAGTGAAAGCTTGTTTTTTTTTGCCCAGTTAGTCATTAAGTGCAGTAAGACTATACTATCTACACCACCTGATACTGCAACTGCAACTTGATTGTTATAGAAAGCAAAACTATTAACCACATTTTGAAATAATAACTCTAATTCCATTATGTCTCTTGATGGCCAGATAGGTCAGATCTCTTACGTCATACCGCGACTTATTTGTGGTATATATAGATCCCGCTCAAGCAACGAAATATGACAAGTTTGTCCTTTTTTGTCTACCCCAGTGCCCTTTCTTTATGTCATCCCAGTGCTTGACACTGGGATCCAGGTTTTAATGCAAGAAACTATTTCTTTATTCCAGAAAATGAAAATTCCACTCTACGATTTTTAGCATGCTCTTTTTCATATTTAGAATTTCTAGAATCATCTTTTACATTAACCAAAGGCTCAGTTTCACCTTTAGAAGCAGTTTTTATTCTGTTTTCTATGTAGGGTGTACAACTAACCATAAATTTTTTAGCTGCATCAGCCCTTCTAGCGCCTAGCGCAAGATTATATTCATGAGAACCACGGTTGTCAGTGTGACCAGTTAAAGTAACCTTCGCGTCAGGGTTATCTTGTAACACCTCCATTACGTCAAGTAATGCATCTGCACTTACTTCAGCAATACTAGATTCATCATAACCAAAGAAAACTCTTTTATCACCTATCTGCTTAACAACAGAATTTATTTTATTTGTTGTATTTGCTCCTTTTTTTGGGCAAGAACTTACACCAGTAAGTAATAAACAAAAACAGCACATTATAACCAGTCTACTCCACATTACTAAACCTCCATAAATTTTAAATAGTGCGTAACTTTAATTTCAGTAGCTAATATCTCTCCATATTGTAATATAGTCAAGAGAAATAAAATACTAAATACTTTTTCTACAACCTTACAATTAATTTTCCTATAATATGCTGGACTCTGAGTAGAAAAATCCAATAAAAGAATAAAAAGTACAATTTTTTATTGTACTTTAAGCAAATATACTTTTAACTTTATTATTAATCTATTACGGTATTAAACAGATGTTTTCTAAAATAATGAACAAATATGCAATCTTATAAGTTTTTAGAGGAAGTATTATATAGGGTAAAGAATATCGAAAATACGCTAAAAGTACTAAACCAAAGCCAATTGAATATAGAGGACAAAGTTGAACAAATGAGTCTTCTAGAAGAAATCAGACATGAAATTATCTCTCATGACGCAATAAAGGAATCATTAGCAGATGCTCTTGGTAACAAAAAAAGTGCAAATACTCAGCAGCTAAAGTTAATAGAGAGAATACATAAAAGCAACAGTGCTGTTCCTATTGATTTAGTAAAGTCTTTATCCAAAGCTAAGGTTGAATGCCAAAATTTATGGAAGCTATCTCATTCTGAAACCAGTAACTTAGAAAAACTAAAAGAACGTTTTACTGATTTAATCACACTCATTCGCGAAGTAGCTTCTATAAAATCGCAGCAATTAAAATGCTCAAAATACGACTCACTGCTTGCTGACTATGACTCTGATATCACAGAAAAGAATATAAGGGAAGTATTCCCCAAGGTAGGCAAATTTTTTAGCGAAAATGTAGATAAAATAATTGAAAAGCAGAAAAAGGATAAGGATAAGGTTACTAATATACAAAAAGTTGCTACTCAGAAACAGATTGAACTTGGCTCATTATGTTTACAGCAAATGGGTATTGCACTAAATGAGATTCGTACTTCTTATTACTACCCTATAGATTATGATGAATCTGATTTTTGTTATGGTTTATTTTCACTTTTACGGCATAGTGGTTATGCAATTTATCAAAAATGTTTAGCGCAAAATTCTATAAGTAGTCCAATTACGAGACATGTTATGTATGAAACTCAAGGGTTATTCATGGAAAGGATGATTGGAACATCCAGAGAATTTATTGAGTTTATTCAACCACACATAAAAGAGAAGTTTGCTATAAAAGGCAAAACTAATAGCAGTGTTGAAAATTTGCACTTGGTTTTCAATGAAATAAACCTTTCTTCTTTTTTAAAAAATGCAGATGAATTTAGTCTGTTAGCTCATATTATGTTGAGAACTAAGTTAGAACAAGATATAATAAATGGCACATTGGAAGTCAAAGACCTGCATGATGCGTGGTTCGAAGGTATGAAGCACTATAAAATTCCAGTAAAAGCTAAAAATGAGCTAAACACTTATTTTCAAGATGAATATTGGGCAAGCGGTGTTATGGGCTACTTTCCTATAAAAATTATTGCTTTAATTGCTGCTGTGCAGATTTTCTCTTTCGTTAAAAAGAATCATTACGAATCATTAAGTGCTATAATAAAAGGAGATTTTAGTTTACTTATCAGTTGGTTATCTCAAAATGTATACAGTGCAAAGTGTGGCCTGGAACTGCTAAAAAAAGTAACAGGTAAGGGTTTAGACGTTGAGTGTGTTACTTACTACTTATCTGAAAAGTATAATTTGTCTTAATAAATGGTTTTCTTGAGTTATGTATGAATTTTGTTCGAAAATTAACCGGAAAGTTTTATAGCCTTTTTACTTTCAAAGGTTTGTTTGCTAGCGATATTGCTATAGACCTTGGTACTGCAAACACTTTAGTTTATCAGAAAAATCAGGGAATAGTGCTTGATGAGCCTTCAGTTGTAGCAAGAATAAAAGAAAAAGGAAGTTACGTTCCTTATGCTTTTGGTAAAAAAGCTAAAATGATGCTTGGGAAAACGCCTGGAGAAATAGAGGCGATAAGGCCCTTAAAGGATGGAGTTATTGCTGATTTTAAAAGTGCGGAAGAAATGCTAAAATATTTCATACGCAGTGCAAACACAAAATTCACTGTTAATAAACCTAATATTATCATATGCGTTCCATCTGGATCCACGCCAGTTGAAAGGCGTGCTATACAAGATGCAGCAGAAAGTGCTGGTGCAAATGAAGTATTTTTAATTGAAGAACCAATGGCTGCAGCAATCGGAGCTGGGCTCCCGGTTACTGAACCTGAGGGTTCTATGATTGTTGATATAGGAGGCGGTACAACTGAAGTTGCAATTATTTCTTTAGGCGGAATTGTTTATTCACGTTCTGCCAGAGTAGGTGGCGATATTATGGATGAAGCAATAAAATCATATATTCGTGAAAATCATAAGTTATTAATCGGTGAAACAACCGCTGAGAAAATTAAGAAAAGCATAGGTTCAGCCAGTCTGCCAGGTGAAAATAACAAAGAGGGAATGATAATTAAAGGCAGGGATTTAGTGAGTGGCATGCCAAAAGAAATGCTTTTATCAGAATACCAAGTTGCAGAGAGTTTAATAGAGCCTGTACATCAGATAATTTCTGCTATTAGGACTGCACTGGAGAGCACTCCACCTGAACTTTCTTCTGATATAGTCGATAAAGGAATAATTTTATCCGGTGGCGGCGGATTATTGCGTAACTTGGGCAAAGTTATCAGTGAAACAACAAAACTACCAGTTCGTGTTGCAGATGACCCACTTTGTTGTGTTGCTCTGGGTAGCGGAAAAGTGCTTGAAAACATGGATTATTTTGGCCATGTTTTATTTAAGCAGGATTAAATTATTTTTAAAGGTAGTTCATCGAATTTTATAGCAAATTTTACCTCAAGCATAAAGATGTCATCCAAGTAGCCAACACTGGGATCCAGAAAAATTGACTATAAACAAGTATGCTGTTTCGATGAAATTGTGTAATAGAAACTAGATTCCAGTGTCAGCTACTTGCATGACACCAAGTTTGTGTTTATAAATTAAGGCGATTATGCTAAAAGAATTTGAAATTGAACCTCTGCTAAAAGATAAAGCTCCGCACCAGACCAAGGCTATTGTTGCAATGTCCGGGGGAGTTGATAGCTCGGTTGCTGCAGCACTGCTACATAACCTTGGGTACCAGGTGATAGGTGTGACTCTTCAACTCTATGGCACTGACGGTAATGCTAACGCAAGAAAGGGTGCATGCTGCGCTGGACAGGATATTTATGACGCTAAGCGTGTAGCTGAAAGTGTTGGCTTTCCTCACTATATTTTAAACTATGAGGAAATATTCAAAAAGGAAGTAATAGAGGATTTTGCGAGTACCTATATGCGTGGGGAAACTCCCATACCATGCGTGAGATGTAACCAAACGGTAAAATTTCGTGATCTATTGCAAGTTACAAAAAATCTTGGTGCGGATGTGCTCGTAACAGGACATTACGTGAGAAGGTTAGAAAAAAATGGTGAGGTAAAGTTGTGCAGAAGTATTGATAAAAGTAAAGATCAAAGTTATTTTTTGTTTGCTACAACTCAAGAGCAGTTAAAGCTTTTGCGATTTCCGCTAGGTGGGTTCTATAAAAGTGATATAAGAAAATTAGCAAAATATTTCAGTTTACAAATTTCTGAAAAGCCGGACAGTCAAGATATATGCTTTGTTTCCGAAAGCTATAGTAAAACAATAGCTAAATTAGCTCCACAATCTGTACAGAAAGGTAAAATAGTGGATGTTAATGGAAAAGTGCTAGGCGAGCACAGTGGCATAGTAAATTTTACAGTGGGGCAAAGAAAGGGCTTGGGTATCGCACACAATGAACCTCTTTATGTGATAAAAATTAATACAGAAAATAATGAGGTTATAGTAGGTCCGATCAACGTATTAATGCAAAAAAAAATATTGATCAAGGAGTTAAATTGGTTAGAACAACCAAAGGAAGGTATGGAAGTAACTGTGAAGCTGAGATCATCACATGCGGGAAGTTTAGCAACAATACATTCAACTGACGAAAAAAATAAAGCCTGTGTCATTTTAAACGACGATTACTTTGGCATCAGTCCAGGTCAAGCCTGTGTAGCGTATAAAGATGAGCAAGTTATCGGCGGTGGATGGATATGCTCTTAACTAAAAGCTTTAATGCAGAGTGTAAACATACAATAGACTTCTTGCATAACCATATAACAGAAACGAAAAAACTTCCTTGACAAACCTCGCCAGCCCCCTTATCATGAAACTGAAGCTATTTATTTATCTTCTCTGTACAGATTAAATGACAAAAAAACTCACGTATCTGGCGTCTCATGTTTAATTTTTTGCACTATGTGCACTCTATGTCTTTATCAAATTTCTGGGTTTTTACCTACACAAGCTGAAATACGCTTATAAAGCATTTAAAACATTAAAAAACGCCAACTTAAAAAATGGATAGTGAATAACTAGCTACCCTAGGGTTTCTTTTGCCTTTTTTTCTGTTTAGTAAATTTCTTAACGTTTATAATTTAGATTAGTTGCGGCTTAAAAGCAGCTAAATCGCGGTTATTAAGTGTTTAGAATAAAAAAACGCCATACTTGAAAGTATAATGTAAGTAATTAGCCAACCACGGGGCTTCTTTTGCCTTTTTTTTGTTTGGTAAATTTCTTAATGTTTGTAGCTAAACGACAACCGTCATCCCAGCGGGATCTAGAGATACCGCGAATGAATCGCGGTATGACGGTTCGCGGCGGCATAAAGATAAGTCTCGTCATCCCGCTGCGTGTTAGCGGGATCTCTTGTTAGTGCCGCGGCGGTATAGCTATACCTTTTTCTACTTAGTTTGGGTTATGCAAGAAGTCTAATAACATTTATTGCTATTTTACCCTATATCGCTTATACTATAAAGTAGAACATTATAGGTTTCAGCAATGATAAAAGAAATTGAAGAACTAATAAAAATTGTTGGTAAGGGTAATTTATTAGAGACTTTGTTTATTTTTTTAGGTGGCTTTCAACATGCTGACTTAGATCGTAGTATGGACCGCAGAAATCATTTTGGTTTGTCTGCATTCATTAGAAAAAAAGAGGAACCATTAGATAAATATTTTAACTTAAAATTTAGTCTACAAGGGCTGTTTTTAATCTATGCTCAAGCTTATAAGATACTTAGTGAAAATAATGAACTAAGTACTGAGGATGTTATTAATCGAATATATAAAGTTGTTGAAGAGTCTGGGCTAAATCAAGATATAAATGAAGTAGTAGATGGAAGTAAATTAGATTTACTTAACGTCTTGGCAAACCCAAAGAGAGAACCAATATTTAAAACAGAAGAAGATTTTGAAGATAAAGTGCTTACTGACGTTAAAAAATTATTAAATGAAAAATCTGATAAAAAATTTTTTTTTAATAAATTTGTTATCGACTGTTACTATTCTATTCATCAAGATATAAAGGTAGATAAAGATGTGGCTTTATTGTTTTCTCTATTATATTCTCTTGGAGGTAGTTATAAAAAACCTTTGTCACCTGATAAAATAGTAAAAAGAAAAGTACTAGAGTTACATGAGAATCTGTTAATAACGCAATATACAATATTCTTAGCTAGCAAACTACACATGATCGGATTATCAAGTAGAGATAAATATACAATCGACCATGAGGATGTAGATCGACAAGAGAAAGGATTAAAAATGGATGGATCAATATGTCCTATAAATACAAAAAACACCCTGGAACAACTGTTAAAAAGCCAGAATAGTGATGAATTTGAACAATTAGTAACAAGCCCTGAGAATAATTCAGTGTTGCCAGAAGAGAACGAATGTAGGCCAAATCTTATCATCAGTAAGAAAAAAGAAAAAGACCATAAAAACACAGTCTGTAAACTTATTTTAGGTATGTTTGTATTATCTGTTGGGTTATATGTTGCTGATTATTTCTTTATGGAGCAAAAATTATTTAATCCAATAAAAGGTGTCCTACCACAGGATAATTTTGCTAATCTAGTAATTGCTGCAGTGCTTACTATCGTAATAGTATATGCTTTATTTCAATTATCACAGGAATCACCACTTTCAACAGTCAATAAGATGACGAATGAAAATTTAGGACAGCCCGTGCAAAATAAGTTTAGAATTACATAAATGTAGCAACTTAAAAGCATATATTGTATAATGCTTATTCTTAAGTTAAGAGGTAATTTATGGATTTAAGTAAAATAACAGCAGGACCAAATGCGGTGAATGTGGTAATTGAAATAAGTGCGAATGCTGAGCCTGTAAAGTATGAATTTAATAAAGAGTTTAGGTTGTTACAAGTTGACAGATTTTTATCTACCTCAATGACTTATCCTTGCAATTATGGGTTTGTACCAAATACCTGCGCAGGTGATGGTGATCCTGTGGATGTTTTGGTGCTAACTCAGTTTCCCTTAGCATCTAGTGTTTTAATATCGGTGCGTCCGATAGGCGCATTACTCACTAAAGATGAAAAAGGAGAAGATGAGAAAATATTAGCTGTGCCTGTTTCCAGTGTTGATAGCTATTATGACAATATAAAGGACTATTCTGACTTATCTAAAAGCCTACTAGATAAAATTACTCATTTCTTTTCTCATTATAAAGATCTAGAAAAGGGAAAAACGGTGGCAGTTGGAGAATGGGTTGGTGTGGAAGAAGCAAAGAAAATCATTGAAAAAAGCAGAAATTAGTTTTTATTGATTTATAGCTAAAGTGGCTTAGGTTTGCCCACAATTTGAAAAACAACAAATTCGTCATTCCGCTACTTGTTAGCGGAATCTATACCGCGCACAACTGTACGAACATTGCAATATGGCACATAGTAAACGATGTCATTCCAGTGCGTGACACTGGGATCCAGACTTTCCGTAAAAACGTTATATTTTAACATAACACTTATATGCTCACCAACTTAGTGCTAATCAAAATCCTGGATCCCAGTGTCTGGGCACTGGGATGACAAGAAAGGGAGCACTGGAATTTTTGTTTCAGCATTAGCCATGCATCTGAACAGATACAAATATTGCAATTAAAAGCATTAGACAGGTGGTAGAGGTCTTGGTATTATATAATCTTTAGGTTCTAAATTTGGAAGGGTGGCCGAGCGGCTGAAGGCGGCGGTTTGCTAAACCGTTATACGACCCAAAAGTCGTATCGAGGGTTCGAATCCCTCTCCTTCCGTATACTGTTTTTAGCACGGTTTAAATTCGCTATATTAGCATGTTTTTAGCCTATTTACCAGCGTACCTGATTTTGTTGCAATGGTTTTTATTTCCATTGTCACTGAGATCACTATTAAAAAGTTGGCTAGCATTGACTCAGTATTTATTATAGAATTGGTTATTAACTAAACAACTTTACTTGTATGTATAAAATACTAATTTTACTGTTGATAGTGTTGCCACTTAGGTTGCTTGCAACCGAGATTGAAATTGTTGCAGATGTAAATGGTGAACCAATTTCAAATTTAGATATCGAAAAACGCATCAACTTTATAAATTCATTGTTTGGCACTCAAAGTGTTAATCAAAAAGAAGCAAAGCCTCAAGTGCTTAGGGAGCTAATAGACGAAATTATCATTATCAATGAAGCACAGAGGCTGAATATAAAATTGAGCAACGAGGAGTTAGATAATGCTATTATGTTATTTTTAACCCAAAGTTTTAAACTTAAGGCTAATGAAGTTGATCAATACATAGAGAAGCATAATATAGATCTTGGTATTTTAAGAAAACAAATAAAATGTCAGTTACTGTGGAGCAAAATTATTGAAGTAAGAATTGTGCCATTTATTAATATAAGCGATAAAGAAGTAGATGATGTAAAAAGGCAAACAGAAAAGCCGGATTATCTTATCACGTTCCAAGAGTTTATAATTCCTGATCAAAAAGACAAGGACGTTTATGGTATAGCTGAAGATTTAGTAAAAAAATTACGCAACAGTAATAACCCAGAATCTCCAATAAAGATGCGTAAAGCAACAGTTAATTTAAGTCAGCTAAAAGGAAAACTCAAGAGCGTTTTAGAAGGATTAGAAACCAGCGACATAGCAGGTCCATTCAGTTTCAGTGAAGGTTACTCCGTTATAAAAGTAATAGATAAAGTACAACTTAATCATGCACTGCTGGAAAGCACTTTAAAATTAAAACAGATTGTGGTTGAAGGTTCAGAAAGTTTATTAGATAATCTCAAGGAGCAAAAGGTCAGTTGTTTAAATTTTGATAAATTGGCAGATAATTTTAAGCTGCCAAACGCAAAAGAATTTGAAATAAAAATGCGAGATTTAAATCCTGATTTACAGATTTTATTTAGTAAAACAAGTGTGAATGAAATAGTAGAATTGAGAGAAAATGGCACTGCAAAGTTGATGATGTTGTGTGATATCAAGAGTAATGTAGCGGGTATAGAAGCAATCAAACAGAAAATGTACCAACAAAAGATTATGATACAAAGCAACTTGTTATTAGATGATATGCGTAAAAATGCAGCTATCAGTTATCGGTATAGTTGAAGTCAGAGAGTGTCCTTGTCTTTGTGTATAGAACTATATAAATTACTTTGTTCTATAAAATTTCAAAAAATTTGAACAAATGCAGTTAAAATAGCACATGAAGAATATAATGCTAATTGGTGGTGGAGTTGGAAATGCAGTGTTATTTTCGATAGGGAAGGCATGTCTTGAAAATAATAACAAGGTTTTGTACTTTGCTGGCTATAAGAAGTTAAGTGATGTATTTAAACGAGCACTGATAGAGCGTGCATCAAATGCAGTAGTTTGGGCATGTGAAGAAGGATTGATAGAAACAAGCAGAGATCAAGATAAATCCTTTCATGGTAATATAGTTGATGCAATAGTCTCTTATCAACAAGGAAGATTAGGTATTAATTTGAACGTTATAGATAAAATTATCACTATTGGTTCTGACAAAATGATGAAAGCTGTGAATGAAGCTAGAAAAACAATTTTAAAGCCATATCTGAAATCAGGCCACATAGCGATATCATCAGTTAATTCTCCTATGCAGTGTATGATGAAAGAAATCTGCGCTCAGTGTGTGCAGCAACATATAAATGCGAAAACAGGAGAAAGGAGTTTTGTTTATAGTTGCAGTAATCAAGACCAGGATATGGGGTGTGTTGACTTTGACTTTTTAAGTGAGCGCTTGAAGCAAAATAGTTTACAAGAAAAACTTACTGCAAAATGGATAGATCATGTTCAAAGATATTAAACAGCACAAAAAGGAAATAAGAGAGCAATATAGAGCTATAAGAAAAGATATTGATGAAAGTTATTCCAGTTATGCGGCAAATTCCCTTATTAATCTCTTTAATCAGAACTTAAGCTACGTTAAAGGCAAAACAATAGCAGCTTACATTCCAATGGATGAGGAAATAGATGTTGTGCCTTTGATGCATAGTTTACTCGATTTAGATTATAAAGTAGCAATTCCTAATAAAAATAAGTTACTAAAATTTGAGGAATGGAACGAAACAAATGAAGATGTAATTCCCGACACAATCATTACTCCTGTTGTTGCTTTTGATGATCATTTTAATAGATTAGGTTTTGGCGGTGGTTGGTATGATACAATGATAAAAAAATTACGGCCGCTTGGAAAAATATTTATAGGTGTAGCCTATGAGAAACAATATTGTAAAGATTTACCTGTAGAAAAACATGATCAAAAATTGGATATTATAATCACTGAGATGTGTGTTAGATGTGGAAGTGGATTGCTCAAAAAAGTGGATAAAAAGGAGTAGCGTAACCCCACTTTCTGATAGTAATTTTTGCGTAAAAAAATGCATCAACTTGGTCCTGTGATTCCTCCTTCACTAACTCGTGCAGCACTTGAAATACCTAAGTGAGAATTTGGCTTCATTTCTTTAACTTTATCATCAACTATTTTTTCCACTTTCTCTATTTTATTATTACCACTGGCCATAATTGCAGGTTGAAAATCTTTCATCAAATCTAGCAATTTCTGCATATCATCCTCTTCATGAGTACTGAGGCCCTTTTCCAGAAGTCTGCTCATATTATCTTCTGAAAAATTTTTAATAACTCCATCACTTATTAACCCCTTTATAGCTGCTAGTTGCTCTTTACTTCGGAGCATTTTTGTTACCCTAATCTTATCCTTAGCGTCTTTTATTTTATTTTCTTCTAACTCAGAAGAGTCTACAATGAGTTGAGTCAATTCCTTATATAATCTATCAAAATTATTCTCTCTTTGTGTAAGCCTAGGCAGCTTATCTATTAAATCTTTACGTGAACTTTCTACTGTTTTTCCTGCTTCAATCACTCCTTCTTTTATTTTTTCACCTGCCTTTACTATACCTATTCCTGCATAACGTGCTCCAATACCTACAAGTGCTATTAATGTAGCAAGCACAATAAGTGGAGAAAATGCTGCTCCTAATACCATTACGGCAGAAGCTATTCCAATTTTTTTATTTGCAGATGCTGATTTAAAATAATTGACTAGATTGTCCAGTGGACCTTTATTATTATTTATAACATTACTTATTGCTTGCTGATTAACAGATTTTAACGCCTCTTCTATTATTTTTGAGTCAACATTTTCAGAAGTTAAACCTTTAAGTGCTTCTTCAATGAGTTTTATAAATAATTCTTTATTTACCTCCTTTTGCAAGCCTTGGTCATTAATCGCTAAACCTAAATCTTTGAGGTTCATCTCTTTAACTTGTTCTGATAGGGTTGTAAATAACTCTTTTTTCCCCTCTTGTGAGGATTGTGCAATACTTTCTATTATATCTGAAATAGCTTTTCTTAGTTCTGGATAGTCAGTGTCAAAAAACATACTATTGCTAGATTCCATATTCAGCTTCGTTGATTATAAATATGCCTAATTATACATACTAATCATTAATTATATTATAATTGATATAACATACCCCTTTCCAAATATAGAATTTGTATTAAAATATCTAGATTGTATGAAATCAAGGTACTTTATGGGTGAAAAAAAATTAAAAGCTGCTGTGGTCTTATCAGGGTGTGGTCACCTTGACGGTGCAGAGGTAAGAGAAGCGGTTTTAAGTTTGCTTGTGCTTGATCAGCAGGAAGTGGATGTTAAATGCTTTGCACCTGACATCAATATCACACAAGTTATGAATCATAAAACAAAGGAGGCAGTGAAAGAAAAAAGGAATGTACTTGTGGAAGCAGCAAGAATCGCAAGAGGCGAAATATATGACTTAAAAGAAGCCAAAGCTGAAAATTTTGACATGCTAGTTGTACCTGGTGGATATGGGGTTGCAAAAAATTTGTCTGACTTAGCTGAAAATAAAGACATGGTGACAGTAATGCCTGAATTTGAAAGATTAGTTTCAGAATTTTTTGTTACAAAAAAGCCAATAGGAGCGATATGCATATCTCCAGCCATCATTGTTTCAATTTTAAGTAACAAGATAGGTAAAGAAGAAAGTAAGGTTAAGGTAACTATAGGAGATGACAGAGAACAGTTGATAGAAAGGCTTGGCGGCGAGCACATAAAATGCGATACAGAGTTATCAATAGAAGACGAAGAACATAATGTATTTTCCTGTTCTGCTTATATGCGTAGCGACGAAAGTACATACTCTGTATATCAAGGGATAAAGCATATGATTGACAGCATGGTAAAAAAGATTAACAAAAAAACTAAACAGCCATTCCTCTAAGATATAGTAATTTAGACTTCCTTACACAATTAACTGTTGAATTTTACATTCTTAGCTGTATTATAGCTAAAGTGCTCTAGGTTTACTGACTATAACGATATGGCGTAGGGCTTTAGCTCTTTTTTTATAAACGTAAGGTGTTTTATATGTCAGACCTTTTCTATATTGAAGCTACGTGTTGTGTGGACGGTCAGTGTGATGTCTATACAGGGGAAGTGAGTTTTAATGATGTCATGTTAGGCAAGTTCAGTCTAAATTCGTGCAGCGGGAAAGAAGCTATGATAAATCTAGACATTATTACATTCGATATTAATATCGCTATTGATGGTCAAAATGGAAAGACAATAAAAAAAGACCTTAAAGGTCTTGAATTTGTAACTAAAGATAATGGTTCTTGGTATATTAATAAGGATTTTGGTGATGATAAATTTGAAGTTGTAGTAAAGCAATCATAATTTTACATCTCAGGTGTAACATTTAGTATAGGCGCTATTCTATTTATAATGTTCTTTACTATAGGCGCAGCAATTATTCCCCCGGTATGGTGCATCCCTTGAGGCTCATCAATAGCAATTAGCACTATGTACCTTGGGTCAAGCATAGTTAGCACTCCTATAAATGATGCTATGTTTGCATCTTTGCTATATTTACCATCTACAACTTTTTCCGCCGATCCAGTTTTTCCTCCTATTGAATATGCCTTTATTTTTGCTTTTCTGCCAGTGCCATCTGTTACTGCTGCACGTAATAATTTTCTCATTTCCCTGGAAGTTCTTCTTGAGATAATTTGCTCTCCTATACTTCTTTTATTCAACATCAAGGTTGCGTTATGAAATATCCCATTGTTGATTAATGCTGCTGCAGTTTGTGCAAGATGTATAGGAGTTACAGCTATGCCATAACCATAAGATGCTGTTATTAAAGTGTTTTCACTCCATTTATCCGGGATTATCGGTGTGGATTTTTCTGGTATTTCTATTTTCAAAGGAGAAAATAGCTTCATAGCTTTAAAGTATTCTACCTGTTTTTCAATACCTAGTTTGACTGCAATTTTTGCTGCACCAATGTTGGATGATTTTACAAATATATCTTGCACAGTAATTTTTGGAATTTTAGATTTATGAAAATCCTGAATTTTATACTTTCCAATGGTGATTGGTGTTGATACGTCATATAAATCGCTAGTTTTTGTAGCGTTCGCATCAAGCGCTGCGGCTATTGTAAAGTATTTTAATACCGACCCCATCTCATATACCCCAAGACTGGCGCGATTAAACTTTTGTACGTCTTCTGCCTTATTCTGTAAGTTGGGATTAAAATCAGGTAGGCTGACCATCGAGATGACTTCACTATTTCTCACATTTAAAACAATTCCTACTCCGCCAAGTGCCTGATATCTGCTTACAGCTTTAGTTAGCTCTTCATGCACTATGCTTTGCACTCGTGTATCTAAGGATAGTTGAACATATTGATCAGCAGAGCGTGACCATCCCTGTCGGATGACAGAAGATTGTGCAGAAGCTTGGTCTGGTGTCATTCCAGTGCACTGACACTGGAATCCAGTTTTATGCGCAATTTCATCACAAACATTGTTTTTGACATATGTTTCTGGAATCCGTTGTTCATCACGTAATTTGTCAGTATTTTTATATCTGGATCCCAGTGTCACGCACTGGGATGACACCATCTGTTGTGTGGGGAATTGCTGTGCAGGAATTGCTTTCAAGTTGCAACATTCATACAACTGTATATCAGGTACTTGGATAACAGAATGTTGTTTGTTTTTACTTATATATGCCTCAACTCCTGCAATACCGTTGCCATCTATGTCAGTATAACCAAGCACGTGTGAAAATAAATTACTGTGAGGATATATACGCTTTATGTCGTCATAAAAATTTACTCCTGGTACACCAGCGTTTTTGATCGCTAGTAATTCTTTTGGAGTCAAGTGCCGCTTTATCCAAGCAAATTTCTTTTCTGAAGTAAGTACTCTATATAAGTTCTTGTATTCGAGGTCATGCAAAGTAGAACACAGTTGTGCTGCTATACTTTCCGGATTCTTTACTTTGGTTGCATCTATATATAGTGATGTTGTGGGCACATTTGTTGCTATTACCACTCCATTTCTATCTAAAATATCAGGTTGTTTATGTACTATATTATCTTTTCTAAAATTTTCTGAAGTAGTAGGTTGATCAAATGTTAAAGAGAATATGCGAAAAATAATTATTATATAAAATATAAATAATGGTACTATAAAACACAGTGAGCGGAGCTTATTTTTAAGTAATGCTTGCATATTTACTTGATTTGACAAAAATGGAAATCATCTTAGCTGAACCACGAGGTTTTTGTGCCGGGGTAAAAAGAGCTGTGGACATATTAGCTATTACTTTAGAAAAATACAAAAACGAGCGCCAAGTTTATGTGCTACACGAAATTGTTCACAATAAATATATAGTAGAGGACTTTAAGAAACAAGGAGTGGTTTTTGTAAGCAGTATCGAGGAAATTGAAGATAATGAAGGAATACTGATCTTCAGCGCGCACGGAGTATCAAAAAATATAGAAGATGAGGCAAAAAGAAAGGGTATTCAAGTGATTGATGCAACATGTCCTTTAGTCAACAAAGTGCATAAAGAAGCAAAAAGGTATGAAAACAGTGGTAAAGAATTGATTCTCATTGGGCATGAAAACCATCCAGAAGTTAAGGGAATTAGAGGAAGAGTAAACAATCCTATCATTTTAGTGCAAACTTTGCAGGATGTATATGATTTAAAGGTTAAAGATCCAGATAATTTGTCTTATGTTACACAAACTACGTTAAGCATCGACGATACTCGCGACATTATTGCTGCCCTGAAATTAAGGTTTCCAGGCATAACAGGTCCAGATTTAAAGGACATATGCTATGCAACGCAAAACAGACAAAATGCTGTTAAAAAGCTAGCTGAAATTGTAGACATGGTATTAGTTGTAGGAAGTAAAAATAGCTCAAATTCAAACCGCTTATTAGATCTGTGCACTGCCAGAGGAAAAAGAGCCTACTTGATTGATAATTACAGCTGTGTGAATAAAAGCTGGTTTCAGGGCGTAGAAAAGATAGGAATCACTGCAGGTGCTTCCGCTCCTGACATATTAGTTGATGAATTAATAGACTACCTAAAAGTAAACCTGAGTGTAAAAATTTCAGTTATGCCAGGTGGTATTATTGAAAATGTTCAGTTTAAAATACCGAATCTGGTTTAAAACACAACTTATCTACTAAGCTTCTCTTGAAATCACACAAACCAGCATCTATAGCTAAGACGTCACACCGCGATTCATTAGACTTCTTGCATAACCATATAACAAACTTTTATTGGGAATAGAAACGAAAAAACTTACTTGACACCCTTCGCCAGCGCCCTTATCATGATAGTGAAGCTATTGTATTTGCTTTCGCCAATCTGCAGATTAAAAGGTAAGGATTACTTAATGTATCGGCGTCTTATGTTCAATTTTTTGCAGTATATAGATACTGTATGTCTTTACAAAACTTCATCTACATCTAGATTTTTATCTAAATAAGCTGAACGCGCTTATAAAGCGTTACAAGACATCAAAAAATGCCAATACTCGACAGAGATAGTAAAAGACTAGCTAACTCGGGGATTCTTTGTCTTTTTTTCTGCTTAGTAAATTTCTTAAACATTTGCAGCGTAAGTTAGTTGCAATTAAAAGCAGCTGAATTTCGCTTGTCAAGCGTTTAAAACATAAAAAACGCCAATATTTTAAAGCGGATAATAACCCCAGGGCTTCTTTTGCCTTTTTTTTTGTTTGGTAAATTTCTTAATGTTTGTGGCTGAACGACAACCGTCATCCCGCTACTTGTTAGCGGGATCTCTTGTTAGCGGCTGAGATACCGCGAATGAATCGCGGTATGACGGTTCGCGGCGGCATGACGATAAGGTTTATACCTTGTCATCCCAGTGCCCAAACACTGGGATCCAGTTTTCTTTACAAATTCACCAAAAGTGTTTCATTCTATAACATAAAACCCATACTCACCAAATCCAATGCATTACTTGCAATTAAGTTTCCTGGATCCCAGTGTCTGGGCACTGGGATAACAAAGGAGGACGTTATTCCAGTGCCAAGCACTGACCATTTCTGGTCTCTTAAATTGCAACTAATCTAAGTATTAAAAAATTTACCAAGCGAAAAAAAAGGCAAAAAAAGCCCGATGGTTGGCTAGTTACTTACATTATACTTTCAAGTATGGCGTTTTTTTATTCTAAACGCTTAATAACCGTGACTCAGCCGCTTTTAAGCCGCAACTAATCTAAATTATAAACGTTAAGAAATTTACTAAACAGAAAAAAAGGCAAAGAAACCCTAGGGTAGCTAATTATTCACTATCCATTTTTTAAGTTGGCGTTTTTTGATGTTTTAAATAGCGTATTTCAGCTTGTGTAGCTAGAAATTTGATAAAGACATGAGGTGCACATAGTGCAAAAAATTAAGCATGATTTACGCCAAATACATTAAGTTTTTTTGTCATTAATCCACTGCAGAGATTGCGAAGATAAATAAATAGCTTCAGTTTCATGATAAGGGGGCTGGCGAAGGGTGTCAAGGAAGTTTTTCGTTTCATCCAATGCGCTGCCAAAAGTTTGTTATGCAAGAGATCCCATAAATTGGGTGTCATAATAACTACACCCACATTAATTTTGGTGTACGTGACCTTGAAAGATCGTGATTCAATACTTAAATTATTAGGGTAGTAGGCAAATAATGGAGCTCAAAATGCATAATGTACAAGAAACTGAAAATTTAAAATTTGACGCTGAGGTAGGGAAAGTACTGAATATAGTGATTCATTCACTTTACACCAATAAAGACATTTTTCTGCGTGAATTAATATCAAATGCATCAGATGCATGTGATAAGTTGCGCTATGAATCTCAACTAAACCCTAATTTGCTAGATTTGAGTGACGAATTAAAAATCACTATCAGCTCCAATAAAGATAAGAACGAGCTATATATCACTGATAATGGCATTGGAATGAATAGACAGGATTTAATAGACAATCTTGGTACAATTGCAAGCTCTGGTACGCAAAAGTTCTTGGATGCGATTAAGAATAGCAAGGATTCAAGCCAAACTGTGGAGCTGATTGGGAAGTTTGGTGTTGGTTTTTACTCAAGCTTTATGGTTGCATCAGAAGTAATAGTAGAATCGAGAAAAGCTGGAGAAGAGGAGTCTTGGATCTGGCAATCCAAAGGAGATGGGGAATATTCAATCAGCAAGTCAGATAATCAAGTCCCTCGCGGAACCAAAATTACGCTCATTATGCATCCTGAAGAAAACGAGTTTTTAGATAAATTTCGTGTTGAAAATATTGTCACTACTTACTCTGATCACATAAATTTTCCTGTTGAATTTATAGACGAAGAAGGAAAAAGTGAAAAGTTAAACAGTAAGGCTGCAATTTGGACTAAGCCAAAAAATGACGTTACTCAAGAGGAGCACAACGATTTTTTCCGCAGTGTTGCTCACGTTGGCGGGGAGCCCTGGATGATATTGCATAATAAAAATGAAGGTGCAATAGAATATACAAATTTGCTTTATGTTCCTTCTATAAAACCTTTTGATTTATTCCATCCAGATAGACGTTGCTCTGTGAAGTTATATGTAAATAAAGTATTTATCACTGAAGATAACGTACAGATTATACCACAATACTTGCGTTTTCTGAAAGGCGTGGTTGATTCACCGGACTTGCCTCTTAATATCAGCAGAGAAACGCTGCAGAATAATCGTGTTGTTGAGCAGATCAGAAAATCTCTCACTAAGCGTGTGATATCAGAGCTCGGTAAAAAAGCAAAAGAGAATTTAGAGGAATATACAAAATTCTGGACCAATTTTGGTGCAGTTTTAAAGGAAGGTCTTTGTGAAGCTATGCCAACTGATGAGAGAGAGGCGCTGCTCTCAATTTGCAGATTTCATAACACTGGTGATGGGAAATTAGTCAGCATTGATGACTACATAAGCAGAATGAAGCCTGAGCAGGAACATATCTATTATCTCACCGGAAATAGCCTCGATTCAGTGAAAAACAGTCCGCAACTTGAGGGATTCGTCAGTAAAGGACTAGAAGTGCTCCTATTTGTTGATCCAGTTGATGATTTCTGGACTAGCGTGATTCATGAATATAAAGATCAGAAAATCAAGTCTGTAACCCGCGCAGATGTTGATTTGGAAAAATTCTCTTCAGAAGAAGATAAGACAGATGAAGAAAATAAATCGAATGGAGAAAAAACTGAGGAAAATACGGATCTTATATTGCAATATTTTACCACAGTGCTCGGAGATTCAGTAAAAAGCGTAAAAATTTCCAAAAAATTGACTGATAGTCCCGTATGCCTAGCGGTTGATGAAGGTGCTATGGATCTTCGCATGGAGCGTTTTTTGCGTGAACAAAAGCAGCTAAATTACCGCACGCCAAAGGTGCTTGAAATTAACACTAAGCATCCTGTAATAAAAAGTATAATGAAATCTCACGCTGAAAATGGTGAAAACCCAACATTGGAGGACATGGTTCACTTATTGTTTTACCAAGCTTGCATCGTGGAAGGCGAAGAGATGGATGACGCGAGCAGCTTTGCTAAGAGACTGAATAATTTGCTTGGCAAGATTTCTGTTTAATGCTATACTTAGTTTAGTTATTAATTAGGGGTAAAACATGTTTGGTCCAGGTGTTAGAGACTTTGTATCACAGGATACAACTTCACAGGGCCAATCAAATTCTGAAAGATTAATCAAAAGTTGGCATGGTTTTGAAAAACCAGATTCTGAAGATTCAGGTATTGAAGAAGAGTTTGAAGTTTTAGATAGCGAAAGTCAAGAGATACCAGCTACTCCATGTAGCACACCCCCTGAAGATCTAAGTTTAGAGAATGCAATACTTGCAAACTTTCCTGATGGTTGTGATAGGTCGTTTACTGTAGAGTTAAAAGATGAAGATTCATATGGTATCATTCCTAAAAACTTAACTTTTGCTGAGATTATAAATATCTTAAATCAAGCTATACAAGAAGATAATTGTGAAGAATTAGACAAGGTTGTACAAAATATTGAAGATTATGAAGGCAGGTCTATTACGCTGGATAATGAAAATCTCAAAGATTTCTGTTCAAATCAACTTAATTTGGAGTTACAAAACGGAAGCAACCATCAACATATATATTCAAATGTACTATCACAATATAAATTTGATCAAGAGGGTTTCAAGTATGATTATTCAGTAAAAGAATTGGTACTATTGGCAATTGCAGCTAATGACAAGCTAGTAGAGCAATATCAGGATTTTCTTTTTGCTGAAGGAAATTTAAGTCTTTTACCTCTCCTTGTTGGTGGTCAAAAATATATTGAAGCTTTTATAGAAAAATTCCATGGTACCGATGGAGTTTATGGAAGATTAAAAGATCAAACTATACAACTTGTCAAACCTAATAAGATTGGTTTTTTCTCAGTTATAGCATTAAGAAAAGAGCAAGAATTATTAAATGCAGTTTTTGTCGAATACGTTTTAAGAGATTTTGGACAGGTGTTAAAAACAAGTAATCCTGATTCTTTGTATGGTGTGCTTGAAACAGCGTCTCTGATCAAAAATGAAGAATTCATCACGATAGTGCTAGATGCATTTGAAAGATATATTAATGAGCTAACTAAAAAAGCCTCAACAGAAGAGTTATTAAAAAAGAGCTTTGCTACCTTGTTAGAAACTGCGATAAGCCAGGAACACACATCTGTCATTGAATACCTGTGCAAACGATACACTAATAGTGCAGATCGTGCCATTTACGATGTATATGAACAAGCATTTGCAGATGATAAAGTTATTACAATACTAGGGCAACAAATCCTGAAAAACATAGGAGCTCGTGGCAGAAAAGAAATTTATGATTTAATTCTGAAAACTGCATTGGATGCTGGTAATATTGCATTTATCGAGCACTTGTGTGAAAAATGTGCTAAATGCAGCAATGATGTTATCGGCTATCTCAATCAAAAATTTAAAAATAACGAATTTGATAACATACACGAATCAATCCTCATTGCATTGTCTAATGTTGAATACACAAACACAGACGTTATAGTCGAGGTGCTTTTTTACACTAAAGAAATCCATCAAAACGTATCACATAATGAGCAAGTGATTAGGCCGGTCATACAGAATATACTGAAAAATGCAACACACTACTCAATAGGCCAAGAAGATTACTCCTTAGTCAAGGAAGTATGTTACTTATACACAGAAGAGGGTGCAATTAACGTAATTTTTCAAGAGGAGTGTAAGATTTTTAAATCTAGCATAGAAAAGCGCATAGAAGATCTGGAAAAGGAAAACAAATTATTGCAATCTGAAGCTTTACGTGAATATAACAGCCGTCTTCCAGGTATTGTAAATGGATTAGTTCAGACTGCTTGCATAGTGTATGATGAATACACTAAAGATCCAAAAGACAATAAACGTCAAAAGAATATTGATCTAATATTCAGTTTAATGCAAATTAGAAATATTCTGCAATTTTCTATTGATGTGCAAAAATATTCCTGTCATGAACGTCAAGATTTGTGGGATGAAATGTGCCAAACTCCTGGAACTTTTATAATACGAAAAAGAAGTAATAACGTTGCAGATGAATTAGAAATTCCAGTTATAACAAGTGACATTCTATCAGAAAATCCAGGACTTGAAAGTGCTGGCAGTAAGCAGACAGAAAAAAATATTGTGGACAGAGGAAAAAATATTATGAACAATGAAGAGGCTTCAATAGAGGAAGCTATAGGTAATAATTATGAGGAGGGTGAAATGGATAAAAGAAGCAAAAAAAAAGGTGTTACGCTACTTGCTAGTTTTGTTAGAAAAAAGATTAGTGAAATTATAAGCAAAGGTAATGATAACTTAAACTTAGAAGAGGAATTTAAAAATGTCCTGACGTTTGACAATCGTGATTCTGTACTAAAATACGCGAAAAGTCAAGAAGGTCCCTTTAAGGATAAAGTAGTAGCTTTTTTAACCCTACAAAAAAATAAGAAAAATGGTGCTCAAATCAATGGCAAGCAGTCTACTAATCCAGGAAATGGAAGTATTACTGCAGCACAAAATACGCAAAAGAGTAAGTGGCCTACCGTAGCTACATGGACGTTCGCAGTAGCTGGAATACTTGCAGGGGCTGCTGCACCGGCTGCATATTTTGCTTTTAGTGTTAGCTTGCTGACAACAGGAATAATAGCAGGTGTTGGAGCTTGTTGTCTGGTTGCCGCTGCAATTATATACTACTGTACACCTAAAAGCCAAGTTGAAAACAACGAGGTTGAAAAATCTTTCAACACGGGGAAAGTACCTACTGCCGTACATGTATAATAAATATAGTAGTTTACCATTTAATAATTTATTATAATTATGTTAATTATCGGTAAATAAGGACTTGGTAAACTACGAAGAAATATTCTTGAATAAAATAAAAGATATAAAAGATGAGGGGCGCTACCGTGAATTTACGCACTTTGCGTCATTGCCAGGTAGGCTCCCCCACATTATGGACTATGAAAGAAATAGGGAAGTAATCGTCTGGTGCAGTAATAACTACTTAGGAATGTCACAAAACGAGAAAGTTATTGCCGCCATTCAAAATTCATCAATTGGTGCGGGGGGAACAAGAAATATATCTGGTACAACAAAAGAGGTTGTCGAACTTGAAAAATCCTTAGCTTGTTTGCATAAAAAAGAGGCTGCTTTAACTTTTGCTTGTGGCTACCTTGCTAACCAGACTACACTTAGCACTTTATCGTCTATTATCCCAAATGTAGTAATTTTTTCAGACGAGAAGAACCATTCTTCAATGATAGAAGGCATAAAATCAGGAAAAAGACCAAAACATATATTTAAACACAATGATGTTGATCACTTAGAGCAGTTGTTAAAATCCGTAGACACAAAAACACCAAAGATAATAGCACTTGAATCTGTATATTCAATGGATGGCGATGTAGCGCCGCTTGAAACGATATGCGATCTTGCAGATCAACATAATGCAATCACCTATTTGGATGAGGTGCATGCAGTTGGCATGTATGGTTTACATGGTGGCGGAATTGCAGAAAGAGAAGGCCTGATGGATAGAATAACCGTCATTCAAGGTACACTATCGAAGGCTTTTGGAGTGATGGGTGGGTATATAGCGTCTTCAAAGAGCTTGGTAGATGTAATAAGAAGTTCCGCTCCAGGATTTATTTTCACCACTGCTATGTCGCCTGTTTTAGCAGCGGCAGCAAAGGCAAGCGTTGAACACCTAAAATCGAGCAACATTGAAAGGGAAAAGCAAAAGCAAGTCGTTGAAAAAGTAAAAAACTCACTGAGAAATACAGGAATTAACTTCATTCCAACAGAAACTCATATAATTCCAATAATAATTGGCGACCCAGAGTTATCCAAAGGAGCATCAAAATTATTATTTGATGAGCATGGAATATACGTTCAACATATAAATTATCCAACAGTGCCAAGAGGAACTGAGCGTTTCCGTATTACCCCTACACCTTATCATACTGATGAAATGATAGAACATTTAACAGAATCTCTTGTAAAAGTTTTCGAAAAGTTGTCTATCTCTGTAGCCTGTTTATCCTAATTTAATATCGCCAGCAATAATCAATCCGTTGTCTTCCGTTAGCCTTCCACCGCTTTCTTGCAGAAAAAGTCTACCGAGCAAGGCTTTATATTTGTTAACTCCAGAGTAAACTGCTCCTCTGTGCCTTCCTGCTGCAAGGTACGCAAAGCCTAAAATTGTTGAACCGATGGAGCGTACATTACTATTGCCAGGCAGCAATTTATTTAATAAATTACCACTTACATCTATTAGACCCCCTTCACGGCTTTTCACCCGCATTTTTATATGACGAGATCTAAAGTCCTCAAGAAAAGCACCTTTCTTTTCTTCTGCCCAAAAAGTTTCTCTAAGAGCCGGAGCATCAATTACAGCTGCCACAACTTTATTTTTATGAATGAGACAGACTGATACTGCAAAATAAACCATGCAACTAGAAAAGTTCTCCCTGCCCTCTATAGGCATAATAAACCAAGTATAACCGTTATCTTTTATTTCTTGGTCAGTATCATCTTCGGAAATAAACCCATAGTCTCGTTTGTAGTCGTGCAAGCAATCGTATATGGTTTGCTTGGATTTTGAATAAGTTTTATTAATGAAGTCTGCTGATTTAACATTAGAAATTTGCAATTCATTAAAATCGCGCATAAGCTGCCTGGAAGCACTACGCACAGAATCAAGCATCACATTAATTCGTGGTGATGAGATGGACATTCTTCCTTTTACTCTTTCACTCTTTCATAATAGCTGTCACCTGGAGTATATACTACAATTTTATCCTCTTCTTTTATAAATTGAGGCACGTTAACGCGCATTCCGTTTTCCAAAATTGCAGGCTTATAAGAAGCAGTAGCAGTTTGTCCTTTAATAACAGACTCTGTTTCTTTCACAGCAAGTGTAACATAATCAGGCACATGCGCAGAAATTATTTTGTCTTGATAAGCTACAACTTTAATTTTCATGTTATCCTGTAAATAAATTTTTTTTTCTCCCAATAAGTCCAAATTTATAGTGATTTGCTCGTAATTACTTGGATGCATAAGATTTACAATGTTTCCTTCAGTGAAAAGGTAAACATATTCCTCTTCATCTAAAATTGCCCTTCTGATTGTTGCATCAGAACGAAATCTTTCATAGTGTTTTGCTCCGGTCTTGATATTTTTCATTTCAGCTTGTATGTATGCACCACCTTTACCAGGTTGAGTATGCATAATACCTACAACCAAAAATAATCCGCCGTTATGTTCCAACACCTGACCTGGTCTAATATCGTTAGCTCTTTCTGCCATAATTACATTTTCAGTTTGATCTTACAATTATAAATAGCTTTATATAAATATCAAAGTCTTTATTAGTCAATAAATTCTGGTATATTTAATACTATATACCTCCCCTTTATATTTATATGTGGAAATATCTCTTTAGTGAAAGACAGCATAATACGTTTTTTTGTGCTGATAACTAAAATTTCTAATATATCCCCTGAGCCGAAATTATACACAGATTTTACATAGCCATATAATTCATTACTTTTCAGCCTTACTTCCATATCTACAAGGTCACTTTGGTAAAATTCATCCTCATCATTTAGCTCTGGTAACTTGCTTCTTTCTATATATAGCTTCTTATTCCTTAAAAGCTCTGCTTCATTACGGGAATTTACTCCGCTTATTGTAGCTATTACTAAATTATCACCTATGACGGATACTGAGTCTATTTTATAATTCTCATCACCACTTATTAGCTTACCATATAAGAAGATATTTTCAGGCTTTTCAGTAAAGGTTTTTACTTTAACAGCTCCTTTAATTCCGTGAGGAGAGGTAATAATTCCTAAGCATACCAGATTGTCGTTCATATTAATGCAAGTATCTAATCAGAAGATTTCTCAGATAAATATTGAGTCAAAATCTCGATGCCTTCATCAATCTCTTTTTCAGTGATAATGAGTGGAGGTAAAATTCTCACAACGTTATCTGATGTTACCCCAACAGTAAGCAAGCCGCGATGACTTAACTCTTCTGCAAACTTTTGATTGTCTGCTTTCACTTTTATTCCAAGCATTAACCCTTTCCCTCTTACTTCCTCTATTATTGGAAATTTACTTGCTAAGTCTTCTAGTTTATTTTTTAAGTATTTACCTCTAATTTCAACATTTTTCAAAAAGCCGGGGCTGAGCAATTCTTCGAGCACAGCATTACCTACTGAGGTTGCAAGCGGATTGCCACCAAAAGTGGAACCGTGCATACCGACCGCCATATATTTAGCAGCATTTTCAGTCGCAAGACAAGCCCCTAGCGGAAACCCGCCGCCTATTCCCTTTGCAAGAGCACATATATCAGGTTCCACTCCTATATGTTCGTATGCAAATAATTTTCCTGTCCTGCCAGCACCGCATTGCACGCAATCAAAAAATAACAATATGTCATTTTCATCACACAGCTTTCTTAGTTCTTTCATAAAGACTTCATTCATTACTTTGATACCACCTTGCCCTTGTATTGGTTCTATTAATATAACGCCTATACCACTTGAAATTGCTTTCTTTACGCTCTCAATATTGGGCTCGATGTTATCACACCAATCAATGTAGGGATTTAGTAATTCAGAAAATTTCTGTTTATCGTTTGTAGCACAAGTTAAAAAGGTTCTTCCATGAAATGCACCAAGGAATGTTAAAATTCTGTGACGATTTTTATTGCCTTTTCCATTTTGATAGATCCTAGCAATCTTAAGCCCACATTCTACTGCCTCTGATCCAGAATTTGAGAAAAATACAGTGTCAGCGAAACTGTTGTTTATTAATTTTTCTGCAAAATTATTGGCAGCAGGTATATTATAGGTATTTGATATATGCCATAATTTTTCTCCTTGCAATTTAAGAGCACTAATTAATCGCGAATTAGTGTGACCTAAGCTACTAACGGCTATTCCGGAGTGAAAATCTACGTAGCGCTCACCATCAACATCATATAGGTAGATACCTTTGCCATGAGAAAAATTTATATTAACAGGAGAATAAACTGGCAAAATAGGAGAAATTGTCATAAAATATTATATGCTAAATTTTATTATTAATAACATAAAAACCGTTGTTTTACAATAAGAAGGATATGTATAAGCTAGGTAAATTGATGTTTTCTGCGTTGAAGAAAAACAAATACACAAAAGTTATTGTATTACTCTCATCGATCTTTATGATTTTATTCAGTGTGATATATTGTAATCATTTACTAAGAAGTAATTTCCTTTCTTCTTACCGTGATTCAAGTGTAAACTTAAAAAGCGTACTGGAAAATGGCATAATAAAAAAATACCATTATTTACTAATAGAAAAGCATCACATTAAATACAAAAATTTTGACTACATAAACCAACTAGTAAAACTACGTGCTGAATTATTACAATCAGTGAGCAAAGTAAAGGATTTCAGCTTAATACTGTATGATCAAAACGGCAGAATAATATTCAGTAATTTTAACACTCAAGATTATGATTATGAACAGTTACTTACAAACGATGAAATTGATAAACTATTAAGTAACCAAGAAATATTTTATACTACAGGAAATACATTAACTTCTATTTTCCCTATATTCCATGAAAATAGCGTTAAACCGTCGTTTTTTTTGAAGATTCTTCGAAACTACAATAATTCTTATGTTATAGCATATGGCCTGTTTTTAACATTTTTGGGCCTATTATTAATAATCTTAATATTAATAATGTTCTATTTGCACTTTTCTAATACCCAAATGCTAGCCAAGCAACATAAAACTAACATTGAATTACAGCAGATAAAAGAGACATTAGAGCAAGAAAATGCAAACAAGCTAAAGTTTTTTGCAAGCGTTACACATGAATTACGCACACCTCTTAATGCTATTATTGGATTTGCGGAGTTGATCAAAAATAAAACTTTAGGTTCAATGGATAATTCTCAATACAAGGAGTATGCAGACGATATATATAATGCAGGAACACACTTACTTACCTTAATTAATGATGTGCTCGATTTTTCTAAAGCTGAATCAAGTAGTTTAACAGTAGAAAAAGTGAAGTTTAACCTGAACAAAATAATGGATTCATGCGTAAATATGCTATTACCTAAATTAAAAGAAGCCGGGATTAATTTAAAAAAAGAGATGACTAATAAACAATTATTAGTCATTGCAGATCCCAAGAGAATGAAACAAGTTATAATAAATTTATTATCAAACTCAATCAAGTTTACTCCCAAAGATGGTTTAATAAGAATGGTGATAAAAGAAAATATAGAAAAAAACTTATTAACTATTGAGTTTCATGACAATGGAATAGGAATAATGCAGCAGGACATATATAAAGTTATGTCTGTTTTTGGCCAAGCAGATTCGGGGTATAGAAACGAAGGTACGGGCATCGGATTGCCGCTAAGCAAGAAATTAGTAGAGTTAATGGGTGGAACTTTTGACATTAAAAGTGAAGCAAAACTTGGTACTACGATAACATTGAACTTCTTTTATGAAGAACAAACATGTGAAGATTCGATTGATTTTTAATAGGATCTATTTGATATGGCCTTACATCAGACGAAAACCACACTTTATCAAAAGCGGCAAGCCGAGAAGGTAGGCAGAAATTCATCAATAAGCCCCCATCAAGAATCTTATCTGTTAGCTATATATAAAATTTGATACTCTGACTACAATATACTACTATAGATGGAAGTGTTATTAATGGAGCAAGGTATGGAATTAGCAGTAGGAAATAATGCACCCGATTTTAGCTTGCCAGCAGATTCTGGTGAAAATTTATCACTGAGTGAATTTTTTGATAAAAAAAATGTAGTTCTTTATTTTTATCCTAAAGACGATACTCCGGGTTGTACAATGGAGGCAAAAGGCTTTAGAGATAAAATAGATGATTTTTCTTTCCTTGACACAGTGATAATTGGTATATCAAAAGATAGTGTTAGATGTCACACTAACTTCAAAGCAAAATATTCTCTGCCGTTTTCTTTAGTTTCTGATGAGAATGCTGAAATGTTGGGAAAATATGGTGTTTGGGTAGAGAAAAGTATGTTTGGCAAAAAGTATATGGGAATAGAACGCACTACTTTTTTAATAGATAAAAAAGGTAAAATAGTGAAGATCTGGAAAAATGTAAAAGTTAGTGGACATGTTGATGAGGTTCTGGAAGAAGTAAAGAGAATATAAACTAAAGAATAGGTTAATGGCTACCCATTGCTACATAAAAAAGCTGAAATTACATAATTTTCGTAGCCACTCAAACTTTGAACTGGATTCAGATGATAGCTCAGTTGTAATAACTGGCAAAAACGGTATTGGTAAAACTAATATACTTGAAGCAATCTCGTTGCTTGCTAAAAGCAATGGAATGAAAAAAGCAAAAGCCAGTGAGATACAAAATAGATTCAGTAATGAAGATTGGGTAGTGCACTATGATTTTTTTAATGGAATGGATTTTAATTCAATTGGTATCGCAAAGAGTTTTGATAAGAAACTAATACAAATTGATGGAAAAACGCAATCGAGTTATTCATCTTTGTATAAGATATCCAATGTAATATGGCTGATTCCACAAATGGACTATGTTCTTCTTAATTCTCCAAGTGACAGATTAAAATTTTTAGACCGTATAGTCTCACTGTTTGAGGAAAATTACACTTGCTGCTACATGAAACACAGAAAAGCTAAACGTGAGCGAAGTAAACTGTTAAGAGAGAACACCTTGGACGAAAATTGGCTCTCTAGTCTTGAAAACATAATGGCCGTTAATGCAGTTAGTATTTTACGTATGCGATCGTCTGTTTTAAAGACACTACAAGACACAATTGATAACCATTCCAGTGAGTTTTTTCCGAAGGCAAGTTTGAAATTCAGCAGCCAGCTAACTTTGGACGATACTGCAGAATATTTTCAGAATCGTCTAAAGGAAAACAGAGAAAAAGATTCATTGACTGGTAGAGTAACCTTTGGTGTGCATAACGATAATTTTCGGGTTTTTTGTCAAAAAAGAAACGTACCAATAAATCTGTGCTCCACTGGAGAACAAAAGTTATTACTGCTTTCTATTATTTTATCCAGTGTAAAAGCAAGGTGTATTCATTACAATAAGGCACCACTTCTTCTACTTGATGATATAATGTCTCATCTGGATAAACATTACAGAAAGGCGTTAATGGAGGAAGTGTTAAGTATTCAATGTCAAACTTGGATAACTGATGTAAATCAAGATAATTTCAATAGCTATCTTTATTCTTTCAAGTTTTTTGAATTATCAAATGAATAGTACCTCTTTCAAAGCTCATACAGGCAACTCCCAATTGTAAATTCCGGCAATTAAACCTCAAACCAAAACATTTCTGTTTTTTTTACTTTAAATTAAATGCAAAAGTTACTTTACAAACTTCGCCAGTCCCCTTATCATGAAACTGAAGCTATTTATTTATCTTCTCTGTACAGATTAAATGACAAAAAAACTCACGTATCTGGCGTCCCATGTTTAATTTTTTGCACTATGTGCACCTTATGTCTTTATAAAATTTCTAGGTTTTTACCTAATATAAGCTGAAATGCGCTTATAAAGCATTTAAAACATCAAAAAACGCCGATTTAAAAAATGGATAGTGAATAACTAGCTACCCTAGGGTTTCTTTTGCCTTTTTTTCTGTTTAGTAAATTTCTTAATATTTATAATTTAGATTAGTTGCGGCTTAAAAGCAGCTGAATCGCGGTTATTAAGCGTTTAGAATAAAAAAACGCCATACTTGAAAGTATAATGTAAGTAATTAGCCAACCACGGGGCTTCTTTTGCCTTTTTTTTCATTTGGTAAATTTCTTAATATTCATAGCTAAACGACAACCGTTATTCCGCTGCTTGTTAGCTGATGAGATACCGCGAATGAATCGCGGTATGACGGTATGCGGCGGCATGACGATAAGCCTTGTCATTCCAGCGCGTGACGCTGGAATCTAAACTTTAACTGATATGATTACAGAAAGAGAATTTATTAGGTATTCATAGACACTGAAAGTGGTCAGCTTGACCACTTTCAAGTAAAGAAAACTACGTTTGTGCCTCCAATAATTTCTATTACTTATCCGCTACTGCACCGTCTTTACAAATCACACCTCCTGGTGTTATTTTTGAAACGACTACAGGAGCGCCAAAAAACACAGCAGTGAATGCACCGAGTGCAAAAAGCGCTGGCCACGGCATTCTACCGAATATTGCAAGCAACGCTGCACCAATTATCACTATTGTGATCATTGGTCCACCTATGCCATGAGTATAGCCTATTATCTTGCATATCACTGATGATGTTGTATCACTTGTATCAACAAAAGCATCTGCAGCATTTGCATCAAACGCAAAGGAGAAAATTAAAACCGCAAGTAGAAGAAAATTTTTCATTATACCCTCCAATCATTTCTGTCCTAAGTTAGATTATTCTGCAATTTGATTAAATTTGAGTAAATGGTAAGGGTTCTAGTAAATTTGTCATCCTATCAGTTTATAAAAATTCCCGGATCTCAGTGTTATGCACTTGGACAACATTTATACAATTGTGGAATAATGGTGCTCCTTTAAGAAGCACCGTTTAGCTAATGCTTTTCTAAATCTGCAGCGCCTATTTTTTACACGCTCCTGTACTTGTATCCCAGTTGGTACCATCAGGGCAAGCAGTTGCACCATTTTTACAAATCACACCGCCTGGTACTATTTTTGAAACAACTACAGGTGCACCAAAAAACACAGCAGTAAATGCACCGAGTGCAAAAAGCGCTGGCCACGGCATTCTGCCAAATATTGCAAGCAATGCTGCACCAATTATTACTATTGTGATCATCGGTCCACCTATGCCGTGAGTATAGCCTACTATTTTGCATATTGTGTTTGACGTTGCGTCATCAGTAACACTGCTAGCAAAAACATTATCAAATGCAAAGGAGATAACTAAAGCCACAAGTAAAAGAAAATTTTTCATTATGCCTCCAATAATTTCTATTACTTATCCGCTACTGCACCGTCTTTACAAATCACACCTCCTGGTGTTATTTTTGAAACGACTACAGGAGCGCCAAAAAACACAGCAGTGAACGCACCGAGTGCAAAAAGCGCTGGCCATGGCATTCTGCCGAATATCGCAAGCAAAGCTGCACCAATTATCACTATTGTGATCATCGGTCCACCTATGCCGTGAGTATAGCCTATTATCTTGCATATCACCGATGATGTTGTATCATTTTTATCAACAAAAGTAGTACTTGCAGGAGGAGCACCTGCATCAAACGCAAAGGAGAAGATTAAAGCCACAAGTAGAAGAAAATTTTTCATTACGCCTCCGATAATTTCTATTTAATGCTGGATTATCCTTCACTTTGATTAAATTTAAGTAAACGGCAAGGATTTTTTTGCTTAAAAATATATTTTATTTCATTTAGAATACTTTTCTTGTTCATTTATATTACATGCTACAGAAATTTTACAGCATCGTTTATTGCCTTTATCG
Organism: Wolbachia endosymbiont (group A) of Gymnosoma rotundatum; assembly: GCF_947250765.1. NCBI lineage: Bacteria > Pseudomonadati > Pseudomonadota > Alphaproteobacteria > Rickettsiales > Anaplasmataceae > Wolbachia > Wolbachia endosymbiont (group A) of Gymnosoma rotundatum. Next base: position 354,990 of record NZ_OX366347.1, read on the forward strand.
TGCTTTGATTGACACAATTTATAATGATGGAGTGGAGCACGCAGGGTATTTGTCATTTTTAATCCTGTTATCGATATTTCCTTTTCTCATCGTTTTAATGGCTGTGGCGTCAACATTCGCAAGTTTCTTAGACCAGTACAACATTGGCTGGGTATTTATCATTGATAACATGCCACAGGATATTTTATCATCTTTGATGCCGCGCATTAGGGAGATAATATCAGGCCCGCCGCAAAGCTTACTAACTTTAGCAATTGTAGGTGCTGTTTGGACCGCTTCATCGACAATTGAAGGGCTTAGAACAATACTCAATAAGGCCTATAAAGTTCCGGTTTCGCCGCCTTATATATTAAGAAGAGTACTAAGTATATTACAATTTTTAGTAATCACGCTTATTATAACTCTAACTATAGTGTTTTCTACACTAGTACCAATGCTAATTGATTTTTCCTATCAGGGGCTAAGTTATACTAGGTATTTACTTATTGAATTTGTACTTTTCACAGTAGTCTCTTGGCTATATTTTATGTTACCAAACATAAAACAAAATTTATCAGACGTATTTCCTGGATCTTGTGTAGCTGTTATTCTTTGGACGATTTCTGCTTCAGCTTTTAAGCAATACTTAAAAGCTTCCTTTGACCAACTGGATTTGATATATGGAAGTTTAGGTGGTGTGGTAGTGTCATTACTATTTTTTTATATGCTAAGTTTGATTTTTATATATGGAGCAAAATTTAATTTTCAGCTAAAATATTTCAATGAATCTCGCTAAGGAGAAAGAAATGAGTAAGTTAGAAGGTAAAGTAGCTTTAATCACCGGAGCTTCAGGTGGAATAGGCTCTGCTGTTGCAAAAAGGTTTATAAGAGAAGGTGCATGTGTGATTCTGATTTCAAGATCTCTTGATAATCTCAAGCCACTATATAATGAAATTGAAGAGCTTGAAGAATTTAAAGAAGGCTCTGTGAAACTAATTCAGCTTGATCTTTTAGACTTTGAGAATGTAAAGATACTGACAAACATGATAGAAAGCCTGAAATTATCAGAATCTGGAGCACTTGATATATTAGTTGCGTGTGCTGGAATTTTAGGCAAACTGAACCCCATTCATGACTGTGAGATTGAAGAGCTACAGAACGTAATGAATACAAATTTTACTGCCAATTGGTACTTACTGAAAAACTTAGATCCAATGCTAAAAAAGTCTAATGCTGGAAGAGCGATATTCATGACCTCAGAAGTGACACTTTCTCCTTCCTCTTATCCATATTGGATGCCGTATGCTGCAAGTAAAGTTGCACTAGAAATAATGGTGCAGATATATGCATCTGAGACAAAACATACAAAATTATGTGTAAATGCTGTATACACGGAAGGACCTGTGGGTAGTGAGCAGGCATTTCCTGGATCTGAATTGGTGTCACCTGATAAACTAACAGATAAATTTGTGGAATTAGCTTCTGAAGACTGCAGCATATCAGGAAAAATCTTACCGCTCAGCAAATCTCCCGAATAAATTACCATAGTATCTGCAAAGATACCATTAAGCCCACAACTGTATGAACATTGTGATTTGAGAGTAATCTCCACTAGGAAGGATGTCATCCCAGTGCCTCTATGGTGTCATGCCAGTGCGTGACACTGGAATCTAGTCTTTATTATGCAGCCACTTATTTAAAGTTAAGTTTTCTGGATCCCAGTGTCTGGGCACTGGGATGACACCTCTGGGCACTGCCGTCATAAAGGAACCAGTGTCAGCTACTTGAATGACATCATTTGCTGTGCAATTTACCTTCAAAAATGAATGTTTGTACAGCTGTGTGTCAAGCACTGGAATCTGCCACGCAAATTGCAATGTTCGTACAGTTATGCGTCAAGCCTAAAAGTAATTAGCTAATAGGTTTAATAAAAATTCACATATACAGGAAAGATTGGTAACATTACTTGAATAGAGACCGTTATTGTAATTATGCCGAAACGCACAGATATAGAATCTATATTAGTAATAGGAGCAGGCCCAATAGTTATAGGTCAGGCATGCGAGTTTGATTATTCTGGAACGCAAAGCTGTAAAGTATTAAAAAGTGAAGGTTATAAAGTCATTTTGGTTAACTCCAACCCCGCAACTATAATGACAGATCCTGAATTCTCTGATGCAACTTATATTGAGCCGGTACTGCCTGAAATCATAGAGAAAATTATAATTAAGGAGAGGCCAGACGCAATATTGCCAACAATGGGCGGGCAAACAGCACTCAATTGCGCAATAAAACTTGCAGATGATGGAGTGTTAGACAAATACAACGTAGAATTAATAGGGGTAAATAGAGAAGCAATAAAAAAAGCAGAGGATAGAGAGTTATTCCGTCAGTCCATGGATAGAATAGGACTGAAATATCCCAAAAGTATCATTATAAAAAATCAAGAACAAATAAAAAAGGCTTTGGACTACGTTGGATTACCAGCAATCATCCGTTCATCATTCACTCTTGGTGGCGCAGGTAGTGGCATAGCATATAATAAAGAGGAGTTTTTCAATATCGCAGAAAGTGCTCTCAAAATTTCGCCAATAAATGAAGTTCAGATAGATGAATCAATTATCGGCTGGAAAGAGTATGAAATGGAAGTTATCCGCGATTGTAAAGATAACTGCATAATAGTCTGTTCGATAGAAAATGTTGATCCAATGGGAGTGCACACCGGAGATAGTATTACGGTTGCTCCTGCTTTGACTCTGCGTGATGCTGAATATCAACAAATGAGAAATGCATCTATAGCAGTGCTGAGGGAAATTGACGTTAGTGCCGGTGGTGCAAATGTTCAGTTTGCAGTGAACCCTAAAGAAGATGGAAGCCTCGTTGTAATTGAAATGAATCCAAGGGTTTCTCGCTCCTCTGCACTTGCTTCGAAAGCAACAGGCTATCCTATTGCAAAAGTTGTAACTAAACTTGCTATTGGCTATTCGCTCGATGAAATACGTAATGACTGCGCTCCAGTTATACCTGCTGCATTTGAACCAGTGATTGATTATATCGTCACTAAAATTCCTCGTTTTGAATTTGAGAAATTTAAGGGGACGAATTGTGAATTATCAACCTCCATGAAATCGGTGGGAGAAGTAATGTCTATAGGCCGCACTTTTAATGAGTCGCTGCAGAAAGCTTTTCGCTCGCTTGAAACTGGGCTCACGGGACTTGATGAAGTGTTTTCTGAAAATACTGATATTGATCACATCAGATCTCAATTAGCAAAATTGCTACCAAACAGATTGCTGATTGCTGCTGATGCAATGCGTCATGGAATTAGCATAGAAGAAATAAATTCAATTACAGGTTATGACTTATGGTTTTTGCAGAATATACAGCAAATCATCTTGGCTGAACAAAAAATCAAGGAAAACGGCCTCCCTGGAACTGCATATGAAATGTTAGAGCTGAAAAAAATGGGATTTTCAGATGCAAGATTGGCGAAATTAAGCAATAAGAAAGTAGAGCAAATCGAAGAAACAAGAAAAAAATTTGGCATCAAACAAGTTTATAAGCGTGTAGACACCTGTGCAGCTGAATTTGAATCGAGCACTGCTTATATGTATGGCTGTTATGAGGGAAACATTACAAATAGGACAGAATGCGAAGCGGACATTTCTGACCGAAAAAAGGTTGTCATTTTAGGAAGTGGTCCAAACCGCATTGGTCAAGGTATTGAATTTGATTATGCATGCGTACATGCAGCTTCTGCCGCCAAAGAAATGGGGTATGAAACAATAATGATCAACTGTAATCCAGAAACTGTTTCAACTGACTACGATACCGCTGATCGTTTATATTTTGCCCCACTGATTGCAGAGGATGTGCTTGAAATACTAAGCAAAGAGCAAGAAAATGGCACACTGGTTGGTGTAATAGTTCAAATAGGTGGTCAAACACCTTTAAAGTTAGCCAAAGTGCTTAACGAGAGAGGTTTCAAAATTCTGGGAACTTCGTTTGATTCTATTGACCTTGCAGAAGATCGCATGAGGTTTAAAAATCTTGCTTTGCAACTTAATTTAAAACAACCTGAAAGTTCTATCTGCCATTCAGTAGAAGAAGCGTTAACCAATGCAGAAAAGGTGGGGTTTCCACTAGTAGTCAGGCCATCATATGTCCTCGGTGGTCAATCCATGTCGATTAGACATGATACTCAGAGCTTTAAAGAGTACGTCTTAGATCAAACTAAAATCTTTGAGCATGGTTCGCTGCTTCTTGATAAATTTTTAGTCAATGCAGTTGAGGTTGACGTTGATGCTGTATGTGATGGGGAAAAAGTTTTCATTGCAGCGGTCATGGAGCACATTGAAGAAGCTGGTATTCATTCTGGCGATTCAACATGCTCAATACCGACAAATACATTGAGTGACGAAGTAATAAAAGAGATCGAGCTCCAAACTGAGAGAATAGCATTAGCATTAAAAGTGAAAGGTCTGATAAACATTCAGTTTGCTGTTCAAGAGAATAGACCTCTTGCAGAACCTGTTTGTGATGAGAAATCTTTAGGAAAAGTGCAGATGAGCACCACAGAATACTCGAATGTATTTGAGGAGCGCAGACAAGCTTTGACGACAAAATTGCCTTCAGAAATCGAGTTATGCAAGAGGTCTAGTGATGTATACATACTTGAAGTGAATTTAAGGGCTAGTCGAACCGTTCCTTTTATTTCCAAGGTAATCAATATTCCTATTGCAAAGCTTGCCACTCAGGTTGTTTTGGGTAAAAAATTGAATCAGGAAAACAAGCCTTTCAATCATTTTGCAGTTAAAGCTGCTGTTTTTCCATTTACCCGCTTTGCAGGAGTTGATACTTTACTTGGTCCTGAAATGAAATCAACAGGAGAAGTGATGGGAATTGACTCATCATTTGAAGCTGCACTTGCAAAAACGCACATGGCTGCAGGATACAAGTTACCAACAGAAGGAACAGCTCTGGTTTCAGTAAAAGATGATGATAAAAAGTATATATTGCCAGTTGCACGAATGTTGAAAGAACTGAGTTTTGAAATATATGCCACCAAAGGCACAGCTTCGTATCTGAACAATAACGGCATTGCTGCACAAGCTGTAAATAAAGTAAGAGAAGGCAGACCCCACATAGTTGATATGTTCAAAGATGGAAAAATAAATCTAGTGATTAATACTTCAAAAGGTGTAAAGTCAGTCTCAGACAGCAAAGATATCAGGAGAACTGCTATTTTGCAAAATATAGCTTACAGCACCACAGCTTCCGGAAGTAAAGCGTTAGTGCTTGCAATTCAATATGTAAAGAATAGCAAACTGGAAGTGAAATCATTACAGCAGATACAAAACGTTTAAATATCAAAACTAGAATAATTCACTCTCAAAATGCTAAAGAGAACATAATAAAAAGATGGAAATTTTGAAGGAAATAGTATACCTAAAGAATCAACTAGCGTAATTGAACAGCCAAATGCTGCAACGAATGCTCCACAATCTCACCTAGAGGACACTTCCCTTATATGTTAAGAACAAGTCTTTATAAATATCAAAGTAGTGAGATTAAAGACACACAGAGAAGAGGAATCGTCACGCCCCTTGATTATAAGAATCGTTGTTCAGCAAGGTTCTCTTCTCTGGTTTATTATACTGAAAGTTCCGAACAACTGATTGAGCTTTTAGGCTCGTATATAAGGCTGGAAAATGCAGTATATGTTATTATTACGGAGGAATTATGAATTCATCAAACATTATTGCTGGCATTGATGTTAGCAAAAGTAAATTAGATCTCCACATTCACTCACTTGAGCATTATAAAATATTTGAAAACAATGTACAATCCATTGGTGAAATGCTGGACTTTTTACGTTTGCATAATGTAACCAAAATTGGTCTTGAGGCAACTGGTGGATACGAAAAATTATGTGCCTATACTTTACTAAGCAATGGTTTTGAGGTGTACGTCATTCAACCAAGGTGGGAGAGACTATGCTAAAAGTCTTGGTATTACTACAAAAACTGATAAAATAGACTGCAGTATCATCTCACGTTATATTAATAATACAGATATGCGTGTTACTCCTTTAACAGTTAGTAATGGTAATATTGATTGCTTGAAACAAAAATTATCTCGTAGAAACCAACTTGTAGAAATAGCAAAAATACAAAAAACCCAAATCCAACAGGTAACTGATACATCTATAATCAAACAAATAGAGGAACTTCTTGCAATTTTACGTAATCAAATTAAAACTTTAGAAGATGAAATGATTACATTTATCGATCAAAACCAAGAGCTTAAAAGAAAATATATATCAATAACTATATAGTAGCGGGATGACGGTTTTTCAAATTGTCGGTAAATCTAAGTCAGTTTAGCTATAGGCAGCAATTTTCTGTATTTATTTTAAATTGAAGAAAGCTCAAATGAAAGATCGTGTTTTGCTAAAAATCACAGAATGCAGTCTGGTTACTATTTAAAAGGATATGTTCAAAAAAACTGTGTCAAATCAACTCATACACTTCATTACCAACTTCATGATGAAGTTCCGCAGTTGGATGGAAATAATCAAAAAAGAAATAATCCTTTAGTGTTTCTTTGCTACACCCAGGGTTATAGTGAACGTCAAGTTCCCCTTTAAATATCAACTTTAAGAGTATTTTTATATTTTCTTTAAATCTCCCAACTTGGTCTGCAATGTTCGATGTGCATGCATCTTGACAATTTAAACCTTTGCTCTTGTATTCGCTAAACATACTTCTCATTTTAGAGTTAAGATCAAATGCTTTTATTTCAAGATTTGTACTTTTCTTCATATAATCTAAGCCTTTAGCCAGTTTTGCATTGAAACTCTCCGTGAGCTTTGTAGCTAGTTCCCTTGCTTTTTCATCTCTATTAAAAGCTGGTATTGAGCCAACTTCAGGTGCATTTGCAACAACTACATGCTTAACACCATGTTCATTTAGAACCTTAAGTGCATTACATATTTCACTCACTGCTTGTTCCAACACTTCTTCCGCTTTAGTATCGTCATAAGCAGTGGCAACCATAACATCATTTCTGCCGATTATGATGCAAAATAAATCTTCTTTACCTATATCTGGATGATGTTTAATTACCGCATCTAGCTGGTTAGCTAAACGAAATTTATTGAAGAAATAAGAAAAAATAGGGTCAAAAATTTCAGATGCTGTTGCATATGAAACTGCGTAATTCTGACCTTGCTGTTCGTGGCATCTCCCAAAAAATGAATAACTCCACCCAGGTTTAAATTCATCTAAATCTAAATATTTTGCTATATATTCAACAGCAGTAGGGCCATTGCTAAAAGATCTTCCTTGATAAAAAGGATCATCAAATTTTACGCTTTTTGCAAAGGATAAATTATTTAAAATTCCAATGATTGCGCCATTATCGGATAAGCTATCACCCAGAACATAAAAATTTCTATACTTTGAATTAGAATTGTCATTTTTGTTTGTCATAATATTTACCGTAGATTAGCATGTTGTTTCATTAGATTCATAGAAAAAGAAAAATAGCGGTGAAATTATACAACTTTGGCCTAACTTGCTCTCCACTTTTTCCGGGCAAAATCAGCTTCTTCTTAACTTGACACGTATACTTAAAAGAACCCTCTAAGTTTTCTAGCACGGCTTGGATGTTTCAACTTGCGCAGTGCTTTTGCCTCTATTTGCCTAATTCTCTCACGTGTTACATTAAAAATTTTTCCTACTTCTTCTAAGGTATGTTCCTTCCCATCTTTACCAAGGCCAAAACGCATTCTTAAAATTCTTTCTTCCTTTGGTGTTAAAGTTGCAAGGACATTGGTTGTAATGCCACGCAAGTCAGCAAGTATTGCAGCATCCTCTGGCCTGGAGACTCGCTTGTCTTCTATACAATCACCAAAGGTACTACTATCATCTTTTCCTGTTGGAGCTTCAAGACTGACTGGATCCCTTGCTATTTTCATAACTTTGCGTATTCTTTCCAGTGGCATTGTCAGTTCTACACTCAATTCCTCTAACGTCGGCTCTCTTCCCCTCTCATGAGTCATCTTTCTTAATGCTCTGTTGATTTTACTGATAATTTCCACCATATGAACTGGTATTCTAACTACTTTAGACTGCTCAGGTATTGCTCTAGTGATTGATTGTCTTACCCACCAAGTGCCATAAGTTGAAAATTTATATCCACGTTTGTAATCAAACTTATCCACGGCCTTCATAAGACCAATATTGCCTTCTTGTATCAAATCAAGCAGATCAAGGCCTCTTTTTGAATACTTCTTAGCAATGGAAACTACTAGCCTTAAGTTAGCCTTAATCATTTCTTGCTTTGCTTCAGAGACTTCTCGTTCGTGTTTTTGTATTCTCTTGATTAGCTCCTTAAATTCTTGTACGTTATCTTCCTGTATATGCTGCTTAATACCGTTCAAGGTACTAGCTATATGTTCAGAGTTATCGTCTATAAACCTTAAAAATTTGTTTTTTAATTCACCTGTAAAAGAGGACTGATTTTCATTGATCTTTAAAAGACTTATCTTTTTCAATTCGTGCTTTAAAAGCACGTCATCATAAACTTTATAGAAACTTTCTCTATCGATATCGTATTTTCTAGCCTCAGCAATAAGATTAGCCTCTTCAAGCGTAATGGATCTATTTATCTTATAAAGTTCTTGTGTAATTCTGGCAACAGCAGCATCACTTAACTTAATTTGTAATGCTATAGACCATATTTGATTATACAAATTTTCTAGCTCATTAGAGAAATTTTTAGAATTTTTTCTTAATATCAACGCTTCATTTGTTAAAGTAATTATCTCATCCAATGCAACTATGACCTTTGGCAATAAGTCACTTTCCATTTCAAGAATAGAAACATTTAAATTGACTGAACTTATATCTTCATTATTACCGTCTTTCTCATCATCACTACAGTACTCAGCATCTTCAGAAACATCCTCAGAATCCTCAACATCTTCAGCACTTTCTTCACTCTCTTCACTTTCTTCTTTGGGTACCACATTAAAATCAGAGTTATAAATTGCATCCAGATCTATAATTTCTCTCAGTAAGAGAGCTCCATTACTTAAATCATCACGCCATACTTTTATCACCTTTAATGTTACTGATGTTTCAATTATTGCGCGTAACATGTTATGCTTTTCAGATTCAATTTTTTTTGCTATCTCGATTTCATCTGCCCTTGATAAAAGCTTTACGGAGCTCATGTCTTGTAAATAAATCCTCACTGGATCATCATTTTGTACTAAAGTTGCAGTAACATTTGGCGATGTGTCATCATCATCAAGTTTACTATCATCACTGTTGGAAGGAATATCTTCTTCATCTTCGCTACTTTCAAGCACATTAATTCCGGAATCCTGCAATAAAGATATAGCATCATCTATAAAGTCAGACGAAAAATTTTCATCTGATAATTTATCATTTATATCATCAAAGGTGATAAAACCACCCTTTTTTATACTCTTAGTTACCAGATCTTTGATAATTTTTTTCTTATCTTCTGCATCATTAATAGTTGACATCATTACCTTTATAGTTTATAATTTTATTTCTTATTAACAAACAAACTTACAACGAGCAAGTCTATAATTTTACTTTTAACTTGTGGCTATTTGTTACTTCATATAGTTTAAGATACTGTTAATTTATGTACACTTGTCTTAATCAATTGTTCCATACTTTTCTTCCATTTTTACTGCTATGGATAATCCAACTGAAAATGTTGCAATTCCAACCACTATAGCAGTAAGCATTAAAACATGGGGTATAGGATTGCTATATGAATAAAAATTTGAAACCAATATAGGAGGCAAGGAACTTTTTATATATCCTAGAGATATGTAAAATAACAAAACAGATGCTTGGAAGACGCTTACCCCTATCATTTTCTTGATTAAATTTTTATCGTTTATAATAATATATAAACCTAGCACCATTAATACAATAATAATCGTATAATTATATAAAGTCATTGTTTTTTCCTACGAGCAAAATTTATATATATAATTAACATAGAGGAGCAGACAGTAAATGCTACACCTAATTCCACCAAAAAAATACCTAATTTTTGACCGGTTCTATTATTGGTTAACAAGATATCATAAGATAAAAAATTTTGGCCAAGTAAAGTTGTTGCAACGCCCGTTCCTCCATAAATTAAAATACCTAACACGTTAGTCAATCTAATCACAGAATAAGGTATTGCTTTTAGAGTTGTAGATACACCAAATAGCATTGAATATAATATTATCCCGGAGGCAATAATTATTCCTGCTTGAAAACCTCCACCCGGAGTGTAATCACCGTGAAATTGTATGTATAAACCAAATAAAATGATAAAAGGTATCATCAAAAATGTTACTGCATTTAATATCGGATCTTTAATCATTTTCTTTTTCTTCTTTTAATATCAACGTTATACAAAGCGCAGCAGTAAAAACTACTATAGTTTCTCCAAACGTGTCATAACCACGAAAGCTTGCCAAAATAGCTGTCACTATATTAGGAATACCGGTAGCTTTTTCGGTATTTTCCACATAATAAGGAGCAACATGCAAGTGGATCGGAGCATTGTGGCTGCCAAAATCTGGCAATTGAATCATAAAATATGACAAACATACAGCCAGAAATAACATAAAAAAAAGCGTTATAGGGTTATGAGATAGATTTACTTTATGATTCTTTATCAAGGAGAGTGCTGCAAACGTAAAAACTGTACTGAGCCCCGCACCAACAGAAGCTTCAGTAATTGCAACATCAGGTGCATTCATAATTAAGTATATAAGCGCAATCAGTGAACTAAATACACACATTAGAACAGCACTTACGACTAAATGTCGCGAGAAAACTATAAAAACCGTAACTGTTAGTAACAACAAAAGTAACACTACATTTAATATTTCTAACACCTTAGCCTTCTTTAACAGTTTTTTTCTTAACTTTATAATGAGTGCGCGCTAAAATATAGCTATTAGTTGAGTTAGCTACCCATATTATAAAAATTAATAATACTATTTTAACAGTATTGATTGAAAATCCATTCTGCAAAGCAAAACCAATTAACAATAACGTTGCACCGCTAGAATCTGTAATACCTGCTGCATGTAACCTAGTATAGAAATCAGGAAATCTGATCACCCCTATATTTGAAATAATTATCAAACAAATACCTAAAAATATGAAAATGGATCCTATCATAAATTATCAAAACAACATTAATCTCATTAGTGCTATAGTTGATATAAAGCTAACGCTAGCATACAACAATGCTATATCAATTAAAAAAAAATTATTCAGAATGATTGATATTGCTGTTATAAGTACAACTACTTGCGTTGAGAAATTATTGAACGCTAAAACCTTATTGTACACATCATTTGACTTAGACACTATGCAACACAACATTACACTCATACAGAACAACAGTGTATAGATAGCAATGCAAATCATTTAAAGACTATGTGACTTCAGTAGATTTCTAAACGGATACTTCTTCATCGCCATCTTGATCATTTATTTCATCATCTATTTCACCATCCACTTCATAATCTTGGCTTTCTTGACTTGCATCAAGATCTGTGTTATCAGAAAAATTTAATAAATTCGCTAGCTTACTTGTATTACTGCTGTAAACATTATTCATATTTCCTTTCATGTATTCCTTGCATCTACCTACCAAAAGGCTAAACAGCTCATGAGTATCCACCTGTTTTCCTGCTATTTCATGTAAGGAAACTATGGTATTTTTATGACCTTTAAACTTAGCTGCTTGAATTGGATTACTTGCCCCTGTATTTAAATCATGTGTTCTTTGACTTGCCAACAGAACCAATTTGAAACGGTTACTTACCCGTTCTATACACTTTTCTACAATAGACTCAGCCATAAGATACTACCTTAATAAGTTTTATACTATATCACAAAAAACAAGTTGTCAACTTTGTATCTATTGCGATTCAACTTCATGTTTTACTTTTTCTGCCTCAGATTTTATTTCTTGGCTTTCTGTCATCGTGATTGTTATCTCATGATCAAGTTTTTTTAGAAATCCTAACAATCGCTCTAAAGAAAAACCATCTATTTTACCATTTTTAATTTGCGATACCTTTGGCTGATCAATACCAAGTTTCTCAGCTGCAAAAGCCTGAGTCCAAGCATTTTTTTCTATAATTTTATTTATTATATAAAGCAACTTTGTTTTTATTCCTGCACTGTCTAAGTTATTTAACGATATTATTTCCATAATTCTTACACTCACATATCAATTAACTTTATTAAATATTATAACATAATATTTAATATACCAAGATATTAATATCATGTAACTTGTCAATAATTATATGATATCAATATTTAAAACTTTAAGTTGATTATATATTAATATTTTTATCAAATTTCTAGTAATTTTAAATTACCATTCTACCATCAGTCTATCTGAAAAAACCATTTATAGAAAGAACAAGCTAAGATTACAAAGCTTGAAATACAAAAATAATTATTTTATAAATTTATCTTACATAAGAAGTTTATATCTCTATATCTTAATATAAATATTTATTTAAATTTTTAAAATTTCTATTTTAACGAGAATTCTATATATTATATTTATAATATAATTTAAATATTTGTTGCTTTTTAGTTGGAACATTATTTAGTTAGTAAGTAAAATTGTGTTGAATATGACAAAAATAAAAAAAGATGTTGCTGTTATTATGGGAAGTGAGTCAGATTACACCACTATGGTCCATACTGTTGATATGTTAAAAGCATTAGAAGTTTCACATGATATATTCATAATATCTGCACATAGAACACCAGAAAGGCTCTTCAATTTTGCTAAATCTGCACAAGAAGAAGGTTTTAAGGTTATTATAGCTGGTGCAGGAGGTGCAGCTCATTTACCTGGTATGGTTGCGTCACTAACTTGTTTACCAGTTATCGGCGTTCCTGTGCATAGTAAACAATTAAATGGGCTGGACAGTCTACTCTCTATAGTTCAAATGCCAAAGGGTGTTCCAGTTGCAACCATGTCTATAGGAGAAAATGGAGCATATAATGCTGCCATTACTGCCGTATCTATATTGTCAATTTCCAACAGTGAAATTGCAGGTAGGTTAAAAAAGTGGAGAGAGAAACAGACCAAAGAAGTAAAAGAGAAACCAGTTTCATAATAAATCTATGGCAATAATTCTTTTAGACACAAAAACCATAAACCGTATAGCAGCGGGGGAGGTGATAGAAAGGCCAGCAAGTGTAGTAAAGGAATTAGTGGAAAATGCAATAGATGCTGGAAGTTTAGAAATAGAGATTAAAATAGAAAGTGGTGGGCGTAACCTTATTATTGTGACAGATGATGGTAACGGAGTAGAAAAAAACGATTTAGAACTTGCGTTTATGCGCCATGCTACTTCAAAATTGAGCGATAGTGAATTAATAGAAATCAAGCATCTTGGCTTTAGAGGAGAAGCTCTGCCTTCAATAGCAGCAGTAAGTAGGATAAAATTATCGTCTAAGGCAAGAGAAGCAAATGAAGCATGGTCTATAAGTTATGAGGGTGGAGAGAAAATAGGGGAGCTAACTCCTTACCCTTTATCACAAGGGACACATATTGAAGTACGAGATTTGTTTTTCGCTACCCCAAATAGACTAAAATTTCTAAAAACCGAAAGAGCAGAAACTCAAAGCATTGTTGATATTGTAAACAACCTAGCAATGATTAACTATCATATAGGGTTTACTCTCACTTCAGGTAATAAAAAGCTCTTAAAATACGCTAAGCAGACTTCGTTATTTCATAGATTGTGTGAAGTAGAAGAAGAATTTCAGGGCAATTCTTTGGAGATCAATGAAGAAGAAGACGACATTAAACTTACGGGACACATCTGTAAGCCGACCGTCAATCGTGGTAAGTCAACTCAGATCTATACGTTTGTTAATGGAAGGCCAGTCAAAGATAATCTACTTATTGGCGCAGTTAGGTATGCATATCATGATTTTATTCCAAGCGATAGGTATCCTTTCGCAGCGTTACATTTAGAGATACCTTATGATCAAGTAGATGTAAATGTGCATCCAAATAAGTCAGAAGTAAGGTTTCAGAATAAGAAGCTCATATATGAGATAGTGACAAGAGGATTAATTAAAGCATTGTCAAGAAGGATAGGCACCTTTCTAGCGCATGACCAGAAAATGGATTCAACATTGCCAGATCCTTTTGATAAACCTAATGTTCAAAATGAAAGAAGGCCAAGTCCTTTTGAAAATCAACTAATAAAAGAATTTGCTTCTCCAAATGAAAGAGTAAAAAGCTTATCAGAACAGTCAAAATCGTTTGATTATACCGGCATACAGAAATTACCATCACAAGCGGAGACTATGGTTCTAGAAAAAAAGGTGTTAGAGCAAGTTGATTTGATAGAGAGCCACCCGCTCGGGTTTGCACGCTGTCAGGTCTATAATACTTATATTATTGCAGAGGTAAGGGACAAATTGATTATAGTCGACCAGCATGCAGCCCACGAAAGGCTAGTATATGAATGCTTAAAACAAAAATCAAGTGTAAAAAGACAAAAACTACTTCTTCCTGAAACGGTTGAAATCAAAAATCAAGCCGGAATGGAGATGATTGAAATCTATAAAGATAAGTTATTTGAAATGGGTTTTGATATTGAGATCAAACCAGAAAATAAAGTGATAGTAAAAGAAATCCCTGCAATTTTGGGAGCAATAGATGTGAAAGAGATGCTAATTAATATAGTCGATAGATTAACGGAAATAGAAGATACATTGCCAGTAGAAGATAAAGTGAACAAAATATTGGCCACTATCGCTTGTTATGGATCAATTAGAGCGGGTAGAAAAATGAGATTAGAAGAAATGAATGTGCTGCTTAGACAAATGGAAAAAACCCCATATTCCGGGCAATGCAACCACGGAAGACCAACTTATATAGAAATGAAACTCAGTGATATTGAAAAACTTTTTGAGCGGAGGTAAGAGGTTGCCATAAATATGTAAGCGCTTCTTCCTCGTCATCCAAGTAGCTATAGAAACAAAAAACTTACTTGACAAACTCCGCCAGCCCCTTTATCATGAAACTGAAGCTATTTATTTATCTTCGCAATCTGTGCAGGTTAATGACAAAAAACTTAGGGTATTTGGCGTCTCATGTTTAATTTTTCGCACTACGTGCATCGCATGTCTTTAAAAATTTCTGGGTTTTTACCTATATAAGCCGAAACGCGCTTACAAAGCGTTTAAGACAGCAAAAAACGTCAAATTGACAAGGGAGAATTTGAATGCTAGCTACTACGGGGTTTCTTTGCCTTTTTTCCTGCTTGGTAAATTTCTTAAACACTTGCGGTGTAGGTTAGTTGCAAGTTAAAAGTAGCTAAATCGCTCTTAATCAAGCGTTTTAGAATAAAAAAAACGCCGATATTTTAGTACATAGTAAATAGCTAACCACCACGGGGCTTCTTTTGCCTTTTTTTTCATTTGGTAAATTTCTTAAATATTTATGACTAAACGATAATCGTCATCCCTAAGTATCCCGCTGCTTGTTAGCGGGATCTATGTTAAGGTATGACAGTTAAGTAGGGGATCTATGTTAAGAGATACCGCGAATGAATCGCGGTATGACGGTTCGCGGCGGCATAGTATAGCCTTTCTTATAATAGTCCGAATGCGATAAGATATGTGTTTATGGCTATAGCAGGCCAGTAGCATATTACGGTCTGTTCGGATTATTGTAAAAAAAGCTATAATTCGTCATCCCGCTGCTTGTTAGCGGGATCTTTTGTTAGCGCCGCGGCGGTATGACGTCTCGCTTGCAACCTATAGCTTTGTCATTCCAGTGCTCCTTTTTTTGTCATCCCAGTGCCTTGACTATTTGGATCCAGAAAACTTAGCTTCGAGTCAAGTAGGCTGCAAATAAAAACTGGATTCCAGCGTCACGCGCTGGAATGACACCCTGACAATCGTCATCCCGCTACGTGTTAGCGGGATCTATGTTAAGAGATACCGCGAATGAATCGCGGTATGACGTATAGAAACTAAAAAAGTTCTTTTTTAAAAAACTTAAGTTATACTTATAAGTATTTGATACTTTTTATAGTGATTATGTCGAGTTTAAGCTGCCTTTATGGTGATAATGCAGAATTTGTGGAAGAAATGTATAGCCGTTATTTGCAGGGTGATAAATCAATCGGGGAGGATTGGTATAGAATTTTTTCAAGCAATTTAGAAGTTAATAAAGCGGAGACCTGCAGTCCGCAGCATGTAACCAAGACGGATGATTCGGCTTCTGATTTGGCAAATTTCTTTAGGTCCTACGGTCATTTTTTTGCAGACCTTAACCCGCTATCACCAAATGAAAATCAAGAAATAGATTATCAAAAATATTCAAATTTATCCCCAGCACGTGACGCTGAAATCTATAGAGATATTTACTGCAAGAATATCGGCTTTGAATTTATGCATATCTCCTCTTATGAAGAGAGAATGTGGCTGCAAGAAAAAATTGAAAATCAAACCTATACGCTGAGTTCACAAGATAAAAAGGAAATACTGAGGCACTTAATTGAATCTGAAATGTTCGAACAATTTCTCCATATGAAATTTCCTGGATATAAACGCTTTTCTATTGAAGGTGGAGAATCAGCTATCGTTGCAATTGAAAAAATCATTAGTGATTCTACGGTTTTTGGTATTGAAGAAATAGTCCTTGGCATGGCTCACCGCGGACGACTCAATGTTCTAACCAAAGTGATGGGGAAAGAATATGCGGCAATGCTGTCTGAATTTCAAGGCAATCTTGCATACCCAAGTGGTCTTGAGGTGTCCGGTGATGTTAAATATCACCTTGGTTACTCTTCTGATCGAGCACTTTCAGGTGGCAAAAAAATACATTTAAGTTTATGCCCTAATCCATCTCACCTTGAAGCGGTAAATCCGGTTTTGGCTGGAAGAATAAGAGCAAAACAGAATATAAGATCTGTGCTTGGCATATCAATTCATGGTGATGCGGCTTTCATCGGTCAAGGAGTGGTTGCTGAAACTTTAACCTTAAGCAATATTGAAGGCTATAAAGTGGATGGCATTGTGCACATTGTCATTAATAACCAAGTTGGTTTTACTGCTAACCCATGTTGCGCACGATCCTCTTTTTATTGCACTGATATAGCAAAATCAATAGAAGCTCCAGTGTTTCACGTCAATGGAGATAACCCGGAAGCTGTGAGTTTTGCTACAAGTCTGGCGATGGAATATAGGCAGAAATTTAAAAAGGACGTAGTAATTGACATAATGTGCTACCGCAAATATGGCCATAATGAAGGTGATGAACCGAATTTCACTCAGCCACTTATGTATAAGGCGATATCAAAGCATAAAACTCCTGGAACATTGTATGAAGAAAAATTGACTGCAGAGAAAGTATTAGATGGCGATGAAGTAAATAAATTGCGCAGTGAATTCAGGGCAAAATTAGATAAAAGTCTTGCTGAATCAGCGGCTTACACTCCAAAAAAAGCTGACTGGTTCGGTGGAGTGTGGTCAAAATTAAGAAGAGCAAAGCTGAACGATTTGAGCGAATACTACACGGATTCTGGTGTTCCGCCAGATGAGCTGAAAAAATTAGGTGTGCGTATAAATAGCAATATCCCAAGTAACTTTAACATTAACAATAAGGTTAGAAAAATACTCGATGGCAGAATAGACAGCATAAATTTTGGTAGTAATATAGACTGGGCAACTGCCGAAAGTCTTGCGTTTGCATCACTGCTCACAGAAAGAATAGGAGTGCGTTTATCAGGACAAGACTCTGGTCGTGGAACTTTCTCGCACCGTCATTCAAGGCTTGTTGATCAGGTAACAGAAGAAGCATTTATTCCGCTAAACAATATAAATGAAAAGCAAGCTCACTTTGAGGTCATAGATAGCGCACTATCTGAGTATGCTGTAATGGGCTTTGAATATGGATATAGTTTTGATTCTCCGTATTCACTGGTGCTCTGGGAAGGACAATTTGGTGATTTTGCAAATGGTGCACAAATTATGATCGACCAGTTTATCGCATCTGCAGAAACAAAGTGGTTGCGATCAAGCGGTCTAGTTTTGTTGCTGCCTCATGGTTATGAAGGACAGGGACCTGAGCATAGCTCCGCGCGTATAGAGAGATTTTTGCAACTCTGCGCAGAAGATAATATGCAGGTAGTTAATTGTTCCACTCCGGCAAATTACTTCCATGTCTTACGCAGACAAATCCATAGAGACTTTCGTAAGCCTCTGGTAGTGTTTACACCAAAATCGCTACTGCGTCACAAAAGAGCAGTTTCTAACCTATCTGACTTTGAAGGAAAATTCCTCACGGTAATCCCAGAATGTAGAACAGGTTTAGTTTCGAATGATAAAATACGTAAAGTTGTAATATGCAGCGGTAAAGTTTATTACGACATAATTGAAGTATGTGAAGCACAAAAAATAAACGATATAGCAGTAATACGTTTGGAGCAATTCTATCCATTTCCTGCCGATAAACTAAGTATTGAACTTGAAAAATACAAAAGCGCTGAAATTATATGGTGTCAAGAAGAACCAAAAAATATGGGAGGGTGGTTTTTTGTCAACCCATTGATAGAAGAAGTGTTGTCCAATCTCAATATTCAAGCAAAAAGACCTAAGTGTATCGCAAGACCTGCTGCTGCATCTCCTGCATGTGGTTATGCTAGTGTACATGCTCAGCAACAAGAGGAGATTTTAAAGCAGGTTATGCAGGGGATCTAGCACAATTGTGCAAATATTGAAGCGAGAGCTGGCAAGCGAACATTGTTCATCAGATCTTGACGCTGGGCACTGCAGCCAGGCGCAATAGAAAACGCATTACACCAATAAAGCCCTTTTGGTACTCAAGCAAATATAAAAGATTTTTATTCTATTAAAAAAAAATTAATTTTTATTAAAATTTTCATTTATTTTTATTTAAAAAGTAAACATTATTAATATTTACTTTAATTAATATAGGATATATATGAATACAAAAATATTTGAGATGTTAATAAGGAGAACTGGTCTACGCAGAGATAGCAAAGCTGAGATCATACAGTTAAATAGAAATGAAAAAGCTTTTGTAGATGAGGATAAAGAATCTATCGAATTAGCTGAGGCCATTTTTGAAGAGAATAATATGTTTCATTTCCGCAAACCAGGTCCTGCTATGGATTACATTTTGCACAAATTAATAAATGATAGGAAGCTTTTCGAGGAAATGAAAGATAGAGGTACAAGTATAATACGTCTTTTTTCTTTGTTATCAATGTATCATAGTCTTCCCAAGTGCTGTGTTGTGAGAAGAAGAGGGCGTATTACTGAGTGTGGAATATTTGCTTATGCTGACAACTGTTTAGAACTAGTACCTTTAGAGGACTTTATACTTATTGAGCCTTCCTCGTACCTCGAGTACATTGTGTTTGACAATGAGAATATCAGAAATAGGTTAGCTGAAGACTTAACTGAAGATAAAACAAAATTAGATATTTTCGTAAATGGAATTTTAGCAATAAAGAGCTCGGATTTAGTATTATCTTGTATTAACAAGATAGAGGTTCTTAATGAGGAAGATAGATATTTTGTTAATCGCTTACAGAAAAACAACATGCTAGACTACATCTTAAACAAAGATGATACAACACTTGAAAAATTAACTCTAAAGGAATTGTTGAAGCTTTCTATTTTGCAGGAAGAAAAAAGCACTGAGTTAGAATCTCCCCAAGCTTCAAGTGTAAATGTTAGCAAAGCTCAGCAACATTGTAGTATATAGCTGGTGATAAAGTTTAAAATAATTGCATATACTAAGGCTCATTTAAATATAGAGCCTCAGTGGTGCTTAATTTTTTCAATTGATGGTGACTAGTAGCCCTACTATGATGTGGATCTATGCTCGCTTATAACTAAAATTTCACTTCCACCAAGGGGATATTATTCCAGCTATTGCTTCCATAGTCATCAATAGAAGCGTTTAAGTAATCTGTATCAAAGCGCACGGGCACATCAAATTCAAAGCTCGCAGTGATTATCACATCTTTTACTGGTGGCTTCATAAATGTTATTTCTCCAGTTGAATAATTTACTGAATATTCACTCTCTTCTTTACCATTTAAATAAATCTTTACTGTCCCATGTACTGGCTTTTTGATCATACGTATATGCTTATCTTCCCCACTTACATAAGTTTTGATTAGCTGAAAAGTCGTTTTTTTGTTATCTCCTATACCAATCTCTTGGTTGATGGCTATAAAATCCGACCAATCCTTAAAACGAAACCCTATTGCTTTACCTTTTCGTGCATGAAAAAATGTTATTAGTTCTAGTAGCTGCTCGTTTGATCTGACCCCGTAAGCTATGTTGTATCTAGTGCGTGCATGAGACCAATTGATGTTACGCTGTTCACAACCATTGTGAGTTGTTACAACGTCAGTGGAAAATTCCGGTCCTCCAGCGGAACCATAAGATATATTTTCTGGAAATCTAATTTCTGTGAATGACATATACCCTCCTGTGAAAGTAAAATAGTTTGGTTGAAGAAAATGTTGTAATTTGAAAGCGTTTCACATAGTAAATGACGCTATGGAAAGTGGATGAGACTACTGAGTTAAACTGCTGTCACACCCACAGTTACTATACTCAGGTTCATTTGAGTTGTCAAGCAAAAAAATAAAATTTTATGGCAAACTGTAACTAGCCTTGCTTGTGACTTAATTCATCTACTTTTTTGCGTAATACATTCAAATCAGTTGCTCCTACAAACAGGCTATCTCCAATTATTAAAAAAGGTGTACCACCTACTCCCAAATCTCTTACTAGAAGCCTACTGTTGTTTATCATTTGCTCAATTTTGTCCGCGTTATCTTTTATGGAATCATTAAAATCGTCCTCATCAATCCCTATGTTTTTCACTATATCCAATATGCTTTCGTCTGAAAATTCTCCTTTGTGACTTAAAGCAGCATGGTGAAAATCGAAATATTTTTCTTTATCGAGAAAATAGACAGCTAAAGCACTTTTTGCTGCCTTTAAAGAAGCGTTACCAAGTATTGGAGCATCCCTAAAGATATACTTAATTTTGCCGTCGTTAATTAACTGCTTTATATCATTCTTTATAGCTTTGCAATGTCCACAAGAATAGTCAAGGAAGCCTACAGCTATAACACTACTATTTTCATTTCCGGAGTAAGGATAAGTAAGGTCAAATATTTGATCCTTGTATTGTGAAATTTTACTTTTGGTTACATTATCTCGAGCAGCGTAACTACTTTTAATCGACTCCTCTTTGAGAGTTTTTACGATCTTATCAAAATTTCTGCTTATATAATTATCTAATTTCTCACCTATATAATCATCGTTTAGCGTTTGGCTGCGATTTGAAAGCCAATTATTTATTATCGGCAAGCTTGCTATTGCTATTATTAAAATCAATAAAAACGATACCCTAGACATACAATTTATTTAAAAACCTACAACATAAAACTTTTAGTACACATTTACCTGTATATTAAAAGGAGCATCTAATGTTAATATATAAAAACATTTATATCAAGTGTATTTTATAGTCAGTTTTGCCTCGAATACAAACTTTACGTACAATGATTAGGTATATTGTCACAAAGTTCATCAGAAGACTTGATAATGTAGGTGACCAAACTACCCCCAGAATAGCCAATTATGAGATGCTCTATCTTTTACCGCCGCGCTGTAAACATGGCGGTAAAACAAAGTTGATAATTTTATTCCGCTGTGTATAATTTTCCGCGGAATAAACATATGAGTGAACCAATAATTGGCAGAGAAAAAGAAATAGCTATTCTACAAGACAAACTTCTTTCTCAATCAGCCGAATTTATTGCTGTTTATGGTCGGCGTCGTGTAAATGTTGTATTATCTGCATTTTATCAGCATAATATAGAAGTAATGTAATGCAGATATTATGCCGATGCCGAATTATACGATTACTTCTAAAATTGCTAGTTGTCTTATAAGGATTGAAGCAGCAAAAGAAAAAGTGTTACATTTGCCGCTCACTGTATCAATGCTTTTGTCTCTTCGTGAAACTGCACGGCTTTATACCACACACTATTCTACTATGATTGAAGGAAATCGACTTGAACCTAAACAGATTGAAGAGGTTTTAAGTGGTAAAAGCCACTTTCCAAAATATAGGAGAGATGAAAATGAGGTTAAAGGATATTATGCAGCTTTAACTCAAGTTGAACAATGGGCAGCAAGGAGAATACCCATTACTGAGAAAGCTGTTCAAACACTACATGCTCTAGTAATAGCAAGTGGAAAATCTAAAATAAAATCAACACCTTATCGTGATGGTCAAAATGTTATCCGCGATAGTCTTACACGTGCAATAATTTATATGCCACCTGAAGCAAAGGATGTACCAAAGCTCATGAGCAGTATGATTGATTGGATTCGTGGCAGTGAGCAAGTGCCTTGCCCAGTTATTGCAGGTATTGCTCATTATCAATTTGTAACAATTCACCCTTACTATGACGGTAATGGTCGTACTGCAAGATTGCTGACTACATTAATTTTACACCTTGGTGGATATGACCTAAAAGGACTGTACTCATTGGAAGAATATTATGCTAAAAATCTAGGGGCTTATTATGAAGCAATAACATCGCACAATTATTACATGGGGCGAGCTGAAGCAGATATCACTAAGTGGGTGGAGTATTTCGTAGAAGGTATGGCAAATTCATTTGAGAACGTTTTACAACGTATAAATGAAGAAGAATACCACACTGATCAGACTGATCTTATACGTAAGCTTGATCCTAAACAACGCAAAGCTCTTGAGCTCTTCCAGGAGTTTTCCGCTATTACAGCTAGTCAGGTTGGCGAACTATTTAATTTTAAGCCTCGTACCAGTGCGCAACTTTGTAAAAAGTGGGTGGAAATGGGGTTTATCAAGATTGTAGATTTTTCCAATAGAGGAAGGAAATACAAACTTAGTAAGCAATATGAAGATTTGATCTCAAATTAACTGAAAGCTCGCTAGACAGTGCATAGATCAAATTTCAATAAAGTGCTTGAAAACTAAATGTAAACTTAAAATTTTAAAAACTGGAATATGTACAACAACTTACGCGACTTCATCAAAGCCTTAGAAGAAAAAAAGAATTTGATTAGAATTAAGGAGAAAGTTTCAACAGTTCTTGAAATGACAGAAATTCACCGTAGGGTTTTGTCAAACAAAGG
This sequence comes from Wolbachia endosymbiont (group A) of Gymnosoma rotundatum, assembly GCF_947250765.1. Classification (NCBI taxonomy): domain Bacteria; kingdom Pseudomonadati; phylum Pseudomonadota; class Alphaproteobacteria; order Rickettsiales; family Anaplasmataceae; genus Wolbachia; species Wolbachia endosymbiont (group A) of Gymnosoma rotundatum. The sequence goes on from NZ_OX366347.1 coordinate 378,269, forward strand.
GCCAGCGATCATTTTTGAAAATGTTGTCACAGAAAATGGTAAAAATTCGATTCCTGTTTTGGTGAATTTATTTGGTACTATTAAGAGGATTGCATTGGGGTTGAACATAAATCCTGATGAACTAAGAGATCTTGGTAAACTTTTAGCATTTTTGCAATCACCTGAGCCGCCAAAAAACTTTAAGGATGCTATAAAAATGTTTCCTTTGTTGAAAGTCGTGTTATCGATGCGAAGTAAAGTCGTGAGCAAGGCTCCATGTCAAGAGGTAGTGCTAACCGGAGATGAAGTGGACCTAAGTCTACTGCCCATTCAAACATGCTGGCCAAATGAACCTGCACCACTTATCACCTGGCCGATTGTGGTGACAAAAGGACCTACGAAAGACAAACAAGATAATTTCAATCTTGGAATATATCGTATGCAGGTCATAGATAAAAAAACAACTCTAATGCGTTGGCTTGCGCATCGTGGAGGAGCAGGTCACCATAAACGATGGAAAGAGAAGGAACAAAATATGAAATTTCCTGCTGCTGCTGTGATCGGTAGTGATCCTGCAACGATTATTGCTGCGGTAACTCCAGTGCCAGAAACATTGTCAGAATACCAATTTGCTGGACTGCTGCGAAAGAAGCCGCTTGAACTTGTAAATTGTAAGACTATTCCACTTCAAGTGCCAGCTCACGCGGAAATCGTTCTGGAAGGCTATGTGAGTTTGGATAGATATCAAGATGAGGGACCATATGGAGACCACACTGGCTACTATAATTCTGTTGAGCAATTTCCAGAATTTAATATTACTGCAATTACTATGCGCAAAAATCCAATTTATCTCAGCACTTTCACTGGCAAGCCACCTGATGAACCATCGATTCTTGGTGAAGCACTCAACGAAATTTTTGTGCCCATTCTTATCAATCAATTTCCAGAGATAGTGGACTTTTATCTGCCACCGGAAGGTTGCTCATATAGAATAGCGGTAGTGTCGATAAAAAAATCCTATCCAGGGCAGGCAAAAAGAATTGTTATGGGCATACTTTCCTTTCTAAAGCAATTTTTATACACGAAGTTTATTATCGTTGTTGATGATGATATAAATATACGTGATTGGAAGGAAGTGATGTGGGCAATGTCAACAAGGATGGACCCTGTGCGTGATACAATCATGATAGAAAATGCACCTATTGATTATTTAGACTTTGCTTCCCCTGAAAGTGGACTTGGAGGTAAAATGGGATTTGATGCGACAAATAAAATCCCGCCTGAAACCAAACGAGAGTGGGGAAAGAAAATTGAGATGAGTGAGGAAATAGTAAGGAAAGTCGCGGAGAAGTGGGAGGAATATATGGACTAGACTTCTTGCATAAAAGCAGAAAAAAGTTTGGCGTTTTTTATAATGCCGCTTAACTGATAATTGTGCGTCACAGTGCCCTTTTTTTGTCATCCTATAGCTATACCGCCGCGGTATCTCTTAGCCGCTAACAAGTAGTGGGATGACGAGCTTATCGTCATCCTGCCGCGAACCGTCATACCGCGATTCATTCGCGGTATCTCAGCCGCTAACAAGCAGCGGGATACTTAGGGATGACGGTTGTTGTTTAGCTGTAAATATTAAGAAATTTACCAAATGAAAAAAAAGGCAAAAGAAGCCCTGGGGTTATTATCCGCTTTAAAATATTGGCGTTTTTTATGTTTTAAACGCTTGACAAGCGAGATTCAGCCGCTTTTAATTGCAACTAACTTACGCTGCAAATGTTTAAGAAATTTACTAAGCAGAAAAAAAGACAAAGAATCCCCGAGTTAGCTAGTCTTTTACTATCTCTGTCGAGTATTGGCATTTTTTGATGTCTTGTAACGCTTTATAAGCGCGTTCAGCTTATTTAGATAAAAATCTAGATGTAGATGAAGTTTTGTAAAGACATACAGTATCTATATACTGCAAAAAATTGAACATAAGACGCCGATACATTAAGTAATCCTTACCTTTTAATCTGCAGATTGGCGAAAGCAAATACAATAGCTTCAGTTTCATGATAAGAGGGCTGGCGGAGTTTGTCAAGCAAGTTTTTTGTTTCTGCGGGCTACCTGAGTCTATTGATTTCGTTAGAGCCGAAACTCTTGAGACCTAGGTGATAATTCTATCTAAAAGAATGCCGAAAAAGAGCAGCAACCCTACGTAGGAGTTATTTTTAAATATGGACATGCATTGACTGGGATCGTCAGGATTGAAATTTTTGTATTGGCGGTGAAATATGAACCCTACAGCAAGTAGAGCAATATAAAAAATGTTATTTAATGATGATAAAATACCAGCATATAGCCACGTCATAAGAGATATTAAATAAAATCTTTTCAACCAAGATTTTGTTGTATCACCAAAATATAATGCGGTAGATTTCATCCCGAGTTTTTCATCATCTTTTTTATCTTGATGGGCGTATATGGTGTCATAGCTAAGTGTCCAAAAGACGCATCCTATATAAAACAGCAAGGATTCTATACTGATCTGGTTTGTTATTGCTGCTGAGCCCATGAGCGATCCCATATTGAAGGTAAACCCTAAGAACAATTGTGGCCACCAAACATACCGCTTTAATAAAGGGTAAGTAGCTATCATACACATTGAGATTATTCCAAGTATAAGTGTAGTTTTATTAGTTAATAATAAGATTACCAGGGCAATAGACAGTAGCAGTGAAAGTAAAGCTAACGCCTGCTTTATGTTTAATGCACCACTTGCAAGTGGCCTATATTTTGTTCGTTCAACGTGCGCATCTATTTTTCTATCGAAGATATCATTGATTATGCACCCTGCGGGTCTCATTAAAAATGCACCTATAGTAAACAAAACAAGGAGAAAAAGAGTCTGATACGATAGAGAAGTTGAGGCTAAAAGAATACCGCTCAAACTGGGAAATAGCACAAGCCACAAACCCGTTAAACTGTGCAACCTCATTAATGAAAAGTAACGATTGAAATGCATTAATTAAGTGTGATTATGTAATATTTTGCTTACATTAACAAAATTATCGAACGCTAAGTCAGGCTTGAAAACTAGTTCAGGTATAAATCGCAAATCAACATAACACAATATAGATTTACGTATTGACCATGCAGATTGGTTCATTTCATTAACAACAGTATTAATATCACAATTATTCTCAGAAGGATCTCCAGTGCGTCTTTTTTCTGGATCTAAGTAGTCAGCTACTTGAATATTCAATGAAGATAACACAATATATACATCTGCTTTTTTCAAATCTTTACTTAATTTTACGTCAGATACCGCTACATTTTTATTGAACACCTTACCTTCCATTAGAACTCTTGATATTGCTCTATGCAATACCGATGCTATCTTTAGGTTTCTAATTTCCTTTTTCATATCCAGCTACTATAACACCCTTTCTTCTTGCACTAATTGATAAGCTTCCAAAATATCTCCAACTTTAATATCGACATTACCCTCTAGTGATACTCCGCATTCAAAGTTTACACCTACCTCTTTAACATCATCTTTAAATCTACGTAGTGCTTTTAACTTTCCTTCATGCACCAATTTGCTATTGCGTACTACCTTAATTAAAGAATCTTTTTTTATGACTCCATCACTTACGTAACATCCAATGATATTACCAGCTTTAGATACATTAAATATTTGCCTCACAGATGCAAGGCCAACACGAACCTCTCGTGTAACAGGCTTTAACATTTTAGTTAAATACATTCTCATGTCGTCAATGAGCTCGTATATTATGTTATAAGTATGTATTTCTACACCTTTTTGTTTTGCCAAGTCCCTTATTTTTGAGTCCACTTTTACATTAAAAGCTAAAATTACTGCACTTGATGCTTCTGCAAGCAGCACATCTGAATCTATTATCCCTCCTACTGCTTTGTGTAGGATATTTAATTTCACTTGGTCTTTACCGAGTTTATCAATTGAACTTGATATTGCTTCAATAGAACCAGTTACATCGCACTTTAAAACTACAGATAGTTCTTCTGTTTCGCTGTTATTACGACTGAATATATCTAAATTATTGTCGCCCAAATCTTCTTTCTTTTTCTTGATTAACTCTAGCCTGTATTCAACAATTTCACGCGCCTGCTTTTCAGAATTTATAACAACAAATTTATCTCCAGCATTTGGCACACCATTTAGACCAGTAATTTCAATTGGAGCGGAGGGTAGTGCTGCTTTTTCTCTTTGACCGAGGTGATTAACCATACTACGTACTTTGCTGTATGTTGTACCAACTACCAATATATCACCAACCTTTAACGTTCCTTCCTCAACTATCAATGTGGCTGATATTCCTTTCGCTTTATCTATTTTGGATTCTATTACCCATCCAAGTGCTCGACAATCTTCTATTGCTTCTAGCTTCATTAATTCAGCGATTAACAAAATCGTCTCTTCTAGTTTATCTAAATTAGTTTTCTTTTTTGCTGATACTGGCACAATCATAACATCACCACCAAGCCCTTCAGGGATGAGATCATATTGAGGCAAACTATTAATTATTTTTTCTACATCACCAGGCTCAGATTTATCAATTTTATTAATAGCAACTATAATGGAAACATTTGCTGCTTTTGCATGATTTATTGCTTCAACTGTTTGTTTCATGATTCCATCGTCAGCTGCAACTACTATTACAACTATATTAGTAATATTGGCACCACGTGCACGCATCGCAGTGAACGCTTCATGTCCTGGTGTATCAATAAAGGTAATTTTTTGCTTATCTTTTGTCGTTATTTGATAAGCACCTATGTGTTGAGTTATGCCACCTGACTCTCTTTCTGCAACATTAGATTCACGAAATGCATCGAGCAATGAGGTTTTACCATGATCGACGTGTCCCATAAAAGTGACGATTGGTGGTTTAGGTTTTTTAGGCAGGCTTTCTCTGCCTTCTATAAAAAATAAATCTTTTTCTCTGTTGGTATCGCTCACTCGTTTAGCCATATGATTAAATTTTTCCACTATTTCACATGCTATATCTGGATCCACCAGATCATCTACTCTATAACTCTCACCGACTTCTTCTTTGAACATTTTTAGCACACTCTTGCTATCTTCTGCCATGCGAATAGATAACTCCCTGATAGTTATTTTGTCTGGTATAATAACTTCTCTTGATATATTTTTACCCTTGGTAAACTTTGACTTTCTACTTCTTATACCAAATCTTTGCTTAAATACAGGGGGTTGTTCAGTTTTTTCATCTATTGCCTGTGCAATTACCAGTTTAGAATGCTTAGAATATATATCTTTGTTGACTTTAGAAGACTTTTTATCGTCGCCCTCATAGTCAATATTATCTTCTTTTAGTTCAACTAAGTGAGTATCACTTAAAACTTGCTTATTTATTTCTTTAGATAAAGTGTCCGCTTCATTTTTCTCGTCAATCTCTTTATTGCTGTCTTCTTTTGCTGTTTTCTCTTTTTCTTCTCTCTGATTTTTTTCTTTCAGCAAAGCAGCATTCTGCACAGCATTAATGCGGAAAATTTGTTCTTTCTCTGTTAAAGAACCTAATTTACTCTCGTCAAATAAATTATGTTCTTCTGCATCATGAGATTTTTTTCTTCTTTTTTTTACTATTGTAGCTCCAGTACTTGGGCTAGTTGAAGAGTTTAAATTGAGGTCTAATTTAAGCTTGCTTAAACCTTGGAGCGTTAATTTTTTATCACTGATATCTTCATTATTCATATTATTTTATTATATTAATCCAAGCTTTTTACGTGCTTCTATGATTATTGAATCTACTGTATCTTTTAGATCTTCTTTGCTATCGGATGAGGAAGAGAGTATGCTGCAAAACTCATAACTTGATAAATCTGCTATGTCCTCTAAAGTCTTAATATCATGCTTACTAAGAGCAATTTTATTGTCTATTGATAAAGTTAAATTGATTACATCATCCTCCATACCTAAACTTTTTAGCTCTTCTATTTTTCTATCATTTTCTGCTTTCAGGTACTTATTTGCTCTATTGTGAAGTTCGTTTGCAATATCTTCATTAAAGCCCTCTATTGAAGCAAGCTCTTTAATTGAAGCGCTAGATATGTCTTCTACACTTGAAAAACCTTCTGTTACCAATAGCTGACCCATAATCTCTTCTAAGTTTAAAGCTTCAGCAAATAAAGCTGAACATTGACTAAGTTCTTTGCTTCGCCTTTCTGATTCTTGCTGAGTGCTTAATATCTCAATTTTCCATCCAACAAGCTCTGAAGCTAATCTTACATTCTGGCCCTTTTTTCCTATCGCTAAACTCAATTGATCTTCAGCAACTATTAACTCTATGCAATTTTCATTTTCATCAATAATAACCTTCGATACTTCTGCAGGAGTAATGGCTTTAATAACAAATTGACCCAAATCTGAGGAGTAATTTATAACGTCAATTTTTTCACCATTTAATTCGTGTATAATGGTTTTTATTCTATCTCCCTTAACTCCAACACAAGCACCTACTGGATCAATGTTCTTGTCAGGAGAGAAAACAGCAACCTTAGACCTTGAGCCGGCGTCTCTAGCTATACCTTTAATTGTTACTAACCCATCAGCAATTTCTGGTATTTCTTGATTTAATAATTCCTCTAAAAAGCCTTCATGAGTCCTAGAAAGAATAATTTGACGTCCATCATCAGAGCGCTTAACAGTCTGTATATAAGTTTTAACCTTATCGCCTTCACGAAATGATTCACCACCGGTTAAATTTCGTAATGGAAGATATGCCTTAGTGCCATTTATGTCTATAATAAGATCTGAATATTCTACTTGTTTAACAATACCATACCTTATTTCTCCCACTTTATCTTTAAACTCCTCATATTGCTTTTTTGACTCTTCATCTTTAATTACTTGAGCAATCTTTTGCTGGGCAATTCTTGCTGAAGCAAGATCAGTGTTAAGAGAGAGCAATTCACTAACAGTATCTCCAACTTTTGCATCTCCTTTTATTAATTTAGCTTGTGTAAGCGTAATTGATTCACACTCAGTATTCTCTTTTTCATTTGATTCATCATCAATAACTTTTAGTTTTCTATATGAAGTAACTTTGCCTGTGTTTCTATCTATATTAACTACAATTTTACTTTTGCTACCATATTTTTGATAAGCCACTGCTTCTATAGCACTTTCTAGTGCCTTTATTACAACATCAAAATCTAAACCTTTTTGAAGTGAAAGCTCTCCTGCTGTTTTTATTACATCAAGGCTTCCAACTATGTTATTCTTGTTACTTTTCTGCTTAACACTGCTTTTACGATTAGCAATCATAATAAATAAATCCAATGTAATTAGTTATAATTATAGCTCCAACGGGCAAAGAACACTATCTTAAATGTTAAATGATTGCTAATTTAAGTCAAGTTTTTTCATGTCTTTGTATAACAAGCAACGCAGGAGTAAAGAATAAAGTTAAAACCGTTGCAACCAATATTCCACTTGCTATGGTTGTTGAAATGTCAACCCACCACTGGCTTGATGGAGCATCATATGTGATTTGTAGCGTAAAAAAATTGATATTTAACCTGGTAATCATCGGTATTAAACCAAGAACTGTGGTTGCAACGGTAAGCAATATTGGCCTAACGCGAGAAATTGCAGCGTTTATTACACATCGCTTGATGTCATTTTTGTGTACCTTAATTTGGTGATGAAAGGCATCAAGTAATAGTATGTTATTATTCACTATAATTCCCGCCAAAGCAATTATCCCCACTCCACACATAACAACTACGAAAACTTGTTGGATAAGAAAGAAAACAAAAAACACACATGTTGTGGATAAAAACACTGCTGTCATTACGATAAATGTATGGTATACATTATTAAACTGTGTCACTAATACCAATATCATTAGTGTAATCGCTAATATAAAAGCCTTTAACAAAAATGCTCCTGATTTTTGTTGATCTTCTTTGTCGCCTTTAAAATCAATTTTTACTCCCTTGTCCCAATCCTGGGCAATAGAATTCTGAATGAACTTTACTCTTTCATCAACAAGATAGCCAGTATCAACGTCAGCAGAGATTGTCACTATGCGTAATCCATCAATCCTGTTTAGTTTGTTTACCTTTTTTTCGGGAGCATATTTTACTATATTGCTCATAGGATACGGGCCATTAACTGTATTGATAAAAAGATTGTCTATAGTCTTCATGTTGCGATCCTTTCCAGGGAAACGGAGTACAATATCGATTTCTTCATCCGTGTTATTTGGTCTATATTTTCCAATCAACACTCCATTTGTAACCATCTTTATAAAATCGCCAATGGTTGCAACACTTACTTCAGAGCTTGTAGCCTTACTCTTATCAACACTCATATTCCACTCTATTTCAGGTGCTGATCTGCTATCTTGAATATTTATAAACCCGGATGAAGGTTGGTTCATAATTTCTAGAATTTTCTCTGCTGCTAAATTCAAACTGGATACACTCCCGCTGAGGTTAATTTGTATTGGCTTGTCAGCCGACGGTCCTGGCTTTTCCTCTTGAACATTAATTATTATTCCTTTCATGTCTTGCACACTGCTCCTTATATCATTTAGTATGTGCTTAGCTTTGCGCCTGAAGCGCCAATCCATAAGTTCTAGTTGTATTCTGGCGATAACGTTGTCTGAAAATGCTCCTGATCTAGCATAAGAAACATGAATTTCTTTTTCAATGCTCAAAATGCGTTCTTCCACTTCTTTGAGTATCAGATCTCGTTCTTTGGCTGATAAGCTTTCTTTTGCTTTAACACTGATTAAAATATTATCTGAATCCACTTTCGGAAAAAACTTTACTCCAGGACCAAAAGTAAAGTACAGCACACTAAATGAAAACAAAACGAATACAGTAGCACATACGAATTTTTTAGGATGATCCAAAACCTTCTCTAGCATGCGTACGTAAGCTCTTATTATAGGCCCAGCATTTTTTATTTCACCACTTTCTATAGCACTCATTTTTTTTATTTCTTTTTTTGAAGTTATCGAAGGCTTACCAAATATTGCACCAAGTGTTGGTATAAAAACCAAAGCCATAATGAGCGATCCAGTCAAAGTTAGAATTATTGTAATTGGTATGTACTGCATGAATTTACCAACAGTATCAGGCCAGAATAATAGAGGAAAAAACACTGCTAATTTAGTTAACGTTGATGATAGAACCGGATAAAACATATCACGAACTGAAGTGTAAAAAGCTTCTACTTTATCCATTCCGCAGATCATCTTTCTATCGGCATATTCGCTGATCACAATTGCATCATCAACCAGCATGCCAACAGCCATAATTAAACTGAAGAGCACAACGATATTTAAGGTTATACCCATAAAGTAAAGAGCTATTATCCCAATGAGAAAGGAACCGGGTATCGAGAGTGCCACAAGAATAGCAATCCTTGTTCCCATAGAAAGCATCATTATGATCAATATTAACAACACAGCAAATATTATGCCGTTTTCCAAGTCATCAAGCACATCGCGGACGTTTTTTGACTGGTCGTTTAAGTACACCACTTTTAAATTTTCAGGTAATTGATCTTTTGCCTTATCCATTAAGTATTTTACTTGATTTACTGTGTCTATTATGTTTTTTCCGTTACGTTTTGAAATTTCTAGCATGACACTAGGTAATCCATTAATGCGAGCAAATCCTTGGTGATTCTCAAACCTAGGGTATACTTTTGCTATATCTTTGATTCTCAAAACTGCATCGCCTTGAGATCTAATAGGAATATTCATAATATCTTCTATATCTTTTAATAACCCTGATATTTTAATCGAATATTTACCGGCCAGTGACCCAGCTCCCACTAGTCTATTATTGCTTGATATAGCTTGGAATATTTCGTTTGATTGAATGTTATATTTTGTTAGAACTGTGGGCTCAATTATAACTTCCACTGTTTCTTTACGAATACCTGCCACTTCAACTTTGAGAACATTTGGCAGAGATTCTATTTCTTTCTTTAACTTGCGTGCTATTTCAGTTAAGGCTCTTTCTGGCAGATTACCAATTAAGCCAACATTTAATATGGGAAATAGACTCAAGTTTATTTCATTTATTATTGGAGATTCCGCTTCAACAGGTAACTTCGATTTTATGTTTGAAAGCTTTGAACGGACATTATCGAGCACTTCTTTATTATCATACTCTGTTCCAAATTCGAGTATCATGTGAGCACCATCATTAGTTGCAAAAGCTCTCAATTCTCTTACACCTTCGATGGATCTTAGTTCATTTTCTATAGGAAGCACTAATAGCTTTTCACTATCTTGAGCAGAAATCCCAGGAAGTCCAACAAACACGCTGATTATAGGAATCTGTATATCAGGATTGCTTTCCCTTGGCATTTTTACATAAACGTATGAACCGAAGATAAAAATTACTATAAGTAATAATACCACCGCCCTGTTTCGCTCTATGAGTAAGCTCTGCATGTTGAATGTTAGCTGAATATGTGTGTTTGTACAATATTATAGTCGAGATACATTGCATATTAATTAATCCTTGTGTAGCTTTAAAACTTTATGCAAATAATTAAAATTTTCGCAAAATTGCAAGTATAAGAAAATTCCTGTATAATAATTCTAGAACAGTATTTGAGAGGTTATTATGGTGGCAATTTTAAATGTAACAAAAGGCAAGAATAAAGTTATTACATCTGGGTTAGCTGGAGCTTTATCAGCTTTAATATTTTTAACAGCAATTCACATTGCTGCAAAGATAGCCATTATCGTTGCTGCTGCTGTAGTTACTTACACATTACTTTCATTGATTCATAAAATAAGAACTAAAAAAGAACAGCCTGCTGAAATTACTGGTGTTTCAGGAGATAAAGTTTCAGAAGATGAAGGGTATAGCAGTGTTGATGAAGGTGAAGAAAAAGATACAGAAATATCCGCAAAAGAACCAGAAAGAACTGAAACTGAGTTAGAAGAAGAAATAATAAGGAAAAGAGCACAAGAACGCATGGAGAAAGGATCACTTGGTGGCCCTATAAATGCGTTTGGCGAACCAATTCATGTGACTATAGATGCTGAAAATAGTAATCCTGTTGATTATACAAAAACTATGGTAGTGCCTGAGAAAATTATTCTTGGCATGCCAGATGATAAAACTCTTACACAAAATAGCTCTAGCTCTATAAAGAATCAGATGAAATCTCTTCCTGAACACATGGATGTATCTGGTAATCCACTTCCTGAGCAGCCACCAAGCAACCTTCCCAATATAGGGCCTAAGTCTAAAAGTACGCAAAAACTATCTGCTGCAGACTTGCTATTACAGTACGGGAATGTAAATGATAATGTGACGAAAGTGCTAAAACAGCCAATTATTCAACGGCCGTTTAACGGGTTAGGGTTTGAGGGGTAGTTGCTATATCAAACTCTCCATCTTATATTGAGAATCAGATGCAATGCCATACACTCTATTTGGCGGAGCAATTTTGTTCTCTATACCAAAAACTATACCTTCAATTATTGCTGTAAGTACTTTTTCAAGATTACAGTCTGCTCCGGGAACGCGGTGCTCCAGGCGGCATCTTTTGAAATCGTTGCCAAAATAGGGAATTCTGATCGCAGCAGTTCTGTTATTTACTCCCCAACTAATCGTAGTTGGAGTGTGGATATCCGGGTACTGAAATCTTAAATATGAATCATCATTTGGAGCAAAAAACAACATATGTTTTTTCATCATTGTGCATAATCCACCAATACTATGAATCAAATAATCACTATACTTTTGCTCATTGATATAAAATAAGTTATCGTTATTTGAATTCACGAGATTAACATGCACATTTAATGCACTGCCTGCTCTATCCAAATAGGGCTTTGCTTTAAAAGAAACGTTTCCACCTAGTTTTTGTGCTGTTTCAGTAAGTAATTGTTTTGCTAACTCAAAATGCTTAATTAAATTGTCGAAGTTCGTGTAACAACCACTTTTTATCTCATACTGATGTGTAGAATTCTCCTTCTCGCAAGAAAATTCAAGAGATGCTATTTTATTTTTGATGCTATTCAGAAATAAGTATTCTTTTTCTATTCCTTCAATGTAAAACTCTAGTTCAATACCGAATACAGCATAACAACTCAAATTACTTAATATAATCATAAATTTGCTTCAGTAAATCTATATTAGGTTAGCTATGTTTATATGAATACTTTACTTATTTGCCAGTAAATTTAACATCTTATTTATACATAATGTATTACTGTTTTTAATAGCATGCTTCTAATCCTCGATACAAGCGACATTTACAAATTTTTCATTTTTTTGAAATAAAAATGATCAATTTTAATGTTTTTATACCCTTTACAACCCATCAAAAAATCACCATAATTTTTAGTATGTATTAAGTAGTATTAGCTTTTCATTTTGCAGTAAGCTATTGATTATCTTGTATTTTTCTAATTATTGCTTTTTTCTTGGTGTGGTATATGAACTTAACTAGCCCTAAGGTTTCTACTATGTTTTTTGATCAGATTATTACAGTAACGGATCACAATGTTACTTGGGAAAAAATCCAAAATTGTCTTTATAATCTTTATGGAGAAGCAACATATAATAGCTGGTTGAGTTCACTAAAATTTGTCAGTAGCAGAAATGGGGAAGTTCTTTTATCCGTGTCAACAAGGTTTATAAAAGAGTGGATTACAGTTCATTACATGAAAAAAATATTATCATTATGGCAAAGCGAAGATAAAAGTATACGTTCTATTGATATTCAAGTAATTGAGGAGAGGAATTCAAATTTTAATGTTATACTAAAAAACAGAGAGGAAAGTAATCATAATCTTGGTTCGCCGCTGGATCCAAGGTTCACCTTTGATAATTTTGTAGTGGGAAAGCCAAATGAATTAGCATTTACGGCGGCAAAGCGTGTGGCAGAATCTATAGATCCAATATTAGGCAGCAATCCTTTGTTTCTATATGGTGGAGTGGGACTTGGTAAAACACATCTAATGCATGCTATAGCTTGGCACATAGTCAATTCCCCATCAGCAAAAAGAAAAGTGGTGTATTTATCAGCAGAGAAATTCATGTACCAATATATTACAGCGCTGCGAAGCAAAGATATTATGTTATTTAAAGAGCAATTTAGATCAGTAGATGTATTGATGGTAGATGATGTGCAATTTATCAGTGGTAAAGATAGTACACAAGAAGAATTTTTTCACACTTTCAATGCATTGATAGACCAAAATAAACAATTGGTTATATCAGCTGATAGGTCTCCTAGTGATCTTGATGGAGTGGAAGAAAGAATAAAATCACGACTCGGTTGGGGGTTGGTGGCAGATATTAATGAAACAACTTTTGAATTGAGGCTTGGTATATTGCAGGCAAAAGTGGAGCAGATGAATATGTATGTTCCGAAAGATGTCCTAGAGTTTTTAGCAAGGAACATAAAATCTAATATAAGAGAATTAGAAGGAGCATTAAATAAGGTTACCCATACCTCATTAATTGGAAGAAGTATGACGGTAGAATCAGCTAGTGAAACCCTAATCGATCTTCTTAGGTCAAATCATAGGTCAGTCACAATAGAAGAAATACAAAAGAAAGTAGCTGAATTTTTCAATATAAAGGTTGCAGATATGCAATCCAATAGAAGGCTTCGCAGTCTTGCAAGGCCAAGACAAATAGCTATGTATTTTGCCAAAAAATTTACGCAAAAAAGCCTACCAGATATTGGGAGAAACTTTGGTGGCAGAGACCATGCTACTGTTATACATGCAGTAAAACAAGTAGAAAATTTTATAAAGACCGACTCAAAATTTGCTGATGAAATCAATCGATTAAAAAAAATGTTTAAGTAGCGTTTTTAAAATAGCTAATAACAAATCCTAAAATGAATCGACTATAGTTTTAATCCGTTTAAGTTTAAAATCTTCTGTTAGCTTCGCAGAATACATTTCCTTATTATCTTGGTTATAGAAGGTAAATTTGTGATCATCTAAGTTTAGTATTGCAAAGCCAAAGCCGAAAAAGTTTCTAACTTCGTGTGCTAAGTAGTTTCTACCATTTGAATAGTCAAATTCTACATTTTGATAAACAGGTTCTTGATCTTGAGCGTGTAGTAATGAACCGCCATTTCCAACTATAATCTGGTCTGGAACATTATCCATTAATAAAATCTGGGCTATATGAATATGGCCGGAAACTATGGTAGTAACATTGCTTAGAAATCTATCCCCAAAAGCTTCAATTTGTGTAAGATTGCCATGGCTTTTTAATGTCAAAAATTCTTTTTTTGGAGATCTCCAAAGTGGTTTATGAGTTAAAAACCACGTGGGCTTATCTTGTATCAATTTATCAAATTGCCTTTCAAAAGCATCAATTGTGCTTTGGGTTGTAAAAATATCCTCACCGGATGAAGAGTCGAAGATAAAAAATTTCATCGGTCCAGCATCTAAGGACCAACTAGAAACGAAGTTTCCACATTTTTCAGACGAAAAGGGGTATGAATCTAAATACCTGAACCATCCTTCATAAGCTCTATCACAACTCTCATGGTTTCCACGAACAAAAAGGAAAGGGGATTGTGATAAAATATCCTTTGCAGGCTCAAACCAATCAGCGTACCAAGCTTCTTTATTATATCCATAAATATCGCCACACTTTTTTGTATTTCTACATCTTGTTTGCCTATAATGATAATCACCAACATGGATAATTAAATCTGGTTTATGAAGGGCAATTGAGTCTAAATTTTTTTTTAAAGGCCAGCTATCTACCGAATTACATTCCTGCTGAAATAACATATTTATTCTACAGCCCGTGTCACCAATGAAAGCAATTTTATTAACCTTTTTTGGTAATATAGGAACCCGTAGATCCTCAATACTAACGTCTTTGGCACTTGTTTGTACTGTCAGTTCACAAACTGTTTCGTTATGATCACCATTGTTAATTGAGCTGCGATTCAGCATTTCTGTTTCCTTGCCATCAACATAAACAATGGGACACATGTCATTGTCCGTAATTGCGCGTATGCTTAGTTTATTTTCTGGGATAACTTGAGACCATGTGTATAATATTTGTGCATGGACGAAATGAAAGCTAGTTATAAGAGAGAGAGCTAAAAAAATAAAGATATTAGCTATATTCATTTGTATAAAAACCTAAGTTAAAAATTAGTAGTAAGGTTATCTTAAATGATTAAAATTTATAATCACAAAATTCATAATCAAATTATACAAACAATTTCTAAATTATTCTAGTATCAGATTGACACTCTAGATGAAAAATTCTAAAATGATTAAGTAATTTAAAATAATTATATAAAAACTAGAATATAGTGCGGCCGTGGTGGAATTGGTAGACACGCAGCGTTGAGGTCGCTGTGGCTCATAAGGCCTTGGAAGTTCAAGTCTTCTCGGCCGCACCAGTTTTTATCGCTGTTTAATATGGGTAAAAATGTTTATAGGAAATCAGAGTAGCAATAAGGTAGAAAGAGCTATCAGCGAAATCAGGCGCGGTCGGCCAATTGTAATATATGATGAAAGTAATTACCTATTGTTTGCTGCTGCTGAGGCTTTAGAAAGAGATTTATTTAATCAATACAAGCTTATATCAAGCAATGTATATGTTACTTTAACTTCAAGTAAGGTAAAATACATATCTCAGAATAAAGAACATAACAGCAAACGTCTGTTGGTGAATAATTTTGATGAACTGCTCCATTTAATAAACTGTTCAAAGGAAGATTGCATAAAAGAGTTGCAATGCTCAAAGACAATAGATGAATGTGCTATTGCCTTGCTTAAGTTCTCAGAATTATTGCCATACGCGTTAGTGGCTGATATGACTTTTGAGAATAATCATGAAATGCGAAATTGGTGCGAGAAAAATGACGTTATTGCACTGGACACGTCATTCATAAATAATTTTCAAGAAAATCAGGATGTATATGAAGTGTGCAAAACATCATTATTTTTAAAACAGACTCAAGAAGTAAATATCATATCTTATAGAACCGAAAGTGGTGGAAGAGAACATCATGCAATTATCATTGGCAATCCAGATAAAGATGGCGAACCATTAGTAAGAATTCATTCTTCGTGTTATACGGGTGACTTGTTAGATAGCTTGTCATGCGATTGCAGAAGTCAGTTACATCAAGCAATTCAAATGATAGCTGACTCTGGAAGTGGTATTATATTGTATTTGATGCAAGATGGAAGGGGCATTGGTTTAACTAATAAGTTAAGAGCGTACAGTATGCAAAGAGGACATAATCTTGATACTGTTGATGCAAATAGAACATTGGGTTTTGAAGATGATGAAAGGAGTTTTGCTGTTGCAGCTAAAATGCTTAAGAAATTGAACATTAACAAAATCCAATTACTTACAAACAATGATAGGAAATTGTCAGAATTGGAAAGTAGTGGTATAGGAGTTACAAAGTGTCTACCACTTATTGTGGAACGTAATAAATATAACGATTCATATATGGAGACAAAGTTTGGTAAATTAGGCCATAGATTAAGAGTTTTTTAGCTTTTTTGCTGTAACTACTTTGTTAATTTGCTATGTTTATTAACATAAGTTAAGATTTTTAGGAATACTAAAATGCTAAGATTTTTTAAGCGAGAAAAAAATACTGAATCCTTAGATAAGGATATAAATTGGAATTCAAACCGCTACAGCACAGTTATTGCTCAAAGGAATATTCTACTTTTATTTGCATTAATATTATTAGCAACGATCTCTATCAGCATATTAGTCATATTTAAAATTAGCACAAGTAGCACTATTGAGCCATTTGTTATAGAAATTGACAAGAAATCAGGAATAGTGCAATTGGTTGATCCTGTCACAGTAAAACAGTATTCTGCAGATGAAGCGCTAAACGATTATTTTATTTCAGAGTATATAAAAGCAAGGGAGGTTTTTGATCCATATCATTATAATTATAACTATTATACAAAGGTGAGGTTGTTTTCCTCACCTAATGTGTATAATGAATTTAGAAATTATGTAGGATCGCAGAATATGGATGATCTTTTTAATTTATATTCAGATACCAAAAGTGAATTTAAAATTCGCTCAATTCAAAAGTTGGGTAACGATGCTCTTCAGGTGAGATTTTTTGTGGAATTTACACGGAAAGATGGAAGTTCTACGAGAAAAAATAAGATAGTTATTATGTCATATAGATATGCATCGCTTGAAATGGATGATCAGCAAAGATATATTAACCCATTAGGATTTCAAGTTATTTCATATAGAGTAGATGATGAATATGTATAGGATATTATTAGTTTTAGCTTTACTTGTCAGTGGCAATTTAAACGCATCCATTAATTATAATGAGCCTATTTCTGTAGATAGTAGAATAAAGACTTTTGTGTATAGCCCTAATGAAGTATTTACGGTGGTTTTTAGTCAGGGTTACTATTCTTATATTGAATTTGCGGAAGGAGAAAAAGTTAAAAATATCGCTGTTGGTGATGCATCAAGTTGGAAAATTAATCCTTATGACAATAAATTGCTTATCATGCCATTTGAAGTTAGTAGTCGCACTAACATGATTATTACGACAACTAAAAAAAGAAATTACATTTTTGATTTAATCTCAAGGCCAAACTACGATAAATACCCGGATACTGATGCTAAGAAAGTGGATCACGATTATTCTGCTGAAAAGGATATATCTTACGTAGTACGTTTTTATTATCCTCAAGAAGAAGGTGAATTTGATGTTGATTTAGATGAGGTTTCTTTACCTACTCAAATGCAATATACTACAGACAAGCTAGAAAAAATAATACAAGAAAATGATACGAAGTACAATTATACATATATTGATGAAGGTGGTAATGCGGATATAGTTCCGATCGAGTTATTTGATGATGGTTATTTAACCTATTTAAAATTTAGAAATAATAATAAAATACCTCAGGTTTTTGTAGAAGGGGAGGATAAACCTTGTAAAAGGCTGTTATTTGATGATTATGTTATAATAAAAGGAGTACATAAAAAGCTATTTATGCGTTATGAAGATGGTGAAGTTGAAATTATAAATAGGTCACTTTAGCTGTGGTACATGCAATATGAATAAAGAAAGGCGTAACAATTCAGAAGATGAATCAGAAATAGAGAATAAGGTAGTAACAGTTGGCTCTAATCAAGGTCATAGGGCATTGATGGTCATTATTTTAGTACTTCTGGTTGGTGGAGTGTATTATCTCTATTTTAGTCCTTCTCATAAAGAGGGTTCAGAAGTTATTAAAAAAGAGGAAACAAAGCAAAACGTTCAAGAGTTGAAAGGAAAGTTGGAACAAGTTCCAGATAATGTAATGGTTCCTGAAAGAATAATAACCGATTCCTTACCACCCTTACCTCCTCTTCCTACACCACAAATCGTACCAGAAATAAAACAAATTAAAAAAGAAGAAGAGAAACCAAAAGAAACTTCTGCGTCAAATATACCTATTTTGCCAAAGCAAAATTTTCCTTCTAGTAATGTTATGGGCAATTTACCTACCTCATTTCCTACAATAGGGGGTGGCGGTTATCCTAGAGACAGACGTAGTGCACAAATGTTAACAATTTCAGGTGGTAGTGGAGAGAACAAGGCTGCTGATGCTATTTTATCCGACACTTCAGCACAATCGAGCAAAGCTACCAGGGTAGGAAAGCTTGGTTTAATGATTACTCAAGGTAAAATTATTGATGCTGTTCTTGAAACTGCAATAAACTCTGATCTGCAAGGAATGCTGCGTGCTATGGTGAGTAGAGATGTTTATGCAGAAACTGGTGATACAGTTTTAATACCTAAAGGCTCAAGATTGATAGGCAGTTATTCATTTGACTCGAATGTTGCTAAATCTCGTGTAAATATAAACTGGAATAGAGTGATTCTGCCACATGGAATAGATATTGCAATCTCATCACTTAGTACTGACGAGCTTGGTAGAGCAGGAATAGCAGGAATAGTTGATAACAAAATAGTAAGTGCGTTATTCTCTTCAGTGACACTTGCTGGTGTTTCGATTGGTTCTGCTGTTATAGGGCAAAAGGCTTCTAATCTTGTTGATACGCTAACTATCAGAGATGCAGTAAAGTCTATCACTGCAACCGAAATAGATTTTTCTTCTCTCCAACTCATTATTGACCCAGAAAAGAAGATATCTAGTGACAAATGGAAATTAGGCCTTGGGGCTATCGGAAGAATTCGGAGTGCCAAAAGCAGACAAGATTTACTAAAAATAATGAAAGAGGAAATAGCAAAAGCACTAGGAATTGAAGAAGACGAGGTAAATATAAGCCTGGAAATTGTAAATCAACTGTTAGAACAAATTCAAAGAAAAAGCAAGTCTGTTTATGATGAAGCAATCGGGAAATCAATCGAGGATTTTTCTAAAGACATGCGAGATATAGTGGGCAGATATACAGATAAAAAACCAACTATTTATGTCGATCAAGGCACTGCATTGAAAGTATTTGTTAACCAAGATATAGTATTTCCTCCACAGGCAATATTAAATCAATGAAATGAACTATGCTGCACTTGATACATATTTGGAGCCATTACAAGGCATATTTCAAGAAGAAGGTGTAAATGAAATATCAATAAATAAGCCAAAGGAAGTATGGATTGAAAATCGTGGTGAAATAAGGTGTGAAAAATTAGAAATATTCGATCTTAACCATTTGAAATCTCTTGGCAGACTGATTGCTCAAGCTACAGAACAAAAACTTAGCGAAGAAGCACCTTTACTTTCGGCAACATTACCAAATGGTTATCGTATACAGATAGTATTTCCGCCAGCATGTGAGCCTGATAAAGTAGTCATGTCGATTCGTAAGCCTTCTAGCATGCAATTAGCGCTAGATGATTATGAAAAAATGGGGGCTTTTTCTGAAACTGTTATAGAAGTGACCGATAATCCAGTTGACCGTCATTTGGATTTACTGTTAAGGCAAAAAAAAATAAAAGAGTTTTTAGAATACGCTGTAATAAGTAAGAAAAATATTATAATTAGTGGTGGAACTTCCACTGGTAAGACTACTTTTACTAATGCTACTTTGCGTGCTATTCCAGCTGAGGAAAGAATTATTACTGTTGAGGATGCAAGGGAAATCGTTTTGAATGATCATCCCAATAAAGTCCATCTAATTGCCTCTAAAGGAGGGCAGGGCAGAGCAAAAGTAACCACTCAAGATTTGATAGAAGCGTGCTTACGGTTAAGGCCAGACAGAATAATAGTTGGTGAGCTCCGTGGAGCAGAAGCTTTTAGTTTTCTTAGGGCGATAAATACTGGTCACCCTGGATCAATATCAACCCTTCATGCGGATAGTCCAACGATGGCCCTTGAGCAAATAAAACTGATGGTTATGCAAGCAAACCTTGGCATTCCTCCAGACCAAATTATACCATACATTAGAAATGTGATTGATATTGTCATTCAACTGAAAAGAACCAGTGGGGGAAAAAGAAGCATTTCTGAGATATTATTTACTAGATCTGCGAGCAAAAATGCTTAAATTTATACATAAGTTAAGGAAGAGTAGTTTATGAGTAATGGAAATCACCTACGTAATATTCTCATAGGAGGTGTAGTAGCTTTTAGCGTACTTGAGTTTTGCTTCTATCTATCTGGTATATTGTTCTTTCTATTAGTTGACGGTCCGGATGCTGTGGATTTTAAGGCAATTAATCCTAGTTTGACGCCTTTCCCTCAAGCTCTTTGGCCAACGATTTTTGATCATATACAATATTGTTGGCATCATCCAGAGTTATATAGCCTTGAGCTCAAAATCACATTAATTATATCTTCTGCACTGCCTATCATTGTTTTAATGGTTATTTTGTGGAATTTAAGAGAAAGGATAATTGAGTGGCGACCATTTAAAAAGAAAGAATCACTTCATGGAGACTCGCAGTGGGCATCAGAGAAAGACATACGAAAAGCAGGATTAAGAAGCAAAAAGGGATTACTGCTTGGTAAAGATAAAAGAGGCTACTTTATTGCTGATGGGTTTCAGCATGCATTATTGTTTGCACCTACAGGTTCTGGTAAAGGTGTTGGTTTTGTAATTCCTAATTTATTATTTTGGACTGACTCGGTAATTGTACACGACATAAAATTAGAAAACTATGAAATAACAAGTGGTTGGCGAGAACGACAAGGACAAAAAGTATACGTATGGAATCCAGCGCAGCCAGATGGAATAAGTCACTGTTACAATCCATTACAATGGATTAGTGAAAAACCTGGGCAGATGGTTGACGATGTGCAGAAAATAGCTAACCTAATCATGCCTGAACAAGACTTTTGGCAAAATGAAGCAAGAAGCTTATTTGTTGGAGTGGTATTATACTTACTTGCTGCACCAGAGAAAGTTAAATCTTTTGGTGAAGTTGTGCGTACGATGCGTAGTGATGATGTAGTCTATAATCTTGCTGTTGCTCTTGATACAATGGGTAAAATACTACACCCTGTAGCATATATGAACATTGCAGCTTTTTTACAAAAAGCTGATAAAGAAAGGTCGGGTGTTGTATCAACCATGAACTCATCGCTTGAATTGTGGGCAAACCCATTGATTGATACTGCAACTGCGTCAAGTGATTTTAATATTTTGGATTTTAAAAAGAAGAAAACTACAGTTTATGTTGGTTTAACTCCTGACAACTTGACTAGGCTCAGGCCTTTAATGCAGGTTTTTTACCAACAGGCAACTGAGTTTTTATGTAGAAAATTGCCATCAGATGACGAGCCTTATGGCGTATTGTTTTTAATGGATGAGTTTCCTACACTTGGAAAAATGGAGCAATTTCAAACAGGTATTGCATATTTTCGTGGTTATCGAGTTAGATTATTCTTAATTGTTCAAGATACTGAGCAGCTCAAAGGAATATACGAAGAAGCAGGAATGAACTCCTTTTTGTCAAACTCGACTTACAGAATAACTTTTGCAGCCAATAATATTGAAACAGCTAATTTAATATCGCAACTTATAGGAAATAAAACTGTACAACAAGAATCGTTGAATAAGCCTAAATTTTTAGATTTAAATCCTGCTTCAAGGTCATTACATATCTCTGAAATACAGAGAGCATTGCTATTGCCTCAAGAAGTTATTATGTTGCCACGTGACGATCAGATAATTTTAATAGAGTCGACTTACCCAATTAAATCAAAGAAAATTTTGTACTACAGTGATAGCACCTTCACAAGAAGGCTGCTCAAGCAAACTCGTGTGCCTACACAAGAACCATATGACCCAAATAAAGTTCTTTCTGCCGCTGCAAGCAAAGATAAGGTTAATAACGAGGGGAATAATGCTCTTGAGGGGCCTAATTCAGTTGATTATCCTGCTGAGACTAAAACAGAAGATGCAGTATATGATGAATCAGATGAATTTGCAGACGAAGATATTGATGATGAAGATATTGACGATAAGTTTGAAGATGATGACGAGGAAGATGAGGATAGGAGCGATGATGGGTTTGATGACGAAGAAGAGGAGGATGAATTTGAAGATGAGGATATTGACGATAAATTAAAAAATGATGATAAAGCCGAAGATAAAGGTTGACTTCGCCTATTTTTTAGCTTAGGAAAGTGCAAGTTATGCAAATAATTAGGTTTTTCATATTAAGCCATTTTTAATTAATTAGTATTAGATTAGCTATTTTAACTAGGGGAGTAGTAATGATTAGTAAAAAAACATTAGCGGTTACAGCACTTGCTTTATTGTTGTCACAACAATCTTTTGCGAGTGAAACAGAAGGGTTTTACTTTGGTAGTGGGTATTACGGTCAATATTTAAATAACACAAGCGTACTAAAAACAAGCACTACAGGTATCAAAAATTTGTCTATAAATGACAGGGGTGCTCAGAACACAGAAGGTCAGTCACTAAGTGAGTATAAAGGAGATTATAATCCACCTTTTGCTGCAAATGTAGTATTGGGTTATACAGGGGAATTGAATGGCAACAGCTATAGGGCTGAATTGGAAGGGATGTATTCTTCTGTAAAAGTGGATAATATTGGTTTAATAAGCAATCAAATGACTGTATCGTACACAAAGGAAAAAGTTAAGAAGCAAGCAGACAACACTGATACAGAATATTTGTATCGTGCTATAGTCAATCACGACCAAATTGAGAACATATCTGTAATGGCAAATGTTTATCATCATTGGAAGGGTGACCGTTTCTCTTTTTCTCCTTACATTGGTATTGGAATTGGTGCAACAAGAATGACAATGTTTGAAAAATCGTCAATAAGACCCGCAGGTCAATTAAAAGCTGGCCTTGATTATCGCATAAATGAAGATGTAAATATGCATATCGGATATAGGGGTTTTGCTGTTGGTGGTGTTATTGATAGCAATTTTACGCTTGAAGCAGAAGCGTTCAGGGAAGTGGTAGACGATAAAGTCAGCAAAACAAGGCGGTATAATGAACTCGTTGACAATAATAAACCGATAGAGGCTGCGAAAACAGATAAAATAAATATAGGTAATCGACTATTTCACACACACGGCATAGAAGCTGGCCTTACTTTCCACTTTGCTAGTAAAGCTTAAACATGTTGCCCTTTAAAAAATGCATAAAACCGTTCCTGTCATCCTATGGCTTGACCATAGTAAATATAGATCCAAGTAGTCACGCTACTTGGATGACTAACTAGAGGGTACTGGGATGACATAGGATAATATGGGATGAAGGAGATAATACAAGAAAACATTAGCTATGTTTTTTGCATAACAATGCATCTCTTCATTCCCGCTAAGTCATATACATATTCCTGAAAAGCTAATTCGTATGAGGGGGTTATTTTGTCAATATTGCTTTGATCTTCACCTATCTCCAATATCGCAAACCCATTTTTTTTAAGGCACCTCCTTAATATTGGAAAAATGCTCAAGTAACAACTCAAACCATCAATACCACCATCAAGGGCAATTCTTGGTTCCTTTTGCACTTCAGCTTGCAAGTCTTTCAATTTGCTTCTTTTAATATATGGAGGATTGCTAATTATCAGATCAAATAAATCGCTGCATTCTGTCCACGAACTTGGAAATATTTTGGCTCTGCTGAGAAGATCATGTTTTTTTGTGTTCTGATAGGCAACTTTATATGCTTCCAAGCTTTTTTCAAAACCGACGCCAACAGCATATTTATACTCACTAAGTACGGATATCAATAAACAACCTGTGCCTGTGCCAAAATCTGCAATTTTTAGTTTCTGTTTTTTGTTTGGGTAATATTTTAACACTGCTAGGATTATTGTTTCACTATCTGGCCTTGGATCTAAAACATGCTGGTTAACTATAAAATTTTTACTCCAGAATTCACGATTACCTATTATTTGCGATATTGGATATCTTTCCGCTCTTTTTTTTGTTAATTTCCAAAATAAAAGTTCTTTCTCCATCGGCACTTGATCAGCATGGTTCATAATTATGAATGATCTTTCCACTCCAAGTACGTGCTGCATGATGATTTCACAATCTAAATGTGGTGATTCAACTTTATGTGATGATAATAACTCCGATCCTTCTTGAATTAAAGTGCTGATTGTTTTCATTATTCTAAAAATATGTTCCTTTCAGCCAAGAATAGCAAGATGAGCTTCCAGTTTAGGGTAGCTGCACTAAATCCCAGTGTCAAGCACGCAGCTGTACGAACATTGCAATTTGCAGATCCAAGTAGCTTGACTACTTGGATCCAGCTAAGTTGGTGAGCATAAAAGTATAGCTAATGCGAGCTTTACGTCATACCGTCACGGTATCTCTAGATTCCGCTAACACGTAGCGGGACGACGAGGTCAGGGTGTCATCCTAGTACCTTCTCCTGTCATCCCAGTGCCCTGACTACTTGGATCCAGGAAAAAGAATGGTGTCATCCAAGTAGCCTCCCTCCCCTGTCATCCCAGTGCCCAGACACTGGGATCCAGAAAAGTTTGCTTGTAAGCAAGCAAACTAGCACAGAAAGTGGTTACAACATTTTCGATGAGATTATATGGAAAACTGGATTCCAGTGTCAAGCACTGGAATGACACCTTCCTGTCCAGTTCATGTTGCCATAAATATTAAGAAATTTACCAAGCAAAAAAAAGGCAAAAGAAGCCCTAGTCATTGTCTATTTTCAGTATTGGCGTTTTTTAAGTCTTAAACACTGCAATTTAGCTGCTTTTAAATGCAACTCACCTTAGTTTAAATGTTTAAGAAATTTACTAAGCAAAAAAAAGGCAAAAGATATCCCGTATTAGCTAGTTGTCACTCTCTAATCCTGCAAATTGGCGTACTATACTGTCTTAAACGCTTTATAAGCGCGTTTCAGCTTATATAGGTAAAAACCCAGAAATGTTGTGAAGAAGTAAAGTGTGCATAGTGCAAAAAATTAAAAATAAGACGCCAATTACGTAATACTGTTGTCATTTAATCTGCACAGATTGAAGATAAATGAATACCTTCAGTACCATGATAATGGGGCTGGCGAAGGGTGTCAAGTAAGTTTTTTCGTTTCTACTGAATGACAGTTGTGGCTTGGGAGGTAGTGCAAGAAGTCTACTGATGGCTTTCAAGGCAGTTGAGCTTAATTATTAGAGTAGTAATGTTTATTTTTATATTGACTATTGAGGTTTATTATTTTATAACTAAAAACTTAGTTATTTTAATGAGCTTGAGTTTATAACATATGCCTACGATAAATCAATTAATACGTAAGGGTAGATTAGGATTGACCCATAAGAAAAAGGTACCAGCTTTGGGAGAAAGCAACCCTCAAAGGAGAGGTGTTTGCACTAAGGTGTATACTACAACTCCTAGAAAGCCTAACTCAGCACTCCGTAAAGTAGCCAGAGTAAAAATTAGTGGGTATGGTGAAGTGACGGCTTATATACCTGGTGAAGGTCATAATTTACAAGAACACTCTGTTGTTTTGATACGTGGTGGGCGGGTTAAAGATTTGCCAGGTGTGCGTTATCACATAATAAGAGGTGCCCTTGATCTGCGTGGTGTGCAAAATCGAAAGAAAGCTCGTTCAAAATATGGTGTAAAGAAATCTGGTTAAAGTTTATGGCTCGTCGGAATAAAGCAAAAAAAAGAGAAATAAGTCCTGATTCGCGTTACGGCAGTGTTTTGCTGATGCGTTTCATTAATACAATCATGAAATGTGGTAAAAAATCTACTGCAGAAAAGATTATCTATGACGCTTTGTCTTTAGCTGAAAAGAAAATAGGCGAAGGTGGGTTATCAATTTTTGAGACAGCAGTAGGAAATGTTACTCCTTCTATAGAAGTGCGTTCTCGACGCATTGGTGGTGCAACTTATCAAGTACCTGTTGAAGTTCGACAAGATAGAGCGGTTTCTTTAGCATTAAGGTGGATTGCTAAAGCAACTTCTGCTGCTCGAAAAAAGAGTGGAAAAACCACTGTTGATTGTTTGCAATCTGAAATACTGGATGCTTATAATAAACGCGGTGGTGCGTTTAAGATGTGCGAAGAAAAATATAAAATGGCTGAAGCTAATAAGGCATTTTCTCATCTTCGTTTTTAATGTTAGCTAATTAATTGTGATATGGAAATTGGAATATCTAAATACAGAAATATAGGGATAATGGCTCACATAGATGCTGGTAAGACTACCACAACAGAGCGTATTTTATTTTATACTGGTAAGCAAAATAGAATTGGTGAAGTGCACGATGGTGCAGCTTCTATGGATTGGATGGAGCAGGAAAAAGAGCGTGGTATTACAATCACATCTGCTGCAACAACATGTTTTTGGAATGATCATAGGGTCAATATAATAGACACTCCTGGTCACGTTGATTTCACTATTGAAGTTGAGAGATCTTTAAGGGTTTTGGATGGTGCAGTTGCTGTATTTGATGGAGTTGCTGGAGTTGAACCTCAATCTGAGACAGTGTGGCGTCAAGCTGATAAATATAGCGTTCCTCGTATCTGCTTTGTTAATAAGATGGATAGAATAGGGGCAAATTTTTATCGATGTGTTGATATGATAAAGACGAAGCTTGGTGCAGCACCTTTAGTTATTCATTTACCAATAGGGAGTGAGAAAGATTTCAAAGGTATAATTGACCTTATTTCTATGAAAGCCATTATATGGCAAGAAGAAACGTTGGGCGCTAAATTTTCTTATGAAGATATTCCTTCTGATTTGCTTGATAAGGCTCAAGAATATCGAAATCTTTTATTAGATGCTGCAGCTGAGATGGATGATGAAGCGATGAATACTTACTTTGAGTCTAATGATCTGCCAGTGGATTTACTGAAAAAATGCGTGAGAAATGGGACCATTAAAGGAAAATTTGTTCCTGTGTTGTGTGGATCAGCTTTTAAAAATAAAGGCGTACAACCACTTTTAGATGGTGTGGTTGACTTTTTACCTTCTCCTATTGATGTTGATGTAATTGTTGGAATTGATCCTAAAGATTCAGAAAAGAAAATTGAGGTCAAACCTTCAGAAAAAGAGAAATTTGTTGCTCTTGCATTTAAAGTGATGACGGATAAATTTGTAGGCAGCTTGACGTTTATCCGTATTTATTCTGGTAAATTAAAGTCTAAATCTACCGCTTCAAATGCGTTAAAAAACGAAACTGAAGGGATTGGCAGAATGTTACTTATGCATGCAAATAACCGAGAAGATATAACTGAGGCTAGGGCTGGAGATATAGTTGCTTTAGTTGGGCTAAAGAAAACAACCACCGGAGATACTTTATGTTCTGTTGATTTTCCTATATTATTGGAGCGTATGGAATTTCCTGAGCCTGTTATTGAAATTGCTGTGGAACCTAAAACCACTTCAGATCAGGAAAAATTAGGTATTGCTCTAAATAGGTTGGTTGCAGAAGATCCTTCTTTGAGAATGTCAGTAAATGCGGAAAGTGGCCAGACTATATTGAAAGGCATGGGTGAGCTCCATCTTGAGATTATTGTTGATAGAATGAAGCGCGAATTTAACGTTGAGGCTAACGTCGGTGCTCCTCAGGTTGCATATCGTGAAACTATCACTAAATCTGTTGAAATTGATTACACTCATAAAAAACAATCTGGTGGAGCTGGTCAGTTTGCTAAGGTTAAAATAAAATTTGAACCTCTTGAGCCTGGTTCTGGGTTTCAATTTGAAAGTAAAATTGTAGGTGGTGCTATTCCAAAAGAGTATATTCCTGGGGTAGAAAATGGCTTGGAGTTGATAAAAGAAGGTGGTATAATTTCGGGATTTCCGTTGATTGATTTTAAGGCTACCCTTCTTGATGGTGCTTTTCATGAGGTTGATTCTAGTCCTTTAGCTTTTGAACTTGCTGCTAAAGGTGCTTTTAAAGAGATGGCAAATAAAGCTGGTCCAAAAATGCTGGAGCCTATAATGAAAGTTGAAATCATTACTCCTGAAGAATATATGGGTGATGTTATGGGTGATATAAATAGTAGAAGAGGAAATGTTGCTGATATGCTCGATTTAGGTAATAATAGTAAAATAATTACTGCTTCGGTACCTCTTGCAAATATGTTTGGTTATATCAACGTTTTGCGTTCTATGTCTCAGGGAAGGGCGCAGTATAGTATGCATTTTTCTTGTTATGAGCAAGTGCCACAATATGTGGTTGATGAGTTAAAGTTAGAGTATAATTAAGGGTAATAATTATGACAGCAGTAGTGGAAGCATTTGGAAAGCCGCATGTAAATGTGGGAACAATAGGACATGTGGATCATGGGAAGACGACGTTAACAGCGGCGATAACGAAGCATTATGGAAATTTTGTAGCGTACGATCAGATAGATAAAGCGCCAGAAGAAAGGAAGAGGGGGATAACGATAGCAACAGCGCATGTTGAGTATCAGACGGAAAAAAGGCATTATGCACACGTTGATTGTCCTGGACACGCTGACTATGTAAAGAACATGATAGTAGGTGCAGCACAGATGGATGCGGCGATATTGGTAGTGTCGGGGGTTGATGGGCCAATGCCACAAACGAGAGAGCATATATTGCTGGCGAAGCAGGTAGGTGTTGGATATATCGTGGTGTATATAAATAAAGCTGATGTTGCTGATGCTGATATGATAGATTTAGTAGAAATGGAAGTGAGGGAATTACTGAGTAAATACGGATTTCCAGGGGATGAAGTGCCTGTTGTGGTTGGTTCAGCACTCAAGGCGCTGGAGGATGACAGCAGCGAATATGGAAAGAAATCAATAGACAAATTGATGGAAAAATTAGATGAATATGTGGCGGTTCCACCAAGGCCTGTGGATTTACCATTTTTATTGCCAATCGAAGATGTATTTTCGATATCGGGGCGAGGAACAGTGGTAACAGGAAGAATAGAGAAGGGAGAGATAAAGACGGGAGAAGAGATAGAGATAATAGGTCTGCAAGCGACGCAAAAGACGATATGCACAGGTGTTGAGATGTTTAAGAAGTTGCTGGATAAGGGAAGTGCAGGACTCAATGTAGGAATATTGTTAAGAGGAACAAAAAGAGAAGAAGTGGAGAGAGGGCAAGTATTAGCGAAACCGGGGACGATAACACCGCATAGAAAGTTTAAGGCGGAGGTTTATATATTAAAGAAAGAGGAAGGAGGAAGGCATACACCATTTTTTGCGAATTACCAGCCACAGTTTTATTTAAGGACAACGGATGTAACTGGGAGCATAAAATTGCTAGATGGGAAGGAGATGGTAATGCCAGGAGATAATGTGAGTGTAGAAGTAGAATTGCAAGTACCGATAGCAATGGATAAGGGATTGCGTTTTGCGATAAGAGAAGGCGGTAGAACTGTTGGTTCTGGTGTTGTTTCTGAAATTTTGGAGTGAGAGTTTGAGTTATAGGAGTGTAGCTCAATTGGTAGAGCGCTGGTCTCCAAAACCAGAGGTTGTAGGTTCAATTCCTATCGCTCCTGCATTAATGTTGTGGTGGAAATGTTAAAAAGTTTGTGTGGTTTTTTCTGTGATATAAAGCAAGAAATACGAAGAATTGCTTGGGTAAAGAAACAGGAGGTGTTGTCATCTCTATTTGTTGTAATGATTGTTATATTATGCTTTTCGATTTTCTTCTGTTTTGTGGATTTTATGTCTCTTTACGTAATTAAGGCTTTATTTGGAATTATTTATGGAATGTGAATATAAATGGTATATCATTAAAGTTGATTATGGATATGAGCAAAACATACGCGAATTGGTAAGTAATGCTGTTTATTTTAAGGAAGTGTTTATTCCTTATCAAACGGTATGTAATTCAAAGTCTGATATAAAAGAGTTATGTGAAGTGTATGTATATATGCATCTGTGTGATGAAAGCAAAAATATTTTGAATCAAACGCCTGGATTCTGCAGTGGCGAATCTGGTAATTTTGAGATGATTTTAGATGATGAGATAAGTTTAAAGTGTAAAGAATTTAATAGGTATAAATGGTATATCTTGAGAGTTGCTTCTAATTGTGAAGAGAAAGTGCGCCAACATATATTGGAAAATTCTATGAGATTGGGTGTTAATGATTACTTTAAGGAAGTTTTTATTCCATATGAAGAGCTAAGTGAAGTAGAGTTGAAATCTAAGAAAATTGCTACACGAAGGAAATGCTTTCCTGGTTATGTCTTTTTATACGTGAATTTATGCGATGAAGTATTGAATTTTATCAATAATATACCAAAATCTCTTAAGGTTTATGGATTTTTGAAAAACGGTAATATTCCAAAGGTGATTTTGGATGATGAGATTCACTCAATGTGTAATGCACTTTATAATGCTCAAGAGACAAAGAAGTTAGGTTATGGTTATGAAAAAGGTGAAAAAGTGAAAATTAATGATGGTCTTTTTCAAAATTTTACTGGTAAGGTAAATATGGTAAACGATGAGAAAAAAATTATTAATGTGGAAGTATCGATTTTAGGTAAGCCGACAATAATAGAGCTTGATCTGGCTCAAGTAGAGAAAATAGAGGATTAATTATGAGTGTTATAGTTGCTAAGATTAACTTACTTATGGAAGCTGGGAAAGCAGTTCCAGGACCGAAAATTGCTTCAGTACTTGGTCCACGTGGTATACCTGTTCCTAAGTTTTGTGAAGCTTTTAATAAAGTTACTAGTGCTGCTAACGCTAATTATAAAGTAGGCGATTTAGTAACAGTGCGAATTTCCATAAAGGATGATCGCTCTCATGATTTTACTGTCAGCGGTCCGCCTGTGGCTTATTTACTTAAGCAGGAGGCTAAATTAAGTAAAAGTTCTGGTAATCCTGGTAAAGAATTAGTGGCTAAATTACCTATGTCTGCTATAATTAAAGTAGCAAAGTGCAAGATGGTTGATATGAAAGTGGATAATGAAGATTCAGCAGTGAAAATGGTTGTAGGCACTGCAAAATCTATGGGTATAGAAGTTGTGGAAGGTTAGGTAAATGAATACATATAATGATAATCCTAAGCAGTGTTTGAGGAAGATTGTTGAGTCTGCTTCAGCAAAATTTAATGAATCAGTTGATATTGCGGTCAATTTAGGCGTAGATTCACGTAAATCTGAAGAGCAGGTGCGTGGTACAGTAGTTTTGCCTAAAGGTATCGGGAAGAATATTAAAGTAGCTGTTTTCGCTCAAGATAAACATTTATTAGAAGCTGAAAAAGCTGGTGCTGATATTGCAGGAGGAGAGGATTTAGTTGAAGAAATAAAAAAAGGTAGAAAGTTAGATGTTGATTGGTGCATTACTACTCCTGATTTTATGGCAAAAATCACTCCTATTGCAAAAGTATTGGGTGCTAAAGGGCTGATGCCTAACCCTAAATTTGGTACTGTGACTTCTAACATTGCAGAAGCTATTAAAACCATTAAGTCTGGTCAGGTAAAATTTAGAACAGATAAAAATGGTGTTATTCATGGTAAATTAGGAAATATTAAATTTGATATTGATGACTTGCTAGAAAATTTAAAAGCCTTTCTTAAAGTAATTAAAGATAATAAACCTATTTCTGCGAAAGGAATTTACTTTAAGGGTGTTTTTTTAAATTCAACTATGGGTAAAGCTTATAAGATAGGCAAAGTGGAAGATATAATTTAAGGGAGTGATACCGTGAAGCGTAAAGATAAGGATGAATTTATACAGAGCACAATAAACGTATTTGTAAATAATGATTTCTTGATATTAGTAAATTTTAAATCTATAAATGCTAATGATTCATTAACTCTGAGGAATAGTCTGAAGTCTATAGCAGGTGGGGTATTAGTAGTTAAAAACACTCTAGCGCGCTTGGCTTTGGAAAGGACTGGTAAATTCTCTTATTTATCAGGCAAATTTTCCGGTCCTGTTGCTATTATATACTCTAGTGGCATAGTAGAAGCTGCAAAATTAATAGTTGATTTTACTAATGCTAACAAAGAAAAAATGTCTGTGATTTGCGCAGCTCATTTAAATGAATTGTTAACAGTGGAAGATGTTAATAAACTGGCTAAGTTGCCTTCTCTGGATGAATTGCGTGTTAAAATTATGCGTTTAATATCTTATGATATTCCTGCTCGGTTAGCGTTGTCTATTAATTCATCTTCTATGAGGCTTATGAGAGTTTTGGATTATTATAGTTCTAAAAAATAAATTTGTTGTTAAGTAAGGTGGTAATTATGAGTAATGTAACAAGTGATTTGGTTGATAAAATATTATCTTTAAACCTATTAGAGGCTTCTGAACTTGTAAAAGTTTTAGAAGAGAAAATAGGGTTGCCTGCTGGTTCTTTTCTTGGTGGAGCTGTTGGTGCTGGGGCGCCTATTGGTGATAATGCTGCTGCTCCTGCTGCTCAAGAAAAAGCTGAGTATAAAGTTGTGATTAAAGAAATTGATGCGAGTAAAAAAATAGGAGTTATTAAAGCTGTGAGAGAGGTTAATTCTACATTGGGTTTAAAAGAAGCAAAAGAGTTGGTTGAATCTTTACCTAAAGATTTGACTGCTAATGTTCCTAAAGACGAAGCAGAAAAAATCAAGCAAAAACTTATTGAAGCAGGAGCAACTAAAGTGGAGCTTGAATAATATTTAATGTATTAATTTTATATTGATATAGCTCTTTTAATTAGTTTGGGGTATTTTAATGGTTGATTCTTCTTATATGTACGCTTCTGGTGCTTTTGTTCCTAGAGTTTCTTATTCTAGGTCGATTGATTTAAAAGATTCTTTATTGGATTTGGTTAAGGTTCAAAAAGAATCATATGATTCTTTTACTCCTAAGAATAAGGGTAATGAAAGACTTGAAGTTATCTTTCATACAATCTTTCCAATAAATGATCCTTTGCGTAGGGCTACTATTGAGTTTATAAGTTGTAGGGTAGATGATCCTAAGTATGATGAATCTGAGTGTATAAAGCGTGGTGTAACTTTTTCTGCTCAGGTTATTGCTTCTATACGTCTTGTTGTTATGCAGGATGGTATTTCTCTTGATGAATATAAATCGATTAAAGAGAGTGGAGATCATTCTAAACTTGCAACCGTTGTAAAATCTATAGAAGAGCAGAAAGTCCACTTTTGTGGGTTGCCTATGATGACTGATAAGGGCACTTTCATCATTAATGGTGTGGAAAAAGTTATCGTCTCACAAATGCATAGGTCTCCTGGTGTATTTTTTGATAGCGATAAGGGAAAAACTTACAATTCTGGTAAATTGATCTATTCTGCTAGAATTATTCCTTATAGGGGTTCTTGGCTTGATATTGAATTTGATGTTAAAGACCATTTGTATTTTCGTGTTGATAGAAAAAGAAAATTGCCAATTTCAGTTTTATTAAAGGCGTTGGGTCTATCAAATAATGATATACTCGATAGATTTTATGAGAAAATAAAGTATGTAAAACATAAAGATGGTTGGAAAGTGCCTTTTGTTCCTGATAAATTTAAAGGAGTGAGGCTGCCTTTCGACTTAATGGATATTGAAGGTAATGTGCTGCTTAAAGCTAACGTTCGTATTACCTCAAGACTAGCTAAAAAGCTATATGATAATGAATTGAAAGAGTATCTGGTTCCTTTTAATTCTATATGTGATTTATTCCTCGCAGAAGATTTAATGGATAGTGCTAGCTCTACGAAAATTTTATCTGCTGGTGAATCTATAAAGCTGGAAGACATAAAGAAGCTTGAGTTATTATCTGTAGATGAAATATCAGTGTTGAACATAGATAATTTGTTTGTTGGACCTTATATATTAAATACGCTTTTCTTAGATGAAAACATGTCTTATCAGGATGCACTATATGAAATATATAGAGTTTTGCGTCCTGGTGAAGTTCCTGTTTTAGAGATAGTAGAAGAGTTTTTCCGTAATCTTTTCTTCAGTCCGGAATATTATGATTTGTCTAACATTGGTAGGTTGAAGCTTAACTCTTATCTTGGATTAAATTATGATGAGGATTTAACTGTTTTAACGCATGAAGATATTATTGAAATTGTGAAAAAAATAGTATTGTTACGTGACGGTCAAGGATCTGTAGATGATATTGATCATTTAGGAAACAGAAGAGTAAGATCAGTTGGAGAGTTTATAGAAAATCAATTTAGAACTGGGTTGTTGAAATTGGAACGCGCAATAGTTGATTCTATGTCCACTTCTAGTTTAGATAAAGTTTCTCCATCTGATTTTATTAATCCAAAAGTGTTAACTAATGTTTTAAGAGATTTCTTCAATTCTTCTCAATTATCTCAATTTATGGATCAGACTAATCCGTTATCTGAAATAACACATAAAAGAAGGTTATCCGCGTTAGGTCCTGGCGGTTTAACAAGAGAACGGGCAGGATTTGAGGTGCGTGATGTTCATCCAACTCATTATGGAAGAATTTGCCCTATTGAGACTCCTGAAGGGCAAAATATAGGGTTAATCAACAGCTTAGCTATATACGCGCGTATTAATAAATATGGTTTCATTGAAAGCCCTTATAGAAAAGTAGTCAATAGGGTTGTTACTGATCAAATTGAGTATCTTTCTGCTATAGACGAAGGCTCACATCATATAGCTGACACTAGCGTAAAGCTTGATGAAAATAATTGCTTTGTTGATGACATGCTATACTGTAGATATGCTGGTAGCTTCGTCATGGTAAGTAGCGACCAAGTTAGTTACATTGACGTATCTCCTAAGCAGGTAATATCAGTTGCAGCTTCCTTGATTCCATTTTTAGAAAATGATGATGCTAATAGAGCATTAATGGGCTCAAATATGCAACGTCAGGCCGTACCTTTATTGAAGCCTACCGCTCCTCTGGTTGCTACTGGTATGGAGTCTTTTGTAGCTTCTGGCTCTGGTGCTGTAGTTTTAGCAAAACGCGATGGCATAGTTGATAGTTCTGATAGTAACTCTATAGTTATACGTGCTTTTGATAAAGAAAGGGTTAACTACTTGGACGTAGATATTTATCATCTAAGGAAATTTCAGCGTTCTAACCATAATACTTGTATTAATCAAAGACCGCTAGTGTGCGTAGGTGATTATGTTAAAAAGGGTGATGTAATAGCTGATGGTCCTGCAATTAACAGTGGTGAGTTGGCGCTTGGTAAAAATTTGCTAGTCGCTTTTATGTCTTGGCAAGGTTATAATTTTGAAGACTCTATTATTATTTCTAGTGAAGTTGTTAAAAAAGATCTCTTTACTTCTATTCATATAGAAGAATTTGACTGTGTTGTACATGATACCCCTTTAGGATCAGAAAAAATAACTCGTGCTATACCTGGTGTTAATGAAGAAAATCTATATCACTTGGATGATAGTGGTATAGTGAAAATTGGTACAAGAGTTGGTCCAGGCTATATTCTGGTAGGTAAAGTTACACCTAAACCTTCTCTTTCATTGCCTCCTGAAACGAAGTTATTAATGACAATTTTTGGTGAAAAGTCATTCGATTGTGCGGATTCCTCTTTATATACATCTCCAGATGTTGAAGGGACAGTAATTGATGTACAAGTCTTTACACGCAGGGGGGTTGAAGAAAATGAAAGGGCATTACTCATCAAACAAAAAGAGATAAATGACTTTGAGGAAGAGCGAGATTATATAATCAATGTTACTAGTGAATATTTCTATGATGAACTGAAGAAACTTCTTATTAATTCTGGTTCTCAAGATCGAGAAAAATTTGACTCTATTGAACGTGAGCAATGGTGGGGTATAGGATTAAAAAACCAATCCATTTCTGAGCAAGTTAAGAGCTTAAAAAAAGATTTTGATGAAAAAGTATCACATGCAATAGCACAGTTTAAGCGAAAAGTAGAAAAATTACATGAAGGTTATGACCTGCCTCAAGGTGTGTCGATGTCAGTAAAAGTTTTCATTGCTGTGAAACATAGTCTGCAACCAGGGGATAAAATGGCTGGTAGACATGGAAATAAAGGTGTGATTTCTCGAGTTGTGCCAGTGGAAGATATGCCTTATTTGGAAGATGGTACTCCTGTTGATATTATTCTTAACCCTCTTGGTGTTCCTTCACGAATGAATGTAGGGCAAATACTGGAAACGCATGTAGGTTGGGCTTGTAGAAAATTAGGGGAAAAGGTAAGTAATATTCTCGATGAGATCAATAAGATCAAAAGTGCTTTTTGCAAGGGAATTAGGTCCCTTAACGATGATAATTTTACACAATTTGCAGTAGCATACCTTGATAATAAAAAAATTGAAAATATTGATGATGATGAAATAGCGGCTTCTGTTTTAAATACACCTAATAAGAATGCACTAAATGACGAGTTGAATGAGTTAGTAGAGAACTATTTGAACTCTTGTAAAAGTTCATACAGCAATTTACGTAACTTCCTGATTGAGGTTTATAGCTATGGCAGTAACGTATCTATCTGTAATGATATTCGTAATATTAGTGATAATAATCTCATTGAATTTGCACGCAAATTACGTGATGGCGTTCCTGTTGCTGCACCTGTATTTGAGGGTCCAAAAGATGAACAAATAGCAAAATTATTTGAACTTGCTGGTTTAGATAACTCTGGACAAGCTGTATTATATGACGGTTGCAGTGGTGAAAAATTCGACCGCAAGGTTACAGTTGGTTACATGTACATGCTTAAGTTGCACCACTTGGTTGATGGTAAAATTCATGCGCGTTCAGTAGGGCCTTATAGTTTGGTTACTCAACAACCTCTTGGAGGAAAATCTCATTTTGGTGGTCAGCGTTTTGGTGAAATGGAATGTTGGGCATTACAAGCCTATGGTGCTGCTTATACTTTGCAGGAAATGTTAACTGTGAAGTCTGATGATATTAATGGTAGAGTTAAGATTTATGAATCGATAATAAAAGGTGACAGTAATTTTGAATGTGGAATTCCTGAATCCTTTAATGTGATGATAAAAGAACTACGTTCTTTATGTTTAAATGTAGATTTAAAGCAAAATGATGTAGTGATTGAAGATATATCTCACACTAACATTGCACAACCTTTTAATGAGGTTAGCATATCGATTGCTAGCCCTGAAAGTATTAAGCGTATATCTTGTGGTGAGATAGAAGATGTTTCAACTGCAAATTATCGTACGTTCAAAGTTGAGAAAGGTGGATTATTTTGCCCTAAGGTTTTTGGCCCTGTCAATGACGATGAATGTTTATGTGGAAAATACAAAAAAAGAAGACACAGAGGTCGCATATGCGAAAAATGCGGAGTAGAAGTTACATCTTCTAAAGTAAGAAGAGAAAGGATGGGTCATATAGAGCTTGCATCTCCTGTTGCTCATATATGGTTTTTGAAATCGCTTCCTTCAAGAATTGGAGCATTATTGGATATGTCTCTCAGAGATATTGAGAATATTTTATATAGCGATAATTATATCGTAATAGATCCTCTTGTTTCGCCTTTTGAAAAAGGTGAGATTATTAGTGAAAAAGCTTATAATGAAGCTAAAGATAGCTATGGGATCGATAGTTTTGTAGCTATGCAAGGTGTTGAAGCTATAAGAGAGTTGCTAACGCGCCTTGATTTACATGAAATTAGGAAGGATTTAAGACTAGAATTAGAATCTGTTGCTTCTGAGATAAGAAGAAAGAAAATTATAAAGAGATTGCGTATTGTTGAAAACTTCATTAAATCTGGAAATAGGCCTGAGTGGATGATACTTACAACTATACCTATTTTACCACCTGATTTGCGTCCTTTGGTATCGCTTGAGAGTGGTCGTCCTGCAGTTTCTGATCTGAATCATCATTATAGGACTATTATTAATAGAAATAACAGGTTGAGAAAATTGTTGAGCTTAAATCCTCCTGAGATTATGATTCGTAATGAAAAAAGGATGTTACAAGAAGCAGTTGATTCTCTTTTTGATAATAGTCGTCGTAATACTTTGGTAAATAAAGCTGGTGCTGTTGGATATAAAAAGTCCATTAGTGATATGTTAAAAGGAAAACAGGGTCGTTTTCGCCAGAACCTCTTAGGAAAAAGGGTAGACTACTCTGGACGTTCTGTAATAGTTGTTGGTCCAACTTTGAAACTAAATCAGTGTGGATTACCAAAAAGAATGGCTCTTGAACTATTCAAACCTTTTGTTTACTCAAAGCTTAAGATGTATGGTATGGCTCCAACTATTAAGTTTGCTAGTAAGTTGATAAGAGCAGAAAAACCAGAAGTTTGGGATATGCTTGAAGAGGTAATAAAAGAGCATCCTGTTTTGTTGAATAGAGCGCCTACGCTACATAGACTTGGTATTCAGGCTTTTGAGCCAATCCTTATTGAAGGCAAAGCAATACAGCTTCATCCGCTTGTCTGTACGGCGTTTAATGCTGATTTTGATGGTGATCAAATGGCAGT
The DNA here is from genome assembly GCF_947250765.1 of Wolbachia endosymbiont (group A) of Gymnosoma rotundatum. Classification (NCBI taxonomy): domain Bacteria; kingdom Pseudomonadati; phylum Pseudomonadota; class Alphaproteobacteria; order Rickettsiales; family Anaplasmataceae; genus Wolbachia; species Wolbachia endosymbiont (group A) of Gymnosoma rotundatum. Next base: position 417,039 of record NZ_OX366347.1, read on the forward strand.
GCATGTGCCAATTTCATTGGAAGCTCAGCTTGAAGCTAGGGTGTTGATGATGTCCACTAATAACGTTTTAAGTCCTTCTAATGGCAGACCGATTATAGTTCCTAGTAAAGATATAGTACTTGGTATATATTATCTGACTTTACAAGAACCTAAGGAAGATAATTTACCATCTTTTGGTGCTTTTTGTGAAGTTGAGCATTCCTTGAGTGATGGTACTTTACATATTCATTCTAGTATAAAGTATAGGATGGAGTATATTAATAGCAGCGGTGAAACTCACTATAAAACTGTTTGTACAACTCCTGGCCGTTTAATATTATGGCAAATTTTTCCTAAGCATGAGAATCTAGGCTTCGATCTAATAAATCAGATATTAACAGTCAAGGAAATAACTTGTATAGTTGATTTGGTATATCGTAACTGTGGTCAAAGTGCTACAGTGGCATTTTCTGATAAATTAATGGTACTTGGCTTTGAGTATGCCACATTTTCTGGTGTCTCTTTTGGTCGTTGTGATATGGTTATACCTGAAACTAAAGCTACACATGTTGATCACGCGAGGGGTGAAATTAAGAAATTCTCTATGCAATATCAAGATGGGCTAATAACTAGAAGTGAGAGGTATAACAAGGTTATAGATGAATGGTCTAAGTGTACGGATATGATAGCTAATGATATGTTAAAAGCAATATCTATATATGATGGAAATAGTAAGTACAACTCAGTGTATATGATGGTTAACTCTGGTGCAAGGGGTTCTACTTCACAGATGAAACAGCTAGCAGGAATGCGAGGGCTCATGACCAAATCTTCTGGTGAGATTATAGAAACACCTATAATTTCTAATTTCCGTGAAGGATTGAACGTATTTGAATACTTTAATTCTACTCACGGTGCGCGTAAAGGTTTAGCTGACACTGCACTTAAAACTGCAAACTCTGGATACTTAACTCGTCGTTTAGTTGATGTATCTCAAAATTGCATAGTTACAAAGCATGACTGTAAAACAAAAAATGGTCTTGTTGTGAGAGCTACAGTTGAAGGAAGTACTATAGTTGCATCTCTAGAGAGTGTTGTGCTGGGTAGAACAGCTGCAAATGATATATATAACCCAGTGACAAAAGAATTATTAGTAAAAGCAGGGGAATTAATTGATGAGGATAAAGTAAAGCAAATCAGCATTGCAGGTCTTGATGTTGTAAAAATTAGATCGCCTTTAACTTGTGAAATAAGTCCTGGTGTATGTTCTTTATGTTATGGAAGAGACCTTGCAACTGGTAAAATTGTTTCAATAGGTGAAGCAGTTGGTGTTATAGCTGCTCAATCTGTTGGAGAGCCAGGTACTCAGTTAACGATGCGTACTTTTCATATAGGTGGAGTAATGACTAGAGGCGTTGAATCCTCGAATATTATAGCTTCTATTAATGCTAAAATAAAGTTAAACAATAGTAATATAATTATAGATAGAAACGGAAATAAAATTGTGATAAGCCGTTCCTGTGAAGTCGTGTTGATTGATAGCCTTGGTAGTGAGAAGTTGAAGCACAGTGTACCTTACGGCGCTAAGCTTTATGTAGATGAGAGTGGGTCAGTAAAAATTGGCGATAAAGTTGCGGAATGGGATCCTTATACATTGCCTATTATCACGGAGAAGACTGGTACAGTGTCTTATCAGGACTTAAAAGATGGAATTTCGATCACTGAAGTGATGGATGAATCTACAGGAATATCAAGCAAAGTAGTAAAAGACTGGAAATTGCATTCTGGTGGAGCTAATTTACGTCCTCGTATTGTGCTGCTTGACGATAATGGTAAAGTAATGACACTCGCAAGTGGCGTTGAAGCATGTTATTTTATACCAATCGGTGCAGTGCTCAATGTACAAGATGGCCAGAAGGTTCATGCAGGTGATGTTATTACAAGAACACCAAGAGAGTCAGTTAAAACTCGTGATATTACTGGTGGTTTACCGAGGGTTATAGAGTTATTTGAAGCACGTCGTCCTAAAGAGCATGCTATTGTTAGTGAGATAGATGGCTATGTAGCATTTTCTGAAAAAGACCGTAGAGGAAAACGCAGTATATTAATTAAACCTGTAGATGAACAAATTTCTCCAGTTGAATATTTGGTATCAAGAAGTAAGCATGTAATAGTCAATGAAGGTGATTTTGTACGTAAAGGTGATCTATTGATGGATGGTGACCCTGATCTCCATGATATTTTACGTGTGCTTGGGTTAGAAGCTTTAGCGCACTATATGATTTCTGAAATACAGCAAGTTTATAGATTGCAGGGTGTTCGTATAGACAATAAGCATTTAGAGGTGATCTTAAAACAAATGCTACAAAAAGTGGAAATTACTGATCCTGGTGATACTATGTACTTGGTTGGCGAAAGCATTGACAAGCTGGAAGTTGATAGGGAAAATGATGCTATGAGTAACTCTGGCAAACGGCCTACTCATTATCTTCCTATTCTGCAGGGGATTACTAGGGCAAGTCTTGAAACTAGCTCCTTTATTTCTGCTGCCTCTTTCCAAGAGACAACAAAAGTACTTACAGAAGCAGCATTCTGCGGGAAGAGTGATCCTTTAAGTGGATTAAAAGAAAATGTTATAGTAGGAAGATTAATTCCTGCTGGTACAGGTTTGATTATGAATAAGATCAGAGCACTTTCACTTTGTGATAATGTGGATAAATATGAAAAATATTTTGATATTGAAACTTATGACGAGGAATGGTTGATGGATAATGGTTGTCATTTACACTCTGGTGAGGAAGAGAGCGTAGTGGCATACGATCAGTCGAATTGAGTACAGCTAGTGTGTCTCTTGACCAAAAAAGCCAATAATATTTTCTTTCACTTCTGTGCTATCTGTCATGTTATTTACTCTCACACGAAATTCAGATGAGCCTTGAAGCCCGCTACTGTACCAACCTATGTGTTTGCGGGCCATCTTTATTCCTGTGTCATTTCCATAGTACTCAAGAATATTGTCGTAATGCTCGAGTATGATGCTTAATCTCTCTGAAGCTGTTGGCTCAGAAGTTTCACTTCCACTGAGAAAGTTCATTGCTTGATTAATCAGCCAAGGTTTACCGTAGGCACCACGACCTATCATCACTCCGTCTGCTCCAGATTCTTTGAGAGCATTCTGAATATCATTTAAATTTTTAATATCACCATTTACTATAACTGGAATTTTCACTTGCTCTTTAACATTTCTAACGAATTTCCAATCTGCTTGACCATTATAAAGCTGCGCTCTTGTTCTTCCATGCACAGTGATCATTTTTGCTCCTAAGTCTTCGGCAATTTTCGCAAGTCTCGGGGCATTGCGATTTTCATCGTTCCATCCAGTGCGCATTTTCACCGTAACTGGCATATTCACTGCTTTGACCACAGCTTCAATTATCTCAGCGGCTTTTTTCTCATCACGCATTAGCGCTGATCCTGCATAACCGTTTACAACTTTCTTAACAGGGCAACCAAAATTTATATCTATAATTTTAGCTCCCATATCCTCATTCAATTTTGCAGCTTCTGCCATAACATTCGGTTCGCATCCAGCAAGCTGAACAGCAGTTAATGCATCGACTTTTGCTTTTTGCAAACTCTGGCGAGTTTGCATAATCATAGCTCTGCTTGCAATCATCTCTGAAACTAACAAACTTGCACCAAGTTTCTTCACAATACTTCTAAACGGATAATCAGTCACTCCAGACATTGGAGCTAAAATAACTGGAGAATCAATTGTCAAATTTCCTATTTGGAGGGGCATAAGGTCAATGGTAATTTTTCATTGATTACATAATGCAACACAAACTTGCATTCTCCCTTGAAATAGAAGACTGAGATGTTTTCGTCCTTGGCGGACGCTTACGATTTCTTAGATCTTCCTTACATTTCTCATCTTCCATAAGCGCTCTTGTAAATTCTTCTCTTTTCTCATTCAAATCAAATTTATATTCTGATAACTTTTTGTCAATTTCGTCAAATGATTTGTCTTCGTTAAGCATTTGTGTAATTTTATGAGCATTTTCTAACGCAAATATTCCACAGTTATACCCGTCACTTTGCTGCTTAGTTGGGGAAATTCTTATGTCTAATACCCATTCCTCTTTTTGCAGTTCTCTTTTAACAATATTTAGCACATTATCTGGCAATTGATTACCAAATGAGTCACAGTAATAAGCTCTAAATTTTTTATCACCTGCATCAGGTTTAATAACCAAAGTTACCCAATGATTATTGTTAATATGAAGAACCGAAGTAAATATCAATTTAGAATTTTGTTTGAATTCACCTCTATAATTCTGAAGAAATTCTTTTGTGAGTTCGTCCCAACCATTAGAATAGCTAGGGGCAAGAAAATAGACATTATTATTACTATATTCACTTTGTGAGTACCCATATACAACTCTTGCAATATGTGTAATGTCATTATCATCTAACCAGTAACTATAGTTTTTTCTGTTTGTCTGATGCACAAGAGTGTCCAAATCTTCGTGAAACTCTTTACCACCCAAACCACTATCCAAAGAGCTTCTACGACTACTGTTCCTTGAATTGGGTTCACTTCCTGGTACAATACCACTATCTCCATCTTGAGTTTTTTGCTCACCTTGACTTGCTCTTTTTCCATTAATATAGTTCTTCGCTAATTTGTATGCTGTTGTAAGAACTACTCCCATTATAATCCAAATCACAGGATGAGAAATTAGCATAGCAAGTGGAAAGGTCAATAGAGGGGATCCTATTACCGCCCCTAAACAGCCAGCAGCGAATGTGGCTGCTAGGCATACACAAGTAGCGTAGATAACGAATTCCTCACCAGCAAAGTCAGTGCTCTCTTTCTGATTATTTTTTGTAATACCCAACATACTACACCCTATGAACGCTAAGTTAATTAAATTTTAACAAATTCTAACAAAAAAATCAACTATAATAATTTTAGTAGTATGAGAATATATTGAATATTAAGAGCTTTTGGAGTACAGTAACAATGTTAGTAATAGCACAATATATGCACGATATAGAATATATACGCAAAAACCCTGAAGGATTTGAAAAGGCAATGAAAAGCAGGGGAATTAGAGAATCTACTGCGGAAGAGATATTAGAAATCGATCACGAGAAAAGATCATTAACCACTAAACTGCAGGATTTGAATAGGCAGCGCAATGAAATCACAGAGGAAATAAAAAAGCTTAAAATGAGCAAGAGCCCCTGTGAAGAGCAAATAGAGTTGTCAAAAAGCATCACAAATGAGATAGAGGCAATCAGCTTAAAAGAACAAGCAGAAAAGGATAAGTTAGTGAATGTTTTATCTAACTTGCCGAATATTCCTGCGCAAGATGTGCCAATAGGCGCAGATGAGAACTCTAATTTAGAGGTGAGAAGATATGGAGGAAAAAGACAGTTTGATTTTGTACCAGAATCTCATTATGAACTCGGAGAAAAATTAGGTTTAATAGACTTCGAACAAGCGGCGAGAATTTCCGGATCAAGATTTACGATATTAAAAGGACAGTTAGCTAAGCTTGGACGAGCGCTAATAAATTTTATGCTTGAAATGCATGTTAATGAATTTGGCTATACTGAGGTGTACCACCCGACTTTGGTGAAAAACGAGGCTATGTATAATGTTGGTCAGCTACCGAAATTTTCTGACGATTCGTATTTAACTACCGACGAATTGAGGTTGATTCCCACAAGTGAAGTGTTTTTAACAAATTTAGTTGCTGACAAAATAATGGAAGAAAAAGAACTGCCTATTCGCTTTACTGCATATTCGGAGTGCTTTCGTAAAGAAGCAGGTAGTGCAGGTCGCGATACCAGGGGCATGATAAGGCAACACCAATTTGGTAAAGTGGAGTTGGTAAGCATCACAACTGAAGACCAATCAAATGATGAGCTTGAGCGTATGACGAGTGTTGCTGAAGAGATATTAAAAAAATTAGAATTGCCATACAGAGTAATGCTGCTTTGCAGTGGTGATATGGGTTTTGCTGCACAAAGGACTTATGACATAGAGGTATGGTTACCTGGGCAAAATAAATATAGAGAAATATCAAGCTGCTCAAATTGTGGTGCATTTCAAGCAAGAAGGATGAACGCTAAATACTCTTCAGAAACTGATAAAAAGATGAAAAAATATATTCACACTTTAAACGGCTCAGCTTTAGCTATAGGAAGAACGATTATTGCCATAATGGAGAATTATCAAAATTCTGACGGGTCGATTGCAATACCAAACGTGTTGCAAAAATACATGAGTAATGATACTGTTATAAGCAAATAATAATTTTGACATATAGAAAAGCGAGGAAATAAAGATGAAGGTTCTGGTTATAGGTTCTGGTGGGCGTGAGCACGCTCTACTTTGGGCTCTAAAAAAATCTCCTATCTTGACTGAGTTATATGTAACTCCTGGTCGCCAGGCCATGGAAAATTTGGGAGTTCTTGTGGATGTAAATATTCAAAATTCAGTGGATGTTACACAATTTTGCAAGAGAGAAAATATAGAGTTGGTTGTTATTGGTCCAGAACAACCAATAATTGATGGGCTTGCTGATGATTTAGTTGCAGAGGGAATAAATGTTTTTGCTCCAAGTCAAGCAACTGCAAAACTTGAGGGATCGAAGTCTTTCACCAAGGGACTATGTAAACGATATGGTATACCAACTGCCAAGTACGAGTGTTTTGTTGATGAAGGGTTAGCTAAAGATTTTGTACGTAGCAATAAAATAAAGTTTCCACTTGTAGTGAAAGCAAATGGAATTGCAGCAGGAAAAGGGGTGGTTATATGTAATACAGAAAGCGAAGCTTTTTCAGCAATAAATTCAATGCTAGTGGAGAAAAAATTTGGTGAATCAGGTGAAGAAATAATCATAGAAGAGTTTTTAGTTGGAGAAGAAGTAAGTTTTTTTGCTCTTATTGATGGGTTGAAAGTAGTAACTCTTGGGTGTGCAAAAGATTATAAGAGAGTTGATGAAAGTAATGAAAGCCAAAATACTGGAGGTATGGGGTCGTACTCATCACCTTCAATTATAAGTAAGGACATGGAGCAAAAAATTATCCAAAAAATAATATACCCTACAGCTCAAGCATTGGTTAACATGGGTACGTCTTATAAAGGAGTACTCTTTGCTGGTTTAATGATTTGCAAAGATAGCCCAAAACTTCTCGAGTATAACGTTAGATTCGGTGATCCAGAAACGCAATCTATATTACCTAGATTTGATTCAAATTGCGATTTGTTAAAATTGATGTTGTCAGTTGCAGAAGGAAAGTTAAATGTCAAAATGGTGGAACTTAACAACAAATCTACAGTTTGTGTAGTTGTTGCAAGTAAAGGCTATCCGGGTGATTATCAAAAGGGAGAAGTAATTAAAGGATTAGATAAGATTGAAAGCATTCCTGGTGTGTTGGTGTTTCATGCTGGTACTAAATTCGATGAAAGTGGTAACTTAGTTTCCGATGGCGGAAGAGTGCTAAATATAGTAGCAGAAGGGAGCACTATAGAGGAAGCCAAAAGTAAAGTGTACTCAGCATTAAATTTTTTAGAATGGCCAGGGGGCTTCTTCAGATACGATATCGGTAGTTAATGTTAGCTGTCGGTTAGCAGGTGGTTCACAGAAACGAAAAACTTCCTTGACAAACTCCGCCAGCGCCCTTATCATGATAGTGAAGCTATTGTATTTGCTTTCGCCAATCTGCAGATTAAAAGGTAAGGATTACTTAATGTATCGGCGTCTTATGTTCAATTTTTTGCAGTATATAGATACTGTATGTCTTTACAAAACTTCATCTACATCTAGATTTTTATCTAAATAAGCTGAACGCGCTTATAAAGCGTTACAAGACATCAAAAAATGCCAATACTCGACAGAGATAGTAAAAGACTAGCTAACTCGGGGATTCTTTGTCTTTTTTTCTGCTTGGTAAATTTCTTAAACATTTGCAGCATAGGTTAGTTGCAATTAAAAGCAGCTAAATCTTGCTTGTCAAGCGTTTAAAACATAAAAAACGCCAATATTTTAAAGCAGATAATAACCCCAGGGCTTCTTTTGCCTTTTTTTTCATTTGGTAAATTTCTTAAATATTTATGGCTAAACGACAATCGTCATCCCGCAGCGGGATCTAGAGATACCGCGGCGGTATGACGTAGGGAAACCTTTCTTGGGTTAGCTATAAAACTAATCAGCATCTTGTTTAGCACATATAAATTAAGTTTCATAAATATAGTGTTAAACCTTGAAAATATGTTATAGCTACTTCTTCCAATTTAGTGGTGGGTTTTAACAGTACACATGTCGCTTTACTATCTACCAACTCAATCACCATAGAAGCTACAGTCATTACTTTGCATCCACTTATATTCCGTACTTTAACATTTGTTCTACTTTCTATAGGAAGCTTTACCCCCCCTACATCATTACGTACAGCAGTATGATTTATTTCATTTTTAGTTCCACTACTATGCTGCAACAAGATATCCCCATTAACTTTTATTTCAACATTTTTGTCACTACTACCATTGTTAAAATTTAATCCCTCATCTCTTCTACTTTGTCTTTTTTCTTTTAATTTTAATTCAGTTTCTCTTTCATCAAGTACGGAAACGGTAGGAAATGGGATGTGAGTTTTTTCCTGACCATCTTGATTTATAGCTCTTGTTGTATTAAAAGCTTCGTTGCTTTTACATGATATTGTATAAGTAAGTGGTGTGTAGATTTTTTCTTCACTATCTGGATATTTTATAGTTATTGTTGCATTAAGAATGTCTTTCAGAATATCGTTTTCTCTAGCTATGTCTAAAATTTTTTGAATAACTTTGCGATCATGTAATGCGGCAAGTAACTTATCAGTTACTTTTTGATTATTTTTATGTTTTATGGTTATTGTTGTGTTAAGAATGTCTTTCAGAATACCGTTTTCTTTAGCTACTCTTAACATTTTCTCAACAGCTATACTATCTTTACGTAGTATAGCATAAGCAAGTGGTGTGCAAGTTTCTTCCTGACCATCTGGATATTTTATAGTTGTTGTTGCGTCAAGAATGTCTTTCAGAATACCGTTTTCTTTAGCTACTCTTAACATTTTCTCAACAGCCATACTATCTTTACGTAGTATAGCATAAGCAAGTGGTGTAACAGTTACTCTCCGACCATCTAGACATTTTATAGTTATTGTTGCGTTAAGAATATCTTTCAGAATACTGTTCTCCTTAGAGATTTTTAAAATTTCTTCAATAGCTATACTATTTTCACGCAGTATAGCATAAGCAAGTAGTGTGTAAGTTACTTCCCGGCTATCTGAATGTTTTATAGTTGTTGTTGCGTCAAGAATGTCTTTCAGAATATCGTTTTCTTTAGCTACTCTTAACATTTTCTCAACAGCTATACTATCTTTACGTAGTATAGCATAAGTAAGCGGTGCGCAAGTTTCTTCATGACCATCTGGACATTTTATAGTTGTTGTTGCATCAAGAATATCTTTCAGAATACCGTTTTCTTTAGAGACTTTTAAAATTTCTTCAATAGTTTTGCTATTTTTACATGATATGGCGTAAGTAAGCGGTATGTAAATTTCTTCATGACCATCTAGATATTTTATAGTTGTTGTTGCGTCAAGAATGTCTTTCAGAATATCGTTTTTTTTAGAGACTTTTAAAATTTCTTCAATAGTTTTGCTATTTTTACATGATATGGCGTAAGTAAGCGGTGTGTAAATTTCTTCTTGACCATCTAGATATTTTATAGTTGTTGTTGCGTCAAGAATATCTTTCAGAATACTGTTCTCTTCAGCTGCTACTAGAATTTCTTTAATAATTTTGCTATCCTTCCGGAACATAGCAAAAGCAAGTGGTGTGTAAGTCACTTCCCGGCTATCTAAATGTTTTATAGTTGTTGTTGCGTCAAGAATATCTCTCAGAATACCTTTTTCTTTAGCTACTCTTAACACTTTTTCAACAGCTATACTATCTTTACGTAGTATAGCATAAGCAAGTGGTGTATAAGCCACTTCCCGGTCTAGATATTTCATAATTGTTGTTGTGTTAAGAATATCTTTCAGAAGAGTACTGTTCCCTTTAGCTGCTACTAGAATTTCTTTAATAGCTTTGCTATCCTTCCAGAACATAGCATAAGTAAGTGGTGTGTAAGTCATTTTCTGGCTATCTGGATATTTTATAGTTGCTGTTGTGTTAAGAATATCTTTCTCCTTAGAGACTTTTAAAATTTCTTCAATAGCTATACTATCTCCACATAGTATAGCACAAGCAAGTGGTGTGACAGTTGCTCTCCGACCATCTAGATATTTTATAGTTGTTGTTGCGTCAAGAATATCTTTCAGAATACCGTTCTCCTTAGAGACTTTTAAAATTTCTTTAATAGCTTTGCTATTTTTACATAATATGGCATAAGTAAGCGGTGTGTAAATTAATGAATCATCACTAATTATTTTTGCACTAAGAACACTCTTTAAAAGGTTGCTCAATTTAGCTTGTTGCAAAATATCCTTTACAGCTTGACTATTCTCGCAAAATATAGCATGAGTAAGTAGTGTAAAAGTTGATTCTTTACCCTGATGTTTGCTTACTTCCGTAGTAAGAATCCTTTGTTTTTCCTTTTTAGATATTTTTTCTAGTTCTTCAGCAATGCTACTTTTTTTGCCTTTTATTTTTGATGCTAATTTCAAAATACTTTTTTCATCTTTCTCTTTCAATTTCGAATCATTTGCCTGATAAGTTATTTTTCTTCCCAAGATCTTTCTTAAACTAAACATAATATTTCCTCTCTTCTTTTTAAAGTTATAGTATTCGCTTTTATAAGTCAGTTGTGTTGACAATGTATTAATTGCATAGCTCAGACATTGTTTTATAAAGTAAAATTTTAGTAGACCACCTTACAAGAACGTTTCTTGCTAATTCTGAATCCGAAAAAAGGACGCAGTAAAGTTATTTGTAAGGGAAGAATGAAACTTGTAGCTATAGCTAAACTGACTTACGATAATTTGAAAAACCGTCATCCCGCTGCTTGTTAGCGGGATCTAGAGATACCGCGGCGGTATGACGGTTCGCAGTGGTATGACGGTTCGCGGCGGGATGACGATAAGCTCGTCATCCCGCTACATTAATATTGTATTAATAAAAACTTAATAATAATCCTTAATAATATATGAACTAACATGTTCGCAATTTCGTATGACAGAGGAAACAAAAGATGGATATGCTTCCTTATACGTTGCAATTCAGGAAGGTAATATTGAAGCTGCAGAACTACTAATAAAGTGTGGCACAAACGTCAATGATCATTATGAACGCAATCGTACGCCACTGCATATTGCCATCGGACGCAAACAATTAGAAATAGCAAAATTGCTGATAAAAAATGGAGCAAACGTTAATGCAAAAACTCAAAATCATGGTAAAGATGATCTAACACCAATGCACTTTGCAGTTTTTGCAAATACGCCAGAATTTATAGAATTACTAGCTAGCCATGGTGCATTGATTAATGAAAGAGAAAGCACCGAAGGGTATACTCCTCTTCACTTTGCTGCTTTATATGGGAACAAAAATATAATACAAGCCTTAATTGATAAGGGACAAGATATTGAAGATGTGGACAATAATGGGCGAACAGCTCTGTTTTTAGCTGCTAGGCAGTGCACTGAAGCAGAAGATGATAGCAGAATAGAAATTATCAAGTATTTGATAGACAAGCTCAAAGCAGATGTAACAAAGAAAGACAATAATAACAATGCAGTACTCTTTCCTGCCGCTAATAATTGCCCTGGAAAAGTGGTAGAATTCATCATTGAGCAATATATAAAAATCTTTGAGTTAGAGAATTTTATCAACCACAAAAATAATGATGGAATGGATGCTTTGGATATTGCGCTGAATAGTGGAAACGAGAAAGCTATTGAAGTATTAAGATCATATGGAGCAGATATCAAGAATAAGGTAGATGGTAGCATTCAAAAAATTACTGCAGAAAAACCAAGTAGTACCCTAGACAGAGCAGAAAGTGCAGAGGTAGCGCCTCCAATTAAGCAAAGAGTATAAAGCTTTTTATAAAGCGATTATAAATTTCAGTAAGTTGCAGAGGCTCTACAATGGGAAGTGTAGTATGTTAGCAGATACAAATGACTAGATAAATTATATTTCATTAAAGTCATTTATCTTGAAACATAAGCAGGATTTTGTATAGTTGTTTCAATTTGGGTCTGTATATTGAAACAATGCGTGAAAATGACAGGTCATTGTACAAGAGATACCTAATTCGCCGACAAGAATACTAGATAAAGAAACTTACATTTCAATTATTTCACAATTTCTGTATAATCTTAAAAACTCAATTAGTGCGTTATGAAGATAATAATAGGTAATGCTAGTAAGGAATTAGGGGAATCAGTAGTTAACCGGCTAGATGTTCAACCATCCTCTGCTTGGATATCAAAGTTTACCGATGGTGAGGTAAATGTAGAAGTAGCAAATGATCTATATAATCAAGAAGTATATATAATACAATCTCTTTCTCCCCCTGTGAATGATAACCTTATGGAGCTTCTGCTTATAATTGATGCAGTAAATAGGTCAGGAGCAAAAAGAATAACGGCAATTATTCCTTATTATGGATATAGCAGGCAAGATAGAATTATCAAAAACAATGATATGCAATCTGCTTTAAGTGCCAAATTAGTTGCAAATCTTATTCAAACTGCAGGTGCAAGTAGTGTTGCAGTTATTGATTTGCACTCAAGTCAAATTGAAGGATTCTTTGATGTACCGGTAACTAATTTGAACTGCTTTGAAGCATTTGTTGACTCTATAAACACGGAAAATTTGGCAATTGTTGCACCTGATGTTGGAGCAATTGGCAGAGCACGTGCTTTTGCAAAGGCTTTAGAGGAAAAGTACAAGATAGGGTTAAATGATAAGATTATTGTAGTAGATAAATATAGGGAGAAAGCAGGCACATCTCAAGTAATGAACATAATAGGAGAAGTTGCAAATAAAAATTGTGTCATTGTTGATGATATAGTTGACTCTGGTGGAACATTGTGTAATGCAGCTCTTGCTTTAAAAGGCCACGGAGCAAAGTCCGTAATTTCATGCATCACACATGGCGTGCTTTCAGGAAGTGCAGTTGAGAAAATTTCTTCCTCTTCTTTAGATAAATTAGTGATTACGGATACCATACTTCACAAATTTGAAAAAACTGGTAAAATAGAAGTTGTTTCGGTTGTAAATATTTTAACTCACTTTATCCAAGGAGGTAAAGATGCCAGCTAAGTCAACAGAAGACGTTATTACTTCACTAATAGAATTTGCAAATAAGAGAAAAATAACAATTACCAAAGAAGAAATGCTTAAAATTGCACAGCTTGTAAGGATTAAGTTATCAAATGACGAGATTGATCACTACTCCAAAGAACTGACAATGCTGGATTGGATACACGATACTTTATTGCAAGTTAATACTGAAGGTGTTTCTCCTATGCGTTATGGCAGCATAGACAAGGACATTCATGTACGCGATGATGTTATAAATTCTCAAAACATTAAAAAAGAGATATTGTCCAATACAAAACCTGAGCATGGGTATTTCGTAGTGCCAAAGGTTATAAGCGATTAAAGTAAAATAAGGCTCATATCAAATCTATAATAGATCTACTTTCAAAAATAAGACCAATCCGGTAAAGAAGCATTTGTGGGAGTGGAAACCATTTTTTGATTTTTCTTTACTAAGTCTACTAAATATAGTTTAGAGTTGCTTGGTGATTCTGTTCTTGTAAAAATGATTTCTCTACCATTTGGTAACCATGCCGGGGATTCAATTTTATGCCCCTCTGAAAGCAGACGTTCTTCTTTGCCATCTGGCTTCATAACTCCTATGTAAAATTTTCCTGACTGAATCTTTGTAAAAGCTATCAGATCTCCTTTTGGCGACCAAACAGGCGTAGCATATCTTCCACTTCCAAAACTAATTCTTTTAGGTTTTTTACTTTTGTTAGTAAAATCGATAACGTACAGTTGCTGACTCCCACTTATATCAGAACTAAAAGCCATATACTTTTGATCTGGAGAAAAAGAGGGAGAAGTGCTTATAGCTGAACCTTTAGTAATTTTTTTTGTTCGTTTACTACTTAAATCCAAAGATAATATATTCGTTTCACCACCCAATGAGTGGGAAATTAAAAGAGATTTACCATCGGGAGAAAATCTTGGTGCAGAAACAACTCCTTCAAATGCGCTGATTATTGATTCAGTGTTATCTTTTAAATTTTTTAATATTATATAACTTTTACCATTTGCGTACGAGATATAAACAATGCCCTTTCCATTTGGTGAGAATCTCGGTGTTGACACAAATCTATCGCCATTTGTTAAGTATTTTATATTACTTCCATCTTGATTCATCACAGCAATTTTACGCACAGATTTGTAGTTGCTATCTTTTTCTTCAGCGATATACGTGATTTTTGTGTTGAAGTGCCCTTTCTCACCAATTAATCTATCATGTATCACATCCGAAACGAGGTGACCAATTTTTCTCCAGTCTTTTGCTGGAAAAACAACTGACTGAGTAAGTAATTCTCTTTTTGTAAAAGCGTCAAATAAACGAAATGATAGCTCTAATGCACTACCAGATATTTCGCTTAAACTTACTGTGACTACAGTATCGCTTTTCCAAGATTTAGATTCAGCTTCCGCGCCACGTTTTACATTAAATAAGCCACAATTAGATAAATTTGTTCCTATTACCTTTGCAATATTTTCGCTTAATTCGCTTTCCAACGCTGTTTTACATGTACATTTAGATACAACAAGACCAATGTTACCAACACTGCTTTTTTTTATATCAACATATAAAGCAGCTTTTGTAAAATAAGGAATAAATAACGAAATAAATAACACCAGATGAACGAATAGCTTCATTCATTTCATACCTGTTCTATCTGAACCTCAATTATAGGCCTTTTTAGTAAATATTCCTTTAAGATACTCAATATTGAACTTTCAATCTTATTTTTAATTTTTTTTGTTGGCTGCAAACTAAACAACGACTCAACTTTCTTGACAATTTTCTGTATGGTAGCTGCATCTTCTAGCACTTCAAAAACACCAGGTACAAATACTTTTGGTTTAGCAAGCAATTTATTTTTCTTGTTTACAACTGCTGTTACCACAATAACTCCGGCATCTCTCATTCTTTTACGCATTTTTATAACACTGCTCTCCGGATGACGTAGCAACATACCATCAATACCAAAGTAGTCAACATCAATTGAATCAACCTTTTCTCCGTTCTCCAAATTAACAATATCACCTGGTGCAATCATTATTGCTTTTGCCACACCGCACTCTTTAGCAAATTTTACATGTGCATGCGTGTGAATATATTCGCCGTGAACTGGAATAGACATCTTCGGTTTTATTAAAGAATACATTTCCTTTAGCTCTTCTCTTGTTGGATGCCCAGAAGCATGAACATGCTCTGTTTTTTCAGTAATAACTTCTACCCCCATCTCAATAAAGGCATTGAGCATGTTGTGCGCACGAGTTTCATTTCCAGGAATGATTTTTGACGAAAAGATCATGGTATCACCTTGCTGCATTTTAAATGCTTGATGACTCTTAGCAGCAAGTCTTGCGGTAGCTGCCAGTGGCTCACCTTGACAACCTGTGCAAAGTAGCACCAGTTCTTCCCTTGGAAAATTTACTGCTTCCTTTGCTTCAAGAAACTGAGGAGAATCAGTTAAATAACCACTATCTTGCGCAACTTTCACTATTCTCCATAAAGATCTACCAAGTAAAACTACTTTTCTATTTAGTGCTTTTGCAGCTTGGCTTATCGTTTCAATTCGTGCCACATTTGAAGCGAATAGCGAAACAGCAACTAATTTTTTAGACCGCTTTATTATGTTATAAATATTATTATAAATTTCACCTTCTGACTCAGGGTGATGCTTGCTTAATATATTGGTTGAATCGCAAATTGCTGCAAGCAGGTCACCTTTATCGCCAATTTCTTTTAGACGCTCCATATTAGAAGTTAATCCAACAACAGGTTTTGGATCAAATTTCCAGTCTCCGGTATGGAGTGCACTACCCATTTCAGTGCTAATTAATATTGAATTTGCCTCAGGAATTGAATGAGTTACATTTATAAACTCGACGGTAAAAGGACCCAAATTTATGCTGCCATTTATGTCTACCTCTTTTACAGGCACTATACCTTCCAATCGAAATTCTTTTAGTTTTTCTTTAAGAAAATTAACCGTAAACTTTGTTGTATATATGGAGCACTGCAACTCTTCCCACAAGTGGGGCACTGCACCGCAGTGGTCCTCATGTGCATGTGTAATTATTATTCCAAGTAAATCTTTTTTTCTTTGAGCAATAAAATCTATATCAGCAATGAGCAGCTCAACACCTGGCATAGTTTCATCTGCAAAACCAACACCAAGGTCGATCATAATCCACTTACCTTGGTAATGATATAGGCTAACATTCATCCCGATTCTTCCTACTCCCCCAAGCGGAAGAAATAAAAACTCATTTTTGTTTATATTCATTAAATTTAAATTATTAAAACCTGAGAATAGCAAAACTTCGACCTTAAATAAAGAAATTTATTGCTTTTACATAGTTTTAAGGAACTAAGAAGTTTCTGTTGGCTAATAATAACACTATTGTTAAGTTTTCCATTAATAAGGTCAAAGAATTGCAGGATTAAATGAAAACCCGTAAACAGTTACCCCTTTATGTCATTTAGCAGATTTCTTATTTTTTTTTTACTTTACTAAAAAACCCTTCAGATTGCTGTTGTACACTTGCATTTTCCTCTTCTTCAAGCGCTTTTAATAGTTCAATTTGCTTTTTAGTTAAATTTTTTGGATTTAAAGTCTCAACTATTACCTGTACATATAAATCACCACGAGCATGTGAGTTCATATATGGCATACCCTTTTCCCTACAACGTAGTTTGGTACCAGTTTGAGTGCCTTCAGGGACCTTTACTTTTATTTTAGCTCCATCAATTGATTGAATATCGATTTCACCACCAAGCACTGCTAGTGTCATTCTTATAGGCACTTTACAGTGTAAATCTGCTTTATTTCTAGCAAAGATTTTATGGAAAATTATTTTCACGTATACGTATAAATCTCCACTTTTTCCACCTTTTGTTCCAGCTTCTCCTTTACCACTTATCCTTACCTTAGCTCCTTCTTCTATGCCTTTTGGAATTGAAACGGATATATTTACTTCATCTCTTCTACGTCCACTTCCACCACATTTCTTACATTTGTTTTGTATTATTTCTCCTTCCCCATAGCATGTAGTACATGTTCTTTCGATGGTAAAAAAGCCTTGTTGAGTTCTAATCCTACCGCTTCCCTGGCATGTGTGGCACTGAACTGGTTTAATTGCTCCTTCGCCACCTGTGCCTTGGCATGTATCACATTTTACATTTGTCACATAATGTATAGGCGCTTGTATTCCTTTAAATGCATCTTCTAAGGTAATTTCAAGATCATAACGTAGGTCTGCTCCAGATACTCCTGTTGTACTTCTTTTTGCTCTCGATCTACTTGCACCACCACCGAATCCTCCACCAAAGAAGTCATTGAATATGTCGCTAAAATCTCCTGCAGAGCTAAAGCCTTGAAATCCACCAGAAGCACCTTCGTGGCCATAACGGTCATAGCCTGCCCTTTTCTCAGAGTCAGACAGAACTTCATATGCAGCTGTTACTTCTTTAAATTTTTCCTCTGCTTCTTGATTGCCAGGATTTCTATCAGGATGATATTTTAATGCTAATTTTTTATACGCTTTTTTTATCTCATCAATACTGGCATTTCTGCCTACTTCCAGCAGATCATAGTAGTCTTTTTTGCTCATATATAATAGTTTAGTGCTTAACCTTTAAAGATAGGTATTACATATATTAATTTCAAGTGTGACTTCTGTTTCCTATAAAATGTGGTGCACCCTGAGCGACTTGAACGCCCGACCTTTTGATCCGTAGTCAAATGCTCTAATCCAACTGAGCTAAGGGTGCTTTCACAAAGTTAACTTTAGCAGATTTTGTGGCTTGATTCAATTAATTTGGCTAAAAATAAAACTGTTAATTTTTACCACGCATGAACCACTCACAACTCCCAGACTGCTGTTCCACATTAGGATTATTAAATTCACTATAAGAAGGAGAAGCGCTTTAAGGAAAGTAAGGAGGAGCGCTTGGAGTAGTATTAGGATATTGAGGAGAGTAAGGAGGTGGTGCATCACGAGAAGAATCTCCATAACCATGCACTTGTTTAAGATAGCTATCTACCGCTCTTTCAGCTTTCTCGATATTTTCTGATTCTTCCTCATGCTTCATATGAAAAGCTAAACCACCAGCAAAACATACGAGAGAATTAACGCCAAGGATAGCTAAACCCCACACTGGTAAGACTGGGTAAACAGCACAAGCTACCAAAGCTGCCAAAGAAACAACGCCAACCGCAAATTCTATATTTCTGAACGTTTTAAATTTACTATCCAGGTAATCTATTTTTTCTTCTTTTCTAGCCACTTTTCTGCTGCTGTTATACCAAAAACACATACCAGCATGGAAAGCAACACACACAACTGCAGCTACTATACCCAAAGCTAATAGCTTTCTATTGTCTTCTGAGTCTTTTTTCTTATCTTCTCTGCTTTGATGGCTACCACTACTGAAACCAGGGTTATTTATAACTGTAGTATGACCAACAAACAGGCTGCGAAGTAGTAAATAATCCCAAAAATCTAAACCTCTATCATTGTATACATGTATATGTGTAGTCTGAGGGCCTGTAGGTTGTGCGTTATTCCCTGCGTTATATTGATCATCTCTGATTCCTGTATCGTGCCTATTGCTTGAATTTGGATATGTAAATTCTTCATACACATTTTTAAAATTCTCCTTGCTCCAAGTTAAATTCGGTGTATTATTACAATACTGTAGAAACCCTTCAATATTATTATTATTACCTAATTTCTTTATATAGGCTAACGCATACCTTTTTAAAACACTATCACTTGCTACCATAAATACCCTCTTAAGTTAAGATTAAATTAATAAATATTTATTATAACAAGATAACATCTACTTGTCAACTTGAGCCTGATTCAAGTATCCGTTCAGAGTGTGGCAGAAGAACTTATTCAAATAAAGTAGGTGGTAAAATATAAACATTTTATAAAGTGAAAAATGGACTTTTCAGACCACTGCCGAGCTAAAAAAGCCCTGAAAACCGTGATACTTAGGCCACTTCTTGCTTAAGCTGTACAATTTCAGCTTGAGAAAGGCCAGTGGATTCAGCTATTAAATTAACAGATACACCAGCTTTAAGTAAATTTTTTGCAACTTCGATTTTTCCTTTCTCTATACCTTCCTCAAGTTTGTATTCAAGAATGGCTTCTTCCTTACGTAGATCCATTATTCTTTCTTCGTAAGCTACTAAATCTTTTTCATTCCAGCTAAACCTGTCTAATTCATCGTAGGCTAACTTTATTATTGGTGCTTTTTCTGCTATTTTCCTTAAGTCTTCTTCCGTAGTTTCATCTGCATATTGTTGTCTAAGTGAAGAAGGTCGCCCCTCCTCACTCGACTTCAAAACCGTACGTGAGACTTTGCGCCTCATACGGCTTCTCTCCAATTTGGTGCTTTTCATGCACACCTCCTGTGTAATTCATCGTGACAATGTCCATGTAACAAAGATAAGTTTTTGATCATGTTGTTTCGTCTATTCCGGTCTTTGTGATGTATTTCTATTGTATCATCATTTTTAAACCATAGTCTACAATTATCACATTTACTTTGTTGTAACTTCAATAGTTTTATTACTCTTAATGGCTTATCTGGTATTTTTCTCAGACGTTTACCCCAATATACCCAATCACCATCATATGGAGATCTGGTTTTTTGCGCTTTGATATGTCGTTTAATATCATGATCGCTGTGTATAATAAGATGTATCTTGTTACTTGTCATAAAACGCCAGTTATCGTTATTATACTTTTTAAAGTATTTTCTTTTTATCCAGCATTTCCCTTTGTTTGGGTGCCTAAAGACTGCCCACTTCCAGAGCTTTCTATGTATAGTATTATCCAATGAGCTAAAGATTTTACATGAAACTACCGAAGAGTAATATTGACTCCATCCTCTGTTTATTGGATTGAGATTCCTTATTATTACTTCCTGTGGCGCCCCACGCATTTCTCTAAGTTTATGTTTAATAGCAAATGTATGCTGCTTTATAGAATTACGACTTGGTTTTATTAATAATGTGTAACCTTTTTTACTTTCTTTTGTTGGATATTGTCTTATTGAAAATCCAAGAAAATCAAATCCTGGTTTTGTTTCGTCAATGGTTCTTAATGTATGAGAAATTCTTGTTTTAGAGGGCTTTAATTTTAGTCCAATGGTTTCTAACCATTCTTCAACTAAAATTTTTGCTTTAAGAATAATCTCTTCGTTTTCATGTATGATGACAAAATCATCACAGTAGAAAATTACACTAATAGACTTTTGCGCGTTTTTATGCGATATCCTACCATATTTTCTTTTCATGCATTGAAAGAGTTCGTTTGTTAATGCTTTTTTGATATGTTGCTCTAATCCGTGTAATGCAACACAAGCTAGCAACGGTGAGATCGTCCCTCCTTGAATTGTACCACGTTTTGTGGATTGAAACTTTCCATCTTCCATAACGCCTGCCCTTAACCATCTTCTTATGATTTTCTTTAACGTTGGTGTGGTTTTCAAGCAGTTTATTATGGTTAATATTGTCAAAACATCCAGAAATATCAGCATCTAATATATATGCTGTTTTCTGTTTTAGCACATCAAATATGGCTTCAATTGCATCATGACATGATCTACCAGGTCTAAAACCATAAGTGTTTGGCTCAAGTTTTGCTTCCCATTCTGGTTCTAAAGCCATTTTTACAAGTGTTTGTTTTGCTCGACACGATATAGTAGGTATACCAAGCGGGCGATGCTCCGATGGCTTACCAGGTTTTGGGATCCAGACGCGTCTTGATGGCTTTGCTTTTTCTTTTATATCTAAAGAATATGATAGTTGTAATCTTTCTTTTTGATTAAGATTAGCCTTTCCATCAATACCTGCAGTCTTCTTCCCCCTATTGTCCTGTGCTACTTTCCTAACAGCGAGTGTTTTTGCACTTGTTGATTTGAGCAATAATTTTTGAAGATTATGCATCTTTTTGATATCATTACATTTAGAAGCTTGGTAAATTCGTTTTTGTAGCTTAAATGAAGATTTCTTCAGCTTTCGCCAAGGAATTCCATTCCATTCATACCTAGCTTTTTGCTGGTCCATAACATATTCACTACTATTCACCACTTTACCTTCCAAATTAAAGTGTTTACGTCTGCATATCCCAGATATTACTTTGGGCATTAGCTTCTTAAACAATCCTTCCACATAGCAGCTTGTGGTTGGCTACCTACTTATATTTTAATGAATATAAGAGCTTTTATGTGGTTACTCCGTTCCATGGCTTCGTTTCACGTTAAACTTAGATTCCTACTATTTGCCGGAAGCTGGGAACATCAATAACTAAAGTCTTCAATCTTTAGTTCCACTTTTGCTTCATACCGTTTTGGTCTATGCGTAATTCAACCTCCTTTCGCATACTATGCTTTGACGACAATTCAAACATAGGTTCCTCTCGTAATCATATCTAACTCTGTTTGCAAGGATTCACCATGAGGTTTAGTGTTACCTGCTTTTATCTCATGCTTGCACCCCAAAGGTTGCCACCCTTTAAAATGTGAGATATACATTATCCCCGATGTCTAGGGAAAGTGGAATTTAACCACCACAAAACCACGACTTTCAGGGTCGCACTAAAAAAATAAATCCATTTTTCAACAATATTTGAAAGCTGATCTTCTTTTGTCTTATTAAACTTTGGTAGCTCGATGAAAGTGCAACTAAAATCTTTGAGATCATGTTCATAGGTAATTTTATCAAAAGTAACGTGATCAGATTTGTAAGCCAGCTTGTTAGGAAATAAGATAAAATCGGCGATAGCAATAAAAATAACTCCTTTAAGATCTTGATCACCTTTGTGAGCTTGACTTGAATAAGCTTTAGCAGCATAGTATTGAGCGCGTTTCTCAAAACCTTTATCACGAGCAAACTGGTCAGGTAAGGAAGCAGTATTACTACTACTCCCTCCCTTAGAAACCTTACTATTACCCACAAATATGAGGTTCGTGAGCAAGTCGCCATCCTTCTGCTAGATCAAAGAGACGTCTCCACCCTTTCCAAAGAGTAATTGGTCCTGGTTTTGGGTCGCTTTTTCTTGCTAAATGACCTCCAAGTTCACGAAACGGCTTCTTTTATAGTAGGGGCTATATTTGGACATGGTTTCCTGTGTATTTTAACATATAAAACTTTCCATTCTTCCTCAGCTAATAAGGCAGTACATGGTAATGTTGGGTTAGTTCTTGCAATTGATGTAATAAAGAAAATTCTCCAAGCAATAATGCTCATGACTGTTAAATACCTCATTAATCTTTCTGCTGTTCCAAGTCTACATTCCTCAACTTTGAGACCAGATTTTAAAATCTTATGCAATATCTCTATTTTCCATCTCAAACAATACCAACTAACTTTTTCAACAGCTTCTTCAAAAGTACTGACCGGAAAAAAGCATCCACTCTAGAGGACTTGCTTCGGGAGGAGAGTTTTTTTCAACAACATGAATTGCGTGAAGTTGTAGACTCTGTCGGTTTATATTTTATGTGACCTTCTTTACATTTTATATGGCCTTCATGTGATAAATTTTCCGAATCTAATTTCTAAAAACGCTGTCCTTTTTTGCTTGTTATCTCTAGCAGGGATTTCAACTTCTACTTTTCCAGCGCAAGGGAGACCTTGGATAAATGACCATAATTTTTGCTTGTTCCTGGTATGCATGAATTTTTTATTTACATTTCTGTTGTGGCGAGCTCTTACTAAAATTGCTGAGTTAAGATTATGTGCAAGTTCAAAAAAATCATGCATATCTGCTTCTCTGTCACATACAGTTATAGCTTCGGTTTGGGCCAGATCTATAATATTATTTGTTTTCTTTAAACTTTCTAGCCATTTCATACTTTCTTTATCCTCAATATGAACGTTGTTACGATGGCTCTTTAGTCTTTTTTCTTCTTCAGAAATGAGTTGCCTCGAGTAAATCTTTTGATCCAGTATTCCCAGCTTCCGTACTAACAGCAAGGGCTGTATGCATTACTGCTCCTTTTCCAGCAATAGTTCCCAATCCGCTTATGGCTTGAGTATGAAATATAAGTTGTATCTTGAATCACAAGAATTCTTTTATGAGCTTTTGTTCTTTCAACTGTTTTATCAATGTGTGAAGCTAGAATATCGACTTCTTTTACGTTCTCATTTTGAAAAAAACGTTATGCTGCTTTTGCTTCTGACCAACTTCCGCATGCCTCATTAATTGAGCTTTCAGGTAAACTTATCAAACTATCAGCAATCTTTACTAATCGGTCAGTTAATCTTTTATCTCCAAGTACAGCATCTCCAAATTCATTTTTAGCCCATTCATTACTCTCATTTGCCATTTTTATACCCTCAATATTTGCAAACTCTAATATTGTAATACTTTATTTATAAGTACATTTATATTTGTGGGTAATAGTAAGATTTGATATGCTGCCAACACTTATGTTCAAATTAAAAATGTCATTTATGATACTAGCCACTTCACGCTTTGAGTTTTTGTAAAATCCGCTGAGTGCTGCAATTATAGACTTAACCCTTGGACCAAATGTATCTGGCGTAACACCTTCTGGTAACTTACTACTTTTTCTTTTTCTGCATCTCCAACAACGACCATGTTCCAATTACTACATAAGGCCTAATTTCCGGAAGATCAACTTTTTGGTGAACATAAGGTTTTTCGCATATTACAAGCTCTCCTCCGCATTCGCAAATATTAGGCAACTCTATTTTTACTACTTTATCCGCTTCCGTTGTGGCATGAAAATTTCCTTTATGCCCAACCTGATCGCCAACATTCCTTTCGCTTTTTGGCTTGTCCTTTTTTGTTTTGTACAATTCTTTAGAGCTCGGTAGAGATGAATTTTTCGAGTTTAAACCAAGCCTCTCTTTCAACTCAGCGTTCTCAATCCTCAAGGCCTTATTTTCTGCCTCTAACTCTTCTATCCTCCCTTCCAACTTTTCTATTTTTTGCTGTAAATTTTTGCAGAGTTCTCAAAGGTTTACCACATTACCTCACTTTTGCTCTATGATTATCTTTATTATCTTGCTTTGTCTACCTTATTCTACCACTCCGCTGAACGGATACAATTTACTAAACAGAAAAAAAGGCAAAAGAAACCCTAGGGTAGCTAGTTATTCACTATCCATTTTTTAAGTTGGCGTTTTTTAATGTTTTAAATAGCGCGTTTCAGCTTGTGTAGGTAAAAACCTAGAAATATTGTGAAGACATAAGGTGCACATAGTGCAAAAAATTAAAAATAAGACGCCAACTACGTTGTTTTCTTGCTGTTTAATCTGCACAGATGAAGATAACTGAATACCTTCA
This sequence comes from Wolbachia endosymbiont (group A) of Gymnosoma rotundatum, assembly GCF_947250765.1. Classification (NCBI taxonomy): domain Bacteria; kingdom Pseudomonadati; phylum Pseudomonadota; class Alphaproteobacteria; order Rickettsiales; family Anaplasmataceae; genus Wolbachia; species Wolbachia endosymbiont (group A) of Gymnosoma rotundatum. The sequence goes on from NZ_OX366347.1 coordinate 441,676, forward strand.
GTTTTATGATAAGGGGGCTGGCGAAGGGTGTCAAGCAAGTTTTTTCGTTTCTATTTCCAATAAAAGTTTGTTATATGGTTATGCAAGAAGTCTATTATAAATGAAATGAATGTGAAAAATATCTTATTAGCGTTTTTAGTACAAATGGTATTCAGTTTGCCGCTATTTGCAGCTGATCCTGTTTTGCTCAACTGCATTGAAACTCCAGAAATATATGACCTTGATGCAAGGCCAAAAAATTTTAGCTCTTCAAACAATTTAAGAAGGAAACCTGGTTCTCCAAATAGTGCAACAGGAGAATTAATACACATAGTGGGTAGAATTACTGATATAAACTGTTTACCAATACAAAATGCTGTAGTTTCTATATGGCACGCGAATTCACGCGGCGTGAACCATTACGATAAGAATATAGAGGATGATCCGAATTTTGCTGGATCAGGAAGGTTTGTAGTGAATAATCTTGGCTATTATAATTTTATTACGATAGCACCTGGTAAAATTGGTGATAGAGCTCCACATATTAACTTTCTAGTTCAACATCCGGATTTTCCGGAATTCACAACGCAAATGTTTTTTGTTGACCATAATTGCGATAATTGTGCTGATCCTGTTCTTGGAGATTTTGTTAGTAATGGGCTTGCAAGCCTTCTCATAACACCATTTACTTACAGTGATCAGGTCATAAAAACCTATACGTTTAACATTACCTTGGGCGGATATAATAAGTTCTCTAATAAAAGATAAAAACCCTTGCATGTAAGGGAGTCCATAGTAAACTTAAGTGTTATTGTACTTAGGATGTATATGAAAAATATCTTACTGATGTTTTTGCTATGTTTTATGTACAATTTACAATTATTTGCAACGGAGATACCAGCAATGAAAATAACAATTTCTAAAATTTCGCCCGATTTTAAAACAATAGTAATGGGTTTATTTGAAGACAACGAAACCGTAAATGATAGCGGAGTTTTGCAAAGAAAACAGGTCATAGATAATATAAAGCAATTTAGCGATTTCAATGGAAGTTTTGGTGAATTTTTCTCTACTGCTTTGCCAGAAGAAAAAAATGTTATAGTTGTTGGACTGGGTAAGAAGGATGAATGGAATGAAAATAAAGAATTAAATATTGGTGGTAAAATATATTGTGAGCTAAGCAGATTAAAAATTAAAAAAGCAGCGGTTTTAATCGAAGGTAGTGCAGCAAATGTTGCATATGGTGCGTTTCTGCGTAGTTTTAAGTTTGATAAGTATAAAACTAAAAAGGATGAGAAAATTACAGAGGTAGAGGAGATTACCGTATTAGTAAAAGATAAGCAATTAAGTAATGCTGAAAGATCATTTGAGCACTTAAGGCAAGAAGGTGAGAGTATATTCCTTGCGCGCTCTTTTATAACAGAGCCTCCTAACATTCTATATCCAGAATCCTATGCTGATCATATAAAAAAAGAACTTACTAAGCTTGGCCTTGAAATCGAGGTGCTTGATAAAAAGCAGATGGAAGAGAAAAAAATGGGAGCCTTGCTTGGAGTTGCACAAGGAAGTAGTAAAGAACCAAAATTAGTAGTGATAAAATGGAATGGGGCTGCTAAAGAACAAAAGCCAATAGCTTTTGTTGGTAAAGGTATAACGTTTGACACTGGTGGAGTATCACTCAAACCTTCACGTGGTATGGAGTCAATGAAATATGACATGGCAGGCTCTGCTACTGTGGTTGGGGTGATGCATGCTTTAGCAGGACGAAAAGCAAAAGTAAATGCGATCGGTGTGGTCGCACTTGCAGAAAATGCAGTGGGTGGTAATGCTCAAAGACCAAGTGATGTAGTAACTTCAATGTCTGGACAGACAATAGAAGTGTTGAACACCGATGCAGAAGGAAGGCTCATACTTGCAGATGCTTTATGGTATACGCAAGACAGATTCTCACCAAAATTTATGATTGATCTTGCAACTTTAACTGGTGCTATAGTGGTTGCACTTGGAAATAACGAATATGCTGGTCTTTTTTCAAATAATGATGAATTAGCAAGCCGTCTGATTGATGCAGGAAATGAAGTAAATGAGAAGTTATGGCGTTTTCCTATGAATGAAACTTATGACAAAATTATTGATTCACCGATTGCTGATGTTCAAAACATCGCTCCTGCAGGCTCTGGTGGAGATAGCATAATGGCTGCACAGTTTTTACAGCGTTTTGTGAATGAAACTTGCTGGGCACATTTAGATATCGCAGGCACTGCTTGGCACGAAAAAGGTACTGACATTTGTCCAAGAGGAGCAGTAGGTTTTGGTGTAAGGTTACTTAATAAGTTGGTTGAGAAGTACTACGAAGCCAATGATTAAAGGTCTTTATACTGGATTTATGGCTTAGCTACATGAACGTTTATTTTCGAGGCGCAGCAAATGAAAGTAGCTGATACATATTTCTTTTTTTCTGGATTCCAGTGTCAGCTACTTTCATGACACCCTGACAACCGTCATCCCGCTACTTGTTAGCGGCTGAGATACCGCGAATGAATCGCGGTATGACGGTTCGTGGCGGCGTGACGATAAGCTCGTCATCCCGCTGCTTGTTAGCGGGATCTAGAGATACCGCGGCGGTATGACGTAGGACTGCTGTCATTCCAGTGCTCCTTTTTTTGTCATCCAAGTAGCCTCCTATGGTGTCATCCCAGTGCCCAGACACTGGGATCCAGTTGAGCTATTTCAACAAAAATACTGCATTTTGAGATGAACGTTTATTTTCACCAGATTATTTACAAGTATAACAATTAAAGTCTGGATTCCAGTGTCAAGCACTGGAATGACACCGTCTTGGATGGAAACCAGTGTTGGCTACTCGGATGACATCATAGGGGCGCTGGGATGACACCCTGACAATCGTCATCCCGCTGCTTGTTAGCGGCTAAGAGATACCGCGGCGGCATGACGTAGGGAAACCGTTTTTTGGGTTAGCTATAACAGTAGTCAGGAAACAATAGCTTAAAAAGAGACTTAGTGTTAAATTTCTAATAGATTACTTATAAAAATAAATCTTATGGAAAGCAGAGCTAAGGCTTGGTTCATTTGGCTGATTAGTAACTTGGTTGTTATATTCAGCAACATGCAGATAATTTATACCTTTATAAGTGTAAATCTCGAAAAGGAACTTGGACTTACAATCGCGCAAGTTGCACTGGCTAATTCAGTATATACTTGGACTTTCGCCATCTTACAATTTTTTAGTGGAGCAACGTTTAATGTTTTTTCCAGTAAAAAAATTTATTTTTTCTCGTTATCAACTATGATCTTGGGGTTTTTTGTCCTTATTAATAGTGACAATTTCTCCCATTTGATTTTGTCTCAAGTGTTGATTGCAACTGGAGCATCATTTGGTTTTATTGGTGCTGCTCACACAAGTAGCATATGTTTTTCCGCTGCCCAATTTGGACTAATGTTTTCACTAGTGCAGACAATTTCAAGCCTTTCTGCTTTGGTAATTCAAATACTGTTCTCTAACTTGCTTGCCGAAGATGCATATTGGAAAAATCTGATTGTATGCATAATACTATTTGGTGTGTTGATATTTGTACTTACGCTTTTTTGTCCAAACACACTTCCAGAAAGCAGCTCAGAAAAGCGCACAATAAAAAGCTCTATGAAGACAGTAATGTGCTCTATATTAACAGTGCTAAAATTAAGAGATATCTGGATAACTTCAGTGGTGGGTGCTATTACTTTTGGAACATTTTTAGCACTTAATACCTTGTGGGCTCCAAGGTTACTGGGCAACTCAGAACTCAATGCAATGGAGTCAGGTATAGCAACTGCAATACTATGGCTTGGTCTTGCAGTTGGTGCTCCAATTGCAGATCGAATCTCAAACTTATTTAAAAATAGGAAACATGTAATTTCTGCTTTTGCTTTATTGCAAGGCGTCTCAATTATTATTTTACTATACAGCCATTTAACAGTCCACGTTGTGTACTTTTGTATGTTAATGTTCGGGTTTTTTGCGGGAGGACATATGCTTAATTTTACTGTCGGCAGCGAGATTGTGAAACGAAAATACATCAGCACATCATCATCCATTATCAATGGATTTATGTTTATTGGCAGTGGAGTTATAGTGTCAATGTTAGCACTTTTTACAGATCATAAAATGGCACTTTTTGCAATATTTGCGATATTGATAGTTGCCGGTATTTTAAATTATGCAACAAAAGAGACATACTCTAAAAAATAAAGTAGCTGAATCTCGAGTCGATTGCTATATTATATTTACGTATTGTAATATTTATCAATAATGGATCACGTTACAACAAAAGACACAACAGTAACTAAGGCAACGATAGCTGGAGATATAAACCAAGAAATAGGATTATCAAAGGAAGACTCTGTTTCGATAATAGATGATATATTGGACGAAATAAAGACAAGCTTGGTAAAGGATGGAATAGTAAAAATATCGTCATTTGGAACATTCTTGGTTAAGAAAAAGAAGGAAAGACCAGGAAATATACCAAATACATCGGAGAAAGTGATGATTCAGGCAAGAAATTCAGTTTCTTTTAGGCCTTCAAAAATTATAAAAAAATCAATCAATAATTAATGAACAAGGAAAAATTATTTTATACGATTGGGGAAGTAGCTGAAGAGCTACATTTGGAACAGCATGTTTTGAGATTTTGGGAAGGTCAATTTCATCAAATTAAGCCTACAAAGCGTAAAGGAAGAAGGCTATATGATCGCAAGTGTATAGAGGCCATAAAGAAAGTAAAATACATGCTATATGATAAAGGATATACAATAAAAGGAGTGCAAAAAGAATTTGGTAATGATATAAAAGTCACAAAGAATTTGTTGCAAGAACTCACCGATTTGAGGGACTATTTAACTAGTAAAATAAATAACGAGGAAAGTAACAAGCAGGCGTGAAACACTACGTCTCGCTAAAATTTTGGAGTTTTGTGAGAGTTTAAAATGTGGCATATAGCCTCATTTCTTATGTTATTAGCAATATTAATAGGCTGTGGCCTGCAAAAACCTGCACCTGTGCTGCTTAAAGGCGAAGAATTTTACGGAAAAAGAGATCTGGAATATACAAGAGAGTACCATTTAATTAGGGAGCCTTCAGTGCAAAAAGAAAGTAGAAAAGCCATCATAAATAGGATATACAAAGATAACAATAATACACAAAATGTGGGGGTAAATTGTAAATTTGTAATGCCAGTTAAAGGTTCAGCTACCTCTTCTGATGAAATGTGTAAGGATGGCATAAAAATTGCTGCTCAAAATGGAACGAACGTAGTTTCCTCTGCACCAGGCAAAGTGATATATGTAGGCAAAGGGTTGAGATGGTATGGGAATTTAATTATAGTGGAACACAAAGATAATTACATGACTGTGTACTCCTATTTAAAAAACATACATGTTGAAATTGGCGATAAAGTAAAGCAAGGTCAAGTAATTGGATCTGCAGGTAAATCAAGCACACAAGATAAAGATCCACAGATGTGTTTCACAATACGACATAATGGCCAAGCGGTTGATCCTTTGATGCATATGAACTGTAATTGAATTTGGATTTATATGAAATATGATTTTAAAAGTGTTGAAAAATTTTATCAAGATAAATGGGATTTTTCTGTAAGCAAGAGTGGTAAACAAGAAAAGTGTTACGTGTTGGAAATGTTTCCATATCCATCTGGTAAAATTCATATGGGACACTTACGTAACTATGCAATAGGGGATGTGATAGCGCGTTACAAGAGAGCTAATGGATTTGAGGTTTTGCATCCAATTGGCTGGGATGCGTTTGGATTACCAGCTGAGAATGCAGCAAGGGATAACAATATTAGCCCCGAAATATGGACAAAAGAGAATATAGATAATATGCGTACACAGTTGAAATCTATAGGTCTTTCTTATAATTGGGAGCGTGAACTCTCCACATGTGAGCCTGATTATTACAAACACGAACAAAAATTTTTCCTGGATTTTTTAAAGCATGGGCTTGCCTATCGAAAAGAATCATGGGTTAACTGGGATCCAGTGGACCAAACAGTGCTTGCAAATGAACAGGTGGTTGATGGAAAAGGATGGCGATCAGGTGCAGTTGTTGAAAAACGTAAGTTGTCCCAATGGTTTTTAAAGATTACTGATTTCGCTGAAGATTTACTCAAGTGCCTGCAAAGTTTGAAAAATTGGCCAGAAAAAGTCAAAACAATGCAGGAGCGTTGGATAGGAAAATCTGAAGGAGCAACTATAGAGTTTGAAGTAGTTGGCCTGAATAAGAAATTAAAAGTTTTTACAACTTATCCTCATACTTTGTTTGGGGCTTCTTTTTGTGCAGTGGCAGCAGAGCATCCTATTGTGCAGGATTTAAAGAATGGTTCTTCTGTTGTCATCCCAGTGCTTGACACTGGGATCCAAGAAATAAAATCGAAAAGAGAGAACGATGAAAAAATAGGAGTTTACACCGGATTAAACGTCAAACATCCATTTCTTGATAAGGAATTGCCGCTTTACATAGCGAATTTTGTGTTGATGGAATATGGGGAAGGCGCGATTTTTGGTTGCCCTGCACATGATCAGCGTGACTTTGAATTTGCACAGAAATATAATTTGCCGATAATTCCCGTTATTTCTTCAGCCCACTTAGGTGTCATTCCAGCGCGTGACCAGAATTCTTACAATGGATCCCAGTGTCAAGCTACTCAGATGACAAAGGAGGCGTATACTGGAGACGGGACAATGTTTAACTCCGAATTCTTAAACGGATTAATGGTTAGTGAAGCAAAGGAAGCCATAGTTAAAAAATTTGAAGAAAAAAAAATAGGCAAAAAAACAATAAACTATCGTTTGCACGATTGGGGAATTTCGAGACAACGTTATTGGGGATGCCCTATACCTATTATATATTGCAAAGACTGTGGTACTGTTCCAGTGCCAGAAAAAGACCTGCCTGTAATACTGTCCGCGGATGTGGAATTCACAAGTGGTGGCAATCCACTTGATAAACATCCTACTTGGAAATTTGTTGATTGCCCAAAATGTGGAAAGCAAGCAGAGCGTGAAACTGATACGTTTGACACCTTTTTTGAATCCTCTTGGTATTTTGCTGCATTCTGTAGCGAAGATAAATCAATAGACAAAGATGCGTGTAATCGTTTTATGCCTGTTGATTATTATATAGGTGGAATAGAGCATGCAATTCTGCATTTGCTTTACTCACGATTTTTCTGCCGTGCTTTAACCAAATGTGGCTATTTTGATATTAAAGAGCCTTTCTCTACTTTAATCACTCAAGGAATGGTCTGCCATGCAACTTATAAAGACGAAAATGGTAAGTGGCTATTTCCCGCAGAAGCAAAAGAGTTGATTGCACAAGGAGCTAAGGTTCAAGTGGGCAAAGTTGAAAAAATGAGCAAATCGAAAAAGAATACAGTTGACCCAAACTTTATCATAGAAAAGTATGGTGCTGATACTGCTCGCTTGTTTGTGTTGTCCGACACTCCTCCGGAGAAAGATATGGAATGGTCCGATGATGGCGTGGAGGGTTGTTCTCGTTATGTAAATAAATTGTGGCGTATGGTCATGCAGCTAAGACCTGTAAATATACACTATGATAATGAAAATGTTACGGGTGGACTTCTAGAGTACAGAAAAAAAATTCATAAACTCTTACACGGACTTACAGATGACTTGGAAAACTGCAGATTAAACTGTGTAGTGGCAAAATTTCGTGAGATGACGAATTTAATAGCTGAAATAGACGTAAAAACTGGAAAATCTCTTATTGATGAAGGTATATGTATATTAATCAGAGTAATCGAACCATTCATACCACATCTAGCTGAAAGCCTATGGCAAGAAATAGGAGGTCAACCTTGGCCAAAAGCTGATGAATCATTATTAGTTGACGATACGGTAACTATAGCAGTGCAAATCAATGGAAAATTACGTACAACAATCAAGGTGGCAATTAACTTACCTCAAGAAGAATTGAAGAAAATAGCGATAGACTCTGTGTCCAGTAAGATCGATCAAAGCAAAGTTCGCACTGTATATGCTGTACCAAATAAGATAGTAAATATAGTTGTATAAAAGACCTGAGTAGTACGTTTTATATAATCTGATTTTATGGCTATACTTTTTTTGACATGTAGTTATATCTTTTTTAATATAAAGGATATATACTTATGCATTATATATTTTTTTGTATGAGGAGTTATATGAAAATAAAGAGATTGTGCGTTTTGGCTGTGTTGCTTACTTCATCTCTAGCAGGTGCAGCTAGTAATAGTGCAAGTAAGTCAGAAGATAAGTACTATGCAGGTTTAAACTTTGGTGCTGGTTGGGGTGGTGGCTTTAAAATGAAACCTGGTGTTGTTCTTGGTTACCATTATGACCAAAACTCTAAATTTGAACTTGAGGTTCTCAGTAATATTAAGTCATTAAAGAGCATAGGAGCTAGCTTATTGGCAAACTACCGCTTCTATCCTGACCTTGATATTGATCCCGTTAAACTATATGTCAGCGGAGGTTTAGGAGGATATCTCCAAATAACACCTTTTGGCTTTGGTGTTAGTGATACAGTTGATGGTGATGACAATAGTTCACAAGAAGAAAAAGAAAAGGAAGAAGAAACACAAGGTGCTCCAGAATCAGGTGGTGAAGCTGCTGGTTCATCTGTAGTAGATAAAATACTGAGTTCTATTTCCTATAAACTAAAGTTAGGTGTTGATTATGAAATTACTCCGCAGATAATTGGTGCAGTTGGTATGACCATGGGTGGGCAACTAAGTGGTATAAAAGCAAAACAAATACCAGATGCAACTCTAGAGATAGGGGTACGTTATAATTTTTAATGCTGCTACTTAGTTCATAAAGGTAGAGACGATGTTGAGGATGAAATAAACAGCATTAAAAAAAATCCGAAAACGTATTTTCGAATATGGTTTTGAACGCTAGCTATAGATTAGAAAAATAACAAGAAAAAGGGTAAACATACTGTAATTGCTGTTGAATGATGGAGTCCATTATTTTAGCACGAAGTAACGAATTCAGTAGAATAAGTTCTTCAAAAATAATTTAAACTTTTATTAGTAGGAGCAGTCTCATGGAATATTATAGCGATCTCACTAAAAGAAACTTTTATAAGTATCGTTGATGAGAAAGGAAAAATTGTTAAGGAAGAAGTTGTTGCAAGAGAAAGTAAGGCAATAGCTGAATTTTTTCTTGGTCAAGGCAAAAAATATGAATCCATGGGAATAGAAAGTGGACAGTTGTCAATTGACCTTACCCAGAAAAAGTGGAGAGAAAGTGTGGAATGTTTTTTACAAAAAGAATGATGCATCAAATTGTTCTGGAATGCAATAGTTAATAGTGACGTTGTTTGTTATAAAAAATTTCTATATATTCAAATATAGCAGTTTTGATATGCTGTTTAGAGTGCCGAGAGGTGTCTATTGGTAACTCCCTTTTTAGAGAACTGAAGAAGCTTTCCACAACAGAATTGTCGTAACAACAACCTTTATGATTCATCTATGTTTTTTATGGATAAGAGATATTGATACCCTTGCGCAGTATATTGTGAACCTTGGTCACTGTGCAGCAGTAGATTTTTAACAGGTTTACGCCTATTAATGGCCATTAATAAAGAGTTCATAACCAATTGTTTATTTATTGCACTACTCATTAACTACCATACGTGAGAATTATTGCTGCCAAATATAGCCATCCCTCCTTGGTTTTGATGTAAGTAATCCCATACTTTATTTGGTTGATCAACAATAAAGTTTTGATCTAGTATATTGGGAGCTACAGCTCTATTATCTGTTTGTTGTTTTTTAATTTTAAACTTTCTTTTCAGTATAGCCCTGATGTCATTTTTCTGCATAATACTTTGCACCGTTTTCAAATTGCAACTTTTACCCAAAGCCTTCAATTCAGCATGAATTTTAGGAGCTCCATATCTACATTTAGAAACTTGATATATTTTTTGAATAGCTTCGAGTAGCTCTTTATTTGCTGATTCTCTACTGCTTATTTTTCTTGTGGTCCACTTATAGTAGCCACTAGCAGAAAATCCTACATAATTCCTGTACTTTATAGCAGTTACTATATAAAAAAATATTTTACTCTTTTTGACTGGCCAGGGCTTTTTTTTAAATGTCTCTTTCCCTTGTTACTCTTGCTTTGTAAATCAAACCTCTCTTTGTCGTAAGGAGCCATGTTACCTCTACCTGGAAATGCATCTGCTGCCGACTTTTTTTCGTTGTGTTTCTTTATCCATTTTCCTAATAAACCACCCTTTATTCCTAAATTCTTTGCTATTTTTGTAATTGTTTGACCTGCCTTTCTTTGTTCATTTGCCAGTTTAACAGCTTCCAATTTGAATTCTGCTGTATATTCTCTTACCATTTCTAATCCTCCAAAATTTTATTTTACCCGAAAAAACTCCTTTCTTTCTCTCCACTTTTTCTGGATAAGGTCAAACAATGACTATGCAAAAAACCTAATAACATGTATAATCTATAAATAATTTCTGAGGTAGATTGTGAAACTAGGTGTTAATATCGATCACGTTGCAACCCTCCGCAACGCACGCGGAACTTCTTATCCAGATCCATTGAAAGCAGCAGAAATAGCCATTGACGCTGGAGCAGACTTTATTACTGTACACTTACGAGAAGATAGAAGGCATATTAGAGATGAAGACGTATTTAACCTAAAAAAAAGCATTAGCACTGAGCTAAATCTTGAAATTGCAGCCACGGAAGAAATGCTTGAAATAGCAAAAAAGGTAAAACCCTATTCGATTAGTATAGTACCAGAAAAAAGAGAAGAATTAACAACCGAAGGTGGCCTGGATATCGTGAATATGCACAGTAAACTTTCTAGTATAATAGAGGAAATGCATAGCTCTAGCATAAAAGTCTCACTGTTTATCGATCCAAATATTGATCAACTAAAATATCTTGAAAAGCTAGTGACAAAACCTGACATAATAGAAATTCACACAGGGGATTACTGTGATAATCCATCAGAAAAAAAGTTACAGTTAATTACTAATGCTGCAGAGTACGTCAATAAATTAGGAATAGAATGCCACGCAGGACATGGCATAACTTATAAACACGCTAAGAAGATGACAAGAATACCTCACATCTCAGCTCTTAACATAGGCCACTATTTAATTAGCGAAGCTGTATTTTACGGCTTACACAGCGTAGTAAAAACAATGAAAATGACAATGTCTAACTAACTGCTGCTTTTTCCTTCTCATTTAAAATACTTAAAAGAGTTTGGCTTGCTTTAAATTTTACCCTTGTCTTTTTAGGAACAGTCATGATCTGACCACTTTGGGGGTTACGACATTGTTTTTCCTGACTGATAGCAGTAGAAAATGTTCCTATTCCATGCAAACGTATTTCACCTTTCCCATGCAGCTCATTCTTTATTATTTTAATAAACGCATCATGAATCTTGCTCAAATCAGATTTTGTTATATCTATATTCTGACTAGAACAATCTTCCTTTAATTGTTTTATTATATCTTCTTTACTCATAAATTACCTTAATATTGAAAAAATCACATAAATAGCATATTATGTTGACACCGATAGTCAACTAAATTCATCACAAAAATAGAGGATATCATACATTTTTGCAAATATTTGTATAATACTTACAAAAAAACACCCCTATAAAATAACTATCTCTTAGAAAATTGACACTTTTTCCGAGCTTTATGTTGACCATATTTCTTACGTTCAACAACACGTGAATCTCTAGTTAAGAACTCACCATTACGTAGTATAGAATGCAAATCTTGGCTTACACTACTTAAAGCTCTGCTTATTCCATGAGCTAGAGCACCTGCTTGACCAGATAGCCCTCCACCTTTTACAGTTGCAAATACATCGTATTTATCCAATGTGGAAGTTGCAACAAATGGCATTTTTACTATTTGGCACACTGACTCTCTTTTAAAATAAGAAATTAGATCGCCTTTTTTGTTAACACTAAATTTTCCACTCCCCGGCTTTATCCATACTCTTGCTACAGATTCTTTTCTTCGGCCTGTAGCATATAAACGACCAAGCGAATCAACTGCTGATTTAATTGTCTTTTCTGACCAATCATTGTTATTTATTGTAGAACTCTTCATTTTTACTCCATTACTTTTTATTTTTACGATTCAAAGAGGCAAAATCTATCTTTTCAGGTTGCTGTCCTTGATGCTTATGCTCTGAACCAGAATAAACATACAAATTTTCAAAGCGTCTACGTGCCATAGGCCCATCATCAAGCATCCTTTTCACTGCCATTTCTATTACACGCTCAGGAAATTTGCCATTTAAAATATTATCTGGAGTAGTTTTCTTCAAACCACCAGAATAACCTGTATGCTTATAGTAAATTTTATCTTTAAGCTTCTTTCCGGTGAAATGCACCTTTTCTGCGTTGATAATAATTACATTATCGCCACAATCCATATGAGGTGTATACTCAGGTTTATGCTTTCCACGTAATAGTGTCGCTACAAATGCTGCAAGCCTCCCTACCACTAATCCTTCTGCATCTATGACAAACCACTTTTTATTGATTTGTTTCTCCTTTAAGAAAAAAGTCTTCATTATTTGATCCAACAATAGTAAGCTATGATATACTTAATTTCTCAATAGTGTCAACAATATTAGTTATTGATTATTAAAGTAATTTATGTTAGTAATTGAGCTGCGCAACCAATATGCATAGGAATTAGAATGTTTCGATTGATTATCACACTTGCGATCATTTTTAATACTATAAGTTGCTATGCAACCGATGTGGGAGAAGTGATAAGCAAAGCCATCAAAAATAGCTCAAAAATAAAGTCTCAATTTTACCAATATAAAAGCGCAGAAAAACACTATAAATCTTCTGGGTTAGCTGGATTTTTACCTGACATTAATTTGCAATACAATTTCGATAGTAACTTTAATCTTGATACATCTGAAAAAAAACTTACATTGCGCCAGAAATTAATCGATGGCGGTGGTACCTTTGCCACATTCAGTCGATCAAGCCATCTTCTCAAAGCAGAAAAGATGCGATTTCAGCAATTAAAACAAGAGCTTGCACTTAATGCTGTGAAAGCATATGTTAATGTTTTACAAAAGACAGAAATATTAAAGCTCAGAGAACATAAAGAACGCGTTTCTTTGGAACATTTGTCAGCTATGAAAAAACGCTTTTCCCTTGGAGAGGTAACCAATGCTGAAGTTTTGTTAGCAAAAGCAAAATTTTCGTCTTCTATATCCGAAAGAGTTGATGCTGAAGGTAAATTAAAGTTGGTAAATATTGCTTATTATCATTTGATTGGCGAAGATGCTGATGACCTTTCTGAAGCTAATGATAAACTACCTTCTGTTCCAGAGCTAAATGAATGTTTACAGTTAGCAAAAACCAATAATTTATCTCTAAAAGCAGCAGTTTATCAAAAAAGAGCAGCCGGAATGGAAGTGATTGCTGAAAGCTCCAAGTGGCTTCCTTCTTTAAATCTAAGTGCAAGCAAAAATTTTGGGGAGGATGGTATGAAGGTAGACAAACTATTAGAAAATGTTCATGTAGTTTTTACTCTTGATGTTCCAATCTTTAAGAGAGGAGTTAATGCTTTTGGTGTCAGTAAAGCTAAAATGGATGCAAAAAAATCTACCTACGATTATTATGAAACGGTAAAAAATATAGAACAAGCAGTTGTAAATGCTTGGAATAATGTGTTGACAGCAAAGGCCATTATCAAAGCAAGTCAAGAAGCGGAAAAAGCAGCAGCTCTAGCATTGGAAGGAGTTGAGCAAGAAGTAAACTTAAATTTAAAGAGTACATCTGACCTTTTGGACACTGAAGATGCATTATTTAAAGCACGTTCAGACTTAGTTGAAGCAAAAAGCAATTATGTGATTAGTGTTTACAACTTGCTTTTTATGATAAATAGTATAGACCTCTAAATTTAATGGTATTAGCACTATGCATGGTGAACAAGGCAATCAATCTGTAAAAGATATCCTAGAAGATATAAAAAAAGCTATATCGGGTAAAAACGCGAGTAACGATAAAGCAGAAATAAAGGATGAAAATGATGATGTGCTATACCTTGAGGAAGAGTATCCAGAAGAAATAGAAGAAGATGGCAAAAAAGAAAATAATGAAAAAGAGGACATTGATAATGATGACCAAAGTGAGGAAATGGCTTGCAACAATAACCAATTTAATGGCCATAGCTACAATTCAGAAGAAAAAAAAGATATTTATTTGTACGATAATATCCAAATGAGTAATAACAAAGCGAGTAATAGCGGCTTACAAGCGCAAAATAACGATCATCTAATTTTAAAAGAGAATATGGAAGAGATCAAAGCGTTGCTTGGAAAAATGCAAAACGAATTACAGCATAAACAACAAAAAAAAGCGAACCTTACTGTTGAAGAATTAGTTACATCTCTTTTAAAACCTCAGCTCTCAGAATGGCTGAATAAATATCTACATGCACTGGTAAAAGAAGTAGTTGAAAAAGAGCTTAAAAATATAATCAATAATAAGTAGGGTATTAGCAATAAAAACTAGAGTAAAGACGGCTAGAGGCAGAAAACTATCTTCAACAAGGTGGCTACATCGTCATTTGAATGATCAGTATGTGCAAAAAACTAGCAAGGATGGTTATAGGTCACGCTCAGCATATAAGCTGGTAGAAATGGATAACAAATTTAAATTATTCCAAGAAGGGCAAAAAATTATTGATCTTGGTGCTTCTCCTGGTGGATGGTCACAAGTTGCATCTCAGAAAGGTGCAAATGTGGTTGCTCTTGACATAAAACCAATGAACGCAATTAATGGAGTAGAGTTTATACAATGTGATATTATCAATGAGTTTGAAATTTTAAGAGAAAAATTCAAGGATCAAAAATTTGATGTAATTTTATCTGACATGGCGCCCGAATCTTGTGGTTTAAAATCGTTGGATCATATCAGAATTATGCTTTTATGTGAGGCAGCGCTCAATTTTGCAAAGCATTTCTTGAGCCATGGTGGCACGTTTGTAGTAAAAATTTTCCAAGGAGAATCTGATAAAGATTTTTGTAACGAGCTAAAAAAAATGTTTAAAACAGTAAAATACTTTAAACCAAAGTCCAGTAGATCTGAATCTACAGAAATGTATTTGGTAAGTTTAGGCTTTATTGGCAGCAAACCTTCTATATAATATTAATCCAGGTACTCACAGAAGCAAGAAAGTTGCTTGACAAACTCTGACAGCCACCTTATCATGAAACTGAAGCTATTGTATTTGCTTTCGTCAATCTGCAGATTAAAAGGTAAGGATTACTTAATGTATCGGCGTCTTATGTTCAATTTTTTGCAGTATATAGATACTGTATGTCTTTACAAAACTTCATCTACATCTAGATTTTTATCTAAATAAGCTGAACGCGCTTATAAAGCGTTACAAGACATCAAAAAATGCCAATACTCGACAGAGATAGTAAAAGACTAGCTAACTCGGGGATTCTTTGTCTTTTTTTCTGCTTGGTAAATTTCTTAAACATTTGCAGCATAGGTTAGTTGCAATTAAAAGCAGCTAAATCTTGCTTGTCAAGCGTTTAAAGCATAAAAAACGCCAATATTTTAAAGCAGATAATAACCCCAGGGCTTCTTTTGCCTTTTTTTTTATTTGGTAAATTTCTTAATGTTTATGGCTAAACGACAATCGTCATCCCGCTACTTGTTAGCAGGATCTAGAGATACCGCGAATGAATCGCGGTATGACGGTTTGTGGCGGTATGACGATAAGGTTTATATCTTGTCATCCCAGTGCTTGACACTGGGATCCAGGAATTTTATTAAGTTGGTGAGCATAAAAATAGCTGTTTTACGTTAAAATACAATGTTTTGATGATTATGGAAAGGTTGGATTCCAGTGTCAAGCACTGGAATGACACCATAGGGGCACTGCCATCATAAAGGAACCAGTGTCTGCTACTTGGATGACATCATAGGGGCGCTGGGATGACACCCTGACAATCGTCATCCCGCTACTTGTTAGCGGGATCTGGAGATACCGTGACGGTATGATGAGGGAGAACAGTTAGCGGATGAGATACCGCGAATGAATCGCGGTATAACGGTTCGCGGTGGTATAGTAACTCGTCATCCCGCTACTTGTTAGCGGGATCTGGAGATACCGTGACGGTATGATGAGGGAGAACAGTTAGCGGATGAGATACCGCGAATGAATCGTGGTATGACGGTTCGCGGTGGCATGATGTAGGACTGCTGTGACACCATTATAGAATGAACCAGTGTCAGCTACTTGCATAGAAAATGTTTATGACTAATTTTTAGATCAAACATGGAATTTCGACAAACTTAACTTTTTTGTGAGATGGTTCAGCAATAATAAATAAATTGAGAGGAAAGGTTATGGCAATAAAAAAGGAAAAGTTTTTTGAAATAATACGCAATGTGAGTGAGAGTGAAGGTTTGAATAAGGATAATTTGCTTGAAAGAATAGGAAGTGAGCTAAAAGGTGTAAACTCAGGAGTATATAGCACTTATAACAATTTGAAGATAGATAAGATGTTCAGTATATTAGATTCAGACAAAACTGTAAATTGTATGTTGTTACATCTTGCTGTGGAATGTAACAGTGTACCAATAGTAAAACTCCTACTAGCAAAGGGAGTAAAAGTTAATAAACCAACACATGAACTTGATGGAGTTAAGTCTCAATTAACTGCTTTGCACATTGCTGCTTTGCATGGTCATCAAGAGATAGTTCAGCTTTTATTGAATAATGACGCAAATCCTTTACTAAAAGATAGTCAAGGCCGAACTCCAAGGGATATTGTCGGTGATGTAAAAGGTAAAAAGGCTATAATAGAAATGTTAGAGGAAGGAGAACAACGTTATGCTGAGGCAGGAGCTACGAGAAGACAAAATAGACAAGGCACTTTACCGCAGCCTAATAATAAAACTCCAGCAAATTTAGCTGTGAACGGAAATAACGCAACTGCTGCAGTGCAAGCATGTAATGCAAGAGATCAGGAAGAGAACAACGGAACTACACCAAACAACAGAAAAATCTATGTACAAGATGAGGATGAACAGACTTCTTCAAACTCAATCGTTAATGAAAACAATACAGACAAAGTAGATGATACATTAGAAAGAGAACAGGCTATAAGAGAAAGAGATGCTATGTTGCAAAAGTTGCGAGAGGCAGAGCAACGACTTGCCAATAATCAGAAGCGCATAGAACAAGATTACTTGCACGATCAACATCTAGAGCAGTATACTATACATAATGGTGAACAGACCTTTTTAAATAAAAGTAGTAGTGACGACAGTGGAATATGTTTTGATGGAGATGGATCTGAAGCTTTAGGCCAATCTATATTAGAAAATGGAGAAGACATTGATGCACAAGATAAAGATGGCGTGACCCCTTTACATTGGGCTGTTGCAGATAACAATGAAGAATCAGTGAAACTTTTTGTAACACGTGGAGCAAAAGTTGATGTACAGGATAAAGATGAACTGACCCCTTTACATTATGCTGCTACATATGGTTATGTAGAGATTGCAGAATATCTAATAGATAATGGAGCAGGTGTTGATGCGCAAGATAAAGATGGCGTGACCCCTTTACACTATGCTGCTGCAAAAAGCGCTAAAGAATCAGTAAAACTTTTGATAAAACGTAAAGCAAATGTTAATGCACAAGATAAAGATGGACATACCCCTTTATATTTTGCTGTTGCAAAGGACAATAAAGAATTAGCAAAACTTTTGATAAAATATGGAGCAGATCGCTCATTGATAAAGGATGAAGGCCTAGTAATAGATAGACTAAACAGTGTGTGTGATCAGCCATCTGAGGTTGTATCTAGTACTTCTTCCCATTCCAAAACACACAACGCAACGGAAACTCCAGAAGAAGCAGAAAAGGTTAAAAAAAGTAAAGTTAAGTCAAAAGAATTACGTGCTCAACTAAAGGAAGAGAATCAATCACTAAAACGAAAAATACAAGATCTAGAAAGTGAAAAAGCAACGCTTAAGGATAAATTAGACAAAACAAAAACTAAAGAGGTGTTACTAGAAAAAAAGCAAAAGGAACTAAAGAATGACATAGCTGGGCAAGAGGCTAGGCTGGAAGCACTAGAACAAGAAATACAAGAGCTAGGAAATGAAAACACAAAGCTTAAGGATAAATTAGACAAAACAGAAAGTCAGTATTCTAAAGCAGAAGCGTTGTTAGAAAAAACGCAAAAGGAACTAGCAGAATCAAAAAGTTGCATAGTTGGACATGAGACTAAGTTGAAACAATTCAATAAAGAGAATGAATCACTAACACAAAAAATAAAAAGTCTGGAGAATGAAAACACACCACTTGAGGGTGAACTGGGCAAAACTAAAACAAATGAAGTGTCGCTAGAAAAAGCAGGAAAAAGACAATTTTCCCCAAAAGTTGCCTATGCGAGCCTTGCAGCTATGTTAGCAGTAGGTGCTGCTCTTAGTATTGCTTCCGGATTGTCTGCTCTATTAATAGTTGCAGCTTCTGTGGTATCTGCACTGATAGCTGGTGGCATTACATACACAATATCAAAACCCATCGCTCCTGACACTGAATTGAAAGAAGTGGATATTCAAGGTTCAGCACAACGGTGTTTGTAAAACTTAGCACCCACAGTTGTACGAACATTGCAATTTGCAGATGCAAGTAGCTGCACTGGAATCCCAAAAAAAGGATGACAGGAAAAGGAGGCTACTTGCATGACGAGCTGGGATAACACCTATAGCCCTAGCGCGTAAAAGTATTTGCAAGTTACACAGTAGTGTGAATTTTTTACTTCGGTAGTTTTTCATTGTCATTATAATCATAATAGTAGTTGAGTTTAATTGATATGAAAACTTTTACGAAAAATTTTAAAAATAACGAAAGAAAGCTAGAGGAGTTTAATAAGGAAATTGAAGATATAACAACTATAGCTCAAGATAAATTTGCACATGAACTTGAGAACATCGCATATGACAGTGTGCAGAAATTTCGCAGTCTGCTTGCTAAAGAGTTAAACTCCATCTTCAACAATATTCATTCTCAAAATGTCAATCTACTAAAATCCAGCCTAGTTGAATATGCTATAAGTTCAAATTTTATCAACAAAAAAGGAGAAACAGCTTTAATACGTTCTCTTTTCAATATATTCATACGATAAAGCACTCAGAGTTGTTGCTGCGTCAATTTAACTTAATGTTGAATGCAAGCTGCATAGCTAAAGTAAGTAAGATTTGCCCCATGCTGTCACGAGGTAAACCTTACTTATTCTAGCTATATCAAAAAGGAGGGTTATCATGTCAACAAGATCTACTTCACCAAGAATATCTGTGCAACGTAAATCTAAGCCTGAATCTTTTCCAGTTACTTTAGAAGAGGTTAAATCTTTTTTACGTATTGAGAACGACCAGGATGATAAGTTGATTTCAGATCTAATTTTTATGGCAACTGATTATGCTGAGTGGCATATGGAAAAGTCACTGGTGAAACAAACATGGCAAGTTTCATATGAAGATTATGTACCTCGTAGGATCTATTTAAGCTATGGCCCTGTGAGTAAGATAGTATTGGCTACTGCAATGATGTCTAAAAATCAAGAAAAGAGAACACTTGAGTATTATTTTAGCGATGTAGGGGGCTACGTTGAGTTTTTCAATTGTTTGAATGCAATAAGAGTTGATGTTGTATACGAAGCTGGTTATGACAATGTTCCTGAGCAGATAAAACTAGGTATTATGCGGCATGTTTCTGCTCTTTACAAAAATCGTGAATCGGAGGTAAGTAGCCATTTATCTGAAGTGAAGAAGGTATATTCTCCATTTCGCGAACCAAAGGTTGTTTTGTAGCTCTTTCTGGTCATTCAAACTGGGCTACTACGTCATACCGTTACGGATAGATCCCGCTAACAAGCAGCGGGATGACGAGTTTCTATATATCTTTCGAGGGTTAATCATGGAAAAAATTCAAGCTATAAACGAGTTGTACAATAGCGTTTATGCAGCACTAAAAGCAAATTCTGATTTAAGGAAATATGTTACTAACATTTATGACTACTTACCTAAACAGGTCACCATTCCTTACTTGAGATTGCGCGCAGTGAATTATAATAACCTGCATATGCTGTCCAATTTTGCTACAAAGGCAAGATTTTCATGCGACATATATACTTATCATATAGACAGTATGTTTGCCATTATAAGGCATATTAACTTGATACTTAAGAGCATTGAAGGTTTTAATAATGAGGCCATTTTAGAAAGTAATTGTGCTATGGATCAGCACGATGAAATTTTACATTCAACAATTAATTTTGATATTTTAATAAAAGGAGGTGATAATGAGCAAATTACAGCTAAAAATTAAAGATCATGACAATAATTTTATTGTGTTAAATAATATAAGAAACCTAAGGTTTACTTTGCGTAATAACAGAGAAGAGGTGAAAGATATTTCTTCTTTTGGCTGGAGGAAAGTGCTCGATTGTGCTGGAAGCAGACACATTACGATAAAAATTAATGGAATTTTAGACTCTGTATTAGCTGATGAATTATTACGTAATTCTGCTATGCTAAACTCTAATAATGATTATGAAATTAGTTTTAATGCTAAGGAAAAGATAAGGCTTAGGTGTTCAGTTGAATTGTATGAGAGGTATTATGATCCTGTTACTTTTGACAGCTTTACTGTAGTTTTAACTAGTGCTGAAGTTGTAAACGCTTTTCATTAATGTTAATTTAATTTTTTTATATACAATAGTAACTGGTGAGAATTTTAACTAAATTAAAAAAAATCATGAACGACAAAGACCTTTTCGAGGAAGACGGTGATAATATTGAAGAAAATAACGATGATAAAAGAGAGAGAAGTTTAGAGAATGAAAATCAGTTAAATCAAGAAAAACAACACAAAGAGGAAGATAAGCAATACATAATACAGTATATTCAAGAATATTTAAAAGCTTTTGAGGATATTCTAAATCAGATCGACGAAGGAATTGATAATTCGGATAGTTACGAAAGGACTATGCAAATAAAGCGAAGCATAGATAGGCTCATAGAGACTTTATATAGTCAGGCTGCGTCCGAAGATATTGATGCAGAACTTGAAACTACCAAACACACTCGCGATAAATCAGAATCTATGAAAAGAGTTAGAGAGAAGAGAAGAAAGCAAGTGATAGAAGAAGTATTAAGTAGCATGTTTGCCCAGCAACAAAAGGAGCTAATGAACGCTAAACACTTAAGTCATGGACATGAAACAGCAAAAGATGGGGATGTCCACGAAGCAAAGGAAAAAGTGAAGTCTTCAATCAGGGGAGTGTTGTTTTCGGTGATTGCTCATAGGATGGATCCAAGAAGGAGGGCAGGGGAAACTGCTGACGGTAACGAAAAGCAAGCTCATATATATGGCAGGGAAGCAGTTGGTGGAGCTTTAGGTGCATTGTTAAAAACGTTTTTAACAGCAGTTATTGCCGTTGTGCGTGAAATTGCTAAGCCACTTCAGAAACCGGAAACATCTTTTGCAAAACAAGTTGAAGAAAGCAGAAACGCAGATTCACAAAAGGGTCGATCTGTGTAGATTTCTCCTTGTAATAATCTTTCGATTCTACTGTCTGTTAATTCAAATTAGGGTTATAAAATTTTAGAAGCCAGCTCTTATATAACCAATTTATAGCAAGAAATTACGATACAAAAATCAGCGTCCGTTAGAAAATAAACATAACACAGGGTGATAGAGTTGCCCCTATCCATAAGCGTCAGTTAAGCTCAAAATTGTAAGCTTAAAATATGGTTGAATAATTATTAATAATAGTATATAATTATTAACGTTTTTCAGGCATTTTTGTTATGGGTGCGCCAAGTAAGCGTTTAGAATACAATTGGTGAAAATCCAACTGACCTTACCCAGAAAAAGTGGAGAGAAAGTGTGGAATGTTTTTTACAAAAAGAATGATGCATCAAATTGTTCTGGAATGCAATAGTTAATAGTGACGTTGTTTGTTATAAAAAATTTCTATGTATTCAAATATTGCAGTTCTAGTTTGTTGAGCAGAGTGTTGTGAAGTATCAATAAGTATTTCTCTTTTCAATGAGCTAAAGAAGCTTTCTGCAACAGAATTGTCGTAACAACAGCCTTTATTACTCATCTATATTCTTTACAGCTAAGAGATATTGATACCCTTGCGCAGTATATTGTGAACCTTGGTCACTGTGCAGCAGTAGATTTTTAACAGGTTTACGCCTATTAATGGCCATTAATAAAGAGTTCATAACCAATTGTTTATTTATTGCACTACTCATTAACTACCATACGTGAGAATTATTGCTGCCAAATATAGCCATCCCTCCTTGGTTTTGATGTAAGTAATCCCATACTTTATTTGGTTGATCAACAATAAAGTTTTGATCTAGTATATTGGGAGCTACAGCTCTATTATCTGTTTGTTGTTTTTTAATTTTAAACTTTCTTTTCAGTATAGCCCTGATGTCATTTTTCTGCATAATACTTTGCACCGTTTTCAAATTGCAACTTTTACCCAAAGCCTTCAATTCAGCATGAATTTTAGGAGCTCCATATCTACATTTAGAAACTTGATATATTTTTTGAATAGCTTCGAGTAGCTCTTTATTTGCTGATTCTCTACTGCTTATTTTTCTTGTGGTCCACTTATAGTAGCCACTAGCAGAAAATCCTACATAATTCCTGTACTTTATAGCAGTTACTATATAAAAAAATATTTTACTCTTTTTGACTGGCCAGGGCTTTTTTTTAAATGTCTCTTTCCCTTGTTACTCTTGCTTTGTAAATCAAACCTCTCTTTGTCGTAAGGAGCCATGTTACCTCTACCTGGAAATGCATCTGCTGCCGACTTTTTTTCGTTGTGTTTCTTTATCCATTTTCCTAATAAACCACCCTTTATTCCTAAATCCTTTGCTGTTTTTGTAATTGTTTGACCTGCCTTTCTTTGTTCATTTGCCAGCTTAACAGCTTCCAATTTGAATTCTGCCGTATATTCTCTTGCCATTTCTAATCCTCCAAAATTTTATTTTACCCAAAAAAACTCTTTTCTTTCTCTCCACTTTTTCTGGGTAAGGTCAGTCTTTAGGCACCCAAACAAAGGGAAATGCTGGATAAAAAGAAAATACTTTAAAAAGTATAATAACGATAACTGGCGTTTTATGACAAGTAACAAGATACATCTTATTATACACAGCGATCATGATATTAAACGACATATCAAAGTGCAAAAAACCAGATCTCCATATGATGGTGATTGGGTATATTGGGGTAAACGTCTGAGAAAAATACCAGATAAGCCGTTAAGAGTAATAAAACTATTGAAGTTACAACAAAGTAAATGTGATAATTGT
Source organism: Wolbachia endosymbiont (group A) of Gymnosoma rotundatum (assembly GCF_947250765.1). Lineage (NCBI taxonomy): Bacteria > Pseudomonadati > Pseudomonadota > Alphaproteobacteria > Rickettsiales > Anaplasmataceae > Wolbachia > Wolbachia endosymbiont (group A) of Gymnosoma rotundatum. The sequence continues at coordinate 465,130 of NZ_OX366347.1, forward strand.
AGACTATGGTTTAAAAATGATGATACAATAGAAATACATCACAAAGACCGGAATAGACGAAACAACATGATCAAAAACTTATCTTTGTTACATGGACATTGTCACGATGAATTACACAGGAGGTGTGCATGAAAAGCACCAAATTGGAGAGAAGCCGTATGAGGCGCAAAGTCTCACGTACGGTTTTGAAGTCGAGTGAGGAGGGGCGACCTTCTTCACTTAGACAACAATATGTAGATGAAACTACGGAAGAAGACTTAAGGAAAATAGCAGAAAAAGCACCAATAATAAAGTTAGTCTACGATGAATTAGACAGGTTTAGCTGGAATGAAAAAGATTTAGTAGCATATGAAGAAAGAATAATGGATCTGCGGAAAGAAGAAGGCATCCTCGCTAAAAAACTTGATGAGGGAAAGATTGAAGGAAAGATTGAAGTAGCAAAAAACCTACTTAAGGCTGACATCTCTATTGATATTATCTCTCAGACAACCGGCCTTCCTCAAGCTGAGATTAAACGACTTCAGGAAGAAATCACCTAAAAGGCTAATGATCAACGAAAAAATTGTAAGAGAGAACTTAAAAAAAGTCATAGAGCAAAAAAGCGGTAAAGATGTGACCGCTCTTGGCATAATATCCTCAATTATTATTAAAGGTCAAGATGTTGGTTTTGTGCTTGAAGTTGCCGGTAACACGCAAGCAAATGAAGAATTAAGAAAAAATTGTGAGCAAGCTGTTAAAGCTATACCGGGGGTGACAAAAGTGACCGTGGTTGCTACTGGTCAAAAACAAACTGGGCAACAAAAAGCTAAATTACATATCGAAGGAGTGAAAAATATAATCGTTGTGGCCTCTGGTAAAGGCGGTGTGGGCAAGTCCACAGTTGCGCTAAATCTTGCTCTCTCATTAGCAAAGTTAAAACACAAAGTTGCGCTGGTTGATGCAGATATATATGGTCCTTCAATTCCTAAAATGCTTGGCGCTGAAAAATTAAAGCCAGAAATACAGGATAGTAAAGCAATGCCTATAGAAAAGTATGGACTGCATACTATTTCAATTGGCTATTTTATCGATAAAGATCGTGCAGCAATATGGCGCGGACCTATGATTACAAAAGCACTTTATAGTCTGCTAATGGGAACAAAATGGTCCGATATAGAGTATTTGATAATTGATACACCACCTGGAACTGGCGATGTGCATTTAAGTCTTATGGAAAATTTTAACTTAACTGGGGCGATAATAGTTTCAACTCCACAGGAGCTCTCTTTAATCGATGCTCGCAAAATTTATGATATGTTTACAAAGCTCAGCGTACCGGTTATTGGCATTGTAGAAAATATGAGTTATTTCATTCAAAGCGGCTCAAAAATATACATATTTGGAAAAGACGGTGCAAAAAAAATGTCTGAGGAGCTGGGCATCAAACTTCTAGGCAGAGTTCCTCTAGATCCACAAATATGCCATGCTTCTGATTGCGGAAATCCTTTAATGTTAAGTGAGGATTTGGCAGAGATTTATGAAGACATTGCTCAAAGTATAGTTAAACAATAGAATAAGCGTGAGAAACATGCGAATCAAAGTCCTCTTTTGTTAGTTACAAAATAGACTGCTTGCATAACCATTATTTACATGAAAAATTAGCAGCTTTTGTCATTCCAGCGCGTGACGCTGGAATCCAGAAAAAAAGAAGAATGGATCCCAGTGGGCTTTGTTGCATCGCTAGCTATGATGGATTAAAGATAAAAAAGATGGAGAATATCAGTAGCTTATTATTCTGGTATTTATAACAAGAACGGTCAGTGAATACCTAAATTTGAGTAAAAGAAATTTCACTACCACTCACTAATCCGGCTAAAATTCAAGAATTTCAATGCTTTAGCTATTTTCAATAGAATTAAATTTATTAATGTAAATAATAAATTACTATTCTTAAATTTGATCAGATTGATTGCAAAAAAACAAGATTTTCAATAGGTTACTTATAATCCTAACTATAGTTAGCCTTTCATAAGTAGCGATGCAACAAAGCCATCCCAGTGTCAAGCACTGGGATGACACCTTTATGTTTGAGGCAAAACCGGCCATAGCATTTAACATACTGCCTTCGCAAAATGTTCGTACAGTTGTTCGTTACGTGCTGGAATGACAAGGTGGAGTGTCTTTAGATGTCATCCAAGTAGCTGACACTGGGATCTAAAAAATTTAATTTATATATAAAGTTTGTTTAAACTATTTTCAAAACAGATAAAATATAATTTTACAATTAGCGTAAATAAAATGAATTATGATGTAATCATTTCAGGTGGTGGGTTACTTGGTCTTATTACTGCCATTGGCCTCAGTTGTGACTCTGTGTCTGTAGCTGTGATTGAAAAAAATAGTCTACCACGTGTAGTAGATGATAATCGAGCATTTGCTATTTCTCAAGGCTCGAAAAAAATATTGGAAAAGTTAGGGATTTGGCAGTTTGTGGAAAGTGAAGCTGAGCCAATACTTGATATATGCATATTAGATGCGGTTACTGTGCATTACAATCATAAAATGGTTAGCGAAGAGCCAATGGGTTATGTTATCAACAATGCTACTATATGGAATGCAATCAACAATAATTTTCTAAATAAACTGAATATATACTCTCCACATTCCTATAAAACAATTGCTTGTGATTCAGGATATGTGGAAGTGATTCTTGATAATAACCAGGAATTAATATCATCGCTACTTATCTGCGCTGAAGGCAAAAACTCTAAATTACCAGAGTTATTTTCTATACCGACAGTGAAATTTGACTATAAACAAAGTAGCATAGTATTTAATGTAAAGCATGAACTGCATCACCAAAACTTAGCTGTGGAGCGTTTTTTCCCTGGCGGTCCATTTGCAATTCTACCGATGAAGGGTGGCTATACTTCTTCGATAGTTTGGACAGAAAAATCTGAAATTTCAAAAATGCTAATGGATCTGTCTGAAGAAGAATTTATTATAGAGCTTAAAAAAAGATTTGGTTCTTATTTAGGAGAGATAAAATTAGAGGGTGAAAGAAAACTTTATCCTTTAAGTTTTGCTTTTGCAAAAAAGTTATATAAGGGTAGAGTTTTGCTTATCGGCGATGCAGCACATTCAATTCATCCAGTTGCAGGTCAAGGGCTTAATCTTGGAATTAGAGATGTAGAAAGTGTTATAAAGCACGTAGTTGCTGCAAAAGCGGCTGGTACTGATGTTGGCAGTAGTTATTTATTAAAGAAAATTTCACGTAACAGATACTTTGATAATTTTACAATGGCGCTTGCAACTGATGGATTAAATAGGATGTTTTCCAACAGAATATTCTGCGCTAAAGCACTAAGAAATCTTGGCTTGATTGCAGTTGAAAATTCAAATTTCCTCAAAAAACGCTTCATTCGGCATGCTATGGGATTTATATAAATCACTATTTTATAGCTAATGCAAGTCAGGTTTCCCACGTCATACCGCCGCGGTATCTTGGCCGCTAACACGTAGCGGGATGACGAATGTATCTGTTCAGCAGTTGTGTTAAAAGTCAATAGAAAAATTGATGTAGCTGTGGATAAGTACTTTTATCTGTATAAACGTGCTTATCCACAGCTATGCTGGCTCTTAGATAGAAACAGACAGAGAGTTATATTCCTCAGTAAAAACCCTGTCATCTCTGACTAAAGAGTTAGCAAGAATAAGCAATTTCCTCATGGCAGCAGTGGAAGCAATTTTATATGGCTTTTTATATTGACTATATAATCTAGTAAAGAAAGGTTTGATATAGGAATTAGGGGGGGAGGGGGGGATGTATGGTCCCAGAGTGTGATGGTATGATAAAATATGAGAAAACAATACCATCAAAGGAGGAATTATGGGACAAATATTACATGGGTGCGCCAAAACAACAGAGACAATTCGTAGAGCAATACAAAATAGTAAAGAGAGCATAGCAAAACTCTCCAGGTACTATAACCTTAATCCAAAAACTATCATTAAATGGAGAAAACGGTCTTTTGCCAAAGACGCTGATATGTGTCCGAAGCATGCAAGATCAACTGTTTTAACTTTAGAAGAGGAGGCTGTAATTGTTGCATTTCGTAAGCATACTCTATTGCCATTAGATGATTGTCTCTACGCTTTGCAAACCTCAATCCCACACTTGACTCGCTCTAGTCTACATCGTTGCTTACAGAGGCACAGCATTAGCAGACTACCAGATGTTGATGGCGAAGTTAAACCAAAAAAGAAATTCAAACAATATCCTATAGGCTATTTCCATATTGATATTGCAGAAGTCAGAACAGAAGAAGGAAAGTTATATTTGTTTGTTGCAATAGATAGAACATCCAAATTTACGTATGTTGAGTTGCATAAAAGTGCTACAAAACCTATAGCTGCTGAGTTTCTACGTAATTTGATTAAAATTTTACCATATAAAATCCACACTATTTTGACAGATAACAGTGTACAATTTACCAACCAAAAACGCCATAAATACGCTTTTCAACATATATTTGATAGAGCTTGTGAAGAAAATGACATTGAACACCGTCTAACAAAAGTTAGCCATCCTTGGACAAATGGGCAAGTTGAGCATATGAACAAAACTTTAAAGAATGCCACTGTTAAGAAGTATTACTATCAGTCTCACCAGCAACTCAAAGAGCATCTTTATGACTTTGTTATGGCCTACAATTATGCTAAAAGACTCAAAACTCTTAAGGGTCTTACACCTTTTGAGTTTATATCTTTACAGTGGACAAAATCTCCTGAATTGTTCATACTAAATCCACACCATCACACTCTGGGACCATACACTCCCTGTGTTTCGTAATATTATACAATCAAATTGATAAAAGCTGTATTATCTCCTTGCAGCATTAAGTGTATATTTTTTGCTATTTTTTCCACTAAGGGAGTAACATTATCAAAATTTGAAAATTTTGATAACACATAATCTGCTAAGCTTCTTTGATCTTCAGGTCTACCCACTCCAAATCTCAAGCGCCAATAATCGTTGCCAATAAAACTATCTATGGATTTAAGTCCATTATGTCCAGCAGAACTACCACCTTTCTTTACTTTTATTCTTCCAAGTTCCAAATCAGCGTCATCATGTATGACAACGATATTATCTAGCGATAATTTGTAAAAGTTTCGTATTTTTGCAACAGGGATGCCTGAATTATTCATAAATGAATAAGGCTTTATTAACATGATTTTATTATCATTAATCATGCCAGAGGTTATCAGATAATCGGCTTTTTTAGAGAACAACTGAAAACCCCAATATTTGCAGATTGCATCAACGGTGATGAAGCCGATATTATGATGAGTTAGCTCATATTGACTGCCAGGATTACCAAGCCCAACTATCAGGTGCACTATTCCTCTGTTTCTGCTTGAGGTTCTTCAACGTCACTATCGGCAGCAGAAATTGTAACAATGGTAAAATTTTCTTCTTCATGAGCTACAAACTTAACACCTTCTGGTAATTTTACATCATTAATATGTATAGACTGGCCAATCATTTTACCGGATAAATCAACTTCAATAACCTGAGGTATTTTATTAGGAGAGCATTTAACAGCAATAGAACGACACAAAACATTAAGCACTCCACCTAATTTGATTCCTGGAGCTTTACTTTCATTCACAAATGATAGAGGTATGTCTATTTTAATTTCACTGCCTTTATCAACAAACTGAAAATCAACATGTTGCACAGTATCCTTTACTACATGCAATTGGATATCGCGAACAAGAGCATATTCCTTTTTGCCCGAAATATTCAGCTCTATCAAATGTGCAGAAAGAGAGCCTGACTTATATTGCTTTGTGAATTCCTTTGCAGACAATGTCAAATTTACATTATCATGGCCCTTTCCATATATGATTCCAGGGATGTTTCCTTTCTTCCTTAGAGAATGCATCGCTTTTGTTTTTGTTATATCACGTAACTCTGCATTAATTGTTACTATTTCCTGTTGCGTCATCGGTTACTCCTATTCAGCTAATCCTTTTAATATAATTTAATAATAATATAACATAAAAATATTTATTTCAAACTTCATTCTTTCATACTAATTGTTTGTGAAAGGATTTATTTAGATATATATTTAAGCTTATTTAACAAGAACTATGGGCATTGACGATAAAGTAGTTTTTAGGATTTATAGACCAACAAGAACTGCAACACAATCTGGTTTAGGTAATACAAATTTCTGGCACCTGAAAATTGAATCTGGCTCTTACTACATTGAACCTTTAATGGGGTGGGTTGGCTCAAAAGATCCAAAAAAACAGATTGTATTAAAGTTTGATTCTCTTGAAAAAGCAGTATTCTACGCAAAAAAACGCAACGTTAAATACATAATTGAAATGCCAAAAAATGTTAAGAGGCTGCCAAAATCTTACGCAAGCAATTTCATACTAAAGTAAGTTGCACAACAAATGGTGTTATGCAAGTAGCTGACACTGCTTTCCTTTGTCATCCCAGTGCCCAGACACTGGGATCCAGGAATTTTATTAAGTTGGTAAGCATAAAAATAGCTGTTTTACGTTAAAATACAATGTTTTTGATGATTATGGAAAGGCTGGATCCCAGTGTCAAGCACTGGGATGACACCATTTGTTGTAAACTCACTTTTACTCTATGGTTATACTACCTTGCCGCTATCCTGAACGGATACAAAGTAAGTTTTATTGTGATGTGCTCATCTGTAAAAAATAAGACTTAATCTCACTGTTGATCATGGATTTTAAGTTGTGCTAGCACACTGCGGCCATTTAAAGAGTCAAGATTTTTAACCTGGCTAGCCAGTATTAAAGAGTTATTTTTCAGGTATTTCTTTACAAGGCTTGCAAGTCTTTTTGGATTATTCAAATAGCTCCACTCTGCTTGTAAAACTTTTATATCACTTTGTACTAAATTAATTTCACTTTTTATTTTTATTAGCTCTCTATTTAACGACTGAACATGTAATTTTACCTTAAATAGTCCTACAATGCTAAGAAAAAACATAACTATTGAGATGATGCAGAAAGTTCTCACGACAACCTCTGTATAGCTCTTAGTTTTGCTGAGCGTGAACGCGGATTTGCACTTACTTCTTCTATACTTGCTTCGATCACTTTTTTATTTAGCAGAGAGAATGTCTTGCAATCAGTAGCACATAAATCTTTAAAAAAAGTTTTGACTATACGATCTTCTAAGGAATGAAAGGTGACGACAATTAATTTGCCATTCTCACTTAAAATCTCAGATGCAGCTTTAATACCCTTTTCAAGTTCTCCCAGCTCATCGTTTACCCATATTCTGATTGCCTGAAATGTTCTGGTTGCAGGATCAATTTTGCTTTTTCCACGAAATACCACGGAACGTACAATATCCGCAAGCTCAAATGTAGTTTTGATAGTTTTCTTCTTCCGTACATTTATTATTGCTCTTGCAATTTTGCGAGAATGACGTTCGCCTCCGTAGTTATATATAGTATTTGCGATTTCTTCTTCGCGTAAAGCGTTAACAAACGTTGAAGCGTTTATATAAGAAGAGTTATCCATGCTCATATCGAGTGGACCATCATGTAAAAATGAGAACCCTCTATCTCCATTATCAAGCTGCATAGATGAAACTCCGATGTCAAAGACCACTCCATCCACCCCGTTTGATGTCATTCCAGCGTGTGACCAGTTATTTTTTCCAGTATCAAGTACTGGGATGACAGGAGATGGCTCAACGCTGCTTAGTATACTTTTAATATTACTAAACTTCTCAATGAATAGTTTTATTCTATCTGGATATCTAACGCTTAAATCATCATAAAACTTAGTTACCGTTTCATCTCTATCAATTGCATATACTTTGCAATCAGCTGACTCCAATATTGCTTTGCTATACCCTCCAGCTCCAAATGTGGCGTCCACGTATATGCCACCATCCTGCGGTGATAGTAGTGATAGCATCTCTTTTAACAAAACTGGAGTGTGTGTCATATCAAAAAATTTAAGTACAGTTGGTGTAGATATCCTACTCTACTCTACTCTTCACATCAATTTTATTTATGTACATAGATTTTCTTGCCAAAATATGGTATCTTATCGGAATATATGAGCAATAATATTAAAATCAAGGTTTAATATTGTTAATATAATATTCACATAACGTTCACATTTTTTTTTATATATAAGATCAAACAGGCTATAGGGAAATTATGCAGCAAATAACAAAAGTAATATTTTCAAGTTTGATTTGTAACACTTTATTGTGGTATGACCACATGCTTTTTGGCCACTTAATAAACATAATAGGTGGTGTGTTTTTTCCATCGGATGATCAACTAACCAGCGTATTGAAGGCTTTTGGAGTGTTTGCAGTGGGTTTCTTAATGAGACCAGTCGGTGCTGCTATATTTGGTCACATTGGTGATAAACATGGCAGAAGAGTTGCCTTATTGCTCTCGATTATATTAATGACTTTATCAACCGTATTAATTGCTTTTGTTCCAGGTTATCAAAGCATTGGAATACTAGCGTCAATGCTGGTAGTGTGTTTAAGATTATTGCAGGGTATATCTCTTGGAGGAGAAGCAGGAAATGCACCATTTTTAATAGAACATGCTCCTAAAAACAAAAAAGGATTTTTTGGCAGCATTGAGGTATTAAGTGCAATTCTTGGTTCAATATTAAGCCTGATAGCGGTACTCATATGCAAAAAAGTATCTGATTTTGAATCTTGGGGGTGGAGATTACCTTTCATTTTCAGTTTAGCAATGGGATTAATTAGCATATATATGAGATATATACTTGATGAAAGCCCAGAGTATAAAAGACAAAAAAATCCGTCTAAATTGCCACTAAAAGAGTTATTAAACAATTACAAAAAGCCTGTTCTAATATCAATAGGTATTGACTTGGTTGAAAATGCGTCTCTCTATATATATTTGGTATTTTTCAATGTGCTTACGAATAAAATATTAACAGTAAATACTCATTTTAATCATATAGTGGAAATACTGAGTCAAATTGCGCTCGGAGGATTGACAATATTATTTGCTATACTTTCTGATAAGGTAGGAAGAGAAAAAGTTATGAAATTTGCATTTATAGCTTTTGTAATAGTAAGTTATCCAGTTTTTTCAATGTTATGTAGTGGCAATTACTTGCTGGCACACATTCTTTTTATAATTCCAATAGCTGCATCGCTTGGTCCTGTCAGTGCACTTATGTGCGAATTATTTCCAACAAAGGTTCGGTACAGTGGATTTGGTTTATCAAGAAATATAGCTGCTGGATTTTTTGGCGGCCTTGCACCATTTATATGCACAACAATTATCAAGGTTACAGGACAAGAGACTTCAGCTAGTTTTTACATGATTTTCTGTGCATTAATTGGGCTAGTTGCTATATCGCAAATTAAGGGTGAGCTTTCTTCAAAATTACCCAAAGTAAACCAAGTATAGTTGCAGTATAGCAGAATTTAAAAAAATCTAATTATAAGGCGGGAAGTGCCAATTTTTAGGTGATAATGTGAATATTTCAGCACCATCTTTTGTTACTCCGAGCGTATGTTCAAATTGAGCAGAAAGTGAAAGATCGCGTGTTGTCACTGTCCAATCATCGAGTTTACTGAGCAGAGTCTCATGTTTTCCAGCATTAATCATTGGCTCTATTGTAAAGAACATACCTTCCTTCAAGACGAGATTTTCATCTTGATCATAGAAATGCACTACATTTGGTGGAGCATGAAAGACTTTTCCTATACCATGTCCGCAGTAGCTGCGTACGATAGAATATCCAAAATCTCTAATATATTTCTCTATAGCAAGCCCTATTTCATTTAACTTATTGCCGGGCTTAACTTGTTTGATTGCTTCCATCAATGCATGATAAGTAGCGTCACACAAGCGTTTTGCTTTTATTGATGGCTTGCCAACCCAAAACATGCGACTTGTATCACCATGCCAGCCATTTAAAATCACCGTGACATCAATATTTAAAATATCTCCATCTTTAAGTGGTTTATTATCGGGAACACCATGGCACACAACTGCATTTTTTGAAGTGCAAATCGATTTTGGATACCCCCTATAGTTTAGTGGTGCTGGAATTGCACCTGCATTAATTATAAAATCATGACATAGATCATTTAACTCATTAGTTGTCACCCCTACCTTTACGTACGGTGCAATGAAATCAAGAGTTTCAGCAGCAAGCCTGCCAGCCTTGCGCATAAATTCAAAATCTTCTTGTGAGTGTATAGTTATGTTCATATTTTCCATGTCTTATTGTAATTGGTACGCTTACTCGCAAGTACATAAACATAATAATTTTACATATTATAAAAATAAGTCCTATGGATCCTAGTGTCAAGTCATTTGTATGAAAGGTGGTAAAACAGAAATCTAGACTGTAACTTTTGATTTAACCCAATTATACAATTTACTCATTTTACCATCCTGACCTAAAATACCAGAATTATTTTTATAAAAAGTGTCAACTATTAGCTTTATAGAGCCTATAGCAGCAGAAAATACAGGATTTTTATCATATTCGCCATCAAGACCGCTACAAGACTCAGGGCACCCAATTCGAACTTGCTTATTGAATATATAGCCTGCAATTTCCTTCATGCTTGTGAGTTGACTAGTTCCACCTGTGATCACTACTTTATTAATTGGATCTTTCTGCTCTTGAAATTGCTCTCTTACCATTTCAAGTATTTCTTCAACTCTTGGTCTTATGATGTTAATAAGCTCAGATTTGAATACTTGAGTAGGTTCATCATTTTCGTTGTTTTGCATTGTAATGTACTCATTCTCATCTATTGAAGTTACGATAGTGCTGCCATACAGTATTTTTATATACTCTGCACGTTCTATGCTTGTGCATAGCCCGTAAGCAATATCTCGAGTGATATGAACACCACCAATTGGAACGCTGCTTGCATACACAAGTTTCCCTCTTTTGAAAATTCCAATTGCAGTGCATCCACCGCCTATATCAACAATAGCAGTCCCGAGCTCTTTTTCATCTTCACTCAGACAGGCAAAACCTGCAGAATATGCAGAAGCAATACAACCTGCCATATTTAATCCACCATTATTGGTAATACAGTTTTCAATATTGGTAAGCGCTGGACGCGAAGCAGTGACAACATTAACATCAGCAGATAGTCTTTTTCCGTACAATCCACCAACTTCTTTTATGTCAGTCATGTCATCTAAGTGATATTTCAGTGGTATATTGTGAATGATAACATTCTCTTCAATATATTTCTCAAACGTCTGAAAAACTACACGTTTTATATCCCGGTCAGAAATTTCATGATTAGCTGCAATAATTTCATTATGTACATTGAAAGATGAGATGCCACATCCAGCAATATTCACATATATCTGATCTATAGTTTCCTCTGACACTTGCTCAGCTAAACCTATAGTTGATGAGATGGAGTAATTTGCGTGTTTTACATTAGTTATTGATCCACCGTTTACACCTTCTGCAATCTTATAACCCGTTCCTGTTACTTTATAGCTGAAGTTGCCATTTATCTTAACGATTAGACAAATAATCTTTGTTGTACCTATGTCTAAAACAGCAAAAACATTTCTCTTTGGTTTTGCTATTACTGCAGAGTACATTAGTTAACCTTATTACGCAATTTCATTTAAATTGTAGCTTTCTTTAATAATTTATATTTCTATTATAGATATAGCAACATTTTAATATACACTAAATTCTGGACAAAAGGAAAAGCAAAACATAGAATTATAATTTTTATGTCCATATTACCAATTGTAATTGCTCCTGACGAAAGACTAATCACACGTGCCAGTGAAGTAACAGATATAAACGATAAAATTAAAGAATTAGTAAACGACATGTTCAAAACTGTGTACGACGCAGAAGGTTTTGGCCTTGCTGCAGTGCAAGTTGGAGTGTTAAAGAGAATTTTTGTTATGGATGTTCAGCTAGAAACAATTGAAAATGAGCCAGCAGGATATGAATCAACTGGCAAATTTTGCATGATTAATCCAGAAATTACGGAATTATCTGATGAACAAGTAATTCTCAAGGAAGGATGTCTTTCTATTCCAGAGCAAAGCTATGAAATTAAGCGTCCAAAGTATTTAACTGTGAAATACAGAGACTTAAATAACGAAGAACAGACGCTAAAAGCTAGTGGTTGGCTTGCAAGGTGTATTCAGCATGAATTAGATCACTTAAACGGCATATTATATATTAGACATTTATCTAAGTTGAAGTATGATATGGCGATGACAAAAGCACAAAAGATTAAAAAGCAATATGAGCAATGAAGACCTAGAATTATTAAAATTTTACCATGAAGTGGGCGTTGATTGCACACTAACAGAGGGTGAAGAGGAAAAAAAGTTGGAGAGCAAAGAGAGTGTACAACCCTCTGTTATCCAAACTGGAACCAAGAAGAAAGATGCAGATACGCGCTGGAATGACACTAAAGATGGGAAAGAGCAGCAATCCATGTTTCCAAGTGACTGGATAATTGAAGCAAGGAAACTTGCAGGTAAATGTGGTAGTGTGGATGAATTAAGAAGTGCAGTTGAATCATTTGAAGGTTGTGAGATAAAAAAAACTGCAACTAATACTGTCTTTTCTGATGGTAATCCAAATGCAAAAATTATGCTCGTTGGTGAAGCTCCAGGAGCAAATGAAGACCTTCAAGGCATACCATTTTGTGGTGCAAGTGGAATGTTGCTCGATAAAATGTTAAATGCAATCAATCTTGATCGCACCAAAGTTTATATAAGCAATACCGTATTTTGGCGCCCACCTGGCAATAGAAAGCCAACCGACCTAGAGCTTGATATGTGCAGACCATTTGTTGAGAAGCATATTGCACTAGTTTCACCACAGGTTTTGGTTTTAGTTGGTGGAATTGCGTGTTATAGCCTTCTTGACAGCACAAAAACTATATCGAATTTGCGTGGTAGATTTCATACGTACACTAACCAATATTTGTCCAATTCAATCACCACAGCCGCTATATTTCATCCAGCTTACCTACTTCGCCAACCGGCACAAAAACGTTTAGCCTGGGAGGATTTGAAGAAGATTAGGGAGTATCTTGATAACACCAATAACTGCACAAATACCTAATAAAGTGGTAGACCTCTTGCATAGTTTTTTGCAGCATGTTAACAATCGTTAGAAACGAAAAACTTCCTTGACAAGCCTCGCCAGCTCCCTTATCATGATAGTGAAGCTATTGTATTTGCTTTCGCCAATCTGCAGATTAAAAGGTAAGGATTACTTAATGTATCGGCGTCTTATGTTCAATTTTTTGCAGTATATAGATACTGTATGTCTTTACAAAACTTCATCTACATCTAGATTTTTATCTAAATAAGCTGAACGCGCTTATAAAGCGTTACAAGACATCAAAAAATGCCAATACTCGACAGAGATAGTAAAAGACTAGCTAACTCGGGGATTCTTTGTCTTTTTTTCTGCTTAGTAAATTTCTTAAACATTTGCAGCGTAAGTTAGTTGCAATTAAAAGCAGCTTAATCTTGCTTGTCAAGCGTTTAAAACATAAAAAACGCCAATATTTTAAAGCGGATAATAACCCCAGGGCTTCTTTTGCCTTTTTTTTCATTTGGTAAATTTCTTAATATTTATGGCTAAACGACAATCGTCATCCCGCTGCTTGTTAGCGGGATCTATGCTTTGAGATACCGCGAATAAATCGCGGTATGACGTAGAGCTCGCGTTAGCTATACTTTTATGCTTACCAACTCAGTATCCAATCAAAATCCTGGATTTCAGTGTCAAGCACTGAAATGACACCAAAAGGGCTACTGCTGTTTTGGATGGAAACCAGTGTCAGCTACTTGAATCTGCCACGCAAATTGCCTGCAAATTGCAATGTTCGTACAGCTGTGCGTCATGCGCTGGAATGGCATCAAGGGGTAACTTTTTATTTAAACAATGATTGTAAAATGATTATAATAAGAGATCTATTGAAATTTTAAAGTTATTAAATATTGACGCTGTATACTTAAGTGTTAAAATAGAATGAAAAGTTTTTAGGAGTTTATATGGCAGCAGGTGGGAAAGCAAAGACAGCTAGTAAAAATAACCCTACTCAGCGTAAGAAGGCCGAGCAAAAAATGTATAAAGATAAACCGGTAAAACCTGTTAGATATATAGATCGTGACTCGCGCATGAATTATATGTCTGCTCAATATGACAACGGCAATCTGGTTGAAGATGAGGTAAGCGGCAATCCTATAAAGTGGGAAGCTGTATAATAGTTGTGGTTAAAGTTACTATTAATTCTAAGGAATGTGAAGTAGAGCATGGGCTCACTATAATTCAAGCTTGTGAAGTTGTGGGCGTTGAAATTCCACGTTTTTGTTATCATGAGCGTTTAGCAATTGCTGGTAACTGCAGAATGTGTTTGGTTGAAGTGGAGGGTGGACCTCCAAAACCAGTAGCCTCTTGTGCAATGCCAGTTGCAGAAGGGATGGTTATTCACACTGATACCCCTAAGGTTAAAAAAGCACGTGAAGGTGTGCTTGAGTTTTTGCTAATTAACCACCCGCTTGATTGCCCAATTTGCGATCAAGGTGGTGAATGCGATTTGCAAGATATCACGATGGCTTATGGGAAAGGAACCAGCAGACTTGATGAGCATAAGAGGGCTGTGCCAAAAAAACACTTCGGACCACTGATTGAGACTGCGATGAATCGATGCATTCATTGCACTCGGTGTGTTAGATTTTTGTCTGATGTTGCAGGTACAAATGAACTTGGAGGAATCGGAAGGGGAGAAAATGTAGAGATTAGCACTTACATAAAAAGGCATATTAGTTCTGAATTATCTGGAAATATCATAGATCTCTGCCCGGTAGGGGCTTTAACTTCAAAGCCTTACTCCTTTACAGCGCGTCCATGGGAGCTATCACATTGTGAGACTATAGATGTGCTAGATGCTGTGGGTAGCGCAATTAGAGTTGATTATCGTGGCCCGGAGGTTATGAGGATATTACCAAGGCTGAGCGAAGAGGTAAATGAAGAATGGATATCAGATAAAACCCGCTTTGCCTATGATGGACTAAAAGTTCAGCGTCTTGATCGACCTTATGTAAAAAAAGATGGTAAATTAGCCCCAGTTGATTGGAATGAAGCATTAATTATTGCTGCAAAGAAATTAAAGAATACAAAATCAAATAAAATAGCTGCAATTGCAGGTGATTTAGCAGATTGTGAGTCTATGCTTCTACTCAAAGAAGTGATGCAGAAGCTCGGCTCGGGGAATATAGACTGCAGGCAGGATGGTGCAAAGCTTATACCAAGTAATCGTGGGTCATATGTGTTCAATACCACTATTGAAGGTATAGAAAATGCAGATTTATGTCTGCTTATAAATACAAATCCAAGGATAGAAGCACCGATCATTAACATAAGATTGAGAAAGAGATATTTACAGGGCAACTTTCCTGTTGCAAGTGTTGGTCCTAACATTGAATATTTATATCATGTTGAGAAATTGGGCGATAATCCTGGTATTTTGAGTGAAATAGCAAATGAAAATCATAAATTCTGTGAGCTGCTGGTAGCTGCTCAAAACCCTATGCTGATTATCGGTCAAGATGCGTTGATAAGAGATGATTCTGAATCAGTTCTAATTCTAGCTGGCAAAATTGCAGAAAAATTTAACATGGTCAGAGATGACTGGAATGGCTTTAATGTGCTGCATAAAGCTGCAGCAAGAGTTGGTGGGCTAGATATTGGGTTTGTTCCTAAAAAAGGCGAAAGGGATATTAATCAAATATTGGAACATGCAGAAAGTGGTGAAATAGAAGTGGTTTATCTTCTTGGTGCAGATGAAATTGACACATCAAAGTTAGAAAACACATTTGTAATTTATCAAGGTCATCACGGTGATAAGGGTGCACATGTGGCAGATGTTATCTTGCCTGGTGCTGCATATACAGAAAAATATGCAACTTATGTAAACACTGAAGGTCGAGTGCAAAGAACAAATTTAGCTGTATTTCCTCCAGGTGAAGCAAAGGAGGACTGGTTAATTATTAAAAATCTCTCGCAATATTTGGATCTCTCCTTACCATATGATAGTTTATTTGACGTGAGAAAAAAATTAGATACTATCGGTCCACAGTTTAGAAATGCTGATCAAGTGATAAAAAACACATGGGTGCCAATTAGCAATGGTAAAATAAATTTAAGTAATACACCTTTTACTTTAAAGGAGTGTAATTTTTATATGACGGATTCAATAAGTCGCGCTTCAAAAATAATGGCAGATTGTACTAAAGCTTTTTATGAACACGCTAGTTAATATTTTATTTATTTTAGTACCGCTACTACTTTCAGTTGCATATTTGACATACTTTGAGCGTAGGGTCCTTGCTGCAATTCAACTGAGGCACGGCCCAAGTGTAGTTGGACCTTTTGGGCTATTGCAGCCATTTGCAGATGCTATTAAACTACTGATTAAAGAGCCGATAATACCATTTAGAGCGAGCACCATACTGTTCATTATGGCTCCAATGCTTACCTTTATCTTGGCATTAATTGCCTGGGCAGTTATACCGTTTGGTGCTGAAGTAATTGTAGAAAATGGCCAGCAAGTAGTTATTCCTAAGGTTATAGCAAATATTAATGTTGGAGTGCTTTATGTGCTAGCTATATCGTCGCTGGGAGTATACGGCGTGATTATTGCAGGCTGGTCAAGCAATTCTAATTATGCATTTCTTGGCGCTATACGGTCGGCTGCTCAGATGATTTCGTATGAAGTTTCAATAGGCTTAATAGTTGCTACAGTCGTTATTACCACTGGAACATTAAATCTTGGAGAGATGGTGGTAGCGAAACACAATATGCCATTTTGGGTTGATTTACTACTAATGCCTATAGGAATAATATTTTTTATTTCTTTGCTTGCAGAAACTAATCGTCACCCATTTGATTTACCAGAAGCTGAAGCAGAGCTTGTCTCTGGATATAACGTTGAATATTCATCCATGCCTTTTGCCCTCTTTTTTCTTGGAGAATATGCAAATATGATTTTAGCAAGTGCTATGATGACAATATTCTTTCTGGGGGGATGGTATCCTCCGTTAGAACTTGGTTTGCTTTATAAAATTCCAGGTTTAATTTGGTTCGTTTTGAAGATAATTATACTTTTATTCGTATTTATTTGGATTAGAGCAACAATACCTCGTTATCGATATGATCAGCTAATGCGCCTTGGTTGGAAAGTATTTTTACCAATATCAGTGTTTTGGGTGATACTCATTTCAGGGGTGTTGCTCTTTACTGGGAATTTGCCTGGATCCAATGTTTAATTTCCCAAATACAAGATTAAGACGCAGGCGCTCGAGCAAATGGGTTCGCAATTTAACAAGTGAAAATAGTTTATCAGTAAATGATCTGGTTCTTCCTCTGTTTGTTCATGACAGAGAAGAAACAACTGAACCAATTTCTGGCTTACCAGGCGTAAAGTGTTATTCAATAGATGGATTAGTGTCTATAGTTAAGGAAGCTAAAGATTTAGGGATTAATGCTGTTGCAATTTTTCCTGTAGTTGATAGTAAACTAAAATCTGAAAACGCTGAGGAAGCATATAATTCTGACAACTTAATCTGCAGAGCAATTTGTGCTGTAAAATTAAAGGTACCTGAAATTGGTATTATTGCAGACGTTGCATTGGATCCATACACTATTCACGGCCATGACGGCATTTTAAAAGATAATCAGATGGATGTAGAAAACGATGAAACTATATCAGTGCTGTGTAAGCAAGCGTTTGCTTTAGCGAAAGCAGGATGTGATATAGTTGCTCCTTCTGATATGATGGATGGTAGAATAGGAAGAATCAGAAAATCATTAGATGATAACAACTTTCAAGACGTATTAATATTATCTTATGCAGTGAAATACTGCTCTAGCTTCTATGCTCCATTCAGGCAAGTCGTTGGTTCATGTGGGCTATCACATTCTATAGACAAAAGTGGTTATCAAATGGATTATAAAAATGCGCGCGAAGCAATGTGCGAAATTGAAATGGATATAAATGAAGGTGCAGATTTTATTATGGTTAAACCGGGTATGCTATATTTGGATATTATCAAAACAGCAAGTGATAAGTTTAATTTTCCGATTTTTGCTTACCAAGTAAGCGGTGAGTACGCAATGATAAAAGCTGCTGCAAATAATGGCTGGCTAGATTATGACAAGGTGATTTATGAATCTTTGATTGGTTTCAAACGTGCGGGTGCAAGTGCAATATTCACTTACGCTGCACTTGATATTGCAAAAAATTTAAGTGCATAAGCCCTATAAAATTATTAAATTTTTGGCGCACGTTCTTCTACTGTTGCTGCATATTACCTAAAATCTTCCAATACATGTTTTAAGCTATTGATAAGTCTATTACAATACAGTATTATAAATAATATAAACCAAGTGTTACTTAGAACATGGGGATTTTTTTTAAATTTTTGGGGAAGATGCTAGGCAAGGTTTTTCCTGCTAAAACAGTAAGCTCTCTTTTAGGAATAGGATATTTACCAAGTTGGCAGAACTATTGGTCTTCTTTTTTAATATTATTTATTGTCGATGTTATATTAATTCTTACATATGGAGGCGAATACTTACTATATAAAATGCCAGACTCAGGAATAGTTGTAGCTGCTGTTTTTACAAAATTGGCAATAGTTATGTTAGTAATGCAATTAATTGGAATATTTATTTTTCATGCTCAAGACCCTTCAGCAAACAGTGGTGAAGAAATAGTAATACAAATAGCGTCAGGGCAAGTACTGACTGTAGCACTTTCAATGCCAGCAATAATGTCAATTTATTATGCTGTAAGTAAACTCTATGGGAATATATGTAAGCAGATGTTTCAATGCCCATTTTGGTTTAATGATTTTATGCACTTTTTCTTTTTTCTTATGATACCTTACGTATTTTTTAATGTCGTAGAAGTGATAAAACCATGGCCAATAAGTTCAATACAGCTCAGCTATAATAATGCAATGTCAATTACATTTGAGGGGATTTTTCACACATTTTATGCGGTGATTTTACTGTATTTAACAGCATTTATATTCTGCGATTTAACTATGCATGATGCAATTGTCCTAAATAAAAGCATAATTCAGTATGTGAGGGAAAGTTCAGCAGTTTTAGGTGATTATTTACATGATACTGTTAAAAAAATAGGTATTGAATAGTACTTATTTATTTATATATTTAGTATAAAAAGTGTGCAATTTGTGTGAACTTACAAAGTATAATAAAAGAGTTACAAGATTTTTGGGCTAGTGAAGGATGTGTTATACTTCACTCATACACATCTGAAGTTGGTGCTGGCACATTACATCCTGCAACAATTATGTCTGCAATTGATACAAAACCGGCAAAAATTGCATATCTACAACCAGTAATTAGGCCAGCAGATGGGCGCTATAGTGATAATCCTAATCGTTTGTATCAACATCACCAATATCAAGTTATAATAAAGCCATCTGGTAATAATTTACAAGACGTCTATTTAGATAGCTTAAAAGTTCTTGGCATATCTACAGAAAAATATGATATTAAGTTTGTTGAAGATGATTGGGAAAATCCGAGCGTTGGAGCATCAGGACTTGGATGGGAAGTTACATGCAATGGAATGGAAGTAACACAGCTTACTTATATACAGCAAGTTGGAGGGATTGACTGCAAGATGATTCCTGGTGAGGTGGCATATGGGTTGGAACGTTTAGCAATGTGCATACAAGGTGTAGATAATGTTTACGATATAATTTGGAACGATAACGGTGTAACTTACGGAAATATTTTTAAACAAAGAGAATATGAATTTTCTTATCTAGCATTAGATTATTATGATACTAAAGTGGTACAGCAGCAATTCGAAGATACGGAAAAATTGTGCAAGTTCCTTATTGAAAAGGAGCTACCAATGGCAGCTTATGACCAATGTATTAAAACTAGTCACCTACTTAATCTGCTTGATGCAAGAGGTGTGCTTGGTGTGAATGAACGTACAGCTTATATTGGTAGAGTTAGAGAGCTGACAAAAAAATGTTGTGAATTGTACATGAGTAAATAGCGTATGTCGTTGCAGTTGTTATTTGAGTGCCTTTCAGAAGAAATACCACCGAGAATGCAGAATTCAGCTACAGTTCAAGTTAAGAGCTGTATTGCCAATGTTTTTAACAAAAATAATGTAAAATTTACATCAATGGAGGTTTTTATAACGGCACGTCGCATTACCCTATTTGTCGACAACATAAATGCTTTGGAGCTAAAGGATTCCAATAACGAAGTTAAGGGACCAAACATTAACGCACCAAAAAGTGCTATCGAAGGTTTTTTAAGAAAATATCAGAAAAATGAAGAAGATTTGCTCGTTCGAAAAGTAAATAATGAGGATTTTTACTTCATTAAAAGAGAAAGCTGCTCATTTAACATTCAAGAGTTTCTTAAAAATCAACTGGAGGAAATGCTCAAAAACTTTTCTTGGTTGAAGAGCATGAGATGGGGCAAAGGAAAAGAAAGGTGGGTTAGGCCAATTAAAAACATTTTATGCATTTTAAATGATGAAATAATACCTGTATCTTTTGCAGGGATTACAGCATCTAACACAACATATGGCCATCGATTTCTCTCAAGTGGTACGGCGCTTACTGTTAAAACACCTAAAGACTATTTTGAATTGCTAGAAAAAAACAGTGTAATTCTCCAAATGGACAAAAGAAAGCAATTTATACTAGATCAGATTAATAAATTCACAAAAGAGCAGAATTTACAACTTGAGAAAAATGATTATTTACTAAATGAATTGACAGGGCTTATAGAGTGGCCAATCGTACTGTTTGGTGAAGTGAATCAAGAAAAGTCATTTGGATTACCGAAGGAAGTAATACTTAGTATAGTTAATACACAACAAAAATACCTTGCTTTAAGTAATGGAAAGAGAATTTCACACTTTGTCACTGTTGTCAACGTCAACAATGGTGAAGTTGTTAAAGGACACGAAAGAATATTAGAAGCACGTCTTGCTGATGCCCAATTTTTAATATCTCAAGATAAAAAGGAAAATCTAGATTATTATGTCAAAAGATTAGGTTCAATATTATTTCATGCTTCACTTGGCAGCGTGGGGGAAAAGGTGAAGCGTATTACGGCTTTGTCAAAGTATATAGCTATATTTATTCCACATGCTTCGCTGATAAAAGTTGAACGTGCTGCATATTTGGCAAAAGCTGATTTGGCAACATCGATAGTAAGAGAGTTTCCAGAATTACAAGGAGTAATGGGTGGATATTATGCTTCTTATTTTCAAGAAGATAGAGAAATAGTGGAAGCTATAACTGAGCATTATAAGCCAATCGGGCCAGAGCAGGAGTGTCCTAAATCTCCTTCTGCAATTGCTGTGTCAATTGCAGACAAAGTGGATAGCTTAGTTGGTTTAATTGCAGCAGGTGAGAAAATCTCTGGTTCGTATGATCAATTTGGTTTGCGGAGAATGACAATTGGTATAATTAGGACAATACTTGAAAATAATTTGCATGTTCCAATTAGGCTAATGATAGACAAGTCAGTATCTTTATATTCAAGGCTTCTATTTAATAAAAATACAGCGTCAGTTGATAAGCCGAATAGAAAACAAATTTCAGAACTAGTATTTAGATTTTGCTTAGAAAGATTCAAGGTTATTTTAAAAAATAGAGATATAAGGCAAGATGTTGTAGATTCAATACTATATAAAATCGATATTAATGATCTGCTGACAGCAGAAAAGCAAACTGTTATATTGGATCGTTATCTTAGTACTCCAGAAGGTGAACAAATTCTAAGCACTTACAAAAGAGTCAGTAACATGATGAGCAAAGCAAGGAAAAGTGATGGCACTACTTATAGTGCATCTTACGGTAAGAGGTTTTTGATTGAAAGTGAAGAAATTGCGCTATCAAATTGTGCTATAACTGCTTGTAAAAACATAAAACAAGCGATAAAAAATAACCACTTTAATGTAGCACTTGATGAACTTGCTGGTTTTGCTCCGTTTATCAATCAGTTTATGGACAGTATAAAGATTAACTGTGATTCTGATAAGCTGAGAAGAAACAGATTATCTTTGCTTGAAAATGTAGTTTCCATCTTTCATTTAGTAGCAGATTTTAACCTCATACAGGTTAAACAATGGATAAATGCTCAGGCAATATAAAGAACAAATCAAATCATCTCCACAATCCTGTGGCGTGTATAAGATGGTTGGAGATAAGAATAAAGTTTTATATGTTGGAAAAGCAAAAAACTTAAAGTCAAGGTTATCCGACTACCTTCAATTCGAAAACCTTTCTGAACGAATTAGAGTTATGCTCTTACAGGTTATTAAGGTTGAAATATTCATCACTGAGAATGAAATCGAAGCACTGCTTCTTGAAGCACAGCTAATAAAATCATTGAAACCACTTTATAATATTGTGCTCAAGGATGGAAAATTTTATCCTTATATAACAATTTCCAAGCACGATTATCCAAGAATAGCAAAATATAGAGGCAAATTTAAGAAAAATGAGTTTCATTATTATGGTCCCTTTACATCTGCCGCTGCTGTTAAGCAAACTATATTGTCATTGCAAAAAGCTTTTCTCCTAAGAGTATGTTCAGATCAATACTTTTCCTCAACAAAAAGACCATGTATTGAATATCAAATTAAGCGCTGCTCAGCACCATGCATAAACAAAATCACAAAAGACAACTACTGCCAATCAGTAAAACAGGCACGAAATACATTGCTTGGAAGAAATAAGGAAGTGAAAGAACAGTTACTTTTCACAATGAGAAAGTGCAGCAGTGAAGAAAACTATGAGCTTGCTGCTATATATAGAGATCGGGTAAAGTTTCTTGAGCAAATTCAAATACAGCACACGGATTTTTCTTTTGAAAAAGATGCAGATTTCTTCAGTATTGTACGTGAAGAGGATCTAGCATGTATTAGTGTGTTATCGTTCAGAAATAAAGACAACTACGGCAGCACTCCTTACTTTGCCGAGAACTGTGGTGATCACTCAAATGATGAAATTTTATCCACCTTTTTGGTCAATTTTTATAATTCAGCTAACATACCTCCAATACAAATTTACGTTCCAGATTCTATTGTGGATAAGGAAATTATAGAACAAGCACTATATAAGGTTGCTCAAAAGCCAGTAAAAGTTCTGCATGCAAAGAATAAAAAAGAGCGTGATTTATTGAAATTTGTTTATGATAACTCTCAGCATAGCTTAGAGCAGAAGCTTATCGATTATAGAAATAACCTAGAAAAGCTTGAGGAGCTTAGCAAAATCTTCTTGTTACCAAATATTCCAAAGCGTATTGAAGTTTATGACAATAGCCATATATTTGGAAATCAACAAATTGGTGTAATGGTTGTTGCAGGGCAGGAGGGTTTTTTAAAGAGTGAGTACAGAAAATTTACTATAAAGGAAAAATTTTCAGGCGATGACTATAAAATGATGAGGGAAGTGCTAACCAGACGTTTCTCCGGCAATATAAAAGGCATAATACCTGATTTTTTACTGATTGATGGTGGACCAGGACATGTTTCCATAGTACAGAATGTACTGGAAGTATTGAATATAAACGTTCCTTTTGCTTGTATGGCAAAAGGTCCTGATCGTAACGCAGGAAATGAAAGATTTTATATGCTGGGCAGGGAAGAATTCAGTCTGGCAAATGACAGCAAAGTCATGCTTTACTTACAATCGCTGCGTAATGAAGCCCACCGTTTTGCGATAACTTCACATAGAAAAAAACGCGATAAACAGTTTATAGTTTCACAATTAAGCAAAATACCCGGCATTGGCAACAAAAGAAAAAAAGCGTTGATGTCTTATTTTGGTTCAGTGAAAAATATAAGCAAAGCTTCTCTGGCTGAAATTCAAAACGTACCTGGAATTAGTAAAGGTTTAGCAGAAGTCATTCTTAAATACGTGAATTATAAGAGAGGAGTACTGGAATGACACAAAACCCGTTTTATTATTAGGGAATTTATATCTTAAAACCGCAAAAAAAGGTGTGCGTATTTGTGAAAAAAAATCTCCATAAAATTTGTGAAGCAATGTGGTGGGACTAGTGCGATTCGAACGCACGACCTTCGGATTAGGAGTCCAACGCTCTATCCTGCTGAGCTATAGTCCCGTGTTTCCTACCATTTATGTAAAGTTATAGCAAAAAATCCTTCTCTTTTCTAGATTTCTTGCATAACCAATTTATGACGACAAAAAACATTTCTGTACTTCTTGAGTATAATGCTATTATATTTAATAACATGGTTTAAGTAAGATTAATGCTAGTTAACAATATTGGTTATTTCTATAACAATCAAAACGACTTTGCTTTAAGCAATATAAACATTAAAGTAAAGAAAGGAAATGTTGCATGTTTATTGGGGCATTCTGGCTGTGGCAAGTCAACAATTTTGAAATTAATTGCGGGGATAGAAAATCCAAAATCTGGAACT
The DNA here is from genome assembly GCF_947250765.1 of Wolbachia endosymbiont (group A) of Gymnosoma rotundatum. Classification (NCBI taxonomy): domain Bacteria; kingdom Pseudomonadati; phylum Pseudomonadota; class Alphaproteobacteria; order Rickettsiales; family Anaplasmataceae; genus Wolbachia; species Wolbachia endosymbiont (group A) of Gymnosoma rotundatum. Next base: position 489,683 of record NZ_OX366347.1, read on the forward strand.
ATTTTTATAAATGATAGGTTAGTTGCGAGCAATAAGGCATCAGTCGCTATAGAGCATAGAAATATCGGATTGATTTTTCAGCATTCTGCATTATTTCCTCACAAAACAGTAGTAGAAAATATAACCTTTGCTATCCGCAGCTCTTCCAAGAGAGAAAAGCACCTAATTGCATTGGAAATCTTGAAGTTACTCAATATAGAAAAATATGAAAATATGTACCCTAACGCCTTATCTGGAGGACAACAACAATTAGTTGCAATAGCAAGAGTGATGGCACAAAACCCTGATGTTGTGTTGTTAGATGAACCATTTTCTAATTTGGATATACTGCTCAAGTGCCGAATCAGACAACATATATTGTCCCTTTTTAGAAGTAAAAATATCCCTGTGCTAATGGTAACTCATGACCCGCAAGAAGCATTGAAAGTTGCAGATTTTATCTACGTAATGAAAAATGGTAAAATTATTCAATCAGGAGTTTCTAGCGATATATACCATAAGCCTAAAGACGATACGCTAGCAAAGTTTTTTAGTGAGCTCTCTTCTACTCTACAGTTAAGCGAAAAGTTTCCACTTATTCGCTGCAAGAAAATAATCTAGTTTGGGATTGTTATAAAATAATTAAAAAACCTTGATTTATAATTAAATAAAGGTGATATAATCTATGTGTTACTTGACTTCAGTCAAGTTTTAATATTTAAAGGTCAATATTTTAAATGGAGGTGAAAATGAGTTTAGGACCATGGCAATTGTTTCTAGTCTTAATAATAATTTTAGTTCTGTTTGGTGCAGGCAGATTACCGCAAGTTATGGGTGATTTAGGAAAAGGCATCAAAAACCTTAAACAGGAGCTTAAGGACTCAGAAAAATTATCGTCTAACGAACCAGATCGTTAGCGTCCTCATACTTCGTGACATGCACCTTAGTGCATGTCATCTGTTTAAAAACTTAGTCAGGTTAAAGAATGAAAGAGATGAAGTGTTGGTATGAAATAAATAACAAATATTGAAATACAGCAACAACTATGTTAGCTTAAGAGGAATATTTTATTAAAGGATAATTGTGCAAAAAAGTGAGAAACTAACTAAAGATAAAAAATTAGCTTCTGATATTCTAAAAGAAGTTGCAGATACCAATAACAATGATAGCGATAAAGTAACTTTGTTTGACATTAAAACAGCTTTGCATGAGCGTGGTTTTGGTATTTTAATAATCATCTTCTCCTTGCCGCTATCGGTGCCTATACCGGTTCCACCTGGTTATACAACTATTCTTTCTATACCTTTAATCTTATTCTCATTGCAGCTTTTATTTGGATTTGATTCTCCTTGGATGCCCAGTTGGCTAGAAAGAAGATCTTTTCAGCGTTCAACACTAGCTCTTGTGGTAGAGAAAACTTCCCCTGTATTAGAAAAAATAGAAAAATTCATGAAGCCAAGACTGTCTTTCATTTTCTATGGGCCTGGTGAGAAGATTCTGGCTTTTATGATGTTGCTTTGTGCAATAATAATAGCTCTTCCATTACCTTTTACTCACTTCCTTCCTGCAATTGGCACAACTCTTATTTCACTTAGCATTATGAGTAAAGACGGGTTTCTATCCATATTGGGAGTTTTAGTGTCATTGTGTGCGTTGTTGCTTACTCTTGTTGTAATAGTCAAAGGACCACAACTTATAACCGGAGCACTTTCTCTTCTTAAAAGCTTTACAACACTTTAACAAAAGAACGAATTACTAGCGCAAAATGAATAATGCATATTGAAATAAAACAATAATTGTGTTAAGAATTATTTTTATCAAAGGTTTTTCGTGTCAAAAAATGATAAGTTGACTAAAAGTGATAAATTAGCTTCTGATATTCTAAAAGAAGTTGCAGATACCAATAACAATGATAGCGATAAAGTAACTTTGTTTGACATTAAAACAGCTTTGCATGAGCGTGGTTTTGGTATTTTAATAATCATCTTCTCCTTGCCGCTATCGGTGCCTATACCGGTTCCACCTGGTTATACAACTATTCTTTCTATACCTTTAATCTTATTCTCATTGCAGCTTTTATTTGGATTTGATTCTCCTTGGATGCCAAGTTGGCTAGAAAGAAGATCTTTTCAGCGTTCAACACTAGCTCTTGTGGTGGAAAAAACTTCTCCAGCATTAAAAAAAATAGAAAAGTTCATGAGACCAAGAATGTCTTTTATTTTCTATGGGCCCGGTGAAAAAATTTTAGCTTTTATAATGCTGCTTTGTGCGTTATCAATAGCTCTTCCACTACCTCTTACTAACTTCATTCCTGCAATTGGTACGACTCTTATTTCACTTGGTATTATGAGTAAAGATGGGTTTCTATCTATATTGGGAATTTTAATATCATTGTGTGGACTATTGCTTACTCTTGTTGTAGTAGTCAAAGGGCCACAACTTATCATTGGGGCATTTTCTTTTCTCAAAAGCTTCGTATATGGTTAGGCTTTACAACACTTTAACAAAAAAAAAAGAGCTCTTGACACCGATCGACAAAGATCATGTAAAGATGTATGTTTGTGGACCAACAGTATATAATACGGCACACATAGGCAATGCACGTTCTGTTGTTGTTTACGACGTATTATTTCAACTGCTCAAGTTTTGTTATGGCAAAGTTACTTATGTGCGCAACATAACTGATATTGATGACAAGATAATCAACGTGGCAAGTGAGAAAAATAGTAGTATAGAAAGCATCAGCACATACTACACTAGGGCTTTTCATGAAGACATGAAAAGCCTAAACTGTGCAGAACCAACATACGAACCAAAAGCAACAGAAAATATAGATTGTATCATCAAATTAATTGAACATTTGCTGCTATCTGGTCATGCCTATGAATCCAATAAGCATGTATATTTTAGCGTAGAATCTTACTCTGAGTATGGTGCTTTATCAGGAAAAAAAACTGATGAATTGGTTCCAGGTAGCAGAGTTGAAGTTAATGAAAATAAAAAGCACCCTGGAGATTTTGTACTGTGGAAGCCTGCAAGTGATATTGACTACAAACTTTCAAGTTATTGGGATAGCCCATGGGGAGAGGGCAGGCCTGGATGGCATATAGAATGCTCAGCAATGTCATATGCTTATCTTGGCAAAGATTTTGATATTCATGGTGGCGGCATAGATTTACAATTTCCTCACCATGAAAATGAAATTGCACAGAGTAAGTCTGCATTTGCTGGATCAATGTTTGCAAAATACTGGATACATAACGGCTTTCTTACAGTAAATGAAGAAAAAATGAGCAAGTCCTTATTTAATATAGTCAAAGTAAGAGATTTGCTAGATAGTGGAATAAAGGGTGAAGTAATACGCTATGCACTGCTCAAAACTCACTACAGAAAACCACTTGATTGGACAGAAAACGTTATTTCTGATGCACAGGAAACCTTAAACAAATTTTATCGGTTATTACGTGGTTTAGATATAACGAATATTGATGAAAGTAACGCAGAGATTTCTAAAGATTTTATAGACGCTTTAAAAAACGACTTAAACATCCCTGAAGCTCTAGCTATATTACATGAAATGGCTGCAAAAATTAACAAAATGAGTAATGAAAGTGAAAAGCTTAAATTAACTGAGAGTTTTGTTAAAAGTGCCAGATTTATTGGTCTTCTTGAGTCAAGTTATGAAAAGTGGTTTGCTGTGGATGTAAATCATCAAGAAATAGAAAGGTTGATAGACTTAAGAAAAATTGCAAAAAAAAATAAAAATTACGATACTGCAGACAAAATAAGAAATCAGTTGAAACAAATGGGGATTACAATTTCTGACAATGAAGATGGTACAACAACCTGGTAAATCTTACTATTACCCACAAATATAAAGTTCGTGAGCAAGTCGCCATCCTTCTGCTAGATCAAAGAGACGTCTCCATCCTTTCCAAATAGTAATGGGGCCTGGTTCTAGATCATTTTTTCTAGCCAAATGTCCTCCAAGTTGAGCAATCCATGAAACAGCTTCTTTTATAGTAGGAGTTGCATTTGAACATGGTTTTCTATGTATTTTTACATATAGAACTTTCCATTCTTCTTCGGCTAATAAGGTAGTACACGGTAATGTTGGATCAATTCTTGCAATTGTTGTAATAAAGAAAATTCTCCAAGCAATAATACTCATTACTGTTAAATATCGCATCAACCTTTCTGCTGTTCCAAGCCTACATTCTTCAACTTTGAGACCAGATTTTAAAATTTTATGTAATATTTCTATTTTCCATCTAAGACAATACCACCTAACTTTTTCAACAGCTTCATCAAAGGTATTGACTGGAAGATTTGTTAAAAGCATCCACTCTAGCGGACTTGTTTCAGAAGGAAAGTCTTTTTCAACAACGTAAACTGCATAGTGTGGTAATTTAAGTAATTCTTCTGTCTTATGCCTAATACTATTCTTAGATGGATGCATAATAAACTTTCCGAATCTAACTTCCAAATGTGCTGTTCTTTTTGGCTTATTATCTTTTGCAGGAACTTCAACTTTTACCGTACCTGCACAATGAGAGGATTTAATAAATTCCCATAACTTCTGCTCACCTTTTTCAGGATATCGAGATTTTCTATTTACTGCCCTATCTTTGGAAGCTCTAACTAACACTGCCGAATTAAGATTATGTGCAAGCTCAAAAAACTCATATATATCTGCTTCTCTATCGCATATAGTTATAGTCTCAGTTTGAGTTGAATCAATAATGTTGTTTGTGTTGCTTAAAGTTTCTAACCATTTTATACTCTCTTTATCTTCAATGCGGATACTGTCATTGTTCTTTTTTTTTATGTTTTCAGATTCTTCAGGTCTTGAATAAATTTTTTGATCTAGTATCCCTAGTACCAAACCTTCTATACTAACAGCTAGAGCTGTATGCATTATAATACCTTGACTATGTTTTCTTGTAATAACTCCCAATCCACTTGTTTTTTCATGGTCTGTGTATGAAATATAACTTGTATCTTGGATCACAAAAATTTTTTTATGGGCTTTTGTTCTTTCAACTGTTTTAGCAACGTGTGAAGCTAGAATATCGCCTTCTTTCACGTTCTCATTTTGAAAAAAACGATATGCTGCTTTTGCTTCTGACCAACTTCCACACGCCTGATTGATTGAGCTTTCAGGTAAACTTGTAAAACTATCAGCAATATTTACTAATCGGTCAGTTAACCTTTTATCTCCAAGTACAGCATCTCCAAATTCATTTTCAGCCCATTCATTATTCCTGTTTGCCATTTTTTACCCTCAATGTTTGCAAACTTTAATGTTGTAATACTTTATTTTTATGTCCATTTATATTTGTGGGTAATAGTAAGCTGGTAAATTCATATGGAAAATTACTTTCTGTTATTCACAGATAGTCTAGTATCATCATTAGTCTTACCCATATATCAAGGTTTTGTGTTCAATACGATGCTTTGTTTCAGGTCGTATTACACTCCACTACTGATGTTATTTTTTGGAGTACTAGGATCAAGCCTTGGTGGAATAGTTAACTGGTATTTAGGTAGAATAACAATCTCTATACGAAAATCATACCACAAACTAGAGAACGAGCATAAAACACCAAAAATCGTAAGAAATCTACTGATTTGTGCAGTTACATTACTTTCATGGGTGCCAGCACTTGGAAGTGTGATTCAAATTTTATCAGGTTATTTCAAGTTAAACCTTTATATCCTTGCCCCTTTAATCATTCTATCTAATTTCCTCTGTTTGTTATATCTAATACTTACTTTTGGAGTATAACAGCTATAGTACTGCAGCTATTAAAGCCCACTTCTGTCATCCTATGCCCTGACAGAAGCGGAGCTATAAATTAAATGCAAAATTTCAGTAATCACAGGATGGATGCACCATGAGCTAAAAGCAATTCCACAAGGTCCCTATGATTGAAATCAGTGGCATAATGTAATGCTGTCTTTCCTTCATTATTTTTGGCGTTAACGTCTGCGTTGTGTTTTAATAATACCTTAACTACATCAATCTTTCCCTTCATAATAGCAAGGTGTAGTGGAGTATTACTATTTCTATTTCTGGCATTAACATCTGCACCCTTTTCAATAAGATATTCTGTTATTTCTAAGTTTCCATGAAAAACAGCATAGTGTAGTGGAGTTTCATAATATCCACCCTCAGCACTAGCAGCCTTCTTAAAAAAATATCCTACTATATCCAGCCCACGTAAACTAGATAGATGTAATGGAAGGAACTTGCTCTTAGCATTAATGTCAACCCCTCTACTCACGAGATACTTTGCTACATCCAGTTCTCCACTACAAACAGCCAAATGCAATAGAGTATCATTATATTTATTATTAATATCAGTTTTATCAACTAGATATTTTACTATTTCCAATTTTCTATTCCGAATAGCAAAGTATAGAGGGATGTTAGCATATTCATCTTCAGCGTTAATATCAGCTCCTTTCCTTATAAGATATTTTATTACACTCAAGTTTCCATTATCAGCAGCAAAGTGCAATGGAGTTCTACAATCTATGTTCTTAGCGTTAACGTTAGCACCTTTAAAGACCAGGCACTTTACTATGTCCAATTCTCCACTATCAGCAGCAAAGTGCAATGAAGTACTGCAAAGTCTGCTCTTGGCATTAATGTCAGCACCTATATCAATTAGGTACCTTACTGTATTCAATTCTCCACCATAAACAGCTGACATCAAAGGAGTCCAGTCAGCTTCATCTCTGGAGTTAATATCAATACCTTTACTAATTAGGTATTTTACTACATACAATTTCCCATTTTTAGCAGCAACGTGTAGTGCTGTCTTACCATAATTTTTCCTAGCATTAATAACGTTATTAAAACTACTTGAATGTTCTTTTTCTATATGTGTTAATAGAGCCTTAATTGCTTTATAGTTACCATTCTCAGCAAGTAAATGCAAAGGGGTACTTATCTCCGTATAAGAAATTTCCTGGTAGGTATAAACCGAGTCAAAATAAAAATCATCAATTAACCCACTGTGTTTACTTGCATATCCCCAAACAGATGTAACATGACTCATACTATCTTGTACTAAATTACCACTATTTACCAATTCTAGAGCCTTTCTAAGAACTTTTTCTCTTCTGCCTTTCTCTTGCAATTTTAATCTTGTTACTTCTTGTACTAACCTATGGACATTTAATACACTTTGGTTTTGTTCACCGCCCACCATGGAATATCTCACAAGTAAACGGATGGCTAGCTTTAACTGCTTTTTCTTATAATCACTTACCGAATTTAAGAATATTTCTCTAGCGATTTTATCAGGTGCAAAATAAGCCAAAACATCTAAAATCTCTGAAGCTAATGGTCCATATTGTTCATCACTTCTTACTTTATCCATCGTAACTTCCCAAGCTGTAAAAGTTGTTTTAGTATAGTTATTATCAATTCCTTGAAATATTTTAGACTTAAGCAACTTCTTAGCTTTCTTTTCATACTCTTTTAGGTAATCACTAATTTTAAACTTCTCTATTATTCTCTGATCTTCGATATATGATATTGCTTGTTGTATAGCTAAAGGAAAGCATTGCAACCTTCTTACCAAATTTTCTATCTCCCGATCTTGCGATTTATCTTTTTTTAGTATATTAAATCCTTTTTTAACAAACTCTATAGCGTCTCTTTGTTCCAATTCTCCTAGCTTTATAACGTCTATTCCCTTTTCCAGTTCCTGATCATGCGAGGTAATCAAAATATGAGGCTTGTTAAGATCAGGAGATAAAGAAAATGGCAAAAATTTACTTATCTTTTTGTACTCTTGAACGTTATCGAAAATGAACAGGCTCCTCCTTCTTGCAAAGAAAGCAAATACTTCTCTAACAATAGTTTCTATCGTTTTGTCGTTTCTGTACTTATCTTTGGGAGAAATACCTAGTCTATTATCTCTAGCTAATCTCAAGAAAGAATCTTTCATAGTTTCAAAGTTTTCAGCGTCTATCCATATAACATTGCCGTCATAATATCTTCTATATTTACAAGCATATTTTCTAGCCAACTGGCTTTTTCCCATCCCCCCAGGACCACTAATAGACGTTATGTATGAAATTACAGCACCTTTGGGATTGCGTCGTAGCGAATCATGTAGCATTCCCAATTCCTCATCTCTTCCTGTAAATAGTCTGACTGGACCTCTGACATCAAACCAAACCGCTCCTAAAATTTCCTCTCTTATTTTTTCAATTAGGGCTTTCGCCTGTTCATATGATAGAAACTCCTCTTCTTCTTTTTCCAGCAAAATCAGCACTTCTTCCTGGTAACGGCTGTAGAAGTGACTTGCATCAGTATTGCTGAATTCCTTGCCCAATTCACTCTTAATAATTTCACTAAGTTCAGTTCCGCTTGGCAAATTGACTGCAAATACTAATTTATTTAAAAAGTCTTCTATTTCTTTATCGCTGACTTCTCTACCTACCTCACGCTTTACAAAATCCTTATTTTCCTGCAAGTATGAGATAATACTATTATCAAATTTATATCTTACACCATCACCTACATCCAGAAACTCATCTTGTGTGTCTATTCTTATGACTGAAATTTCCTTTCCTTTATTCTTCCCACTCGGCATCATTCTCAGCTTTCTTACTGGATGCGATGTCGAATCCGCGGAATCAAAATCATCATTTGTAATAATGACAAAATCCTCTATTTCACCCTCAAACTCTCCACTACTTTTGATCTTTAAATAAGCAATGAGATATTTTATTAAGCCAAACGCACCATTCTTTCCCGGTGTTAATAAGTCACCTATGCTGATCTTTTTGTGCCTACTCTGCCTGTGCTTGACTTGTATGAATCTATGTACTATTTTCCCATCTTGTTCATACCGAAGAACAATATCATCAAAATCCTTAGCTGATTTTTTCTCTGTGAATAGGCGGAAAGAATACTCTCTATCTACTGCATGTTTAGGAAACAGCATTAGCCATCTCGCTTGATACATAATACCATGAAAGGTGCGCTTAACCGCCGAGCAGGATAATCTTACAGGCACCTCACTCTAATCTCTCACTCAAAATTGAATTCACCACATCAGGGCTGGCTTTTCCTTTGGTAAATTTCATAACTTCGCCGACAAAGAATCCGTATAACTTTGTTTTACCGCTTTTGTATTCTTGAACTTTATCTTGGTTGTTATTGACGATTGTGTCGATAACTCCTGATATTTGACCTCTATCGGTTATTTGTTTTAGGTCTTGCTCTTCTATAATTAAAGATGCAGGTTTGCCAGTTTCAAACATACTATCGAATACCTGCTTGCCAAGTTTAGCAGAGATTGTTCCATCAACGATAAAATCTAAGAGTTCGGACAAAGCATTTGCTTTGATTGGGGAGCTCACAATATCAATACCTGCTTTATTTAAACGACCAAAAAGCTCTACGGTTAACCAGGTAACCGCGAGCTTTGAATCATGTTTTTTTATCAATTCCTCAAAATAATCAGCAATTGCCTTATCGGAAGTAATGACGTTTGCATCGTATTCGTTGATACCCAATTCCTCAATGTATCGCAGCTTTTTTTGATCTGGCAACTCGGGTAAAGATGATTTAATAGAATCGATTTTATCCTGGCTTACCTCAACAGGTAATAAATCAGGCTCAGGGAAGTATCTATAGTCGCTTGCATCCTCTTTGCTTCTCATCACTTTTGTTTTTCCCAAAGCAACATCAAATAATAAGGTATCTTGACTTATTTCTTCTCCACTTTCTAAAATTTCAATTTGTCTTTGTATTTCATAGTCTATAGCTTGCACAATATAACGTATCGAGTTCAGATTTTTTATCTCACAACGAGTGCCAAGTGCGCTACTGCCTTTTAGGCGGACAGAAACATTTGCATCACAACGAAGTGATCCCTTTTCCATATCACCATCACACGAACCAATGTAACGCAAAATCTGCCTCAATTTTTTCATGCATTCTGCAGCTTCCGCAGATGAACGGAGATCTGGTTCTGAAACAATTTCCATTAAAGCAACCCCTGCACGATTTAAATCCACATAAGTTTTGCTTTCCTCATGAACGCTCTTTCCTGCATCTTGCTCTAAATGAATTCTCGCGATTCTTATTTCTTTTTCATTATCGTTGATAAATACTCTACCATTTTTAACTATTGGCTCAAAAAACTGGGTTATCTGGTACCCTTGCGGTAAATCAGGATAAAAATAATTTTTCCGATCAAAGTAAGAATACTTATTAATTTCTGCAGAAAGTGCAAGACCGGTGCGTATTGCTTGCTCTATGCAGTAATAATTTAGTATTGGCAGCGTACCTGGCATTGCCGCATCAACTAGAGAAACTTGAGTGTTATGCTCAGCACCAAACTCCGTTGATGAGCTAGAAAATAGCTTCGTATTAGAAGAAACTTGAGCGTGCACCTCAAGCCCAATTACTGCTTCCCAATCCTCTTTCGTCATGTATTTTATTTAAACGATAATCTTAATATTCTGCAAAATTAGCACAAAAAGTCAAAACAAAACTCATGTTAGCTAAGTGGTATGCAGATTGTTTTACCCATAGAAACGGGTTAAATGCAAAAGATTACTTGACAAGCTTCGCCAGCCCTCTTATCATAAAATTGAAGCTATTTATTTATCTTCTCTGTACAGATTAAATGACAAAAAAACTCACGTATCTGGCGTCTCATGTTTAATTTTTTGCACTATGTGCACCTTATGTCTTTATAAAACTTCTACCTACATAAGCTGAAACGCGCTTATAAAGCGTTTAAAACATAAAAAAACGCCAACTTAAAAAATGGATAGTGAATAACTAGCTACCCTAGGGTTTCTTTTGCCTTTTTTTCTGTTTAGTAAATTTCTTAACGTTTATAATTTAGATTAGTTGCGGTTTAAAAGCAACTGAATCGCGGTTATTAAGTGTTTAGAATAAAAAAACGCCATACTTGAAAGTATAATGTAAGTAATTAGCCAACCACGGGGCTTCTTTTGCCTTTTTTTTCGTTTGGTAAATTTCTTAATGTTTGTAGCTAAACGATAACCGTCATCCCGCTACTTGTTAGCGGCCGAGATACCGCGAATGAATCGCGGTATGACGTAGGATTGCTGTCATTCCAGTGCCAAGCACTGGGATGGCTTTGTTGCATAGCAACTGAAAAAATCTGGTGGCTACTGACAAAATTCATTATAAAATAGCCATTTAACCTTGAAAGAAAAAATATGCCACAAAAAATGAGGGTCAGTAACCATAGCGAATATAACAAATTTCTAGAAAAAAGAGGAAATATTTTTCATTATATCAACGAAGCCATAGAAAAGTGGTACGAGAATGGTCCAAAAATACCAGGTGGCAACAATATTTATAGCGATAAAGTTGTAATTTTGGTGCACATAATAACTTGTTTATTTAGAATAGGCCTGAGGCAAACAGTTGGGTTTATAGCAGGATACCTTGAGCAAATTGGGAAAAATTTGCAAGTTATCAGCTATTCACAATCATCAAGAAGGTTTAAGAAACTCAATATTAAGATCAATGATTGCAGAATTGATAAAAATAATATGGAAGATATCGAAATTACTATAGACAGTACAGGAATTAGTATATACAACAACACTCCTGGTCATAGCAAAGAAAATAGCGAAGATAGAAAGTATCGCAGCTATGAACAGACAAGAAAATTGCATGTAATGTTGAATACAAACAGCAAAAAAGCCATAGCTGTAAAATACAGTAACGGTGTCTACTCTGATCACTATGGAGCTTGTGATTTGCTAAAAGAAGTCGATTTTCAGTATGTCATAAAAGTACTATATGCAGATAGGGCATATGACAGAGAAAAGCTCTATAAGCTGTGTAATCAATATGGTATAAAAACGAAAATTCCTCCGAAAAACAACGCAGCAGAGCATCCAAAATTGGATTATATGCTTGATAGAAATGCCGCTATTCAGTTAATGAAATTACATGGTGAGAATGGTATAAAAAGATGGAAAGAAGAAGTAAATTACGGAAAAAGATCGTATATTGAAGGATTTTTCTCAAGGTTGAAGCGAATATTTGGGTTTAGTTTTAGGAGCAAATCTGAGATTAATCGTGAGAAGGAACTGCTACTCAAGTGTTATTTGCTTAACAAATTTACTGAAATAGGCATGGCTAAGTTTGAGATAGCTTCATGAATTTATTGTACGTTACCTACTATCCGAAGAGCGATGCAACAAAGCCCACTGGGATCCAGCCTTTATTATTTGGTTGAAATTAAGTCTTCTGGATCCCAGTGTCAGCTACTTGGATGACACCATTCTTTTTCCTGGATTCCAGTGTCTGGGCACTGGAATGACATCATAGGGGCACTGCCCTTTTGGATGGAAACCAGTGTCAGCTACTTAGATGATACCTTTTTTCTACTTAGTTTGGGTTATGCAAGAAGTCTATTGCATTCCTGAGCAATTTGATTCATTATTCTTTTTGTAAAAAATTTTCTTAACTTTCTCTCCACTTTTTTGGTAAGGTCACTTTAAAGGAAGTCTAATAGATGCTACATAGAAATCCAGATGAGTTTCTAAAGTCTATTCCAAAAGATAAGCGCATAATGTGCCTTGACATGGGAGAAAAGCAAATAGGCATAGCATTTAGCGATAAAACACAGCTCATAGCCACAGCTCATAGCATATATCACAGAAGAAATATGAGCAAAGATTTAGGTTATCTGCATAGAATATTCAAAGAAAATGAATCTGGATCAATGGTAATAGGACTACCATTAAAAATGGACGAGCAAGAAACTAAATGGTGTAAAACTATAATCCAATTCGCAAATAAAATAATAAAAAAATATAAAGTAAATATATACTTACAAGACGAAAGCTTCTCAACATCTATCGCAACTCATACACTAAAAATTACTGGAATATCAATCACAAAATCGAAAAAAATAGATGATAAAATCTCCGCATGTATTATTTTGCAACGAACGTTAGACAAGATAAATACAATCAAATAGTTTTTCCAGATCTGGAAATCTTCAAACTGAATCCCATATAAAAGTTACTCAACAAAACAAGAACCTTTCGTATAAGCATGACAAATTGCTACAGCAAGAGCGTCAGCAGCATGGTGGCATTTTATACTCAAATTTTTAACTATTTGCTTCACCATAAATATAATCTGATCCTTATCAGCATGGCCATTTCCGGTAATGCTTTTTTTTACATAGTTTGCATCATATTCATTCATAGTTAGCTTTGTTATTTTTAACGCTAAAATTACAACCCCTCTTGCATATCCTAAAGTTAGTGAAGATTTAGGATTTTTATTAACAAAAATTTTCTCCACCGCAGCTTCATTCGGAGAGTATAGGGAAATTACTTTCTTTAATTGTTCAAAAATTATATGTAGGCGTTCACCTGTACCCAATTTACCATCAGTTGATATGGTACCGCCGCCCAAAAATTCAATATTATTTTTTTCGTTCAGGCTGATAATGGCCCACCCAGTCTTGCTTATTCCTGGATCTAGACCTATTATTTTAACCACTTAATAAACGCTTAACCAATAGACAAACAAAAATAAAAATATCCAGACTACATCTACAAAGTGCCAATACCAGGAGGCAAACTCAAAGCACAAATGGTCCTGAAGTGTAAATTGGCCTTTCCGTGCTCTAAATAAACACACTGATAAAAATATTATTCCTATTATAACGTGTGCGCAGTGAAAACCGGTAATCATATAAAAATTGGATGTATAAATAAGCTTTTCTCCTGTTTCTTGTAGAGAAAAACTCGCTTCATGATACTCTATTGCTTGCACTATTATAAAAAAAACTCCAAGCAATATAGTTATGGACAGCATTTTAATCATGCTCTTTTTATCATTTTTAAGTAAAGAGTGATTTGCCCAAGTAATTGTTGTACCAGAAAGCAATAATATTAATGTATTCATGAATGGTAGTGACCACGGATCAGGTGGCAAAATTCCCTCAGGGGGCCATTCAACTTTTTTTGCAGGAGAAAACGCCTCAAATAAAAAAACTGGATCAAGCCAGGCTTTAAAGAATGAACAAAAGAACACTATAAAAAATACGACCTCCGAGAGAATAAACAAGTACATTGCAAATTTGAGTCCATGTTTTACAATGGCAGTGTGACATTTGTCATAAATGGCTTCCCTTATTACATCTCTCCACCAATAAAACAGCACCCCTGATACTGCGGAGATTCCCAAAACTAAACAAAACATTCCGACAATTTGTTTATGAAGCGCGCCAACTAATCCAAGTGCAAGAATAAGAATTGCTGCTGATACAGCAATTGGCCAAGGGCTTGGATCCACTAAATGAAAATCATGTTCTTTACTTTTCATAGCATTTTAAAAAATACTTATTAAGGATACAAATTAGCTTAAAATTGTCAATGTTCCTTAGGAAATTGATTGAATCTTGAAAAATTATATGCACCGTTCAAAAAATCTAACACAAATTGTGCAGTTATTCTAAACAACTCAAGCATTCTGCTCTTTTCGTTTTCTCTTGCTCTGCTGCAATATCCATCAACAATATTTTCCAAAATAATGCATCCAGACTTTACTGAATCACTGTAACAAAAATTAAACCAATCCCTATATCTATTATTTTTCTTGAATCTATTTTTCATGCTATCAACGACAGTCTCGTATATAAACATGCAAGAATACAAAACCGTCATAGCCTCATAGGTATTACTATGCGAGATGGATAAAAGAAAATTAGTGAAATTAAAACACTCAAGAGATTTCTTTTCGCGACTTATACCGTACATAGTAAAGTAGTAGTCATATAGCATTCTCCTAAGAAACTCCCTCAATTAGCTCTTCCTGTTGCACCAAGATATAACCAAAAACCCGTGCCTTTTTGATCAAATTTTTCACGACTCTCTCTTTGTAACGTGTTTCGTAATAGTTCATTCCTTTTTCCACATACTCTTGTCCGTATCTCAACATTTGATAGAAGATACACGCTAATTTCCTTGCTGTAGCAGTAATTGCTTTTGGGGATCCCAGTTGCTTTTTTAATCTTCTATAATATGCACCCAATGCACTCTTACTTTTTCCCACGGCATAAGCAGCCATTCGAAATGCATTCGCAGCACGATTGATAACCTCACGAGTTCTTGTCCTAAATACTTTTTCCCCTGTAATCTTATTAGCAGGACTTAGCCCCAACCATGAAGTAAAATGCTTTTCTGATTGCCATTTACTGTAGTTAATACCAACTTCCGAAATAATAGCTTGTACAGTTAGTACATCAAATCCAGGAATTTTAGTAAAATCTATACCGGTTACTCGATACAATTCTTCACGCAAGGCAAAGTTTAGCTTATCTTTTCGATACTTACTTCTTTCCTTGCTTAACTCTCTACTCTCGTCAGATTTTGCTTCAAATGTCTTATAGTGGTTTTCAATATTTTTGTCACACTCTGCTATTTTTTCCTGATAAACATTGTATAGTTCAAATTCCTGCTGTAATGCAAATAAATGTTCCTCTCTGTAGTCACCTGTTAGTGCTTTGGCAATAGCCGATTTATCACTCTTTATTCGCACATCCCTTAATTCAGCTAATTTATTAGGATTTCTTTCACCTTCGATTATAGCCTTAATAATTTGCATTCCAGTGACACCTGTTATATGGCTTATTACTTTATGTAACTGAATATTCATTTGTACTAACGCCTTTTGCATCCTATTAATGTGTGTAGTCGCACTTTCTGTAAGATTTTTACGTTGCCGAACATAACTACGCAATATGCACATTTGATCATCTGGCCTAAACGATCCTTGGATTAACCCATAACTGTGTAGTTGTTGTAGCCATTGGCAATCCTGGACGTCTGATTTTCTCCCAGGTACATTTTTTACATGCCTTGCATTTGCCAGTTTTACTTCGAATCCATACGATTCAAGTACTTGGAACAAAGGAATCCAATATACTCCTGTTGACTCCATAGCTACTGTAGTAACTTTACACTTCTTTAACCACTTTGCTATATTGTGAAGATCTTCTGTGAAGCAGCTAAACTTTTGTACACGTTGTTCATCTCTTTCTTCAGGTATACATACATAATGCACAGATGAACCGATATCTATTCCTGCTGCGTTAGGATTCATTATCTCTAATTTACTTTTTGCTTTTTTCATGGTAGCTCCTATAATTTATAATAACGAAGCGCTTCAGCTTGGGAATGGTTAAGATTATACAATCTCCTAAACGAGGTAGTCATAAAATATGGCTCCATCAATGGTTCGAACGTTCCTCCCAAAACCATGCTATAAAACGGGCACTTATGGCACCAGTGAAACATTCGGTTATAACTGCAAAAGCACCTCCTGTACAATTGTACTTAAAAACTACTAAAACTTAAATTGGAGAGTTTCTTCCTGGTTTGACAGATTTTTCTGTTCGGTGCTATTAACAGTCACTACTCTTTGGGCTACTTCAGCAAGCGAGATAATACTACTATAATCTTCCATTCTGGATGCAGTAATTAAGGTGGTACGAATATAATCACCTAAGAACAACGTCTTTTGTTGAGCATAGAACTTGAAGTTCTCTATATTTAGGGTGTTATTCGCTAACTCAACATTAAAAGGGTGCTCAATTATATCCTTTAAAAGATTTGACCCGTAACAGCTCCTAATTATGCCACTGAACACTGTAGTTACCGATAAAAGATCAAGTTAACGTAAATAATCCGCTGCTAATATTCTTTGCTAGATATATTAGAGTAATATGCCTCATCCCAAAACATTATTTCTAATTCCAGCCCTTTCTTAAAAAACTCATACATCCTCTTTTTTTCACAGTCACTAGCTTTTTTATATAGCTTATTTGTAATATCAGTAACCTCATCAATTACAGCATTTACTGTTTCGCTACTATAAATGTTGATCCACTCTTTGTATTTGTTATTTTTAACCCCTTTAGTTGTTATCTCATTTACCATATGGCGTATAACGATTTGGTATATGTTAAAGCAAGAATAAGATGCTACTAAAGCTTCATTAACAGAATTGTGATATGCGGCACTCATGAAAAAGTCAGTAAAGGCAGAACAAGCTCTTGACTTTTTGTGATCATCAGATAGATCACAATCTTCAAAATATTTTTTATACTGTTCTCGAACATAAAATGCTCCTTGTGCCAAATTGATTAAACTACTCATCATTTCAATATCATCAACTCTAGCTGCAACAATTAAAAAAGCACGAGCGCAATCTATACAATACAGAAAATCCTGCTGAAGGTAGAATTTGAATTTTTCATAATCTAATGTATTATTTATCAATTCAACATTAAAAGGGTGTTCTTTTATTTTATCAATAAGATCAGAAAACTCTTTTACAATTACGTTGTACAGTTCTCCTTCTATTTCGTTATACACTTTATAAGCCTCACAATAAAAATTGAATATAAAAATTATTACTAATGTGGTATAATTATTATGAAAAAGCGTGCTATGCTTTAACAATAAGCTAGTATATAAATATGTGGCTGTAAATCAAAAATTTTAGCAATCTAAAGAAATTTTACTATTACCTTCTATATTGAATTCTCTACAAAGATCAGCAGACAAGTTCATGCTTTCCCAAGAAAATCCACCGTCCCTTTCCGACTGTTTACCAAAATGTCCATAACAGGCTGTACGTTTATATATAGGATGATTAAGCGATAAATGCTTGATTATGCCTTTTGTTGATAAATCTATATTATTCTCGATAAACTTTTTAATTACTCTTTCCTCTACCTTATTCGCACCAAATGTATCAATATAGAATGAAGTAGGTTTTGATACACCAATTGCATAAGAAAGCTGCACAAGACAACGTTCAGCCAAACCTGCAAAGACAATATTTTTAGCAAGATATCTTGCCATATAAGCCGCAGATCTATCAACTTTGGTTGCATCTTTTCCGGAAAACGCTCCTCCACCGTGTGGAATATAACCTCCATAAGTATCAACCATAATTTTTCGTCCGGTTAATCCACAATCACTAACCGGTCCACCAATAACAAATCTACCAGTTGGATTGACTAAGAGATTTTCCTCAGAACACATCCATCCTTCAGGTAAAGATGAAACTATGTAAGGGTAAATTATTTCTTTTACTTTTGATTGATCCAAATCCTCAGGGTGCTGTATTGAGACAATAATACTTTCAGCACGTACCGGGAGGTTATTCTCATATGCCAAAGTGATTTGTGACTTTGCATCTGGACCAAGTTTTGCTTCTTTAACTGCGCTCATGATATTTTTCAGAATCGAGTGTGCATAAAAAATGGGTGCCGGCATAAGGTTTTCTGTCTCTGTTGTTGCATAGCCATACATTATGCCCTGATCTCCAGCACCTTGATCCAACCCTATTGCAATGTCATTTGATTGCTCATGCAGCAATATATTTACTTTCACTTTTCTCCAGTGGAACCCATCGTGCTTGTAACCAATATCTTTTATTGTATTCCGTACAATACTTTCAATCCTGCTATTTTTGATGTTAGGCCCAAACACTTCCCCAGCTATAATAACGTTATCTTTGGTGACTAAAGTCTCTATTGCAGCTCGCGCAAAAGGATCAGTAAAAAGGTACTCATCAAGTATTGCATCTGAAATTTGATCTGCTACTTTATCTGGATGACCAGCCGCCACTGATTCACTGGTTACTAAATTTTTATATAAACTCATGTTTTTGCTTATACAATATCAAAACCGCTATAGAAAACACAGTTAGTAACTACTAAATGGTGGGTCTGGGAAGAGTTGAACCTCCGACCTCACGCTTATCAGGCGTGCGCTCTAACCACCTGAGCTACAGACCCATGATTTATTCAAGCTGAAGCTTTCATATTATCTGTAGGCACGATATCAATAAAAGTCTTTTTATTTGCTGACCTTCTAAAGCTGACCCAGCCTTCTATTTTAGCAAAAATCGTATGATCTTTACCTATACCAACATTCTTTCCAGGATGGAATTTTGTGCCTCTTTGGCGCACAATTATGTTACCAGGAATAACCTTCCCATTCTTCTTTATTCCTAACCTACGACCCGCTGAATCTCTACCATTACAGGAACTACCACCTGATTTTTTAGTTGCCATATCTTACCTCTTACTTTTGAAGACTAATTTCATTTATACGAAGAACAGTTATATACTGCCTATGACCAGTTTTCCTACGGTAATTTTTTCTTCTTTTCTTCTTAAAGATTATAATTTTTTCCCCCCTGCACTGCTCCAACACTTCAGCTTTAACAGTAGCATTAGATGAATAAGATAAGCCATTATTTGAAATACAAATCACCTTATTGATTTCCACCTCTTTTTTTTCTTCAGCTTCTAACTTCTCTACCTTTATTATACTACCTTCTTTTACTAAATATTGCTTTCCACCAGTCTCAATTACTGCAAACATGATAAATATAAATTATTGTTATTAACTTTAATCGTAAACGATGTCATATACGCTGTCAATATAAATAAAAAGCATGACTTAACGTTCTTTTTGAGCTACTAAAATACTTCTATCTGTTTTCATCTTTTATCTACCTTCTAAGAAACTTCCCATTAGTTATTCCTGTTGAACTAAGATATAACCGAATTCCTGTGCCTTTTTGATTAAATTTTTTACAACCCTCTCTTTGTAACGTGTTTCATAATAGTCCATACCTCTTTCTACATATTCTTGTCCATACTTCAACATACTATAAAAGATACATGCTAATTTCCTTGCCGTAGCAGTAATCGCTTTTGGTGCACCTAGTCTTTTTTTTAACCTTCTACAATATGCACCTATTCCGCTATTGCTTCTTGATACACAGTGAGCAGCCATTCGAAATGCATTCGCGGCACGATTAATGACTTTACGTGTTCTTGTGCTAAACACTTTTTCCCCTGTAATTTTATTAGCAGGGCTTAGCCCCAACCACGAAGTAAAATGCTTCTCTGATCGCCATTTATTATAGTTAACACCAACTTCCGAAATGATAGTTTGTACAGTTAGTATATCCAATCCAGGAATTTTGGTAAAATCTATACCAGTTACTCGATATAATTCTTCATGCAAAGCAAAGTTTGGTTTACTTTTTCTATGCTTATTTTTCTCTTCACCTAACTTTTTACTCTCATCAGACTTTGTCTCAAATGTTTTATAATATTCTTCAATGCTCCTGTCACATTCTGCTACTTTTTCCTGATAAATATTATATAGCTCAAATTCTTGCTTTAATGTAAATAGGTGTTCTTTTCTATAGTTTCCTGCTAATGCTTTTGCAATAACAGATTTATCACTTTTTATTCGTCCATCTCTTAGTTCAGCCAATTTTTCAGGATTACTCTCACCATCTATTATTGCTTTAATAATTTGCATTCCAGTTACACCAGTTGTATCGCTTATAACTCTATGTAGTTGAATATTCATTTGTGTTAGCGCTTTTTGCATACGCAAAGTATGTGTAGAAGCATTTTCAATTAAATTTTTACGTTGCCGAACATAACTACGCAATACACACATTTGATCATCTGGCCTAAATGACCCTTGGAGTAACCCGTAACTGTGTAGTTGTTGAATCCATTGACAATCTTGCACATCTGATTTTCTCCCAGGTACATTTTTAACATGTTTTGCGTTTACCAGTTTTACTTCAAATCCGTGTGATTCAAGTACTTGAAACAAAGGAATCCAGTACACTCCTGTTGACTCCATGGCTACTGTATTAACTTTACATTTTTTCAACCATTTTGCTATGTTGTAGAGATCTTCCGTAAAGCAGCTAAATTTTTGTATACGTTGTTCATCGCTTCCTTCGGGTACACATACATAATGTACAGCCGAGCCAACATCGATTCCTGCTGCATTAGGATTCGTTATCTCTAATTTACTTTTGACCTTTGCCATTTTTAATCTCCATTATATAATAATCCATAGTTGAGAAGTGCTTAAGCTTGGGACGGTTGAGTTATACATTCTTCTAATCGAGGTAGCCCAAAAGGCTCCATCAGTGGTTTGACCGTTCCTCCAAAGCCACGCTATTCTACGGGCACTTAAGGCACCATTGCACAGTTCGGCTATAACTGCAAAAAGCTCTTCTCTACAAAATTATATATAAAATTTGCCACACACTCAGCTAGGAAGTTTCTTTTTGGTTTGACAGGTTTTATCTGTCCGGCGCTTTTCTCAGACAGTAGACTTCTTGCATAACCTAAGCAGAAAAAAGGCAAATAGTTATTATAGCTCTAAGTTTACCGACACCGTCATGCAAGTAGCCCCTTCTCCTGTCATCCGAGTAGCTTGACACTGGTTCCTGTATGACGATGTCATCCAAGTGTCAGCTACTCGGATGACAAAAAAAGGAGCACTAGGATGACATCATCCTTTTTTGGGATTCCAGTGGGCTTTGTTGCATAGCAACTGAAAAAATCTGGTGGCTACTGACAAAATTCATTATAAAATAGCCATTTAACCTTGAAAGAAAAAATATGCCACAAAAAATGAGGGTCAGTAACCATAGCGAATATAACAAATTTCTAGAAAAAAGAGGAAATATTTTTCATTATATCAACGAAGCCATAGAAAAGTGGTACGAGAATGGTCCAAAAATACCAGGTGGCAACAATATTTATAGCGATAAAGTTGTAATTTTGGTGCACATAATAACTTGTTTATTTAGAATAGGCCTGAGGCAAACAGTTGGGTTTATAGCAGGATACCTTGAGCAAATTGGGAAAAATTTGCAAGTTATCAGCTATTCACAATCATCAAGAAGGTTTAAGAAACTCAATATTAAGATCAATGATTGCAGAATTGATAAAAATAATATGGAAGATATCGAAATTACTATAGACAGTACAGGAATTAGTATATACAACAACACTCCTGGTCATAGCAAAGAAAATAGCGAAGATAGAAAGTATCGCAGCTATGAACAGACAAGAAAATTGCATGTAATGTTGAATACAAACAGCAAAAAAGCCATAGCTGTAAAATACAGTAACGGTGTCTACTCTGATCACTATGGAGCTTGTGATTTGCTAAAAGAAGTCGATTTTCAGTATGTCATAAAAGTACTATATGCAGATAGGGCATATGACAGAGAAAAGCTCTATAAGCTGTGTAATCAATATGGTATAAAAACGAAAATTCCTCCGAAAAACAACGCAGCAGAGCATCCAAAATTGGATTATATGCTTGATAGAAATGCCGCTATTCAGTTAATGAAATTACATGGTGAGAATGGTATAAAAAGATGGAAAGAAGAAGTAAATTACGGAAAAAGATCGTATATTGAAGGATTTTTCTCAAGGTTGAAGCGAATATTTGGGTTTAGTTTTAGGAGCAAATCTGAGATTAATCGTGAGAAGGAACTGCTACTCAAGTGTTATTTGCTTAACAAATTTACTGAAATAGGCATGGCTAAGTTTGAGATAGCTTCATGAATTTATTGTACGTTACCTACTATCCGAAGAGCGATGCAACAAAGCCATTCCAGTGTCACGCACTGGGATGACAGCAGTCCTACGTCATACCGCCGCGAACCGTCATACCGCGATTCATTCGCGGTATCTCAGCAATAGATCCCGCTAACAAGCAGCGGGATGACGATTGTCGTTTAGCCATAAACATTAAGGAATTTACCAAATGAAAAAAAAGGCAAAAGAAGCCCCGTGGTTATTGTCCGCTTTAAAATATTGGCGTTTTTTATGTTTTAAACGCTTGACAAGCGAAATTCAGCTGCTTTTAATTGCAACTAACCTACGCTGCAAATGTTTAAGAAATTTACTAAGCAGAAAAAAAGACAAAGGACCCCCGAGTTAGCTAGTCTTTTACTATCTCTGTCGAGTATTGGCATTTTTTGATGTCTTGTAACGCTTTATAAGCGCGTTCAGCTTATTTAGATAAAAATCTAGATGTAGATGAAGTTTTGTAAAGACATACAGTATCTATATACTGCAAAAAATTAAACATAAGACGCCGATACATTAAGTAATCCTTACCTTTTAATCTGCAGATTGGCGAAAGCAAATACAATAGCTTCACTGTTATGATAAGGGGGCTGGCGGAGTTTGTCAAGGAAGTTTTTTTGTTTCTATTCCCAATAAAAGTTTGTTATATGGTTATGCAAGAAGTCTAATATTAAAAATGACACAACAACATAATTAAATTAGACTACTTTATTCTCTTAGTTACTTGCTTTTCTCTTGCTATTGCAAGGCTTTTTTCTGGTACATCCTCAACTATAACACTACCTGCTGCAATTACAGATTCATCATGAATATTAAGCGGCGCAATTAGTGAGCTATTGGCGCCAACAAAGCAATTGCTCCCTATATTCGTTTCATGTTTATTTTTCCCATCATAATTACAAACAATAGTGCCTGCTCCTATATTACTCTCCTGCCCTACTTTAGCATTTCCTATATAACTTAAGTGTTTTATTCTAGTGTTTTGACCAACTTCACTTGTTTTCACTTCCACAAAATTTCCTATTTTTGCCTTATTACCAATTGTTGTGTTTCCGCGTATTCTGGTAAATGGACCGACCTCAGCACCACCTTTAATTAAGCAGTTCTCCAAATGCGAAAATGACAGTATTCTTGCACTAGACTCTATTTGTACTCCAGGGCCGAAAAAAACATATGGGTAAATAACTGAATCTCTGGCAATTTGCGTATCAAGAGAAAAGAAAACAGTTTCCGGCGCAACAAGCGTTACTCCGGCGTCGGTAAAAATTTTTCTTTTATTTTCTTGAAAGTAAAATTCAGCTTTTATAAGGTCATTTCTGTTATTTATTCCCGTTGCTTCTTCTCCACCCGTAATAACGTAACCGACATTTAAATTACTCTTCACTGCAATGGAAACTATATCGGTCAAGTAATATTCATGAGTTGAGCTATTGCACTCTATTTTCTCCACCAATTCACGTAAATTCTTTGCACATGCAACCATTATTCCAGCATTGGCAAGAAACTCTTCATGATTATTTTTATCACTCTTTGCTTCTACGATTTCTCTTAAGGAACCATTCTCAATGATTAACCTACCATATTCTTTATTGCTTGCCCTAAAACCTAGGCAAACTAGAGTCTTGCCTTCTAAATAACTAACCATTTTAGTTATTGTGCTGCTTTTTATGAGCGGAGTATCTCCATACTGCACAACAACTATGTTCGAATCTGGCAATTCTTTCAGGTTTCTCATCGCAGTTTTGACTGCATCTCCCGTGCCGAGTGTTGATTCTTGTGTAATTAACTGTATATCCTCAAAGCACTTTAGTCTTTCAATTAAAGGCTGATCAACTACAACAGCAATATTTTCAGGATTTAACTGTTTTGCATTGTAAATGACATGCTGAAGCATGGAAAAATTGCCTATTTCGTGCAGAACCTTAGGCAAATCTGAATTCATCCGCCTGCCATGCCCGGCAGCAAGTATGATAAAAGTATGAGCTTTATTTATCACTTATCTTAAAGATGAAAAATGAAAACCATAATGATCAAGCCAACTGATTTTGTTATCGTAAAAGCTTCTTAGGTCGCTGATTTGATATTTTAGCATCGCAAGCCTTTCTATACCAATGCCAAACGCAAAACCGTTGTATTTAGTATGGTCTATTCCAACATTTTGAAAGACATTTGGATGCACCATACCACATCCAAGCACTTCTATCCATTTACTACCTTTATAACTTATGTCCACTTCCGCAGAGGGTTCAGTAAAAGGAAAAAAACTATTACGAAAACGTATCTTCAGCCCTTTATCTCCAAAAAACTTATTAAGGAAGTGATGAATAGTAAATTTTAACTGGCCCATATTGACATTCTCATCGACATATAACCCCTCTATTTGATGGAACATAGGGGTGTGAGTTGCATCAAAGTCGTTTCTGTATACTCTACCTGCGGCTACTATTTTAATTGGGAATTTTTTTGTTTTTTCCATGGTTCTAATCTGTACAGATGAGGTGTGAGTGCGCAGTACCATTCTTTTATCATCTATTTTATTCTTTAAGTAGAAGGTATCTTGCTCCTCTCGTGCAGGATGATGACTTGGAGTATTCAGTGCATCAAATACATGAAATTCATCTTCAATGTCAGGGCCATCAACTGCCTTAAAACCCATATGTGCAAAAATAAGCTTTACTTCATTTAGAACCTTACTGAGTGGATGGACCTTGCCCATTTTTTCTGGTCTAACGGGCAACGTGATATCAACCGCCTCGTTCTGCAATTTAAAGCTAACTTCTTCGGCTTTTAGTATATTTTCCTTATTCATTATAAGCTGATCTAGCTTATTACGTAAAACGTTGATAACTTCGCCTAAATCACGCTTTTTCTCTGCATTTTCTATCTTTTTTAAGTTATCAAAATACGCTCTAACTACACCCTTTTTTCCCAAATATAATAGTCTAACTTTTTCTAAATCTTGCAAAAAAGAAGCATTCTCAATTTCGGAAACTGCTTTATCTTCAAGTGAAAGTATGTCATCTAATAACTCTTTATTCATCTTAAAAACGCTGGCTTAAACTTTCATTATAGTGAAATTTTAAATATCATCAACAATTCGAAAAATTGCCCTATTCTGATTATTAATTTATTGACTGATTAATCTTTTTTATTTACCTTTGCGTTGATGAATTCACTGTATCAACTATGCACAACAGTAACACTGAAACTAAGAATAAGTATAAAATAGAGGATTTACCTAAGCTCTTTAAGGAAAAATCCAAAAATATAAGTAAAGCATTTTCTAGCGAAACAATTAAGATCAGTGCTATTCGCTCGAGAAGTATTGAAAGCAATATACAAAAATTTTCATTTGAGCTAACAGCAACAGATAAAGACACCTTTAATATAAGATTATTTCGAATAAACCCTTTAATTGATTTTTTCAAAATCTGTCTTCCTCAGGAAAAAAATTTTACAGTCAACATGAAAGTGCCGAAAGAAAGCAGTGAATTATATAATAACCACTGTAAAACTAACAGTTACAAAACTGTAGAAGAATTCATAAATAATGCTCCATCTCAAATTCTCTTACAAGGAGTAACAATAACACTACAAACAGATGCTAAAGACATTAACCTGGATAATTTGCACCAAATCGAGTTATTTCTAAATGAAAAGCTACAACATGCAGAAAAAACTGAAAATCAAGACAAAAAAGAACAGAGTGAGACTAACCAAAAAAACGCACAAAATAGACAAATCGTACCAGTGACAGGCCTGTTTAGCTATAATTTAACAAGTAGTAAAAAGCAAGTGATGCGGGTTCCAATAGTTGTTGCTGCAATGCGTGACAATTTTTTTTGGTTTGGATCTTCTTTTCGGCTACCCAATTTTTTTAATACAATACAATTCTTCTTTCAACAGCCACCAAAACTGTCCATACGAAACCAGAGGGCTTTGACTTACCACCCAACACTTCAAGAGGCAAAACAGGACAAGGTAACACAAAAAGATGGAATCGATGAAAGAAGAATAGAAGACGTCACAACGCTTATTTCTGATTTCGGTCAAACTACTTCGCACACAGAGTATTTTAAAGCTAATAGAAAAAAGAAGTCAAAAAAGCAGACCAAAGAACTATCAGAGAAAGAAAAACAATTAGCCATAAAACAAGCACGAAATGATGCTAGAGTAGCTATGATAGATAACCAAATTGAGCACAGGGGAAAAAAACTCGATGAAATATTTATTGAAGTGATAAATGGATACAAAGATCAAGATCCAGAAACATTTCGCAATGTTTTTAACTCAATATTCAATATTATTTATTTTCAAGATAAACAATTACATGAAATCTTAGAGCCAGGCGAAATAACAGAAGTATTACAGATACTCGAAAGGCCACAACCTCTTAATAACTCACTTTTAGGTAAAGAATATTTACAAAAACAAGTATATAGAAAAAAAGAGCAATTAGTTTCAAGTGTTTATATACAACAACCTCCTACGCAACATAAGAACACTCCTCATAAATCTACAAACCCTTTACCAATTAAAGATCCTTCACCAGCAACAAATGAAGCTAAAACTCTACCACCTACTAACATTGCACTCAAATCACCGTTAAAAACTGTATTTTCCTCAAAAAAGGCTTATTTTTGTCTATTTATAATAGTAGCATCTGCATCAACACTTTGCTTATGGCATTTTCCATCAGGAAAAGTGTCAATGTTAAAAGGATTAGTGCCACCAGAAAAAAGAGAAAGTATTGGGCTAGCATTGAACATAGGGTTACCAATATTAACTGCATTATGTGTTTTGAGTTTAGCTTACTTTATATATTCTGAGTATTCTATAGAATCTATTAAGCAAGTAAGTGAAAACGATCCCCTTTCTCGCACCTATAGCTAGTGCAGACTCAGTTTTCCTGCGTCATACCGCGATTCATTCGCGGTATCTCTAGATCCCGCTAACACGTAGCGGGATGACGAATTTGTCGTTTTTTAAATTGTTGGTAAACCAGAATTACTTTAACTATAACAAAATAGAAATAAGTTGTTGTAAAAAATTTTTCATGGTAAAATTATTTATTTTCACCATATGTTTAAAGGGATTATTACGGATATTGGAACTATAACTGATACTACCACTCACCCCAACTCTGATCAAATTTTCCATATCAAAACACAAAATTTATCCTCTATAAGTAAAGGAGATTCAATAGCTTGCTCTGGTGCGTGTTTAACTGTTGTTGATATAATGAGCGATATATTTACAGTCCAAGTGTCTCAAGAAACTATGAAGGTTGCTAACTTAAATACGTGGAAAATAGGGAAAAAAATAAACCTAGAACAAGCAATGAGATTAAGTGATAAGATCGATGGCCACCTGGTTCAGGGTCATGTTGATGGGATAGTAAAAATTTTAACAATTAATCAAAATTTAGATTCTCATGAAATCAAGCTATCGTGCTCACAAGAATTAATTAAATTTGTTGCAAAAAAAGGCTCCGTTACACTAAATGGGGTTTCCCTCACAGTGAACTCAGTTATCACCAGACCCCTTTCGAAATTTGTTTGTGGTGAGAAATTTTTAGGAGAAGCACAGGCGAGCACCGCAGAATACTTAAATGTATTTGAGGAGCACAGTCAAGCTTTGACAACAAAATTGCCATCAGAAATCGAATTTCAAAAGGGGTCTGCCGAATTTACAGTAAATATAATTCCCTACACATGGGAAAATACAACTTTTCAGTACAACAAAGTAAATGATTATTTGAATTTAGAAATTGACATGATCGCTAGGTATTTAGATCAATTGATGCAGCATAAATACAATTAATTTTACAACCTTGTTATTTACAACTATTATATCTTGAAAACCATATAGATATAAAACATGCTTTTCGATAGCCTAATTATCTTCATTGTTGTTCTATGCGTAATAATCTCGGTAACTAGAGGCTTTATAAAAGAGCTATGCGCACTAATGTTTCTATTTTTATCGGTCTTTCTGACAGCTAATCACTATGATTTTTTCACTCCAAATTATAGTAAATATTTTGATTCTAAAGTTACACTAAACATACTTTCTACAATCTCTGTATTTATTATACTTAATCTTATATTCATGATAATAAATAACTGGCTAATGTACATATTATCACCCATAAGGTTGGGGTTTATCGATAGAGTTACTGGAATCTTTCTCGGAGTGCTTAAAGGAATATTGCTCTCTTATGTATTATTTTTTGCTGTGCACTTATATTGCTACACAGTATATGACAAAAAAGAGGGAGAGTATAAAATAGAAGCAGAAGACATATTGCCTAATTGGATAATAAATTCACACTCTTATCAGGCTTTATTTGTGACAGCAGAAGAAGTAATTGACATGTATGTACCAGAGTCGTTGATACTAAAAATAAAAGAGATCGGTGGAGAAATGGTTGATCAAGAAAAACCTAAAAACAATAAAAAAGAAGAGTAAATATTTATTTATAAATATTTTCATTGGGAGTATTCAAAAAGCCATATGTGTCAGGTTAAGAGCACAGAATTTTTTACTGGAAATATTAATTTTGTTTTAGCAATAAATCAACTTAAGGTCATAATATCTTGACATTTATTTAATGTTGCTATATAATAGCTATGTACATTTTGTGTACTATAGCAATAAAATTACCTTGTAATAGGTGTATTGGACCCGAGGGCAGTACTCGGCGTCTCCACCATGTTTTTTAATTTATACGGGGACGAATAAGGATCGACATGCATAGTAAAGATGGTAGCTTTGCTCGGTTAGACACCACCGCTAAGAGTTCATAATTTAAATGCAAACGATAACTTTGCTGCTGGTAGTAATGAATGTTGTGTTGCTGCTTAATTTAGCACAACCAATTTATTACTAAAGCACGGTTCAGGGAACGCCGGGTAACAGAAGTTCCCCCAAAATTTACGTATGTGAAAGTTATATGGAGCAAACAGATTACAAAAAACTGCTTAATTCTGCTAAGTTTCAAGTTATCAAAAAGACTTTAGATGTTATATCAGGTAATGGTTTTATCCCTCACTTAGAAATATTATTTTTCACATATTTTAATGGTGTGACCATGCCAGATCGTTTGAAAAAGTCATACCCTACTCAAATGCTTATTATATTACAGCATCAATTCTATGATTTAAAAGTTTCTGAGGATAAATTTAGCGTCAGTTTGAGTTTTCAAGGAAAACAAGAGCGAATTACTATACCGTTTTTTGCTATTAGTGAGTTTCGTGATAAAATTTCAGGAGATGTTTTAATATTTGACAAAATCAGTATCGACTCTGATAAAGAATACAAAAGTGAAAAGTGTACTGAAAAACTATCAAACGGTAGTATTATATCCATAGATCAACTGCGTGATGAGTAACTGCTCATCTTTATAAACAAAAAATATTAATAGAAAAAAGTGGTCTAACTTAAGTAATAGAATAGAGGGTAGATAAATATGCTAAATCTTTAATTATTTATTAACGCAGGTGGCAAAATTTTTCTTACATATCATCAACTTCCTTTATTGAAAAATTCAGAAAAATGTTGTATAATTATTAGTAGACTTTGGTAAAACATATGACAGATTCAGGAATTAGTATAACTTTTGACCCAAAAACTTCACATAACCTTACTAAGTTAGCTGAAATCACCAAGGAATCCGTTCAAGAACTAGCAAAAAGGTTAGTCATCGAAGGAATCGAGTGCGAAGTAGAAGATATTGCGTTATATAAAACTATTAAGGAATGTGAGGATGTAGACTGGAACACAGTACTATCTGAAAGGGAGAGGACATAAACTGAAATACGATATTGTCTACTCAAAAAACTTTACTGAAAGAGATTTTCTAAATCTTCCAAAAACAATAAGATCAAGGATTACAAAAGCGATAAACGAGCGGCTTACAACTGATCCAATTAAATTTGGTAAACCATTACGTGGCAGGCTAAAAGGGTATAGAAGAATAAGGGTTAGTGATTATCGAATTATTTATACTGTAAATATTGCAAAACATAAGGTATTTGTTGCTACAGCAGGACATAGAGACACCATTTATGAGAAGGCTACTTGATAAACATTAAATATATTTTTATACAGCCCTCCTTCCTTCCTTTCTTTCTTTATTGAAAAATTAAAAAAAATGTTGTATAATTATTAGTGGACTTTGGTAAAACATATGGCAAATTCAGGCATTAACATAGCTCTTAGCGAAGAAACTTTAAAGCATCTTGCTGAATTATCTGAATTTACTAAACAGCCCGTTCAAGAATTAGCAGGAAAACTATTTAGAGAAGCAGTTGAGCTTGAAATGGAGGATTTTTTAGTATCTAAAATTTCTGATGAGCGTGATGTTGAAGGTGCAGAAACAGTTGATTTTGAAGATATTAAGTGGGATTAGAGCGTTACAAGGTTAAGTCTCTAAAGAGTGTTGTTGAAAAAGATTTACCAAACCTTCCAAAGACAATAAGGCTAAGAGTTCAAAAGGCTATAAAAGAACGTCTTACAGTTGACCCAATAAATTTTGGTGAACCACTACATCATAACTTAAAAGGATGTAGAAGGCTAAGAGTTGGTGACTATCGTGTAATTTACAGAGTAAATCAATTAGATCATATAGTAACTATCACAGAGATAGGACATAGAGATGATATTTATAAGAAATAAATACCAACATTAATATATATTATACACCCCTCCTTCCTTGTCCATTCTCTACTTTAGGTGGCTTTGCCCAGCTCAAAAAATGAAGTTTTTTTTGGTTCAGCAAAAACAACATTTTGAGTTTGAAAAGGCTAAATACTTGTCTTTTATATAACTTTCGTGTAATAGATATGTATGCATCCAATCATATATCTACTCAATACGTTACTTGATCTTTATAGCTTCATTCTAATATGTTGGGTTGTCCTAAACTGGCTGGTTAAACTTAATATGGTGAACATATATAATGAAACTGTCAGTAGCATAATGCACATCTTGAACCAATTGACATATCCACCACTAAAGATTATTAGAAGATATATACCACCGTTCAACGGATTAGATTTATCTATAATGATATTGCTAATAACAATTCACTTTGTAAAATATACAGTAGCTTACTACTTTAGGTAGATGTTAAAAAAATATCTAAAATCAGCAATATATCTATCCCTTTTAATATATATATATATATCAGTTTTTAGCTATAACTATAAAGATCCTTCCTTAAACACGGCTACAAATGAGGAAGTGACAAATTTAGGTGGAATAGTAGGTTCATATTTAGCTGATATATTGGTTCAATTTCTTGGATTAACTAGTGTTACAATAGCTACAACCATAGTTTACTTGTTGATCTTCAGGCCAGCAAAAATACTGCTGAAAATTCTCTATTTAATATTAATCAATTTAGGGGTATGTGCTATATTACCACAACTTTCGCTAGGCATCACAGCAAGGTACAGACACAGTGGAATAATAGGGAATGCACTCGTTAATAACTGCCCGTTTTATGTATTTGTGATAGTAACATTAATAGGTCTTGTAGGATCTGTTGGTTGGAAGAGAGCAATTTACTCTCTATTCTTCTTATGTAAAAAAATAGCTTGCTTATTTGTAAATGTTCCATTCTTCAGATCACATAAAACTACTGAGTATTCAATTGCACCATTAGTAGTAGAAGAAAAACATAGAACTAAAATCATTACTAAACAACAACCAAAAGAAAGACAGAAAAAAGCTACCAAAGAAATTTTCAGTGAGTTCGAATTTCCAAGCATTCATTTACTTTCCAAAGCAGAGGAGTCTTTGCAGAGAAAACAGCTGAATGAAATGGAGAGCAATAAAAATTTATCTCTGCTGGAACAAGTCCTGAGTGATTTTGGCGTGCAAGGAAAAATTATCAGTGTATGCTATGGGCCGGTTGTGACTTTATACAAACTTGAACCACAAGCTGGTACGAAATCTGCAAGAGTAATTGGCCTTGCAGATGACATTGCACGTTCGATGAGTGCACTCTCTGCACGTATTTCAATAATTCGTGGGCAAAATGCTATGGGAATAGAGTTGCCGAACAAGGAACGGGAAATTGTAATGCTGCGTGATTTGCTTGAATCACCAGAATACCAAAATGCAAACTTAAATCTTCCAATTGCGCTTGGCAAAGAAATAAGTGGAAAACCAGTTATTGCAGATCTAACTAAAATGCCTCACTTGCTCGTTGCTGGAACCACAGGGTCTGGTAAATCAGTTGCGATTAACACTATGATTCTTTCACTCGTTTATCGATTAAGTCCTGACGAATGCAAGATGATAATGATCGACCCCAAAATGCTTGAGCTTTCAATATATGATGCAATACCACATCTAATAACGCCAGTGGTAACAGAGCCAAAAAAGGCTGTAGTCGCTCTTAAGTGGATAGTGAAAGAAATGGAAAACCGCTATCGCATGATGTCGTATTTGAATGTACGCAATGTTATAAACTATAATCAAAAAATCACAGAAGCGATGAATAGTGGAATAGAATTGGAGCGCGTTGTGCAGATTGGCTTTAACTCAACAACAGGCAAACCTCTGTTTGAAAAAATACCAATCAAGATGGAAACATTTCCATATATTGTAGTGATCGTGGATGAAATGGCAGATTTGATGCTTGTTGCCGGCAAAGAAATAGAGTGCTCTATTCAACGCTTAGCTCAGATGGCTCGTGCTGCAGGAATACACATCATAATGGCAACACAACGCCCATCTGTGGATGTGATCACAGGTGTGATAAAGGCGAACTTTCCAACGAGAATCAGTTTTGCTGTTACTTCTAAGATAGATAGCCGTACAATACTTGGCGAACAAGGGGCTGAACAATTGCTCGGCATGGGTGACATGCTCTATATGGCCTCTGGTGGTAAGATCATTCGAGTTCACGGCCCATTTGTAAGTGATAATGAGGTGCAAGATATAGTTGATCATCTGAAAATGCAAGGTGAGCCAAACTACATGGAGGAAATCACTAAAGAAGATGAAAATTCTTCTACAGAGTCACACGATGAAACGGAGGATGAAGAAAATGACCTCTATAACCAAGCAGTGGCCATCATTCAAAGAGATCAAAAAGTTTCAACCAGTTACATTCAAAGGCAGCTTAGAATAGGCTATAACAGAGCAGCAAACATCGTTGAAAGAATGGAAAAGGAAGGTATTGTCAGCGCTCCAAATTACTCAGGGAAAAGAGAGATATTGGTTGAATAACAATCTTGTAATACCTTAATTTAAGTTTCCGCACTTTCAAAAAGCAAGTCAAACAAAATTATTAAAAGGTCAATACATAATGACAGTTAATTTAATAATAATTTAAACATTGGGAATGTAAAATTATAATATATTAATTAACTAGGGGGTTAAAATGGTAAAAGGAATTTTGTGCAATTGGTTAGGTATAACAGAATTGCAAGAAAGTCAAAAAATCGATGCTGAGCAGTTTGAAAAAGTTTTTGGTGCATTAAAAGAATGGCAAGAAGCTCAAAAGATAGATGCTAAACAGTTTGAAGAGGTATTTAGTGCATTAAAAGAATGGCAAGAAGCTCAAAAGATAGATGCTGAGCAGTTTGAAAAAGTTTTTAGTGCATTAGAAGACAAGATTGGTACTGAGCAGTTTCAAGCTATGCAAGAGCACTTAAACGGCCTGCAAGAAAAAGTGGAAACACTTGCAGAGGCAGTAGCAGATCAAGAAAAAACACTACTAATTTGTACCATAGCCACTGCTGTTGCCGTAATAGCGATAACTAGTTTTGTTGCATTCTGTATCTATCAGGGAGTTAAGTGTGAAAGGGAGAAAGAAAAGAACTTGTCTAAAGATACACCAGACGCAAAACTTAATAATGTAGATGCTACCGATGGTACTAAAAAACTACGGAATGACTTAAAAGTTGACAAACATATAGCTGCATAACACTTTTCTTGAAAAGGTGTTACGCAACTTGTAACACCTTCCTCTTCTCTTAGCCTATGTAGATTTTTTGATAGTAAACATATCACTTTTTAGAAAAATATTTGTATTGTAAAGTTAGTAAAGATTCTGGTTTACTTAAAGTTTGTTAATTGCTATCTTTTAAAACACGATATTTACTATAGCACCATATGCTTAGGATTTTTTCTAAAGTTTTGTTTATATTAATGTTTTTGGTTTCTAGCTTTTTTACTGTGCATAGTGCTGAAGCTAAATCTAAGCTCAGTAAGAGATACATACCTCCTGGTAACCCTGGTGGTGCAAGCTTTCATACAGATGAGGATTTTGCTGAGTCATATAAACTGTATGAGAAGCGTAGGGAGCTCCTCAAGAAAAAAAAGTTACAAGATCGAGCTATAAATAAAGAAGATCTAATCAAAAAATTAAAAGAGAAAAAAATTGCTAGTCTTGATAATGAGCCAAATAACATGGAAGCTTGCATAGTCGACGATGAAGAGAGCGCTATGATAAATCAGCATGGTATTAATATCGCACGTTTAAGGGGTGCTGTATTTATAGATCAAGAGCCAGTTTCCCAGTATGAAAATAAGCAGTATGAAAGTGAGCAGCATGAACAAGAAGGAAAAAAAATTACTTCAACACGAGAAAAAAAAGTTTCTCCTATGAATATCACTATAAAAAAAACTCCATCAAAAAGAACATGTTCACATGATTCTATTGCTAATTTGGATAACGTAGATGCTTATAGTTTGAATGGTTCGAGTTCATTTGGCAGTGTAGCTGACACAGTAAAATAGTATCACAATATTGGCCATTAATAATATGCTAGATAAAGACCTGATATTGAATGATAAAGCATATGAATTATCGCCGATTTCCAGGCACAAAACTCATGTTGTAGAAGTTGGAAAAGTAAAGATAGGTGGAAATAATCCTGTAGTTGTACAATCTATGGCACTTGGCGTGCATATAGATTCTGATAATATAAAAAGTAGCGCAAAACATTATGCAAAAGAGATAACAGAA
Organism: Wolbachia endosymbiont (group A) of Gymnosoma rotundatum; assembly: GCF_947250765.1. NCBI lineage: Bacteria > Pseudomonadati > Pseudomonadota > Alphaproteobacteria > Rickettsiales > Anaplasmataceae > Wolbachia > Wolbachia endosymbiont (group A) of Gymnosoma rotundatum. The sequence goes on from NZ_OX366347.1 coordinate 525,143, forward strand.
CTAGCACGTGCAGGTTCAGAGTTAGTACGGATTGCTTTGAATTCAGAGGAGGTAGCAAGAGCAATACCTTATATAGTAGAAGAGATAAATAAAGAAGGTTTTGACGGTAAAATATTGGTAGGCTGTGGTCAGTATGAGCTAGATAAATTAGTTCAAGATTATCCAGACAACATCAAAATGCTGGGTAAAATTAGGATAAACCCAGGCAATATAGGTTTTGGCAACAAACGTGATGAGAAGTTTGAAAGGGTTATAGAGTATGCAATAATGCACGACCTTCCGGTTAGAATTGGAGTAAATTGGGGTAGTCTTGATAAATACCTTTTGCAAAAATTGATGGATGAAAACTCTTCGCTTAGTAATTCAAGGCCTTCTGACGTTATACTGCGTAAAGCACTTGTAATGTCTGCTCTTGATAGTGCAAAAAAAGCTGAAGAAATTGGTCTAAATTCAAACAAAATAATCATTTCATGTAAAGTTAGCAAAGTACAAGATTTAATTTTAGTTTATACGGCACTTGCAAAATCTTCCAATTATGCGCTGCATTTGGGTTTAACTGAGGCTGGTATGGGCAATAAAGGTGTGGTAAACACTACAGCAGGGCTTACTTATTTATTGCAAAATGGCATTGGAGATACAATACGGGCTTCTTTGACTCAACGTCCTGGTGAATCGCGTACTAATGAAGTGGTGGTGTGTCAGGAAATATTGCAGTCTATAGGCTTGCGATACTTTAACCCTCAGGTTAATTCATGTCCTGGTTGTGGGCGCACGAGTAGCGATCGTTTTCGTATATTAACTGAAGAGGTGAATGGCTATATAAAAACTCATATGCCGATGTGGAAGAAAAAAAATCCAGGTGTAGAGCATATGAGCATTGCTGTTATGGGATGCATAGTAAACGGCCCTGGAGAAAGCAAACACGCAAATTTGGGAATCAGCTTACCTGGATATGGAGAAAAACCTGTTTCAGCAGTCTACAAAAACGGCAAATATTTCAAAACTTTACAAGGTGATAATGTCTCTGAAGAATTTAAGGCAATTATTGATAATTATGTGAAGAAGCATTACACGTAACCTTTCACGGTTAATTATGACCTTACCCATAAATGGAAGAAGATCTGATAGGCTTTCATATACTTAACTTCAATATTAGCTTTTCTTGATCTCTGGTTTCCACCTTTAGTAACTTCTAGAGAAATTTTCTTTTTTACTGGCAGTTGAGTGATGCGTGTTTGCAAATCTGTTTTTCCGACTTCAGTACAGATAAATCTTCTATTATAGCTCTTTTTACAATAATCCGAACAGACCGTAATATGCTACTGGCCTGCTATAGCCATAAACACATATCTTATCGCATTCGGACTATTATAAGAAAGGCTATAGCTCGATTGCGGATTACATAAAAACTACCTAACGTCTCAGCCACCCATAAAAATTTGAAGATGTCTGCTTCCCTATCACCAAGGGTAACAAGTTGTACATTTGGAGGAAGGTTGTTTATAGTTTCTTTGAGAGCTGTTATCCACTTATAACTTTCTTTTTCTTCTATGGAGGTACGGTATTTTCTGTTTGCTTTTTCTTGTGCCGTTTCTTCTTCCCTAATAGAACGCGCCCAACATTGTTGGGAAGATAGACCTAAAGGTAATCCGTCTTTGCTAGGCACTATGCAACAGTAAACCCATTTTATGCTTTGTATAAGCTTTAGAAATACTGCCTAGTCTCTTGGTCTTTATATGAGAGTCAAAATCCAAATAACTGGATTCCAGTGTCAAGCACTGGAATGACACCGTTATAAAGGAACCAGTGTCAGCTACTTGAATGACACAGTCTTTGCTTAAACCCGTAACGTTCGTACATTTTGCTAAAAGTTCAAATATCAACATCATGCACGTTGAGTGCATTGCTATTAATAAAATCACGGCGTGGTTCAACTATATCACCCATTAGTATTGAAAATATGGAATCAGCTTCTTCACAATCTTTTATTTCAACCTTCAGTAAAGTTCTAGCCTCAGGATTTAACGTAGTATCCCATAGCTGATCAGCATTCATTTCACCAAGACCTTTAAATCTCTGCAGAGTTAAACCTTTTTTACCATAGTCCATTATTATTTTTGCAAGCGTACTTGGAGAAGTGATTCTTATTTCAGTTTCTTGTGACTTTAAAAATGAATCACCATTAAATAAATTACTTATACCATCAAGCAAACTTAATATGCTTTGCATATCTTTGCCTTCAAGCATACTAAGTGCAAATATATATTTGTCTGCCAATCCTTGAAATAATTTAGAGATGTGAATTTCTTTTTCTTCATCTTTTATTTCCACTTCCCAAGTGTATTCGCTGTACATTAATTTTAAATACTTTAATATCTCATCAGCCGATGATAGAGCATTCTTTTTGCTTAAAATTAGCAATGACTCTAGGAGATTTTGTGGTATTTCTCTATCATAATTTTTGCTAATATTAGAAATGCTAACGCATTTATTCAAAATAAGGCGCAAGTCGTTAAATTCTGTAGCTGTACCACTTAGTGTTAGTCTTTTAACTGCTGAGTTTATTATATACTCTTCAAAAGTTTCGTCATCTTTAATATAAGTGTCTTTGGCATTCTTTGTAACTTTATAGAGGGGTGGCTGTGCTATGTATAAGTAACCTTTTTCAATAACTTCACGCATGTGTCTAAAAAAGAAAGTCAGAATCAAAGTTCTTATATGTGAACCATCAACATCTGCATCTGTCATGATGATAATTTTATGATATCTAGCTTTTTCAATATCGAAGTGTTCACTACCTATTCCAGCACCAATTGCAGTAATTAAAGAGCCTATTTCTGCAGATGAAAAAATACGATCTAAACTTACACGTTCTACGTTTAGAATTTTTCCTCTTAAGGCAAGCACTGCTTGTGTTTTACGATTACGCCCCTGCTTTGCAGTACCACCTGCTGAATTACCCTCTACTATAAATAATTCCGATAACTCAGGGGCTTTTTCCTGGCAATCAGCAAGCTTTCCTGGCAGAGTTGCAATATCAATATTGTTTTTGCTTTTAACTAACTCGCGTGCTTTTCTTGCGGCTTCTCTTCCTTTTGCTGACCTAATTGCTCTTTCTACTATGCTTGCCGCTAATTTGGGATCAGTTTCAAGGATTGTGCTTAATTTATCAGAAACTATACTTTCTACAACTGCACGTGCTTCAGAACTAACTAGTTTATCTTTTGTTTGTGAAGAAAACTTAGGATCAGGCATCTTGAGAGATAAAACACAAGTTAAACCTTCTCTAACGTCCTCTCCAGTTAAATTTACTTTTGCTTTCTTTAAAAACCCTTCATTAGTTGCATAGGTATTGATACATCTAGTTAGTGCAGATCTAAATCCTGCCAAATGCGTACCACCATCCCGTTGTCGTATATTGTTAGTGAAACACAACATATTCTCATAGTAGGAATCATTCCATTCCATCGATACTTCCAAGCTGATGCCAAGATCTTCTGCATCTCCTTTCATACTGGCAATTTTAGTTACATGTGTCTTATTCTTATCTAAGTACCGCACAAAATTCGCTGTACCAAAATTGTCTTTAGATTGATTGCTCTGATTGAAATGAGACTCTGTATATGGTTCATTGCGCAGATCACGTAAAGTAATGTCGATATTTGAATTTAAAAATGCTAATTCTCTTATACGACTTTCAAGCGTTGAGTAACTGAAATTAATGCCATTAAAAGTCTCTGTTGATGGCATGAACGTGACTTTAGTTCCTCTTTTGTTTGTATTTTCGTTGACTACCTTTAAAGGTTCAATAGACTCACCATCTTCAAAACGCATAAAGTGTTCTTTCTTATTGCGCCAAATAGTTAATTCCAACCAGCTTGATAATGCATTCACAACTGAGATTCCAACACCATGTAACCCGCCAGAAACCTTATAGGTATTGCTGTCAAATTTACCACCAGCATGGAGTTGAGTCATTATTACCTCTGCTGCTGATATTCCTTCTTCTTCATGAATGTCAGTTGGAATGCCACGACCATTATCAGTTACAGATACCGAACCATCTTTATTTATGCTAACTTCAATTTTATCACAATATCCAGCTAAAGACTCATCTATTGCGTTGTCAACAACCTCATATACCATGTGGTGCAAGCCAGATCCATCGTCAGTGTCACCAATGTACATACCTGGACGTTTCCTTACAGCATCAAGACCCCTTAAGATTTTTATTGCATCGGCATTATAACTATTTTCCATTAGATTGCTTCATTTATACACGTTAATTGATGTTACATTCAGATATACTAGTTAGCAACATTTTTAAACTGATAACCCATATTAAAAGCACAACTTTACGAATGTTTATTTTTGAAGACAGCAAATAGTGTCATTCCAATGTGTCTTCCAGGTGGAGATTAAATTATAACGCTCATGCAGTTGCATGCTCGACTAATTAACAGAAAAATCTATAATTCAGTTTACGTATTTTCTTATCTCAGCCAAAATCTTATCAGATTGACTTTCGTCTGAATTTAAATCAGCTGCAAAGTGTGTAACATATTTTCCTCCAGGGCCAATAAGGTACATTATTGAAGAATGGTTGATTTCTTCTTCTCCACCAACTTTGCTAGCATATACTTTATACTTTGCAATTACTTCGTCTATTTTTTCTCTTTCACCAGTTAACATTTGTATTCTGTGGTCAAATTGCTGCTGAAATTCTTTAAGTCTTTCCGTGCTATCGCGCTCAGGATCGACTGTGATGAAGAATGTTTGTAGCTTGTTGTTAGTTTTCTCATCTAACTTTGCAAGTGTTTCTGAAATTATTCCAAGGTTCATAGGGCAAATTCTTTTGCATGAGGAAAACCCAAAGAAAATCATCATGTATTTATCTTTAAAATCACTACTGCGCAAGATCTGTCCGTCCTGATTAATTAAAGAAAAATCTCCGCCTATCTTAACTTCTGCGTTGTGAATCGCTGCTGGGGCAAATATGCCTTTTTTAGTGAAATAACAATAACCTAAAAAAACAACTGCTAATGCTGCTAGCACATTAGATAATAATCTTATAAACCTTACCATTAGAATGCTCTCAGTAAAATTGAATTGTATCTTTATTGGTTAACCTATTCAATATATTTATTCCAAAGTGTATTGTTAATTTTGTCTAACAGTTTCTTATGTTCATCAATTTCTTCACTATTTGGTAAATGTTCTCTGGGAGTTAGATTACGTACTTTATGCTGAACGAATGTGGAGTTACTGTCCTGATTGCATTCATTATCAAACAGAAAGGTTTGTAACCCTCCTGTAAGTTCAACATATACCTTTGCAAGCAATTGAGCATCAACTAGTGCTCCGTGCAATTCTCTATTCTCTAGCGATATATCAAAACGCTTACATAATGCATTCAAAGAAGCAGGTGATCCTGCGAATTTTTTCCTCGCAAGAGGTAATGTATCTAGCACTCTGTCTGAGGAAATTAACCTAGCATTCAGCTTGCTTAACTCCATGTTAAGGAACTTAACATCGAATTCAGCGTTGTGAATTACCAAAATATCATTAGATATAAAGTCAAGAAATTCAAGTGCAACATCTGAAAATAATGGTTTATCTTCTAAAAATTCTTCACTAATACCGTGAATCTTAAACGAGTGATAAGGTATATCTCTTTCTGGGTTAAGGTACCGATGGAATACTTTACCTGTTGGAATACGATTAATTAATTCCACACACCCTATTTCAATAATTCGATGACCAGATTCAGTGTCAAGACCTGTCGTTTCAGTGTCAAGTACTATTTCGCGTAGCTTGCTTTCCATTTCAAATAAAACTCATCTTACTTATCATTTGTCTTATCGTTACTTGTCTTTTTATAGTGAATAGAAACAAGCAACCAGCTTGGGTCTGATGAATTAACATTTTTTTTGAATTGCCATACATCCTCAACTTTATTAATAGTGGATGTACTACCTGATATTATATCTCCTTCATTGTTCTTAACGAAGTTAATTTGCTCTGAAAGGAAATATACTGCAATAAACACTGCGTTTTTTACTAGCTTTATTTCTAAAATCTTTTGTGAAACGATAGAAACAATTATAGACTCGTGCACCTCTTTACGATGTTTAATCTTCTCTGCAAAATTATCATATAAGTCTTTATCGAGAAGTGGTTTTAACTGAGACAAATTTCCTTGATTGAAACATTTTATTATTAATTCAAAAGCTATGCTTGAACCTTCTATAAAGTGGGAAATAGAAAAATCTTTGTTTTTTTTTAATATTTGTTTATAAGTAACTTTTATTGAATTTTCATCATTGCTATCAATGTAACCCTCAATGTTTTCTACTACATCTTCTCTACTTCGGCTTACATCCAATACATTAGTTAGCTTTTTTAGGTTGAGGTTGGCTGACCTTCCTAAAGAATTATACAAACGTGAAAAAATGAACGCCGCTAATAAAGCATATATTACAAGCTCTATCATAGTAACTCAACTCCTTGGCATATAAAGTATCCGAACATTATTAATTATTAATGAAAATATGTTTTTCATATCAACTTATAATCAGGTTTGCTATTCGTTTGTAAATGAATATATTATATAAGAAAGTATTAAATATCTCAACTTAATTAAAGGAGACGTAAGAAATGCCACAACAAAAAATGAGAATTCACGGTCAATATGTTAAAGATCTATCATTTGAGAATCCGAATTCGCCATTCCTTTCTTCTAGTAAAGCTCCAGATATTAACGTAATGGTTAATATCAATTCAGCAAAATTAGAAGGGACGAAAAACAAAGAAGAAGTGAATGAAGAAAAATCTTTCCATGAAATTACTTTGCATATAGAAGTCAAAGCAACGGTAAAAGATGAAGGCATAAAGGATGGCGTAGCTTTCATTTGTGAAACGAAATATTGTGGCATTTTTTCAATAGAAAATTTAAAAGAGTTGAGTGAGGAAGAAGTAAGACAAGCTTTGTTTATTGGTGGACCTACTTTTCTTTTTCCTTTTGCAAGAGAAATAATTGCAAGAGTTACAAGTAGTGGTGGATTTCCCCCACTGATGCTAGATCCTATAGATTTTGAAACTATGTATGAGCAGCAAGGTCAACAACAAAAAAGTAACGGTAGTAATTCCAATTTTAACTAATATAGTGTGATAGGATGAACAATTCTTTAAACGCAAAAACGACTTTAAACATTGACGGGAAGTCATACAACTATTTTAGCCTAAGTAGTGCTAGTGAATTTTTAGGGACAGATGTAACTAAATTGCCCTGCTCACTTAAGGTGCTGCTTGAAAATTTATTGCGTAATGAAGATGGAGTAAACGTAAAGCTGGATGACATAAGAGTACTAGCAGACTGCGTTAATAAACACACTAATCACGAAATTAGCTATAAACCAGCAAGGGTGTTGATGCAAGATTTTACAGGGGTTCCTGCTGTTGTTGATCTAGCTTCAATGCGGAGCTATGTTAAGAAAAATGGAGGAAACCCGAGCAACATAAATCCTTCTGTACCGGTTGATCTTGTGATTGACCATTCTGTTCAAGTAGATAATTATGGAAGTGTTTCCGCATTCAGTAAGAATGTTGAGCTAGAAGTAAAAAGAAATTTGGAGAGATATCAATTTTTAAAGTGGGGAGAATCGTCCTTCACAAATTTTAGAGTAGTGCCGCCTGGCACAGGGATTTGCCACCAAGTGAATCTTGAATATTTAGCGCAAGTTGTGTGTAATAATGATGGAGTCATATATCCTGATACTTTAGTTGGTACTGACAGCCATACTACAATGGTTAACGGATTATCAGTTCTTGGTTGGGGTGTTGGAGGCATAGAAGCTGAGTCTGTGATGCTTGGTCAACCAATTAGTATGGTGATTCCAGAAGTAGTTGGATTTAAATTAATTGGCAGATTGTCGGAAGGAGTAACTGCGACCGATTTAGTGCTGACGGTTACCAATATCCTAAGAACAAAAGGCGTTGTTGGTAAGTTTGTAGAATTTTATGGTGATGGTTTAGATTATTTATCTTTGGCAGATAGAGCCACTATAGCAAACATGGCCCCGGAGTATGGCGCAACTTGTGGATTTTTTCCAATTGATCAAAAAACGCTAGATTATTTAAGCTTAACCGGAAGGCCAGAAAAGCTGATTAAGCTAGTTGAGGCTTATGCGAAAGAGCAAGGACTGTGGCGTAGTAGTGACGAGTTAGCATTTTTTGACACACTAGAGCTTGATTTATCAAGCGTGGAGCCAGTAATGGCTGGTCCCAAAAGACCACAAGATAAGGTTTTTCTTTCACAAGTGGCAGAGTCTTTTTCTAAATCATTTTTAGTTAATGAGTCAAAGGAAAGCGATAAACTCCAAGATGGAAGTGTAGTTATTGCAGCAATAACAAGCTGCACTAATACTTCTAATCCAAGTGTGATGATTGCTGCAGGTCTTGTAGCTCGTAATGCAATTAAACTTGGATTAAAATCAAAGCCTTGGGTTAAAACTTCTCTTGCTCCAGGGTCACAAGTTGTAACAGAATATTTAGAAAAGTCTGGATTGCAGGTAGATCTAAATGCTTTGGGTTTTAATCTAGTTGGATATGGTTGCACAACTTGCATTGGGAATTCTGGTCCACTTAATAAAGATATAGAAGATGGCATTAAAAACAAAAACTTAACCGTTGCTGCAGTTTTATCTGGCAATCGTAACTTTGAAGGAAGAATTCATCCGTTAGTCAAAGCTAATTACTTGGCATCTCCGCCACTTGTTGTTGCATATGCACTTGCTGGTACTGTGCAAATTGATCTGACAAAAGATTCAATATGCAAAGATAAGAATGGAAATGACGTCCATCTCAAGGATATATGGCCAACAAACAATGAAATCGAAGATTGTGTTAAAAATGTGGTAACACGTGAGATGTTTATACAAAAGTATAAGGATGTTTTTTCTGGTGATGAACATTGGCGAAAGATAAAGTGTGAAAAAAGTGAAATCTATAATTGGGATGCAAATAGCACTTACATACAAAATCCGCCCTATTTTGATAATTTATCACCTAAAAATAATAAAATCGATATAAAAGGTGCACAAATATTGGCAATGTTTGGCGATAGCGTAACCACTGACCACATTTCCCCTGCTGGAAATATTGCCTCAAGTAGTCCTGCAGGTATATATTTAAAAAATCTTGGAATTGAGCCACAGGACTTTAATTCGTATGGGTCTCGTCGTGGTAACCACAATGTAATGATGCGTGGGACTTTTGCTAACATTAGAATAAAAAATGAAATGGTAAGCATCGAAGGCGGCTATACAAAATATATTCCTTCTCAAGAAACTATGTCGATTTTTGATGCAGCAATGCGCTACAAGGAAGCTCTCATCATTGTGGCAGGAAAGGAGTATGGCACAGGTTCAAGTAGGGATTGGGCAGCAAAGGGTACTTTATTGTTGGGGGTTAAAGTTGTCATTGCAGAAAGCTTTGAGCGTATACATAGGTCCAACTTGGTCGGCATGGGTGTTCTTCCACTTATATTCCAAAATGTAATAACCAGAAAGATATTTGATGGTAGCGAGGTAATAAGCATAAAAGGTGAAATAGTGCCAGGTGGAAATCTAGAATGCATCATCAAAAGAAAGGATAATTCAAAGCAATCAATTCAACTCAAATGCTGTGTACAAACCGCAACTGAGACTAAATACTTGATGTGTGGTGGAGTGTTGAGCTACATACTTGCACAATCTTTTTGATTTAGTGAAGTTATTGCATGGACTTCTTTTAGCCAGCCCTGATCCCTTTGTAAATAGCAATTTGCTCTGCGCAAAGTTATGATATAATTTCACCATACATATGGTGTCGGAGTATTTTTTGGAGATAATTATATATGATAAGCTCTATACAAGAACCTAATGAACTCAGAAAACGTTTACAAGGATTTTATCGTACTGATGAAAAGAGTTATATACGTTATCTTGTAGAAAAAGCAGAGCTTTCGGCTGATTCAAAAAATAGAATTTATAATATTGCAAAACAAGTTATTGAAAAAATCAAACACAATAAATTAAGTATTGTAGATTCCTTTATGCAGCAATACTCGCTTTCCAATGATGAAGGAATAGCATTGATGTGCCTTGCTGAATCGCTACTTAGAATACCAGATGATTATACAATAGACGAGCTAATCAAAGATAAAATTGCCAATCAAGAATGGAGTAAATATTTAGGATATTCTTCTTCATTGTTCGTCAATGCTTCCACGTGGAGTTTAATGATAGGTAGCAGTATATTGAGAGATAATGAAGGCGATTCGAAGTTCTATTACGCAATTTCTAAGTTACTTAAGAATTTAGGAGAACCGATCATTCGCAAAGCAGTAAAACAAGCAATGTCTATGCTTGGTAATCATTTTGTTGTTGGAGAAACCATAGAAGAAGCTTTAAGGTACGCAAAACTAGATGACAATAGTAAGTTTTTATACTCTTTTGATATGCTTGGCGAAGCTGCTCACACAACTGAGGATGCAGAAGAGTATTTTAATTCATACATGCACTCAATAAAAGCTATAGGTGAATCCACTGAAATAAATGATTGTTTTAAATCCCATGGAATTTCAATCAAACTTTCTGCTTTACGCCCACGTTATGAATTTAGTCAATTTGGCCGAATTGCTGGTGAGATATTCACTAAGGTTTTAGAGCTCTGCCGCGAGGCAAAAAAATACAACATTTCACTATGCATAGACGCAGAAGAAACAGAAAGGCTTGAAATTTCCTTAATCTTGTTTGAACAATTACGGCTTGATGAATCACTTTCTGAGTGGGAAGGGCTCGGCTTGGCTGTACAAGCATATCAAAAACGTGCTTTGTCTGTTCTTGACTTTGTAGAGGATGTTGCTATTCGATCAAATCATAAAATTATGGTGAGGCTTGTAAAAGGTGCATATTGGGATTCAGAAATCAAGCGTACGCAAGAATTGGGATTAAATGATTACTCAGTATTTACAAAAAAAAGCTATACTGACGTATCTTACCTCGTGTGCGCACAGAAACTTTTGAGTAAACCAAACAGCTTTTACCCATGCTTTGGAACTCATAACGCCTATACTTTTGCTTCTATCATGGAACTTGCTGATAAAAACCACCCTGGATTTGAATTTCAACGCTTACATGGAATGGCAAAAGACTTATATGATTATGCAATGTCAGAGCTTGCAACAAATGTTAGCTGTCGTGTCTACGCACCCGTTGGGGAACATAGTGACTTGTTGCCTTATCTTATAAGACGCCTTCTTGAAAATGGAGCTAATAGTTCGTTTGTTAATCAAATAAGTGATCCTAACGTTAAAATCGATGAGTTAATTTCAGATCCACTGGAAAAAGCTATAAATTTTAATTATGAACCTCATCCAGGCATTCCATTACCACAAGATATTTTGGGACCAGAAAGAAAAAATTCCTTGGGGATGGATATTAGTGATTCTGTGATAGTCTCACAATTTGCAGATGATATAAAGGATTTTAGTGAAAAAAAGTGGCAAGTTGGACCAATAATTGATGGAAAGGCACTATTTGATAGTGCTGAATTTATCGAAGTAGTGAATCCTGCACATTTGGAAAATGTAATTGGAGAAGTGTCAAGTGCAACAAGCGATCAAGCTTTAAACGCTCTTGAAATAGCACATAGTGCTTTTACTAAGTGGCAGAATATTTCAGCAGTAGAGCGCGCTAAATACCTCGAAAAAGCTGCAGATTTGCTTGAAGAAAGGATGAAAGAGTTAATTTACATTCTGATCGTAGAAGCAGGAAAAATTTTATCTGATGCAATAGCGGAAGTAAGAGAGGCAGTGGATTTCTTACGTTACTACGCAACGATAGCAAAAAATGAACTGAGCGACTGGAAAAAATTGCCAGGTCCAACAGGTGAAGATAACTTCATCTTTTTTGAAGGTAGGGGAGTTTTCCTGTGTATATCACCGTGGAATTTTCCACTTGCTATCTTCATTGGGCAGGTTTCAGCTGCACTTGCAGCAGGTAATGCAGTGCTGGCAAAACCGGCAGAGCAAACGCCGATTATTGCCTATGAAGCTGTTAAGATACTACATGAAGCTGGGATACCAAAAAATGTGTTACACCTCATTCCTGGGGATGGTGGATATTTAGGCAAAATATTAGTTCCAGACAATAGAATTGCCGGAGTAGCTTTTACTGGCTCAACACAAACTGCTCAAATAATCAATAAAATGCTTGCAAATAGGGATGGTCCTATTGTGCCATTTATTGCTGAAACTGGCGGATTAAATGCTATGATTGTTGATAGCTCTGCTCTCTTAGAGCAAGTGACTACGGATGTTTTGCTTTCTGCGTTTCGCAGCGCTGGCCAACGCTGTTTTGCGCTTAGAGTGCTGTTTATTCAAGAGGACATAGCAGAGAAGCAGATAAAAATGATATGCGGTGCAGCGCAAGAACTCAAGATTGGTGACCCAATACAACTTAGTACTGATATTGGTCCAATAATTGATAAAGCATCTATCGATATGCTCACTCAACATACGCAAAAAATGTCAGAGGATAAAGATTCAAATCTGTTATTTAAAGTACCCATGGATACAAATTCTCATAATGGTTATTTCTTTCCTCCATATATTTATGAGATACAAAAAATTTCGCAATTATAGCCTTTCTTATAATAGTCCGAATGCGATAAGATATGTGTTTATGGCTATAGCAGGCCAGTAGCATATTACGGTCTGTTCGGATTATTGTAAAAAAAGCTATAAAGCAAGAAGTATTTGGTCCTATTTTACATATCATACGTTTTAACAAGTCACAATTAAATGAAGTTATAAGTGATATAAATAGTACTGGATATGGACTTACGTTTTCTTTGCAGAGTCGTATACAAAGTCAAATTGACACTATAAGTAAAAAAATATCAGTTGGAAATGTCTACATCAACCGTAACCAGATAGGTGCAGCAGTTGGGATACAACCATTTGGTGGTAGAGGACTATCTGGCACTGGGCCAAAAGCTGGTGGTTCTCATTATTTACAGCGTTTTTCTACAGAAAAAGTTGTAAGTGTTAACACTACAGCATTTGGTGGTAACACTACACTTATGTGTTTGGATTAATTTGCAGGCCCTAATTTTTCTTACCCCTAAACTAGACGTTCGTGCAGTTATGTACACAGCGCTAAAATCCGAAAAGGACCAGCTCATGCACTGAAATAAATCGTATCCATTCAGCCAATGACGTCAACTTAAGAACTTTCATTAGCAAACTCTCCTAAAGACATGATGGCGTTTAGGCTTATCTACTTTATTGCGGCTGTCCCGGTCGGATTTTAACTTTAGCGCGTATATAGCCTTTCTTATAATAGTCCGAATGCGATAAGATATGTGTTTATGGCTATAGCAGGCCAGTAGCATATTACGGTCTGTTCGGATTATTGTAAAAAAAGCTATACTTAAAAAGGGCTTGAAAGTTTTTTGGTGCAATAAGTACCTGATAGAGTTTCTGTCTCATTACACTAAATAAAACTGAAAAATTTAAACGATACTCAGTAATTTGATCTGGGTTCCAAGGCCCTTGTGCATCACACATATGAAGCGATAATATATTGCACATGACCAAGTTTGCCCAAAATTCTTGTAATACAGCCTCTCCAGAAAAATTCTCTAACTCTGCTCCTACTTTGAGTCGTTTATAGCACTTCTCTATGTGCCACCTTAACACATAAGCTTTGCTCCAAAGTCTCGGTCAAAAACTCTGTTTCTCAGTTGGCTAATGTCAGCACTATAACTCTTACTTTCTGTCCTTTCATTTTATTTTTTAGCTTTTCATTTTCTAATATAAAATCAAAATCTAATTCGCCAGCGTTCCCATAGCTTACTATAATTTCTTTTTTGCAAGCGAAAAATAAAATCTACTTCCAAATCATAATGCTGCTGAATGAATTTTACTGAAGACGATCATAGATAAATAATAATTTCTCTTGATTTAATAAACGCATTTGAGTGATAACTTCGGGTAATTGCTCTGCCGCCAACGTTTGTTCACCTATATTCCAAGCTGCAAGACGAGCACTGCAAATCAATGAAGTACACAAATCAACAAACAAATTGCCAATGGTGCCTGTTGTTCCATTTGGTTCAAACTCGGATACAATTTTCTCAGAGCTGGGTAATCTCATACCAGAACCATCTGCTGCAATAAGTCTATAGCCTCTCCAACTCAGGTTCATCCTGATAGGCTGTTTGGATGCTTAAATTCTTGAAAGCCTGTATGGCAAATCTTATACCTTGCTTTAGAAAAAGCTTGCTTTGAGGGTACATGTCAATGGCTCCATAAGTTCACATTCTATTCCCAAACTTTTTTTAACTAACTTTAAAATCATAGAAAATACTGTCGAAAAAGGAAGTTTTCTTGTTCGTGTAAAACTCAACACAATGGATTTTCTGAAAAGTTTTCGAGTATATTGCATTTTTAATTTGTAGAATAAGGTTTTTTCCTTTTTGCATGTTTCACCTAAAAAAGACACATTTTAAACTTTTTTGTTGCAATAAAATAGAAACAAAAGTGCTGTTTCTTGCACTCTTTGGATAATTTAATGATAAAAAATTTAGAGAGAAATTTTATACACAATCTCTGACATTTTTCCTTAAGTTGACGCCATTGTGTGAACGGTTACGGTTTCCCGTCTTCACCATGCTATATAGAAAAAAGTCTGGATTCCAATTTGCATGACAATATGGAGTATCTGCTTCTTTCATCCCAGTGGGATCTTTTATTCCATTTTATCAACAGTTTGTTTTGCAGTATCAAACAATTTTAATCCTATAATCCCGAATGTAACTAAAATAAAGCATATTACTTCGAATAAATTAACTGGTTCATTAAATAGATAAACTCCAAGTATCGAAGCTCCTATAGCACCTACTCCAGTCCAAATTGCATAGCATACTCCGATAGGTATAGAACGTATAGCGAGCGAAAGTAAATACGTACTAAGAGCCATGGAGAATATGCTAATTATTGATGGTACGAGATGAGTAAATCCACAACTATGCTTAAGTGTTATGACCCAGAACACTTCAATTAGTGACGATAAGAGTAAATATATCCAATTCATGCATAAACTTTTAGGTTTAAATAGAGAGCTTTAGCCCTATGGTTCCTATTACAATTAAAATGATACATAAAACTTGAGATAAATTAATATTCTCTGTGAAAGCGGTTGCACCAATTATAGTTATTCCAATTGTGCATATTCCAGAGGAGACTGCATAGCATACTCTAATAGGTAGAAAGCATGCTGCAAGAGATAAAAAGTAAATGCTAATGGTCATAATTACCAATGTTGCAATCGAAGGCACAACTTTAGTAAAACTGTTACTAAACTTTAATGTTACAGCCCACAGTATCTCTAGGATACTGGACAG
The DNA here is from genome assembly GCF_947250765.1 of Wolbachia endosymbiont (group A) of Gymnosoma rotundatum. Classification (NCBI taxonomy): domain Bacteria; kingdom Pseudomonadati; phylum Pseudomonadota; class Alphaproteobacteria; order Rickettsiales; family Anaplasmataceae; genus Wolbachia; species Wolbachia endosymbiont (group A) of Gymnosoma rotundatum. Next base: position 540,593 of record NZ_OX366347.1, read on the forward strand.
CAACAAATATAACCAGCACATTTTCGTAACACTTCAATCTTGTATTGTAACAGAAATTGTTAGTTAAAACTACACTAAAGTGCAATAGATCTCTCTTTCGAAATTGCTTTAATATCAAACTTAAAATAACATCCTAAAAAACTTTTCTACGAAATTCAATTCCTGCACGTCATTTGCTGCATAAAGTGGTGTAGTTTGTTGCTCAATACCTGGTATTTCTACAAAAACTTTGCCCACTTCTTGACCTTTTTTAATTGGTGCAGGTATCATATCTTTATATTCAATACGCACCTTAATTTGGTCATGCAATTTGCGGTTATAAGTTATGGTAACATCGTTTGCAACTGTAATAGGCACTTTTTTATCTTTTCCATAGAGAACATTTACTTCCTCAACTACGCTATCCTTAGCGAATATTTTCTTGGTGTTAAAATGATTTAAGGAATATTGTATCAGTCTTTTTGCTTCTTCTATTCGCTCTTTCTCAGTGTTTAAGCCATTTACGACAGCAAAAATTCTCCTATCATTTCGTTTTGCAGATGCTACAATGCCATAACCACCAGCATTTGTATAACCGGTTTTTAAGCCATCAACCCCAATGTCGTGAAAAAGTAGAAGATTTTTATTCTTTTGTACAATTTCATTATATGTCAAATATTGTTCAGAAAATAAATCATAATATTCAGGAAAATCGGTGAAAATCCTTTTTGCCAGCATTACCAAGTCTTTTGCGTTCATAAAATGATCTTCATCTGGCCACCCGCTTGAGTTGACAAAATGACTGTCATTCAGATTCAAATTTTGTGCAACTTCATTCATTTCAGCCACAAAATTCTCTTCTGATCCTGCAATGCCCTCGGCTAGTGTTATGCAGGCATCATTGCCTGAGACTATTGTAATTCCTTCAAGTAATTCCCTCACCGTAACGGATTGACCTTCTTTCAAAAACATAGAAGAGCCTCTCCTTTCCCACGCTTTTCTACTTACTCGAAATTTATCCTCCATGTGTATTATTCCAGCTTTTAGATAATCGAAGGCTATATATAAAGTCATTAGCTTGCTCATTGAAGATGGGGCCATTTTTTCGTCAGAATTATGGTCAAAAATGAACGAGTCTGAAGCTAAATCTAAGACTACTGCTTGCTTTGCTTTGGTTCTAAACTGGTATGAGTATGAAGAAAAAGGAAGTATAAAAACTAATAGCAAAATTACCAATCTGCTTAACATATCTATAATTTTAAATTTATAGTGTACTAATTAATAGTATAATTTTACAGGGGCATTTCAATAGATCTCTTGCATAAAAATTCCTTGACACATTTCGCCAGCCCCCTTATCATGAAACTGAAGCTATTTATTTATCTTCTCTGTACAGATTAAATGACAAAAAAACTCACGTATCTGGCGTCTCATGTTTGATTTTTTGCACTATGTGCACCTTATGTCTTTATAAAATTTCTAGGTTTTTACCTAATATAAGCTAAAATGCGCTTATAAAGCATTTAAAACATAAAAAAACGCCAACTTAAAAAATGGATAGTGAATAACTAGCTACCCTAGGGTTTCTTTTGCCTTTTTTTCTGTTTAGTAAATTTCTTAAACATTTATGACTAAAGGTTAGTTGCATTAAAAAGCAGCTAAATCGCGGTTATTAAGCGTTTAGAATAAAAAAACGCCATACTTGAAAGTATAATGTAAGTAATTAGCCAACCACGGGGCTTCTTTTGCCTTTTTTTTCGTTTGGTAAATTTCTTAAATATTTATAGCTAAACGACAATCGTCATCCCGCTACGTGTTAGCGGGATCTATGTTAAGGTATGGCGGTTAAATAAGGGATCTATGTTAAGAGATACCGCGAATGAATCGCGGTATGACGGTTCGCGGCGGGATTCCAGTGTCTGGGCACTGGGATGACAGGAAAAGGGGCTACTTGGATTACAGCAGATCACCTCTTCACAAAGATTTTATCAGTAATACGCATATCAATAATACTCCAATCGCTGAAAGTAAAATCAGTTGTATTGTGTAAGTGGTTTAAATAGTCCCATGCACTATAAGGGTTATCTTCAGGCAGTTTTACTGTGGAATCGTTATCAAGTATGATATTCCATCTTCTATTCCCTATATAAGCAAAAGAAGAAATGTGGTCTCTTAATTGAGTTTTACTCTCCAACACATCTCTAACAAATTCTAGGTTTGATAACGAGTTTTGTCCTGTAATTACAACAAGATCATCTACTAGATAGTCATCTACGATCACTTTACCTTCAAAATCAATTACCGAGGTTTTGTTATTATCTTTCCAGAGAGCAAACGGTTTATGCTCATCTATATTAATGTGTAGAGTATTGGGCAAAATTCTGTGAACTCTTACGTGTTTTATCCATCTGCTTACGGATTGTATGTTACCGGCAAGTTTTGAAAGTGATATATACAGGATAGGTTGCGTTCTATCTGTCAAACTTAGAATATCCTTTTTGTTTGTAAATTTATTGCCGCTCACGACTACTTCGTCGATTGAAAATCCACTACTGAGTAATAAACTAGATAGGCAGTCATTATACCAAGTAAAGTAGTAATTAAATCGATTTATTATTTTATCAAGTGAGCTGTAAAGTATTAGCGTAAGAAAAAGTGCTGTGATAATAACCAAGGCACACTTACGCAAAAAACTCCTTTGGCTTCTAGTAATACTGCTCAACATGACTTAAATCCCTAATATTTTTGTGCTGCAAACTATCTTCAATAATAATTTTAACTAATTCATTAAAATTGATTCCTTTTGCCAATTTTGCAATTTCTGGCACTAACGATAACTCAGTAAAGCCAGGATGTGTATTAATCTCAAGCATTTTTAAAGTGTTATTTTTGGGATTATAACGGAAATCTGAGCGGGAAATAGTTTTGCATCCTAAAAATTGATGAACTTTCAGTGCGTGTTCCAAGGTCATTTTATATATATTGTTAGGAATTTCAGCAGGAAATATATGTTCTGCAAATCCATCTGTATACTTTGCTTCATAATCGTAGAATTTATTTTTTGGTCGTACTTCTATAGTGCCAATTGCTTCATCCAGCAATACAGCAGTATGTAACTCTATGCCCGGTATGTATTCTTCTACGATCATCTTTTCCATTATAGTAGAACTATTATCTTTCAGTTCTAAGTAATCCTCGTGCGAGAAAATTATGTACACTCCAATACTTGAACCTTCATTAATTGGTTTTAAGACGTACGGATAATCGATTTTAATATTATTTTTTAGTAGATCTTCTCGGCTAATTACATAACCTTTTGGAGTATCAATACTAAGGGGCCGGAATATATGCTTTGACATTGCCTTGTTCATAGCAACAGCCGAAGCCATAACTCCTGAGTGTGTATATTTTATACCTAAGATTTCCAATAAACCTTGAATACAGCCATCTTCACCATAAGGTCCATGCAGAGCTATAAAAGCAAGGCCCGGATTAATTTTTTTAAGCTTTTCAGCAATATTGCTGTCAACATCTATTTCTATTGCATTATATGAAAGGCTATCAAGTGCCTTCTTTACTGCTTTTCCGCTCATAAGCGACACTTCTCTCTCACAAGAAAACCCACCACTTAAAATTGCTATAGTTGGAACCATAAGCATTCTATGTTTTACTATATAGCATATATAATGGTTACATTAAGCTTATTAAATACCTACTTTGGCTAACTATAAGACCTTCTTACTTTCTTCAAGCACTTTTTTTATCCACTTCAAATAGCGTGCTCGGCAACGGTACTGGCATGTTTGCTGCACCTTTATACTGTTCACAGACAAGCTTTTCTAAATCCTCAGCAGATTGTTCTTTTGCTTCTTCTTTTTTCACTACTCCACTAGTTACTAAATCAATTAAGGCTGTAGTGTGTGTTATCATTCGATTATTTAGTTCATATATTTTTTTTGTATCAAGTGAAGGATTTCTAATTAAGGCAGATAGTGCATGCATATATTTGTCTATATCAGAAAGATTTTTGCTTGTATCATAGCTGCTAACTAACATATATTCCTTCAAACGCTCAATTTCTTCTGGAGTAAACTTGTAAACTTCATCAAGTTTCCTTATTAAAGATATAGTAAGTATTCTACTTAGAACTCTTAATTCTCTAATAAATTGTACTCCTTCTCCTTCAGGATAAGACATTTCTTCCTTTTTATATTTTTTGAATAATTCTTGATCATAAGACTTCTTAAAATCTGACATTATTGCCAATGCTAACTCTTTTGAACCTAACTTATAAGCTTCGTTGAAGCTATTTGCATTGGCGTCTTGTGCACCACCTGCAGTAATTCCACAACTCCAAGAAATCTTTTCAGACAAGCTATGACACTCTTTTATCATCTCTTCCAGCAATATTTTAATATCATCTTCGGTTAACTCTACTGTTGATAATAGATCACATGCTTTTTCAAAATTACCGTTCACTTGAAAAAGTAACCCTTCAACCTTTTTAATGGTTTCTCTTTTATTTATACTCACAACTTACCCCCAAGATTTGATGCTAACAGCTAGTTCTATAATCAAATATTTCAAAAGTCAATAAGCCTTTTTCCTTAATCCTTAAGTTAATCGATACTAATTTATCAGCATAACAACTTAGATAACGCAACTATTTTCAGCAACCAAAAACAATAACCCTGAAATACAAAAAGTTTCTTTTCCTTCAGTAGCATTATTCTAAATTTTCATCAAAATAAGTTGTTTTATCCTTTTTTTCCTTATACTCTTCTGCAGTATAGAGAGGTTGTTTTTTAGCTGTGATATTTGGCCATTTTTGTGAGTATTCTACGTTTATGTTGTAAAATGACTTGAAAGTTTTTTGTTCGCTGTTCAGCAACTCTTCATCTAGTTCTAAAATATCTTTTATGGAATCATCAGTTACAATTGCATCCACCGGACACTCAGGTATGCACACTCCGCAATCAATACATTCATCTGGGTTAATCACGAGCATGTTTTTACCTTCATAGAAGCAGTCAACGGGACATACTTCCACACAGTCCGTATATTTACATTTTATGCATTTATCTGTAACAAAATGCGTCATAAAACACTGTATATTTGTATTATCTTGGGTACACTAAATTGATAAGAAATTCAAGTCTTTTATGAAGATAAATAAATTGAACAACAAAGAATTAGAAGTATGGTTAAGCTTGGCTAGAACTATAGGACCAGTAAAGTTCTTTAGTATACTAAGAACACACGGATCGCTAGATGAGGTGCTAAAATATCTCAATAGGGTGGCTAATAATAAGGTGTATGGCATTCAAGATGCACGAGAAGAAATCAATAATGCAGAAAGAATTGGAGCTAAAATTATACCCGCATGTGACCCAGATTACCCTGATCTTTTAAGAAATATCTCTAGTTGTCCTCCTGTAATAACTGCACTTGGTGATATATCATTATTAAGCCGTGAGATAATTGCAATAATCGGTGGGCGTAACTCTTCGATGAATGGAAGAAATTTTGCCAATAAGTTGGCACTTGATTTAAGCGAAGCTGGTTTTGTTATCGTTTCTGGACTTGCAAAAGGAATCGATACCGCAGCAAACAGTGTAATATACAAAAATCATCCCACTATTGCTGTTACAGCAAGCGGAATTGATGTGGTGTATCCAAAAGAGAATTTTGATCTATACAAAAAAATCACTGGGAACGGTGGGTTAGTAATTACTGAGCTTCCATTTGCTACTAAACCAAAGCCTCAATATTTCCCTCAAAGGAATCGAATTATATCTGGTCTATCGCTGGGTGTTGCAGTGATTGAAGCGTCGAAACATTCTGGCTCTCTAATAACAGCAGATTTTGCTTTAAATCAAGGGAGAGAGGTATTTGCAGTTTCTGGTTTCCCTTTAGATTCACGTTCTTACTATTACCCACAAATAAAAACATAGTATTGTATTTATTCAAATAATTTAATTTTATTAACCTGAAAGCTTATTAGATTAAAATTATTAAACTAAGAGTTATAATTTTAGCAACTAAAAGCTGTAAATTGCACCATATAAACAGTTATTTCAAGCACAAGTTATGCCATTAAGAGCTATGCAACAAACATTTATATTTGTGGGTAATAGTAAGATTCACGTTGTAGTGGTAGTAATTATTTAATTAAAAACGGTGCTAAGCTTATCGAGTCCGCTGATGACATAATAGAAAGTGTTAGGTTTAGTCTACCTCCGCAGCAAAAAAAACTATTTGATGTTGAGCACTATGCTGTTAACCAAAAACAAGAAAAATTACAACAGGCAAAATCTGTTATAGTTGATCATATTAACTCTGTACCTGTTGATATAGATGAACTTATATTAGCAAGCGGACTTTCTACCAACATAGCTCTAATGGCTCTTTTAGAACTAGAGTTGGAAAACAGAATAGAGCGTTCCCCGGGGAATAAAATATCGTTAATTTTCTAGATTACTTTAGCTATACTAGATGCTCGTACAGACATATGCTTGACACTGGAATGATGCCATTTGTTATAGGATTCTTAGTTGCTGATTTTAGAATTGATAAGAGAAAACTTTTTTTCAACTTGTTGTATAATTTTATAAAAGTGATCGAAATCTAAGCTTGCACTGCCAATTAAAACTCCTGATAAATTTGAGATACTGAGCAAATTTTCTATATTTTCTGAACTGACTGAACCACCATATATAATGTGTTTTTTACCAGTACACAATTTTATTACCTCTATCACCTCAGTAATTGCATCATTATTTGGCACATGACCTGTGCCTATTGCCCATATTGGCTCATATGCTACGGTATATTCACCGTGTGTTGGCAAGCGGTTTTTACATTGATATTCTATTACTTCTTTTGTTTTTTCATTCTTATAATCTTCTGAATTTTCACCTACACAGATAATTGGGTGTAAGCCTGATTCTATTGCTATTTCCGACTTAAGTTTTATTTCACTATCTTCTTCATTGGCCCTTTCAGAGTGCCCAAGTATTACGTAAGTACACCCTAGTTCTTTTAACATTTCTGCACTAATTTCACCTGTGTAAGAACCGAACTTTTTATAATGGCAATTCTGTGCTCCTATATTAATATTATTGTTCAACTCTATACTGCGTGGAAATGACGTAAAAGGAGGGCAAATTACTAATTTAGAGGTAATTTCGTTGCTCTTGTCGTTAAGTTTGCCTATAAAGTCAACAAATGAAGAACGCATTCCATTCATTTTCCAATTTGCTACTATTAAAAAGGACATCAACTTTACTTATATAGGCAAGAGTGCCGGCTGTCGGACTTGAACTGACAACCTACTGATTACAAGTCAGTTGCTCTACCAATTGAGCTAAGCCGGCGTTAAACACATTAATAATATACAATTATCAATGAATTTTAGTCAACTGATTTTTAAAATACTGTACAATGAAAATAATATGAGAAAATTTTTACTGAAGCCAAAAAAGAGTCTAGGGCAAAATTTTATTTTATCGAGTGAGATAACAAAAAAAATCGTCGCTTTAGCTGGTAGTCTGGAAAATTTTAATGTCATTGAAATTGGTCCTGGATATGGTGCATTAACAAGAGAAATATTGGTGCATAATCCAAAGTCTCTACTTTCTATAGAAAAAGATAGAGATTTAGTAAAACACCATGACCAACTGCTAAATGAGCATCAAGGAAAGTATAGAATTATAGAAGCGGATGCACTGCATGTTACAGAAGAAGAGCTGATAGAGCGCCCAGTTAAAGTTATTGCTAACTTGCCTTACAATATCTCGGTAGCGTTATTTTTAAAGTGGTTAAATAGTATAAAATTTTTTACGAGTTTGACATTAATGTTTCAAAAAGAGGTAGCAGATCGCATTACAGCAAGACCCAATTCTAAAGATTATGGTCCCCTATCAGTGCTAAGCCAATTACTATGCGATATAAAAAAGGAATTTGATATTGAACCTAAAGAGTTTTTTCCAAGACCAAAAATACATTCTTCAGTAATTACAGTAAATCCTTTGCCTGCCCCAAAGTTTGTAGTAAACTTGGAAACCTTAATAAAATTAACACGTGCTGTTTTTTCTCAAAGAAGAAAGATGCTGAGAAATAGCTTGCAAAATATAACGAACCACGCTGAAACTGTCCTTGAAAACGCTAAATTGAGCGGAAACCAGCGTCCAGAAAACTTAACTATTGAGCAGTTTTGTTTGCTGGCAAATAATGTAGAATGCTTATTTTGCAATAAAATGTATTAGCAACCATATAGCTTTTCTATCTCCTAAAAACAGTTAGAGCTATACAATTAAAGGCTCCTAGCTAATTTTGCCTATTGCAATTTAATTAATTGGCGTATAAGCTTTAAATAAAGCCTATGAAAAAAATGGAAGCTTGTTATTCGTTTGACGATATACTTCTTTTGCCAGCCTATTCTAATATATTGCCTTGCGATGCAGATACAAAAACTTATTTAACAAATAGTATAGAACTAAATATCCCTCTCATATCCTCTGCAATGGATACTGTTACTGAATCGGGCTTTGCAATAGCTATTGCCCAACATGGAGGGATAGGTTGCATACATAAGAATTTATCAATAGATGAACAAGTTTTAGAAGTGAGAAGGGTGAAAAAATATGAAAGTTGGATCGTGTATAACCCAATTACGATTTCACCGGATAAAACAGTTGCGGAAGCAATTTCATTAATGAGAGAGCACAATTATTCTGGCATTCCTGTAGTCGATCAACGCAAGTTAGTTGGAATTTTAACTAACCGAGATGTGAGATTTATTGAAGACCAGAACATGAATGTAAAAGTTTCCGAAGTGATGACAAAAGATAAGTTAGTGACAGTGCGGGAGCAGGGAGTGAATAGTGCCTCAGCAATGAAATTGTTGCATGAAAATAGAATAGAAAAGCTTTTGGTCGTAGATGAAAATTCTTGTTGTATAGGTTTAATTACGGTTAAAGACATTGAAAAATACAATAGATACCCAAATTCATGTAAAGACAGTAAAGGGCGTCTCAGAGTTGCCGCTGCAATTGGCACTGGTAAAAAAGATGGTATAGACAGATGTGAAGCTTTGATCGGAGAAGAAGTTGATGTAGTTGTTGTGGATACTGCTCACGGTCATTCCGAAAACGTTATCAATACCATTAGGGAAATAAAAAAGATGTATCCTAATACGCAATTAATTGGCGGAAACATTGCAACAAAGGAGGCTGCTGAAGCGTTGATTGATGCGGGTGTTGATGCAGTGAAGGTCGGAATAGGACCAGGATCAATCTGTACAACCAGAATAGTTACAGGTGTTGGTGTGCCGCAATTCTCTGCAATCAAGAATGTTGCAGAGTTATGTAGAGCAAGAAACGTCAGACTAATTGCTGATGGTGGGGTAAAATACTCAGGAGATGTTGCAAAAGCTATTGCAGCTGGTGCTGACTCTGTGATGATTGGTTCGATTTTTGCTGGCACTGACGAAAGCCCAGGTGAGATTATCATGTATAAGGGCAGAGCATATAAAGGCTATCGAGGAATGGGATCTATTAGTGCAATGAAACGAGGTTCAGCTAGCCGTTATTTTCAAGATAAAGATTCAAAACTCAAATTAGTTCCACAAGGAGTGGAAGGAAGAGTTCCATTTAAAGGTCCAGCTTCAGGAGTGATCCATCAATTAATTGGCGGATTGCAAGCTGCAATGGGTTATACTGGTAACAGGAATATAGAAGAAATGAAGAAAAACTGCAAATTTGTGACTATTACTGCATCAGGATTAAGAGAGAGTCATGCTCATGATATAGTCATTACACAAGAAGCTCCAAATTATGCTTATCAAGCGTCCAATTTGTCAACCGATTCGGAGTAGTCCAGAAAAAGTAGAGAGAAAGTTAAGACGTTTTTGGAGTAAAATAAAACGTTTTTTCAAAATATGACAAATAGAAGAGAATATACAGCAGAATTCAAATTAGAAGCTGTTAAGCTGGTTAAAGAAACAGGTCAAGCAAGTACAAAAATAGCAAAAGATCTAGGTATAGATGGTAGTATGTTAAGTAAGAAAATATGATGGAAAAATGTCTGGAGCATACACATTTCCAGGCAAAGGCTCCTTATGACAAAGAAAGATTTGATCTAAAAAAAGAACTAACAAGAGAAAGAGACATTTTAAAAAAAGCCCTGGGCAAAGAAAAAGAGTAAAGTATTCTTTTATATAGAAATTGCTATAAAACACAGGAACTATGTAGGGTTTTGTACTGGTGGTATTGGTTGCTAAGGAAAAAAGCAGTAAAGAATTAGCAAAAGAAGGGCTTCTAGCAGATATTCAAAAAATACATCAAGCATTCTAAATGCAGATATGGAGCTCCTAAAATTCACGCTGAATTAAAAGCTTTAGGCAAAAATTAAAACAGTACAAAGTGTTATGCAAGAAAATGGCATTAAAACCAAGCTTAGACGAAGGTTCAAAAATAAAAAACAGCAAATAAGCAACCGAGTTGTGGCTCCGAACACATTGGATCAAAATTTTACTACTGATCAGCCAAATAAAGTTTGGGATTACCTACATAAAAACTAAAGAAGGTTGTTGGCGGCAATAATTGACCTATATTCACGCATGGTGGTTAATGAGTAACATGATAATTAGTTATAGATTCTTTATTGATGGCCGTTGATAAACGCAAACCCGATAAAAATCTGCTGTTACATAGCGATCAAGGGTCACAGTATACTTCTCAAAATTACCAATTTCTATTGAATACAAAAAACATCATTTCCAGCATGAGCCATAAGGGCTGTTGTTACGATAACTCTGTTGCAGAAAAGTTCACTTAAAAGGGAGCTGCTTATTGATACTTCTTGCTCAACAAACCAGAACTGCCATATTTGAATACATAGAAATCTTTTATAACAAATAACGTAGACATTCTACTATTAACTATTGCATTCCTGCACAATTTATTCTCATGATAAAAACGTCTTAACTTTCTCTCTACTTTTTCTGGGTAAGGTCAAATAGAGAATTTTACAAAAATCTATTTTTAACTTACAATCAATTATTACAATTTTAAACCTACAACTTATGTACAACAGACTTATAGTCAAATCTTTTTCAGTATTATGCATCTGTTTATTTGCTTTATACATAACACTGCCAAATTTCTTTGATAATAAGCTTTTTATTTCGAAAAAAAGAATAAACTTAGGCCTTGACCTGAAAGGAGGGGCATCTTTGCTTTTAAACATAGACTTAGACTTCTATTTTAAGGAAAAGCTAAGCATGCTAGCTAACGAAATAAAAGAGACATTGCTAACAAAAAATATTGAATCTAACGTACAAAATAGCGTTATAACTTTAAATAATATTGATGATTATAAAAAAGCATCTGTGTTGATTAATGCGATAAATCCAAATTTAGAGCTAAATAGAAAAGATTCTTCGATTCTCATTTCGTATAAACCCCATTATAAAAATTCTTTGATCAGTGAAGTAGCTGCAGAATCAATAAACAATGTCCAGCGCCGTTTGGACAAACTTGGCACAAAGGAAGTCAGCGTTCAAAAACAAGGGCAGAATAAAATATTAGTGCAGGTGCCTGGAGTAGAAGACACCAAGCAGATAAAATCTTTACTTGGCAAAACTGCTAAGCTAGCTTTTCATTTGGCAAACACTAACATAGCCAAGGTGCAGGATATAGATCACGAAACTACTGTCATGCTCAAGGATTCTTTAGGTAATTCTTATCCAATATTCCGCAAAACTGAAATAGGTGGCGATTCGCTGGTTAACGCGTCAGTTAGATTCGGCAATTTAGGTAAACCGACAGTGCATTTTAAATTTGACAGCATAGCGAGTAAAAGATTCGCGAAAATCACTAAAGAAAATGTGGGAAAACCTTTTGCAATTGTTCTGGATAACACAGTCTTAACAGTACCTACAATACGTGAGCCAATTTTAAATGGAGAGGGAGAAATTAGCGGTAATTTTACTGAAAAACAAGCAAGCGAACTTGCAATACTTTTAAAATCTGGAGCACTGCCAGCACCACTTAAAATAATTGAAGAAAAAAACATTGGCCCAAGTCTTGGAGAAGAATCAATAAAGGCAGGGGAAATGGCAGCAACAATCTCTATTATAGCCGTGGCTTTATTTATAATCATCACTTACGGCAAATTAGGTGTATTGGCCTCTGTTGCACTTTTTTCTAATGTAGTTCTTATATTATCAATTCTCACTCTGCTTGAAGCAACTCTAACTTTACCTGGAATTGCCGGTATTGCACTTACTGTTGGTATGGCGGTGGATGCAAATGTTTTAATATTTGAGCGAATTCGTGAGGAAATCAAATCTGGCAAGAGAGTGGAACGTGCTATTGAAGAAGGGTTTAAAAACGCTATAAAGACAATACTGGATTCAAATATCACTACATTAATTGCTGCAGGAATAATGTTCATTATTGGCAGTGGAGCAATAAGAGGCTTTTCTGTCACTCTATCAATAGGAATTTTATGTTCGATGTTTTCTGCAATCACAGTCACAAAACTCCTGATAGAGTTGTGTATGAACCCGAAGGAACTAGTGCTTTGTTAGTCAACTACCTTCATTCCCACAACGTTATATCCTGAATCAACGTGCAAAATTTCTCCAGTAGTGCCACTACTTAAGTCGCTTAATAAGTATAACGCTGCCTTGCCAACATCCTCTATTGTAACATTGCGTCTGAGCGGAGAATTATTTCTATTCCATTCTGATATGGAGTGAAAATCGCTTATTCCAGAAGATGCTAAAGTTCTGATTGGACCAGCGGAAATTGCATTTACTCTGATATTTTGTGGCCCGAGATCACATGCTATATATTTTACACTTGCTTCAAGTGCCGCTTTACATAAACCCATAACGTTATAATTTGGCATAACTTTTTCAGCGCCATAATAAGATAAAGTAAGTAAACTACCACCATTTGACATCATTTTTTCAGCCCTTTGCGCTAAAGCAGTAAAAGAATAGCACGATATATGCATTGCATTGAGGAAGTTATCCAGTGAAGTATTGACATATTTACCATCTAACTCATTTTTATCGGAGAATGCTATTGCATGCACCAAAAAGTCAAGAGTACCCCATTTTTTCTCTATTATTTCGAAAGCGTTATCTATGATTTTTTCATTTGAAACGTCGCAGTGTAATATTAGCTCCACATTTAGTTCATCTGCTATTGGTGATAGTTTTTCTTTTATTATTTCATTCTGGTAGGTGATTGCAAGTTCTGCTCCGTGCTCTGAGAGAGTTTTTGCTATACCGTATGCTATTGATCTCTTATTTATTATTCCGGTTATTAATCCCTTTTTGCCTTGTAATAGACTTGTCGTCATAGAACTATCTGTTTTTTTATAATTTGGAATATTAACTAGGTAAAGTCAAGATATCACTATGTTTTAAAATATTTTTTGCAGTAACTTGAAGTCTCCTAAGAAACTCCCTCAATTAGCTCTTCCTGTTGCACCAAGATATAACCAAAAACCCGTGCCTTTTTGATCAAATTTTTCACGACTCTCTCTTTGTAACGTGTTTCGTAATAGTTCATTCCTTTTTCCACATACTCTTGTCCGTATCTCAACATTTGATAGAAGATACACGCTAATTTCCTTGCTGTAGCAGTAATTGCTTTTGGGGATCCCAGTTGCTTTTTTAATCTTCTATAATATGCACCCAATGCACTCTTACTTTTTCCCACGGCATAAGCAGCCATTCGAAATGCATTCGCAGCACGATTGATAACCTCACGAGTTCTTGTCCTAAATACTTTTTCCCCTGTAATCTTATTAGCAGGACTTAGCCCCAACCATGAAGTAAAATGCTTTTCTGATTGCCATTTACTGTAGTTAATACCAACTTCCGAAATAATAGCTTGTACAGTTAGTACATCAAATCCAGGAATTTTAGTAAAATCTATACCGGTTACTCGATACAATTCTTCACGCAAGGCAAAGTTTAGCTTATCTTTTCGATACTTACTTCTTTCCTTGCTTAACTCTCTACTCTCGTCAGATTTTGCTTCAAATGTCTTATAGTGGTTTTCAATATTTTTGTCACACTCTGCTATTTTTTCCTGATAAACATTGTATAGTTCAAATTCCTGCTGTAATGCAAATAAATGTTCCTCTCTGTAGTCACCTGTTAGTGCTTTGGCAATAGCCGATTTATCACTCTTTATTCGCACATCCCTTAATTCAGCTAATTTATTAGGATTTCTTTCACCTTCGATTATAGCCTTAATAATTTGCATTCCAGTGACACCTGTTATATGGCTTATTACTTTATGTAACTGAATATTCATTTGTACTAACGCCTTTTGCATCCTATTAATGTGTGTAGTCGCACTTTCTGTAAGATTTTTACGTTGCCGAACATAACTACGCAATATGCACATTTGATCATCTGGCCTAAACGATCCTTGGATTAACCCATAACTGTGTAGTTGTTGTAGCCATTGGCAATCCTGGACGTCTGATTTTCTCCCAGGTACATTTTTTACATGCCTTGCATTTGCCAGTTTTACTTCGAATCCATACGATTCAAGTACTTGGAACAAAGGAATCCAATATACTCCTGTTGACTCCATAGCTACTGTAGTAACTTTACACTTCTTTAACCACTTTGCTATATTGTGAAGATCTTCTGTGAAGCAGCTAAACTTTTGTACACGTTGTTCATCTCTTTCTTCAGGTATACATACATAATGCACAGATGAACCGATATCTATTCCTGCTGCGTTAGGATTCATTATCTCTAATTTACTTTTTGCTTTTTTCATGGTAGCTCCTATAATTTATAATAACGAAGCGCTTCAGCTTGGGAATGGTTAAGATTATACAATCTCCTAAACGAGGTAGTCATAAAATATGGCTCCATCAATGGTTCGAACGTTCCTCCCAAAACCATGCTATAAAACGGGCACTTATGGCACCAGTGAAACATTCGGTTATAACTGCAAAAGCACCTCCTGTACAATTGTACTTAAAAACTACTAAAACTTAAATTGGAGAGTTTCTTCCTGGTTTGACAGATTTTTCTGTTCGGTGCTATTAACAGTAATCTTGATTCTTCTACAACAAAGCCATCCCGTATGACATTTTGTCTATACCTAATTAAGCATATCAATAAGTAAGTAAATCTTAATATAATCTTATTATACTTATAAATACGCTGTATAGAATGAAAGTATGGATGATTTCATAACTGCAAGAAGAAAAGATGATGCTGTGGTATCTGTTTGTCAGGATAATAAGAAAAAAAACGTGTTAATTTTAGGGCTCAATCAAGTTGCAAGGGATTTGTTAAAATATGAAGAGGAGAATTTGCTTAATAAGCCATTAATTAATATCTTAAGCACAAGAGCAGCTGACAACGTGAAGAATTATTTAGAGTATACCGAAAATGGGCACGATTTACTTGATATATTACCTAAAGTGATAGATTTTTCCTTAACTGATGCTAAAGGAGAAGATATCAGGACAAAAGTAAAAGTTTTCCGCACTGCACAATTTGCCAGTAATAAAATAAATTATGAGCTATTAATACGTGATATCAGTTTGTCCCATAAACTAGGAATCTTTAGAGATAAATATCTAATGGGTAAAAAATATAAAAACCATGACTTATTCGATATACCGGGCAATGAGTCCACTATTCTAGAGTTATACGTTATATTAAATTTTGCCTTTCAACATCAAATTAATGCAGCTATAGGAGTAATTGGCTTAAATAGTAGCTGTAGTGAGACAAATAATGCACTGAAAGTTATCATAGAACATTTTTATAAAAATTGCCGTAGTGATGATTTTCTAGGGTATATTGATGAGAATAAAGTGCTTTTTGTTTTGATTAACTGCGATGTAAAAAGTATATCTAAAATAATTAATCGTATACATTCTGCCATTAATAAGCA
The DNA here is from genome assembly GCF_947250765.1 of Wolbachia endosymbiont (group A) of Gymnosoma rotundatum. NCBI lineage: Bacteria > Pseudomonadati > Pseudomonadota > Alphaproteobacteria > Rickettsiales > Anaplasmataceae > Wolbachia > Wolbachia endosymbiont (group A) of Gymnosoma rotundatum. Next base: position 556,525 of record NZ_OX366347.1, read on the forward strand.
GTTATTAAAGCGAAAATTACCAAGTGTATCAATAATTTATGGGAATATAGCTCAAAAACAGGCAGCAAAATCTACCAGCGGTGCCTTCTGAAAAGTTGTTTTTTATTTATATTGAGTTTAAACTTAAATTTTTATAAAGATTTAAGTTTATTTATGAAGTTAAAGTACTACCTGGTAGCACTGCTTTCATCATTGTTTTTGCAGAATAGTGCTAGCTCTAAAACAATTTTGGATAAGGAAATATTTTATGCAGAACTAGACGGAAAAATAGATTTGAGATTCGGCTACGCCTTCAACAGAGATTCTTTCAATGCTAAGCCTAAGGATAAAACTTCAAGTTATTCATACTTGCGCTTTCTTTATTTACAGCAAGTTTATCCAAATACTCAAATGGGGGTTAATGTTAAGGCAGGGGTTTCTGGTATTGCAAACCTAAAAGCGTTAGACATAGAAAAGTTAGACATGGAGGAATGGTATTTTATCATAAAAAACCAGGAACTTGGATCAATTGAATATGGTAAAAGAAGTTTAGTTGGTCAGAGCATGTTAATTAACACTTCAAAAATTTATGCAGCTGCTGGAGGAGTAAATGGTCATTGGACAAACTATGCAAATTTGCGCGGTGATCATAAAAAAGATGGTGACCCTGGATATGATCAAGACAAGGTGTTCTGGGTCAAGCCCAATATTTATAGCGATTATAATGAACTCGAACTAGGGTTAAAACAATCATCAATTAACTACATCTCCCCTGAAATCTATAACTTTCAACTCGGATTCAGTTATGTTCCAGGAAAAAATAACTTACAGTACAGCAATTTAATTGCTGCTGGCCTTTCCTATAAAAACAGCTTGTCAGATGATATAGGTTTTACTACTGCCTTAACTGGTGAATTTGCAAGAGAAAATTTAACTGATTGCTCAGATGGGACTTCTAAAAATTATGAATGCCGCAATCAATTACTACACTGGAATTTTGGTTTGAAGCTAAAATTGTTCGATCTTGACTGCATTTTTTCGTATGGTAATGGTGGTAAATCTGGTGAGAAGCGTAATCCTGAAACAAATAATACGTATTATATGAATGCAGGTATCGCTTACCGTTCTGATTCTTACAAATCGAGCTTAACATATTTTAGTAGTGGTAGGGATATTGCAGGCGAAGGTACAAACGAGTTAACATCATATGCTTTAAGTCTTGAAAATTCTCTTTTTTTAGGTACTTCATACTATTTCGATATTGTAAAGTTTAGTACAAAAGAGCCTAAAATAGAAAATAACAACTCTGGTTATGTGTTCTTGGCTGGACTGAAATTAAGTTTTTAATATTGCCTCCTTCCAACACTCTTTTCTGTCATCCAAGGTAACCGTTCACAGGTTTCCACTTAATTTTTCAATCTCACTCATGGAGAGGCCAGTAAACTGACCTTACCCAGAAAAAGTGGAGAGAAAGAAAGGAGTTTTTTCGGGTAAAATAAAATTTTGGAGGATTAGAAATGGTAAGAGAATATACAGCAGAATTCAAATTGGAAGCTGTTAAACTGGCAAATGAACAAAGAAAGGCAGGTCAAACAATTACAAAAATAGCAAAGAATTTAGGAATAAAGGGTGGTTTATTAGGAAAATGGATAAAGAAACACAACGAAAAAAAGTCGGCAGCAGATGCATTTCCAGGTAGAGGTAACATGGCTCCTTACGACAAAGAGAGGTTTGATTTACAAAGCAAGAGTAACAAGGGAAAGAGACATTTAAAAAAAAGCCCTGGCCAGTCAAAAAGAGTAAAATATTTTTTTATATAGTAACTGCTATAAAGTACAGGAATTATGTAGGATTTTCTGCTAGTGGCTACTATAAGTGGACCACAAGAAAAATAAGCAGTAGAGAATCAGCAAATAAAGAGCTACTCGAAGCTATTCAAAAAATATATCAAGTTTCTAAATGTAGATATGGAGCTCCTAAAATTCATGCTGAATTGAAGGCTTTGGGTAAAAGTTGCAATTTGAAAACGGTGCAAAGTATTATGCAGAAAAATGACATCAGGGCTATACTGAAAAGAAAGTTTAAAATTAAAAAACAACAAACAGATAATAGAGCTGTAGCTCCCAATATACTAGATCAAAACTTTATTGTTGATCAACCAAATAAAGTATGGGATTACTTACATCAAAACCAAGGAGGGATGGCTATATTTGGCAGCAATAATTCTCACGTATGGTAGTTAATGAGTAGTGCAATAAATAAACAATTGGTTATGAACTCTTTATTAATGGCCATTAATAGGTGTAAACCTGTTAAAAATCTACTGCTGCACAGTGACCAAGGTTCACAATATACTGCGCAAGGGTATCAATATCTCTTAGCTGTAAAGAATATAGATGAGTAATAAAGGCTGTTGTTACGACAATTCTGTTGCAGAAAGCTTCTTTAGCTCATTGAAAAGAGAAATACTTATTGATACTTCACAACACTCTGCTCAACAAACTAGAACTGCAATATTTGAATACATAGAAATTTTTTATAACAAACAACGTCACTATTAACTATTGCATTCCAGAACAATTTGATGCATCATTCTTTTTGTAAAAAACATTCCACACTTTCTCTCCACTTTTTCTGGGTAAGGTCACTGACTCAATACCCAGTCAATATCCTTTCCACCAGTTCTTTTACTGCCGGTACGTAGCCATTCTCATAAAATGGATCTTGCTTAAATTTGTACACATTGTGCCCGGAAAACATGAGTTCGTTCTCAATATCACCATCGTGTATAACGTTTTGCAGTGTTTTTTGTATGCAAAAACTACGCGGATCTGGCTTTCGTCCTGTTGAATGGTCACCATGATCTTTCCAATTGCTAAACAAACAATGACTTAAGCATCCCATACAATTGATTTGATCTTGTCTTATCTCTGCAAACCTGCCTGGCGTCACAAAAATAACAGTTGTATCTGGAGTTTTCATTGCTTTTGTATACCCTGCTTTAGTCCATGTATTTGCCAGTTCTTTGTCTTTTGCAGTAAGGTAGATCTTTCTACCTCTGCTACCCATTGCAAATTCATTATTAAATTCTTCGCTAGCATTTTCTGAAAACTTTATTTGACGTGAATTCCGTTCCTGCAACTCACGTATGAAGTTATTTTTTACTGCAGATGAGTAAAACCCTGTTGGACTGAATTTATTTAAAAATACATCACCTTCTTCTAAAGTGAGTAGCTTCTTTTTCCACTCTGCAGAAATTGGGCTTTCTTTCGTCAAAAGTGGACGAGTGCCAAACTGAAAAGCTATTGGTCCAATTTGCAGATTGTCAAACCAATGTTCCCAATCTTTCAAATGCCACACTCCTCCTGCCATAACAATTGGTGTTTCTGAAAGACCGATCTCGTTCATGAAAGATCTAAGCTCTGCAACTCTTTCAAATGGAGCCTGTGGTAGCTCTGGGTCTTCACTGTTACTCAGTCCATTGTGCCCTCCAGCAAGCCATGGATCTTCATACACTACTCCACCAAGCAAATAGGAAGATATTCTTTGGTAAGCACGCTTCCATAATGCTTTAAAAGCACGCACCGATGAGATAATAGGGTAATAATAAACCTGATATTTAGCTGCAATTTCTCCAAGCCTATAAGGCATACCAGCACCGCAGGTAATACCATGAATCAAACCTTTCGCTCCTTCTAATATGCCATGAAGCACGCGTTCTGCTGCTCCCATCTCCCAAAGTACATTCATGTGTATTCTTCCATGACCTTTTGATATTTCATTTGCTATTCTTGCCTGACTAATTCCAGCTTCAATACTATACTCAATCAATTCACTATGCTTTTCATTTCTTGTTTTGCCTTTATAAATTAGTGGCACTAACTCGCCATTATCATCAATAAGCTTAGCATTTGCACCAGAAAATGTACCCACAGCATCTGCTGCAGCAAATGCTCCGCTTGATCTTCCATCACTAACTGCAATGCCTTTGCCGCCCTCGATGATTGGCCACACTTCCTTTCCTGAAATTACTATCTTTTTTATCTTATTTTTCAAAACTTCCTTGCAATCTTTCACTCTATTTTACTTAATTACTAAAAAAATGATAGCTGTTTATTTTTTCTTGTATCATTAAAGCTTCTATAGCTACTCATGCTGTTGTAGTTTGAGAGCAGTTCCCATCGGAAGGGTGTCATTCCAGTGCTTGACACTGGAATCCAGTTTTTGATCAAAAATGTTGCTATAGTGCACAATCAATTTTCCTGGATCCCAGTGTCTGGGCACTGGGATGACACCATAGGGGGCTACTTGGATGACAGGGGAGGGAGGCTGCTGGGATCCTGACAACCGTCATCCCGCTGCTTGTTAGCGGGATCTAGAGATACCGCGGCGGTATGACGTAGAGCTACGTGTTTAGGTTTAATGAATCCACTATATCTTTTACTTGAGAAAAAACATACTCTTTGCTTACACTGGTATCGATAATAAAGTCACTCATCTTCCTTTTCTCCTCAATAGATAACTGAACATCGGAGATTAGATTAAGCTTTTCTTTATCTATGTTGCGTTCGTTAAGTCTTTGAGCTTGCACAACGCTATCTGCATGAACAAAAACAATAAGGTCGCAATATAAATAAAATTTTGTTTCTAATAGAAGTGGCACATCTAAAACTAAAAGTTTTCTATCGATCTTTTTTTCCTTGGCAATAAAAAATTCTAATTCACGCAGCACAGCAGAGTGAACCAAAGATTGAAATTGTTTCCAATTTTCATCGTAGGCTAAGAAATATTTAGACAGTACTGTTCTATCTATTTCACCATTTACTACCACTCCAGGAAAATTTTTCTCTGCATAACTTATTATGCTTTTATCCACTTTATAAAGTTGGTGTACAACAGAATCAGCATCAAATACAACAGCACCAAACTCTTGAAAGCAATTAGCTACAAAGCTCTTTCCTACCCCAATTCCGCCTGTTAGACTTATAATCATATAACAAAATACATTCGACTTCTTTTGAAACTATAGCTAAGGTTTCTCTATATATATTAACTAGATTTTCTAGATCCCAGTGGGCTTTGTTGCATAGCAACTGAAAAAATCTGGTGGCTACTGACAAAATTCATTATAAAATAGCCATTTAACCTTGAAAGAAAAAATATGCCACAAAAAATGAGGGTCAGTAACCATAGCGAATATAACAAATTTCTAGAAAAAAGAGGAAATATTTTTCATTATATCAACGAAGCCATAGAAAAGTGGTACGAGAATGGTCCAAAAATACCAGGTGGCAACAATATTTATAGCGATAAAGTTGTAATTTTGGTGCACATAATAACTTGTTTATTTAGAATAGGCCTGAGGCAAACAGTTGGGTTTATAGCAGGATACCTTGAGCAAATTGGGAAAAATTTGCAAGTTATCAGCTATTCACAATCATCAAGAAGGTTTAAGAAACTCAATATTAAGATCAATGATTGCAGAATTGATAAAAATAATATGGAAGATATCGAAATTACTATAGACAGTACAGGAATTAGTATATACAACAACACTCCTGGTCATAGCAAAGAAAATAGCGAAGATAGAAAGTATCGCAGCTATGAACAGACAAGAAAATTGCATGTAATGTTGAATACAAACAGCAAAAAAGCCATAGCTGTAAAATACAGTAACGGTGTCTACTCTGATCACTATGGAGCTTGTGATTTGCTAAAAGAAGTCGATTTTCAGTATGTCATAAAAGTACTATATGCAGATAGGGCATATGACAGAGAAAAGCTCTATAAGCTGTGTAATCAATATGGTATAAAAACGAAAATTCCTCCGAAAAACAACGCAGCAGAGCATCCAAAATTGGATTATATGCTTGATAGAAATGCCGCTATTCAGTTAATGAAATTACATGGTGAGAATGGTATAAAAAGATGGAAAGAAGAAGTAAATTACGGAAAAAGATCGTATATTGAAGGATTTTTCTCAAGGTTGAAGCGAATATTTGGGTTTAGTTTTAGGAGCAAATCTGAGATTAATCGTGAGAAGGAACTGCTACTCAAGTGTTATTTGCTTAACAAATTTACTGAAATAGGCATGGCTAAGTTTGAGATAGCTTCATGAATTTATTGTACGTTACCTACTATCCGAAGAGCGATGCAACAAAGCCATCCCAGTGTCAAGCACATAACTATACGAACATTGCAATTTGTAGGTGGTGTCATCCCAGTCTGGGATCTAGCTTTTTGGTAATTTTATCGAAAATGTTTGCTCGTTTACAATCAATTTTCCTGGATCGAAGTAGTCAAGGCACTGGGATGACACCCTACTTAACCGTCATACCGCCGCGGTATCTCTTAGCCACTAACACGTAGCGGGATGACGATTGTCGATAAATCTAAGTTACTTTAGCAACAGTTATTCTCCACTAAATTACTCTGAATTTTGGTTATATTATTTGCGGATTTCACTGCTGAAATCTCAAATTTTGAGCTTGTGTTCAAGAATGATTCAACTGACCTGCCAAAAAAATCATATCTCCATCCCTTGAATAATTTATCTGTCTGTCTAGATATTGACCCGGTTAACTCATCTTTTGAAGAAACTAATTTCCTTGATATGTTACTTTCTTTACATTTACTATCTAAAATAATTGAGAGTATATCAAGTACAGATTTATCATAATTACTCGATAAGGTGTTGTTTTGCTGCATCCAATTTCTCTCATTTTCATTAAAAATATTCACAAACTCTAGTAAATCCGCATCTTTTATATTTTTTGTATTCCTCTTGAGATCATCTAAAATCTCATCAACATGCTCTACATTTTTTTCAATAAAATCAGCTATTACAGCATTATTGATTATTTTATTACGGTTCATATTATAGCGCTGTGCTAAGGTTTCTTGCCACTCACTAACTGCTTTAACAGTTAGTATCAATCTTGGATTTACTTCATAATTAAATTTAATCCTCTTCCATGCATCTTTTGGGCTATGTAAATACTTATTTATATCAACTATTGATTCCATCTCTTCTTGAAACCAACCCATCCTATTATTTTCTTCAAGTTTATTGCACAATATTTGGTATAGGTCATATAGGTGTACCACGTCGTTTACTGCATAATCTAACTGATCTTCGGACAACGGACGCCTTAACCAATCTGAATTTTTAGCTTTAATTTTATTCAGTGCTATTCCTTGATATTGCTCCACTACTTTTGAGTAACCAATAAAGTCATGATAATAATGACAAAACATAGCGGCAACTTGGGTATCAAAAATGGGAGTGGGAATACATTTAAATACAGTGAGTAAGGATTCTATATCCTGCCGGCAGCTATGAAACACTTTGGTTGTCCCCTGATTTAGCATTATTTTCTTAATGAATGATAAATCAATTTCTGGCACTAATGCGTCTACAATAAAACTCTTCTCTCCGTAAGAAATTTGAATTAACGATAATTTTGGGTAGTAGATTAAATTATTTCTAATGAACTCCGTGTCAACTGCTATAAATTTTGGCTTTTTTGCTATCAACCCCTCACATATGTCCTCCAGCTCCGACGTTGTATTAATTAACATATGTTTTTTATTCAGTGGTTCTACTTTACCACTTATATTAAATTTTTGCAATTAATGACTTCTTGCAGAACTTTCTATCACTCATTGGCATAACACAAATAGCCTTTTCCATCCCAATCCCAGTGCTTCCTTCTCCTGTCATCCAAGTAGCTGACACTGGGATCTAGAAGACTTAATTTCAACCAAGTGGCTGCATAATAAAGGCTGGATTCCAGTGCCAAGCACTGGAATGACAGCACTCTACGTCATACCGCCGCGAACTGTCATAACGCCGCGGTATCTCTAGATCCCGCTGCGGGATGACGATTGTCGTTTAGCTATAAATATTAAGAAATTTACCGAATAAAAAAAAGGCAAAAGAAGCCCTGGGGTTATTATCCGCTTTAAAATATTGGCGTTTTTTATGTTTTAAACGCTTGACAAGCAAGATTAAGCTGCTTTTAATTGCAACTAACTTACGCTGCAAATGTTTAAGAAATTTACTAAGTAGAAAAAAAGACAAAGAATCCCCGAGTTAGCTAGTCTTTTACTATCTCTGTCGAGTATTGGCATTTTTTGATGTCTTGTAACGCTTTATAAGCGCGTTCAGCTTATTTAGATAAAAATCTAGATGTAGATGAAGTTTTGTAAAGACATACAGTATCTATATACTGCAAAAAATTGAACATAAGACGCCGATACATTAAGTAATCCTTACCTTTTAATCTGCAGATTGGCGAAAGCAAATACAATAGCTTCACTATCATGATAAGGGAGCTGGCGAAGGGTGTCAAGTAAGTTTTTCGTTTCTATAGCTACTACCACGATTGTATAGGTAATTCTTCACTTATAATAATGATTCAAGCCTTCAGCTCCTCAAACACTTCACTTGCTCTATTTAAAACAGAATCAGGAAAACCAGCAAGTTTTGCCACATGTATTCCATATGACTCATCTGCAATGCCTTCAATTACTTCATGTAGAAAGATAACCTCTCCGTTCCACTCTCTTATTTTTACACAAAAACATTTCACGTTCTTCAAGTATTTGCTTACTTTAGTTAATTCATGATAATGAGTTGCAAAAATGGCGCGGCACTTATTTACATTGTGAATATGTTCAATCACCGCCTGTGCAATAGATAATCCATCATACACCCCTGTGCCCCTACCAATTTCATCAAGTATCACCAAGGAACGGTCCGTTGCCTGATTTACTATCGTTGCTGTTTCGATCATCTCTACCATGAAGGTAGAATAACCAGCTGTTATATTATCCGTTGCGCCAACCCTGCTGAATATCTTGTCAATCACTCCAATATGTGCACTCTCTGCTGGCACAAATGACCCCATGTGAGCTAAAATTGCAATGAGAGCGTTTTGCCTCAAGAAAGTGCTTTTTCCAGCCATATTAGGACCAGTAATTAGATGTATACCAGCTAAATTGATGCTATTTGCAATGAATTTATCGTTAACTTCAACCACTGGATGTCTTCCGCTACAGATATTGAACTCTTTGCTGTCATCAATAATGGGTTTTACGTAATTATTTTGCACTGCAAGCTCTGCAAACGCGGTTCTAATATCAAGTTTTGCCAAAGCATTTGCAGCAAGAGCAATTTTTTCAGACTCTTTAGCAATTTCACTACACAGTTCACTAAAAATTTTCATTTCTAAGCCGATTGCAGCATCACGTGCCGTAAGAATTTTATTTTCTAGTTCTTTCAATTCATTAGTAGTGTAGCGCATGCTATTTGCTAAGCTTTGTCTATGAATAAATATATCCGAAGTTATTTTGTGATTTGCCGACACTTCAACGTAATAACCGAGTATGTTGTTATGTAATATTTTAAGTGCGGCAATACCAGTTAGGTCGCGATAAGATTCACGGAGTTTGGTTATTAGTTTATTACTATTATTTAATACATAGGATAACTCAGATAATTCTGAGTTGTATTTTGAGTGAATAAATCCTCCTTCTTTCACGGAACTGAGGTTATTATCGAGTATAGCACTATTTAACAGTTCAAATAGGTCTTTATGATTGCCAAGGCTTTTATGTATTGTGCTGAGTTCACTCTCGTCTGATTTTACTGTTATTCCAGCGCGTGACGCTGGCTGGATCTCAGTTTGGATGACATATTGTTGTGGGAGAGATCCATTTTCACCTGATTCAATTTTACATAAGAACTCAGACAATTCTAAAGTCTTTCCTAGGCCTATTTTCAATAGGTTCATATCCTTTGGTGAACCACGCCCTAGTATTAAGCGCGATAAAGACCTTTCAATATCCGGAATGTTAGATAATATCTCTCGTATTTTTCTGCGTGGCTCATGATTATTTACAAAAAATTGAGCGGTGCTGAGCCTCAAATTGATTGCCTTGGAGCAAGCAAGGGGTGAAGCGAGCATTTGTTTGAGCAGGCGTCCACCAGAGGCTGTAACTGTGTGATCAATAACTGAAATTAGTGAACCTTTCTTTTCACCAAATTGAGTTGAAAATAACTCAAGATTTCTCCTTGCTGAAGCATCAATAAGCATGAAATTTTGTTGCTTATAGGTTTTTGGGAATTCAAGCCTTGGAATGGAGCCCCTTTGTGTTACTCTGACATATTCAAGCAGTGCACCGCACGCCATGATCTCTACTTTGCTGAAATTTCCTATACTCCCAAGTTCCCTGATTTTATAAAACTCGCATAACGTTCTGTGAGATTTACTATACTCAAAAAAACTCTGGGCGTGTTGTGTAATTGATATTTTATAGTTTTTTAAAATCGATCTAATTTTTTCGTCCTCAGTGAGTTTTTCAGAAATTAATAATTCTCTTGGTGATATACGCAACAAATCACTATCTAGAGCTTTCAAACTCGTTAAAGTGTGAAAAAATTTTCCCGTCGATAATTCAAGCCAACTAATAGCATATTCGTCATTTTGTTCAACTATGGACGCGAGATAATTATTGCTTTTATCCTCCAGTAGTGAATCTTCTATAATTGTACCTGGAGTTACAACTCGCACTACATCACGTTTTACTATGGATTTATAGCCCCTCTTTTTTGCTTCATCAGCAGTTTCTAATTGGTCACAGATTGCTACTTTGAATCCTAAATCTATTAGCTTGTGTAGGTAAGATTCACTACTGTGTGCTGGCACTCCACACATTGGTATTTCTTGCCCACACGAATTACCTCTCTTAGTGAGCACTATATTCAGCAATTTCGCAGCTTTAATAGCATCATCGAAAAACAATTCATAAAAATCTCCTAGCCTATAAAATAGCAGATGATCTTTGTATTGAGCTTTCAGGTTCAAATACTGCTCCATCACAGGGGTGTTTTTTTCTTTTACGAAGCTCATAATATTTTTTAATATATTGTATTGATAAACGTTATTATAGATTATATTGCACATGTGAATAACATAAATTTTAAATAGGTGTATAGAGGGGAAAATTTAAAACAATTAAATTTCTTGGATCCAAGTAGTCAGGACACTTGGATGACATAAAGAGTAGGAGTATTTGATGACAAAAAAACAAAAAACGCAGTTGTCATTCCAGCGCGTGACGCTGGAATCCAGAATATCCTAATTACAAGGTTTATTATTTAGTTTGAAAAATACTATAGCTTTTTCTATGTAAGTTGTTGCCCTTCTTTATCATTTTTACCATTTGCAGCACCAACAGATATTTCAGAGCTAACAGAGCTAACAGTGCTAATAGTTTTTTCTATCGCTTTAGCCTGTTCATAGTCTTGACTCAAAAAATACATGGCCAGCCCAACAGCTATACTAGCAACAAGAACAGATGCTATCATTACACCTAGTATCATACCACCAGAAAGACTTACTGCAACATACACACCAGCTCCAAGTACAACACCAAGAAAACCACCAATCATTATGCCAGGCACTAAACTGCCTATCATAGCGCTTTCTTTTTTCGTATGAGCTTGTTTTTTCATACTTTTAATAAGCACTTCTTTTGTTTTTCCTTGAGCTAAATCTGAAGGAATTTTATTATCCGCGTTTTGTATCAAAGGATTTGCACTATATGTAACAAGAAGGGTGGTTATTTCTTCAGTTTTATTACCTATAACTGCATGATGTAGTAATGTATTTCCCTCTTCATCTTTAAAGTTTATATGAGTACGAAATTCTTCATCTAGATTTCTTATTGGGTTGTTTTTTGCATATATCCCAGATTGTATTGCTCTATCTAAGCATTGTATCACTTGTTCTAGTGATTGCTCGCCAGGATTTTGTATAAAATGAAGCAGAATTTCGTGTACTATCGCTTCCTTTGTAGTTTTTGGGCATCGTAAAGCGTAATTAAATGTCTGTGTAGTAATAACTTCTTCTTTTCTTTTTTTAAGAACAACCCTTAAATCTTCAATCGCCTTTTCACCATCTTTTATTCCAAGAATTATTGAATCCAAATTATTTATCATGCTATCCTCCTTGGTTTGATTGCATTACTCATTAATAAATAATATAATAAATCCTGCTAAAAGTCAAGCAATTAATTAATAAGTTAATATAATCCTCCAAAAGGAGCTCCTTACTTTTTGTTCAGCATGTCCATTGGATCAGACTCTTTAAGCTTGCTGTTTGCTGAATTTATTCATCACAATAGCTACAATGTGCTATCGAAGTTCTCTGTAATCTTAGTTGGTTCTTCTAGAATATTCAAAATATCAGTTGCACAATAAACCCGATCTCTCTTTCCTTGAGAAGTTTGTGAAACGATGCCTAAATCTTCAAGCTTTACGATTGCTCTTTGGGCTGTTGTAAATACGACACCTAAGTTTTCAACCACTTTCCTTATAGTAAAGTAAGGGTTTAAAGACTATTAACTAAATCATTGTCCCATTCAAATTTTGGTGGCAAGGGGCTTGGTATAAATGCCTGATAACCAGCGAATACTTTGCCTGATGGTGATCCTTTAATATACATTCATTCAACCGAGCACACTATTTTTATAGTATATATTATTTTCAAATAAAGTCAAAAATGAAAATAAGGCTTTATCTTATTTGCGTGCATGAAAATAAGAAACTCTCTTATTATTGATTTTGCTCAAAAACGAAAATAGAAGAAGCTGCTGAACTTTATATATCCTGTTTTTCTGGAGAACTGCTATAAAACTTCTGAGTGAAGTCACTTAATTTTTACACATCTATTGTAGAGTAAGAAGAACCGAATTTGAAACAAAAATGCTAACTGATGCTTGGACTTTACTGACACTTACACTACTTGAAACTATACTTAGTGTAGACAATTTAATCTTTATTTCTCTAGCAATAGATAAGGTACCAAATGCGCTGAGAGAAAGAGTGCGCCTTATGGGCCTTGGATTAGCACTATTAATGCGTTTTGTAATACTATTTTTTACATCATCTATATTATCAATGCAAAAACCTATATTTCACACTGCATCAGCAAGGGATTTACTTATGATCGCAGGGGGATTATTCCTTATTGTTAAGAGCTCTATGGAGTTACGGGATGACATCTTTGTATGTAAGAAAAATAAAAAGAAAGCAAACGTTAAATCAAAATTTTTTTTAGTTGTGCTACAAATTATATTAATAGATTTAGTTTTTTCGGTTGATTCGATATTAACTGCTATAGCACTAACTTATAACATGGTAATAATTGCTACAGCATTTACATTTTCCATGCTAGCAATGCTGTTTTTATCAAGTTATACCGCCCAGTTAATCAAATCTAACCCAGGGTTAAAAATAATCGCCATTTTATTTATTTTACTTGTCGGTGTGTACCTCATACTTCATGGATTTCATATAGAATTACCAAAAGGATATTTGTATTCTTCATTTATGTTTGCACTGCTTGTGGAAATTATAAGCAAAATAAAGAAAATTAACCGTCATACCGCGATTCATTCGCGGTATCTCTAGATCCAGCTAACAAGCAGCGGGATCTTTTTGATTTACTCCCACTCAATAGTTGCGGGTGGTTTAGAAGTGATATCATAAACAACTCTATTTACTCCGGGAACATTATTAACAATTATACTGCCGACATTGCGTAAAAAATCCCAAAATACTAGCAAGTGTTGATCCTTATCTTCAAATGGAAATGCATCGGCTGTCATACCATCAGATGATGTTACAGCCCTTAAAGCACAAACATATCCATACGTACGACCATCTCCCATAACGCCTACAGTTTTTATTGGTAATAATACAGCAAAAGCTTGCCATATCTTATCATATAGATCGTAATTTTTCATCGTATTAATATATATTTCATCTACTTCTTGCAATATTTGCACCTTTTCTTTATCGACTTCACTTATAATCCTCACTGCAAGTCCGGGTCCAGGAAATGGATGTTGAAATATTATCTCGTCTGAAAGCCCAATTTCTTTTCCAAGTAGCCTTACCTCATCTTTAAAGAGGTAACGTAAAGGCTCCACTAACTTCAGATTCATCTTTTCTGGCAACCCACCAACATTATGGTGAGACTTAATTGTACTAGTGTTGTCTGAGGCATGCCCTGACTCAACTACATCAGAGTAGATGGTACCTTGCATCAAAAAATCCACATCACCTATTTTTTTTGCTTCTTCTTCAAACACTTCAATAAAAGTGTTACCGATAATTTTTCGCTTTTCTTCTGGATCAGTTATTCCCTTCAACCTACTCAAAAATAAATTTGATTTATCAACGTAATTTATCGGAATCTCTTTCAACATAGCGATGGTTTGGTTCTTGCGTAACAACCCAGTATCGATAAAAATACAGTTCAATTGTTTTCCTATAGCTTTATGTGTGAGAGCCGCTGCAACGCTTGAATCAACCCCACCACTTACTGCAGCGATTACTTTTTTCTCTCCTACTACATTTTTGATTTTTTCCTTTTGCTCCTCAATAAACGACTTCATTGTCCAGTCTCTTTTGCAATTTGCAATATCCAAGAAGTTAGAGAGCAATTTACTGCCATTTGTTGTGGGCTTAACCTCAGGATGGAACTGAGTACAGTAAATCTTCCGCTGTTCGTTGACAATCATTGCAATTGTTTGATTTATCACACCTGATGCGATAACAGTAAATCCCTGTGGTATAGTATCAACACTGTCCGCATGGTTCATTAATACATCCACTTCAGAATTAACATCCCAGGTATCCTTTACAATGGGGGATTCTTTTAGTATCTTGATTTTAGTTCTACCAAACTCCTGTTTGAAACTCTCTTTTACTTTTGCTCCAAAATAATGACAAATGAGTTGCTGTCCATAGCATATTCCAAGTATAGGAACGTTTGTTGCCTCATTAAGTTTTATAATTTCATGTACTACTCTACTTGTTTCAGAACAATCATCATTTACAGATTGTGGTCCTCCAGAGAGAATAAACCCATTGAATTTTGATATTGTTTCAAAACTGATGTTGCTTGGAAATATCTCACAATAAACACCCATTCCTCTTACTTGTCTTGCGATAAGCTGTGTAAACTGTGAACCAAAATCAATAATGGCAATTGCTGACAATTTGCTCCTCCATATTATTTAAAATGATATCTGATAATAAAGAAAATAATGGAGTAAGTAAACCAAGACCTGTTTAAAAGCTTTAACGCGTGGTACAAGTTAGCTATATAGCTAATTTTCCTACACCATACCGCTGCGGCGCTAACTAGTAGCGGAATGACAGCAATCTACGTCATACCGCCGCAGTATCTCAGCCGCTAACAAGTAGCGGGATTATCTTCATGCTGCCACGAACCGTCATACCACCGCGAACCGTCATACCGCGATTCATTCGCGGTATCTCAGCCGCTAACAAGAGATCCCGCTAACAAGCAGCGGGATGACGAGGTTATCGTCATGCCACCGCGAACCGTCATACCGCGATTCATTCGCGGTATCTCGGCAATAGATCCCGCTAACAAGTAGCGGGATGACGATTGTCGTTTAGCCATAAATGTTTAAGAAATTTACCAAATGAAAAAAAAGGCAAAAGAAGCCCCGTAGTTGGCTAATTACTTACATTATACTTTCAAGTATGGCGTTTTTTTATTCTAAACGCTTAATAACCGCGACTCAGCTGCTTTTAAATGCAACTAACCTTAGCTATAAATGTTTAAGAAATTTACTAAACAGAAAAAAGGCAAAAGAAACCCTAGGGTAGCTAGTTATTCACTATCCATTTTTTAAGTTGGCGTTTTTTTATGTTTTAAACGCTTTATAAGCGCGTTTCAGCTTATGTAGGTAGAAGTTTGATAAAGACATAAGGTGCACATAGTGCAAAAAATTAAACATGAGACGCCAGATACGTGAGTTTTTTTGTCATTTAATCTGTACAGAGAAGATAAATAAATAGCTTCAATTTTATGATAAGAGGGCTGGCGGAGTTTGTCAAGAAAGTTTTTTCGTTTCTATTCCCAATAAAAGTGCGTTATATGGTTATGCAAGAAGTCTATTTACCCATTTGCTTAACTTTCTCTCTACTTTTTTGAGTAAGGCCGCTATTGGCATGACAGACATTCATCGTAGTCAATATCTGTTTTTTGTTGCAATATTTCACTTTTTTTGAATATGTCATGCGAGACCTTATCGGCTCTCTGCATTGATTGTGATCTGCAGTAATATAAGCTCTTCAATCCTTTTTTCCAAGCAAGCATGTGTATTTTGTGCAAGTAACGTTTATGTACGTTGGCAGGTAAGAACAGATTTACTGATTGAGATTGACAAATATACGAAGTTCTATTACTTGCATGTTCTATAATCCATCTTTGGTCAAGCTCGTACGCTGTTTTAAATGTCAATTTTTCATGCTCACTAAGAAAATCTAAATGCTGAACGGAACCCTCGTTTGTTGAAATTGAAGACCATATTTTATCATTGTCTTGATTTTTTTCTGCTAATAGTTTTTGTAAGAATTTATTTCGCACTACAAATGAGCCTGTAAGTGTCTTTTGTATGAATACGTTTGCTGCGTATGGTTCTATTCCAGGGGAGGTATTACCTGCAATAATGGAGATCGAGGCAGTAGGAGCAATAGCGAGTTTGTGTGTAAACCTTTCCATTAGATCAACTTCTTTGGCATCAGGACATGCTCCCTTTTCTTCTGCTAATTTTTTAGAAACTATATCTGCTTGCTCGCGTAAATACTTAAATATTTTTTTATTCCATTGTTGTGCTGTTACTGATTCAAAAGGAACCATTTTGCTTTGTAAAAATGAATGAAAGCCCATCACACCAAGACCAATACTGCGTTCTCTGGCTGCAGAATATTTTGCTCGCTGCATTTCATTCGGTGCTTTATTTATGAAATCTTCCAATACATTATCAAGAAAGCGCATTATATCTTCTATGAAGAGTTTATTGTCTTTCCATTCTTCGTAGTACTCAAGGTTTACGGATGATAGACAACATACAGCAGTGCGTGACTTATTCAGGTGATCATAACCTGTAGTTAAAGTTATTTCACTGCATAGATTTGACATCTTGATGTCTAAGTTGAGCTTTTTGTAAGATTCTGGCTTATTGTTATTTGTTGCATCAAGGAAAATAATGTAAGGTTCTCCAGTTTCAACTCTTGCTGTTAATATTTTGATCCATATATCCCGCGCTTTTACAATTGAAATAACCTTATTGTTGTGAGGGCTTATTAAATTCCATTCTTGATCATTCTCAACAGCCTGCATAAATTTATTTGTTACTATTACAGCATGATGTATATTTAACGCTTTGCGATTTGGGTCACCGCCTGTTGGCTTGCGCAAATCCAGAAACTCTTCTATCTCCGGATGAGATACAGGAAGATAGACTGCTGAACTTCCTCGCCTTAGGGATCCCTGACTAATTGCAAGCGTTAGAGCATTTTGCACTACAATAAATGGAACAATTCCTGATGTTTTGCCGCTACCCTTTACGCTTTCGCCTATTGAGCGTAAATTTCCCCAATAACTACCTATGCCTCCTCCACGTGCAGCAAGCCAAACATTTTCGTTCCATAGATCAACTATTCCCTGCAAGCTGTCTTCGGTTTCATTAAGAAAGCAAGAGATAGGTAACCCTCTCTTAGTGCCACCATTGCTGAGTATTGGTGTTGAAGGCATGAACCACAAGTTGCTCATGTAGTCATAAAGACGCTGCGCATGTTCTTTATTATCAGAATAGTAATTAGCAATACGTGCAAAGAGGTCTTGATAACTTTCATTTTCTATTAAATACCTGTCTGATAGAACTGCTTTTCCAAAGTCGGTTAATTTGCTGTCCTTTGCGTAATTAATGGTAATGTTATTCATAAAATTCCTTTTATTCTTTTATTATATATAGATACTTAAAAGTCATTTTGAGCGATTTTTAAGTTAGGTTTTTCGGATTTTCTTGTTGATGCTGTAATGCAAACAAGATACCGTCAACCTGACTGCCATATATTTTACAGTAACTCATATAACTTATTTGCATATTTATTTCTTTTGCAACATGTTGAACATAACTTTCTGAGTGACGAAAATAGTCTCCTTTATTTACAAAGTCAATACCTTCACCTTCCTTTCTTCTTATTAAACATACAATAACTCCTTTTTTGCTCGTAGATCTTTTTGCTAATTTCAATTCTTCTTGAAAGTCATGTAGATAATGTAGCACTTCAGCAAAGATAATTACATCATACTGCTGGTTTTTCTCTTGTTTAAGAAACTCTTTCATTTCCATATGTATTAATTCATTGTAAACAGGCTTACCTTTTATAAAGCATCCTCTTGCGATATTTAGCATTCTACTTGAAATGTCAATTCCTGTTATGTGGTTTCCAATACTATTTATTTTTAAGAAATGACCACATATTCCAGTCCCACAACCAAGGTCAAGTATATTGAGCTCAGAAGTGGAGTTGTTGAAGATTTTTGTAATTATCATGTGTACAAGTTCATGCCCTCTATATTGTTTGGCAATCAACCAATGCTCAACAAAATATTCACCTGTGTAATCAAAATATTGTCTTATGAGGTTTTTTGGCAATTCTGTAATAAGCGCTGAGTTTGTCATTTTTTTTATATAGTAAGACGCCTCCTCGTGGTCATTATCTAATTTTAGTGTCCTTGTTAAATAATTATAAGCTTTGTTAGTATTCCCTACCGCAAAATGACACCTTCCGATGTTATACCAGACTATAGGTAAATGGGGGTAAAATATGCTAATTAACCAAAATCGTAACTTTGCATCTGATATGCTACCTTTATAAAAGTGATATAAACCGATTTCAATGTTGGTGTTTAACAGGTTCTTAGATTTTTTAAGAAGCACTGTCATTTCTTTATGAAGAGTATTATATTTATTCACAATGAAGTGTTTTACTTTCTTAATATTTAATACGCCAATGAGCTTAGACATACAATTTAAAGCAACGTTTTTTATAAAAGAGAGATTACTTTTCATACGTTAGAAATACTCCGAATGTTTATTATCATTTTTAGGCAATTGATTTTAACACATTTTATCTTACAAAATATCTTTTTTATTAATTTTTACTGTATATATAAGTTTACCACATATTTCTCAGATTATACTGTTTAGGATTGCTAGTATATTGTTGTTGATAATATAAGTAAATGTTTTGTGCAAAAAGGCGTTGACATATTATTTATTAGGTTATAATATATAAAAGATTAATTTAGTTTTTAGATGTTTGACAAGTTTTATGGTAGAGATTAATTTAATCTCAATTCAATTTTAATAATATTTAACTCTGCATATTCTGCATATAGTCGGATAAATAAATTATTAAGAGCACTTGATGGATGCCTTGGCGTTAAGAGGCGATGAAGGACGTGGCAGGCTGCGATAAGCTGTGGGGAATTGTCAACAAATTTTGATCCGCAGATTTCCGAATGGGGAAACCCAACTAGTTTAGCTAGTTATTACGTACTAAGTATGTAAAGCAAACTTGGTGAACTGAAATATCTAAGTAGCCAAAGGAAAAGAAATCAACCGAGATTCTGTTAGTAGTGACGAGCGAAAGCGGAAAAGGCTAGTGATTTAAGAATAAGAATTAGAATACTCTGGAAATAGTAACCATAGAAGGTGATAGTCCTGTATAAGTAGAAAGTTTTTAAATCCTTGAGTAGAGCGGGGCACGTGAAATCCTGTTTGAATATGGGGGGACCATCCTCCAAGCCTAAATACTCCTTAACGACCGATAGTGAACAAGTACCGTGAGGGAAAGGTGAAAAGAACCCCGGGAGGGGAGTGAAATAGAATCTGAAATCAAGTGCTTACAAACAGTTGGAGCTCTATATCAATTTATTGATATTTAGAGTGACAGCGTACCTTTTGCATAATGGGTCAGCGAGTTAATCTATGAAGCAAGCTTAAGCCGTTAGGTGTAGGCGTAGCGAAAGCAAGTCTGAATAGGGCGTTTTAGTTTTATGGATTAGACCCGAAACCAAGTGATCTAGTCATGACCAGATTGAAGGTGTGGTAAAACACACTGGAGGATCGAACCAGTTAATGTTGCAACATTATTGGATGAGTTGTGATTAGGGGTGAAAGGCCAATCAAACTTGGAAATAGCTGGTTCTCCGCGAAATCTATTTAGGTAGAGCGTTGTATGTATGTTGTTGGGGGTAGAGCACTGGATAGACTAGGGGGATTCACCGTCTTACCAAATCTAACTAAACTCCGAATACCAACAATTAATTATACAGCAGGCACACTACGGGTGCTAAGTCCGTGGTGAAGAGGGAAACAACCCAGATCACTATCTAAGGTCCCAAAATTACAGCTAAGTGGGGAAGGAAGTAGAAAAACCATTACAGCTAGGAGGTTGGCTTGGAAGCAGCCATCCTTTAAAGAAAGCGTAACAGCTCACTTGTCTAAATAAGTTTTTCTGCGCCGAAAATGTACCGGGGCTAAAGCTGTATACCGAAGATGTGAGTGCTTATTGATTTCGATCAATAGGCGCGGTAGCGGAGCGTTCCGTAAGTCTGTGAAGGTGGTTTGTGAAAACTGCTGGAGATATCGGAAGTGAGAATGCTGACATAAGTAGCGTAAAAGAGTGTGAAAAACACTCTCACCAAAAATCTAAGGGTTCCTACGTTAAGTTAATCTGCGTAGGGTTAGTCGGTTCCTAAGGCGAGTCCGTAAAGGAGTAGTCGATGGCAATTAGGTTAATATTCCTAAACCTCTTAAGTGTGACGGGTTTCGTATTTGTATAGATCTTATTGGATTGATCTATGCTTAAAAGAAGCTCCAGGAAATAGCACTTATATTTATGAGGCCGTACCGCAAACCGACACTGGTGGATGAGTAGAGTATACTAAGGTGTTGAAAGAATGATGTTGAAGGAACTCGGCAAATTATACCTGTAACTTCGGAAGAAGGGTAACCTGCTTTTAGGCAACTATGAGTAGGTGGCACAAAATAGGGAGTAGCGACTGTTTACTAAAAACACAGGACTCTGCAAACACGTAAGTGGAAGTATAGGGTCTGACGCCTGCCCGGTGCTGGAAGGTTAATAGGAAGGGTGCAAGCTCCGAATTGAAGCCCCAGTAAACGGCGGCCGTAACACTGACGGTCCTAAGGTAGCGAAATTCCTTGTCGGGTAAGTTCCGACCCGCACGAATGGCGTAACGATTTCTCCACTGTCTCCAACATCACTTCAGCGAAATTGAATTCCCCGTGCAGATGCGGGGTACCCGCGGTTAGACGAAGAGACCCCGTGCACCTTTACTATAGCTTTACATTGCTATTAAAAGTGTGATGTGCAGGATAGGTGGGAGACTTTGAAGTTATGGCGCTAGCTATAATGGAGTCAACCTTGAGATACCACCCTTTACACTTTTGATATCTAACTATGTTTCATTATCTGGAACTAGGACATTGTATGGTGGGTAGTTTGACTGGGGCGGTCGCCTCCTAAAAAGTAACGGAGGCGTGCGAAGGTAAGCTAGAGCTGGTCGGAAATCAGCTTGATAGTATAATGGCATAAGCTTGCCTGACTGCGAGGCTGACAAGCCAAGCAGAGACGAAAGTCGGTCATAGTGATCCGGTGATTCTGTATGGAAGGGTCATCGCTCAACGGATAAAAGGTACGCCGGGGATAACAGGCTGATGGTGTTCGAGCGTTCATAGCGACGACACCGTTTGGCACCTCGATGTCGACTCATCACATCCTGGGGCTGAAGAAGGTCCCAAGGGTTCGGCTGTTCGCCGATTAAAGTGATACGTGAGTTGGGTTTAGAACGTCGTGAGACAGTTCGGTTTCTATCTGCCGTGGGTGAAGGAAATTTGAGAAGGTCTGACTCTAGTACGAGAGGACCGAGATGGATATACCTCTGGTGTACCAGCTGTTATGCCAATAGCATCGCTGGGTGGCTATGTATAGATGGGATAATTGCTGAAAGCATATAAGCAAGAAACCCTCTTCAAAAAGATTTCCCAATTAAGGCCGTGGAAGACTACCACGTTGATAGGCTAGGTGTGGAAGCATGGTAACATGTGAAGCTAACTAGTACTAATAGCCTGATTGATTTATTTGCTTTCTATATGTGTGTATGCAGTGTTAAATATTAAGTTAAAATTGTTAAGTTAGAAATTTTTATTGACTTGGTGGCTATAGCAAAAATGAACCACCCGATCTCATCTCGAACTCGGAAGTGAAACTTTTTAGCGCTGATGGTACTTGAAAAGGGAGAGTAGGTCGCCGCCAAGTTTATAAAAATTTCTTTGTTAATTAGACAGTAGGTATACTTATATTTTAACTTTCTTGTTTTGTTACTATTCTTTAAGTTTTTACTTTAACCACGATATCTTTTTTTTCTTATATGTTCTTGGTCATTTTCTACATTATTTAGCATTGTTCCTACTTCCCCTAATTGATTCCCTTTTGAAGGAGAATTACTGATTTCTGGTAATATTACATTACTTCCCACTTTTTTAAATAATTCTTCTTGTTGGCGAAATGCTGACCTCCAATCTGTTCCTGTTCCTTTAGGAAGAAATAAGAATTGATACATCTGACCAAAGCCTGTGTTATTTACCTCTTTTATATGCTCTACCATTCACCACACCCATTAACTATTTTTAAAAATTTTACCTATATTATCATAAAAAATATAGTTGTAAATACCTTAATTGAGATTTTTTTTTATTTTATCTTTTTTAAGCAAATAGTTAGATCTTTTTGTAAGTTTTTATAACTTGCTTGCATAATGTTTCTATGAGTTAGTATTATGTAGTAGTGCCCTATATTACTTATATTTAAAATGCTAATTTTAGCAAGCATTCGTAGTTGCCTTTTTATTTTATTTCTTTTTGCTGCTTTTCCGGTTTTTTTACTGATAGCCAGACCTACTCTAATAGTATGAATGTACTTTTCAGGTTCTCTTTCTTTTATAGCGTACAGTGATATATAAAGCCCACGATAAAAAAGACTGTTGAGTGCTAACTTATTTTTGAAAGCAGAAGAAAAATCTTTTTTTTTATACTTACTATGCGCATAATTTGTTACACCCTAATGAACGGCGCCTATTAAGGATTTTTCTTCCAGCTCTTGTTGCCATACGTGAACGAAATCCGTGTCTGCGCTTTCTTATCAAATTTTTTGGTTGAAATGTTCTCTTCATTGTTTTTATATTAATATAATTATTTATTTTAAATTGTTTTACTTTATTGTCAAATAATGGTGAACTTGTATGACATTTTCGTAGAATAAAATTTGATGCATGGAAGAATGAATTCGGTGATAGTCATACCTGTCTTACTAATCCTTTTATTTTGTTTTAGTAGGTTTCAAGAAGTAAATAAGGTTAAATCTTATCTATATCTTAGTTGTGTATGGATGCTAACTTGGTTGTTAGTATTCTATAATAATTGTTTTGTAACTTTTATTTCTATAGCGTTACTTTTTTTCATGCTTGCTTTTATCTTTAAAAATAAAAGAAATAAGATAATAAAACTTTCGTTATTTGTGGCTTTGGCCATATCATTTTTTATCACTTTATTTATAATGCTGTCTATTTTTATTCAATCCATTAGTTTTTTTAATAAAGTAGCTATTTCAGAATTCTTGTTTTGCTTGAAATGGGGCCACAATGTAGTCACTATCAATGAAGAGAAGATAGGATGTTTTGGTATAGCGCCGCTTTTAGTTGGTACATTACTTATAACTATTATAGCAATGTTAGTTGTCGTTCCGCTTGGTTTATTTTCTGCAATATATATTAGTGAATATGCGAGTGAGAAAGTGCGTTATATTGTTAATACAACTTTGCAAGTTTTGTCTGCTATTCCTACGGTTGTATATGGATATTTCGCGGTTGTGTTTTTGTCTTTCTTTATAAAGCAGGTAGCAAATTTTTTTGGTTTAAGTATACACTCAGAAAGTGCCTTAGTTGCCGGTTTATCGATTGGGATAATGATTCTTCCTTTTATTATTTCTTTACTCGAAGATGCCATAAGATCTGTTCCAAAAAGCTTGCGTTATGGCTTCATGGCACTTGGTGCAACTCCAGCGGAAACTATATGGCATATAACAATACCTTATGCAATGCCTACAATTTTAAGTGCAATTTTATTGTCAATTTCAAGAGTGATAGGTGAAACAATGATTGTGCTAATGGCTGTGGGAATCAACGCAAATTTGACTTTTAACCCTCTTAATTCAGTTACTACCATTACCGTGCAGATCGCTACATTACTTACCGGAGATCAGGATTTCAATAGTGTACAAACTCTTGCTGCTTATGCGCTTAGTTTAGTATTGTTTATTATTACTTGGCTATTAAATGCGTTTGCATTGTTTGTAATGAAGCGTAACTAGTAAGCGTTTTAATGTTGCAAAATTTCTATTAATAATATAAAATTTATTTTCTTTAGAAGTTCTTTTATGGAATTATAGTGTTAGGTGATAAAAATAAAGAGATGAATATAGGTAGAGCGATTAAGGTAACTCAAGCAGTTGTTGATATAAAATTTGAAGGTGAATTGCCTAAAATATTTAATGCTTTAAAAAGCAAACTAAAATATAAGGATAAGGAGCTGGTTTTAGAAGTTTCGCAGCATATAGGTGACAATATAGTTCGTTGTATTGCTATGGATAGCACAGATGGCATGTCAAGGGGGGATGAATTTGTTGATACAGGTGCACCAATATCGGTGCCAATTGGGCGTTCAACTTTAGGAAGGATTTTTAATGTTGTTGGAGAGCTTATAGATGAGTGTGGTCCACTGAAGGGAAAATATAACTTAGAGCCTATACACAGAGCACCTCCAAGTTTTACTGAACAGAGAATACAGGAAGAAGTTTTAGTTACGGGAATAAAAGTTATAGATCTTCTTGCACCTTATCTTAAAGGAGGAAAAATTGGCTTATTTGGTGGAGCCGGTGTTGGTAAAACAGTCCTAATAATGGAATTAATTAATAATATAGCAAAAGCTCATAAAGGATTTTCTGTGTTTGCCGGGGTAGGGGAGAGAACGCGTGAAGGTAACGATCTTTATCACGAGATGATCACTTCAAATGTAATAAATATAAATGAGCATGAAAAATCTCAAGCTGTTTTGGTTTATGGTCAGATGAATGAGCCTCCTGGAGCAAGGGCTAGAGTTGCTTTAACAGCACTTACTATGGCAGAGTATTTTCGTGACCGTGAAAACCAAGATGTTCTATTTTTTGTGGATAATATCTTTAGATTTACACAAGCTGGTTCTGAAATTTCTGCTTTACTTGGAAGAATACCGTCAGCTGTTGGTTATCAGCCAACCCTTGCAACTGATATGGGTGCAATGCAAGAAAGAATAGCTTCAACAACTTCTGGCTCTATTACTTCTGTGCAAGCTATATATGTTCCTGCGGACGATTTAACTGATCCAGCTCCAGCAACTACGTTCTCTCACCTTGATGCCACCACAGTGTTGTCAAGGCAAATAGCTGAAATGGGAATATACCCTGCTGTTGATCCACTTGATTCAACTTCTCAGTCTTTATCTGCTGAAATCATTGGTGAAGAACATTATAAGGTAGCTTCTGAGGTGAAACGTATATTGCAAACTTATAAATCACTGCAAGATATTATCGCAATACTTGGTATGGATGAGCTATCTGATGAAGATAAAATTATTGTTGATAGGGCTCGTAAGATTCAGAAATTTCTTTCTCAACCTTTTCACGTTGCAGAAATATTTACTGGCATGCCTGGTAAATTTGTTTCACTTTCTGATACTGTTTCCAGTTTTAAAGGGATTGTTGAAGGCAAATATGATCACTTACCAGAGGCTGCTTTTTATATGGTGGGGAATATAGATGAAGCAATAAAAAAGGCTGAATTAATACAAGCTGAAGCTAAATAAAAGTTAAAGATTATGAATACTTTTAAAGTGCAATTTTTCTCTCCTGATGATCAAATTTCATTCAGTGGAGTGGTTTCTCTTTCAGTAACTGGGCTCGAAGGGGAGCTTATGATTTTAGCTCACCATGCTCCTTACTTAATTTATTTATTGCCTGGTATGATTACTGTTAAAATGAGTAACCAAACAGAAAAGAAAGTTGTAATTGATAGTGGCGTATTAGAAGTTGCAAGTAATAATTGTAGCATTATAACAAGTCAAATTCAGGTTTTTGATCGTGCAATTCATGATGAGAAATCGTTTAAAAATAAGAGAATTAGTATATACTTAAGTTATCTTGATGAGAAGTTTCTTTCTTAGTTATTTTAGGCAAAAAGTCAATTATCATTCAAGTGGCTATAAGATTTTTGCTCAGGGGGCTCTTTTTTGTCATCCCAGAAACCCCGGGGTGTCATCCCAGTGTCGGAGTACTTTAGGTGTATGATCCCAGAGTGTGATGGTATGGGACCATACACCTAATCAAATAAAAATTAAAGAAGGAGAGTTGGTTGTAACGGTTGGAGATAACGACTTTGTTTTACCTGGAATTTACGTTGGATAAACTACAAAAAATAACAGGTAAAAATCAACGTAAATTTAAGATAAATCGATTTTATTAGTATTATCAAATCAAAATCTGTTTTTAATTAATCAATAATACTTTTTTACATATTTTCATCCCCTTTCATGGATTTTTTAATTTTATAGATGATATCTAATATTATTAGAAGCATTGTAAAATATCTTATGAGAAAAATTATAAAATATATTAGCATTATTGGTATTGCATGTTTGACCTTACCCAGAAAAAGTAGAGAGAAAGTTAAGACGTTTTTATCATGAGAATAAATTGTGCAGGAATGCAATAGTTAATAGTAGAATGTCTACGTTATTTGTTATAAAAGATTTCTATGTATTCAAATATGGCAGTTCTGGTTTGTTGAGCGAGAAGTATCAATAAGCAGCTCCCTTTTAAGTGAACTTTTCTGCAACAGAGTTATCGTAACAACAGCCCTTATGGCTCATGCTGGAAATGATGTTTTTTGTATTCAATAGAAATTGGTAATTTTGAGAGGTATACTGTGACCCTTGATCGCTATGTAACAGCAGATTTTTATCGGGTTTGCGTTTATCAACGGCCATCAATAAAGAATCTATAACTAATTATCATGTTACTCATTAACCACCATGCGTGAATATAGGTCAATTATTGCCGCCAACAACCTTCTTTAGTTTTTATGTAGGTAATCCCAAACTTTATTTGGCTGATCAGTAGTAAAATTTTGATCCAATGTGTTCGGAGCCACAACTCGGTTGCTTATTTGCTGTTTTTTATTTTTGAACCTTCGTCTAAGCTTGGCTTTAATGCCATTTTCTTGCATAACACTTTGTACTGTTTTAATTTTTGCCTAAAGCTTTTAATTCAGCGTGAATTTTAGGGGCTCCATATCTGCATTTAGAATGCTTGATGTATTTTTTGAATATCTGCTAGAAGCCCTTCTTTTGCTAATTCTTTACTGCTTTTTTCCTTAGCAACCAATACCACCAGTACAAAACCCTACATAGTTCCTGTGTTTTATAGCAATTTCTATATAAAAGAATACTTTACTCTTTTTCTTTGCCCAGGGCTTTTTTTAAAATGTCTCTTTCTCTTGTTAGTTCTTTTTTTAGATCAAATCTTTCTTTGTCATAAGGAGCCTTTGCCTGGAAATGCGTATGCTCCAGACATTTTTCCATCATATTTTCTTACTTAACATACTGCCATCTATACCTAGATCTTTTGCTATTTTTGTACTTGCTTGACCTGTTTCTTTAACCAGCTTAACAGCTTCTAATTTGAATTCTGCTGTATATTCTCTTCTATTTGTCATATTTTGAAAAAACGTTTTATTTTACTCCAAAAACGTCTTAACTTTCTCTCTACTTTTTCTGGGTAAGGTCACTACTTGGATGACAGATAGTAGTGCGAAAGTCTCTTACAACTTACTTTTAATTAGTCTAACCCATGCGTGCCAATCCCTCTCACCAAGATTGCTTTCAAAAGATAGGAGATCCTTTACAGCTTTTGAGCAAATTTCTTCACTTGGAATTGATAACTCCTTATTCATTGCTAACGTTAAACATTGAGTTTTGCACGCTTGTTCTAAATGATACGTGTAAAACATTGCTTCTTGTATAGTCCGACCACACGTTATAGATCCATGATTACGCATTAACATGACAAAATTTTCTTTCAGATCAGCTATTAACCTTTTTCCTTCTGTATCGCTAAGTGCTAGGGAATTATAATTATGGTAAGAGATTTTATTGTAAAAGTGCAGTGCCCATTGACTTATAGGAAGCAGCCCATCTTTGAGAGAAGAAACCGCTACAATAGAAGGTGTATGCAAGTGAAAAATTGCTTGAATATCTTTCCGTGCTTGATAAACAAAACCATGAATTATATAGCCAGTTCTATTATATTGATATTCTTTGCCTTCAATTACATCTCCATCAAATGATACTTTCATTAACGAACGTTCATCTACTTCATCAAAACGCATACCAAACGGATAAATATAAAACGACTTTTGATCTTCAGAACGCACTGAAAGGTGAGTATATGTATGATCATCGAACTTAAGGTAGGACAAAATCTGATAGGCATAGACTAGATCCCTTTTTACTCTGCTCTTTGTTAACAACACAATCCTCTGTTAGAATCTTCTGAAGGTTTATACGCGAAAAGAGACTTGTAGTAAACTAATAAGTCTATGCCACTCTGTCTTGCTTTCTGAATACCAAACACTTTTGTGTTGTAGCTTGCTTAAAAATAGTTATCGTTATTATAGAGTTTATATACAGAATTTATGTTTTTAAATTACATAATATCTTAACTACAAAAATAATTTTCTATATAATATTTCATATGCTTTAAAGCTTCATTTTTATGTTATTATAAATGTAAGTTTCAAGATTGAAAATAATATGGTAAATATTAACACAAAAAAACAGCCAGCAGGATTTTTCATATATCTCTCTGGTCTTTCGGGAAGTGGTAAACTTTCCACAGCAATAGAATTATCTAATATGATAAACGCATTAATTGTAAATAGTAAGTTCTATAACAATGTTCAAGCTTGCTCTATATACGATGGTGTCTTTGAACGTGATCAAATACCTAAAGAAGTTCAAGATAGAATATATGGCATTATGCAAATTATGCTTCAGGTAATAGAAAATTATCCGATTCACTCAAAAAATTACATATTTATTGATGAGTTGATGGAAAATAATGACCAGAACATGAGGATGTATGATTCAATAGTAAGGCTTAGTAAAAAAATGAACACAGAAATCCTTCCTGTGGTACTTAGGTGTGATCTACCGACATTACAAAAGCGTATTGCATTAAAAATGCAAAGAAAAAATAGGAAGGTGATTAATCTAAATAGCATGATAGAGCAATGTAGGATTAACAATTTATTTACACCACCGAGTGCTATAGAGATAGAAAATTCAAATATGAGTATAAAAGAAGTAGCTCAAGAGATAGTAAACCAGATGCACAAGCTTAGCCAAATTGCGTGTATGCAAAAAAATAGTCTATAGCAATTTCATATACTGAGGCTCATTTAAATATAGAGCTTCAACTTCATTTAATTTTTGCTTGTTCTTTAGTCTATAATGAACTAATAGCCCTGCATGGCTAGCATTTAAATTGCAATCCATATGTGTACTGCTTGTAGCGTGACCAGGGTCACATGCTGCAGTTGGACCAGACAGCGGCAATAAATTGAAATCAAATAACTGTGTATAAAACCCTTGAGCATTTTTGATTATAGCTCTGATATTTTTTTTGCTATTTGCACAAAGCAAAGATATTGCGTAGGCTTGAACTTCCAGCGCACTAACCCCGTATAACGGCTTATTTGTAGCAAGATTTATACCTTGTGCAGCTGATATACCAACTCTAATTCCAGTGAAACTTCCTGGTCCAACTACTACCGCCAAATGATCTATTTTATCGTAGTTATAATTGTGCTTATTAAATAAAGTATTTAAAGTTTTAAAAAATGATTCTGCATGACTATTGCTGGCGGAATTGCGCTCTACAAAACAATTACCATCATAATCAACTATTGCTATTGAACTACCAATACCTACAGTATCAATCGCTAAAATAGACATTACTTAAGCTTATCATAGAGTTTTGCAAACATCATAGTAAAGGCACCATTACCCATAACATTTGCTGAAGTGATTATTGGATCAAACACTATATACAATGCTGTAATTAACGAAAGCATTTCTGGAGAGAATTTGAGATGTTTCTCAAGAATAGGTAGCATTACCATAATTCCTCCTGCCGGCACTGCCACGATAGCAAACTTAAATAACAAAAAATAGAGAAGAAAAGTTACATAATCTATTGTGAATAATGAATAACCGGAGGCAATTATCATTGATAATATTATAATAAAAAAGCAATCACCTACTAAATGAAAGCTAGCAGTTATTGGTACAACAGACGATGCTATGTCAGGTTGCTTTACATTTTTTTTGCTTCCTTCAAGAGTAAGTGGCATAGTTGCATTACTAGACATTGTGCTCATTGCAGTAATAAATGCCGGTATCATATTGCCTATACTAGCTATCCAGCTTGTGATCTTGAATGAATTTGCTGCTCCATATAAGAGGAAAACATAAAGGTAGGTTGCAGATGCTATAATAATGAAAATTATTGAGTAATCCTTAAATATTATAGATAAAACTTGATCATGCTGCATTTTTAAAGCAAGCCCAAGTACAAATATTGGAATAATCGGCGTCAAAAACGTCTTCAAAATAAAGAGAGTTAAATCTAACATTTTGTTCGAAAGCTCTTTGCTTTTCTTGGGTAGCAGTGTGGACACTACTATGCTGGACACAAATCCACAGGCAAGGGCATAAAAATTAGAAAGCAATGCAGGCAGCCTAAACGACCATAAGGGAACAATTGTTTCTTCATACGTTATATCTTGTATTGAATGAGTGTTTTGTATGATGAAATGCCCAACAGAATAAGCTATTAAACTTGAAGCCAGATTTGACAAGAAGATCATTATAATAAGTAACAATATGAACTTTATAGCTGACTGCTTAAGATTGTTAACACTGCTAAAGATTAACGCAAAAATAATAAAAGGCATTATAAATAGCAAAACCTCTTTTATACTCAGGCTCGTTGAGTACAAGAAGGTTTTTGCTTCCATTGGAACTAAATGACCAAAGAATGCAACTGAAGTGATGACCGTGAGTAAGATTAATAGTTGTAGCACGTTCTTATATACCAATGTCCTATGGACATATATATGGTAAGTTAGTTGTTAAGTAAAGCAAAACTGTCTAAACTGCACAGCAAATGGTGTAATGAAAGTAGCTGACACTGGAATGACAAAGAAGAGTGAAATTAGCACTCACTTATTATTCGTGTCGTTTTCAGTAAAAGCCTCCTCCCATGTGCCTTGAGTTGCTGCACGGCTATACTCTGTTACTCTATTTTCAAAGAAATTCGTATGTTCCACGCCATTTAGTATTTCATCAAGCCACGGAATAGGATTATCATTAACATCATATATGGACTCAAGACCTAATTGCATTAACCGTCTGTTTGCTACGTAGCGTATGTAATTGCGCACTTCTTCTGCAGATAGTCCTTCAACGTCTCCGAAATTAAAAGCAAGCTTTATAAACTCATCCTCAAGCTCAACAATAGTGCGGCATGCAGAATATAATTCCTCTTTAAACTCATCGTTCCAAATTTCATTATTCTCTTTAATAAATGTATTAAATAACATAATAATTGAATTGGTGTGCAAAGTTTCATCACGGGCTGACCAGGCAATTATTTGTCCCATGCCTTTCATTTTTCCAAAGCGTTGAAAATTGAGCAAAATTGCAAATGATGCGAATAACTGCAACCCCTCGGTAAATGCACCAAACACCGCTAGAGTTTTAGCTACATGTTTTTTATCGTGTTTTTTGCTTTCCTCGAATTCTAACATGTATTCATACTTCTTTCTCATAGCATCATACTTTAAGAATGCTTGATACTCGCTTTCTGGCATGCCAATTGTGTCTAAAAGATAAGAATAAGCTGCAATGTGTATAGTTTCCATATTGGAAAAGCTTGCAAGCATCATGCATATTTCTGTTGGCTTAAATATATTTGAATAATGCCTCATGTAGCAGTTATTTACTTCAATGTCTGCCTGAGTAAAGAATCTAAAAATCTGAGTTAGTAGATTTTTCTCTACGTTTGAAAGTTTAGTTTTCCAATCCTTTACGTCATCAGCAAGCGGAACTTCCTCAGGTATCCAATGGATTCTTTGTTGCTGCAGCCACGCATCATACGCCCAAGGGTAATTAAAAGGTTTGTATATTGGATCTGCTTTTAACAATGACATAAGACACCTATTATTTTCTAAAGTAAATATTATATTAAGTGATATTGAGAATCAGTCAATTTAACTTTTTTGAAATTTGACGGCAGATAATTTATTAGTGTATTATAGCTTCAAGTAATTTATCAACAGAAATGCGAGTATTAATATCTTTTATTTTATTATTTACAGTGAGCTGCACTCACACTATTCACAATCACGGAGCTCCTGGCATTAGTGTTGAATTGTGGAGCAAGATAAAAGTAGGTGACGATAAAGAAAAAGTGGTTCACACTTTAGGATCACCAACATTAGTATCAAAGTTCGATGACAATGTTTGGTACTATGTCTCATATAAAATTAAACAAGCCAATTTTTTAGGAAAAAGGAAGTATAGTAGTAAGTCTCTGCAAATTTCATTCGACCAGGACGGTAAAGTTGAAGATACAAAAGAAACTGACATCTTAGAGAGATCTTTGGCTGTTTCTGATTGAAAGTTTGCTAACTATAGAGTTTTTCTCACTCTTCTTTGCATCCAAGAACCGTATAACGTCATCCCAGTGTCAAGCACTGGGATGACACCATTTGTTGTAAACTCACTTTTACTCTATGGTTATACTACCTTGCTGCTATCCTGAACGGATACAGTGGGCTTATTAAATTATAGAATTACTTTAGCTATAGAATAAAGTCTAGTGTTACTTCACGCCAAATGTGGTGGTGCTGAGTAGGCAAGCCGGTTAATGGGCTACATTTATATACTGCACGCATTGCGTTATCTGCTATCGACCTGAAAAGTGGATTATTTCGATAGGAATCACTGTCTGCTACATCCGCCATAATTATCTCGCCTTGACTGGATAACAATAAGTTAATTTTTATATTAAAATTTTCTTTGTAAGCTATGCTTTCAGGAATGCTCCAGCATTTTGTGAGCTTGTCTCTTATAGAGTTAATAATTTCTGTTACAACTAATTCATCCTTTTTGCTCTCAACGCTTTTTTCGTTTCCTATTTCATTTTTTGCCCCTCTAACATCCCTTCTTAGTTTTTTCTCTACACTTTTTTTTCTTTTTGGAATTGGAATGAATTCTTTACCCTCGTTAATAATGACTTCTTCTTGCATTTCGATAATTTGCCTCGGTTGTGCTACAACAGTGTGCTCAACCAATTCTTTTTTCCTTTGTGGTATAGGAACAACTGACGTATCATTCGTTTGGGCTTTTGTTGAAGGTAACGAAAAAAGCAGAAAACAACATAAAGACAAAAAAAGAATATAATTAGAATAGAAAAAACGCATATGTTAAGCAGCTTGTTTTACTGGTTTAAAGCTAATATTGCACATAAAGTCAATATATTTTAGTTGATGGACAACTTTGAAGTCAATAAGGAATCCCTTCAAAGTTGCAGGCAAGCGAAAGATTGTCTTCTCGACAGACAAAGAATTGTATAATGGATTAAAAGGGACCGTATGACAAAAATTATAGGAAAAGAATATACAGAACTTTTAGAGCAGTTGAAAGATCGTATTGCAACAAACCGTTATAAGGCAGCACTTGCAGTAAATAGTAAGCTTATTTTGCTTTACCACCATATTGGTACAGAGATCCTAAAACGCCAAAAAGAACATACCTGGGGAGCTAAGGTAATTGATCAATTAAGTAAGGATTTGAGAAGTACATTTCCAGAAATGAAAGGCTTTAGCACGAGAAATCTGAAGTATATGCGTAAGTTTGCCGAAGAATATCCTGATGTTGAATTTGTGCAGGAGCCTCTTGCACAATTAACTTGGTATCACAATATCACTCTTTTGGAAAAAATAGAAAGTCATGAAATAAGATTATTTTATGTAAAAAAAGCTATTGAACATGGCTGGTCACGTAACATTATGGTGATGCAGATAGAACTTGGACTACATAAACGTCAAGGAAAAACAATAACTAATTTTAAAGAAAAATTACCATCTCCACAATCCGATCTAGCACATTACACATTAAAAGATCCGTATATTTTTGATTTTTTAAGTATAGGTAAGGATGCTCATGAAAGAGAAGTAGAAAAAGGACTCGTAGGGCATATGGAAAAATTTCTGTTAGAACTCGGTGAAGGATTTGCATTTGTTGGTAGACAATTTCATTTAGATGTTGGTAATAAAGACTTTTATATTGATTTATTATTCTATCATTTAAAGTTACGTTGCTTCGTAGTGATTGAACTAAAAGATAAGGATTTTAAGCCGGAATATGCTGGTAAAATGAATTTTTATCTTTCTGCAGTTGATGATTTACTGAAGCACTCGACAGATCAACCTTCTATAGGGTTAATCTTATGTAAATCTAAAGACGATGTACTTGCTAAATATACACTCAAAGACATAAATAAACCAATAGGATTAGCGGAATATCGAATAACTGAAAATCTACCAGAGAACATAAAAACAGCTTTACCGACGATAGAAGAATTAGAAGCTGAATTATCCAAAATTTCAGATAAGGAAAAGTAATGGTTACTAAAATCATTCAAACAATTATTTAGCAAACCAAAAGCTCAGCATGGAGGCTCAGGAAGAAGAGTGGCAGTCAATAACTTACTCTCTCATAGCCTTGAAACTTTGGAATAGTAACGGAGTAAGTGATTTTTATGGATTACAAGCTCTAGGTGTACTATCCTATAATATCATACGGTCAATACACTCTAAATGAGATGGAAAGATGAAGGCATCATTATAGCTGCTAAAAAATACGGCGATAAAAACTTAATTCTTTCTCTGTTTACAAAAAGTCATGGAAAGCGCAGGGGATTAACTAAGCTAACAAACAATAGCAATTATAAGTTTCAGATAAGTAATCTATTACATGCAGAATGGAGTGCTAAGTTACCTGAAAATCTAGGTTTTTTTAAGTGCGAATTAATCGAATCTCCATTCCATCATTTCTTTCAAGATAGGTTAAAAAGCATTACTATTGTTTCTTTCTCCTCTATTTTAGAAAAAGTGCTTCCAGAAAGTGAACCCTGTGCCATACTGTATGACAATTTTCGATATTTCATCGATGTAATTAAACACAACAATCAGTCTTGGCAAAGCCATTATCTTAACTTAGAGCTTCTGCTTCTTACGCAATTGGGATTCAAGTTAGACTTATCCAAATGCGCTGTAACAGGTGTTAAGGAAAATCTGCAATTTATTTCTCCAAAAACTGGTAGAGCAGTGTCAAAAAAAGTAGGAGATTATTATGCAGATAAACTCCTACCTTTTCCACAAATGTTGCATGATGTATACAATAATAACCTACAAAACAGCTACTCATTCCAAGAATTTCAGTTAGGACTGAAAGTTACAGGATATTTTTTAAATAAGTATCTATTTTTGCAGCTAGACATGAAATTTCCAGAGCTGAGAAACCTCATGTTGTCGCTTTAATCTTAGTTATCATTTTTTTGAAATCATTTCAGAAATCTATAGCTAACCCAAGCAACACGTCATACCGCGATTCATTCGCGGTATCTCAGCATAGATTCCGCTCACGAGTAGTGGAATGACGGTTGTCGGTAAACTTAAGCCACTTTAGCTATAGCCAGTAACCACTCTATTTCTACCACTGTTTTTTGCTTTATATAAATATCTGTCAGCACGTACTATAAATTTTTTAATATCATCAAAGTCAGATCCTTGCATTTCTGCAATTCCAATGCTCACAGTTACATTATGGGTTGTATTTTTATCTGCAAGTACAAAAGGTTCTTTAGCAATAATTTTTCGTATTCTCTCCGCAATAGTATACGCATCTGATACATTGGTATCTGGCATTACAACAACAAACTCCTCACCACCAAACCTAGCTAGTAAATCTGTCACTCTGATATTTTCAGAAATTCTTTTCTGTATTTGCTTTAAAAGTTCATCTCCAGCACTATGCCCAAAACTGTCATTCACTATCTTAAAATAGTCTATATCAAGTATCATAAGAGACAACCTTCTATCCTTTTCCACAGAGTCCTTAACAATGTTTCTTAAGTGTGCATCAAAATATCTTCTATTATAACAGTTAGTTAATGGGTCCTTTATAGACATTTCCGCATTATTAAATAAATTCATTCTCAAGGCATCTTGATATCTTTTGCGTTTTACTTGCGAATTAACCCTTGCTATTAGCTCACCCTCATCCAAAGGTACTGTTAAATAATCATTAGCACCTACATCAAGTGCTTTTACTAAATTGTTTTTATCATAATCCTCAGAAAGAATCAGAATTGGTGTATAACGTGTTTCCACCTTACTACGAAACTCAGAACACAAACGCAAGCCGTCAGTTTTTGAAAATTGCATATCAGAAATGATCAGGTCGTAACCATTCTCAATACCAACCTTCAATGCTTCCATTGGATCACTCAGTATTTTAATTGACCTAAAGCGTTGCTTTAATATATTATATATCTGCTCTGCTTGATGAACATCCTCATCTATAACAAGTATGTTAGCATCAAAAATCTGATTGGAATAATCCATAATACTGTTTCCTGCGACTCCACCAATCTCAGCGTTAGTTTCTCCTCTCAAACGCAATTCATCAATAATCATCTTTAAGCGTGTGAGAGACTTAATTCGTGCAGATAAAGCAGTTTCGTTTATTGGTTTAGTCAGAAAATCATCCGCGCCAGCATTAATACCTTGCACTCTATCATGAGTATCATGCAGCGCAGTTACCATAATTATTGGAATATGGGTTGTCAAGGGATCACCCTTTAGCTCCTTACAAACTTGAAAGCCATTCATCTTTGGCATCATGATATCAAGTAATATAATATCGGGCTGCTGCTTTGCTACTAAATCTATAGCTTCTTCACCATCATGAGCTACGATAACCGTATAGTACTCTGCTTTTAGTCGAGCTTCTAAAAGCTTGACATTAGATAGTACATCATCTACTACCAGAATCTTTGCTGTCATTATCTTTAGATGTATTATCTATATCATAAGTAGGATAAAGCTTACCATTTTTACCAATTATGTAATTTACTTTCTCAGCATTACATTCTTTATATAAGTCTTCAACTCCTGCGTCTTTCAATAACCTCCTAGCTTTTGATTTTATAATCATAAGATACTTATACACATTCCTAATAAGGTCAATAAATACAGGCACCTTATTTTTATCAAGAACAATTATGCTCACTAAAGCTACAACTAAAATTTCTGAAAGACCTATATTGAACATTTTCCTATGAAGCAAGTACTTTAATCCTTCTGATTATAAATATTAATTTGCTTAAATCAAGTTTAGAAGCAACCATCTCATCTAAAAAACTATTATAACGTTCTATGTAGTCCTTATCATTACAAGCCCAGGTTTGAACCTTATCTTCAGGGTTATCAGTAGCTTTTATGACTTTAACAGCTAGCTTGTGATGGTAATTGCTTAAATCGTCCAATAAATCATTAACTAAGCTGCGATCCCAATAAGAAGAGCGGCTTTTCATCTTGATGGCAATTGTTCTAATCAGATCGAATCTTAACAGCGACTTTAACTCAAAGTATATTTTACCAGCATCAAGAATGGACAAAGATGTCTGTTCAGCAACAGATATAATGTCCAGTGCATAAGCAAGAACGCATAGATCAGCAACTTTTTTTGCTAGATCTTTATTTATATTAAGTTCTACTAAAGAAGTTGATCCATGGCTATAGATCTTTAATAGGTGTTCATCTAAAACATCAGTTAAGTTCTGGCCTAAAGTTTCAATTGCATCTTTAAATTTTGTAACATCATCCAATTCTACAAAGCTAAGCTTGCCAAGATTTTTCACTAGCCAAAATGATACTCTGCCAATAAATTTCTGCACGTTCCTCACTATTTGTAAGTATGAGTTAACATCAATTTTTCCATCCAATTCATCAATTTTCTGCCACAGGCTGTTTAAATCATACAGGTGGTTAACAACAATATATATGTTAACCGCTTCTTGTATCTTAATTCCAGTGTTCTCAGCCAAATTATTGATGAATATACAGCCCATTCTATTCACTACATCATTTGCAATGCAAGTAGAGATAATTTCTCTACGAAGTTGGTGTTTTAATATGAAATCCTTAAACTTTGTTACCATCTTTTTAGGAAAATAACCTAGCAAGTAGTCATGAGATATAAGATCTTTTTCAGACAGATCGGAATGTATAATTTCATTTTTTATTGCTGTTCTAGCATAAGACATTAGAACAGAGAGCTGAGGAGAACTGAAACCTTCTGCACCAGTTAACATCCTTGCTATCTCTTCTTCAGTTGGAAGAAATTCTACGCTTCGGTTTAACAGCCCAGATTTTTCTAAACTGAGCAGTAACCTGTGGTGCTGCTCCAATCTCTCTTTAGCTTGCAAACACTCAAGAAGTAATGCTTTTGTTTCAATTTTGTTGTGGTTCTCAAGCACTTTGGATGCAACTTCATCCACCATACTTGCCAGTATTTCATTCCTTTTTTCTAAAGAAATACCCCCTGCTTTCATAGCTGAAACAAATGCAATCTTAATGTTAACTTCAAGGTCCGAACATATCACTCCGGCTGAATTATCAACAAAGTCTGCATTGATATATCCACCTTTTTCAGCATATTCTATTCTTCCAAACTGTGTACAACCAAGATTTCCACCCTCTATAAACATAGAAGCTCTAATATCTTTACCATTCACTCTTAACTCATCGTTTGCTTTATCACCGACCATGCTATGATTTTCACTCTTTGCCTTAACAAACGTGCCAATTCCTCCATTCCATATGAAGTCCACTTTTGCTTTCAATAGATATCTAATCAAATCACTTGGAGGTAGCATATCTTCTGTTATATCAAAGCACTTTTTTATTTCTTGAGAAATGTTTACTTGCTTACTGCTACGCTCAAATACTCCTCCACCCTTAGAAATCAAATCTTTATTATAATCCATCCAAGTTGAAAATGGTAACTCAAAGAGACGTTTACGCTCTGTGAAACTCTTTTCTGCATCAGGGTTTGGGTCAACAAAAATATGCATATGGTTAAATGCGCCGATTAAATGTATATTTTTTGAAAGCAGCATACCGTTTCCAAATAGATCGCCAGCCATATCTCCAATTCCAATAACAGTTGTATCCTGGTAAATATCCTTATTCATTTTCCAAAAATGCCTCTGTGCTGCAATCCATGCACCTCTGGCTGTAATACCCATTTTTTTGTGATCATAACCTGCTGATCCACCAGATGCAAATGCATCGCCAAGCCAAAAATTGTATTCAGAGGCTATCTGGTTGGCATAATCAGAAAATGAAGCAGTGCCTTTATCTGCTGCAACTACCAAGTATGGATCGTCTTCATCATACCTAATCACATTCTCTGGTGGAATTATTTCACCATCAACCACGTTATCAGTAATATCAAGCATTCCTCTAATAAAACTCTTATAGCACTCAACACTTTTCTCTCTTAAAATATTCT
The DNA here is from genome assembly GCF_947250765.1 of Wolbachia endosymbiont (group A) of Gymnosoma rotundatum. Taxonomy (NCBI): domain Bacteria; kingdom Pseudomonadati; phylum Pseudomonadota; class Alphaproteobacteria; order Rickettsiales; family Anaplasmataceae; genus Wolbachia; species Wolbachia endosymbiont (group A) of Gymnosoma rotundatum. The sequence goes on from NZ_OX366347.1 coordinate 596,287, forward strand.
TATCTTTATAAGCTTGCTTTATTACAAATCCACCCTTTGCACCAACAGGGACAATAACCGCATTTTTTGTCATCTGAGCTTTCATGAGCCCCAAAACTTCAGTGCGAAAATCTTCCGTCCTATCCGACCACCTTAAGCCACCACGGGCTAATTTCCCTCCTCTTAGATGTATTCCCTCAAAAAGGTTTGAATAAATATACAATTCGCGATACGGACGAGGATCAGGCAAACCATTTATTTTACTTGAGTCAAATTTTGTAGATAAATATGGTTTATCGTCTTGATAATAACTGGTCCTTAAAATAGCCATTATCAAGTTAAATATCGAGCGCAAAACGTAATCATGTGAAACATTGCTGATCTCTTTTAGAAGTTCCTCAATTTTTTCTCTGACAATGTCCGTAGTTTCTGCTCTATCAATGTCTATGTTAGGATCAAATCTTGCATGAAATAGTTGTATCAAATACTTTACTACTTTTGGATACTCTGAGACTACCTTTTGGATATATTCTGGGTTGTAGTTAAATGACGTCTGCTTTAGATAGGCACTTAGCGCTCTAATCAGAAGCACTTCCTTCCACTTGAGCCCAGCAATAATGATCAAACTATTGAAATAGTCATTTTTAATTTCCTTGCTAAACACTTTCGCAAGTGTTATTTCAAATTGCTCTTTTAGAGTAATGTTGTCTATTAATTCCTCGACTCTTGACAACACAAAATGGTGTATCCATATTCCACCGTTAATTTCTATGTAATAGCCATTATGAGATAGAATTTTAGCTCCCAAATTCTTAGTGATCCTTAATATCTTCGATAATTCAAGGCCTCCATTGTTTGGAGTATAAACCTTTAATTGATAATTAAGATTATCACGAGTAAGTCTTAAATCGACCTCGCTAACTCCTTTCTTCCTCACTATCTCCAATTTTTTCATATCGTAATATGCGTCATGAGGTTCGAAACTCTCTTGATAGCTTATTGGAAATGCCTTGCAATAACGGATGAATATATCCTCAACAGTGCTAAAAGTATTGTATAAATTGTCTATAAAACGATCTTCCCACTTTTCTGTAATGTTTCTTAATTTGTTTTCGATACGCAAAACTTCATCATCAAGAACGCTAGCATTTTTGGTCTTTAGCACTACATGCAATTTCATCAAATCATATTCATTGATAATGTGATTGTTATAAATATCTGAACTTCCTGCACTTGTCTCATCCTTCAATATGTCACGTATCTTGAACATTAGCCTAGCGCTAGCATAACGCATCGGTATCAGCACTATGCAACTAATAAAATCCCCGACTCTTCTTAAAAATAATCTGACCCTTGGCCTAATCGCAAGAGACATGATCGAAATGCAAATTTTAAATAATTCGTCTTCATTTGATTGGAATAATTCATCACAAGAGAACACTTGCAAAATAGAAATCAAAGCTTTATTGTTGTGGCCCCCGGTTACAAATCCTGCATTTTTTTCTATAACTTTAACTTTATCTTTTATTATTGGAATAGTTCGAATATCTTGGACCTCCGCTACAGAAGTAAATAGCCCGAAAAAACGCCGTTCCTTTACTACATTACCCTGGTCATCAAATTCTTTTACTCCTATACAATTCATGTATGTACGCCGATGGACTATTGAGATTAGATCTGATCTCAATATGTATAGGGAATCAAGGTTTGCAGAAGGAATCAACGTACTTTGACCTACTCTCATCAGGCCAAGGGCCTTTTTGCTATCACAGACGAGTTTTTCATCTTTACCAGCAATATATTCTTGATAACCTAGAAATACGAAGTTACTATTCTTTAACCAAACTAGAAAATCTTTTTGCTCTTGATTTCGGTCTGGTGTCATTCCAGTGCGTGACACTGGAATCCACGTGTCCTTTTCCTGGATCCCAGCTGGGATGACAGAAAGACTTGCCTCATCAAGTTTCTTGAGCATTAAGTGCCAATCTTTCACAACGCAATTAACTGCTTTCAGCGTTTTTTGTAGAGATTCTTTTAATGTATCAACAAAACTGTCACTTATACCTTTGATAATTACATATATAACTGACTCTTTGACTCCATTGCTTTCTTCCAAAGAGTAAATCTCATCTATTAGGCCATCTTTTCTTTTAATGTTAATTATGCTGTTGCTGTAATAGCATATGGTTAAATTGTGCGATTTAATAATTGCAATAACAGAATCAACCAAAAATGGCATATCATCGTTTGTTATCTTAATCGTGGTAAAATCGCCTTCTATTCCTGGTATATCATCTATATTGCTTACTACTAACTTACTTTCATCTTTCTCTTTTTGAGAAACAAAATTGTAAGCATCGTTTACAATATATAGCAAAAACTTATCGTTGGCTTTTAGGTCGCTTTTATAAACAAAACTATAAAAATACTTAATGAATTTTTTAATTTTTTCTTTATCTTGCTGATTTTCTTGATCAGCTAACTTAAATAAAGACTCAGTGTCAACATTATGATCTATACACATTTTTTTTAACAAAAATACACAGTGAACTTAAACCTTTTTAACTAAGATTTCATTATCAAGAGCGTACACTATTAGTTCATCATTTTCTACTACTTCCCCTGATAAAACTAATTTAGCTAAATTATTTTGAATACACTCTTGTATAACCCTTTTTAAGGGCCTTGCTCCATATTCAGGGTCATAGCCAGTTTGTGCTATTAGTTCTTTAGCTTCCTGCGACAAACTTATACTCAGTTTACGCTTAGCAAGTGTTTTTTGTAAATAAGAAAATTGAACATCTATAATTTTATAGATGTCATTTCTGGTTAAACTGTGAAATATAATAATTTCATCCAGTCTGTTTAAAAATTCTGGACGAAATGTTGATTTAATTATCTGCATTACCTCATCTTTTACAGACTCAGCAATCCCCTTTAGCATTATCTCAGCACCAAGATTAGAAGTTAAAATCAGTATGGTATTGCGAAAATCAATCAATTTGCCATGACTATCAGTGAGTCTTCCCTCATCCAAGATTTGCAGCAATAGATTAAATATATCTGGATTTGCCTTTTCTATCTCATCAAATAAGATTACCTGATATGGTCTTCTCCTCACTGCTTCAGTTAATCTGCCACCTTGTTCATAGCCAACATACCCTGGAGGCGCGCCAATTAACTTTGAAACAGAATGTTTTTCCATATATTCTGACATATCAAAACGCAAAAGCGCTGATTGATCGTCAAACAGAAATTCAGCAAGGGCTTTTGCCAATTCTGTTTTTCCAACTCCGGTTGGACCCAAGAATAAGAATGAACCAAAAGGTCGATTAGTATCTTGCACACCAGAGCGAGAGCGCCTAACTGCATTACTTATCGCTTCTATTGCATCTTTCTGCCCTATTACTCTTCTTCCTATTTCATTCTCCATGTTGAGAAGTTTTTCCTTTTCGCTGTGCATCATGTTATCAACTGGAATTCCTGTCCACTTTGAAACAATGTTTGCAATATCATCTCCAGTCACTTCTTTCTTTAAGAAACTATCAGTAACCTTTTCCTGATTTTTTAATTCATTCTCAAGCTGAGGAATCACACCATACATCAGCTCTCCTGCTCTTCCCAAATTCCCACTACGCTGAACTAATTCCAACTCTTTTCTAGCGTTATCTAATTTTTCGGCTGTTTCTTGTATTCTAGCTATTTTATTCTTTTCCATCTGCCATTTGCTGTTCAAGTCAGCAAATTTACTGTTTAGATTTTCGATCTCTTCATTTATCTTTTTTAAACGCTGTTTAGAATTTTCATCACTTTCTTTTTTTAAAGCCTCTGCTTCAATCTTTAGCTGTATAACCTTTCTCTCAAGTTCATCAATAACTTCAGGCTTGCTATCCATTTCAATTCTCACCCTGCTTGCTGCTTCATCAATCAAATCAATTGCTTTATCAGGTAAAAACCTATCTGTTATATATCTATTGGACAACGTTGCAGCAGCAATTATTGCACCATCTGTAATTCTTATACCATGATGCACCTCATATCTTTCCTTCAAACCCCTGAGTATTGAAATGGTATCAGTTTCAGTTGGTTGAGAGATAAACACAGGCTGAAAACGCCTTGCAAGTGCAGGATCTTTTTCTATATGCTGACGATATTCATCTAAAGTTGTGGCTCCTATACAGCGAATTTCTCCACGCGCAAGAGCAGGCTTCAGCAGATTCGAGGCATCCATTGCACCACTTGTTGCTCCTGCTCCAACTAAAGTGTGCAATTCATCGATGAATAATATAATTTTTCCCTCCGCTCTCGAAATCTCATTAATCACTGCTTTTAACCTTTCCTCAAACTCTCCTCTAAACTTAGTGCCAGCAATTAGTGCTCCAAGATCCAAAGCTAAGACCTTTGCATCATGCAAACCAAGTGGCACATCGTTTGCAACAATTCTATTTGCAAGCCCCTCAACTATTGCAGTTTTTCCAACACCAGGTTCACCGATCAGCACTGGATTATTTTTTGTCCGCCTCAGTGATACCTGCATAGTTCTTCTGATCTCTTCATCACGACCAATTACAGGATCAAGCTTTCCTTGCATAGCAAGCTCTGTAACATCTTTTGTATATTTCTTTGCCGCGTTTAATTTTTCCTCACTGTTTGGCGAGTCCGCACTGCTGCCCTTTCTCATTTCTGCAATAACTGAGTTCAGTTTTTGTAGAGTCACACCATTCTCTGCCAGAATTTTGCCTACAGTATCATCTTTTTGTGCAGTGAGGCCCTGTAGTAAACGCTCAACAGCAACAAATGAATCTTTATTTCTTCTTGCAATACCAATTGAATCTTCAAAAACTTTTGCTATTTCTCTTGAAAGTTGAAGGCCACCACTTCCTGGACCTTCAATTACTGGCAACTTTTTTATTGCGCTATCCACAGCATCAGAAATACTTTGCACACTTCCACCACAAGCGTTTATCAAATCCTGAACTAAACCTGATTCATCTTCAAGCATCACTTTTAGTAAATGCTCAGGCATAAAAATCTGATGCCCAGCTCCCAACGCTTTCATTTGAGCACTTTGAATTAGACTTTTTGCTTTTTCGGTAAATTTATTTAAGTCCATAACACCAGTTAAATTCGTATTTGCTGATGTATATAACAACTGATTTCATAAATTTAAACCTAAAGTTGTTTATTGTTAGGTATGAAATTTAAAACTTTCTTAAAAAAGGAACTATCATAGTAACCATACAAATATCTTGTATCTCAAGACCTTTGGTTTTTGTTGCTGAAAATGGTTGTATTATTTAAGTTATTAACAATATACAATACTAAGTTAATGTAATTTATTTGGAGATGACAGGAAAATTTATTGTAACTTTATATTCTAAATAGAATAAAGTTCTTTTGTTAGTATTGTCCTTTTTGTAAAAAATATTCCTAATTTCTTCATCATTTCTGTGGGTAAGGTCATCTGCTTCTCTACCTCAAGTGGTTAACAAAGTTTCTTGTCACGAGGGACCAAATGGAAATCTGCTCGTTTTCACGCGAATTAATGTTACAAATTCTATACATTTCGTTACAAAATGGCATTCGCTTTCTCCATTATCCTTTACCTGCATTTTCATCAGCGTTCCTTGCGGTTTGCTTGCCATATAGGCGGAAATACAGGCTTACCCTGTTCCTTCTGTCATACAACAGTGGGTTAGGTGACTTCTCTATACCGGTGATTTGCGTACATCCAGAAATGAAAAATGTCACATTACCTTTTGGTCGGAGCTTATCAGCATCTTTAGCTCTTTAATCGTTACGATACTTATGAAGCTTCACTTACGTTCACCATACCACTAAGCCTAGCTCTCCAACCACATGATGCTTGTAGTTTATGCTCCTTTCACGATTGAGCATCTTCTTTTTCAAGAGGAGGTTCATTGTCCGCATCGCTTGGCACCAACCGGTTACCCGATTCGCACTGATGCGTAGACTCAGATGGCAAAACATCTGGTTTAATAAGTTTTAGAACTCTTTTAGTTTCTTTCTGAAGGAATTCCTCTCCTTTTAAACAATATGACCGAAGACTTTCAGGTCGCACCATTTCAATAATTAGCTGGGTTCCAGCAGAATCAGTACAGAAAACATCAACAATACTTTGTTTTTTAGAGGCAATCTCAGCATCCATGATAGTGCTGAGAAATTCTATTTCTTCTATTTCATCTTTGCCAGCGAAGCCCAATATATCATTGAGAAAGTGAATGAGAATATCTTTATTTTTCTCAGTGCCAAATATTCTCTTGAACGCGAAATTGTTTTTTGGATCGAGAAATTTCGAAAAGGCCATAATTAAATACAATTAGGAGACGAATAATTATACACTATTTTTCGCAAATGTTCAACCTCTGATTACTCCTTATTCTTTGCCCTTCCTGCACGCCTACGTTCATTTGGATCAAGGAATTTCTTGCGTAAACGTATAGATTTTGGAGTTACTTCCACCAATTCATCATCATCTATATACGCTATCATATCCTCCAGTGTCATTATCTTTGGTGGAGTGAGCTTTATAGCTTCATCACTACCTGAAGCTCTTACGTTTGTTAATTGCTTACCTTTTAGCACGTTTATCTCCAAATCATTGTCACGGCTATGCTGGCCGACAACCATGCCACAATATACCTTATCTTGTGGCTTAATAAACATAATTCCCCTGTCTTGCAAATTGAAGATTGCATATGCCACAGCCTCACCCTTATCTGTAGAAATTAAAACTCCATTGCGCCTTCCAGAAATTGGACCTCTATGTGGAGCATAACTATGAAATAAACGGTTAATTATGCCTGTGCCCCGAGAATCAGTTAAAAACTCTCCTTGATAACCAATTAATCCTCTTGATGGCACTAAAAACGTTAATCTTGTCCTGCCATTACCAGAAGGTCTCATGTCAGTCACTTCACCTTTTCGGAAGCTGAGTTTTTCCATGATGATTCCACTATATTCATCATCTACATCAATTACTACTTCCTCTATAGGTTCAAGTTTTTTGCCATCTTCTTCCTTAAATAGCACTCGAGGGCGTGATACCGAAAGCTCAAAACCTTCTCTTCTCATATTTTCAATTAACACCCCAAGCTGTAGCTCACCACGTCCACCTACTTCAAACGCTTCACCGCTTGGTGCCAAAGTCACAGTAATTGCAACATTTGTTTCTGCCTCCGCGTATAAGCGATCCTTTATAGCAGTTGAGGTAAGCTTTGTACCTTCTTGTCCAGCAAAAGGCGAATCATTAACACTCAGAGTAATCGCCATTGTCGGCGGATCAACTGGAGTTGAGCTTACTGCAGTTGTAACCTCTGGTGCTGCTATAGTATCTGAAACCGAAGCTTCCTCAAGTCCTGCAATTGCAATTATGTCTCCCGCCACAGCTTGTTCTACTGGAATGCGTTTCAAGCCAGAAAATGAGAGCAACTTAGTTAATCTTCCTCGTTCAATTACTTTGCCATCGAGGTCAAGCACCTTAAGATCTGAATTGACTTTTGCAACGCCCTGATAAACCTTTCCTGTCAATATTCTGCCAAGAAACTTATCAGACTCAAGTAGAGTGACTAACATAGCAAAAGGTGCATTTTGATCATAAACAGAAGGTTTTATATAATCTATAACCGTTGAAAATAATGGGCTTAAATCTTTTCTTTCATCAGAAAGCTCCTTAGCACACCAACCATTTCTACCTGAAGCATACAACACTGGAAAATCTAGCTGCTCGTTGGTTGCATCAAGGTTAAAAAATAACTCATATATTTCATTTAATACTTCATCAATTCTGCTGTCTGGTCGATCGACCTTATTGATTATCACAATTGGCTTCAAATTTGCTTTTAGTGCTTTTGACAACACAAATTTAGTTTGTGGCATGGGACCTTCTGCAGCGTCAACCAGCAGCAACACACCATCTGCCATGCACAATACCCTTTCCACTTCTCCACCAAAGTCTGCGTGCCCTGGCGTATCAATAATATTGATCTTTTCATCGCCCCACATTATTGATGTGCATTTTGCAAGTATTGTAATTCCGCGTTCACGCTCTTGATCACCACTATCCATCACTCGTTCTTGAACTTCTTGATTCTCGCGAAATGTGCCGCTTTGTTTTAACATGTTATCAAGCAAAGTAGTTTTACCGTGGTCAACGTGTGCGATTATTGCTATATTACGGATCGATTTAAATTCGTTCATTTTCTATTATTTCAAAATTAATTTAGTAATAAGTATACATAAAATACACTTAGAGTAAATAACTAAAGCTGTGCTGTGCTTCCAAGATATTATAGGATTACTTTGTTAAATATTCCCTACTCCCAGGTTTTGTTATGGGTAGTTGTTTTAATTCACTTGGAAGTTCTTCCTCGCTGTAGTTTTTGATGTTCAGTTCAATCAAAGATATGACAGGAAAAGGCAGTTTCGTTTCACTATTTCTCTTTATCAAAGAAGCTTCAGCAACAACTTTACCTCCTTTCCCTTCTGCACATTCCACTGCTTCAAGTGAAGATTTGCCTGTGGTTATTACATCCTCGATAAGTAATATTTTCTCACCTTTTTTGATCTTAAATCCACGGCGTAATTCAAACTTGCCGTTAACGCGCTCGCAAAACATTGTCTTTATTCCAAGCTGCCTGCCAATCTCATAACCCACAATTATTCCACCAATTGCAGGAGATAATATTAAATCTATTGAGCTATTTAATTCTTTTCTTATTTTATTTACCAATAGCTCACAAACTCTCATAGCTCTGCTTGGATTTTCAAAAATCTTCGCACATTGTATGTACGTGTCGCTGTGCAGCCCGGATGATAAAACAAAATGCCCATGCAAAATTGCTTCTGCTTCCTTAAATTCTTTTATTATTAGATTATTTTCGTCTAATATCATTTTTTAAGTTTCACTATTACATTCTTTATTAATTATCTGAGTAATACAAATATCAGACCACACATTTATTGCAGTTTCAAACATATCGATGATCGTGTAAATAGGTAAAATAAGTCCCATGATGTGCAAAGGAACATTCATCGATACGAGATAACTGGTTGCCATAAAATAGCACCCCATCGGCACTCCAGCGTTACCAATTGCAGCCCCTGTAGCTAAAAAAATCCATATCAACATTTCGCTTAAGGAAAATGCGTATCCGTTCATTTCTGCAACAAACATTACAGTGATTAGTATAAATGCAGCACATGCATTCATGTTGATTGTTGTGCATATTGGTAAAATAAAAGACGATAATTTCTTTGGCACCTTTAGCTTGTTCTGCACACATTCTATAGTTGTTGGCAATGTTGCACTGGATGATTTAGAAAAAAACGCAAGTGTGAGTGCCGGCATAACCCCTTTCAGCGTTTGAGTTGGTGATATGCCTTTATACCACATAAGTAGCGGTAAAATCAGAAACGCTTGCACGAAATTTGCAGACATTATGCAAATAAAATACCATAAAAGACTGTAGAACTCACTACCACCTTTTAATTCATGCAAAAAACAAGTAATAAAAGACCAAACAGCAAGCGGAATAAATTTTAATAACCCTTGAGCAATTTTAAGTAGCGCATCAAAAAGTGCAGAGAATACTTGATATAATATATCCTGCTTTTCTTTTGAAAGTGAAACAATAGCTCCACCCATCAAAAAAGCGATTAATATGCTACCAATCATATTATTTTCAAGAAAAACTTGCACAAAATTAGAAGGAATGAGTGATTTTAAATATGAAAAATAACTGTGGTTATTGCTGTTAATACTCCCTATTGTATTACTTATGAAATTTTTTCTTGCTGGATCTATTAACAAATAAAACGATAATGCAACAAACGCAGCTATAATAGTTGTAAGCAGAGTATAAAATAGTGTTTTCTTAACTAAGACTTTGATTTCAATTGAGTCTTTGAGCCCGGAAATTGTGGAAACTATGGATAAAAAAACCAGAGGTAAGCTTATTAATTTGAGCAAGCTGATAAAGATATCACTAAATAGCTTTGCTATTTCAAATATGATTTCATTGTTTAGGTAGTAAGCAACTATTGCAAGCAGTATAGAAAAAAGTATTGCAAACTTGTGCATTGAAAATAAAACTTCAAAGTAACATTATACAATAATTTTGCTGTTTTGGAATCAGATTGATAGACAAAATAACTTTACAGATTAGGGAAAGATAAGAGGATGTGTTTATTCGGAGACAGTGTAAGATTTCTTAATTTAAATTTAGGTGCACTTAGCCCATTCTGGTGATAACAAATTGGAATAGATAAGATATGATAACTAACTCTTCTGCGAGTATATAGTTTTGCCGGACACAACAGTACGTACTACGTGTCCTTTTACTTTGCGACCATCGAAAGGAGAATTCTTTGATTTACTAGCAAAGTTGTCAGTTTTAATTTCCCATTCATGATTGAGGTCAACTAAAATTAAGTCTGCAGCAAGGTTTTTTTGTATACGACCACGTGGTATGTGTATTATATCTGCAGGCTTATATGTCAATTTTGCAAGCACATCAAGTAGACCCATTTGCCCACTGTGATAGAGTTCAAGTGAAAGGGGCAGCATTGTTTCAAGACCAACAATACCAAATGCAGCATTTTCAAGTGGTAGATCTTTAGAACTACGATCATGCGGAGCGTGATCAGTTGCAATGCAATCAATCACACCTGTCTTTAAACCTTCAACCATAGCTAAACGATCTTCTTCAGTGCGAAGCGGCGGATTCATTTTTGCAATTGCCCCATGTTGTTTTACTATATCTTCAGTCAAAGTGAAGTGATGAGGGGTTACTTCGCACGTAACATTTAATCCCAAATCTTTTGCACGTTTAATAGCATCAAGTGAATCTTTTGAAGAGACATGTAGAATATGGTAGTGCACATTTTCCATATCCTTCATTAGCAGTATATCACGATTTACCATAACCGATTCTGACGCACTCAAGATCCCCTTTACTCCCAATTCTTCAGAAATTTTACCTTCGTTGATTGCGCCACCAGCAGATAAATTTAAATCTTCTGCATGTTGAGCAATAGGGACATTCAGCATACTTGAATAAAGCAGTGCCTGTCTCATAATCATTGGGTTCATAACTGGCATGCCATCATCAGTGAACCCAACCGCACCTGCTTCCTTTAAAAGTGCCATTTCAGTCAACTTTTCTTCCGAAGTGGTGATTTTAGCGTAAAATTCAACGTTTACATGTGAAGTTTCAAGTGCTCTATATTTCAAATATTTAGCCAAAATAACGCTATCAATTGCTGGAACAGTGTTTGGCTGACAAACTACAGTTGTAACTCCCCCCGCAGCTGCAGATTTGCTGCCTGTATATATAGTTTCTTTATGTTCCTGGCCTGGTTCACGAAAATGTACGTGAATGTCAATAAGGCCTGGCATTAGAACAAGCCCTTTACAGTCTATTGTTTCATCAACTCCACTTGTTGAAAATAATGATTCACCAAAGTCAACAATTTTATCCCCTTCAGTCAATAATGAACCTTTTATATCAAGTTTAGTTTCCGGGTCGATAATACGAGCATTAGTATACGCAATTTTATAGCCTTCCTTTTGCCCTGTTTGCAACAAATCCCAAGTTTGAGTCATTATATTTGAGTATCGATTATAAAATAAATTTAAAGTTTTTTTAATAAAACACAACCAAATTAAAACACAGACTAAGAGCTGTCTTGAATTAAAGTGCTTTCATTACCCTAAAGATTTGGTTCTTATAACCTAGTTAGCTCAGTTTTAACGTTAATGTGTGAAACTCTGAGTTCTGTTGAAGGATTTTCCAGCTGAATATCTAGCTCATTCTGTATGTTCGATAAACAAATTAAAGCTGAATCAAAAATTTCATCACACTGCTTTGCTTCATGTATATCATCAATTATTTCCTCGAATTCTTCCACATCATCTATTTCTTGCGGCGCACTTTTTAATATCGCTTTTATTTGGTTTAAGTTTTGACGAATTTTCTCCTGATATCCAACAATTCTCTCTTGATATATATCAATCATTTTTTGACATGCGTTGCCTCTAAATGGATGTTCTTTTTTCTCTTTTATGTAAGAATTTTGAAAGTCTTTACAGTTAAGGATTGCTTCTCTATGTTTTTTTATGTCATTAATTGCGCTGATTATCGACTTATCTCTTTTCTTTAAATTTTCTTCCCGTTCTTCTCTTTTAATTATACTTTTGGATTCATTTTTTATCTGGTTCATTTTGTCATACAGGTTTCTGCATCCTTTGTAAGATGCCATTGGTTGTAATATTCCTTCTTCTACACCTTTATTGTAAAAATTCTTCAACTCATCACTTGATAGTATTGTTATAGCATCTTCCCTTTTACCTTGTGATTTAGGATACTTTTTATTCAATAAACTAACATGATTTAACAAGAAATCTCTAACTAGCCCTTCTTTTTTTACTTCGGATAATCTTTCTAGTGTTTCTATATATTTCAGAGTTTCCGCAAAGAGCTGTCCACCAGAGGGAGCAAATCCTTGAAGTGATTTACTCTGTGCTTTACAAAAATCGGTTTGTAAAAAATCTTCAGCTTGTTTTTTTATTACTGAAAGTTCATTAAAGGCTTTTTCTGGATTGATTTTTCTCAAAATACTAATAGCTTTTCTAATCGCTTTTTCTCTCTTTTTATTATCTTGCTTTTCATTTAATATGAGATGTTCAGTTTTGGTAAAAGCATTACCTTGATCACTCTTTGCAATGTTACAAACGATGTTTTTTACAACTTCTTCGGTTGCTGCATAATCTATTTCTTTTGCAAAGCAGTCAACAAATGATTGCCAAACTTTTTTATTAACAAGTTTACTTGTCTTATTTTCAAAATCTTCTATATCTTTGAATCCTAAAATAGTATAGAGATTTTTTTCGATTATTGGTTCGGCATGTTGTTTTGCCACTTTACCTTTTATATTGAATGGAAATTTACTAATCTTAGTTGTACCCACAATGTTACCTCAATATTAACGCTATCTATAAAAGTATAAAGATTTAATATTTAATTTTTAATTAATACTAGCACAGCTAACTACGGGAGCATTATGCTAGCATCAATTAACACTTTAACTTCTAACTTGTCATCAGTAATATTGTTTATATAAAAACTATAATTTTTTATGCCTGAACTTGGGAATATATTGCTATTGCTAGCCTGCTTATTGTCTTTGACATATTTGTTTTTACCGCTTAGTTCTTGTCGGTTTATTACCACTGCCATATTTTTTTGTGTATCAGCGTCAATGGCTATTTTGATCTACTGCCACATTACAAATGATTTTTCACTTGAAAACGTATACTACCACTCACACACAACAAAACCTTTGATCTACAAGATTTGTGGTGTTTGGGGAAACAAAGAAGGGTCCATGTTGCTTTGGACCTTAGTGCTTGTCATGTATTTATTACTAATGGATATTTATATACCTTCTGTCATCCCAGTTTCCCCCTCTGTCATCCCAGTCTCTTCTTCTGTCATCCCAGTGTCCAGACACTGGGATCCAGACAATTTAATTGCAAATGAGTACATCAAATGGCAGTGTAATAAAAACTGGATTCCAGTGTCAAGCACTGGAATGACACCAGAACGAACTAATGGTAGTAAATTAAAAAAAATATCTCTTATCACTCATGGGCTGATTTGCTTTTGTTTTTTGCTGTTCACTTTAATTGAATCCAGCCCCTTCACTAAAATGCCAGGCATTGAAACAGATGGATTGGGTTTTAATCCGATATTGCAGGATATAGGCCTTGCTATTCATCCACCGATATTATATTTGGGGTACCTTGGATTTAGCGTTCCTTTTTCGCTCTCTATAGCTGGATTAATTTTAAATACTGAAGGAAATGTTTGGGCTAAAATTGTCAGGCCTTGGGTACTTATTTCTTGGTCGCTGCTCACTTTGGGCATCAGCTTGGGTAGCTGGTGGGCATATCGCGAACTTGGGTGGGGTGGATTTTGGTTTTGGGATCCAGTGGAAAACGTTTCTTTGATGCCGTGGCTAATTGCAGTAGCGCTGACACATTTGTTGCTCGTGGTACGGAATTTCAATGTTTTAAGGAACTTTGCTATTTTACTTACGCTTACAACTTTTATATTGAGTGTGACTGGAACATTTCTAGTCCGCTCAGGAATACTTACCTCAGTGCACACGTTTGCAGATGACCCAAGATATGGACTATATATATTAGCTCTACTTGGTGTAATTACAGTCAGTAGCTTAGTAATATTTGTAGTATTTACGAGAAAAAATCACACGCCTGCGATGTCATTCCAATGCTTGACACTGGAATCCAGAAAGAAACTTGCTACTCAAGTGACAGAGGGTAGAAGATTCTTTTCACGCTTTACGATGATACTGATGAACAATTTATTATTCATCACTGCCTTTTTCATCGTGTTCGTTGGCACTTTATACCCTACAGTGCTTGAGTATTTAACCGGTGAATTAATTTCAGTTGGAGCACCATATTACAATTCTTTATTTAACTCTATTGCACTAGCTATTCTAGTGCTCACCATGATAGGGCAATACTGCAGTTGGCAGGGAAATAGTCTATTGCCAATATTCCGTGAATACAGATTCTCATTCTGTAGTGCTGCAGCTATTTTGCCGTTTATCTTTCACATGGAGCTAATGATTGTGCTATCAATTACTATCTCCATAGCATTATTAATCTTTGTTTTAGAAGCATACAGTAAAAGAATTCGTTTATTTAAGGTAGCATTTGGTGAATCAATTTTATTAGCAAGAAGAGTTTCTAAGTCCTACTATGCAATGATGCTTGCTCATGCTGGAGTGGCAATTCTAGTGCTTGGTATAGCTTATTCAGTTGGTTGGCAGGAGAAAAAAGAAAATTACTTAAAAATAGGGGATAGCATAACAGTCAATAAATTTAAAGTTACTTTACGAAATATTGAGCTAATAAAAGAAAAAAATTTCCATGCAGTGAGGGGTACAATGGATATCAGGAATTTGCTGAATAATAAGATATTAGGTGAAGTAACTCCTGAATATAGATTTTACCTTGCGGAAGGTCAGAAAAATGTTGAAAGCAGTATCTACCACAATTTATTTTCTGATATTTATGTTGTAATTGGAGAAATTGATAAGAGTAAGAGCAAAATTGCAGCTAAAGTGCACTATAAACCTGGAATGTCTATAATCTGGTTTGGATCCTTTCTTATCGCTTTTGGTTCGCTCCTTGCTGCTTTGCCTTCTAGTAAACGGGCGAAGGTTGTCTAGCTGTCGTGGATTTATTAACAACGCTCCTAGGTCCAGAGTGCAATATATGAGAAATTACCGGGCTATAGATACTGATTTGCAAAGGTTAGAACCAAAGAAAGTTATATTTTTTTATTGACAGACCTATATATTACGATATTCACTAAGGGATTAGTGAGTAATGGTTATACAATATGAATGGTGGGGTATCAGGCAAGGAAAAAGTTATACGCACTGCTTTCGACTTTAATAAGGATCCTTGCAGTGAGTGGCGTAAAACTCTTAAAAGTAATGCACAAACTCCTCTACAGCACTCCGATGATTCTCGTACAAGCGATAACAGTAATAATCATAGTCAAGTGCTTTTCACTACGCACCGTTCTAATCAACAGTATAACCCTTCCAACTATGATTCGTCGAGCGAAATAAATGAACACGATATAGAAACTCAAAAGATTAAAGAAGGTGATGGCCATGATTCAGGTATTAGTTCCGATGATGAGGATGACCGGACAACTTATACAGCAGTACAATTAACTAATGATTCTCTTGATAGCCAAAGATATACAGGAATATATATTCCAACAACAACTGATGGTTGGGTAGGTGAAAATAATCATCAGACTGGTTTATCAGGTAATTTGCCAGACGGAAGTAATAATCCACAAATTTTTGAAAGTACTGATTCAGTAGAGCATAATTCTACCTGCAATGATCATGTAATTTGTGATTCAGGTCACAATTCTGACGATGAGGATCAGTTTAAACTGTTGTACGAAAAGGAGAAAATAGAAGCACAAAATAATCAAAAATATACAGAAAATGTATGTAATCCAACAAATGGTGGTTTGTTAGGTGAAAGTGATAATCAACAGATTTCTGAAGATACAGAAATAACTTCTGATTGTAATCCAGATGATTCAGATCCAAAAGGGAATGAGGGCTATGGTTCAGATGGTTCTTGTGAAAGTAAAGAAAATTTGACAAAGGGCGCTGGTGGTAGTAATCAGACTTTTGAAGGTGAACAGAAAAGCTCAGAATTTCCGAAAGTTGACAATTGGTCAGATAGTGATGGGAACTCAGAAGATAGTTCGGACTCAAAAAAGGGTTCGTACTATAGTTCAGGTAATCTTGATTCAATGGAGTTAACAGATGATTTGGATTCAGAAAATGATCGGGACCTAGAAGATGATAATCCTTTTCTAAAAGACTCACTTTTTATGAAACTAAAAATGTCGTTAACTCAAAGTAAACAGGATCTGATTGATAAATGCTGTGGGGAGGTGAGAGGTATAACAGAACAAAATGAACAAAAAGATATAAAAAATACTCCAGAAAGTATTAAGTGCATAGTAGCTAAATACTTAGAAAAAGAAGTAATGTTAAATTTAAAATGTAGTTGTTGTAACAAAACTGTAACAAATACAGTATTTGAAGAAATAAAAGATCTTACTAGTGGTAGTCATATAAGTAACAGAAGTAACACTTTTGTATTTGATAACTTTCCCTATCAAAGTAAAGATAAAAACTGTAACAAAGAAAGTAAAGGTCAAAACTGTAACAAAAAAAATGAAGTGTCCGAAGAGGACATTATCAAAAGCATTGTTAGTAATTTATTGTTAGAAGGTGGGAAGGTAAAACGCCATAATTTTTTCGATGGGAATGAGTTTGAGCAGATAGTTACTTGTAATGGATTTAATGATGGTCTTTCTGAGAAATGTAAGGAAATTGAAAGCAAGCTAAAAGGTTTAGCATATGAAAGTATTGTAAACAAAAGCAAGCAGACTCAAAATGTATTAGGAGTAGACAAGGATAATAGATATTTTTGTATAGAATACTCGCAAGATAGTATTGTTGAAGTTGCAGAAATCCTAAATAATGAAAAAGCCAAAGACTTAAATTTAAGAGTTGGCATACTCAAAATTGGAGAAAGTATAGTAAGAGTTGAAAATGTAGAAGAAATAGGGGGAAAAAGAAATTACATGGATGTCTCAAAAGGTGGTATTGAAATGTCTTTTACTACTGAGGTAGGAGAGATAAGTATTTATCTAAGTCCTAGTGAGAAAGGCAGCAATAAAATAAAAGTGGAGATTGATGGGGAAAACAGAGCAAGGCTTAATGAGTTAAAAAATAGGGGAAAAAGTTTAGGGGAAAACTGTCTTTTAGGAGGAAAAAGTGTTGAGGAAGCTATAGAGCATGAAAGTTTTGAAAGATATGGCAGTGTACCTAACACTGCTATGAAGGAACCTAGCTTAGGTTGCGTTGCTAACATAGCAAGGGGGGATAAGCTTGCAGAGATAAAATGATGGGCCAAATTGGCAGTATTTCGCTTTTGTAATGTACTTCAAAATGGTAGTATGCAAGCTAGATAGAACTTAATTGACAGACAAGAATTAACTGATGGAAAAATTGACATAATCAAACAATCACAGAATAAACTAGTGAATTTTTTGAAAAGTATATAAAATTCAAGTTTAAGTAAATAGCATGGCACTTAGACTCATTCCAGACAACCTCGATATCAAGTTTAGTAAATATAGGGATTTGACTGCATTAATTAGCATTATTCTTATCATCTTTTCAATATTCACTGTTGTGCTGCGTGGAGTGAACTTAGGCATAGACTTTGCAGGCGGAATTTTGATAGAGATAAAATCTTCAGATGAGAATCACTCTATTCTCGATGCATTAAAAGAAAATAGTTTTACAGTGCAGAGTTCAAAAGCGGGTGATAATTTAGTCATGCGTTTTAAAGATGAAGGAGATGAAGATAAAATCAAAAAGATAAAAAGCATACTAGAAGAAAAGCTGGGGAGCTCAATAAGCTATCGTAAAATAGACTATGTTGGCCCACAAATAAGCTCAACACAAATATTTGAAGGAATGTTATCCATGTTGATCGCAATTGTTGGAATATTTTTTTACGTTTGGTTTAGATTTAATTGGCAATGTGGATTCAGTGGAATAACAGCACTGATTCATGACGTGATTTTAACTGTTGGTTTTATTAGCCTAACTGGCATTGAGTTTAATATTTCATCAGTTGCAGCTCTTCTCACTGTCATTGGTTATTCAATCAATAACTCAGTAATTATATACGATCGGATTCGAGAGTATTGCAAGAGTGGTAAAAGTGGGCGGATGAGTGAGATAGTAGATGCAAGTATCAACGCTACATTATTTCGCACTATATTAACCTCGGGTACAACCCTTCTTGCTGCTCTTCCTTTGGCATTAATCTGCACAGATGCAGTGAAAGACTTCAGCTTGATCATTTTTTTTGGTATTTTGATTGGCGCTTGTTCTGCAATATTTATTTCTGCTCCTATATTAACCTACAGAGCTTTGATAAGTAGATTGTAGAAGTGTTTAGTCGCGGTATAATATCAACTTATTATCTCTTATAGTGAAATGAAAATACCTTAAAAAGCTCATTCCAAGTAGTGAATGAGACATAGAATGAGTGTTAACGCTTGCCTGTACATCATTAATCAAAAAATTTCCTATTTTAACTTGAGGTATTTGAACCACTCCAGCTTTTATTTGACCTTTCGCAGTTTCATATATTTTAAAATCCTGAACATTTTGTAAGTTAATACCAACATGTAATGCGTCTTTTTGTGATAGAACAATATCGGTTGCTCCAGTATCAAGCAAAAACGTTATATTGCGATCATTGACTTGAGCCTGAATATAAAAGTGTCCATCATATGACTTCGTAAATTCAATACTTCCACTATTCTGACCGCTATTTTGAATTCTTCCTTTATATGGTAAAAAAGTACTGAGAAATCTGTCGCTTAGTTTGTCCCTTTGTGAATCAATAAGCATTGCAGTAGTGGCTATTATTAGCAACCAAATAACTAGATTTTTCACCGCGTTCATATTGTTAAAATTTGAAGCTATTAAAATAAATTTTAAAGATCAGCGTTAAAAGTTATTATTAAAAATAAGTAAATTTCATTGTTTTAGTACAATATTTAGTATACACTTTAAGAAGATATGTTTGATTTAATTTCATGTCAGAAGCAAAAAGTTTAATTTTAGCAGCTATCCTTTCCATGTTGATCATGGTATCTTGGCGTATTATTTATGATAATTTTTTTAGTGCAAACCAAAATCAGCCATTGATTGAAAATATTGAACATATCGAATCTTTTAACGACCTTGCTCCTATAATACACCAAAATCGTTCTGAAATTATTAATTCTACTCGAGAACAGAGGGTTAGTTTAACCAATAACATGATTAAAGGATCAATTTCTCTGAAAGGTGCAAGGTTTGATGACTTAATTTTAACTAATTACCACTTAGAACCGAGTTCTTCTTCTCCACAAGTGGTGTTACTGTCACCTGCAGAATCAAAAGATGTATATTTCGCAGAATTTGGGTGGCTCGATCCGAATAAAAAGATTAAAGTTCCAGATTCTAAGACAGTCTGGCAAGCAGATAAACTCAATCAAAGAGAGGTAATTTTATTTTGGGACAATGAGAATGGCATTGTGTTTAAAATGAAAATTAGCCTTGACGATAACTACATGTTTAAAATTGAGCAGATTGTTGAAAATAACACAAAAGATAATGTAGTTTTGGTTCCTTATGGTAAAATTAACCGTAAACGTGACAATATCAACGAATCTTATTGGATATCCCATGAAGGAGTTCTGGGTGCATTTGATAATAAACTAGAGGAGTGGACATATAAGGATGTCTCTAAGAAACATTTAATAAAAGCAAGTGCAAGTGAAAAAAATTGGTTTGGTTTTGCTGATAAATACTGGCTTACAGCCATCATACCTGAGAAATTCGATAAAATAAATGCAAGCATTAAACACACGAACGTTAATAATACTGATAAATTCCAAGTAGATTTTGTCAAACCTTACAAGAGCATACTTCCTGGTGCAAGCACTTCTAATGTGAATTATTTTTTTGCTGGAGCAAAAAAGTTGAATTTACTGGATTCTTACAAGGATACTCTCAATATACCTTTATTTGATAAAGCTGTAGATTTTGGTGTTCTTTATTTTATAACCAAGCCAGTGTTTTTACTGCTTGAATACTTTAACTTCGTTTTAAAGAATTTTGGCTTAGCAATATTATTGCTGACTTTAGTAATCAAACTTTTGATGCTTCCTTTATCTAATAGATCATATGTTTCAATGTTCAAGGTGAAAAGCTTGCAGCCTGAGCTAACTCGTGTAAAAGAGTTGTATAAAAATGACAGCTTAAAGCAGCATAAAGAGACAATTGCATTGTTTAAGAGAAACAACGTAAACCCAATGTCGAACATTTTTCCCATGCTAATACAAATACCGGTATTTTTTGCTCTATATAAAGTATTATTTGTTACTATAGAGATGAGGCATGCTCCTTTTTTTTTATGGATTAAGGATCTTTCAGCTCCTGACCCAACGAACATCTTTACATTATTTGGGTTGTTTAATTATAACTTTCCTATTTCTATAGGCATTTTACCTATAATTTTCGGTGCCACCATGATAATTCAGCAGAAGCTAAGTGAGAAAGATCAAACCAGTAAAGATGATATTCAAGTAAATGTTATGAAGTTTTTACCTTACATTTCTGTCTTTATTTTTTCTTCTTTTCCTGCCGGCCTGGTAATATATTGGATATTTAGTAATATTATAACTCTAATTCAACAGTCATTAATAAAGTTGTTTTTAACAAAAAAAGTGGTAGTAAATGTCGAGAATACTAATAGTTAATTCGATTTATTATACTGAAATAGCGAACCTTTTGCTTGAAGGTGCAATTGATAAATTAAAAGGCAGTAATGCCAGTTACGATGTAGTTGAGGTTCCTGGTACATTTGAGATACCAGCTACAATTCTTTTTGCAGTCAAGAGTGGGCATACTAATTATGATGGTTATTTAGCTCTTGGGTGCGTAATTCGCGGTGAAACCGATCATTATCAATATGTTTGTAAAGGAGTAATTGAAGGCTTAAATGAGGTTGTTATGCATTATGCAATACCCCTTGGTATGGGTGTAATTACCGCTGACAGCAAAGATAAAGCACTAGTTAGAGCTGATAAAAACAAAAAGAACGTTGGTGGCCATGCAGCCTCAACTGTTTTGCATATGATAGATTTACACAATAAATTAAAATAATGGAGGAAAAACCAGTAGATAAAAAGTGGCGCATAAAAAGAAGCACGGCAAGATTTCTTGCTGTACAAATTGCTTATTCAAATATTTTCGTAGGTTACAACAAAAGCACTTTTAAACTGGAAAATTGTGAGCTTAAGGACTACATAAATAAGTTGAAAGATATATTTGAATGTGAAGAATTTGAACATCAGTTCTTAGAAAACTTGTTATATAAGGTTATAAAAAGCAGTGAAGAATATGATAAAATAATAGAGTCTTACTTACACCCAAGCTGGTCCCTTTCACGGTTAAATCTCATAAGCTTATCTATTTTGCGTGTTGCAATATGTGAGTTGATTAATTGCGATACGCCAGTTCCAGTTGTCATTAATGAATATACTAACATTGCATCTGATTTACTTGATAAACCAAGCGAAATTGGCTTTATTAATGGGTTATTGGATAAGGCAAAAGATGCAGTTAAATTAAATAAAAATCCTTAGCAATTATAGCCAGCAAACACAGGGTGTCATCCGAGTAGCTGCTGTATGAACGTTGTCTACCAGGAGGGTGTCATCCCAGTGCCCAGACACTGGGATCCAGCTTTTGATCGAAAATGTTGTATAGTGCACAGTCAATTTTTCTGGATCCCAGTGGGCTTTGTTGCATCGCTAGCTATGATGGATTAAAGATAAAAAAGGTGGAGAATATCAGTAGCTTATTATTCTGGTATTTACAACAAGAACGGTCAGTGAATACCTAAATTTGAGTAAAAGAAATTTCACTACCACTCACTAATCCGGCTAAAATTCAAGAATTTCAATGCTTTAGCTATTTTCAATAGAATTAAATTTATTAATATAAATAACAAATTACTATTCTTAAATTTGATCAGATTGATTGCAAAAAAACAAGATTTTCAATAAGTTGCTTATAATCCTAATTATAGTTAGCCTTTCATAAGTAGCGATGCAACAAAGCCATCCCAGTGTCAAGCACTGGGATGACACCATCATAAAGTGAACCAGTGTCAGCTACTTGCATGACACCATTTGTTGTACACTCACTTTTTCTTGATTTTTTAGTTTATCTTGCCTACCTACTTTGCCACTCTGCTGAACGGATACATTCCCATAATGAATTTGAGTAACCGACACTAAAAAAACAAAGAGGCAGACTTAATTTACCTCTTTTATTTCACTTGGCTATACTGTCTGTTGTTGAGAAGCAACTTGTTCAACAGAAATAAGTTGGCCTAAATAAGTGTTAACCTCTTTAGCACCATCTTTGTCTAAACCTAATGTTTTACTCCACTTTGTTTCATTTACTGCCTCGAACTTACCTTCATCGTTTTTCTCTTTTAGTGAATCTATCTTGAAGAGTAAAGTATTGCCTAGCGTCTTGGTAAGCTGATCAATATCAACAATAATACGGTAGTTCTTGCCTTCTAAGCTGAAGTCTATATAATGTTTATCCTTTTCTACCTTACCTTCTTCATCTTTAACTTGGTTATTTCTTACAATTTCCCTAAATGCGTCTTCTGTTACTAGCAACCCATCCTTAATAACCTTCAGAGCTTTCAACTCAGATATTTCGTTATTTTTGCTGATAGCATATATTGCTAAATAAGTCAGCGCAGCAGCAACAAATGCTAAAACGCCCATTCCAAGTGGTGTAGCTGCAAAAGCTGCTAGCTTGCAAGTTGAAGGCCTCCAAAGCGGTGTTGAAAGTATTGCTAATCCACCTATAACGTATATAGCAGTAAATGCAACAAATACAGTGTTTGCTTTGTGGAGCTGGCCACAATGATTTTTGAAAGTTAGCATAAACGACTTCATTTAATAAAATATTAATATGCTTAAATTATGTATAAAAAAATTGTCATAGTCAAGCTTTTCCGTAAGTTACCTGCCACTTGAGCCAAAGCCCCCTGCATTGCGACCGGTTTCTTCTGCGCAGAATTCTTCTCTGTCATCCCAAATTACCTGAGATACAGGAGAGATAAGGATTTGTGCGATTCTATCTCCTCTTTTTATTTCGTATGGCTGATTACTTAGATTAATTAGACAAATTTTAACTTCACCTCGATAATCAGAGTCTATAGTGCCCGGAGAATTTAAGACAGTGATTCCATGTTTTGCAGCAAGACCAGAACGTGGGCGGATTTGCCCCTCAAAACCGTTTGGTATTGCAATCACAATTCCAGTTGGAACAAGTAATCTTTCAAGTGGATTTAAAACAGCAGAATCATTCAATGCAGCATAAAGATCCATGCCAGCACTCTGCGTAGTTGCATAACATGGAAGAGACAAGTCTTCTCCGTGTGATAATCTTTTTATTTCTACTTTAATTTTACTTCTTTGCACTCCAATTTACCATCTATGAAGACTCAATTATAGCATGTAAATTGTATCTGCAAAAGTGATAAATGTTACATCGTAAATGATGTCATTCCAGCGCGTGACGCTAGGCCATAAAATTCCTTGACAAGTTCAGTGCTCCTTTTTTTGTCATCCCAGTGCTCCTATGATGTTATTCCAGTCTGGAATCTAGTCCTTATTATGCAGCCACTTGGTTGAAATTAAGTCTTCTGGATCCCAGTGTCTGGGCACTGGGATGACATCATAAGGGCGCTGGGATGACACCCTGACAACCGTCATCCCGCTACTTGTTAGCGGGATCTAGAGATACCGCGAATGAATCGCGGTATGACGTAGATTGCTGTCATTCCAGTGTCAGCTACTTGAATGACACCCTCTTGGTATTCGTGTAGTTGTAAGCAGTATAGCTATAAATCACTCACAATCGATATGCTTGAATTATTCTCAGTAAATAAATCAAGCATAATGTTAGGTATTCTACCATCAACTATGTGAACAACTCCAGCACATTCCTCCGCCATTTTAACGTATGTCATAAGCCTTTCAATAAATTTTTCCCCTTTAATTTGCCCACAATCAATCGATGCATTTAAACTTTTAACAGATATCTTCCTGCCACCAATTTTATCTATTTCTTCATCTGTGTCACTCAAGATTATCATTTTAGATGCAGAAACTGCAATTGCAATTGCGCTTGCAGTGCTATCGGCATCAATATGATACGTTTCCCCATCTTTTCCATGACCAATTGGTGCAATAACTGGTATAAAATCTGATTCTTCAATAAAAAATAATATATCAGGATTGATTTCAGTGGGTCTACCGATGAACCCCATGTCTAATATCTTTTCGATATTATTTGATCTATCTTCTCTAAGCGTAGCGGTTATTTTTTCGGCTTTAATTAAGTTACCATCTTTTCCACATAATCCAATAGCTGAACCACCAGCAGAATTTATATACTGAACAATTTTTTTATTAATTGAACCACACAGTGCCATTTCAATGATTTTCATAGTGTCTTTGTCTGTAAGTCTGATACCATTCACAAACTTACTGTTCATATCCAGCATTTTTAACACTGAGTTAATTTCATATTCTCCGTCATGAATTATTACCGGATTTATACCAAGCTGCTTCAACAAGACAACATTATGCACAAAAGTATTAAATAGTGTTTCATCTAAGATTATTGTACCACCGCATTTAATGACAAAAGTCTCGCCTACAAAGCTAGGTATGTTAGATAGCACTTCAAGTAATATTTCTGCTTTTTGTTCAAATGATACCTCACCCTTTAAAAATTCACTACTCTTCATTTTTTTATCTTGTAAACTTGAAAAACTCATCTCTTACCTTGGTTATTTTATGCTTAACACGGATGCTCATTTGATGAATTGACACATTCTCATTATTAATCCATTTTTGAATATCTTCTATAACAGCACCTAAGCTTTTTTGACTTACTTTATCTATTTTTGTTAGCACAATGTTAAAGTTAATGTTATTATATATTAACCAATAAATGAAGTCTTTGTCTATTTCTTTTAATCCTACCTTGCTATCTATCAACACAAACACTCTTCTTAGATTTTCTCTTTGAATTAGATAATACTCAATTAAGTTTAAATATTGTATAATTTCCTCCTTGCCTGCATGAGAGTAGCCATACCCTGGTAGATCAACAAGTCTGAACTTATCATCGTACATAGAGTAAAAATTTATTTGTCTAGTGCATCCAGGTTTAGAGGAAACTCTGGCAGCTTTTTTGCTGTTTATCAGTAAGTTGATCAGACTGGATTTTCCTACATTTGATCTACCAGCAAACGCAATCTCTGGAGCCGACTCATTTGGTAATGATTTTATGTCCGAAGCTCCAAATATGAAATTGCAGTTTGATGTTATCTGTTTTGCCATTATATTCAACTAGAAGGTAGTAGGTATATTATAGTGTTATTGCTTGATATAAGAAATTTTTTATTTCAGTATATATTACTTAGCTAGATCTGTGCTATATGGATATGGAAAATAATTTACAAGACTTAAAGAAAAAATTTAATGATATAGAGAGGAATTTGGAAAATCCTACCAATTTAAGTCAAAAAGAATTCATTACCCTTTCAAAGGAATACTCTGAGCTCAGGCCAATAATCAAGATAATTGATGAATATAACACGCTGAAAGAGGAAATTTCAGACTTAGAAGAAATAATGAAAGATGAAAACAGCGAAGGTGATATAAAAGAGTTAGCAAAAGAAGAATTTTTCGAAAAGCACAAGGTATTATTACCAAAAATAAAAGCAAAATTAAAGTTAGCATTATTGCCCAAAGATGAAGATGACTCAAGAAATGCAATATTAGAAATTAGAGCAGGTACAGGCGGAGAAGAAGCAGCATTATTTGCAGCAATGTTATTTCGTATGTATCAAAAATATGCAGAAAGAAGAAATTGGAAGTTCGAGCCAATAAGCATTTCTAATACAGGTATAGGTGGCTATAAGGAAGCTTCTGCACTCATTAATGGAACAGAAGTTTTTGCAAGGTTGAAATTTGAATCAGGGGTGCACAGAGTACAGAGAGTGCCAGAAACTGAATCCTCAGGAAGGTTGCATACCTCTGCCGCTACTGTTGCGATATTACCTGAAGTAGAAGAAGTTGACTTTAAAATAGAAGAAAAAGACTTACGCATAGATGTTTATAGATCCAGTGGTCCTGGAGGGCAATCAGTGAATACAACTGACAGCGCAGTAAGGGTCACCCACTTGCCAACAGGGATAGTTGTGATACAGCAAGATGAAAAATCGCAGCACAAAAATAAAGCTAAAGCGCTCAAAGTATTGAGGGCAAGGCTATACGAAATTGAAAGACAAAAAAAAGAAATGGAAAGGTCAACAATGAGGAAAAGTCAGATTGGCTCCGGAGATCGTTCCGAACGCATAAGAACATATAATTTTCCACAATCAAGAATAACAGATCATAGAATTAATCTAACTTCACATCGGCTAGAGCAGATCATAAAAGAAGGCGAACTAGATGAATTTATTGAGGCACTAATCTCACGTAATGAAGCAGAAAGATTGGCCGGAGAGAGTTAAAATTGATTAAACAATTCTGCAATTGTTTTTTAATCAAAACAGGCTTATACACGTACTCTGCTTGTAGTTCTTTTCACAGAGATTTCAAACCCCCTAACACTTAATGCTAAGACTAATCTATTTTTTTCAAATATTTCTATTGATTTCTTGATGAATAATAATATAATATTAATGTACTAACTAATAATAGTAGTAAAGAAATGCATAATAGTACTAGTGATATAAGTGATGAAGTAATTCAAAAATTAAACGATTCAGCGAACCGCGTGCAAATAAACAAATTTAGAGAGACGTTTAATAGCCTCAGTAACGACCATAAACAGTGTTACCTTAACATAACAACACTGAATGGTCATGCTATGGCTATGTCTTTTATACTGGTAGTAGTGGCAAAAGATCAAGCTGTTAGCATATTTCGTGATCTACTCGAAAAGAATCAAGATTTTGCGTTCAGTGTATTGAGAAATATCTCTACTCATAAACTTGCTTTATTTAAAACTCTATCTAATGAATTAGATTCTCAGCAAAAAGAAGACTATAAGGTATATTTAGAAACAAAGGTAACGGCCAGAGTTCGGTTTATCCCAAGGAATTTTTACTCAAACAATAAAGAGGGTTCAAGCAAGCTAAGAACCGAAAACTCCAATACAGACAGTTTAGGTAATGAATCGTTAGCGCAAAAAAGAAAGAGATCTTTTCAGGATGAATTTTCAACGTTAAATAATTTAATAAATTTCCTTTCAAATTCTGCTCCGTTAGAGGAGACAGCTGATCAATATGGGTTGAATCCCAGAAGCGTCGTTCCAAAATCTACTCTTATGGGCAATTGTATCGTCGATTTGGAGAATCAATCATGCGGTGAATTGATTTCCTGGGTGAATGGAGAGCAGCCATCAAGTAGTCTTCAACTCTCAATATTAGAAAAGTTTGATAGACTAGATGAGTTGGAAGAAATACACATAGAACCAGTAGCAAAGCGCCAACACATATTATAATAATAACTGAAAATAAGAAGATCTATATACCAATAATTATAGATCTTCTCCAGACCTTGAAAACAATAAATAGACAGTAAAAATAAGTTCTAGTACTATCACGGATAAAACAAGAACAGCTACACTGATTGCCTGACCATTGTAAACGTAGCTTGTTAAGCCGATAAAAATAGCCATGATAAAAGCTCTAATAAATGAAACTGCAGAAGAAGCTGTGCCTTTAATTTCAGGGAAAACATTTATTGATGCATTAAAAATCACTGCCTGGCAAATTGCACAACCGATAGAAAAAATAATCATAGACAGTGTTACTAAGTAGAAAGAGTGGGGTACAATTATACTGAATATTACAAGCAATAGAGACCCAATAGCACCCACGCTCGTGCCAGAAATTACACACCATATTTCTCCAAGTTTCTGCAAGATTTTGCCAGCAAATAGACTAATGAGTGAGAAGCACCCAACTATTGCACCTTGATGTAGTGCATAAATAGTGCTAGATAAACCAAAAGTCTTCATATACAGAAAAGGTCCACAAGTAATGAATGACATATAAGCGGCAGAAAAGAGGCTTGACATCAAAGACAACGTAACAAACCTCGGATTAGATAGTAGTTTTCTGTAATCTTTCATCGTTTTTTTCAAACTGAAAATATCGCGGTCCTTTTTTGTTTCTGGTAACGCTAAAAGCAGCAAAACCCAAGAGATCAAACAAAGTATTGCAACAGTTGCATAATTACCACGCCATCCTACAATTTCATTGATGAAACTGCCTAACACTGGCGCAATTGCCATGACAACTGTTAGAACAGAATTCATGATTCCAATAAATTTCACCGCTTCGTCACCTTTATAGCTGTCTGCAACGATTGCAAACACAACTACAGATGTGCTGACACCAATGCCCTGAACAAAGCGAGAGATTAAAAGCCAAAAAATCGACGGTGCAAAAACACAACCAACAGCGCCGATTAATAACAAAGTGTTACCTATGATCATAATTCTCCTTCTGCCGTAGCATTCAGACAATGGACCGAAAAACAACCCTCCTATGCAAAAGCCTAAAAAATTATAAGCAATAGTTAATTGAATTGTTCCTTCTGATACGTTAAAATAGCGCACCATATCAGGAAAACTAGGTACGGAAATGTCAATTTCAATGAACTTGGCAATGAGAGACAGGATTAACAGAAATGGTAGTAACATTTGAGATTTTTAATTAATGAATAAAAATATCACATTTAAAGCGTTGAAAGAAAACATTTTTTACTGTTATTAAAATGGTTAGAAACACCTCATGTGAAGGAATGGTGGATAAATTGGACACTAGGGTTAATTAAAGAAAAATACGACAACTATGTTAAAGCTCTTACTCTCTGTCCTAACTTTACTTATTTCCTCTTACTTTTTCAACAGTCCGTCTAAATTACTACAAGCAGTTTAATTTTTAGTAAATATGTCATTATTCAAAAATATGCAAGAAGCTTTACAGAAACTTAACATAATTTTATCATAAAAATGTCATTCTTAAGTCCTATGTAAAAACAAATTTTGGCACTAATTTAATTAACTATGAGCTGGATAAATTGGAAAATAAATTTTGTTTACTTTTATAATACCTTAAGATCTAATATCACTTTATCAGTCAAAAGTATCACAATAGGCTAGTATGTTCTTTACTCTTTTTCTCAAAATATTACCTATTTATATTACAATATTTATTGGTTACTTAGCAGGAAAATATCTTAAAATTGATAGAAACACTATATCTCAAATACTTTTTTATATAGCTAATCCAATAGTGATTTTATATGGAGTCTCTCATACAGAAGTTAACTTAAAAGTAATTTCTCTGCCGATTTTGATATGGTTTATAGGTAGCACTATGTCCTTATCAGTGTATTATCTTTCTTCTTTTTTATTTAAGGATAACACGAGAAACATATTAGCATTTAGCTCGGGTAGCACAAGTATGGGTTATTTTGGCCTGCCGATTGCCATGGCTTTATTTGATGAAGATTCAGTATCTGTATATGTTGTTTGTTATATAGGAATGGCGCTATTTGAAAACAGCTTAGGATTTTACATAGCTGCAAATGGTATTTATACCGCAAAAGAATGCATATTAAAGTTGTTCAAACTTCCTTCGCTTTATGCGATGGTTCTGGGCTTCTTTTTAAGTATATACGATATACAAATACCTACTTTTTTAACAGATGTTATGATGAATATTAGAAGTACATTTGTCACATTAGGAATGGTGCTACTTGGAGTGAGCATTGCGAATATTGCAAGCTTTAAAATAGATTGGAAGCTTGCTTTGATCACTATTACAGCAAAGTACGTATTCTGGCCACTGTTTGTTTTAGGAATTGTCCTTTTAGACAAGCATGTTATAGGTATATACGATGAGAGCATATATAAAGCACTGATGTTGCTGGCTATTATTCCACTTTCTGGGTCCAGTATAATACTTGCTAATATTTTGAATTATCAACCAGATAAAGCTACTCTGTTGCTTCTAATCAGTACTGCAGTGGGACTGTTTTATGTTCCACTAATAATATCATTATTTTTTACTAAACTTGTTCCTTTTTGATCAAAAAATTAAGCGCTTGCACAACCATTATTTGGGTAACAACACAAGACATTGATAAAACTTGAATTTATAGCTAAAGCAACTTCTACAATTTGGTAACCCGTCATCCCGCTACTAGTTAGCGCCGCGGCGGTAAATTGACCTTACCCAGAAAAAGTAGAGAGAAAGTTAAGACGTTTTTGGAGTAAAATAAAACGTTTTTTCAAAATATGACAAATAGAAGAGAATATACAGCAGAATTCAAATTAGAAGCTGTTAAGCTGGTTAAAGAAACAGGTCAAGCAAGTACAAAAATAGCAAAAGATCTAGGTATAGATGGTAGTATGTTAAGTAAGAAAATATGATGGAAAAATGTCTGGAGCATACGCATTTCCAGGCAAAGGCTCCTTATGACAAAGAAAGATTTGATCTAAAAAAAAGAACTAACAAGAGAAAGAGACATTTTAAAAAAAGCCCTGGGCAAAGAAAAAGAGTAAAGTATTCTTTTATATAGAAATTGCTATAAAACACAGGAACTATGTAGGGTTTTGTACTGGTGGTATTGGTTGCTAAGGAAAAAAGCAGTAAAGAATTAGCAAAAGAAGGGCTTCTAGCAGATATTCAAAAAATACATCAAGCTTCTAAATGCAGATATGGAGCTCCTAAAATTCACGCTGAATTAAAAGCTTTAGGCAAAAATTAAAACAGTACAAAGTGTTATGCAAGAAAATGGCATTAAAACCAAGCTTAGACGAAGGTTCAAAAATAAAAAACAGCAAATAAGCAACCGAGTTGTGGCTCCGAACACATTGGATCAAAATTTTACTACTGATCAGCCAAATAAAGTTTGGGATTACCTACATAAAAACTAAAGAAGGTTGTTGGCGGCAATAATTGACCTATATTCACGCATGGTGGTTAATGAGTAACATGATAATTAGTTATAGATTCTTTATTGATGGCCGTTGATAAACGCAAACCCGATAAAAATCTGCTGTTACATAGCGATCAAGGGTCACAGTATACCTCTCAAAATTACCAATTTCTATTGAATACAAAAAACATCATTTCCAGCATGAGCCATAAGGGCTGTTGTTACGATAACTCTGTTGCAGAAAAGTTCACTTAAAAGGGAGCTGCTTATTGATACTTCTCGCTCAACAAACCAGAACTGCCATATTTGAATACATAGAAATCTTTTATAACAAATAACGTAGACATTCTACTATTAACTATTGCATTCCTGCACAATTTATTCTCATGATAAAAACGTCTTAACTTTCTCTCTGCTTTTTCTGGGTAAGGTCACCTCTTTAGGTGCTCCTTTTTTCTTTCTTATACACACAAAAATCATATAGAATTGTAAATACAGCTTTTTTATTCTGATGCTTTTCAATTCTATAGCTCTGGTTGTCTCTCTATTACTATTTTTCTACATTATCGTAAAAAAACTGAGCGAAAAGAAAGCAAACCTTGAGGGTAATTTATGTAAATTAGAGCAAGAACTTCAAGAAACAAAGCAAACTTTGCTTACGAAGAATGAAGAAATAGTTGATTTAAGGGTCAAAAGAGCAGAACTTGAAGTAACTCTGCAAAAAGAACGTGAGGAAAAGAAAAAGGAAATAGAATTACTAACAAAAGCAGAGGAGAGATTAACAAACACTTTTAAAGCGCTCTCTCTTGATGCTTTGCAAACAAATAACAATAATTTTCTGAACTTAGCAAAGGAAGTCATTGATAACAAATTAAAAGAAACGGAAAGCGATTTCAAAAAAAGACAAGCAACGATCAACGAAGTTGTAACGCCAATAAAAGAAAAATTAGAAAAATTCGATAATGAAATACGCGAGCTAGAAAAAGAGAGGGTAGGGGCCTATGAAGGTTTAAAGGAGCAAATTGGAGCGCTGATGAACCAAACTTCCAGCCTTGCTAATGCCTTGAGAAAGCCTCACATCAGAGGAAAGTGGGGTGAAATGCAGCTCAAAAGGGTGGTAGAAATGGCGGGAATGATTGAATATTGCGATTTTTTTACTCAAGCCTCAGTGATTGATAAAAATGAGGATAATTTATTGCGTCCTGATTTAATAATTAAAATGCCATCTGGAAAGCAAATAATAATAGATGCTAAAGTGCCGCTTGATTCTTACATGGATGCTATATCACAAAATGATTTGCAAATACAAAAGGAGAAATTAAAGAACCATTCCCTGGCAATAAAAAAACACATAAATGATTTGGGTAAAAAAGAGTATTGGAATCAATTTGAAAATACGCCAGAACTTGTGGTGCTTTTCTTAACAGGGGAGGGGGTTTTTAGCGCAGCACTGGAATATGAGCCTGCTTTGATAGAGATTGGAGTGGAAAAAAAAGTGATCATTGCAACACCGATCACTCTAATTGCGTTGCTGAGAGCAATAGCGTATGGATGGAAGCAAGAGATGATAGCTGAAAACGCAAAGAAAATCAGTGAACTAGGTCATATTTTATATGAGCGCATTTGCACAATGGGTGAAAACTTTGATAATTTGCGCAGGAGCTTAAAAAGTGCTGTTGATCATTATAATAAAACTGCTGGCTCTCTTGAAGCAAGGGTGTTTCCTGCTGCTCGAGAATTCAATAAGCTTGGTATACATGCAAAAAATAAAAGTTTAAGTGCTGCAAAGGAATTAGAGTCTTTACCACGCAGTTTACATACTGAGGAGCTGAAAGTAGATTAGGCATCTTAACAGGGAATGTTCAAAAAAGCATACGCGTCAAGTTAAGGAAATAAAGGTATGAAAGAGATAGAATAATAAGGTATAAGTTCTCCCAGATATACTTTTAGTGAGAGAACCAATGAATAAAATAACTTGCTTATCAAAAAAGCTCAAAGAATTTTTTAATGAAAAAGCAGAGAAAATCTCAATTACAACAAGGTTTATAAAAAGAAAGAGAAAGCTAAAAGGTTCATCGTTCGTAAAAGCCATGGTCTTGGGTAATATAGGGGTTGATAATTGTGGCGTAGAAACAATGTGTCAATTACTAAACGAGGACTCGATAGATATAACAAAACAAGGTTTGGATTTTAGATTTACTGAAGAAGCAGTGGAATTTATGAAAAGGATGTATAATGAATCTGTGATTCTCTTTAAAAATATCTTGCAAGTTGATTGCAAAATCTTACAGCAATTTAATAGTGTTAAATTATTGGACAGTAGCTCTACCTAACAGTATGGAAGAGATGTATAAAGGTTATGGTACTAGCTACAGTGGCTATGAAAGCAATACTAAGTCTGGAATAAAGTTACAATTAGTTTTCGATTACATGAATCAGATAATAGACCAACTTAATTTAACGGAGGGAATAAGATCAGACCAGGGATATAGGAAACATTTAAGTAATATATCAAGCAATGATTTGCTAATATCTGATCTCGGTTATTTTGTGCCAAGTTCTTTTAAACAAATCAATGAAATAGGAGCTTATTTCATAAGTCGTCGATACCAACGTATATGATGTAGAAACAAATCAAAAAATGGAGTTATTAGAATGTTTAGAGATTTTTAGAAAACGAGGTATTGTTAGGAAAAGAAGCAAAAATTAGAGTAAGAATTATATGTCAGAAACTAACTGAATATGGCCAGAAGAAGGAAAGCTAATAGATTAGCAAGATCGCAGGATCCTCTAAAAGAAATCAAAAATTATTGAACTGGTATAACTAATGTTCCAGAAAATAAAATTAGTGCTGAGCAAGTATTACAGAGTAAGGTGGCAAATTATTTAAATTGTATAAAAGCCATATCAGGCTTGATAAGCTAAAAGGAAAGCCATGCAGAGTATTATGTGAACTATATGCTAAATTGTGCGCGATTCTTATATTTCACGGCATAGTTGGTTGCACAGAAGTGAAAAAGAATACAGAACTTAGCTTAACAAAGGCATTTATTGAGCTAAAAAGACGGGTTAGAGAGTTATTTTTAGTATTAACCAAAATTAATAGTTTAAAAGTATTTCTTAAAAAACTCACTATAACTTGGTCGCGATTTTCATTAAAAGACAAACGTAGAAGGGCTAGAGTATCCACTTTAACCTCTCTAAATTTGCTCACAATCTCTTAACTTGACGCGTATGGTTCAAAAAAGTGTGTCAAACCGAAAAAAAAGTAATAAATTGATATAAAAAAATGGAGGTTTGACAATGAGTCAGAAAGTAGTAAACAGAACTACCGGTTTGGTAGATTACAAAGAACTGGAAGCAAATATACTGTCATCAATAAGGGAAGGCAGACCATTAACAGGAAGGGATGGAGCATTTACACCATTTATAAAAAAGCTGCTGGAGGCAAGTTTGGAAGGTGAAATAGAAAATCACTTATTAGCTGAAAGTGAAGAGAGGGTTTGGTTGGAAGAAGTGGAGTAGCGAATGGATATACAAAACGCTGGGTCTATATTCAGACTACAGAATAAGGTATTACAAACCGAAAGCATCACCAGCACAATATGTTATAAACTTTGGTAAAGAATCTGCTAGGAAAGCGTAGTGCGGATGCTGCGTTTGACGAGGCGGGAGCTGGAAACGTTAACATGGGAATTTGGATTGAGGCCTATTGTGAAAACAATGGATCAGCCACCAAACCCTAAAGTAGGCGCGCCAGTTCTTGACCCTACATATTTTTTTGAAGGTTAAATCCAGCTTAGGGTCGAGAAACTTAGATAAAGCCATAGCCAAAGTGTTTAAAAATATTAATAATTATACACACAATTATTCAACCATATTTTTGAAGATAGCTATGCCGCCGCGGTATCTCTTAGCCGCTAACAAGTAGCGGGATGACGATTGTTGGTAAATCTAAGTCAGTTTAGCTATAGGCAGCAATTTTCTGTATTTATTTTAAATTGAAGGAAGCTCAAATGAAAGATCATGTTTTGCTAAAAATCACAGAATGCAGTCTAACAGTGAACGGTTACGCTTTTGATCAAAAATGTTGTATAGTACACAATCAATTTTTCTGGATCCAAGTAGTCAAGGCACTGCCTTTGTGTTTGAGGCAAAATCGGCTATAACACTTAACATACTGCCTTTGCAAACAAATGTTCGTACAGTTATGTGTCAGCTACTTGCATGACGCCATTGCCTGAACGGGTACCAATGATTACCTATCAATCTCACCAAAAACTATATCGAGTGAGCCAATAATTGCTGCAACGTCAGCAAGCATGTGTCCTTTTGCCATAAAGTCTAAGGCTTGTAAATGCGCAAAGCCAGGTGCTCTTATTCGGCACCTATAAGGTCTATTGGTACCATCTGAAACTATATACACTCCAAACTCACCTTTTGGTGCCTCAACAACTGCGTAAGCCTCACCTTCTGGTACGTGATATCCTTCTGAATAGAGCTTAAAATGGTGAATCAGAGCTTCCATAGATTTTTTCATCTCTGCTCTTGACGGTGGAGAAATTTTTCTATCTTCAGTTTTTATTTGCCCTTCAGGCATTTTCTCTATGCACTGCTTCACCAAACTGATAGATTGCCTAATCTCTGCCATTCTAACTAGATAACGGTCATAACAGTCGCCATTTTGGCCGATCGGTATATCAAAATCTAGTTGATCATATATCTCATATGGCTGGCTTTTTCGCAAATCCCAAGCAAGCCCAGCAGCGCGCAACATTGGGCCACTAAAGCCCCAATCAAGTGCATGTTTAATTGATATTTCACTAATTCCTACAGTGCGTTGCTTCCATATCCTATTTTCTGTTAAAAGTTCATCAACATCGTCTATATATTTTGGAAATTGCTCTATAAACTTTGCAATATCCTCAATCAAATCTTCTGGAACATCTGCTGCAATTCCACCTGGCCTGATGTAAGCTGCGTGAAACCTTGCACCTGAAGCTCTTTCGTAAAATTCCAGTATTTTTTCTCTTTCTTCAAAGAGCCATAAAAGAGGGGTCATTGCTCCAACATCAAGTGCTTGAGAAGAAACGTTCAGTAAATGATTTAGTATTCTCGTCAGTTCACAAAACAAGACACGTAAATACTTTGCCCTAATTGGCACTTCACATTGCAACAATTTCTCCACACAAAGTGAATATGCATGCTCTTGTGACATTGGTGATACGTAATCAAGGCGATCAAAATAAGGCAAAGCTTGAAGATACGTTTTATGTTCTATTAATTTTTCAGTACCGCGGTGCAAAAGCCCAATATGGGGATCTGCCCTCTCGATCACTTCACCATCCATCTCTAAAACAAGACGCAACACTCCATGTGCAGCTGGGTGCTGAGGTCCAAAATTTAACATCATTGTCTTTAGATCGGGCATGTCCAGTAGTTTAAGATATTAAAATTGTATAGGCTAAAGTGCGCTCAAAGTCAATAAACTTCTTGCATAGGCTACAACTATCATTCAATAGAAACAAAAACTTTTACAATGGCTAATAAGTGTTGGTAAAACCAAGTCACTTTAGCTATAGAATGACAAAAAAGGTTTGCATTAGCCAAATTTTTAGTTGAAGTAGCATAAGAGGTTAAAGGAAAAGCTTTGTGTTAATGGATTCATTTCAGGTATAGTATAGATAATACCACAATACTTATAAAATGGATCATGTTGTTAATGCGTATAATAGACTTGACACTCCTATAGTCAGGGGAGAAGGGGCATATCTTTTTGATAAAGATGGTAAAAAATATTTAGATTTTGCTGCAGGTATTTCTACAACTTCTTTAGGGCATTGTCATCCATACATTACAGATAAGCTGAAAGAGCAATCGAGCTCATTATGGCACTGCTCTAACATTTTCACTATTCCCGAGCAAGAAAGGCTTGCCGAGCGTTTAACAACCCTTACTTTTGCAGATAAAGTTTTTTTCTGCTCAAGTGGGCTTGAAGCAACAGAAGCTGCAATTAAGTTTATTCGTCGTTACTTTTATTCAAAAGGGCAAGCAAAACGTAATCGTATTATTACAATTGAAGGAGGCTTTCATGGCCGCAGTATTGCTGCAATTTCTGCTGGAGGCAATGAAAAATCACGCGAAGGTTTTGCTCCGCTCCTTTCTGGTTTTGATAAAGTGCCAAGAAATGACATTAAAGCATTAGAAGAAAAAATCAACAATGAAATAGCTGCTGTATTTTTAGAGCCCATACAAAGCGAAGGTGGAGTATATCCACTAGACGTAGAATATCTTCAAAAAGTAAGGGAAATAACAAAAGCTCAAGGAATAATTTTGTGCTTTGATGAAGTGCAGTGCGGATATGGACGCATCGGTTCTTTATTTCATTATCAAAATGTCGGCATTGAACCTGATATGCTAACCTGTGCAAAAGCTATGGGTAACGGTTTTCCTTTAGCTGCATGTTTAGTGAAAGATTATATAGCAGAAGCAATCACTCCAGGAACTCATGGATCAACCTATGGTGGCAATCCACTTGCCATGACTGTTGGTAATGCAGTGCTCGATATAATGCTAAAAGAAGGCTTTTTTGATCATGTTAAAAAAATTAGTAAAGATTTAAAAGAAAAGCTGTTGCTTTTAGCTAAAGAATTTCCTGAGATGATTTTAGAAGTTCGTGGAGAAGGGTTACTAATGGGAATAGAACTAGCAACTCCTGTAGCTGATAAAATTATTAGTCGATCTCTTGATAAAGGTTTAATAATAACTAGGGTTTTAAACAACAAAGTAGTAAGGGTAACCCCACCACTTATCATTGAGGATGAGCATGTGAACGCAGCGTGTAATATGCTTTATGATTTGTTTTTTAAGATTAAAGGTATATAAAATTCGGCAATATAAATTCAGGCTTGCAAATGCCTCTCATAACATGTAAAATTAATTTTATTTTTTATCACAATAACATCGTACTTTAATGGATTGGTTATTGGTCTTAGTATCATCAGCAATTTTTGTTTTGTTAGTTTTATCGTTTTTGTTCTCAGGAGCAGAAATAGGCTTAACCTCAATTAGCCGTTCTCGAGTTAATAAGCTAAAGCTAGACGGTAACAAAAAAGCCAGGGTAATAGATCGCTTATTAAATAGGAAAGAATTGACAATAGGAACGGTATTGCTCGGCAATACAATTATTAATATTACTTGCTCTGCTTTATTTACAGCAATATTTATCAATCTTTTTGGAAATGAGGGCATTCTCCTATCAACAATTATAATGACATTTTGTATTTTATTGTTCTGCGAAGTTCTACCAAAAACTTATGCTATTCAAAATCCTGAAAAATTTGCATCATTTTCTGCTTATTTTGTATTGTTTTTTGTAAAGATTTTTTCTCCATTGACACTAGGTATTCAATTTATTGTTAACCTCATCCTAAAATTATGTGGGCTGCATAAAGATAAGGAAGTGATATCTGCAGCGGATGCAATGCGTAATATGATTACTCTTCACCGCAGTGAAGGAACTATGTTGCAACAGGATTTAGATATGCTAAGCAGCATACTTGATTTGGCTGAGACAGAGATATCACAAATTATGACCCATAGAAGAAACCTATTTTCTCTTGATATAGATCGGAATAAAGAAGAGTTAATAAGAGAGATTTTAACCAGCAGTCACAGTAGAGTACCTTTATGGCAGAAGGAACCAGATAACATTGTAGGTGTAATTCACGTGAAAGCTCTAATAAATGCTTTGCGTGAAAAGAATAATAAAGCGGAAGAAGTTGACATTACCCAAGTTATGTCAAGGCCTTGGTTCATACCAGAAAGTACACCGCTCAGCGTGCAACTTCACAACTTCCGTAAGAACAGGAAACACCTTGCATTTGTTATTGATGAGTATGGAGCACTGCAGGGAATTGTAACTCTTGAGGATATACTGGAAGAAATAGTTGGAGAAATTTCGGATGAACATGATTTGATTACGGAGAATTTTATAAAGAAAATATCTGATAATATGTATTACATAGAAGGAAAATCTACTATTAGGGACATTAACAGGCAGTTACACTGGAATCTCCCTGATGAAGAAGCTACAACTCTAGCAGGTATGATTGTAAATGAAATAGAGCGCATTCCTGACGAAGGCGAGGAGTTTTCCATGTATGGTTTTCGCTTTAAGATTTTAAAAAAAGATAAAAATATTATTACTGTTGTTGAAGTGCAAGTAAAAACTGGTAATATTAGTGGCAGCAATTAATTAGTGGAGTTTCATGGAAGATACAGTAAAAATAACGGCTGAAGAGTTGAAGGGTTACATAGAGAGAATCGAAAAACTTGAACAAGAAAAGAGGGATGTGCAAGATCACATTCGTGATGTATATGCAAAAGCCGCAGATGAAGGTTGGGATATAAAAGTGATGAAACAAATTATTAGGCTGAGGAAGATGGATGATGATGACAGAGAGGAACAAGAAATATTGCTTGATACCTATAAACGTGCATTGGGAATGAGCTACGAAGAAGAGTTAAGTGAATAGCAGAATTGTAATTGGAATAAGTGGAGCATCTGGTTCTATTTACGGTGTGCGTATTTTAGAAGCGTTGAAAGACGTCGATTATGAAACTCATTTAGTGATAAGTCGTGCTGGGAAAATAACTTTAGCTCACGAGATTAAAGAAAAACTTGAAGATATTACATCGCTTGCAGATTTTTACTATTCTGAAGAAAAGATTGGAGAAAAAATAGCAAGCGGCTCATTTAAAACCTCAGGGATGATTGTAGCACCATGCTCTATGAAGACAATGTCTGAAATCGCATCAGGTGTTACTTCCAATCTATTGACAAGGACTGCAGATGTAACGCTAAAAGAAAGAAGAAAGTTAGTTCTTATGGTGCGAGAGTCACCACTGCATCTTGGGCATTTACAAAATATGTTAAAATTAACGGAGATGGGAGCAATTATTGCTCCACCAGTGCCTGCTTTTTATATTAAACCGAAATCGTTGGATGATATTATTAATCATTCTGTTGGCAAAGTATTGGATTTATTTGATATCAAATTACCCGACTTTAAGGAGTGGCAAGGAAGTGACAATTATTATTGATGGTAAAAAAATAGCAAACGACCTATGTGAGAGGCTATCACAAAAAATTGATATTTTAAAGAGAGAGTATAACATTTTTCCTTGCCTGAAAGTAATTCTCATGGGTAGCAATCCAGCAAGTCAGGTTTATGTTCGCAACAAACAGAAAAAAGCAGAATCAATAGGCATAAGTTCTGAGACCATTGTTTTGCCTGATAATATTTCAGAAGATGAATTAATTGAAAAAATCAATG
Source organism: Wolbachia endosymbiont (group A) of Gymnosoma rotundatum (assembly GCF_947250765.1). Taxonomy (NCBI): domain Bacteria; kingdom Pseudomonadati; phylum Pseudomonadota; class Alphaproteobacteria; order Rickettsiales; family Anaplasmataceae; genus Wolbachia; species Wolbachia endosymbiont (group A) of Gymnosoma rotundatum. The sequence continues at coordinate 636,905 of NZ_OX366347.1, forward strand.
AATTAAATGAAGATCCATCTGTGCATGGCATTTTAGTGCAATTGCCTTTACCAAATCATATTAGTGCAAGCAGAGTAATTAACACAGTAAGTGTTGAAAAAGATGTAGATGGCTTTCATGATGAAAACGTTGGCAAATTAGTTAAAGGTGAAAAAAACTGCCTTATACCTTGCACTCCTAAAGGTTCTTTGCATTTAATTAAGTCAATTGAAGAGAACCTTTCCGGTAAAAACGCAGTGGTAATTGGTAGGTCAAATATCGTGGGCAAGCCAATGTTTTACCTGCTATTGCAAGAAAACTGCACTGTCACCATCTTGCATTCACAAAGCAAGGATTTAGCTGAATATTGCTCTAAAGCGGATATAGTAGTTGCAGCAGTCGGAAAGCCAAATTTTGTTCAAGCAGACTGGATAAAGAAAGGTGCAATAGTGATCGATGTTGGCATAAATAGCGTTAACGTAGGAAAGCTTGTAGGTGATGTTGACTTTGAGGGAATAAAAGGGAAAGCCAAAGCTATGACCCCAGTACCCGGGGGCGTTGGCCCAATGACCATTGCATTTCTAATGATGAACACTGTTATTGCTGCTTGCTTGCAAAAGGGAGTTGATGCTTCTGATTTCATTGGTTGAGGTATGAAGAGGAAAGCTATATGAAGATAGAATGTACCATATCACAATTAATAAAAAATTGAGATTTTTGAAATTCCTCAGTAGTCAAATTTATTAAATATTTAGGATCATCATCTATTCTTTTTTCTCTACAAGTATAGCTAAAGTGGCTTAGGTTTACCTACAATTTGAAAAACAACAAATTCGTCATTCCGCTACTCGTTAGCGGAATCTATGCTGAGATACCGCGGCGGTATGACGTAGGGAAACCTTTCTTGGGTTAGCTATAGTTAGTGGAATTGCAAAGTTTCTAGGCATAAAAAGCTTTGAACCTAATATATGAGCCAAACTTGATTTTCCAACCGTAGATACACCTGTAATAAAAATAATAGTCTTCATTTTGTGAATTTACTTGCTATATGAACTATCGGAGAAATTTTTTTATAGTTTATAGTATCTGACCTTACCCAGAAAAAGTGGAGAGAAAGTTTGGAATGTTTTTCACAAAGAGAATGATGAATCAAAATGCTCAGGAATGCAATAGTTAATAGTGACGTTGTTTGTTATAAAAAATTTCTATATATTCAAATATAGCAGTTTTGATATGCTGTTTAGAGTGCCGAGAGGTGTCTATTGGTAACTCCCTTTTTAGAGAACTGAAGAAGCTTTCCACAACAGAATTGTCGTAACAACAACCTTTATAACTCATCTATGTTTTTTATGGATAAGAGATATTGATAACCTTGCGAAGTATATTGTGAACCTTGATCACTATGTAATAGTAGATTTTTGGCAGGTTTACGCTTGTTAACGGCCATTAATAAAGAGTCCATAACCAATTGTTTATTTATTGAACTGCTCATTGACCAGCCAACTACCATGCGTGAATATAGATCGATTATTGTTGCCAAATATAGCCATCCTTCTTTGGTTTTTATATAAGTAATCCCATACTTTATTTGGTTGATCGACAATAAAGTTTTGGTCTAATATATTGGGAGCTACTGTCCGTTTGTTGTTTCTTAATTTTAAATTTTCTTCTCAATATAGCCTGAATACCATTTTTCTGCATAATACTTTGCACTGTTTTTAAGTTGCAACTTTTACCCAAAGCCTTCAATTCAGCATGAATTTTAGGAGCTCCATATCTACATTTAGAAACTTGATATATTTTTTGAATAGCTGCGAGTAGCTCTTTATTTGCTGATTCTCTACTGCTTATTTTTCTTGTGGTCCACTTATAGTAGCCACTAGCAGAAAATCCTACATAATTCCTGTACTTTATAGCAGTTACTATGCTCTTTTATAAAAAAATATTTTACTCTTTTTGACTGGCCAGGGCTTTTTTTTAAATGTCTCTTTCCCTTGTTACTCTTGCTTTGTAAATCAAACCTCTCTTTGTCGTAAGGAGCCATGTTACCTCTACCTGGAAATGCATTTGCCGCTGACTTTTTTTCGTTATATTTCTTCATCCATTTTCCTAATACACTATCCCTTATTCCTAGATCTCTTGCTACTTTTGCAACTGGTTGACCTACCTTTCTTTGTTCATTTGCCAGCTTAACAGCTTCCAATTTGAATTCTGCCGTATATTCTCTTACCATTTCTAATCCTCCAAAATTTTATTTTACCCGAAAAAACTCCTTTCTTTCTCTCCACTTTTTCTGGGTAAGGTCAATATACCAGTGCCGAAAATAGTTGACAAAGATTGTGTATACTTATTACAATTGTTTGGGTAACAGAAGTTTTTACGGCAACAAAGTATGCACTAACTATAAGTAAGGAAGACTTTAAGCAGGCAATAAAAAAAATGAAGTAACGTTTAAAAGAGATTGAAGGAGAGAAGAAAAAGGTAAAAGGGAATACGGCAGAAAATGAATCTTATTACAAATAGCATAAAGGGCTTTTATTCTAGTGTTAAATCGGACCTAGATTGGCAAGCCAAACGTAGTCTTATTAGAACATTAGTAAAAGAAGTCAACATTGATCTTGATAAAGTAGATGTAGTATTTAAGATCAAAGAACTTGAAAACCCCGCCCAGAATGGACAAAATCAAAAGATGGTACATTGTCTAAGGGGTCTGGGCACTGGGATGACATCTTTTTTCTTGGTACAAATTACTCTTATGTCTCAATATTTGTACAGTTGTGTTATCGGCTGTTTGATGTTTACAACGCAGAAAGTTCATACGGTTGTAAGTCAAGCGGTAGGATGACAAGATTTTGCAAGGGTATTTTTTTTATAGGAGATGAATATGGAAATTTTTCTTGATAGCGTTGATTTAAATGAAATTAAAGGACTAAAGGAGTTCATTGACGGCATAACAACTAATCCTTCTTTAATAGCAAAGTCCGGGCGTAAAGATAAATACGAGGATTTAGTGCGTGAAATATGCTCTATTATAAAAGGGCCTGTTAGTGTTGAAGTTGTTGCAGATAGCCATGAAGAGATGATCACAGAAGGTCTGAATTTAGCAAAAATTGCTGATAATGTTGTGATCAAATTACCTCTTACACATGAAGGATTAATTTCTTGTAAAAAGTTATGGACAGAGCATAAAATACCTGTTAACATCACATTATGTTTTTCTCCTGGACAAGCACTGCTTGCCGCTAAGGTCGGTGCTTGTTTTATTTCCCCCTTTGTTGGTCGCCTTGATGATATAAGCTATGATGGCTTATCGCTAATAGAAGATATATGTACTATATATTCTAATTACGGTTTTGATACTAAAGTTCTTGTTGCATCAGTGAGAAGCCCAGCGCATGTAATAGAAGCTGCAAGGCTTGGTGCTGATTCAATTACTGTGCCAGCAAAAGTACTTAGACAATTAATTAATCACCCACTTACTGACCAAGGGCTAGCAATATTTGAAAAAGACTGGGGTGTAAAATAATAGACGGTTACAAATGAACATAAAAATTGGCGTATCCGTTCAGGCAATGGCGTCAACTTAAGAGCCTTCATTAGCAAACTCTCCTAAAGACATGATGGCGTTTGCTACCTTATTGCGGCTGCCCTGGTCGAATTTTAACTTTATAGCTAACCCAAGAAAGGTTTCCCTACATCATACCGCCGCGGCGCTAACGAGTAGCGGAATGACGAATTTGTTGTTTTTCAAATTGTAGGTAAACCTAAAGCTATAGAAAAAAAGAAGAACCAGTTTCTTAGTTCTTCATTGACATAATCCACTCCATATGCCATAATAAAATTTTATATCTTGGAGAAGGAAATGACATTAAGGTTAATACTACAAGAAGTCAACAGTAGTCCAGACCTGAGTGCAGAAAATGTAGTTGAGAAAATCAAAGATGAACTACAGCAGAAGCTTCCAGATATCTACAGTGAGTGGGAAAGTAACCAGTTTGATATAAATCACACATTTGAAGTACTTAATTGTGGTTTATTACTTATAGCAGCTAAAAATGGTTGTGGAAAAGTAGTAAAACACCTAATAAAAAGCGGGGCTAATGTTAATGTACAAGATGTATGGAAAAAAACCTCTTTACATTATTCTGCTCAGTATGGGTATACGCAAGTAGTAGAAGTTTTGCTAGAAGAGGGAGCAGACGTTAATGCACAAGATGAAGATAAAGAGATTCCTTTACATGTAGCTGCTGGCAAAAGAGATATAGAAATAGTGCAAATGTTATTGGAGAAAGTGGCAAATGTTAATCTACAGGATAAATCTGGAGGAACTGCTTTGCACTATGCTACATGTAATGCTAACATATGTACTCCTATGAAGGATGATAGTGCAGCAAAGATAGCGGGACTTTTATTACAAAGAGGAGTAGATGTTAATATAAAAGACGAGGATGGAAAAACTCCTTTGCATTATGCTATTGGTTATGAACTTATACAAACAATAGAAATGCTATTAAAAAAAGGTGCAGATGCTAATATAAAAGACAAGGATGGAAGGGCACCTTTATACTATGCTACTCTTAATTATAGTTACCGTAATATAAGGTTAGGAGGAAAACTGCTACTAGATTGTGACACAACTTTACTAGGTAATTTTTATGAACCTTACAAACCTAGTCCAAGGATGGCAAAACTCCTGCTAAATTATGGTGCAAATCCATCATGCATCCATAGACCTAAAGCTATAACAGCAGGAATTACTGTGGGTGTTATATCTGCTGTTGTAGTTCCACTAGTATAGCTCTTTCCATAAAAGTCCGGATGTGATAGGATAAGGATAGATGATGATAAGGAGGTTGAATGCCAGCAGCATATAGTTATGATTTAAGAAAAAAAGCAATGGAAGCGCTAGACGAAGGAGAAAGCAGAGAAACAGTGGCAGCAAGATTTAAGATTGGACGAACTACTTTATGGGAGTGGCAGCAAAGAAGAAAAGAAACAGGAGACTTTCAATCAAAAAAACTTGGAAATGGGGGTTACAATCACAAAATTACCGACTGGGATACCTTTGCCAAATTTGCCAGAGAACACGGAGGAAAGACTCTATCGGAAATGGCTAAACTTTGGAACAACGTTAGTATCCAAACGATCTATCGAGCCCTTAAAAAAATTGGATTTACGCGCAAAAAAAGACATATGGATACAAGGAAAGAAACGAAGAAAAACGTGCTGAATTTTTGAAAATTATAGCGACAAAAGAACCTAAAAACTTAGTGTATATAGATGAGTCTGGCATTGATAACACCGAAGACTACCCCTACGGATATTGCCAGAAAGGACAGCGGTTTTATGCCTTAAAATCTGGAAAGAAAACTCAACGAATCAGTATGGTTGCAGCCTTAAGTGGAAGAAAGATAGTTGTTCCGTTAACCTTTGAAGGCCACTGTAATATGGATGTTTTTAATGGATGGTTTGAGCAATTTTTGACACCGATCTTGGAACCTGGACAGACTGTCATTCTTGACAATGCTACTTTTCATAAGTCTGATAAGATTATCGAGCTTGCTAAAGGGGTTGGTGCAGAAATTTTGTATCTGCCGCCTTATTCTCCAGATTTCAACAAAATTGAGCATCATTGGTTTGCTATAAAAAACAGAGCCAGGAAAAACATTCCTCTATTCGAATCCTTTCGTCGTGCTGTTGATTCTGCCTTCCTATGACCTGTTCGGACTATTATGAGAAATGCTATACTTGCCTATGCCACTGCATTACCTGCACTAGCAATAATTGGAATTACTGTAGCATCTGTACTGATAGTTGGTGGTATTACCTATGGAGTTGCATATAAGTCATCAGAGCATTCATTAAACAGTAAGCTAAGTGAGGTTAGCTGCAGTAATGTTGATGGAAATAAACAAACTGTATAACCATAATTATTAGTTCACTACAGTAACCGCACCATGGCAGTGTTTGTATTTCTTTCCGGAGTTGCAAGGACATTTGTCATTTCTTGAGACTTTGGGAAGTCTGCTATTTCTAGCAGAATGTAACCTATTGCCTATCTCTTGGTTGTCTGCCAACTTAAAGTGTGCTAAGCGGTGAATGGTGAGTTCCTTCCATTTTTCAAGCATTGACTCAAACATCAAGAAAGCTTCGCGTTTAAATTCATTCAGTGGATCTTTCTGCCCCATAGCACGTAAGCTTATGCTTTGTCTTAGGCTCTCTAGAACTGAAAGGTGTTCCCTCCATAAATGATCAAGTGTCATTATCATCATTTGCTTCACGATCGTATTCCACAAATCTGTAGTGTGCTGACTGTTGAAATATTTTTCTTTCTCAGTAAAAAATTCTTGTATCTTATCATTTATATAATTCAAAGCTTCTTGTTTATTCAAAAACTTTGCCAAGTCTTCTTTATCAAGCGTTATTCCATACCTTGTATGGAATTCTTTGGCTATATCTTCAACATAATCTTCGTAATAGCCACTTTGGATTATACCTTTTACTACGCTCTCATTTACTTCGCTATACACTTCAAATATATCATTAATTTCGTTGCCTAAGATATTGTTTCTCTGCTTAAAAATAACTTTACGTTGGTTATTGATTACGTCATCAAACTTAAGTAGAGATTTCCGCACGTCATAGTTTCTAGCTTCAACTTTCTTTTGCGCTTTCTCGAGTGCCTTATTGATCCATGGATGATGAATAGCTTCGTTATTCTTTAACCCTACTTTTTGTAAAAAGCTTCTCATTCTATCAGAACCAAATATTCTCATTAGGTCATCTTCGAGCGATAAAAAGAACTTAGAAAGTCCAGGATCCCCCTGACGACCAGAACGGCCGCGTAATTGATCATCTATTCTCCTGCTTTCATGTCTTTCGGTTCCAACCACACATAAACCACCAGCTTTTATAGCAATTTCCTTATCTTTTTTTACTCTTTCAATTATTTCTTGATATTTTTTTTCTCTTTCATCAGCATTTTTTATTTTCTTGAGCTCTACCTTTGCGATCATTTCAGCATTTCCACCAAGCTGAATATCAGTTCCACGCCCTGCCATGTTAGTTGCTATAGTGACACTACCTGGCACCCCAGCTTGCGCTATTATGTACGCCTCTTGTTCATGATAACGAGCATTCAATACTGAATGCTTAAGAGAATGGCTTTGCAAAAGCGCAGAAAGCTTCTCAGAGTTTTCGATGCTCACCGTGCCAACAAGGACCGGTTGAAGGCGTTTGTGGCATTCTTCTATAAACTTCAACACAGCATTAAATTTTTCCTTTTCTGTACCGTAAATTTCATCATCAATATCAACTCTTTTTACAGGTACATTGGTTGGAATTTTTACTACATTTAATCTGTATATATCACGAAACTCTTCTGCCTCTGTTGCTGCTGTTCCAGTCATTCCGGAGAGTTTATTGTACATACGAAAGTAATTCTGAAATGTAACCGATGCTAAAGTTTGGTTTTCATGCTGAATTTCAAGATTCTCCTTCGCTTCAAGTGCCTGATGAAGACCATCGGAATATCTCCTGCCCTCCATCATACGCCCAGTAAATTCATCAATAATCACTACCTTGCCATCCTTTACTATATAATCTTTATCAGCAGTAAACAGCTTATGTGCACGTAATGCTTGGTCTATATAATGAGTCATTATCATGCTGTCAGTATCATAGAGCGAGGAATTTTCAGGAATGAGATTGTATGACCTCAGTAGTTCCTCCACTCGTGAAATACCATCTTCAGTCAAGAATACCGTTCTACCTTTTTCATCTACTTCATAATCATAGTCAACTAATTTGGTTACTATTTTATTGATATGCTTATATATCTGATTGTTTTCCTCAACAGGGCCAGAAATAATAAGCGGAGTGCGAGCTTCATCAATGAGTATTGAGTCCACTTCATCAACTATTCCGTAGTGAAAGCCTCTCTGAACCATGTCTTCTTGAGAAAATTTCATATTATCTCGCAGGTAATCAAAGGCAAGTTCGTTATTTGTAGAATACACGATATCTGCACTGTAAGCCTCTTTTCTCTCCTCATCCGTCAAATTATTCGTAATGAATGCAACAGAAACCCCAAGAGAGTTATATAATTTGCTCATCCACTCCGTGTCTCGTTTCGCAAGGTAGTCGTTAACAGTTACGACGTGCACGCCTTTCCCTTCTAAGGAATTTAGATATGCTGCTAAAGTTGCAACGAGTGTCTTTCCCTCCCCTGTTTTCATTTCTGATATCATGCCACTGTGGAGTACCATTCCACCAATTAGCTGAACATCAAAGTGTCTCATGTTAAGAAACCTTCGGGAGGCTTCACGCACAACCGCAAATGCAGGTACGAGAAGATCATTTAATGTTTTTCCATTTTTCAATTCTCGTTTGAATTCTTCAGTTTTACCAGCAAGTTCCTCATCAGATAAGCTCTGCATTTCCGCCTCTAGTGCATTAATTTGCTGAGCAATTTTTCTGAAGGATTTTATTATCTTCTTATTTGTTGACCCAAACATCTTTCTTATAAAAAAGAATGACGACGTAAAAATGAAAAATATAAGAATGGCTGTCAAAATTAGCGGAAAATCTAGCATAAACTTAAGTAAAGTCTTATTTAATATGAGATTATATTACTAAATGCAGCCTACAGCAATTACATATTAGATTCGGGAAATCTTTATTCATATACTAAGGTAATAAACAAAGGAACACTTCCAACCCTGTTCTTGCAGACTTTTTTATTGACACACAAAAATTCTGCTGCATTATTTCAGGCATTTGATAACTTTTATCGAAGAAAGTTATTGGTAGTCTTCAGTAGAGTGGTGAATTATGCACGGTAATATCTATCAGTTAAAGGTATTGATGCTGTTTTTGCATCGCGGAGTACTTTATCAGCATTCTTTTCGCTTAGGTACAGAAATAGAAGAAGCCAGAAAGTTTGATGACTTAGTGTTTGAATATACCCAGGGTAGTAAGAAAGCATACCGCTTTTTGCAGGCTAAACATACACAAGATGAAGATAATAGAAAAATTGAAGTAAGGGACTTACTTACAAAAGATAAAAATAGAGATGAGTTTAGGTTAGCAAAGTATTTCATCTCTTATCTAAAGATTAAAAATAATCAAGATTTTGCAGATGGTAACCTGAAAGATTTTATTATCTGTACTAATATCGATTTTGATCTGGATCAAAGCACAGCACGAAACACAGTGAAGAAGTTGAGGGTAAAAACTTTAGGACCAAACGAGGAAATAGAAATTTTAGTTGAAGTAATCGACACTAGTGATGTCTTTTTTAAAGATGGTGGCACTAGATATAAGTTCTCTTATATTCACAATAACATGATTTCAGTAGTGCAACCAGCATTTGAAAGTGCTGTAGAAGAAGCGATGGAAGAATTAGAAGAGGAGATAGAAAAACTTCAAAGTAAACCAGATCAGGACTCAAAAAGGAAATTGGAAAGAAATCAGACGTGGCAACGTGAATTTGGACGAATGATGAATGAAGGTAGGTTGGAAGACAATATAAAAGAATTTTTTGACAAATTAGTATTTGCAGTAAATCAGCCTAATGAAATAAAACTAGCGGATATTATCAAAAGTGAGCTAGGTGAGCAATTTAATGATATTGACAGAAAAAATGTTTACGCTCGCTTCCAAGAAAAAATGCTAGATTGGCTGAAAGAAAAAGGGAGACGTTTTCTTACACATGAAGACGGAAGAGAATTCTTTCGCAAGATGAAAGAAGAAATCTTAGGAGGCTTTCGATTTGAGGTAAGAAACCCAGTAGGATCGTTTACTGGAAGAAAAACAGAGCTAGAAAAACTGCATGAGTCAATACAAGAGAGTCAAGGTGTAGCCACAGTAATATCGCAACTGGTTTCTATTAGTGGGTTGGGAGGAATAGGTAAGACTGAGCTGGCCAAAAAATATATTGAAGAACACAGTAAAGATTATGACAACAATATTATATGGATAAAAGCTGAAACCCATGAAACCATGGTGCAGTCTTTTCTCAGGTTAGCTAGAGATCCTTTAGGCATTCCTACAGAAGATAGGGATATTGAATCTATTGTAAGAGACATATACGCTTTTTTCGCCAAGAGAAAAAGTCTCTTTGTTTTCGATAATGCAGAAGAATATAGAAGTGAAGGTCAAGATGCTGGTATTAGTCAATTCTTACCGTCCCACTTTTTATCATCTGATGATAATAAACCTAGTGTTTTGATTACCTCTCGTAATCAGAAATGGGGAGATATAAAATCATTAACATTGGGTGCATTTACTGAACCAGAATCAATAGACTTTATTAGAAAAGCATTAGGTATAAAAGATGGGTCACAAGAAAATGAAATAAAGAATTTGGCAGAAACATTACAGCATTTTCCTTTAGCTTTGCAGCAGGCAGTTGCATACATAAAAGAAAGGGATATAGCATTAAAGAATGTAGGCTTGAAGTTTGAAATTAGTGATTATTTAAAGAGATACAAAGAGGAAGCAGAAAAATTACTTGATTTTAAGTTTCCTAAAGACAGCGACAATAGCTACACCAAGACAACTTTTATAACCTGGAGAATTACTATTGATAAAATCAAAGATAACCCAGAGTATGGTCAGCAAGCCAAAGAAATTTTGGATATCATTGCCTATATTGCTCCTGACAACATTCCTGCAAAAATGTTTTTAGGGGTAGAACGCAATGAAGAAAAGTTAGGTGATGCTATCCAACTACTTAAACAATATTCAATGATCAACTCAGGAGAAGAGCAAAGTTCAGTCAACGTTCACAGGTTAGTGCAGCAAGTAACAAGAATAGAGTTAGAAAAGCAAGGCAAAGAAAAAGTTGTGAAAAAGACTTTTGAATTACTGAAAGAAAGCTTTCCTTATGACAGTGACAAATTAGAAGATTATGCTAAGAAACGACAATTATTACCACATTTAGAAGCGTTCTTATCACATATAGATAATTGGCTAAAAGAAAACCCTTTGAAAAAACAAACAATAGAGAAGGATTATCTAGGAGATTTATTAATATGGATGGGTGATGGATACCGTGACTTGGGTAATTCCAGAAGACAAAAGGAGCTGTTTGAACGGGCTTTAGTAGTTCAAGAGAAACATTATGGGCCTTATCACTTTCAAGTTGCTATAGCACGGGCAAACCTAGGTAACGCTTATGGGGATTTAGGTGATCATAAGAAAGAAAAGAAGTTACTTGAGCATGCTTTACCTATTCTTGAGAAACATTATGGACATGATCATTCTCAAGTTGCTATTATACTGATAAACCTAGGTAACGCTTATGGGAGCTTAGGCGATCCTCAGAAACAAAAGGAGTTGCTCAAACGGGCTTTAGCAATTCAAGAAAAACGTTATGAACCTGATCATTTTGAAGTTGCTAGAACACTAGCAAATCTAGGTAATGTTTACAGGGATTTAGGTAATCCTCAGAAAGCTAAAGAGTTGTTTGAGCGGGTTTCACCTGTTTTTGAGAAACACTATGGTTCTGGTCATATTCAAGTTGCTAAGCTACTGGTAAGCCACGGTGGCACTCATGGGGATTTAGGTGACCATAAGGAAAAAAAGGAGCTGCTTGAACAGGCCTTTCCTATTTTTGAAGAACATTACGGCCCTGATCATCCGGAAGTTGCCAAACTACTGGCAGACTTATGTGAAGTTTATGGTACCTTAGGTGACCACAAGAAACAACAGGAGTCGTTTGCACGGGCTGTATCTATCTTTAAGGAACATCAGAGTCCTAATCATTTCTGAAGTTGCTAAACTGCTGGCAGAATTAGACAAAGTTTAGGTTTTGAGCAATACTAGACTAACAACAACTCATTTGAGCTACACTTCCAAAACTAATCTATTTGGATCTTCTATATAATTTTTTATTTTAACGAGGAAAGTTACTGCTCCTTTGCCGTCAACTATTCTGTGATCGTAAGAGAGAGCAATGTACATCATAGGTCTGATTTCTACTGCATTACCAACAGCAACTGGCCTGTTTTGTATTGAATGCATTCCAAGTATTCCAGATTGCGGAGGGTTTATTATCGGAGTGGAAAGAAGTGAACCGTATACTCCACCGTTTGAGATGGTAAATGTTGCACCTTCCATTTCTGATACTTGTAATTTACCCTCACGAGCTTTTTTGCCAAGAGCAACTAAAGTCAACTCAATTTCTGCAAATGACATCTGATCGGCACCCCGAATAACTGGTACAACAAGACCTTTATCGGTGCCAACAGCAACACCTACGTCATAGTAATGTTTATATATGATTTCATCGCCTGAGATTTCAGCGTTAATTTCAGCAATTTCTTTCAATGCTTGCACCGCTGCCTTTATAAAAAACGACATAAAACCAAGTTTTATTCCATATTTTTTTTCAAAGGCGTCCTTATATTTTGCTCTTAGATCCATGACATTTTTCATGTCAATTTCATTGAACGTGGTCAGTATTGCAGCAGTATTTTGCGATGCTTTCAAACGAGCGGCAATTACTTGCCTTATTTTGCTCATTTTTACTCGTTCCTCTCTTTGCTTTCCATTTACTACACTTTTTGGCAATTCATATTGTTTTATTGGAGGTTGTTCAGCTTTGTTCATATGGCCTATCACATCTGCTTTTGTTATTCTGCCTCCCATGCCAGTTCCTTTGACGCTTTCTGCACTGATTGCATTTTCTTCCATAATTTTACGAGCTGATGGAGCATCTTTTTTAGCAGCACTTTCGCTTTTATCTTCTTTTCTCGCTTCCTCTTTTACTTCTCCCATGGAAAGCTTTGCTAACAATTGATCAGGACTTATTACATCATCTTCTTTTATAAGAAATTCAGTTATTTGCCCTGAAGCTTCTGCAGTTAATTCGAGTGCTGTTTTGTCAGTTTCAATTTCAAAGATCAAGTCATCTACTTTTACTGCTTCTCCAATACCCTTCTTTATTTTTACTATACCTTCTGTAACTGATTCACCACCAAGAGTTTTTGGTGCTCTGATTTCTATAATTTTGCTCATAAAACAACTTCCGTATAAAACTTTCTATAGATTTATACATGAAAAGAGACATGTAATAAACTAATAAATTCATTGAGGCTCTTATCATTTAGAAGTGGACCACAACTCCCAAATGTCATTCCAGCGCAGCCATAAAAATTCCTTGACAAACTCCGCTAGTCCCCTTATCATGAAACTGAAGCTATTTATTTATCTTCTCTGTACAGATTAAATGACAAAAAAACTCACGTATCTGGCGTCCCATGTTTAATTTTTTGCACTATGTGCACCTTATGTCTTTATAAAATTTCTAGGTTTTTACCTAATATAAGCTGAAATGCGCTTATAAAGCATTTAAAACATCAAAAAACGCCGATTTAAAAAATGGATAGTGAATAACTAGCTACCCTAGGGTTTCTTTTGCCTTTTTTTCTGTTTAGTAAATTTCTTAAACATTTATAACTAAAGGTTAGTTGCATTAAAAAGCAGCTAAATCGAGGTTATTAAGCGTTTAGAATAAAAAAACGCCATACTTGAAAGTATAATGTAAGTAATTAGCCAACCACGGGGCTTCTTTTGCCTTTTTTTTCGTTTGGTAAATTTTTTAATATTTATAGCTAAACGACAACCGTCATCCCGCTGCTTGTTAGCGGGATCTAGAGATACCGCGAATGAATCGCGGTATGACGGTTAAATAATTCGTCATCCCGCTACGTGTTAGCGGGATCTAGAGATACCGTGACGGTATGACGGTTCGCGGTGGTATGACGATAAGGTTTATACCTTGTCATGCAAGTACTAGAATCCAGTAAGCTTATTTATGCATATAAAAGGTTATTATTTTGTAAAGTCAAAGTTGCTTTTGGTTTTAAGTTAAAGTACAATAAATGCAAAGGTTTATATAAACTGGATCCAAGTAGTTAGCTACTTGAATGACATCAGACAAACAATCGTACACATGCTAGTCAAAATAGGCACCAGAGGAAGCAAGCTTGCAGTTGCCCAGACTTTGGAAGCAAAACAAAAGTTGCTGGACTCTTTTCCTAACTTATCTATTGAAATTGTTAAAATAAAAACTTCTGGAGATAAGTATGCAAACGCAAATCTTGCTGAAATAGGAGGTAAAGGATTATTCATTAAAGAAATTGAGGCTGAATTGCTTGAAAATAATGTAGATATGGCAGTTCATTCGCTAAAGGATGTGCCTGCGTTTTTCTCAGGGGGTTTAACAATTCCTTGTGTTTTAGAAAGGCTAAGTCCATGCGATGCGTTTATTTCTCATAAACACAATAGCCTTGAGTCTTTGCCACAACAGGCTATTATTGCCACTTCTGCAATAAGAAGAAAAGTTCAGTTACTAAATTTTAGACCAGATTTAAATATAGTACCGTTACGTGGAAATGTAACAACTAGATTGCAAAATCAAAGTTTTGATGGAATAATTTTAGCTGAAGCTGGACTCATAAGATTAGAAAAACATCACTTAATTACAGAGGTATTGCCACAAAAAGTTATGTTAAGTGCAGTGGGGCAGGGGGCGGTTTGTATTCAATGTAGAAGGAATGATGTAAAAATTATCGATCTTTTAGAGAAAATTAATAATAATATGTCTTTTATAAGAGTGAAATCAGAGCGCAGTTTTATGAAAACAGTGAATGGTTCGTGTTTCACACCACTTGCAGCTTTGGCTGAATATGTGAGCGAAAATATGCTACATCTTCGTTGTATGTTAGCAAATGAAAAAGATATATACTTTACTGAGCGCACTTCATTTATAGAAGATGCAGAAGAAATGGGTATGGATGCAGGATTAGAGTTGAAATCAAAATGCTTATAGGCTTACCTAAAGTACGTGGAATCTATCGTTATGACGTCTTAATGTCTAAAGCGACGTGGTTAAACGTCGGTGGACGAGCTGATGTGTTATTTAAACCATGTGATATTGAAGATTTAACATACTTGATTAAAAATACTGAACTGCCAATTAGCGTTATTGGTGCAACATCCAACATAATAGTGCGAGATAGTGGCATTCGAGGAATAACAGTAAAATTGGGTAAAGAATTTTCATATATAAAAAGTAAAGGTAACAACTCTATTGTTGCAGGTGGTGCTGCGCTGCTCAGGAACCTTGCTTACTTTGCAGGAGAGCAACAAATTAGTGGACTCGAGTTTCTAGTTGGAATTCCAGGAACAGTTGGTGGCGGAATAGAAATGAATGCAGGTGCATATGGTAGTGATATCGCAAGTGTTGTACAATCCATAAAAGCAGTGAATCTAGAGGATGGAAACCTATATGAGTTCTCCAGCGAAGAAATGGGGTATTTTTACCGTGGACATAGCCTAAAAGGAAATTGGATTTTTGTTGAAGCTGAGTTTAAAGGAGTAAACTCAGAGTATGAGCTTATACTGCAAAGGTTAAAGGAAGTTATTGAGAGGAAAAATAAAAGCCAGCCAATAAGAGGAAAAACTGCTGGGTGCATATTCAAAAATCCAAAAAACTACCGAGCATGGGAGTTAATTGATAAATCTGGCTGCCTAGGGTTAAATATTGGTGGAGCTAGAATCTCTAAGAAACATTGTAACTTCTTGCTCAATTACGATAATGCAACTGCATCTGACTTGGAAAACCTTGGCAACAAAGTAAAAGATGCAGTAAAGGATAAATTTAATGTTGAACTTGAGTGGGAAATAAGGGTTTTGGGTAGCTATTAGATAGTTTTTATAGCTTATGTATATTCGTTCAGGAGAACGGCAAATAAGGTAAACAAGTAATCTAAAAAAATAATCATAGAGAAACCGTGAGGTAATGTGGTTAATCTTGTAGAACTTTGCAAGAATCTAGAGAGAAAAATAGCAAAGTTATACCAATTCTCATTATTAGTGAATCAAATAAGCGATATTGTAGAGTTATAGCCTTTCTTATAATAGTCCGAATGCGATAAGATATGTGTTTATGGCTATAGCAGGCCAGTAGCATATTACGGTCTGTTCGGATTATTGTAAAAAGAGCTATATTTAATTGTGGAGTGAGAAAGAAAGGCAATAGTATGGCTTTTTTTCCATTGTTATCTATCCGTTTATTGTGCAGTGGGAATTGGTATTAGCTGAACGGACACTATTGTTATACTATATCTTATATACAATTGTGCAATATGGACAATGGCAACAAATTTACTAGCGAAATTCAGTGATTTATGATTGATAATTAAAGTTCTTAATTAGTAACCGTTCACACTTAATTCTTCAATCTCACTAATAGAAAGGCCAGTAAATTTGACAATAGTGTTGACATCAACATTGTTAGCCAGCATTGCTTTTGCGACTTCGATTTTTCCTTCGATTTTTCCTTCAATTTTCCCTTCCTCTTTACCGATTTTGATGCCTCTTTCTTCGCCAATTTGGATGCCTTTTTCAGTAGCAAGATCAAGTCTGTATTCAAGAATGGCTTCTTCTTTGCGTAGATCCATTATTCTTTCTTCATAAGCTACTAAATCTTTTTCATTCCAGCTAAACCTGTCTAATTCATCGTAGGCTAACTTTATTATTGGTGCTTTTTCTGCTATTTTCCTTAAGTCTTCTTCCGTAGTTTCATCTGCATATTTGAAGAAAAATAACCAACGATCCACTATGCTTTCTAGCTGTTCTTCCTTATTCTTAGGAAATTTAGGTAGTTCAATAAATACAAATTGAAAATCTTTTAAGTCATGCTCATTGGTTTTCTCATCTCTTATAGTGTGGCTGATCAAGCTTATCAGGAAATAAATTACAATTAGAGATAGCAATAAAGAAAACCTTCTTTAAATCAATGTACTTACCAGATTTATCAGCTTGCCTTGAGTAAGCCTTAGCAGCATATAATTGAGCTCGTTTTTCGAAGCCTTTATCGCGAGTAAGCTGGTTAGGTAAGGAAGTAGTATTGCTACTACTCCCTCCCTTAGAAACGCAGCATGCAGGTTTCCCCACACTACGCTTGAGCCCCTTATCTAAGTCCTTCTTTTCTCGAACCGGCTTGTCCTTCATGATTCCTCAGAAAACATCATTCTTAATGGTGACACCAACAGTAGAGAACCTTCTCTTGAGAAAGAGCTTGCTAACATTTTTGTTTGTTTCACTCTTTCATCAAAATACTTTTTCCATTTTAAGTCAAGTGGATTTGCATCCGCCCTGATTTTAACATGTCGTCTGATAGGTATATCAATCAACCTAAGCAGTCTTAAATACCTTATCTCTTTCGGTTTGTTCTTGCATATGGGTGCAGCAAAGACCCATTGACGTTGTTTCATTACCTTGAAGTAACGATTCTTTATCCAACGTAATCCTTTACGAGGATGTCTTTTCTTTGCCCATTTCCATAGAGCACACATAATTTCATGGTCTATTTTGTTAAAAGCTCTTTTCGCACACACATGGCTGTAGTAATTTCCCCATCCCCTTAATAGGGAATTGAGCAACTTGATTAGTACGGCCTGAGTGTTCGCTATGTTTGCCTTTATCAATGTACGTGCTTTATTAAGAAGTTTCTTAATACTTTCTTTTGAAGGTTTTATAATTAACTTCTTATTATACCTGCGTACATTACAACCAAGAAAGTCAAACCCTGTTGTAATAGATATAATTTTTGTTTTCTCTTCGGAAAGGATAAGACCTCTCTCCTGAAGAAAGGACGATACTAGAGGTTTTACTTCATTTTCCAGTACTTCACGTGTGATTCCTGAAATGATAAAGTCATCTGCGTACCTGATTACATTTACTCCACTTCTGATTTTGCTTCTTCTTTTACTGCCAAGTTTACCAAATTGACTTTCCAATGATTTTTCAAGTCCATTTAGGGCTAGATTTGCTAGTATTGGAGAGATGATACTACCTTGTGGGGTACCTGCAGTTGTGGAATACAGAGTTTTTGATTCTAGGAAGCCAGCTTTTAACCAGCTATGAAGAATTTTCTTCTCCATAGGAATATGCTTCATGAGCCATTCATGGTTAATGTTATCAAAACACCCTTTAATATCACCTTCGAGTATCCATTGTAGTTGGTTACGGCTTGCCAGTAACAAGTGACAAGCCACAGTAGCGTCTGCGCAGGATCTTTTTGGTCTAAAGCCATAAGAGTGACGATCACTGATCGTTTCAGCTATCGGTTCCAAAGCAAACAAGTATAATGCTTGCATGGCTCTATCTTTTATCGTAGGGATTCCAAGAGGTCTTCTTTTGCCATTAGACTTACTGATGTATATCCGTTTTAGCGGAGAAGGTTTGTATCCTCTTTGTTTTAATAGCTTTATTCCTTGAAATTTTGTGTTGCAAGTTGACCATATTTGACGATCTACACCTGCTGTCTTGGTTTTCAGTTACTCTCTTAACCGCCAAAGCTTTGCCGCTAAAAGAGCGTGTGAGAAGATGTTGTAAAGTTTTCACCTTACCCCATCTGCCTTGTTGGACAGCCTTAACAATACGCCTCTGTAGCCTCATAACAACTTTTTGGCATTTCTTCCAGGGTCATGCTTCGGAGTTATTGGTAGGTGCACTTACAGTTGTACTTGTAATCATCTGCTTTCCTACCTTAAGTGGTTAACAAAGTTTCTTGTCATGAGGGACCAAATGGAGGTCTGCTCGTTTTCACGCGAATTAATGTTACAAATTCTATCCATTTCGTTACAAAATGGCATTCGCTTTCTCCATTATCCTTTACCTGCACATCCATCAGCATTCCTTGCGGATTGCCTGCCATATAGGCGAAAATACAGGCTTACCCTGTTCCTTCTATCATACAACAGTGGGTTAGGTGGCTTCTCTATACCGGTGATTTGCGTACATCCAGAAATGAAAAATGTCACATTACCTTTTGGTCGGAGCTTATCAGCATCTTTAGCTCTTTAATCGTTACGATACTTATGAAGCTTCACTTACGTTCACCATACCACTAAGCCTAGCCCTCCAACCACATGATGCTTGTAGTTTATGCTTTCTCTCACGATTGAGCATCTTCTTTATCAAGAGGAGGTTCATTGTCCGCGTCGCTCGGCACCAACTGGTTACCCAATTCGCACTGATGCGTAGACTCAGATGGCAAAACATCTGGTTTAATAAGTTTTAGGATTCTTTCAGTTTCTTTCTGAAGGAATTCCTCTCCTTTTAAACAATATGACCGAAGACTTTCAGGTCGCACCATCTCGCAAATGTATTGAGCACCTGTAGAATCTCTACAGAGAACATCAACAATACTTTGCTTTTTAGCGGCGATATCAGGGTCTTGAATAGTACTTAAAAACTCTATATCCTTTATTTCATTTTTACCAGTAAAGCCAAGAATATCATTGAGAAAGTGAATAAGGATATCTTTATTTTTTTCAGTACCGAAGATACGCTTAAATGATACATCATTTTTGGGATCAAGAAACTTAGAAAAAGTCATAAGAAATCAACCTAAAAAGCATTAATAATTATACACAATTCTGAAGAAATATTCAACGTTTTTATTTTTAGGTAAGATTCAAGAGTGTTGATGAAAAAAACGACCTTCAGAGGTGGGCTTAGAATAGCATTCTCTACTTTAGACGTCTTTTGTATATCTTTTTACAATCACCTCTGTAACATGCCTTAGAAGGCCGGCAAATGGATACTATGAGTTTGGAGCTGTAGGAGACATCAAAGATACCCTTTTTGGTGTATAAAAATACGAATCTACGACAACATCGTTTAAAGAAATTAGCAGCTATTAATATCTTCTACCTTTTCATAAAAAAATAAACAAAAAAAAATTGAAAATTTGATTTGACTTCACCCAAAAGCTATGGCTTTATGCCAATACTGCTAAGAAAATAACAGTAAACATTTAAAAATAATTTATTATTAGTGAAGGGTATATTATATGAACAATAAGAATAAAAGTAAAGATCGTAAAAAAGAAATAGTGACCTTACCCAGAAAAAGTGGAGAGAAAGAAAAGAGTTTTTTTGGGTAAAATAAAATTTTGGAGGATTAGAAATGGCAAGAGAATATACGGCAGAATTCAAATTGGAAGCTGTTAAGCTGGCAAATGAACAAAGAAAGGTAGGTCAACCAGTTGCAAAAGTAGCAAGAGATCTAGGAATAAGGGATAGTGTATTAGGAAAATGGATGAAGAAATATAACGAAAAAAGTCAGCGGCAAATGCATTTCCAGATGTAGCACCTTATGACAAAGAGAGATTTGATTTACAGAAAGAGTTAGCAAAAGTAACAAGAGAAAGAGACATTTTAAAAAAAGCCCTGGCCAGTCAAAAAGAGTAAAATATTTTTTCATAAAAGAGCATAGTAAACACTATAAAGTGCAGGAATTATGTAGGGTTTTCTGCTAGTGGCTACTATAAGTGGACTACAAGGAAAATAAGCAGTAGAGAATCAGCAAATAAAGAGTTATTAGCAGATATTCAAAAAATATATCAAGCTTCTAAATGTAGATATGGAGCTCCTAAAATTCATGCTGAATTAAAGGCTTTGGGTAAAAGTTGCAACTTAAAAACAGTGCAAAGTATTATGCAGAAAAATGACATCAGGGCTATACTGAAAAGAAAGTTTAAAATTAAAAAACAACAAACAGATAATAGAGCTGTAGCTCCCAATATACTAGATCAAAACTTTATTGTTGATCAACCAAATAAAGTATGGGATTACTTACATCAAAACCAAGGAGGGATGGCTATATTTGGCAGCAATAATTCTCACGTATGGTAGTTAATGAGTAGTGCAATAAATAAACAATTGGTTATGAACTCTTTATTAATGGCCGTTAACAAGCGTAAACCTGCCAAAAATCTACTATTACATAGTGATCAAGGTTCACAATATACTTCGCAAGGTTATCAATATCTCTTATCCATAAAAAACATAGATGAGTCATAAAGGTTGTTGTTACGACAATTCTGTTGTGGAAAGCTTCTTCAGTTCTCTAAAAAGGGAGTTACCAATAGACACCTCTCGGCACTCTAAACAGCATATCAAAACTGCTATATTTGAATATATAGAAATTTTTTATAACAAACAACGTCACTATTAACTATTGCATTCCAGAACAATTTGATGCATCATTCTTTTTGTAAAAAACATTCCAAACTTTCTCTCCACTTTTTCTGGGTAAGGTCATCATAGCATTAGTTAGATGCATTAGAATTGATCATGATGATGTACATATAATGTTTAGGTTTCAAGAACTTGCTCTGGAAATGCAAAAAAAAATGTTCAACATTATGTCGCGAGTCAAACTTAGGGTATTTGGCGTCTCATGTTTAATTTTTCGCACTACGTGCATCGCATGTCTTTAAAAATTTCTGGGTTTTTACCTATATAAGCCGAAACGCGCTTATAAAGCGTTACAAGACATCAAAAAATGCCAATACTCGACAGAGATAGTAAAAGACTAGCTAACTCGGGGATTCTTTGTCTTTTTTTCTGCTTAGTAAATTTCTTAAACATTTGCAGCGTAGGTTAGTTGCAATTAAAAGCAGCTGAATTTCGCTTGTCAAGCGTTTAAAACATAAAAAACGCCAATATTTTAAAGCGGATAATAACCCCAGGGCTTCTTTTGCCTTTTTTTTATTTGGTAAATTTCTTAATGTTTATGGCTAAACGACAATCGTCATCCCGCTACGTGTTAGCGGGATCTAGAGATACCGCGAATGAATCGCGGTATGACGGTTTGTGGCGGCATGACGATAAGGTTTATACCTTGTCATCCCAGTGCTTGACACTGGGATGACAGCTAGCCTGACAATCGTCATCCCGCTACGTGTTAGCGGGATCTATGCTTTGAGATACTGCGAATGAATCGCGGTATGATGGTTAAGTAAGGGATCTATGCTAAGAGATGCCAAAGACCTTCATGAAACTTTGCCCATTTGGCTTCTCTAAAGATTTCGTTTACAGAATCTAGTAACTCAGCTATGCAGAATAAAAAAAGTTTGTATGGTATACAAATAGTGTGTTTTTTTTATAATTATTTTCTATAATACATAAACCTTTGGTCCAAGCTGTAAATGCCACCATAGGCATTAAAAGTTAATTAACAAACTGCAATGTATAATGAAATAAAGACACTTGCAAGATTTTGATCTTGCAAATCATAAACTTATCATAAAGTTTAATAGTGTCTGTTACTGCTTTTAGGTGTGAGGCTAGAGGGTTATTAGCAGTAACAGACACTATTAAACTTATTATAGAATTTACTTAAAGTAAATACTTAATTTAAAATATTATAATATTTTTACTTACAATAGATTTATGTAAATGCTTTTTTCCTCAAATTAGTATTGTACTATTATACTTGTTGAATGCTAAAAAATTATTAACCATCACTAATCTCTATTTGCATAGTAAGTTTATATATACTATTATACAGTATATCATTTAGTTTTATAGCAAACAAAAGATATGGTGAAGTTATTTGCACTATTGATAATATTTTACTCAAATATATCTGTTGCCTCTGCTCCTACTTCCTGGCAATTTGGATTTCCTGCTCCTGCAACTGAAGTAATGGAGGCTGTAGTTAGGTCACATTCGTTTGTGATGCTTGTGATGGTTACAATAATGCTTTTTGTGTGGGCGCTGCTTGCTTATATAGCGTTTCGCTTTCGTAAAAGCAAAGTAACAAACATAAGTAAAACTACCCATAGTGTTCCTTTAGAAATTATTTGGTTTGTTATACCAACTATCATTGTTGGAATATTAGCCTTTGAAAACGCTAAATTACTGAAGCTACAGGAAGAAATACCGAAAGCTGACATAACACTAAAAGTTATTGGCCATCAATGGTATTGGAGCTACCAATATCCAGAATATCAAGGTGTGTCATTTGATAGTTATATTAAGGGAAAAGAAGACTTTATCGAAGGAGATTTAAAGCTATTCTCTGTTGATAACAACATCATTTTACCCGTTAATGCTAACGTTCGTTTACAAGTTACAGCAGGAGATGTGATACACAGCTGGGGAGTACCGGCTTTTGGTGTAAAAATTGATGCGATACCAGGTAGGCTGAATGAGGCGTGGTTTAATATCAAAAAGCCTGGTGTTTATTACGGGCAGTGCTACGAATTGTGTGGTCAAGGCCATGGATTTATGCCAATTGTTGTTGAAGCAGTAAGCAAAGAAGATTTTAATAAGTGGATTGAAAATAGAAAATTAGTGAGTTAAATTTGGAGTATAGATATGAGTGACGTACCAAAGGGCATAAAGCGTTGGTTGTTTTCCACTAATCATAAAGACATAGGGACACTGTACATTATTTTTTCCATATTAGCTGGAATTATTGGTGGATTATTATCGGTGATTATTCGCACTCAGCTAATGCACATTAATATACTTAACAATAATTATCAATTATATAACGTAATGGTTACAGGGCATGCGTTGATAATGGTGTTTTTTATGATAATGCCAGCCTTAATGGGAGGATTTGGTAATTGGTTTGTACCTCTCATGATTGGCGCACCAGATATGGCATTTCCTCGTATGAATAATTTAAGTTTTTGGTTATTAGTGTCATCTTTTATTTTGCTCATTCTCTCAGTGTTTATTGGTGAAGGTCCAGGTACAGGTTGGACTTTATATCCACCTTTATCACAGGTAATGTCCCATCCAAGTGCAGGAGTTGACCTTGCTATACTTGCACTTCATGTTGCTGGTATGTCGTCAATTGTTGGGGCGATCAACTTTATAGTTACTATATTTAACATGCGCGCAAAAGGCATGTCATTAACTAAGATGCCACTGTTTGTTTGGTCTGTCTTGCTAACAGCATTTATGTTGATTGTTGCTTTACCAGTGCTTGCCGGTGCTATAACTATGCTTCTTACTGATCGCAATATTGGCACTTCCTTTTTTGATCCTGCCGGTGGTGGCGATCCTGTGTTATTTCAACATCTATTTTGGTTTTTTGGTCATCCAGAAGTTTACGTAATTATTTTTCCTGCATTTGGCATCATAAGTCAGGTTGTATCAACTTTTTCTCACAGACCTGTATTTGGTTACATAGGGATGGTTTATGCAATGATAGGTATAGCAGTATTTGGCTTTATGGTTTGGGCTCATCATATGTTCACTGTTGGGCTTAGTGCTGACGCTGCTGCATTTTTTAGCACTACCACAATTTTTATCGGTGTTATAACTGGTGTAAAAGTCTTTAGTTGGATTGCAACTATGTGGGGCGGAGCAATTGAGTTTAAGACCCCTATGCTATTTGCACTAGGTTTTATTTTTATGTTTGTTGGCGGTGGCATAACGGGAATAATTCTTTCTCATGGTGGAATAGATAAGCTCCTGCACGACACCTATTATGTTGTTGCTCACTTCCATTATGTCATGTCACTTGCTGCATTATTTGGAGCTTTTGCTGGCTTTTATTATTGGATTGGTAAAATGTCGGGTAAACAATATAATGAGCGCTTAGGTCAAATCCACTTTTGGCTTACTTTTATTAGCACCAATATCACTTTTTTACCTCAACATTTCTTAGGATTAGCTGGTATGCCAAGGCGTATACCTGATTATCCTGATGCGTTTATCCCTTGGAATTATATATCCTCAATTGGTTCGTATATGTCCTTTGTTTCAGTTATGTTTTTTGTGTTTATAGTTATACATCTCTTTAAATGGGGCAAGAAAGCTGGAGATAATCCTTGGGAAGGTGACACCTTGGAATGGACGGTATCTTCACCACCGCCTTTTCATACTTTCGAAAAGCCACCAGTGGTAAAATAGAATGTACACAAGTGTTTTGCTAAATGTTGAATCAACAATACTGGATTTTTGGCGTTTGCTGAAGCCAAGGATAATGTATCTTGTGGTATTTACTGCAGTTGCTGGTATGGTTACTGCACCAGGTAGTATGCACCCTTTTCTAGCACTAATATCTCTTATATGTGTTGCTCTTGGCTCAGGATCTGCAGGTGCTATAAATATGTGGTATGACAAAGACATAGATCTGCTCATGGAAAGGACAAAAAACCGCCCTATACCTTCAGGTAGAGTTTCTGCAGAAAGCGCGCTTGAATTTGGTATAACTCTTGGAATATTGTCAGTATTTATCATGGCAATAGCAGTAAACTATATTTCTGCTGCTTTACTTGCAATCAGCATATTGTTTTACGTTTTTGTATATACGATCTGGCTCAAAAGACGCACTCCGCAGAATATCGTTATCGGTGGTGCAGCAGGTGCTTTCCCTCCAATGATTGGCTGGGCAGCTGTGACTAATTCTGTCAGTTGGGAAAGTTTCATTTTATTTTTAGTAATTTTTATGTGGACTCCACCACACTTTTGGGCCCTATCTTTAAATAAGTCTGAAGACTATGTAAAGGCATCGATTCCAATGTTCAATATTGTTTATGGTCCGAAGAAAACAAGAAAATATATATTAATTTATAGTGTGTTGCTGGTGCTAACTAGCTTGCTTCCAGCTCTATTTTTGAAAAAGGCTTTACTTTATCTAAGCATGGCAACCTTTGAAGGGTGCGTTTTTATTTGGTACGCTATATCAATTCTCAGATTCAAGAACCACAGCTCACAGAAAAAAATGTTTTCTTATTCAATTTCTTATCTATTTTCCCTATTCGCCAGTATTATTTTTTGTTCTATTGATTTATTTTAGTTATGAAAGAACGGCAGAAACATAAAAACTATTTTTTCCTTTTCCTTTTGGTAATGCTCGTTGTCACACTTTTTTTTGTTTCTATAATAAAATTTAAAGGTGCAGCTTAAACTACCTTTAGAAATTGTGCTTTCATAGAAGCAACTATATACTTTGTTAACCGATATAAACAAAGATGAGTAAAAAAGAAGTGACAATATATACGGATGGGGCGTGTTCTGGTAATCCTGGAGCGGGAGGATGGGCAGCTATCATATTATTTCAAGATTACAGAAAAGACATTTATGGTAGAGAAGAAAATACCACAAACAATAAAATGGAGTTAACAGCGGTGATCAATGGGCTGAAAGTATTGAAATTTTCTTGTAATATTAATTTATATACGGATAGTCTTTATGTTAAGCATGGCATAACAGAATGGATAAATAAGTGGAAAATGAATGGCTGGAAAACAAGTAATAAAAAATCAGTAAAAAATATGGAATTGTGGAAAGAGCTAGACAACGTTGCTTCACAACACGAAATTGATTGGAAGTGGGTTAAAGCACACAGTGGCGATAAGTATAATGAGGAGGCTGATAGTTTAGCAAGAAAAGCAATAATCGATGCTTAAAAAAATCACTATATCACTTTCCATAGTTCTATTGTTTGTATTCTGCTTATTTGTCTTTTTTAAGGGTGAGAGTCCTTTAGAAATCAATATTAATTATATTAATTTTTATGTTAAACATAAAATATCAAAGATATTTGTTGGCTCAAGCGTTAATATGGAGAATACCTCAGTTGTTTGGCAGAAAGGTAGTAAAGATCCGTATTTAGTCATTACAGATTTGGCAATAGCAAATCCTAATTTTACTATAAAAGTTCCTGAGCTTTTTGTACATTTTAAGTTAAGTTCCTTATTTAAAGCTAGCACAAATCTCTCTCAGGTTTCAGCTGATAATGTGCATGTATATATCAAGAGAGAAGAAACTAATGTTAATCCGCAAAACTCATTAGACCTTTTGGATAATCATTATTTAAGTAATAACCGCCTTCCTTCGGTGTCATTCCAGCGCGTGACGCTGGAATCTAGAAAAAAAGAAACCTGGATCCCAGTGTCAAGCACTGGGATGACAGGAAAAAAAGATACTGGGATGACAGGGAAGAATTTCAAGATGACAGAAAGCAGTGCAAAAAATCTATTAAAAACAATAAGGGAATTTTTTTTTGACTTAAATGCGGATTCAAAAATTGAATTTACTAACATCGCTATTGATAAAAGCACAGAAGATGAATTTTTTATTGATAAATTATATATAGGGAAGGGGGAAGATTTTAATGTTTTAGATATTCATGTGAATACAAAAGATGGAAAGGGATTTTTGGATGATTTATCAATTACGATAAAAAATCGCAACAATTTGCTAAATGTGTACGGGACATTTTATGATCTAAAATTGGGACTATTGAGCAAGTTTTCTACATTAGTTAAAAGCTACAATTTGGACAAAAATATAGGATTCGAAGGAAGCTTCTCAGTGAAAATTAATAAAAAGGATGAAATTGTAGATGGAAATATATACGTATTAAATACAGAAAATTATTTGAACAAAAATTTGGCCTTAACTAATGTAAATATAAATTTAACATATAGTAATGGAATTATTAGTGTAAAAAACTTCCATTTTAAGTTAAATGACACGTATCTCTCTTTAATAGGCAAAATGAACTTTAGTACAAGTCATGCTTTGCTTAGAATTAATATTAGTAAGTTTGCTGCAAAGGATTTATGTACTTATATACCAGATAGTGTAGTAAATAGTAAATTTAAAAGCTGGTATTGTGATAATATCGAAGGGGATGTTTTAAATACCATTGTAAGTTTCAATGGCAAAATTAACAATTTGGTTGATGACGATCTGTCAGACATTGTAATTGTTGCTGATATAGAAAACGGTAGCGTAAAATTTGATGAAGATTTTGAGCAAGTAAAGGAATTAAAGGGTGATTTGATCATCAAGAATAACGATCTTGAAATTACTGTAAATAGCGCTAAGTTTCAGAATTTCACTGTTAATGGTGGTGATATTGCAATGAAATCTCTCAATAAGGAAAATTCAGTTCTAACCATTAATGGCCAAGCTGTAAGTGATGCTTATGGTTTATATGAGCCTATAAAATTTAAGCTGGATGATGTGGTGAAGGTTGAAAGGGATAAAGTAAGTGGAATGGCAAAATCCGTATTTAATTTTCGCATTTTTAATCTAAATGCTGATGACAAAAAAGTAGATTTTTCGGCCAATTTTCATTCCGAAATTGACAATTTGGCCGTCTATAATGCAAGTCTTGGTAAATATGATGTTAAGCTTAGTTTTGGCAGTGACTTTATAGATTTAAATGGTAGTGGTATGGTGAATAACACACAGCTATTATTTGACCTGAAAAGTAGCAATAGGAATGAAAGTTTCGCCTGGAATTTGACCGGAGATTTACCTGCTCAAATATTTAATTTTGATAGTGGCTATGTCAGTGCAAATTTAGAGTCAGTGATAAATCAAGATAAGACGGGGTATGTTAATGGTGATATAGATTTATCAGAATTTGAATCACATTCAAGCTACTTAGGGTGGAAAAATCGCTTTGAAGATCACAATAAAATTTTGTTTTCTACAAGGTTAAAAGGAGCAGGTGAATTGTTAGTAGATAAATTAGACATTGTAGGAAATGACCTAGATATAAAATTCAGCGGAAGAGTAGAAAATGGAAATTTATATTTAAATTCTAGTAGCTTTAAATTGCCTGATAATGATTTTAGTATAGAAATTGAATCAGGTAAGGAGAAAAATGCCATAACTATTTATGGTGAGGAAATTAACTTAAGTGATATTTTAGGCTTGCTTGGCAAAAACAGTAATGGATTAAATAAAGATATAGAGATTAGTATGAATGTTGACAATGTAATTATGAAAGAAGGCATCGTTATCAAAAATGCTAAGCTGAATGTAACCTGTACTAAAGGTAATTGCAATGGAAGTCAATTTACAGGGCAGTTTCTGGAAGATAGCAGCAACATACTAGCAGAATACAGTGGAATAGGGCTCGAAATATATGCGGATAATTCAGGTATGCTTTTGCGTTCCTTAGGCATTAGTAAATCAATTAAAAACGGCAAATTGTCTTTTTATCTCTCTCCTCAGAGAGAAAGTGGAGAACATTATGGTACGTTATCCATTAGCAATTTCTACATCAAAGATGCTCCACTACTTACTACTTTATTGTCGATGTCTTCATTGCCTGGCATTGTAAATGCCATAAAAAATGAAGGTGTATACTTTTACAAATGTAATGCACCTTTTTCATACAAAGATGGCACTATTGAAATTGAAGAATCTTGGCTTGAAGGGGCGGAGTTAGGTATTAGCACTGGTGGTAAGCTCGATATTAGAAATTATAAATTCCAGGTTGCAGGACAAGTAATACCAGCATATTCAATTAATAAATCTTTGTTAAAAATTCCTATAATTGGAAAACTTCTTACTGGTGGGAAAAGTAGGGGAATCGTTTCAATAGACTATAAAGCAAGTGGTGATGACAAAAACAATAACGTATCTGTTGATCTTATCTCTTCGCTAACTCCAAACCTATTAAAGAGGTTATTGGGAGTGTTTGATCGCATTATGACAAAAACTAACGAAAGTGGCTTAAAAGGTGGTGTGAAAAAGAAATTTGGTTCGATATGACCAAAAGGGAAGTTATTTAACAAAATTATGGACAAAAATGCAAGAATTTCAGAATGATCTACCTGATTTTTTATTTAGTTGTTTAAGTAATACCACTCCCTTTAACCTCTCTATATTTGCTGAACAACTAAAAAGGGTAGGGGGGTGGTTGTAAATTGTATCTGTTCAGCAGAGTGGCAAAATAAGGTAGACGAGAAAAGACAACTATAGGAACAAATGGGTGTCATGCCAGTGCGTGACACTGGTTTCCATCCAAAAGGGTGTCATTCCAGTGTCAGCTACTTTCATGACATCGTTTACTATGTGCCATATTGTAATGTTCGTACAGTTGTGGAATGAATCGCGGTATGACGTGTTGCTTGGGTCAGCTATAGTATAAATATACTAGGGGTTATAGTTTTCTTATGCTGCCTTTTGTTATTAGACAACCACAATATAAAGGAGTGAAACGGATGCAAACAGTAGTGCATTTCTGCACCAAACGTATTACCTTTAACGAATAGTAAAATGTGAGATTTTTTGGAACTACCGTGGAGCAATTGCTCCACGGTTTCATTCTACTTAGAATCCACCCATGCCACTCATTTCTCCTGCACCCATAGGAGATGAAGCATTTTCTTTGCTTGGTACATCAACTATCATAGATTCAGTAGTTATCAGCACACTCGCAACAGATACCGCTGTTTCAAAAGCAATACGCACCACTTTTGCTGGATCAATCACACCAGCTGTAAACGCATTAGCATAATTCATAGCCTCAACGTTGTATATAAGCTCTTTATCATTCTGCTTAATCAAATAGTCAATTATAACAGCAGATTCAAGACCAGCATTTTTGACTAACCTTCTAATTGGAGCACTGAGAACTTTCTTGATAATGTTTATGCCTATTTGTTCCTCGTCACTTGCACCTTTTAATTTGTCGAGAACAGATGAAGCATAAAGAAGCGCAACCCCACCACCTGGAACTATACCTTCTTCAATTGCAGCTCTTGTTGCATGCAGCGCATCTTCGACTCTATCTCTACGTTCTTTAACTTCCACTTCAGTTGCTCCACCAACTTTGAGCACAGCAACGCCACCTGATAATTTCGCTAAACGTTCTCTTAGCTTTTCTTTATCATAATCAGAAGTTGAAGTTTCAATTTGAGATTTAATCTGCTCGATTCTAGCTTTCACACTGTCAGAATCGCTATTTTCGCTGACAACTGTGGTATTATCTTTAGTAATTTTAACATTTTTAGCCGTACCAAGATCATCAAGCGTGAGATCTTCCATCTTGATTCCAAGTTCATCTTTTATGACGTACTTAGCACCAGTTAAAGTTGCTATGTCTTCGAGCATCTCCTTTCTTCTGTCACCAAAACCTGGAGCTTTTACTGCAGCAACTTTTAAACCACCACGCAATTTATTGATAACTAAAGTGCTTAATGCTTCACCTTCGATATCCTCTGCAATAATAACCAAAGGTTTACCAGATTTAACAATAGCTTCAAGAATAGGAAGTAAAGGTTGAATAATATTTAATTTTTTCTCTGTAATTAATAGATAAGGATTATCAAGCTCCACGATCATTTTTTCATTATTTGTAATAAAATACGGAGAGAGATAACCGCGATCAAATTGCATGCCAGTAGTCAGCTCAACTTCTAACTCTTTTGAACCTTTACTCTCTTCAACAGTTATTACACCCTCTTTTCCAACTTTTTTCACGGAATCAGCGATACTATTACCTATATCCTTATCACCATTTGCAGAGATTATTGCAACTTGTGCCACTTCGTCTATTTTCTCTAGAGAAATTGTACGAGACATTGACGCAATTTCCTTTAATATTACATCTTTTGCCTTCTGTATTCCGTTTTTAATACCAACACGATCGTTTCCAGCAGCAATTGATTTTGAAGCTTCCATTATCATGTTGCTAGTTAGTATTGAGCACGTTGTTGTACCATCACCAACTTTATCGTTACATTGAGAACAACTTTGTGCAAAGATGCTTGCTATTACAGCGTTTAATGGTTTTTCAGGCTTGATACCCTTCATCACCTTATAACCATCTTTTGTAATTTCTGGTGCTCCATAGGGCTTATTAATCCCTACTGTTTTTCCTCTAGGTCCCGCAGTTATTGCTACCGTTGAATCCACTATTGCTGCGACTTCACGAAAGGCTTCTTGCAACTGCTCACCTGATACTACTACATTAGTCATTTTTATCACCTCTTGTTAATAAAAAATTTAGAAAACTATAATAAAACCATTTACAATGCGCTATGTTGCGCTTTGTTTCAGTTTAGTAAAATAAAGACTGCTACTTAATGACAGCAAGTATATCGGATTCCTTCATCACGATAAGCTTCTCATTATTATGTTCTATTTCTGTACCAGCCCATTGGCGATAGAACACTTTATCACCAGCTTTCACAGTTAAAGTTACGCGTTCGCCACTTGAATTGCGTGAACCTTCACCAATTGCTATAACTTCACCTTTAGTAGGTTTCTTTTCAGCACTTGATGGAAGCACAATTCCACCTTGCTTTTCTTCGCTAATAGGCTTGATCAGCACGCTATCATCTAATACATTTAAACTTATACTTGACATTTGTTTTTCCTCATCAACAAATTAACTTATAAGTTTATATATATATACTCGTAAGTTAGATTTCAAGGGCTGGAGCTTGTAAAATATGCACGCCATTATAAAATATGCACGCCAAAAGCAGTTTCTAAAAGAGCCT
This sequence comes from Wolbachia endosymbiont (group A) of Gymnosoma rotundatum, assembly GCF_947250765.1. NCBI lineage: Bacteria > Pseudomonadati > Pseudomonadota > Alphaproteobacteria > Rickettsiales > Anaplasmataceae > Wolbachia > Wolbachia endosymbiont (group A) of Gymnosoma rotundatum. The sequence continues at coordinate 668,973 of NZ_OX366347.1, forward strand.
AATGTTATATAATAAAATTTAGATTTATTTATAGAGATTTCATGAGTTATATACCATTTTTAAGTCGTGGTGTGATAGTGCTATATGGGCCTGACACTAGAGATTTTCTGCAGGGTATTATAACCAATGATATTAATAAGTTGGATAGCCAAAAAGCCATTTACTCTTTATTGCTTAGCCCTCAAGGGAAATATCTATATGATTTTTTTCTTATTGAATATGGTAAATACACCTTCTTGGAGTGCGAAAACATACACTTGCAGCAAATAATCGAGAAACTAGATTTACTTAAAACTTATTTGAGGGTAAAGATTAAAGACGTTAGTGCACTATATAAGGTTGGGGTTTTGTTTAATACTAAGTTGGCGGAGTGTAGTAGTAAGTCACAAGTTATTTTTCAAGATCCAAGGCACAAGCTGCTAGGAATGAGGATCATACATAAAGATGAAATAAAAGAGCCGGTTGGGGATTTTACTCAGTATGAAAAAGTCAGAATTCAAAATCTCGTTCCAGATGGAGCGAAAGATATGGTGCAGAATTCATCATTTCCGCTGCAATTTTTAATCGATAAAGTAAACGGTATAAGCTTTAATAAGGGGTGTTATATAGGTCAGGAAGTCGTAAATCGAATGAGCAGACAAGAAATATTCAGAAGAAAACTTTACCTTGTTGAGGGAGATAACGCACTTCCAGATATTGGCACTAAAGTTACAAATGAAAATAATGAGGAAATAGGGGAACTGCGCTCTAGTGTAGACAACATTGGATTTGCATTGCTTAATACTGGAAAGAGCCATGCAAATTTATATGCTGGTGGGGTCAAGTGCGTTAAGACGTTGAAGTCTTAAGGTAGCACATATAGAAACGAAAAACTTGCTTGACACCCTTCGCCAGCACCCTTATCATAACAGTGAAGCTATTTCATTTAACTTCGCAATCTGTGCAGATTAAAACGACAAGGACTCCTGATATAATGTTGAACATTTTTTTTCTGCATTTCCGGGAATGTTCAAAAAAGTGTGTCAAACCGAAAAAAAAGTAATAAATTGATATAAAAAAATGGAGGTTTGACAATGAGTCAGAAAGTAGTAAACAGAACTACCGGTTTGGTAGATTACAAAGAACTGGAAGCAAATATACTGTCATCAATAAGGGAAGGCAGACCATTAACAGGAAGGGATGGAGCATTTACACCACTTATAAAAAAGCTGCTGGAGGCAAGTTTGGAAGGTGAAATAGAAAATCACTTATTAGCTGAAAGTGAAGAGAATAATCGAAGAAATGGGAGAAATGGAAAGACTTTACGGACAAGTGCACACTCACTTCTTCTTGATTTTTTGGTTTATCTTGTCTACCTATTTTGTCACTCTGCTGAACAGATATACTCAACTAATGGTCAATACATCTTCTATTAAAAATTGTACAAATTCATTGCCATTCCAGTAATTCATAGAGATTTTACCCAAAATAGCTTTAACATTACCCTGCATGATAGCAGAGCCAAGATGAGTATTTGCAGAACGAAATGCAATAGCTCTTACCATAACATTATCATCAGCAATAAAACATTTTATATGGTCAACTCCTATAACTTCAGGCTTTCTTATCTTTGCTCCTTGGATAATAAACCTTGGTTCAGGATTTCCAACTCCAAATGGTCCCAAGCGTTGCAATTGATTCCATAAAGACAAATTTATTGCTTTAGCAGTTACTATACTATCAGCTTTTAAAGTTTTCTCATTTATAGAGTTTGAAAATCTTTCAGTAAAAAAATCATGCAAATCATTTATTTTGTCTTCTTTAATTGAAAATCCTGCCGCCATACTATGGCCACCACCTTCAATAATCAAATTTATAAACTTTGCGGAAAGGACTGCAGCACCGATATCAACTCCCAAAATTGATCTACAGCTTGCTTTTCCTATTCCATTATTTAAAGATATCACTACTGTTGGCAAGTGAAACTGCTCCTTTAGCCTTGATGCAATTATACCAATTATTCCCTGGTGCCAATTGCCACTTATCATTATAAAATTCGCACCTGATTGGGCAGACTTTTCCGCTTGTGCTGTAGCTTCCAAGAGAGCCTCATTTTCTAACACTTTTCTTGCATTATTCAAATCTATTAATTTTAGCGCGATTGAATGTGCCTCTTCATCATCATCGGTGGAAAGCAACCTTGCACCAAGCGATGCTTCTCCAATTCTTCCTCCAGCATTTATGCATGGCCCAATACTAAACCCTAATCGAGAAACACTTGGTTTTTCAAGGATTCCCAAAGCATCAAATAAAACACGCAAGCCAACGTTTTTTCTTGTTGACATAACTTTTAATCCTTGTGAGACAAGTGCTCTATTGAGGCCTGTGATCTGCATAACATCACAGACAGTTCCCAGGGCAACCAAATCCAACAGATCAAATAAATCTGGTTCTTTTTTGTTGGTAAAAAATCCTTGCTCACGTAGGCTTTTATTAAGAGCAACAATTAGCAGAAATGACACTCCAACTGCTGCTAGGTTATGATAAGGAGAGCTCTCATCAAGGCGGTTTGGATTCACAACTGCTACGGCGCTTGGTAATTTTTCCGTACCAAGGTGATGGTCAACAACTATAATATCAAGACCAAAAGCCTTTGCATCTTCTATTGGTTGATATGCAAGCGTACCACAATCAACGGAAATACATAAATCAATTCCATTCTTTTTAAGTTGTAATAAAGCATCTGTGTTTAATCCATAGCCCTCATCAACACGATCTGGAATGTAGATTATAGAGTGTATATCGATTGCTCTTAGGTACCTGTTAATCAATGCTGACGACGTTGCACCATCAACATCATAGTCACCAAATATTGCAAGGTTTTCATCATTTTTTATTGCCCGTATTATACGAGAAACAGCTTTATCCATATCAAGAAGGTGAAAGGGATCTGGTAATAGCGATCTGATTAGTGGATATAAGAAGTCGCTTGCATTTTCTATGTTAACACCACGAGTAACCAATATTCTTGCTAATATTTCTGGTAACTCAAATCTCTGTGTAAGAGTTAAGATTTGCCTTTGATCTGCTTCTTGCAACTTCCACAATGCATTTGTTATGCTGCGCTTTTCAATTTCAAGTAGCATATTCTTTCTTTGTAAATAAAACTACTTTACCAGAATTTTTAAGCTTGTTCTATAATTGTATTAGACTTCTGCATAACCTAAACTAAGTAGAAAAAAGGTATCATCTAAGTAGCTGACACTGGTTTCCATCCAAGAGGGCAGTAGCCCCTTCGGTGTCATTCCAGCGCGTGACCAGGTCTTTTTAGCTATCATAGGATGACAGAAGCAGACACTCCACTTTGTCGTTCCAGTGCCTCCTTTTTTTGGGGTTCCAGCGTCACGCGCTACCTTCCGTATAAATATTAAAAAATTTACCAAATGAAAAAAAAGGCAAAAGAAGCCCCGTGGTTGGCTAATTACTTACATTATACTTTCAAGTATGGCGTTTTTTTATTCTAAACGCTTAATAACCGCGATTTAGTTGCTTTTAAGCCGCAACTAATCTAAATTACAAACGTTAAGAAATTTACTAAACAGAAAAAAAGGCAAAAGAAACCCTAGGGTAGCTAGTTATTCACTATCCATTTTTTAAGTTGGCGTTTTTTTATGTTTTAAATGCTTTATAAGCGTATTTCAGCTTGTGTAGGTAAAAACCTAGAAATTTGATAAAGACATAAGGTGCACATAGTGCAAAAAATTAAACATGAGACGCCAAATACGTTGAGTTTTTTTGTCATTTAATCTGTACAGAGAAGATAAATAAATAGCTTCAGTTTCATGATAAGGGCGCTAGCGGAGTTTGTCAAGTAAGTTTTTTCGTTTCTATGGGTCAGTTGGTACGCGCTTTGCCTTTTAACAGATGTAAAAGCACAATTATTACGAACAACATTCCACCAACAACTGATATAGCGCCACCTATAATGAAGCACGTGCGTGCTAACATTGATGAAATACTTGGCAGATCTGCAACTTTTCTTAAGGCACCATATCCACCAAGCCACACAAGACCAGTGATATGGAGAAAATGCCCTATACTGTAGGCATAAATCTGTAATTTTACGATAGAGTTTTTTACCTCTTTAAAGTTTAATTTGGGTAACAGCCAATAAATGAAATTCATAAAAGCTATAGTGATCCCAACTACAGAACCGTGATAATGAGCGGGAATGGTGACATTTCCTTCAATAGTCAACACTCCGAGCACATCTCCATAAGTGAACAACAAAAATGAATGTAATAAATAGTTGCTTTTATCATTAATAAAAGTTCTGATGTTGCAGCACACTAATATTATCAAAAAGCACGGCAAAACTGCTCCAGCAATCCTCATATGCCAAGTAAAAAACTGTATTAACTTGGCACTATCAACTGGATAAACAAAATATACAAACGGTGCGCCTACAGCTAAAATCGTGTTTATAAATAGTGGTAAAATAGTAATTTTATTGTTTGAAGCTAAACTAATATCATTGGAACTTAGCATTATTAAATAGACTAAAAACATTCCTTGAGTAAAAGCAAACTGCAATAAATGTCCGCCTCCCCAAAAGAGATATTCGTAAAATAAATTATTATCTGAGTGATATAGACCTGGAGGCATATTATTATATGCTAAAACAAAGCAAAGAAATGACGATACAAGTATAATAACTAGCCCAATTTGTCCCATGCAGAGGTATGAGGCTTGCTTATTTGACATATATGCAAGAACTGCATTTATTAATATGCTGGCAATAAATAAACTGAGTCCAAGTAAAAATAATTTGTTTTGTAATACGGGAATATAGTTACTTTTGATAACTTCAGTGTTTGGAACGAATGCGGATATAAACATGAGCAGCATCGAAAGGGTTGATAGAACCCATGAAAAGTTAAACCAACTATTGGTATTTTGTAGGTTTATGATAAAGAGCAGAGATATTATAGAGCACATCCACACTAAAATTGACAAGTTCACGTGTATTACCAGCGCATTATCAAAAATATATTGTGCAGAAGGAACAAGAGAGGAGATAAAAGGCAATCGTAGAAAAATAACAATTATTGACAGTAACCCAGAGCAAGCAAGAGCACATACTGCCAAGAACATCCATTTTCTACAGAGCGGAGCGTTGTCTTGTATATTAAGCACAATCTTTTTTCTCAATTTTGTTCAATACAATATATAACACTGCAATAATACCTAAAACATAGCAATAGTATACGTGTGGCACGACTGCCAAAGGTGAAACTCCAGCAATAGTGCTAGCCAAAAGCAATTGAGCGCCATACGGTATTAATCCTTGAAATACACAAGAAAATATGCCTAGCCATGCTGCACTATAGTGAGGCGGTATTTCATATTTCTTAGCAATATCTCTAGCAATTTCACCGCTAAAAATTATAGCGATGGTATTATTTGCAAGTAAAATATCAAATATACTGACTATTTTTGCAATAAATAACTGCGCTGTTTTTTGTCCACCACGTTGTATCATAACCCAAGATGAAAGTTTATCTGCAAACTCCTTAGAATTTTTACCTACCAGTCCTGAAAGCCCGCCAACCATCAATGACAGTAGCATAATTTCATGCATACTCATAAACCCCTTAGTGATGTTTTGGCTTAAAAACAATAAACCATGATTGTTGTTATTTATAAATCCAATGATTCCAGCAAAAGTTATGCTTAAAACCAATGCCGTAAATACATTTATTCCAAAGTTTGCAAGCAATATAAGTATTATGTAAGGAGTCACAAGCAATAAAGAATACTCCTTAACTGAAATAGCAGCACTATTGCTTGAGCTATAAAATAATATAATTATTGTGAATATAGAAGCAATTAGTGCCACTTTTGCATTCAGTTTTAATTTTTTCTTTATATCAGCCTTTTGAGACATCACAGATGCAATTGTAGTATCAGAGATAATAGATAAATTGTCGCCAAACATTGCTCCTCCTACAACGGTTGCAACTCCTAAGGAAGGAGAAATCCCAGCTTGTGTCAGTTCAACTGCAATAGGAGCAATTGTTGCAATGGTGCCCATTGATGTACCAATAGCAGTGGAGATGAAAGCTGCTACAAAAAATAATCCTATGAGTAAAAATTGTGTTGGTATAAATGAAAGAGCCAAATTAACTGTGGCATTAGCACTACCGATTGCTTTAGTTACTTCACTGAATGCACCTGCAAGTAAGAAAATGATACACATAGTGATAATATTACGATCTCTTACCCCATCTAGAAAGGCATACATTTTTTCTTCAGTATTGCCCTTGTATAAAACCCAACCCAGAGCTATGGCAGGAACAATGGCTACCAGTGGAGATAACTGATAAAAAGCATTTGACACGCCAAGAATAGTAAAATATATACCACTTCCTACAAAAAGAAATAGGAACAGTAAAATAGGCAAAAAATTTGTAAGATAAAACATACCTCAGCTCTGATAAATGCAAATCAACTATGATATAATTTATATTATTATAAACCACAGTTAGCACCTTGACCAATGTTTTTCTAGAAAGCAATCTACCAGAAAAGGTTTCCATGAAAAGGACTATTATAATATATCATCTACTTGAATTAAACTGGGAGATAGAATAAGTAAAAAATATGAATGACATAACAACAAAGCAAGTCATATCCTTATGGGATGCACAAGTTGGTGGATTTTTGCCGGATAAAAGAGAAATGGAGATTGATAATATTTTTTTAATCTAATGCTTCAATGTTTCCGACATAGGAAAAGTATCATCTTTACTTTCTATAGAGGAAGGCACACTATTTTGATTATCATCACCATCAATTGGAGTAGTAGGGTGCATTAAAGCAACTTTCATAACTTCATCAATATTCTTAGCAAAAACTACGTTGATCCCCTCTTTGATGCTTGCCGGAATCTCTTGCATATCTTTCTCATTTTCACTTGGTATAATCACAGTTTTGATTGATCCTCTGAGCGCTGCAAGCAATTTTTCTCTTAAGCCCCCAATAGCTAAAACTCTACCACGCAATGTCACTTCGCCTGTCATAGCAACATTTTTGTTAACTGGTATATTCGTCATAAGAGAAACAATAGACGTACATACCGCGCCGCCAGCAGAAGGGCCATCTTTTGGTACTGCACCCTCAGGTACATGTAAATGTATATCATTATTTTGGAATTTTTCGGGCTTTATACCAAAAAACAAACAATTTGATCGAATATAACTATACGCAGCTTTTATAGATTCTTGCATAACCTCTCCAAGCTTTCCTGTGTATTTTATTTCTCCCTTGCCCGGAATTAGGACTGATTCTATCATCAAAATATCACCACCTGTTTCAGTATAGGCGAGCCCAGTTACTATTCCTACTAAACTCTCATTTTCCGCAATGCCAAAGGTATATTTACGTACCCCTAAATAATCTTGTAAATTGTCAACCCCTACGGATATTTTCTTATTTTTATCAGTCAATATTTCTTTAACTGCCTTTCTCATGAGCTTTGCAAGCTCCCTTTCCATACTCCGCACACCACTTTCACGTGTATATAAACGTATCAACTCGTATAACGCCTCATTAGTTATGTCCCATTCCTTCTGATACAAACCATGCTCCTTCTTTAACTTCGGAATAAGGTGGTGTGTAGCAATACTGATTTTTTCATCTTCAGTATACCCGGACAATTGTATAATTTCCATCCTATCACGCAAAGGATGTGGTAAATTTAAGCTGTTTGCCGTAGCTACAAACATTACACTTGAAAGATCAAACTCAACTTCCAAGTAATGATCCGTAAAGTGTTTATTGTGCTCAGTATCTAAAACCTCAAGTAATGCAGATGCAGGATCGCCACGCGAATCAGAACCCATCTTATCTATTTCATCAAGCAGAAAAAGCGGGTTGCATGAATTAGCTTTTTTCATGTGTTGAATGATTTTACCAGGCATTGAGCCAATATAAGTTTTCCTATGCCCTCGTATCTCAGACTCATCACGCACACCACCAAGAGCTATGCGAACAAAATCTCTTCCTACTGCTCTTGCCATAGACTTAGCTAAAGAAGTTTTACCAACACCTGGCGGTCCAACTAAGCAAAGTATAGGACCTTTTATCTCTTTTACTCTTTTTAATACCGCTAAAAATTCTATTATTCTATCTTTTACTTTCTCTATGCCATAATGATTTTCATCTAAGATTTTTTTAGCTGCATTTAAGTTAATTTTTGCATCTTTGTACTTTCCCCACGGCAAATCAAGTAACCAATGCAAGTAACTAGATATAACTGTAGCTTCAGGAGAAATGGGATTCATTTTCTTGTATCTCTTCAAATCAGTTATAGCTTTCTCTCTTGCTTCCTGAGAAAGCTTTGTTTCATTTATCTTTTTTTCAAATTCATTGAGTATATTCCCTTCATCACCATTCTCAAATTCGCCTAATTCTTTCTGTATAGCTTTCAATTGCTCGTTAAGGTAGTAAACTTTCTGAGTGCTTTCAACTTGCGATTTAATTGTCTTATATAAACGGTTTTGTGCGTTCAAAATACTCATTTCTCTCTCAATAAAAGCAAAAGCTTTTTTAAAACGCTCTTCTGGGTCATAAGCCTCAAGTATACTTTGTTTATCTGATACTTTTATATTTAAATGTGAAGCTACCGTGTCTACAAGTTGATCAACTTCTTTGATTTGATCAATGGAGTTAATGGCAACCTCGGGTTGATTTTTCTTGTTTAGCTTACACCAGCTATCGAACGCGTCTACAACAGACCGCCTTAAAGCTTCTAAATCAATATTGTCTTCATCTTCTTTATAATAATTGTCTAACTCTACCCTGGCTTGTAATAAAGTATGAGAGCTAATATATTCTACAACTCTTCCCCTTCTTATCCCCCGGATTATAACTTTTACTGCATTGTCAGGTAATTTTATTAACGGTTGTACAATGCTTGCTAACACACCTACTTCATAAAGATCTTCAGGCTCTGGATTATCAACAGAGCCATCTTTCTGTGCTACAAGAAAAATCTCATTTTGGTGATTACTACTACTTATTGCATACTCTAGTGCATTAACAGATTTTTCTCTGCCTATGAATAAAGGCACCATTATATTTGGAAAAATTACTACATCTCTTAAAGGTAATACTGGCAATGCAGTAAAACTAGAGCTTACAGCACGTTCAATGTTCATAATATATGCCTCAAATTAATCATTAACCGTTATAACATTGCCATTGTTATTATGATTAACCGTTGCTTTTCCTAATTCTACCATTTTCTTAGTGATTACTATAGTGCTACCTTCAAAGCCTCCGTTTCCAGATGTATACATAATGTCAAGCAAAAGTGACTCCAAGATAGCACGTAACATTCTTGCACCTGTTTTGTAGCTTATAGCCTTTTTAGCAATAGCTGATATTGCTTCATCTGAAAACTCAAGGTTTACTTTGCTAAACGCAAGCAATGCTTTGTACTGTTTTATTAGTGCATTCCTTGGCTCTGTCAACACATGTATTAAATCTTCATGATCCAGCTCATCTAAAACAGCAGTTATTGGAACCCGCCCTACAAATTCGGGTATTAAACCGAATTTGATTAAATCTTCAGGTTGAACATCATGTAAAGCATTCTTTTTCTTTTGCTCTTTAGACTGACTTATATCTGCTCCAAAGCCAACTGACGTTCCCTTTTTTCTCGCTTCAATAATTTTATCGAGGCCTTCAAAAGCTCCTCCACAAATAAACAGTATGTTACTAGTATCCACTTGTATAAACTCTTGTTGTGGGTGTTTTCGCCCTCCTTGTGGCGGAACATAAGCAACTGTACCCTCCATAATCTTAAGCAGAGCTTGCTGGACCCCTTCACCTGAAACGTCACGGGTTATTGAAGTGCTTTCAGATTTTCTTGTAATCTTGTCTATTTCATCTATAAACACTATACCACGCTGTGCTTTTACAACGTCATAATTTGCAGCTTGTAATAAACGCGACAACACGCTTTCTACATCATCACCCACATAACCTGCCTCAGTTAAAGTTGTCGCATCAGCCATAGCAAATGGCACATCTGAAACTTTAGCAAGTGTTTTGGCTAGCAAAGTCTTACCAGAACCAGTGGGACCAATAAGCATTATATTTGACTTCTCGATTTCAATATCACTTATAGCATGAAATTGTACCATGGATTGACAATGGTTATACATAGCTACAGATAAAACGTGTTGCGCGTGTTCTTGACCTACAACATGCTTGCTGAGAAAGTTTTTTATATCCTCAGGTTTCTTTAGTAATAGCTTCATATCAGATATACGATCTGAATTAAAAGATCTATCTTTCTTTTGACTTATTGCTTTATGGGATAATTCTATGCACTCATTACAAATAAACACCTTTAAACCATCCGAAGAGTTAGTAATCAATTTATCTACTTCATCTTGCGCCTTGTTGCAAAAAGAACAGTAGTGTAAATCATTATTGTTATCCATTAACCCACCTTTTGTTTAACTTTAATATTTTCAATTTCAATATCTGTACGCTCAGCTATCACCCTGTCAATTAAGCCAATTTTCCTTGCTTCTTCAGGATCCATGAATTTATCTCTTTCCATCATTCCTTCAATTTTCTTCAGTGAATTTCCAGTATGTTTTTCATAAATTTGATTTAGTTTTTTCTTAACCCGCAAAATTTCATTAGCATGTATTTCTATATCAGTTGCTTGACCATGATAACCACCAGATGGCTGATGTATCATAATTCTTGAATGAGGTAGAGAGTAGCGCTTACCTTTTGTACCAGCTGCAAGCAATAAAGAACCCATAGACGCAGCTTGACCTATACATAAAGTTGAAACGTCTGGGTTTATATACTGCATTGTATCGTAGATCGACAAACCAGCAGTTACAACACCACCTGGTGAGTTGATGTACATACAAATGTCTTTATCGGGATTTTCCGATTCTAAAAATAAAAGCTGTGCTACTATTACACTGGCCATATTGTCTTCAATAGGACCTGTTACAAAAATTATTCTTTCTTTCACTAGTCTTGAATATATGTCATAAGCGCGCTCACCGCGACTAGTTTGTTCAACTACAATTGGTATAAGAGTCATACCTTTTCCTATTAAATATTATCAAATAATTCCTTTAATTCTTTCACAGAAACAATCTGCTCTTCTTTACTAACTTTTTCTATTATATAATCTGTCACTTTATACTCAAGCGCTTGCCCTCTAACTAATTCTTGAAATTGTTTATTTGATTCAAAATGCTTAAGTACTCTGTCAAACGGTACATCCTTACTGACATATTGATTTACAATAACATTCAAAACATCATTTTGAGTTAATGATATTTTATGTTCTGCACTAAATTTCATAAATAACATAGCAAGCTTTACACGTTTTTCAGCTTCTTTACGAGAATCATTTTGAGCACCCAATTCTCCTTCCATTCTTTGTTGCTCCTGTTTTACTATGTCTGTGGGTAAATCAAAACTATAATTAGCATCCAAATAATCAAATAGCTCTTTTTTAATTAAGAGATTTCTCATTTCGGTGCACTGATCACCAATCATTTTTTTTGCATGACTTATTAGCAAAGAATAATCTTTAAAACCAATACTCCTAGCTATTTCATCATCATTTTCAAAATCTTTGGCAATTTGAATCTCATTAACTCGCACAGAAAAATCAGCTTCCTGTCCTGCAAGGGAAATGGCTTGGTAATTTTCAGGAAATTTCAACTTAAAGTTCTTTGTTTCTCCCTTTTTCATACCAGTTAATTGATCTTCAAAACCATTAATAAATGTGCCAGACCCTAAATTAACGGCAAAATTTTTGCTACTTCCACCTTGAAAGAGCTTATTCCTAATCCGCCCTTCAAAATCAATTATCAATTTATCCCCATCTTTCGCTTGATAAGAAGCATCATCAACAGAGGCGAAATTGGGGAACTTTGTTTTAATAGAATCAATAAATTCTTTTATATCTTCCTCTTCAATCTTTGCTTCAATTTTCTTTAAGTTTATTTTGTCAAGATCTATCACTGGTACTTCAGGCATCGACTCAAAAGATAGCTTGTATACAAAATTGCCCTCCTCATTTTCTTTGCCCAGATCTGGTAATGATATAACATCAACCTTAGGATAAATGTGAGACTTGACTTCAATTTTTTTCATCAAATCACTTGAGCAATAATCAATTGTATTATTTATCACATATTCCAAAGCCTCGTTTTTATAATTTGCAACAACAAGGTCATAGGGCATCTTTCCAGCCCTAAATCCAGGTGATTTTGCATTTTCTGCTATCTCTTGCAACCTGGAATTTACCTTTTGTTTTATATAATCACTACCAACTGTGATTTCATACTCATACTTTAGTTTATCTATACTAAGCTCTTTGTAGGTATATACGCTACTTACTTCGACTGTATTTTGAGGTATATTATTAGACATCATAATTCATTTATTAACATTTTAATTCATATCTTAATAGAGTCATTTTACCAGAATTTAAGTTAAACACAATCCTTAAGAACAGGTTTTTATACAAACAAAAGTGTATTTAGTGATTATAAATTTTCCCTTAAAACCTAAGTTACATGACTTTAAAGTGCGGATAGAGGGACTTGAACCCCCACGAGCAAGCTCACCAGGACCTAAACCTGGCACGTCTACCAATTCCGCCATATCCGCAAGAAATTTTCATTACCCTATTATAGGTATTCCATTAAAAATATTCAAGGTTTAAAGTCTTACTTAATTTATGGTATTTACACAATCAAAAAAGCTTATTAACATTTCTTAATGAAAGCTCTAAACCATGAAAATCAATAATGAGATTAATAACAAGCTTCTTACTCGCAATTTTTTTGATTACACAAAGTGGTTGCACAACCCTTATAATAGGTGGTGTGGTGGCTACAGCGACAGCAACAGCAATAACAATGCAGGACAAATCCTTGGGAAATATCATTGATGATACGACTATGGTCATCAGAATTAATAAGGGGCTCTTAAAACATGGGCTATTTTCATCCATAAAGGTTAAAGTAAGTGAAGGAAGAGTATTGCTCATTGGAAGTGTTGACACTCCTGAAAAACAACTTACAGCAGAAAAAATAGCTTGGCAGCAAAAAGAAATTAAAGAAGTGATAAATGAAATAAGAGTAATACCAATTCAAATGGCTTCCATGCTAGACACCACTGTAGATGGCATGATAACAGCGGAAATAAGAACAAGACTTCTGGGAAAAAGAAATATTAAGTCAATTAATTATAGCGTTAATACGGTTGATAGAGTTGTTTATTTGATGGGTATAGCCCAAAATAAAGCGGAATTAAAAGCTGTAATAGCAATTGCAAGAAAAGTAAAGGGAGTAAAACAAGTTGTAAGTTATGTACGATACAGGTACAGTAAGTTACGCCATTAGGCAAAAATCGCTTTCAAATTATAACATTTGTACAGTTGTGACAATAGGTAGAGAACATAAATGAAAATTGCCTTTCAGATGGATGAAAATATAAATTTTGAAACTGACACTACATTCGTGCTAATAAAGGAAGCACAAAGGAGGAAGCACGAAGTTTTTGTCTATGCTCCTAACAATTTAGCACTAAAGCTAAACCATCCAATTGCTCTGGCTCAGAAAGTCAGCGTTGATGATTTTAGTTTTATCTCTAAAGAGGATGTAGCAATCAACTTGAATGAAATGGACATCATATTTATCAGACAGGATCCACCCTTTGATATGCGTTATATTACAACAACATATATCTTAGAAAAAACCAGCGCATTGGTAATTAACAATCCAACAGAAATAAGAAATTGTCCTGAAAAATTGATAACTTCATTATTTCCAGAGCTAATTCCGCCAACTTTGATTACTGAAAATATATCAATGATTAGAGATTTCTACTACAACTATCAAGATATTATTCTGAAGCCATTGTATAGTTATGGAGGAAACGATGTGATAAGAATACAAGATGAGAATAGTATTCAAGTAGTAGTGGATCTCATGATAGCAAAATACGAATGCCCTGTGATTGCACAATCATTTTGTAAAAACATAGATAAAGATAAAAGAATATTGCTGCTTTATGGCCAACCAATTGGTGTAATGAAACGAATTCCAAAAATCAGTGGAGAGATCAGGACAAATGTGCGGCTTGGAGCAAGTTTTGAACCCGCTCAAATGAACGATAGGGACAATGAAATATGTAACAAAATTGGTCCTGAATTAAAGAAAAGGGGGCTAATATTTGTTGGTATTGATATTATAGATGACTTCCTGCTCGAAATTAACACAACTTCACCCACGGGAGTAGTTTATATCAATAAATTGTATAATATATCGCTAGAAAAGGATCTTTGGGACGTGTTTGAAGAAAAAGCAAGCAGCCATCAACTAAACCTGTGAACAATCACCTTAACAAACTCAGTAGTCCCATTCTTTATCCCTGTTTTTTCTGTACTATTGGTCATATCACGCAATTTTTGAGAATTATTTAATAGATCAAATAGTACCTCTGTTAGATTTTTTTTTGCTTCACTATTCTGCTCAACTATTATAGCTGCTCTCGAGTCTTCAATATATTTTGCGTTATAAAATTGGTGATTATCTTTTGAGTAAGGGTAAGGAATATATATAGCAGAACGCCTAGCAAGAGTGATCTCTGCTATTGAAGTTGCTCCTGCTCTGCTAATTACCAAGTGAGCATTGGCCAGTCTATTCTTCATATCATCAAAAAATTCACTCAATTCACAATCGATCTTTTCACTTTTGTATAGACTTTTGACCTTGTTTACATTTTTCTTCGTACATTGCTGCGTCACTCTAATTTTCTTTTTCATTTTAATAGGTAAATCACAAATTACGCTGCTTACTACATCATCAAAAAAATTTGCACCTTGGCTGCCTGCTATGACCAATATATTTAGGATTTTCTCAGTGCTAGAATGGCTCTGTGCTTTTATATCAACAAAATTTCCTGTAAAAATACATTTATTGCCCTCTGCATATTTAGTCTCCGGAAAGCTGGTTGCAATTAATTTTGCACTCTTGAAAAAGAATCTATTTACTCTCCCTAAAACTGTGTTTTGTTCATGTAAAATTATAGGTATAGAAAGAACTCTTGCTGCAAGAAGAGTTGGAAAAGAAGCATAGCTACCAAAACCAATGACCGATTTTGGTTTTAATTTTCTTACTTGATACAGTGCTAACATAGAGCTGTATATCAAGAAAAGGAAAAACTTAAATTTGTTGCTGCTTGGTCTACGTAATGGTAAGGTGTAGCTTTCTATGTCGGTATTTTTATTTGTTTTTTTATCAGTGAATAATATGCAATTGTATCCTTGTGTCTTTAGTGCTTTTGCTAAAGCTATGGCCGGAAAGATATGCCCACCTGTGCCACCTGTTGCTAAAATAATATCCATCTGTAAATAATAAATCCTAGATTGTTAACTGTTATTTAACAATTTGCACGTAGAATTTTATTAAGCGTTATGATAGTTGAGTTAAAAATGCCTAAAAGTAATAGTAAAAAAGAACCTAATGAGAAAAATAAACCTCAAGAACAAAGAGAAGGCAGAAGCGGAGGTTTTTTAGAACTGCTAAAAAATATAATAAAAATTCTTTTCAATTCGGTCGTTGACCTACCTGAGCACGAGCAGCATAATAAAATGAAAAGCACTAATCTACAACAAGGTTTGGATACTAAAGGAAAAGGCCCAGAAGATCTTCATCCAAAGGCAAAGCTTGAAGTCAAAGAAGCAGCTAAGGGATTGAAAGAAGAGTTACAGAATTCTGATGCTGGTGGTAATCAATCTATTGAAACTAAAGTGCCTAATCAAACTACTACTCAAGACATTGACAACTCTAAAACAATGGAACGTTAATTCAACTATTTAACATCTGCAGCAAGCACTGATTCGTGTATCATCTCTGAAATGGTTGGATGAGGAAAAATCGTAGATTTTATGTCGAAGTCTGTTCCTTCTAGTTGCTTTGCAAGAGCAAAATTGCTAATTAACTCCGTTACTTCTGCACCTATCATGTGGCTACCCAGAATTTCTCCGGTTTTTTTATCTATAATCGTTTTCACTAACCCTTCAGTTTCACTGAGTGCAACAGACTTACCATTAAAGTTAGAGTGAAATTTTCCTATTTTTATATCATACCCACCTTTTATTGCCTGTTCCTCAGTAAGGCCGATGCTCGCTATTTGTGGATGAGAATAAGTGCAATTTGGTATGCATTCTTTTTTTAACGCATGAGTACCTTTACCAGCAATCTTTTCAATGCAGATCACGGCTTCATGGCTCGCTTTATGTGCTAAACATGGTGGGCCAGCTACATCACCTATTGCATACACATTTGATTCACTAGTTTCATACCATTCATTTATTTCAATAAAACCAGAAGGGCTTAATTTAATTTTTGTATTTTCTAAACCTATATTTTCAGTATTTGCCTGAATGCCAACCGCAACAATCACCCTATCAAATTCTTTGCTCTCACCACTACTTAGTAGCACTTGAGCAGAGTCTTTATTTTTAGTCAAAGCTTTTACGCTACTATTTGTATATATTTTTATCCCCTGTTTTGTGAATATTTCTTGTGCTAAATCTGAAATGTCTTTATCCTCCAGCGGCAAAATAGTGCTCTTTATCTCTATGATTGTTACATCAACCCCCAAAGTACTATAAAAACTTGCAAATTCTATTCCAATTGCACCAGACCCTATAATTAGTAGCGATTTTGGTAATCTCTCTGGAGTCATAGCGTGCTGCGCATTCCATATTAAATCTCCATCTGCCTCTATTCCAGGCAGATTCCGTGCCCTCACGCCTGTTGCTAAAATGATATGCTTGGAAACAATTTCTTGTTCTTCCTTATCGCTAACGACTTTTATAGTACTATTACCTGCAAGTTTACCAAAACCTTGATGAACTTTGATATTATTTTTTTTCATCAAATATGCAACACCACTTGACAATTTATCAACAACGTTTCTTGAATATTTCACTATTGATTGTATATCAAAACTCGCTTCCTTTACTTCTATACCAAACTCTTTTGATCTTTTTATTAGCCTATAAACCTCAGATGCTCTAAGCAGTGATTTTGTTGGTATACATCCCCAATTTAAGCATATACCGCCTAAATTTTTTTCTTTTTCCACAATTGCAGTTTTAAACCCAAGCTGTGCCGCCCTAATTGCCGCTATATAACCACCAGGACCGCTACCTATAACCGTAATATCATACTCATTCATCAGTTTTCTTCGTATTCAAAAAGATTATATATAACAGATGGAACCCATACAATCAATGGTCTGTCATCTACCGTCTTAAGAGTCAAGATAAAAGTTGTTATTTTTTATCATGGCATTTAAACAAACGATAATTTTTCTCATGACAGCAACTAATGCAACCTTAGCAGCTTTGCCAGAATCAACCAAACGCTGATAAAACGCTTTCATTTTTCTGTTGTGGCGCATAGCAACAAGAGCTGACATGTATAGTGCTTTCCTTGCATAAAACCTGCCTCCTTTGATTTGAGCTTTGCCAACTTTTCTTCCACTTTCACTAGTTTTAGGTGCAACTCCAACCAAGCATGCAATTTCTCTATTCTCTAATCTACCAAGCTCAGGCACCTCTGTCAGTAGAACGCTCGCCGTCTTTGATCCAATACCTTTATAGCTGATTAAAAGCTCATTTTTTCCTTTCAATTCAGGGTCAGAATCTATTGTGTCTTCTATGTCTTGCCTAATTTCTTTCAATTGTTTTTCAGCAAACCCTATCTGTCTTTCTATGTATTCTCTAGCTTTTCCCGTCGCACTTTGCAGGCGACACTTGTTTGCATGAATTGCATCATTTAAATTACGCTCAACTGCCCCCAGCTCCTTTAATTCCTCTTGCTTTTTTGAAATTACACATCCTTTTACTTCACCGTCTTTACTGACAAATTCAGCGTATTTTTCCAGTAATTTAGCATCTAACTTGTCAGTTTTTGCAAAATGATTGCAAGCTTTGGCAAATGCATATACCCGATTCGGGTGAGCTTTATGGACAGTTATCTTGCAACAATTTTATAATGAGCTTTTCATAGCCACCAGTTTACACATAACTTGATGGGTAAATCGACTATATTTGTTTCTCCTAAGAAACTCCCTCAATTAGCTCTTCCTGTTGCACCAAGATATAACCAAAAACCCGTGCCTTTTTGATCAAATTTTTCACGACTCTCTCTTTGTAACGTGTTTCGTAATAGTTCATTCCTTTTTCCACATACTCTTGTCCGTATCTCAACATTTGATAGAAGATACACGCTAATTTCCTTGCTGTAGCAGTAATTGCTTTTGGGGATCCCAGTTGCTTTTTTAATCTTCTATAATATGCACCCAATGCACTCTTACTTTTTCCCACGGCATAAGCAGCCATTCGAAATGCATTCGCAGCACGATTGATAACCTCACGAGTTCTTGTCCTAAATACTTTTTCCCCTGTAATCTTATTAGCAGGACTTAGCCCCAACCATGAAGTAAAATGCTTTTCTGATTGCCATTTACTGTAGTTAATACCAACTTCCGAAATAATAGCTTGTACAGTTAGTACATCAAATCCAGGAATTTTAGTAAAATCTATACCGGTTACTCGATACAATTCTTCACGCAAGGCAAAGTTTAGCTTATCTTTTCGATACTTACTTCTTTCCTTGCTTAACTCTCTACTCTCGTCAGATTTTGCTTCAAATGTCTTATAGTGGTTTTCAATATTTTTGTCACACTCTGCTATTTTTTCCTGATAAACATTGTATAGTTCAAATTCCTGCTGTAATGCAAATAAATGTTCCTCTCTGTAGTCACCTGTTAGTGCTTTGGCAATAGCCGATTTATCACTCTTTATTCGCACATCCCTTAATTCAGCTAATTTATTAGGATTTCTTTCACCTTCGATTATAGCCTTAATAATTTGCATTCCAGTGACACCTGTTATATGGCTTATTACTTTATGTAACTGAATATTCATTTGTACTAACGCCTTTTGCATCCTATTAATGTGTGTAGTCGCACTTTCTGTAAGATTTTTACGTTGCCGAACATAACTACGCAATATGCACATTTGATCATCTGGCCTAAACGATCCTTGGATTAACCCATAACTGTGTAGTTGTTGTAGCCATTGGCAATCCTGGACGTCTGATTTTCTCCCAGGTACATTTTTTACATGCCTTGCATTTGCCAGTTTTACTTCGAATCCATACGATTCAAGTACTTGGAACAAAGGAATCCAATATACTCCTGTTGACTCCATAGCTACTGTAGTAACTTTACACTTCTTTAACCACTTTGCTATATTGTGAAGATCTTCTGTGAAGCAGCTAAACTTTTGTACACGTTGTTCATCTCTTTCTTCAGGTATACATACATAATGCACAGATGAACCGATATCTATTCCTGCTGCGTTAGGATTCATTATCTCTAATTTACTTTTTGCTTTTTTCATGGTAGCTCCTATAATTTATAATAACGAAGCGCTTCAGCTTGGGAATGGTTAAGATTATACAATCTCCTAAACGAGGTAGTCATAAAATATGGCTCCATCAATGGTTCGAACGTTCCTCCCAAAACCATGCTATAAAACGGGCACTTATGGCACCAGTGAAACATTCGGTTATAACTGCAAAAGCACCTCCTGTACAATTGTACTTAAAAACTACTAAAACTTAAATTGGAGAGTTTCTTCCTGGTTTGACAGATTTTTCTGTTCGGTGCTATAAATTAAGTGAAAAAAAGGAATCAACTCCATTGGTCTGCAAGCTTCCAACGACCATCTATCTTATCAACAAGCTTACTTGCTACACGTTCACCATTACGAAGCTCAAATACTATTTGACGGACAGTGCTTTCCTCATCATGAGCAAACATCACCATGCCAGTGCTATAAAATCCACGTAAAGATCCAGCACCGCTTAGGCCTTGAAATGGATCTTCTTCCAGCATCTTTTTCGATAATTTTTTTGTGTGGTGAGTGAGTATTATGCCCGAATCTGGATTGATAACATTTCTCAGTCTTTCAAGCGTTTTTTGCAAAAAGAATAGCATAGCGCTATTGTCATTTTCATTGCCATATTCACTTGAGTTGAAGATGTTGCGAAGAGGATCGATTGCAATAATATCAGGTTTAAAACGCTCTTTAATAACATTTTTAATTTCATCTATTTCTTCACTGCTGAAAGATAATTGTACTCTTGGTGTAATGATTAAGTTATTGGCAGCTATAGCTTTTTTTACAATAATCCGAACAGACCGTAATATGCTACTGGCCTGCTATAGCCATAAACACATATCTTATCGCATTCGGACTATTATAAGAAAGGCTATATATTCAAAAGTTCGTTATCCAGTTGAAGTTGTTGCAAACGTTCTTTCATATATTCATATTCAATTTCAGTTTGCAGATAGAAAATTTTCATAGGTTTGCTTGGAGTCATACCCAAAAATGAAACTCCAGCAGCCATGTAAACAAGCCAAGAGATCAAAAAGTCGCTTTTGCCAATCTTAGGTGGGCCACCCAGTACTAATAGACCTCTTTTTGTCAGAATCCTTGGCGAGATTATATCTTCTGGTATTGGTGATTGATCATTCAAGTATTCTTTCACACTGAAAAAGGGAATTTTTTGACCGATATTGAAAAAGCTTTGTTCCATAATAATTATTCTCCAATTTTTAATTAAGCAATAGGTGCCAAAGTTTTGGCTTTAATTTTTGCAAGTAATTTACCCAAATGTGGTTCTTCAACCATATTCAAGCAGCCACTGCGATCTTTAGCTGGATATCCCCAACTATTAATAGTCTGACAGACAAATGAACGTTTCTCTGTTCCATCATCTTTCTTGATTCCAACCATGCTGATTACCTCATCAACTATCCCTGGAATCTCACTAGCAGTTTTAGCTCCTTCACATTGAGGTAGCCAAGTTGGACGATTGCAGTCATCGAGATATTGACCTAATGTGCCAACTGTGATGATGTCTTTATCTCTGATATGTTGAAACTGATTGAGCCATGCCATCATCTCTTGCGCAAGTATTCCGTAAGCAGCTCTCATGTCTTGCTTTCCACTTCTCTCAGAAAAAGCTTCAGGTTGCATCCTTGCCCATAATAGACATAAACGTGAAGCAACGGTTATACTATCCACAAAGATGCATCGGTATTTAGACACTTCAGAAAGAAGATCTTTGTGCTTGCTACAGACATGCTCATAGTGTTTCTGACTATACGCCTGATCAGATTTTAGTGCAGGGTTCGGACCACCAATTAGGCAGGCAATATCCCGAGCTTGATTCCAAGTACGAACACTAATTGAATCTCCCTGCCAATCTTGAACAGCAAGCAGACCTGCTTCAAAGTCAAGACATAGTGTTGGTTCACTTATAGTCTTTAAGAGACTGGTTTTACCAATACCGTAAGGACCAAAAATTACTACTTTTATGCCTGTAGTTGTTTTCAATCTTTCATTATTGTTTAAAATTTTAAAAGTCATTTATTTACCTCAATGGTATATGTTATATATTCAGGAAAGGTAGAATTTATGTTCAATTTTTCTTTTTGCCCTTGTAGTAGATGGAAGAGAGTTTTATACGTATTTTTCTTACCATAGTATTTAAAGTAGTTCTTGATATGTTGTTCATCTTAGCAACTTCATATAAGTTAAAGTACTTGAGTTGTTCGCATATCTTTTGCATCTTTCTTGGTAGCGTTGAAATCATGTAATCTACATCAGTACGTTTCGCTACTTCATCTTCAAAAGCTTCTGTTTTCTCAATATTGACATAGTTATTAATATTGCGCTTCATACATAGTTGTTTCTCCAATAAGTTATTGGCACGACGTTCAGTTAATCTTGCTACAAAAGTGTTAAAGCTACCTTTACTTTCATCATATCTATCAAGATAAGTCCAAATTTCACAGAAAAGTTCTTGCTCAAGATCTTCATGAGTTTCATGAGCAAAGCATTCAAAAAGTTTTAATCTCTTAGCTTGATACCGTATATTTTGAACAACTATGGCAGTTTTTAGTTTCATAACTTTTCCCTAAAACAATTAATGCTTTAAGGATGAGAACTTATAGGTGCACTTTGTAGGACAGGAGCAAAAATAAATAATACAGATGCAATTTTTAACCTATTGATATTCTATTGTTTTTTTTCGAGAATAATACAGTTCGATTTTTAAATAATACTGCAACAAAAAATTAGGCAAAAATTCATTTTTTTTGGACAAAAATTTTCCAAATCCTGAATATATATTATATAAGCCTTTCAAACTCATCACAGGTGTCAATTCTTACACAATCAGGAAGAGCAGCAATAGCAGCCAGCATAAAAGAGCAATCTCTACATCTTGCTTGGGGAAGTGGTGATTCAAGCTCTGGAAGTAGCCATCAGGTCGAAAAAGTTTTTGTTGAGGGTGAAATAGCTCTAGATCACCACACTATTAAAGACGTAAAGGTTTTTACAGGACAAACAGTGTATAAATCCAGTATTGACTATATAGTTGATAGCAGTAGTGGTGTAATAAAACGTACGGAAAATAGCTCTATCACGGCAAATAGTGCAGTTACTGTAGAATATACTCAAAGCACACCACCTGAACCTATAAATTCTATAAAGCTCTTGAATGAACTTGGCAGACGTACTGCAGATGAGGTTCTCTTTTGCACAGGTGATGAGAATGGAGAGCTTTTGACTCCAACAGGGAGGTTTAGGTCCTCAAATGTACCAACCAATAATTTGTACCTTAAATTTACTTTCGATTTCACGGATGCAGCAAATCAAGTGATAAGGGAACTAGGAGTTATGGTTGGTACTAAAGTAAAAAAAGAATTGCCTGAAGGACAGAGATATTTTGAACCTCAAGATATAGAAGACCATGGAATTTTGTTAGTTTTAGAACACACCGTACCACTTATCAGAACATCTGCAACTCGGGAAACTTTTTCATTTGTTGTAACTTTTTGAAACAAAATGACCTTAAATAGTTATTATAACCGCTTTAATCCTGACAAAGAATACGAAAAAAGCTTATTTCTTGCTGGAAGAGGTCTACAGTCTGCAGAATTAAATGAGACTCAGGAGTATGCTCTTTCTAAGCTTAAAGGCATAGGTGATGCAATATTTCGTGATGGCGATGTTATAACAGGAAGCAATTGTATTATAGATGGGGAAACTGGTAAAGTTACACTTGAGTCAGGAAAAATCTATCTTCGTGGAGCAGTTAGAAAAGTCGAAAAAGAAGAGTTTGTTATTCCACTGAGTACCACAGTGCGTATCGGTGTTTATTATCTAGAATCTACGATTACAGAACTTGAGGACGAAAATCTTCGTGATCCTGCTGTTGGTACACGTAATTATCAAGAAGTAGGGGCAGCAAGGCTTAAAGTTTCTACCATTTGGGGATACCAAGTAGAAAGTGTTACTGTTAACTCTACAAATGGCGAATTTTACCCAATTTACAATATTGAAAATGGAGTATTGATAGAACATTCACCGCCACCACAAGCAAATATAGTAACTACTGCTCTTGCTCGTTATGACAAAGAGGCAAATGGTTCCTACGTCGTAAATGGTCTTGAAGTAATGTTCCTGCAAAAGGAAGAGGGAGAAGGAGGAAAAAAAATATTTGTGATTAATGAGGGCAAAGCTCATGTTGATGGCTATGAGATTGAACTTCCTCACAGTATTCGTGTTTCTTTTGATGAAGATCCGGATATAAAATCAGTTGAATCAGAGCCACATACTTTTCAGCCAAATAGCCAAAGAGTAATGGAACTGAAGGTTAATGATTTTCCAATAAGTGAAATCAAAAAAGTAGATATAACTGTTCAAAAAACTATTACCATTACTCACGGTTCATATTCAGGAGCCATTGATCCGATACCTGACTCTGCAGTACTTGAAATTATTCAAATTAAACAAGGCAATGTTATTTATGAAAATAGTATAGATTACAAATTAAACGCAGGAAACGTCGATTGGTCATTACCTGGTAAAGAGCCAGCTCCTGGAAGTAGTTATCAAATAACTTACCGCTGTCGTACTCATGTAAGTCCTGAAGATATAAATGAAGAGGGATGTAAAGTAAGAGGTGCCGTTGATAACAGTCTGGTTCTGATTGATTACACCTGGAAAATGCCCCGCTATGATTTAATTACTATCGATAGCAAAGGAGCAGTAAGGAGAATAAAAGGTATAGCTCACCCTTGGCGACCATCGATGCCTAAAGCGCCCTCTGGACAACTTTTGCTCTGCTACATTCATCAGACGTGGAAAAACGGAGAAAAAGAAGGGGTAAAAATAGTGAATAATGCTATTCATGCTGTACCAATGAATGAGCTTGAAGCAATGAAAAAAGGAATAAATGATCTTTATGCGCTGGTTGCACAGGAACGTTTACGCAATGATGCAAATTCAAGAGAACCTACCACCAAAAAAGGAGTATTTGTTGACCCATTCTTTGATGATGATATGCGTGATCAAGGAATTTCGCAGTCTGCAGCGATAGTAAACAAGGAATTAATTTTACCAATAGATGTAACGATTGCTGATATTGATGGAGGAGAAAAAACTTATTTGTTGCCATATGAACTTAAACCGGTACTGGAGCAGCTTTTACAGACTAAAGGAGAAAAGATTAATCCATATCAAGCTTTTGATCCAGTCCCGGCACAAATTACTCTAAATAAAAACATTGACCACTGGACCGAGGTTACCACTAATTGGAAAAGTCCAGTAACCAGAGTATTTAATGTTAAAGAAACGACAGAGCTGCTGTCAAGTACTTCATACGAAACTGAATTTATGAGAGAAGCAACTCAAAATTTTGAGATTGAAGGTTTTGAGCCAAATGAAAAACTTAAAGAAGTAAAATTTGATGGAATTTTTATTCAACCTCAAGCATAGAAAATATTTGAAAGAAAAACATGATCGCAACATTTATTGCTGATAACAGAGGAAAAATAAAAGGAAGATTTACTGTACCAAGAAACATTCCTGCTGGAACTAAGTTAGTGCAGTTCCTCGGTGATAAAGGCAGTTATGGAGAAGCAACTTATACTGGTAAAAAAACAATTACCATAGAGGAAAGAAGAAGAGTTATCGCAGCAAGAAGAGTTGATCCTTTAGCGCAAACATTTACTTTAAATGAGAGCAGACACATAGGGGGTCTAGATTTATGGTTCACAAATAGCGGCAAAAAACGTGTTGTTGTGCAGATTAGAGAAACAGCAGTGGGAATGCCCTCGCAGACTGTCATTGCTGAAAGTTATATTGAGCCAAAAGATATAAAGATAGATGGCACAGCAACACGTATAGAGTGGTTACCAGTGTTTTGCCATGCAGGACAAGAGTATGCAATAGTGCTACTCACTGATGATGCAGATACTGCAGTAAAAATAGCAGAGCTTGGCAAATATGATACAGTAAATATTCGTTGGGTAACAAGTCAACCATATCAAGTAGGAGTATTACTTTCATCAAGCAATGCAAGTACCTGGACTCCACATCAGAACTTAGATTTAACGTTTCGGCTTTTGGCTGCAAAATTTAGCGAAGTTTCTCACATTATTGATCTTGGCAAGGTTACTGCAAATAACGTATCAGATTTAATTGTTTTGACGAACGTCGAAAAAGTAGCATTTGATACCAATGTGGAATTTATTTTAACAGATGAAGAAGGAAAAGAAAATTTTTTGTCTGATAATTTGCCGCTCGCACTGCGTGAAAGAATAAATGGGGAATTAACGGTAAAAGCAAGCCTAAAAGGAGGGCGAGAGAAAAGTCCTGTTCTCTATCCTGGGTTACAGCTAGTTATGGGTAATATAGGGGAAAAAGGAGATTATGTTACAAGAAGTATTACAGCAGGAACTAACACTAAGATAACAATTACCTATGATGCGCTAATACCTGGCACTGCAGACGTAAAAGCATATGTGCAGAAAAGCGTCAAAGAATGGCAGCTAGTAAATTTAACCTCGGGAAAACCAATAGGGGAAAATTGGGTAGAGAGAACTCATGTGCTAACAAACTTTAATGGTAATGAGACAAGGATAAAATTAGTTTTAAGTGGAACAGTTGTCTATCGTCCTAAAGTCAAAAATTTGCGAGTGATTATTACTTAAATCAATGCCAAATGACCAAAGCAAACGAGGATATACACTACCACATCCAGAAAATATTGCTGTGCAGGATGTTGTTCGTATCCGTACCACAATTGAGAAAATAGATGAAGATATTACCGAAAGAGAAGATGAGCATAATCAACTTAAGAGTAATTTTGAGCGGTTTAATTTTGAGACTTTTTTAAATTTTTGGAAATGAAAGAAGCAATATACCAAAGGATAAAGGATTTAGCAGCAAATAGCACACCTGATCAACTGGCATATCTTGCAAAATCGCTGGAATTGATAGCAGATAAAAAAGCTATTGCTGACATTGTGCAGATGACTGAGGTAAAAGAGATAATTGATGCACTACAAAAGAGGCTTAAGGATTTAGCAGAAAACAGTACACCAGATCAATTAGCATATCTTGCTAAAGCATTGGAATCAATAGTCGACAAAAGTGCAGTTTCTGAAATTGTACAGATGACTGATGGTAAGCTAAAAGAACTTCTTGATAGTGCAAAAAAACACTTAACTGATCTGGATAATAAAAAAGCTAGTTCTTTAGCAGTGATCTCTGAATCAGAGAAGCAGTTATTAAAGAGAATTGATGAAAAAGGAACAACAAATTTATCGCTACTTGATACGAGAAAGAATGCCAATATTGCAGCAATAAATAGCATTAGTAACAGTCATAAAGATGGTCTTAAAGGTTTAGTGAATAACTTCCGTACTGTTAATGATGTGCCAAGTGGCTCATCAATTATTAGGGAAATAGAAACTCGAATTGAAAACATCCTGAATGAGGTAAAAACTCGGGATGAACAGTTAAAAGCGTCTCTTATAAATGAAATAAGAAAGCGCAACATGGTTGAACCAGGGTCATTACCTTTCTTATTTGGTGTACTTGGCAGAAAAAATAATTATTTTGGCCACGGAACTTTTACGACAGAGCTTGGAAAGTGGAGTAGTGATATAACAAAAACAGACTATATGCTACAACTATAGTATTTCCTAAAGTAAATGATAAAGGTATAATAAGGTATTTGGGTTATAATGGCGTATAGTGTGGATTTAAGAGAAAAGGCAATATCGATGATAGGAAAAGGGAAGACGAAGGTTGAGATGGCAGAGCTTCTGGAGATAGGAATAGCAACTTTGTACCGCTGGTTAAAAAAGAAAGCTGCTGGTGAAAGCCTCAAGCCATCTAAAAACGGCAGCTTTATTCGAAAAATAGACCCAAAAATACTCGAAGAATATGTTACAAAGAATCCAGATCATACTCTGGCAGAGATGAAACAAAATCTTGGATTTGGAATAAATTCAATTTGGTATAGACTAAAACAGCTAAAAATTACTTTAAAAAAAAGTCACACTATATCAAGAGCGCAATCAAGAAGATAGGCAGCAGTTTATTGATAAAATCTCAAAAATAGACCATTCCAGCATCTTATATATAGATGAAGCAGGAGTTGATAATAAATTATACCGAGAATATGCAAGAGGAAAGAAAATTTATGCAGATATTCCAGCGAGAGAGAATCAGTATAGTAGCCGGGTGGATTGGAATGAGATTTATTGCACCAATGACTTTCAAAGGTGGGTGTGACAAAGAGGTATTCAATATATGGTTGGAGAAGATGTTATTACCTAAATTGCCACTTGGCACAACCATAGTTATGGATAATGCTACATTTCATAAGACCACTAAAACAAAATCATTAATAGAGTCTTTTGGCTGTCATGTGCTGTATCTTCCAACATATTCACCAGATTTGAATCCCATAGAACACTGTTGGCATACCATCAAAAGCCGCCTCAGACCTCTAATGTATAAATGTACAGATTTACAACTTTTGGTTGGTAATACCATAATGGAAATTTATCATTCATTTTAGAAAATACTATAGCAGAGAACTTAGGTTTGGCAGAATACGGAAGCTTTTTACCGGCAGGATTAAAGATAAAGCTTCCTGTTATTCAGAAACCAGTACAAAAGTCAAAATTAAAGGTGTGGGAATAAATGCAGCCAGATTTTATAATAGATAAATGTGAATCAATTAAAGATAGAGTTATATCATTGCGCCTTACCGATGAATCTGGAACAATAGATGATGTAGTTGAAGTACATGTTGATTATAGGGATGAAAACACAGATGTTCCGAATGAATTAAATATCGCTCTAGGTTACAGAGAAACTGGAGTCTTACCAATGGGCATATATACAGTCAACGAAGTTACAATACAAAGTCCACCTAAGACTCTACTAATCAAAGCTCATGCAACAAATTTAAGACTATCATTAAAGGAGAAAGCATCTAAAGAATGGCATCAAATTACTCTAGGTAGCTTGGTTAAGGAAATAGCAGAAAAGCACGGATATGGGTGCAGAGTTGCAGAAGAATTTGAAAATATGTTGATTCCACATATTAACCAAACAGAAGAAAGTGATATAAGTTTACTAACAAAAATAGCAATAGAACGCGAGGCAATGGCAAAGTTAGCTGGCGGATACATACTTTTTATTCCCAAAGGCAAAGCAAAGTCGGCAACTGGAAAAGCTTTAGGAACAACAGCTATTAGACCTCAAGACACAATAAATTGGAAGGTTCACTTTACCGTGAGTAGGTACAATTCAGTAATTGCAAAATGGCATAGCTATGAAAAAGGTGAAACTATATCAGAAATAGCTGGTTCTGGTAGTCCAAGTTATACTATACAAACGCTTTACTCTAATGTAGAATCAGCATTAAGTGCAGCAAATGCTAAGTTAAAACAATTAAAGCGAAATAATGCAGTATTGGATGTCACTATGCCTGGTAATCCAGAACTATTTGCAGAGGCAAAACTTAGCTTGTTAGGGTTTCATCAAGATATAGACGGTGAATGGATAATTGACAGAGCAGAACACATGTTAGATGGTTCAGGTTATCGCACTATGTTATCAGCATCAACGTTAAGAAAAAATCAGTAAACCAAATGTTTAATGTTAAAAAAAGTATTGAATATGAATAGAGACTCAAGAAATAAGCTACACTTTTGGTGGTGTATAACAATGATAATATGTATTGTTATTACCTATTGCTATATGAGAGCAAAAGCTACAGATAATTATAAAACAATATTACGAACTGCTTCTAAGAACTGCAGCCTAGAAGTAGTAAAATTTTCGGCTAATAATTTATTAGATATTAATACACAGATTCCCGAATTAACAGCATTACATTATGCATCCGGTGCAGGATGTTTGGAGGTTGTTAAATTTCTAATAGAGAAAGGAGCTGATATAAACACAGCAAACTATGAAAAATGGACAGCTTTACATTCTGCTGCATATAGAGGAAATTTAGAAATAATTAGGTTTTTATTAGAAAAAGATGCAAATCCCAAAATTAGAGATAAAGACGGAAAAAATCCTAGAGATGTAGCTGTAATAGAATCACGGCACAATAAAGATAAACCTTACAGAGAAATTATTAAGCTACTTGCAAATGCAGAGGAACAGCATAAATCAAAATAGTAGTTACTAAATTAGCTATCCATAATAAATTCATATTTTAAATCATTATGCAAAATCAAAAAATCCCAATCGCAGTAATTGTAACGATGTTAATACAGACGGTAGCGGCGATTTGGTGGCTTGCCAAACTGGATTTACGAGTGCATATACATGAAAAACTCATAGAACAAAATAATGGATTAACTGTTACGGTATATCGTCTGGAAGAGCGGGTAAAAAATCTTTCTGAGGAGTTGGATGAGCTTAAGGCTGATTTAAAGTAATTATTCTTCTACTTTTGGTGTGTAAGCATCAGATTGAGATTGACGATCTTTCCAATTTTTGATGTATTGCTCAACTAATGGAGGGTCTCCTGTTATAATTAGTAGATTCTCAGCATTTTTTTCCTGTGCGGCGTCAGAGAAATTGAAAGATCCGGTTATGATTTTTTTGTTATCAATAATCATGACTTTATTGTGAGCGATTGCTGGTTTGAAATCAATATAAATCTTAATACCTTGCTCGAATAGCTCATTGATGACACTATATTTTGTATGAATTTGCGACTTATCAAGAATTATCTTAACTTCTACACCTCGTTTTTTGGCTTGAATCAAGGACTCAGCAATAGGCTTTGAGGTAAATTGGTATGCCTGAACCAACACGGATTTTTTAGCATGATCCACAGAATCAATTATTAGATTGGTGCAATTTTCTCTAGGAGTAAAACATACAGTAGTACTAGGACAAGAAACACAACCTGATAAAAGAGAACAAGTTAATAAAATTATTAAATATCTAAACATGATTAAATATATCCTTTCAGTTGATGGCGGAGGCATAAGGGGCATAATACCAGCCATCATTCTAGCAGAAATAGAAAAAAGAACAAGAAAGAGAGTAGCTGAAATCTTTGATCTTATGGCAGGAACCTCAACTGGTGGAATTGTTATAGCAGGATTATGTAAAAAAGATAAACCTCAATATTCTACTAATGATTTAGTCGAGTTCTATCGGGAATATGGACCATATATTTTTAAGTCTTCATTTTTTAGGCGATCAATACTATCTTGGTTTAACTGCGCACAATATCCACATAAAAATATTGAATTTGTACTGGATAAATATTTTGGTGATGATACTTTACAAAGCACCTTAAATAAGGTACTGATTGCAAGTTACGATATTCACAATAATTGCCCATTTTTCTTCAAAAGCTGGAAAGAAGGTAATATTAAGCTGAAAGATGCACTCAGAGCTGCAACGGCTGCACCTACTTATTTCATACCAAAACATCTCAAAATTAACCAGATAAACAGAGTATTAGTGGATGGAGGGGTTTTTGCCAATAATCCAGCGGCTTGTGCATATGCAAGTGGTAAAAAATTGTTTCCAAATGATGAGATTATACTGTTATCACTAGGTACTGGTAGAACAGATAGAAGCATAGCTAATTCAAGGAGATTTGGAAAAATAAGCTGGATAAAACCACTACTACATGTGATGTTTGCCTCAAGTTTAGATGCAGTAAACTATCAACTTAATCAAGTTATAGCTGATAAATATATACGTATACAATCGCAATTAAAAATAGCGTCACCCGACATGGATAATATTACATCAAAAAATATCAAATCTCTTCAGCAAGAGGCAAAGGCAATGATAGAGGATAACCAGAAATTAATAGATAAACTTTGCGATTTCATATCTTGATTTATACCAAGCAAAATTCAACTGAGCCAAAAAAGTTGGTTAGCAAATTCTGCAGAGCTAAACAAGGGTTTGGAATAGATAATATATTAACTATTCTTACTTATATCTTAAATACAATTCAATTTTCACAATCACTCAACTCATCAGCAGTTAGACCACTTGCTCGCAAAATAACATCAGTAGAAACACCCGCCTTCACTAGATTTTTTGCAACCTTGATCTTTTCTGTTTTTTTTACTTTCTCTTTGCTATTCTTCATATCCCTAGATAAAAATTTCTTCACTAATTCTTGCTCTTCAGTTTTTCTTAGTAAATTAAGTAGTTCACTATCTTCATTTGTTTTAGGTAGCAGAACTTTAATATTCACTGATAATCCTTCTGCTATTTGATATAATTTATCAAATGATATGGCAGTGTATCCTATTTCATACTCGTGTATTTCCTTGAGTGTTAAACCAACTTTGTTTGCTAAATCTTTCTGAGTATACCTTTTTATCAATCTCCATTCTCTTATTCTTTGCCCTACTCTGTAGTATATAGAATCAGTGCAGACTTCTTTCTCTGTATTATCATACTCGTAAATAGATAAACCCGTTGCCTGGGAAATAACATCAGTAGAAACTCCTTCTTTTACTAGATTTTTTGCTACCTCTAATCTTGCCTCTTCTTGATTAATTTTTTCGCTAATATGAACAAACCTGACTAATGAAGGTACTATTTTGCCTAACTTTTGATTCTCGTATATTTTTGTTAGATAGAGTATTTCCTCGTCTTCATAGCTGTCTTCCCTTACTATTACTGATTCAGGTAATAAATCTACAACATCAACTGATAATACTCTTGCTATTACATATAGTACTTCAATTGGAATAGGGCTATATCCATTTTCATAACTGTTTACTTTTTGGTATGTTAAACCTATTTCACTTGCTAATCCTATTTGAGTATGACCTCGCATTAACCTACTATTTTCTATTTTTTGCCCTATTCCATAACTAACATTGCTTGCAGAAACAAACACATATACCTCCATTTAAGAAAAAAACTTTATTGCTATAATTTTTTCATGAGCTACCCATCTAAAACTATATCAACAGGTAAACCTACCGCTTGCAAAATAATATCAATAGAAATTCTCCCTTTTACTAAATTCTTTGCAACTTTGATTCTTTCCGCTTTTCTTACTTTTTCTTCACAAATCCTTATACCTTCAAACAGAGACTCTCTTAATGCGTTACGTAGTTCTTGGCTCTCAATTTCTTTGTATTCTTTTATCAAATCCTGTAGCTCATTTTCTACTTTACTACCTTCATCTATTAGTAGATCTGTAATATTAATCGATAACGCTTCTGCTATTTCATATAGTTTATCAAGTGGAACAGCAGTCCTCCCTTGCTCATAGTTGCTTATTTCGTCACGTGTTGTATTCATTTTCTCTGCTAAATCCTTTTGAGTATACTCTCTCACTAGCCTCCATTCTTTTATCTTTTTTCCTATTTGGCAGTATATAGAACCAACTTTTTCTTCAATACATTCATCAGCAGACAGACCAATTGTTTTTGCAACGATATCAACAGAAACTCCTGCTTTAATCAAGCCCTTTGCAATTTTTACTTTCTCTGCTTTCCTACTACTTTTCTCACTAACTTGAACAAATTTGGTTAATAAACAAAACATCCTACGTAACTCATGATCGTTAGTTTTTTTATATTCTCTTACTAGATTTAATATTTCTCCTTCCTCATTTTTAAAGCCGATTTTCTCCTTTGATGCAGGAATGAGATCGGTAATACTTACTGACAATGCATCTGCTATAGCGTACAGCCTTTCGATTGAAATTCTACGGTTCCCTTTTTCATATTGCAGTATTACCCAGTACTTTACACCAAGTTTCTCTGCTAAATCTTTCTGAGTGTACCCTCGTTCTAACCTCCAACTTTTCAATTTTTGCCCTACTTCATAGTCTAGATTTTTTTCCACGCAAAAAACCATATATATAATATTTTCTACTATAGCTCAAAGGCTCCAAATATAATAGCCAGACTCTGGAACCTTTAAATTAAAGTGCTCTACAAGTTTCTTTACTATTTTCACGTACTTTGTCTGCCCATGAAAACAATTTTTCACTTACTTCCTTCTGCTTTTCACTCCATATGCCGCACCTAGTGAAATTACCTTTCTCTACTGCTTCTTTAAGTTTTACTCCAGCAAAAAGGCAATTTTTTCCAATTTCTTCGCCTCTTTTTTGTAACTCAGCCCACATTTCCTTGTTTTCTACTCTGACTTGTACTTGATCATATTTTTTTACATCGTGGTACAATATAACATTTAGCTTACCAATGCTCGTAGGAAATTCCAATATAATGGATCTTCCATCTGACATATCAGTATAGTTTCTTATACCTCCCTTCTCACTTTTAACTTCAACTGCATCATTGCCAATTTTTAAAATATTACTTCCTAACTCTCTCAGTATTTTGGCTACCTCTACCTTGCTATCTTCAGAGAATTCCATAAAAAGCATTTTATTATCTATCTCGATATCTATTAATTCTCCTTCCTGAACAGCACTTTCGCCAGCTTTCTCTAGTTCTTCTAGTCTCTTATCTATCTGTGGCTGAACTTCTGGCTGTAGCTCATTATAGATTTCACCTATCAGTTTATTCTGTAGTAGAGTATCATGAAACTCTGCACCGCTTAGCATTAATTTACGCATTATCTTTTTTCGATCAGTCTTATCAAATTTATGAAAATGTGTGCCCAGTATCACATATTCCGCGAAGCTCCATTCTCCATCATTACATGCATTTAGCCTTGCTCCAGAAGCTAGTACTTTGTCTATAACTTTGTGCAATTCATTTACGTTTTTTGCCTCTACTACAGCACTTTTAAACCAGCTCAATTCTTTGCTTTCACTTGCACTTGGCTTTATTTTTTTTAATGCTGAAGTAAATGGATTTAAATCTTCTGCTTGATTACTCAAAGGTTTTGTACCATATATGTAGTCAAGTCCTTTCCCATAGTTGATTTGGTTTTCGCGAACTTCTCTACCAGGGAAAGGTACATCTCCAAGCTTTTTAGCCTTATTAGTTTTGCTTACAAAGGTGGATTGCTCCTTAGTACGACCAATACCTCTAATAGCATTTGATATTTCACCCTTCGATAATCTATCAAGATCAATGTTTAACTCGTAAGTACCTCCTTCTTGATCATCAAAAGGTACAATTATTTTATTACCCATATTATCCTCACTATTAAAAATACTTTTTAAGCGTACAATAAACTTTATTATTATACATTCTATTACTCATTATAAATTATAGTGAGTAGATTTGCAAATACTTTCTACTATAACAATCCGTTTTCTCGAAAGCTGAAATAGCCTCCACTTGTGATGATAATATGGTCAAATAATCTAACGCTTACAGTACTACATGCTGCTGCTAAGCTCTTCGTTACTTCTTGATCTTCTTCTGATGGTTCTAAGCGTCCCCCAGGATGGTTGTGTGACATTATTACTAATGTTGCATTCTTTATTAATGCTTTTCTTATAATTTCCTTTATGTATACTGGTGCTTTTTCCATTTCACCAATATAGGATTCTTCTCCGATTAGTTGGCGCCTTTTATTCAAGTACAGTATTTTTACACATTCCCTCTCTGCATGACCTATACTTACGTTCAAGTATTCTACTAGCCCTTGTAAGTCCATGATTGGTTCTCCCTTGAGCTTTTCTCTCAGTACCCTTTCTAGTGTTTCCTTAACGCACATAATCATTGCTATTGAAGAATCAGTTACTCCTTCTATGACTTTCAGGTCATCCATTTCTCGGCCTAAAATCCTTCCTACTCCCGTATAAGTATTCACCAGATTTTTAGCAATTTCTTGAGCTTGCGGCCTTTCATGTACTGCACTTAGAAACGTTTCCATTATTTCACGATCAAGTAGTGCTTTGCCTTTGCTTTCTAATATTCTGAATTCGATTTCTTCTTTACTTTTATTCATATAATTTACCCTTCACTAACAACAAACTTTTTTTAAATATTTACTGCTGTTTTTTTATCAGCATTGGCATAGAGCCATAGCTTCCGAGTGAAGTCAAATCAATTTTTCAATCTTTTTTACTTATTTTTTCATTAAAAAGTTAAGATATTAATATATGGTGATTTTTTTATTTTAAACTTGTTGAATTTCGCCTAAAGAGAGGCCTGTTATTTGCAAAATAATATCGGTAGAAATTCCTTTTTTAACTAAGTTCTTTGCAATTTTGATTCTTTCTTCTTCTCTAATTTTCTCCTCACAAATCCGTATGCCTTCAAGCAGAGATTTTATTAGCACATACCGTAATTCTTGACTCTCAATTTCTTTGTATTCTTCAATTAAATTCGGTAATTCATTTTCCACTTTATCATCTGCATCCTCTGTTAGTTCAAGTAGGTCCATGATATTAATCGATAATGTTTCCGCTATTGCATACAATTTTTCCAGTGGAATAGCCACACGTCCTTGTTCATAGTTGCTTATTTCGTCACGTGTTGTACTCATTTTCTCTGCTAAATCTTTTTGAGTATACCCTCTCACTATCCTCCACTCTTTTATCTTCTTTCCTATTTGGCAGTATATAGAACCAACCTTTTCTTCAACACACTCATCAGCAGAGAGGCCAATTGCCTGTGAAACAATATCAACAGAAACTCCTCCTTTAACCAGACCTTTTGCAATTTTTATTCTCTCCGTTTTTTTACTATTTTTCTCACTAACTTGAACAAATTTGGTTAGTAAATAAAACGTCCTACGTAACTCTTGATCGCTAATCTTTTTATATTTTCTTATTAGATTTAATATTTCCTCTCCCTCATCTTCAAGACAGATTTTTTCATTTGATACAGGAATAAGATCTATGATGCCAACCGATAACACTTCTGCTATAGCATACAATTTCTCAATCGAAATTTTTCGTGTTCCTTTTTCATATTGTAGTACTATTTGATATGTTATGCCGATTTTTCCCGCTAAATCTTTTTGAGTATATCCTCGCTTTAACCTCCAGCTCCTTACTTTTTGTGCTATCTGATACCTTATTGAGATATTTGCCATAAATATTATACAGGTTAATACTACCAAACAAAAGATATACAAAAACTTCTACGTTTCAATTTTAGTTGAATATTTCTTTAGAATTGTGTATAATTATTAATGCTTTTTACGTACTCTTGCTATGGCTTTATCTAAATTTCTTGATCCAAAAAACGACCTTAGTTTTAAGAAAATATTTGGCTCTGAAAAAAATAAAAATATCCTCATTCACTTCCTCAACGATATCTTGGACTTTTCTACTTCTGATCAAATAATGGAAATTGAATTCCTTAGTACTATCATGGATCCTGAAATTGCCTCTGACAAACAAAGTATTGTTGATGTTCTTTGCAAAGACTCTATTGGTAATAGATTTGTCATCGAAATGCAGCTCGCTCGTGATAAAGGCTTTGAAAAACGTGCTCAACTTTATGCCGCTAAAGCTTACTCAAGACAATTAGATAAATCTGGTAATTACATTGATCTTCAGAAAGTTTTCTTTATTGCTATTTCTAATTGTAACCTTCTGCCTGAAGAAGTTGACTATATTTCTACTCATAATATACGTGATATCAAAACCAATGGTCATTACTTAAAAGATCTACAATTTGTCTTTATTGAGTTGCCTAAATTTACAAAAAATAGAGTAGAGCAGTTAGAGAATACTACAGAGAGGTGGTGTTTCTTTTTTAAATACGCAGAAGAAACAACTGAAGAAGATCTGAAAAAGATAGCAGCAGAAGCTCCGATAATAAAGCTAGCATATGATGAATTAGACAGGTTCCGCTGGAATGAAAAGGATTTGATCGCATATGAGGAAAGAATATTGAGTGTACAGAAAGAGAAGGCTATTTTGGAACAACGTCTTGATGATGCTAAACATGAAGGTAGACAAGAAGGTAGACAAGAAGGTAGACAAGAAGGCATCCTAATCGGCCATGAAAAAGGTAAAATTGAAGGTCGAAAAGAAAGGGATATTGAAGTTGCAAAAAACTCACTCAAGGCTGGTGTCTCTATTGATGTGATAGCTCAAATTACCGGTCTCTCTCATTCTGAAATTTTACAACTCAAGGAAAAAACATAATTATTCACTTCAACATTTATGAAAACCTTCTCTAAGTTAGACATGTCCCCTAATTAAGAATCTAGTGAACTGTCTAAAATGGCTATAAAGATTGCACATAGAATTATATAAATTACTATCATAACGTTACCCAAACTTCTATATCAAAGCTACGTGCTGTAAGTTCAATATGGAAAACACATTAACCACTTAGCATTTATAGCTCTTTTCATAATAGTCCAAACGAGGTAAAATAAGTTTTTATAGTAGTGAAGGTAAGTATGCCAGCAGCATATAGTTATGATTTAAGAAAAAAAGCAATGGAAGTGCTAGAAGAAGGGGAAAGGAGAGAAACAGTGGCAGCAAGATTTAAAATTGGAAAAACTACATTATGGGAGTGGCAGCAAAGAAAAAAAGAAACAGGAGATTTTCAGTCAAAAAAACTTGGAAATGTAGGTTATAATCACAAAATTACCGACAGGAATAAATTTACTGAATTTGCCAAAAAACATGGTGGAAAAACTCTATCGGAAATGGCTAAGCTTTGGAGCAATGTTAGTATCACAACGATCCATCGAGCTCTTAAAAAAATTGGACTCACACGCAAAAAAAGACATATGGATACAAAGAAAGGAACGAAGAAAAACGCGCTGAATTTTTGAAAATTATAGCAACAAAAGAACCTCAAAACTTAGTATATATAGATGAGTCTGGCATTGATAACACTGAGGACTACCCTTATGGATATTGCCAGAAGGGACAGCGGTTTTATGCTCTAAAATCTGGTAAAAAAATTCAACGAATCAGTATGATTGCAGCCTTAAACGGCAGAAAAATAGCTGTTCCATTAACATTTGAAGGCCACTGTAATATGGATATCTTTAATAAATGGTTTGAGCAGTTCCTGACACCGATTTTGGAACCTGGACAAACTGTTATCCTTGATAATACTACTTTTCATAAGTCTAATAAGATTACTGAACTTGCTAAAGGAGTTGGTGCAGAAATTTTATATCTACCGCCTTATTCTCCCGATTTTAACAAAATTGAGCATCATTGGTTTGCTATAAAAAACAGAGCTAGGAAAAACATCCCTCTATTCACATCTTTTCGTCATGCTGTTGATTCTGCTTTTCTATAAGCTTTTCGGACTATTATGAAAAGAGCTATAATGTCTACTTTATCCATTTTAGTATTAGGACCATCAAACTTGATACTGGGATCTACCACCCCCACTTTAAATTCTATTGTAAACTTTCCACTATTTGGCATATTATATCTTTCATATTCTCATTTACCTACTCAAATTATTTTCAAGCTTGGTTACTCCCACACCAGAAAGACAAGTTGATACTTTATCCTTTTGTAGGACATTTGCACAAAAGCGCTTCTTGGACTTTTCTAAAACATTATCTAACCCAACATTACCACTAAATTCAACTCCTCTTTCCAAGCTTGCTATTATTTCTGGATATGCATCTTTAAGTTCAACATGTATTCTAGCTTGCTCTTTTGATTCTAGGTTTCTTATTTTATCTTCCACAAATGAATTAAATTTTTTAAGAGCAAATTCAACTGCAACTCTGCTGCTTGGCACAACTTCTACTCCTTTACTCATTAAACCTTGATAGCGCCTACTTGGAGTATTATCTAATGCATCGGCAACACAACTCGCAAGAGCAATATTTTCATTATTTAGGAATTTATTCCAACCAACAGATGATGTACTTTGTGGTATGTTTTTATTATCACTTTTTACATTATTCTTGTCTGCAATGTTGTATTGAGAGGGTAATGCAGGAATTATAGAGAAAGTGCTGGCTGCTAATTTTTTCGCCCAAGAAATACAATTATTTATCCATGAAGATGGTCTTGTACCACTACTTGCTGTTATCTCAGGTTGATCACTTGAATCTATAGCAAGAGGTTTTCTTGACATATGGTGACGAGCATGATCTCCATGGTGATGACGGCGTTTACGTTGTGCAGGTTTTTCTCTTTCTTCATTATCTTTAGTATTAGCTACTTGACTTACAAACTTCCCAACTCTAGTTCGATTAGAGCCATCTAGTAAGTGATTATCTAACCTTCCTGGTAACGCTAAGAGCTGAGAATCACTTGACTTGTTTCTAGCCCTTACCTTTATAGCTTCTAGGGAATCAGAACCTGCTTTACCATCTAATTCTTGTATATCACGTTTCTTGTGAATAGATTCACAATTTTCAATTTCCCAAGTACCTTGTCTAATATACCCTCCTGGAATCCAAGTAAATACTCTTCTCCTATTATCATCATATTTACCGTAATCAGCAGCGTATAAATATTCATTAAATTCAACATTCATCATATAAATGTTACCGCTGTTAGGAAAATATTCAAGCCTCCATAGACTTTGTTCATCTTTTCCTCCTGGAATCCAAGTAAATGCTTTTCGCCTATCCTTATCAAAATTGAAATCATCAATAGCAGCATATAAATATTCATTAAATTCAACATTCATTATAGAATAACCATCACCATAAGGCTCTATCTTCCATTTAAATTTGCCATCCTTTTTATCCACTGGAATCCAAGTAAACACTCTTCTTCTCTCGTCATCATAATTAAAATCACTACTAGCAGCATATAAATACTCATTTTGATAAAGATTTTTAATACATACTTTTGATGAAAACACTGCATTTTTTATTGATTCCGGTAATTT
Source organism: Wolbachia endosymbiont (group A) of Gymnosoma rotundatum (assembly GCF_947250765.1). Lineage (NCBI taxonomy): Bacteria > Pseudomonadati > Pseudomonadota > Alphaproteobacteria > Rickettsiales > Anaplasmataceae > Wolbachia > Wolbachia endosymbiont (group A) of Gymnosoma rotundatum. The sequence goes on from NZ_OX366347.1 coordinate 709,206, forward strand.
GCTTTTTAATTCTTCAAAGTGAGATATTTGTTCTTTATTATTTATCTTCTCCATAACTCCCTTTATACAATAGGCTAACTTCAGTATTGGACCATCATTAAAGTCACTTGCTTCAATAGTAGCACCTCTATTTAGTAGAAAGTCAATTATATCCGGCTTATTATATTGAGCAGCTACGCACAGAGGTACTTGACCATTTTTGTCTTTCACTTTAGTATCAGCTCCTTTCTCAATGAGAAACTCAGTAGCTCCTAAACATCCTCTCCGTGCAGCATAGTGTAGTGATGTCCAGCCATCTTTATCAGCATTATCAACGCTTACTCCTTTGCTTAGGAAAAGCTCTATAATATTTTTATTATTGTTCTCACTAGCAACATGAATAGGTTTTTTACCAGAGTTGTCTGCAGTATTAATATTGGCTCCTTTCTCAATGAGAAATCTAGCACTATCTAATTCACTAAACTCAGCAGCATAGTGTAAAGGGGTCGAACCATTTTTATCAGTTTCATCAACGCTTACTCCCTGGTTCAGAAGAAACTCTGTAATATTCACGTGATTATTCATAACAGCAAAGTGAATAGGAGTCCTGCCAAGTATATCTTTAGCATTCACATTAGCTCCCTTACCAATAAGAAACTTAGCAATATCTAAATGACCTTTCAATGTAGCCCAGTGTAGTAATGTGCAGCCATATTTATCAGTCGCATTAACACTCACATCTTTACTAACAAGAAACTCTACTGTACCTAAATTACCACTCCAAGTATAATAGAACCCGCCATGCGTTCTGTCATCAATATCTTTCGCAATAAGATCACTAATTGTCTTTAGATCTTTTTCATTTTTTACAGTAAGTAACAATTCTTTATCTAAGTGTGCTTGCATAAAGACTTGCCTTATCGTACCAGAATTAGTATAACGCTCCTCATCTTCAGGAGTTCTACCACTGTGATCTTTAACATCAATATCAGCACCTTTACTTATAAGATACTTCACCATACCTAAATGATGATCAGAACGTGAAACATAATGTAGAGGGGTTTTACCATCTTTATCTTTAATATTAACATCAGCACCCAGATTTATGAGATCTTTTACTTTACTAAAATCACTATCTTGCACTGCAGCCAGTAATTGCTCATTTAATTGAGCTTGTTTTAAGTATTTTACGATGCTATCATGCTTTCGGTCGATGGCGATATCTAGCGGTGTCTTACCATCCTTATCTTTAGCTTTGATATCTGCTCCCTTACTTGTAAGATACCCCACCACATCCAGATGGCCGCCACCAGAAGCCATGTGCAATGCTGTCTGCCCATCACTATCTTTTAGATTAACATCAACTTCCCCTTCATCTACAAAATACTTTACCACATCTAGCTTACCATTGTAAGCAGCATAGTGCAGGGAAACTCTACCGCCATTATCTTTAATTTCTAAGCTATTTTTTGCATCTGCTACAAAATATTTTACTATATCCAGATTACCACCATAAGCAGCAGAATGCATAACAGTCATCCCATTACTATACTTAGCATTCAAGCTAGCCCCTTGACTTACAAGATCTCTAACTTCATCAAAATTACCATATTGTGCTGCAATAAGTAATTCTTGATCTAGCTGCACTTGTTTTAAATACCCTACAACATCTTCATGTTTTTGATCAGTAGCAGCATCCAGCGATGTCTCACCACCTTTGTCCTGAGCATTAATGTCAGCTCCCTTTTCTACAAGGTACTTCACTACACCTAAGTGACCATTCCAAGAAGCACAGTATAGTGGCGTTCTACCATACCTATCGGTATCATCAACGTTCATTCCCTTACTGAGAAAAAACTCTATGATGTTTGTATTATTACTTTCAGCAGCAACATGTATAGGTTTTCTACCAAATATATTCTCAGCATTAATATCAGCTCCCTTCTCTATTAATAATCTAGCATTGTCTAATTGACCTTTCCATGCAGCTAAATGTAGCAGTGTCCAACCATTTTCATCTGTTGAATTAACATCAACACTTTCTTCAAAATGATTATTCACAGAAATATTGCAAATAGGAGGCTCTACTAGGCTTTGATTAAAACTAAAAGCCCCACCAGTATTGTCTACAGCGCTTGTATCTTCAACCTTACTTCTACCTTTTCTTATACTAGATCCACAATCTTCTATTTTCCATACACCTTGCGTAACTTTGCCCCCTGGAATCCAAGTAAATACGCTTCTCCTATCTTTGTCATATTTAGAATAATCAGCAGCATATAAATGTTCTTTAAGCTTAACATTCATTATAGAACAGTTGTTACCATCAGGTTTAATCATCCACACATCTCGTGCAACTCCTCCACCTGAAACCCAAGTAAATACCATTCTCCTGTCGTTGTCATAATTGAAATAATCACTAGCAGCATATAAATTTTCATTAAATTCAGCATTCACTATATTAAAGTTGTCACCATCAAGCTTGATCTTCCACTTAAATTTATCGGTTAATGCACCCTTTAAAATCCAAGTAAATACTCTTCTTCTATTGCTGTCATAATTAAAACAACTATTAGCAGCATATAAATATTCATTTTGATAAATGTTTTTAATACACACTTTTGACGAAAACACCGCATTTCTTAGCGATTCCGGCAATTTATTTTTTAACCTTTCAAGCTCAGATTTTCTTCCTGAATCGAGACTAGAATATTTATCAAAACTCATTGCCTCTTTAATAGAGTAAGCTAACTTAAATATTGCACTATTATTTAAATCATCATTTCTTTGCATTGCATCAAACACAGCTACATAACCTGATATACGCTGACCAGCATTATTATGACTGCGTACATAACTTAATATTTCTTTCGTATCTACTCTCCCATACACATCATTTATAACTCCTTTAATTATATCATCAAACAGCTTTCCATCTGATTTATAAATTTCATTAGCAAGTTCATTAACTGAACTATAACTATTATGCAACATGCCATCCTTTAGCTTCTCTTTTGCTACACTTTTTATTGAATATCTTAACTTTTCTACAAAAAACTCTGCCCATCTTTTTACATTAGGTGCAGTATCTGCTTGGTTAATAATTTCGTTCTTTACGCCCTCAATTACTCCCATTATCTTATATGGGTCGCTACTTTTAGCTTCAATACTAGCATTCTTATCAAGAAAAAATTTGACCATATCTAGGTCACCACTATAAGCGGCTACATGCAGAGGTGTTCTACCATCATTATCTTTAGCTCCAATATCAGCACCTTTATCCACAAGAAACTTAGCTATATTCAAATTGCCTTGCTGAGCAGTCCAGTGCAGAGGGTTACAACCATAGATGTCTTTATCTTTAACACTAAAATGCTTCCTATCAAAAAGAATTTCTACTATGTCCAACCTACCTTTTTGGATAGCAATGTATAAAGGTGTTAAACGTTTACCTTCAATATCAATAGTTTCAATTTTTCTAGTTAAATCTTCAGCTTCACTGATATCACTTTGCACTATAGCATTAAATACCTGCTCTTTTAATAAATTTACTTTCTCCTTGTTAAAGTCCTCTATAATATCCTCTGAATTACAAACAGAGACTATGCACTTTGGATTAGAAACCATTGTATCATTAAAAGCGAACATCATTTCTCTTGCAGGTTGATAATTACTCCAATTCTCCACTTTTGCAATGGTGCTATTTCCATATGATAGCACTAAACTACCATCAGCAATCTCCATATCAAAACCCAATACAGACTTATCTCTAAAATCAACTAAACCAATGTCATTCTTGCTGATAGGTTGATTATGATAAATCTGTAACCCTTGTTCTTCTGGTTGATAATATCTGAAAGAGTTAGGGTTCATTTCTACATGCTCAAGCCTTAAGTTTGTACTATCAATCTTATAAAGCTCATTATTCATTTGTAATACAATTTGTTGATTCTCTGGACTTTGAAAATAATCAACTAACCCAATGGATAAAGACCATTTAGTGCCTTTGCTATCAAGTATTATAATATCTTTTAACTCTAAGCTGTCCCCTGTAAGGTCAGAGATTGATTTGTTATAACATTCATTTATATAACTCCTTTCACCTTCTTCTATACCTATGCTATCAATATCTGCTACATTCAACTCAGCAAAATCAATAATATTATAAGGTATAGGTAATGCTTTGTTTTTTATTTTTACATTAAGCCTTATTGGCGACGATGAAATTTCGCTATTTAATATATCTGGTAGTTTAATGACATACCAATGGTGCGTTTTCTCTCCTTCTACTGTAATGTCTTGATAGTAATTACATAGCACCATATAGTCATCATAACTATAGCTCCCTCTATTATTACGGTATTTCTGATAACTACTTGTAACGTCAGAATTATTATAGTTAAAATCAACAATGACTTGACCTGAGTACATGCTAGCAATTATCACTTTTTCATTAGGTACTCCCATATGATTTTTAGTGACTTCTATTTGAGATATTGGTATGTCAAAATTATTGTCATCAGCAATACCTTTTGCAATTTGGTAAGTATCAAGTAATTCTTGGTCTAGAATACTTGCTTGTATAAATGCTTTTAACTTTTTTGCACTATTTTGTATTACCTCTCTACTAATATCACTTCCTGAACTTTTCAGCTCTTGATATCTAATATCTTCTATTGTATCAGACAAAGACTTATCTTGTATTGCAACAGACTCTGTTATTCCATTGCTATTTACTTGAATTACTAGATTTTTAAAATCATTGATTTTAGTACTTGAAACAATACTTTGTGTATTATTAGCTAAAACATCTAAGCTATAGCCGACCTTTTCTATATCTTCACTTATTCCCCACTGTGTAATATTAGCAACTTGAACCCTTATTACGTCAATATTTCCTTTCATTTTTCCTGTACTGCCTAAATCACTTATTATCCTAGCATTATCACTGTCTTCATTAACGATAAATATTGTTTGCTTTAATCCCCTGTGATGCACGTTTTCTTTGTTGACTATTCTAACTTCATAATCTTTATCTGCGCAGTTAGATGAATTCTGCCAAACTTCCGCGTTTTTTACATTAATTAATCTCGTTTCACAGTGAGTAGTAATATTTTGCTTGTTGTCAGAGTTAGATACATAGTTATACGTGTTAACCAATCTTATGTTATTACTATTACCATAACGTATAGTTCCACTATGCAAATTTGCAGCGATATTATTAGCTTTAACATTCATTACTAGAGTATTTTCTTTTCCTGCTCCACCTTTGAGGGTACCAGACATAGAATTATTAATAATAAAAATAGTTTCATTGTTTTTAGAGCCAATATAACGTATATTACTACCCTCTGGAATATGCATTACTGCTGGATAATTTGCTGCTGCTGTTAATGTTTTAGGTCCTGAAATATATAATACTGATCCTCTAGGAAATGTTTGCCTTTTTGTATTACCAGGATCTTTCCTTTTTGGATTAGTAAAAATAAAAGGTTCTCCTGAGAGGGTAAAGGTCTTTTGACACTCTTTATGAATTTTATTGGCATTACATCTCATATATCTCTCATCCAAACTGTAAAGCTGGAATATACGTTGCTTATTAATTATGCTACCGCATTGAGATTTTGGTATCGGGTTTGTTAATGGTGCATCTACAATTCTTAAACCAAGGTCTTCATACTCATATTTAGTTAAGTGAGGAATATGTTTTGCCCCAGTATTAACAACATAAACTCTTTCCCCCTTATCTGATTTTTGAAGACATTCACCTGCCATAAAAGCTCCTAAAGGAGAGATAACTGCTCCAAGGACAGGAAGTGCACATTCAAATCCTTGCATATTCAGAGTATGAGTCACCACAGACAATGCTTTGGAGATATCAAGAGAAGATAAATCAGTTTTTATATTAGAAGTTACATCAAAGGAGATGCCATCATATTTTTTTTCTAATCCACACTCCCACACAGTATTGCAACCAATCCCGCTACCCATACAAATGGTCCTTTCTTCAATGGTAGTAATTACCTCATGATACTTTTCCTGAATGGAAGAAACATATTGTACAACTGCAGCAATATTATAATTATCATTTAACAAACGTATAGCAACTTCTTTTATCTGATTTAAATAACCCTTTACTCTAATTACGTCCTCATATTCTTTTTCTACATCCCTTCCTGTAAAAAACTTGATCACCTTTGCAAAAAACACTTCTGCTTGTTCACTACCAGGTAATAGAGGCACTTGCTCTGCTATTGCTTTCGTATACTCCATTCTTTCATGAACTTCTATACCAATTGTTATCAACACATCAGCAACCATAGTAACTATTGCTGCTCTGCTTAAAACTTTGCTTGTAGCAGATAACCCTCTTAAAATCTTAGTAGTTGCACTTACACTTTTTACTGTAAAGCTAACACTTGCACTTATAGGCCTTATGCTCATACTTGCTAGTTTTACACCACTACTTGTTGTCCAATAATAATTTAGTGGATGATGATTACCTTGAGCTATTTCGTTTATACTGTATCCAAATTGATAAGCAATGGTTGCAAATGTAATACTTTGAACTACAGGATTATTGATAACCTTAACAAAAGCTTGACGTGCAGGCCCTGGTATTTTACCAATCAGTTTTCCTACTTTACTACTAGGAGAAATACTTACACTCGTCCTAACATCATCCATAGCATCTAGTATACCATTGATACCAAATACTTGCTTTAAAGCATCATTATTATGTCGTCCAAGTGTTGCTGTATCACCTATACTATCAAGCAAGTCATATATAGCCATCATGGAAAAAAACTTTCCACCTTTTGCTCCTTTTATTTTCGCTGAATCAAATTTATCACGATCAAATGCAATTCCTTTTTCTTTAAGGCTGCTTTCTACATTACTAATATAATCTGTAAAAACTTTTTCACCAAGATCATCAAAATGACTTTTAAACCTGTCGAAAGTATCTTCCCTAACTCCCTTTGCTAATAAATTCTGTTTAATTTCCTTTACAATATCATTGTAATCTTGATTAGTTTGAACATCACCTATGTCTTCAATGTATTTTTTATTCTCTAACAACTGCTTATCATTTAATAGTTGATGTAATTTATCAAAGATTACTTCTTTTCCATCTTGAAATATACTATCTAGCTTTATTCTATAATCATCAATTTTTAAATAATATTCGCTACTTTGATCTTTAATTTCTTCTATTATAGCATACTCTTTATCGCTACTTACTTTTAACTTTATCTCAAGATTTTCCTTATCCAGTATATAATTTTCTATACTCTTAATATTTGTAGCGTTATCTATTATTAATTCTTTATCATTACCGTCATTGTCTTTGAATTTTACACTCATTTTACCACCATCAATCCTCACTTGAGGAGAACCTATGGTTATAATTTTTTCATCATAAGCTTCAATACCAAATAACTCTTTAATAAGTTTTTCCTTTTCTTCCTTTGTAATCTTTTCTTCATCACGTGAGTCTATGCAGGCCATCCCTGTATTGCGTTTCTTTCTATTTCTTTTTAAACATTGCAGCTGACTGAACCTAAAGACAGAGCTGTGCCTAACTTCCACTTCTTGAAATGCTTCTCCTGTTAAAATAAGAGAACCTTTATCTTCAGCTTTTTCATCAAAAGTAACTCCTATAAAAGCTACTTTATCACCATCTGTAAGCGTTTTATAACTAACACCCTCCTTATATTCTGTGCGTATTTGCTCATCAGCTTCCTTCACTAATGCATCAGCTTTTTCACCTTTTCTTGGTCCCTTAAGCTCTAATCCCACAGGAATATATTCTTTGGCATTTCTATCTTGGCTTGCAAACTTAATACCATGAACCAACATATCGATACGTTTTCCTCTACCTGTTTGAAACTCTGTTAATACCAATGCTCTGTTTTCTTGTGATTCCCCTAGCCTTATATCACTATAGTGGCTGAATGCTCCATGTAGCACTGCCTGAAAGTGCGCTTCCTTTTCAATTAAAGGCTTCAAAGGAAGTATTCCTTCCCCCATTTTCCCTAACAATGCTTTATAATTATCGAATGCTTTATCAGAATCAGGTGCTACAGATGAAGATTGAGGAGTATGTTGAGACTCTAGTGTCTTATCGAATGTTTCCTTTAACTCAGCAGGATAAGGAATGTTTTTCAACTCTCCATTAAAAAAACTTTTTCCTTGCTTATACTCATTCAAAGAATTATATCTATTAATCTTCTCTACATCGAAAAAATCTGCTTTTCTTTCCTCTTGTAAACTTATACATACCTCTGTTATTTTACTGACTGTTGGTAGGTTAATGGGTATTTTTTTCCCACTAAACTCTCCTTTTCCTCCCTCTCTAATATGAAAAATAAACACTTCTTTATCCTGCCCCTGATTTCCTTTAGTCAGCATGAATGTTGTCACAGGTCTTTCAGTTGATTGTGCACCAGACCTTGTAAAAGAAGCAAGTGGGTACTCATTATATAAAAATACGGATTTCTCTAAATCAATATCTACAAACTTATCAGCAAGAAGAAGTTGCCCTAACAGGAATCTACTAAAGTAATTACCTCCTTTCTCCGGCGTACCAGGAAATGTGTGATAAATACGCTCTAGTGGCTGCTTTATTTTTTCTTTAACATTAGTGGTCGTATCTTGTCTTCCATTCCAGTCTGAAGCTTCCTTCAAGAGTGCTTGCATTGTAGGTGGAGCAATTTCTCTATCTTCACGAGGTGATATATGCATTGAAAACTTTTCACCTTCAGTTAAATCTAAATTTAACCCGACACACAATACATTATCTGAAATAGTCAAAACACGCATTGTATTTGGCTGAAACCCTTTTGCATAATCTTTTGCTTGCTCTAATGCATTACCTAGTGCTGTACCACGAACTGTTCCTGCTTTTAATTCAATAATAATTGGAACAGCATTTAATGACCTATCCTTACCACGAGGCACTAGAACAATATCAGCATAACCTCTTCCTGCAAACTGCTCCAAGTAAACCCTGAGATTATGTCTATAGCGAAAATTTACTAAAGCTCCTGCTACAAACCCATGATGCGCTGCTTCTCTTGCTTGATCAGCATAAACAAGTGAATTCTCATATTCAGAGTGGATCTTACTAACTTCTTTGAGAATTTTCTCCAAAGGTTTACTAACTTCCTCTGCATCAGAATTAGTTAGCTTCGCTATATCAATTTCTGAATTTTTCCATGACCCCTTTTTTATTTCCTTAAAATCATATGTTGCAGAAGCAACTTTACCCAATTTCTCATTTTCTACTTTAATAGATATTTCTCCCGTAGTTTTAGCAATCTCTATTGATCTGATTTGGAGTCTATCTTTAGCATCTCTTACATGTCCACTCTGTGCAGGTAAGTTTAATTGATTAAGTATATTTTCTAGCTCATCATAGGTAAACTTTTTACTCTTACTATCAGTCTTACCAGACTCTGAAATCACAAAAAGACTTAGATTAACTTCGTAATCACCATAACCTTTACCTTTATATTCCTTTTCATTCCCCCCATCTCTTACAACAGCAACCTTCAAAATTTTCGGACCATCAAAGCGAAAATACATTTTTTTAATCTTTAATTCCTTTGCAGCTTTTGTGTCTCCTAAGAAACTCCCTCAATTAGCTCTTCCTGTTGCACCAAGATATAACCAAAAACCCGTGCCTTTTTGATCAAATTTTTCACGACTCTCTCTTTGTAACGTGTTTCGTAATAGTTCATTCCTTTTTCCACATACTCTTGTCCGTATCTCAACATTTGATAGAAGATACACGCTAATTTCCTTGCTGTAGCAGTAATTGCTTTTGGGGATCCCAGTTGCTTTTTTAATCTTCTATAATATGCACCCAATGCACTCTTACTTTTTCCCACGGCATAAGCAGCCATTCGAAATGCATTCGCAGCACGATTGATAACCTCACGAGTTCTTGTCCTAAATACTTTTTCCCCTGTAATCTTATTAGCAGGACTTAGCCCCAACCATGAAGTAAAATGCTTTTCTGATTGCCATTTACTGTAGTTAATACCAACTTTGTAAATTAAAAATATGATATAAAGGAGATAAGAGGGAAGATAACCCTACTCACTATAGGAATAGAGTTATCACGGGCGTGTGCGACCGACCAACTGTTGGTATTATAACCGTTCGGATCAAGGTACACTAGCCCATCTCTCGATACGTTTGAATAGTTGCATGGGACATATGTATGCACCCGTTTACAATCTTAAATTAATTAAAACTAATCGAGGTTATTATGATTACATCTTATCAAAATTTTATTGGCATTGATATCGGAAAATTTAAAAATGTTGTTGCAGTTCACAAACAGAAGAACGCTGTCGAATTCGACAATGATACTGCTGGCTGGCAACAATTGTTTCAAGATTTTTCAAATATCTTACCTAATTCTTTAGTAACTCTGGAAAACACTGGAAAATATGAGCTTGGCTTAGCACATTTTCTTGTTGATAAAGATATTGCTGTACATCGAGCTAATACTCGCAAAGTAAAAAGCTTTGTTCTATCTCATGGAACTTTAGCAAAGTCTGATCAATCAGATGCAAGAGCCCTTGCTCAGTATGGGTTTGAACGCTATAGTACTCTATCTCTATTTGCACCTATGTCAAAAGAACAAACAACCTTAGTTGCACTTTGTCAACGTCGTGATGACATTACAAAAATGAGAGCTCAAGAGAAATCTAGGCTTGCAGCACCTGAAAACGACCATATAAAAGAAAGCTGTCAGAAAACTATTGAATTCTTTAATAGCCAGATAGATGAGCTCAACAATACCATACAAAAAATTATTGATGAGAATCCAGAGTTACAAAAGCGCCAAAAAATCCTTAAAACAGTTCCAGGAATAGGTGCAAAATTATCTCAAGATTTTCTGTGTCTAATGCCAGAACTTGGTTATGTAAGTAGGGGAGAAATTGCAAGTCTTGCTGGAGTTGCACCTCATCCGAAAGAAAGTGGTAAAACTATTGGTTATCGCAGAATAAGTGGTGGCAGAAGCAACGTTCGTGAAAAGCTTTTTACAGCTGCGATGTCTGCTTCAAGGTCTAAGTCTGCGCTTGGTGCCTTCTATTCAAGGCTTGTTGGTAAAGGTAAAAAGAAGATGGTGGCTATGACAGCTCTAATGCGTAAAATCATAGTAATTGCCAATGCGAGGCTTAAAGAAGCAGTCAATGTGAATTAAAAAAATCTGCATAGAAAATAGGTTAACGAATATGTGCGTCTACACACATTTAAAGCACATATTCGTTAACCATAAGATCTAAGCAGTAACTGTTGTTTGATACAAAATTTTTCTATGATTAAGTTAGGGTTTTTATTGTCAAAAATGCACTTTTTACTCGAATAAAAAACAAAATTACAAACAAAAGTTGTAATGAAACTAAATTCAAAAAATTTTAAAAAACATAGTTGATCCGAAATAATAGCTTGTACAGTTAGTACATCAAATCCAGGAATTTTAGTAAAATCTATACCGGTTACTCGATACAATTCTTCACGCAAGGCAAAGTTTAGCTTATCTTTTCGATACTTACTTCTTTCCTTGCTTAACTCTCTACTCTCGTCAGATTTTGCTTCAAATGTCTTATAGTGGTTTTCAATATTTTTGTCACACTCTGCTATTTTTTCCTGATAAACATTGTATAGTTCAAATTCCTGCTGTAATGCAAATAAATGTTCCTCTCTGTAGTCACCTGTTAGTGCTTTGGCAATAGCCGATTTATCACTCTTTATTCGCACATCCCTTAATTCAGCTAATTTATTAGGATTTCTTTCACCTTCGATTATAGCCTTAATAATTTGCATTCCAGTGACACCTGTTATATGGCTTATTACTTTATGTAACTGAATATTCATTTGTACTAACGCCTTTTGCATCCTATTAATGTGTGTAGTCGCACTTTCTGTAAGATTTTTACGTTGCCGAACATAACTACGCAATATGCACATTTGATCATCTGGCCTAAACGATCCTTGGATTAACCCATAACTGTGTAGTTGTTGTAGCCATTGGCAATCCTGGACGTCTGATTTTCTCCCAGGTACATTTTTTACATGCCTTGCATTTGCCAGTTTTACTTCGAATCCATACGATTCAAGTACTTGGAACAAAGGAATCCAATATACTCCTGTTGACTCCATAGCTACTGTAGTAACTTTACACTTCTTTAACCACTTTGCTATATTGTGAAGATCTTCTGTGAAGCAGCTAAACTTTTGTACACGTTGTTCATCTCTTTCTTCAGGTATACATACATAATGCACAGATGAACCGATATCTATTCCTGCTGCGTTAGGATTCATTATCTCTAATTTACTTTTTGCTTTTTTCATGGTAGCTCCTATAATTTATAATAACGAAGCGCTTCAGCTTGGGAATGGTTAAGATTATACAATCTCCTAAACGAGGTAGTCATAAAATATGGCTCCATCAATGGTTCGAACGTTCCTCCCAAAACCATGCTATAAAACGGGCACTTATGGCACCAGTGAAACATTCGGTTATAACTGCAAAAGCACCTCCTGTACAATTGTACTTAAAAACTACTAAAACTTAAATTGGAGAGTTTCTTCCTGGTTTGACAGATTTTTCTGTTCGGTGCTATAAACAGAGTATCTATAATGCTAGCTTTGGGGTAAAGTATTGCAGAGGAATTTTTTAATCTGGTTGTTGGCGTCACTGTTTTATGCATACCAATATATATTACGCGTAATTCCAAATATTATAATTCCTGAATTGGTAGTAAGGTTTAATATAGGAACAACAGAAATAGGACAATTTTGTGGACTGTATTATGTAGGTTATGTGTTAGCACATATTCCTGTAGGTATTCTTTTAGATAGATTTGGTTCTAAAGTTGTTATACCGATTTGTATTGCATTAACATCTTTAGGTGCTTTACCTTTAGTCAGTTCTAATGATTGGAGTTATTCTATTATTGGAAGAATAATTACTGGTATTGGATCCTCTGCTTCAGTACTTGGACTCTTTAAAATAATAAGAATCTATTACCATAGAGAAAAATTTGCCATGATGTTCAGCATATCGGTTATTATTGGCATTTCAGGTGGTGTATTTGCCACCAAACCATTACATGTCTTACTTGATAAGTTTGGGTGGGATTATTTATTTACTGTGTGTATAATGCTTGGATTATTGCTTGCTTTAACTACCTTTATATCTATACCTAAAGTTGGCACCTCAGACGAAGAATTAAATATTAAAAATTTAAGCAAAGTTATATTTAATAAAGATATTTTATTGATAGGTTTGTTTGGCGGTTTTATGGTTGGACCATTAGAAGGCTTTGCAGATGCGTGGTCCGCAACATTCTTGCATGAGATGTACGCTATAGATAGACACATTGCATATAGCATTTCAAAATGGATACTAATAGGCTTTGGCTTTGGGCATTTATTACTTCCTTACATATTAGCAAAAAATCCAACCAAGCACTATGAAATAATAATTTCTTGTGCTATGGCCATGATAATTGTGTTCTTATTACTTTTTATATGCAATATTAGTGAACTCCTGGCATGTATATTACTATTCATTATTGGTCTTGCTTCTGCATACCAAATTGTTTTTACTGCTAAAGTTGTAAGTTGTGTAAAAAACGAAGCAGTAGCAAGTGCAGGATCTGTAGGTAATTCCATAGTTATGAGTTTTGGTTATTTTTTTCACGTCATTATTGCAAATATAATGAATTTTTATTGGAACGGTGAAATTATCGATGGAAAGCCATTTTATGGAACTGATGTAATGGTTAAGTCTATGTTAATAATACCTATATGCCTACTAATAGGAATGATAGGCTTTTGGTTACTTAAAGTTATAAGCTGTAAAAAGAGCTAAGCAGATTTAGATGATTAATATAGTATTGTTTTTTATGACTAAAGTATCTATAATCCTAAATTTTAGCTGAGATTCATGTTGCAGAGGAATTTTTTAATCTGGTTGTTGACGTCACTGTTTTATGCATACCAATATATATTACGCGTAATTCCAAACATAATTGCGCCTGAATTAATAACAAAATTTAACATAAGTATTGCAGATGTTGGCCAGTTTGGTGGGTTATACTATGTAGGCTATACGCTAGCTCATATACCTATTGGTCTTTTCCTTGATAGATTTGGACCAAAGTTTGTTTTACCTGCTTGTACCGTTTTGACATTTACCGGAACACTACCGCTTATATGCTTTGATGAGTGGAGTTATTCAATAATTGGAAGAATAATTGTGGGAATTGGGTCATCCGCTTCGGCAATTGGAATCTTTAAAGTTGCAAGCATGTATTTTGCGCAAGAAAAATCAGCAAGAATGGCCAGCTTATCTATAATTATAGGAATTTTGGGAGGGATATGTGGCGGGTTACCTTTAGACTTCTTACTCGATAAATTTGGCTGGAATTATGTTATCTATACATTCTCAGCATTTGGGTGTTTACTTGCTCTGTTGCTGTTCTTAGTAACGCCTGAAAGCAATGCTCAACAGGAAAAAGTTAGCATTAGAGACTTAAAAAACATACTTTTCAACAAGCATATTATTCTAATTAGCTTTTTTGGTGGACTCATGGTCGGTCCAATGCAAGGTTTTGCCGATGGTTGGGTGAAAGCATTCTTTTTTGAAGTATATAAAATGAATGAAGACTTGGCATCTTCTCTCTCTTCCGTAATATTGATAGGAATGTTAACAGGATCATTCTCTTTGGCTTATTTATTGGAAAAATATAAAAATAAGCATTATGAAGTAATAATTGCATGCTCATTTGCAATGATCGCTAGTTTTCTTTTGCTTTTTACTCAGATTGGTGGCTTGTATGTTGTATTACCTACGCTTTTTATTATTGGCTTCACATCTGGATATCAGGTGGTTACCATTTACAAAGCGATAAGTTATGTAAATAATAACTTAGTAGGCCTGGCTACAGCTGTGTCAAACATGATAGTTATGGTTTTTGGCTATTTTTTTCACACTGGGATCGCAAAAATAGTAGATTTGTGTTGGGATAGAACAATAATACAAGGAAATCCTGTGTATGGTGCTGAATTGCTGATAAAAGCAACATCAGTTATTCCTGTATGTTTGCTGGTGGCTGTTTTTGGGCTCTTATGGTTAAAAAATAAAGATTTTAGAGAAGTTGATTGTAATAAGTAGATAATTTATCGAAGGCTCGTATGATAAAATCGTTAGATGTACTAATTTAAGGTTCTTGTTATTATGAAATATAATACTTTATTTTACTTTGATATTTTTGTTTTAATTGTAATTGGGTTTTATTAGGTGGTAGGTATGTCGAAAAGTAATTTTTTTGTATGGTTGATAGTATCTCTTTTCTATGCGTACCAGTATGTGTTACGTGTCATGCCAAACATAATTGCGCCTGTATTAATAACAAAATTTAATATAAGCATTGCAGATTTAGGGCAATTTAATGGTCTCTACTATGTGGGATTTACACTAGTTCATATCCCTGTTGGTCTTTGTTTTGATAGATTCGGTCCAAAAATTGTTTTACCTATTTGTGCTGTCTTGGTATCTATTGGAACATTACCTCTTGTGTGCTTTGATGAGTGGTATTATTCAGTATTAGGTAGAATAATTGTTGGGATTGGCTCGTCTGCGTCAGCAATAGGAGTATTTAAAGTTGCCAGTATGTATTTTTCGCGAGAAAAATCAGCAAAAATGGCAAGCATATCTGTTATTATAGGGCTATTAGGGGCAATATATGGTGGTCTACCAATAGAACTTTTGCTTGATGAGTTTGGTTGGAATTACGTAATTTATATTCTTTCAGGGTTTGGTTTCTTACTCGCTTTATCTTTATTTTTAGTTATTCCTTACAATGCTTACGACTTTCGAAAAGAAAAAATTAGCATGAAGGATCTAAAAACTGTGCTTTTCAATAAATATATCATTCTAATTAGTTTTTTTGGTGGCTTAATGGTAGGTCCACTAGAAGGTTTTGCTGATGCTTGGACAAAAGCTTTTTTATGTGAGGTATATCAAATGGCCGGTGATCTAGCGTCTTCAATTTCTTCTGTTATATATGTAGGATTTGCAGCTGGATTGCTCTCTTTTGCTCACATATTAGAAAAATACCCAAATAGACATTATGAAGTTATTATTGTCTGTTCCTTTGCAATGATTGCTAGTTTCCTTTTACTTTTTACACGGGCTGGCGGATTGTATATTGTATTGCCTGCACTTCTTGTTATAGGTTTCGCTTCTGGATATCAAATAGTAACACTGTACAAAGCATTAAGTTATGTAAATAATAACTTAATAGGATTAACTACAGCTGTATCAAATATGATAGTTATGGTTTTTGGCTACCTCTTTCACACTGGAATTGCGAAGGTAATAGGTTCTTATTGGGATAAAGCGATTATACATGGAAGTCCTATTTATAGTGCTGAATTGCTGATAAAAGCAACATCTATTATTCCTGTATGTTTGCTAATAGCTGTTTTTGGGCTCTTATGGTTAAAAAAGCAGGACAAGCAGTCTTAAAATTGCTTGTGCATCTTAAAATTAAAGCGAGGTTTGATCTATGATGAGTGTTTTAAAGAAAATCTGTGGCTCTAAAAATAGTTTAAAGTCTTTTGATAACGAGGTTTATCAGTTTATAGAAAAAGAATTACAACGCCAAAAATCACAATTGCAATTAATTGCATCAGAAAATTTTGCAAGCAAAGCGGTAATGGAGGCACAAGGCTCTTTTCTGACTAATAAATACGCAGAAGGTTATCCAGGCAGAAGATATTACTGTGGTTGTGAGCATGTGGACAAAGTTGAAAGTCTGGCTATAGAAAGACTTTGTAAGTTGTTTGGTGTAAAATTTGCAAATGTTCAGCCTCACTCTGGTTCTCAGGCAAATCAAGCCGTGTTTGCTTCACTGCTTACTCCAGGTGATACAATACTTGGATTGTCACTGAGTTGCGGTGGGCACCTAACTCATGGTGCGGCGCCAAGCCTTTCTGGTAAATGGTTTAAGTCGATTCAATATACAGTAAATAAAGACACTTATCTGCTCAATATGGATGAGATAGAAAAGCTGGCGCTGGAGCATAAACCGAAATTGATCATAGCTGGTGCTTCTGCTTATCCAAGAAAAATGGACTTCAAACGCTTTCGCGAGATTGCAGATAAAGTTGGTGCTTATTTGCTTGCAGACATTGCTCACTATGCAGGGCTTATTGCAGCGGGCGAATATCCATCCCCTGCTGAATATGCACATGTTATGACTTCCACGACTCACAAAACTTTGCGTGGTCCTCGTGGTGGAATAGTGATGACCAATGATGAAGCATTACACAAAAAAATTCAATCCGCAGTTTTTCCAGGATTGCAGGGCGGGCCACTTATGCATGTGATAGCTGCAAAAGCTGTTGCATTTAAAGAAGCATTAGCACCAGAGTTTAAGACTTATAGCAAGAAAGTCGTGGAAAATGCGAAAGTGCTGGCTCAAGAATTGCAAAAGCATGGACTTGACATTATAACCGGTGGCACTGACTCTCATATAGTGCTAGTTGACTTAAGATCGCAGAAATTAACTGGAAAAGACGTTGTAGATAGCCTTGAGAGAGCCGGTATTACCTGTAATAAAAACTCTGTACCATTTGATACAGCAAAGCCGACCATCACTTCAGGGCTCCGTTTTGGCACCGCTGCTGAGACAACACGCGGACTTGAGGCAGAAAATTTTAAAGAGATAGCTGGTCTAATAAATGAAGTAATTCAAGGATTAATCAGCGGAAATAGCTCAAGTGTCGAAAAAGCAGTAAAAGCTAAAGTTGAAAGGATTTGTAGTAATTTTCCTATTTATTAATTTATGTGGTGTCATCCAAGTAGCTGGTAGAAACGAAAAAACTTACTTGACACCCTTCGCCAGCCCTCTTATCATGAAACTGAAGGTATTCATTTATCTTCAATCTGTGCAGATTAAACGACAACAGTATTACGTAATTGGCGTCTTATTTTTAATTTTTTGCACTATGCGCACCCTACGTCTTCACAACATTTCTGGGTTTTTACCTATATAAGCTGAAACGCGCTTATAAAGCGTTTAAGACAGTATAGCACGCCAATTTGCAGGATTAGAGAGTGACAACTAGCTAATACGGGATTTCTTTTGCCTTTTTTTCTGCTTAGTAAATTTCTTAAACATTTAAACTAAGATGAGTTGCATTTAAAAGCAGCTAAATTGCAGTGTTTAAGACTTAAAAAACGCCAATACTGAAAATAGACAATGACTAGGGCTTCTTTTGCCTTTTTTTCGTTTGGTAAATTTCTTAATGTTTGTAGCTAACATGAACAAACATTTGAGAGTAACTTCTGCTAGTAGGGTGTCATCCCAGTGCTTGACACTGCTCTCCTTTGTCATCCCAGTGCCCAGACACTGGGATCCAGGAATTTTATTAAGTTGGTAAGCATAAAAGTAGCCGTTTTATGTTAAAATACAACATTTTAATGATTATGAAAAGGCTGGATTCCAGCGTCACGCGCTGGAATGACATTGTAGGGTGTTATCCGAGTCCTTTTTCCGTCATCTGAGGACCGTATGACGTCATCCAAGTAGCGTGACTACTTGGATCTAAGCTGTATTACCAAGTCCAATTAAGTGCAGCATCATCACTTGTTGGAGGCTCAAAATACGGTTGTGACATTTCCTCTTGCACAGCTCTTTTAAATTCTGGACTTTCTATGCTTATCTTTGTTACATGCTCTTGTAAGGCTTTCTCAGCAGCTGATGGACTTGTTCCATTTTTACCATCTTCTCCTTTAGGACCAGTATCCCCTTTCTCTCCTTTTAGCCCGGTGTCTCCTTTATCTCCTTTTGGGCCTTGAGCTCCATCTGCTCCTTTAAGACCAGTATCCCCTTTCTCTCCTTTTGGCCCGGTGTTTCCTTGATCTCCCTTTAGCCCTTTACCTCCTAAGAACACCTTTGCTGTTTGATCACTTTTGGCACCATACTTATTGTCAGTAGAGTTATCAAGGAATTCTCCTAATTTATCCACTAGAATTGATTTGTCGCCGTCTTTTGCAGGAAGTATAGCTTTCGCGAAAGCTTTTTTGTTTACTGCCTCTGTAAGGTTGGAAGCATTGATTTTAGCAAAAGCAGTATCAGCAGCAGTTTTAGTGTAAACATCTGCAGTATTAGCTTTCTTTCCTAGCTCAGTATCGACGTAATTCTTGTCAGCTTTGTTAGCTAGAGCGGCTGTGTCAGCTTTTTTTGCCAACTCATCATCTACATTTTTTTTAGTGTAAACGTCTGCAGTGTTAGCTTTAGCTGCTAAATCAGCTGAATTAGCTTTCTTTCCTAGCTCAGTATCGACGTAATTCTTGTCAGTTTTGTCAGCTAGAGCGGCTGTGTCAGCTTTTTTTGCCAACTCATCATCTACATTTTTTTTATTGTAAACATCTGCAGTATTAGCTTTAGCTGCTAAATCAGCTGAATTAGCTTTCTTTCCTAGCTCAGTATCGACGTAATTCTTGTCAGTTTTGTCAGCTAGAGCGGCTGTGTCAGCTTTTTTTGCCAACTCATCATCTACATTTTTTTTAGTGTAAACATCTGCAGTATTAGCTTTGTTGGCTAGATCAGCTGCACCAGCTTTCTTTTCTAGCTCAGTATTGACGTAATTCTTGTCAGCTTTGTTAGCTAGAGCGGCTGTGTCAGCTTTTTTTGCCAACTCATCATCTACATTTTTTTTAGTGTAAACATCTGCAGTATTAGCTTTAGCTGCTAAATTAGCTGAATTAGCTTTCTTTCTTAGCTCAGTATCGACGTAATTCTTGTCAGCTTTGTTAGTTAGAGCGGCTGTGTCAGCTTTCTTTTTCAACTCATCATCCACACCTTTTTTAGTATAAACACCATTATCATCAGCCCCTGCTTTGAGCTTTGCTAATAGAGCATTTACAAAATCATTATTGTTTATGAGTGATTTTTCTAAAGGTTCATCTAACGTCATATCACACTCTCCATTGATTATAAAAACCATAGAGTGCATAAAAATAATATAATTTCCGTAAATGCTAGATTTTGCATAAGACTTCCCTGAAACTTGTTGTTTCAGAATTCTCCTCTTGTAATCCAAGTGTGTAGCAGATGATGTCATGCAAGTAGCTGACACTGGTTTGATCGAAAATGTTGTATAGTGCACAATCAATTTTTCTGGATCCCAGTGGGCTTTGTTGCATCGCTCTTCGGATAGTAGGTAACGTACAATAAATTCATGAAGCTATCTCAAACTTAGCCATGCCTATTTCAGTAAATTTGTTAAGCAAATAACACTTGAGTAGCAGTTCCTTCTCACGATTAATCTCAGATTTGCTCCTAAAACTAAACCCAAATATTCGCTTCAACCTTGAGAAAAATCCTTCAATATACGATCTTTTTCCGTAATTTACTTCTTCTTTCCATCTTTTTATACCATTCTCACCATGTAATTTCATTAACTGAATAGCGGCATTTCTATCAAGCATATAATCCAATTTTGGATGCTCTGCTGCGTTGTTTTTCGGAGGAATTTTCGTTTTTATACCATATTGATTACACAGCTTATAGAGCTTTTCTCTGTCATATGCCCTATCTGCATATAGTACTTTTATGACATACTGAAAATCGACTTCTTTTAGCAAATCACAAGCTCCATAGTGATCAGAGTAGACACCGTTACTGTATTTTACAGCTATGGCTTTTTTGCTGTTTGTATTCAACATTACATGCAATTTTCTTGTCTGTTCATAGCTGCGATACTTTCTATCTTCGCTATTTTCTTTGCTATGACCAGGAGTGTTGTTGTATATACTAATTCCTGTACTGTCTATAGTAATTTCGATATCTTCCATATTATTTTTATCAATTCTGCAATCATTGATCTTAATATTGAGTTTCTTAAACCTTCTTGATGATTGTGAATAGCTGATAACTTGCAAATTTTTCCCAATTTGCTCAAGGTATCCTGCTATAAACCCAACTGTTTGCCTCAGGCCTATTCTAAATAAACAAGTTATTATGTGCACCAAAATTACAACTTTATCGCTATAAATATTGTTGCCACCTGGTATTTTTGGACCATTCTCGTACCACTTTTCTATGGCTTCGTTGATATAATGAAAAATATTTCCTCTTTTTTCTAGAAATTTGTTATATTCGCTATGGTTACTGACCCTCATTTTTTGTGGCATATTTTTTCTTTCAAGGTTAAATGGCTATTTTATAATGAATTTTGTCAGTAGCCACCAGATTTTTTCAGTTGCTATGCAACAAAGCCATCCCAGTGTCAAGCACTGGGATGACACCGAAGGGGCTACTCGCATCTGTCATTCCAGGGCGTGACGCTGGTTTCCATCCAAGACGGCAGTGCTTCTTACTATTACCCACAAATATAAATGGACATAAAAATAAAGTATTACAACATTAAAGTTTGCAAACATTGAGGGTAAAAAATGGCAAACAGGAATAATGAATGGGCTGAAAATGAATTTGGAGATGCTGTACTTGGAGATAAAAGGTTAACTGACCGATTAGTAAATATTGCTGATAGTTTTACAAGTTTACCTGAAAGCTCAATCAATCAGGCGTGTGGAAGTTGGTCAGAAGCAAAAGCAGCATATCGTTTTTTTCAAAATGAGAACGTGAAAGAAGGCGATATTCTAGCTTCACACGTTGCTAAAACAGTTGAAAGAACAAAAGCCCATAAAAAAATTTTTGTGATCCAAGATACAAGTTATATTTCATACACAGACCATGAAAAAACAAGTGGATTGGGAGTTATTACAAGAAAACATAGTCAAGGTATTATAATGCATACAGCTCTAGCTGTTAGTATAGAAGGTTTGGTACTAGGGATACTAGATCAAAAAATTTATTCAAGACCTGAAGAATCTGAAAACATAAAAAAAAAGAACAATGACAGTATCCGCATTGAAGATAAAGAGAGTATAAAATGGTTAGAAACTTTAAGCAACACAAACAACATTATTGATTCAACTCAAACTGAGACTATAACTATATGCGATAGAGAAGCAGATATATATGAGTTTTTTGAGCTTGCACATAATCTTAATTCGGCAGTGTTAGTTAGAGCTTCCAAAGATAGGGCAGTAAATAGAAAATCTCGATATCCTGAAAAAGGTGAGCAGAAGTTATGGGAATTTATTAAATCCTCTCATTGTGCAGGTACGGTAAAAGTTGAAGTTCCTGCAAAAGATAATAAGCCAAAAAGAACAGCACATTTGGAAGTTAGATTCGGAAAGTTTATTATGCATCCATCTAAGAATAGTATTAGGCATAAGACAGAAGAATTACTTAAATTACCACACTATGCAGTTTACGTTGTTGAAAAAGACTTTCCTTCTGAAACAAGTCCGCTAGAGTGGATGCTTTTAACAAATCTTCCAGTCAATACCTTTGATGAAGCTGTTGAAAAAGTTAGGTGGTATTGTCTTAGATGGAAAATAGAAATATTACATAAAATTTTAAAATCTGGTCTCAAAGTTGAAGAATGTAGGCTTGGAACAGCAGAAAGGTTGATGCGATATTTAACAGTAATGAGTATTATTGCTTGGAGAATTTTCTTTATTACAACAATTGCAAGAATTGATCCAACATTACCGTGTACTACCTTATTAGCCGAAGAAGAATGGAAAGTTCTATATGTAAAAATACATAGAAAACCATGTTCAAATGCAACTCCTACTATAAAAGAAGCTGTTTCATGGATTGCTCAACTTGGAGGACATTTGGCTAGAAAAAATGATCTAGAACCAGGCCCCATTACTATTTGGAAAGGATGGAGACGTCTCTTTGATCTAGCAGAAGGATGGCGACTTGCTCACGAACTTTATATTTGTGGGTAATAGTAAGGATTGTATCTTATCGGTAAAAAAGAAGAGCTATTTTAGGAAGTTTTTATAGGACTAAAACCAAAGAAAACTTGCATATAAGTTTATCAAGATGTAAAATTGAAGTTATTTTAAAAGAATAGGTTAATTATGAATCTTGTAACAAAATCTGCTATCGATTTTACTGCTTCATCTGTTCTCTCTGACGGAGAAATTGTTGATGATTTCTGTCTGAGTAAGCGCATAAAAAATAAGTATGCTGTCCTTTTTTTCTATCCACTTGATTTTACTTTTGTTTGCCCAACTGAATTGATATCGCTCAATAATAGAATAAATGAGTTTGCAAAGCGTGGTGTTGAAGTGATAGGAATAAGTGTAGATTCAAAATTTTCACATTATAAATGGCGAAACACTCCAGTTAATGATGGTGGTATTGGAGAGATTAGCTACACTTTAGTGTCTGATATCAAAAAGTCTATATCAAGAGACTATGGGGTCTTATATGATGACTCAATTGCGCTGAGAGCAACTTTCGTTATTGATGATAAATTTATTGTACGTCATCAATCGATAAATGATTTGCCTTTAGGGCGTAATATCGATGAATTCGTTAGAATCGTTGATGCAATTAAACATAATGAGGAGCATGGTGAAGTATGTCCAGCAGGGTGGAAGAAAGGTAAGCCAGCAATGCAGGCAAGCGATGAAGGAGTAGCTGATTATCTAAACTCATACAGTGAAGAATTATAGATTTAGTACAAAAGTTCTTATTATTGGATCCGGGGCAGCGGGTTATGCTGCTGCTATATATGCAGCACGTGCAAACTTAGAGCCAGTTGTAGTAACGGGAATGCAGCTTGGTGGTCAGCTTACAATTACTACAGATGTTGAAAACTATCCTGGTTTTGTTTCAATACAGGGTCCAGAACTAATGGAGCAAATGAGGTTGCATGCAGAAAAGGTTGGAGCAAAGATAATAGATGATGAGATAAAAGGCGTTGAACAACTTGAGGATTCTAATAAGTATAGATTTAGATCTTCTGGTAATATCAATGACTACTACTCGGATGCAATTATAATTGCATCCGGTGCGCAAGCAAAATGGCTTGGTTTGGAGAGTGAAAAGGAATTTCAAGGTTATGGAGTTTCAGCTTGTGCAACTTGCGATGGCGCATTTTTTAGGAATAAAGTTGTAGCTGTGATTGGTGGTGGAAATACCGCTGTTGAAGAGGCGATATTTTTAACTCGATTTGCCAAAGAAGTGCTATTAATACACAGGCGTGATAAATTAAGAGCGGAAAAAGTAATGCAAGATAGACTCTTTAAAAATGATAAAATAAAAGTAATGTGGAACCATACCGTAGAGCAGATTCTTGGAGAAGAAAATCCGAAGAAAGTTACTGGTATTATAGTTAAATCAACAGAATTAAAAGTCGATGGAGTGTTTATTGCAATTGGGCATGCACCAAATACAGGTATTTTTAAAGGCTTTGTTGAAATGGATCAGCAGGGTTATATAATTACAAAACCTGGAACAACTTTAACTAGTAAAGCAGGAGTATTTGCTGCAGGTGATGTTCAAGATAAGGTATATCGTCAAGCAGTAGTTGCAGCAGGAACAGGATGCATGGCTGCGCTTGATGCAGAAAAGTTTTTGGAGTCGTAGTTAATTCTAGGATTTTAGATAAATTGCTTGCAATTTTCCTTTTTTTTACATAATTATATTAGTAAATCATTAATAAAGAGGGTTTAGTATGCCTTATAGAAACGGTGTAACATATTATGGAGCTTATGGAGGTGGTGATAACACGGCACCGCAAGCTCGAAATCCGACAACTTCAAGACAGCTAAGTGAATCAACAAAATACTTATTTAATACTATTGATAATGGATATCTAGAAGGTTTTAAGCAAGCTCTAAAAGAAGGTGCGGATGTTAATGCGTTTGATGAAGAAGGCATGACACCTTTGATGTCTATTGTTAATGCCTGTGCTACCAGCGGTGATGGACAGCCCACGTTAGAAAAAATGGCTAAATTGCTTATACAAAATAGCAGTATCGATATTAACGCTCAAAGTAGGGAATATGTTTATGAGGAAAGGCAAAAGAGAGATCGACATGGGCGTCTAGTATATTTATTTTACGGTCAAGAAGTTGCAGAAGTGCAACCAGGTTATTATATATATTGTAATGATGGTCGATCTGTAGATAACGTGGATGATTCAGGTGAACGTAGATATTTCAATTCCTACTATGACGGTGTAAAGGAGAAGATAAGAACATCCAAGATACAAAAAAATACTGCCTTACATATTGCTTGCTTGGTTGGAGCTAAAGATATGGTAAAAATATTGCTCACGCACCCAGATGTGAAAACTGATATTAGAAATTATAAAGGTAAAAGCCCTAAAGATTGTATTGCAAGGGGGTTTGAGGACACAATAAAATTAGAGTTTGAAAAAGCACAAAAAGCAAACGAGTTGTTAGGTGCTCTTGCTAGTAGAGAATTTTACCAAGCGAACATGCTATTGAATGAAGAGCTTAACCCTAATTGCTGGAGAAGAATGAGACATGGAGAAATAACAACCCCCTTAAGCTCAATTATCATATTATGCCCAAGAAAAATAACAGAAAATGGAAAAGAAATATTGATAAAGCTTTTAAAACATAAAGAGCTTGATCTTAATCAAATAAAGTCAACACCTGCGATGATGGAACGGGAACAATTAAGGAAAATTATTGAAGAGAAACAATTAAAGCAAATAATCGAACAAGCTATTAAAGAGCGATTGATTGATGCTATTAATAGCAAGGATTTAGATGATGTGAAAAAATTAGTAGAAGATAATGACTTCATGAATTATGCAATTATTATTGCTCATGGAGAAATGTTAATAATCCAATCGAGTCTATTGTAAATTATCTAAATGAAAAATTTCCTGCAAATACATTACAACCTTTGGCAAGTACGAATGATATACCGGTAGGTTCTGAGCAAGTCATACAAGAACTTAAAGGTGAACTTGAAAGAACGAAAGCTCAACTCATAGAAAAAGAACGAGAGCTGGATAGGGTCGTACGCGAAAGAACGAGAGGCATTAACAAAATTTCACAATTAGAAAGAGATTTGAAACAAGCAGAACAAGGGAAATTAAATCAACAAACGAAGATTGATGATCTAAATAGTGAAGTAATTCAACTTAAAAGAATTGTGTGTGGAAGAGCAAGCGACACTGTCGAAATTTCACAATTAAAAAGAGATTTGAAACAAGTAAGGGAAGAAAGAGATAAGCTTTCATCAGAAAATAGACTGCTCCGTACTAGAAGTCTGAGTAATAAAAACGAAAAACCCTCACGAGCAATTTCTCCTGGTAAAAAACAAAGCAACTACGCTTCTGCTTCTTTTGTGTTGTCTGGAGCGTTTGCTGTTGGTGCATGTTTAGCAGTTTTATACGGTTATCCAGTAATAGGTGCTTGTCTTGCAGCAGTTGCACTTGTTCTTCTTTTAGTAGGATATTTTTTATACAAAGGAGATGAAAAAGACATAGGACCTGGTAGTGCCACAGATAATCCTCAAGTTACAAGGGTTTTGACTTTTTCTCCAAGCTCTGCTGAAAATTCTTATACATATTAAAAACATCTTGATAATTGAGGTGAGTGTAAACTTGAGTGGTCTCAAGACTCGAATGACCAAGCAGTTGTTGTATTGATCTTATGTCAATATCTTCCTGAAGCAAATGAGTAGCAAAACTATGACGAAATGCATGTGGAGATAAAATTTCTGGTAAATTTAACATTCTCCTTATTTTCTGCAAACGATTAGCGACATAAGTTCTTCCCAATTTTTTTCCTCTTACTCCTACAAAAAGATGTTGTGCTTCATCAAGGTAAGGACAGGCTTTTACATATTCTTGTATACATTTTTTTACTACTGGGAGAATGAATACCTGCCTTTGTTTATCTCCCTTACCTGTTACTATTAAACTTTCATTGTTAATATCACTAACCCTAAGGTTCAACGCTTCACTGATTCTTAAGCCTGTACCATATAGCAGGACGATAATTGCAATTTCTCTTTTTACCACCCAAGGTTCACCCAGGTCGGATAGTTTCATTTCTTTCAATAAAGTTTTTATATTAGGTATTGATAATGCTTTGGGCAGAGTTCTTCTCTGAATTGGCCTTGATAAGGAAAATACAGCTTCATTGTCTATATTGTGGTTATTTTTTATGTACTTGAAGAAATTTCTGATTACTGAGAGTGCTCGAGTGTTGGATCTTGCGTTTACACCTCTTGCGTAACGAGAGGTAAGCCAACTTCTTAACTCAGGTATGCTTAAATTTTTCAGAGTACCAACATTTACTTCTCCACCAATGTGAGTATTTAGGAAACTTATAAGATCCTTCAAGTCCCTTATGTATGATTCCAAAGTGTTTGGTGAATAAGATCTGTTGCACCTCAGCCACTCATACCATTTTTCAATGATCGAACCGAGGTCCACAATTATTTTTTAAAGAAAGCATCGATGCACGCATCTCGAAAGGCTTCATTTATATCAGGATGAGAGTGACAAATTCTGTATATATCCTCTGCTGCTGCGCCATATGCCATTGCAACCGCTGCTTCATTGATTAGCGTATCAGCGTATGCTCCTATGATATGCACACCTAGTATTGTATCTGCTCTGCTACAAGTCAGCACTTTCACGAATCCTTCAGCATCATCAGTGATTTTTGCTCTGCCGTTTGCAGCAAATTGACACTTACCCACTTTGTATTCACGGCCAGCATTTTTGAGTTCCTCTTCTGTTTTACCAATCGAGGAAACCGCAGGGTGAGTGTAAATGACAGATGGTATGATTCCATAATCAACGTGAGGTACTTGCCCAGCGATTATCTCTGCAACTGCTACCCCTTCTTCCTCTGCTTTATGAGCAAGCATTGCTCCACCGATCACATCACCAATAGCAAATATTCCTTTCACATTAGTTTCATATCTGTTGTTAACTTGAACGAAACCGCGATTATCTTTTTCTATTTTTTCATCAATACCAAGATTCTCAGTGCATGGTTTGCGTCCTGCTGCCACCAATACCTTATCCGCCTCTATAGTGTTTGTTTGATTATCTTTTACAGAGCAAACTTTCACACTCAAAGAATTACTACTTTGTTTTATCTCCTCAACTTTAGTGCTAAGTAAAAATTTTATTCCTTGTTTTTGTAGACTAGAAAGTAGAGACTTACTTAATTCTCCATCCATTGCTGCAGCGATTCTGTCAAAAAATTCTACTACAGTGACTTCAGACCCTAGCCTGCTCCATACAGAAGACATTTCAAGCCCTATTGCCCCAGCTCCGATTACGACAAGTTTTTTTGGTACTTCAGTTAAAGATAATGCACCAGTTGATGAAATAATACTTTTCTCATCGATATTAATTCCTGGCAAAGAAATAACGTCAGAACCGGTTGCAATTACTATATTTTTTGCCTTTAACGTCTTTTCTTCAACTGAAACTTCAAGATTACCTTGGTCAAAAGAAGCAAGCCCATTGATTTTAGTGATTTTGTGAAGGTTAAACAGATATTCTATACCTTTTCCAAGTTCCTGAACTCTGGCGTCCTTATAGCCTAGCATTTCTTTTAAATCGAAACTTGCGTCCTTAATTTTTATGCCAAGCTTCGACAGATCATTTTTCGTGTGAGCATACTGATAGGAAGAATGGAGCAATGCTTTGGAGGGTATGCACCCAACTCTGAGGCATGTGCCACCAAAAATGCTATTTTTATCTATGCAGGCAACTTTCAATCCAAGTTTTGCAGCAGCGATAGCACACTTATAGCCTCCTGGGCCACCACCTATAACAATCAAGTCATAATCAATCATAAAGAACAAACCTATTTTCTAAAGAATAAACACCTTTTCCCTCAGTTGTTACATATATCTTATTGCGAGTAAACACTGGAGTGTGAAACACATTACCAGGTACTTTGACTACCTTTCCTGCACTTTCAGATCCCGGAAAAGCAAACATTGAACCTTTATTGCTTGTCACCCACAGTGTATGGGCATGCATAATTGGAGCAAACAATTGCGTATTTTCTATTAAATCAGATGCCCAGACTGTTTCTCCATTTTTTATATCCAGGCCAATTATTTTATCGTCTTTAGTAACTATAAAAATTCTTCCGCCTTCCTTTTGTTTCTCTGCAGGAATAAGAGGACTGTAATATGATTCAATGTCTGATACACTTTTTACTTGCAGTGACTTTGACCATAAAATATTCCCTGATTTTACGTCAATACCATAAATATAAGAATTGTTTGTAGCTATTAAAGTATCGCCAAGCACTCTCGGTGTAGTAGTTACATCTGTGAGCTGTGTATCCAAAAGGTTTGTAGCCAATTTTTGGCTCCACAATTTTTTACCGTCTTCATTAAAAGCTATTAACTCACCATTTGAAAATGGTGCTATTATTTTATCATTAGAAATTGCTGGCGATATGGAATACAAACCTCGAACCTCATTGATACCGTTTTGATAAGCCCAAACGGAGCTGCCATCTTTTATATCAAACACGTACAGATAATTATCAATAGTCAATACTACCAATTTATTGTTTATTACTGCTGCTTTCCCTCTTACTGGAGCTCTCAATTCTTTTTCCCACTGAATCTCGCCGGTTTTTGCATCTATTGTGTGTAGAACGTTATCCACTATAAAGAAAACGTTTCCTCTGTGACGCAATAGGCTCATGTTACTAATTTTTTTTCTGTGTGAGAGGTGTAATTTCCAATTCATAGCCTTTGAGTTATCAATATCAAAGGAATATAAAGCGCCGTGCTTATCTGATAAAATAACGCTATCTTCTGTAAGCACTGGAGCTACATATCCTTGAGATAGTTTTTTATCCACTAGACTTATTCTCTCGCTTGCCATTGTGTAACTGCTACACAATAACATTATCATGACAATTATTACTTTCATTATTTATTGAAAACAAGATTCATTAATATACATCTTAAGAACCTTAATTACAACGGAAATGTTCTTGCTGCATGTTAAAAACGTTGATTTATGAACGAAATATTATATTATTATGTGAGATAATGTATACTCTTAGAGGTAGTACACCTCATCCACTATGCGGCAACGTGCATAGCTGTACGAACATTGAGATATAAAAGTAATTTATACCAAGAAGAAAGATGTCATCCAAATAGCCTCTTTTCCTGTCATCCCAGTGCTTGACACTGGGATGGCTCTGTTGCATCGCAACTGAAAAAATCTGGTGGCTACTGACAAAATTCATTATAAAATAGCCATTTAACCGCTTAAGGAAAAATATGCCACAAAAAATGAGAGTTAGTAACTGCCATGAATATAACAAATTTCTAGAAAAAAGAGGAAATATTTTTCGTTACATCGATAAAGCTATCGAAAATTGGTATGAAAATAGTCCAAAAATGCAGGGCGGCAACTATATTTATAGTGATAAAGTTGTGATTTTAGTGCATATAATCGTTAATCTTTTTAGAATTGGCTTAAGACAAACAGTCGGGTTTATAAAAGGATATTTGCAACAAATAGGAAGAGATTTGGCAGTTATCAGCTATTCGCAAGCTTCAAAAAAAACTTAATATTAAGATCAATGATTGCAGAATTGATAAAAATAATATGGAAGATATCGAAATTGCCATAGATAGCACAAGCATCAGCATTTATAACAACACACAGCAAGGAAAATAGCGCTGACAGAAAATATCGTGGCTATGAACAGACAAGAAAATTGCATGTAATGTTGAATATAAACAGCAAAAAAGCCATAGCTGCAGAATACAGTAACGGTCTGATCACTATGGAGCTTGCGATTTACTTAAAGGAGTTAATTTTCAGCATGCCATAAAAGCACTATATGCAGACAGAGCATATGACAGACATAAACTCTATAAATTGTGTGATGAATGCGGCATAAAGACAAAAATTCCTCCAAAAAAACAATGCAGCAGAGCATCCAAAGTATGGCAGAGAGAAATGCTGCAATTAGACTAATAAAGTCATACAGCGAAGATGGAATGAAGAGGTGGAAAAGGCAAACAAACTACGGAAAAAGATCTTATGTAGAAAGTTTTTTCTCGCGACTGAAACAAACATTCGGGTTTAATTTTCGGAACAAATCTGAAATTAATCGTGGGAAGGAACTGCTACTCAAGTGTTATTTGCTTAATCAATTTACTGACATTGGTATGGCTAAATTTGAAATGGCTACATGAATTTATCGTAAATTACCACCGCATAGTTGTAACATTGTACCATATTACAATGTTCGTACAGTTGTGTGCGCGACCGGGGGTTTTATACTATTCTAGAAGTAACATACGGAAAAGGGGGGATTCGAACCCCCGACATATTTTCATATGTGCACGCTTTCCAAGCGTGTGCTTTAGACCACTCAGCCACCTTTCCATGCTTATTCATAATATTGAAAATTGTACTGCTAAACAATATAAAAACCTGGTATATAGGGTTCACCACGAAAATTCACAGTATTGTTAAACTTGCTTCTGCAAGTTGGAAATGTTTTATCGCAACCTGCAAGTATTGAATATTTATCTCCAGCAGAAATTTGGTATGGAGGCGAAGTAAACAACGTAACTACTTTATTTTTATATTCTTTTACTACACCTTCAAACGCTGTTGAGCCAAAGAATTTCACTACTCCGTGCTTATAATATTCATCACTCTCAGTTAAATTCGTGTCTTCAAATCTTCTTTCATCTATTACTTTAGTGATTGTACTTATTTTACTAAATTTTTTAGTATCGGCTTTACATTTATCATCGCAAAATTGTGCTCTGCATGCAGGAGAGTATAATTCTGCTATGCTTCTCTCAAGCTTTGCTGAGAGCCCTCTAATTTCAACAATAAATCTTCCACTACTTAATGTCACTTTACCAAAAATTCCTGAATGTAGATTCATTGTCCCCTGGGTCAAGTCTTTATAATTCACAAGAAATATCTCAATATTTGCAAAATCGTACTTTCCTGATAAAACATCTTCTTCTTTAATATCACCACTATTTAATATCCCTTCAATTTCTAGATTATCAGTTTTTAAATCGCTGTTTAATATTATACTACTGGCTGTAAATCCACTTGAAGATTTATAGAGTATATTATCAATATTTAAATCTTCATCATAGTCAGTGAATCCCATTACTTCTCCACCTGCAAGCGTTAATTTCCAGCACGTAGCAGTGGTAAGTAATTCTCCAGCTAAATGATTTTTTAGTGTGGTTTGCATAGGGGCCTCCTATAAATAATGGTAGAAAAGAAACGGCTGCTATGTTGACTAAACTCGCTTCTTCAGATCTCTATAAAAATTCTCATGTGGAACAAGGGCAAGAAGTGTTAATTCATTATTTTGTTCATTATAAAAATAAGCTAACAAAGTAAGTTGATTAAAAATAGAGAATTTGTATACACGAACACCTGCAAGGTCACCTGACTTTAGTTCTCCGATACATGGATTATCTTGAATTTGCTTGATAGCTTCTTCAAGTTTAGGTAGTTGACTGTTATGCAGCTTTTTCATTGACCGCTTAAAAGTGTTGGTGAGAAGAACCTTCAAAATTTTGTAGATTTATACTCCTCAACATCACCTGATTTTGCATCCTCGATGCCTGAAAGGATTTCTTTAATGATGTTATAGCTTAGCTCAGGGTTATCTTCAACAATCTGACCAACTTTAGCCCAATGCTCGATTTGTTGTGGTACGGAACGATTTTGTAACATGGAATGAGACTGTACTATTCTCTCAAATTCTCCATCAAGATTTACTGTTATACCCATGATATCATTAGTTCCACTTTAGCTATTATACCATATATTGGAAACTTTTTCAATATAAATAATTTTCATCTGGAAATACACACCACATTAAACTGTGGTGTGTACTGGCTGGTTAGAAAGAAAACTTCACACCAGTAAGTAGAAGAATTCCTTGGTTAGAAGGTACATCAGTACCCTTTTGATCTTTCAGCGCACCTTTTTCATCAGTCATAAAATAATGTAAGGCTGCATAAGGAACAAATTTGCTCTTACTGCATGCAGGAGAAAGATCATATTGAACGCCAAGTGCACCATCGTGAAGCATATCTCCATCATTCATTTTACTGCCAAAGTATGTTAAGCTTGTGTAGATATTCTCATGTTGATAACCAGCTCCTACAGTCCAATACATTGTATCCTCTTTATTAAATTGTGTTAAGCCATTTTTTCTAACAGTATCAGTAGTATCTTTATACTCTTTTAAAGTAGGGTCATATTCCTTAATACTCTTCGGTTGACCAGATTTGCCCAAATATGCAAAAGAGGCAGCAAATTTTACGCCTTGATCTTCATTAATCTTATAATCAGCGCTTACACCCAAATTAACACCCATAAGGTTATTGTACTCTACAAACTCCTTATAAAGATGCTTACCTTTATTTGGTTCTTTTGCTTGACCATACTCACCAACCACAGAAGTTTTAACTTTTATGTTATGTTTACTAAAGTCATATTCATATGATGCACCAGCGCTTACTATGTGCTCATAGTCTGGCCCAACATGTCTTAGCGTCTCCTCATGTTTTACCCCCGTTACCTTACCATTTGAATCTTTGAGAAGATCTGGAGCTATTTCTTTTACAACGGATAAACCACTATCATAGCGAGGTGAATAGCTAACACCAAACCTTGCACCCATATAATTTGGTGAGTAGTAAGCAACTCTAAACGGCAGTGTAGTCATAACATCTTTGTTGTATTTCCCTGCCATACGGAAGGAGAGTTTTTCACTCTCGCTCGAGAAGCTTTCAGTGTAAAGACGTGGTGTTACGTAAAATGGAAAATTTGCGGCACTTCCTTCTAAATTCACTTTTCTGAACCAGTCGCTATCTGCAGCACCATCGACAGTTGCAATTCTTGTTGCATCAAGTCTCATCAGAGCCTCAGGACCAAATTGGTAACCAAGCTTCACGTCACCATATTTTGAACTCAAAAATACATGTGCACTTCTGCCCCTTGCAGCATTCACACCTTGTGATGCTCCCTTACCTTCGGTCACTGGAACATGAAACTGCACGTCAGCACCATAGAGAAGACCTAAATCTTCATTTTTATTTTCTGCTCTGAGGTGCAACATTGCATCCGAAATCATACCCATATTTTCGCTATAATCGCCGATATTCCCTATTCCTTTAGGAAATACTGGATTTGCTCCCTTTATCTCATTTTGAACATTGTTAAAATAATCTGTAGATTTCCCTGGCATAATGTTATAACGCCCATCACCAATGATTCCAGGCTTACCATGACCTTGAGAATCAACAACACCACCAAAAGTTATTCTTAAATTACTTTGCCCTTGATTGGTATCGATAATATCAACACCACCAACTGAGACAACAGCATCTGCCTTACCTTTTTTCTCTGTATTTTGATTAACAACTTTTACATCCTTCTTTACATCTTTAGCTTCAACTTTAGCATTCTTAGTTTTAGAACTCTTAGTTTTTGAAACTTTACCTTTTTCTATATTAGAATTCTTAGCGTTTAGAGCTTTCGCTTTTGAATCCTCTATAAGCTTTGCTTTTTTCTCATTTGCTAGCCTGATCTCCTCTTTTTTCTTCTGCTCGGCTGCTAATCTTAGCTCCTCTTTTTTCTTAAGCTCTTCAGCTTTTTTTCTTGGATCAGCATTACATATTCTGTCCATCTTTTCTTTCAGTTTTTTATTTGATGTTTTCATAACTTCTGTTTTTCCAGAAGTTTTTGTGCTCTCTTGCTTTTTTATTTCCTTCATACTCTCATCAGGAAAGTCAGCTGCAAAACTGCTGAAAGAACATAAAGTTAATAAAGAAACTAGAGCAGTTCTAGTATACATAGACTTTTTCATGAAGTGCCCCCAAAAAATTTCGAAATCATATCTTAAATGTAAATAGTATAAAAATGTTGAAAATTCAACTTAAAGCAACCTTATAACGAAAATAAAAGTAAAATGCAATACCTTAAAAGCAACTTTCTTAATATGCTCAACGTGTATATTAACCAAAATTTAGTACAGAGGTTTGCTTGTTAGTGCATTATAACTCGACTATTTATTCTATGGAAGTAAAATTTTTCCACCACAAGTTATTTGCCATTCTTCTTTAAATTTCTTTAGGTATTCTTTTTTTTCGCACTCTAAAAGTAGCTCTTCCACACTTTTGTTGTAGCTTTCAGTAGTAATCCTTCCCTGATGATGCATGAACCTTAAGTAAATCAAATAAGTGTTAATTACATCTGTTTCACAATAATCTCGAATCTCTTGTATCTTGCCGCTATCGTATAAGCCCATAACTTGTGACCCATCAACTCCAATCTTACCAGGAAGATTAAATGCTGCACAAACTTCGTTCATTTTTACTCTCGCAGAAGCTCCAAAATCAGAGAGGGATTCAAGCAAATCACAATGCCAATCACTGCTATATCTCTGATTGTAACTATTCCACTTATCGCCAGCTTTATGAAAATATTCTGCTTGAATGCCATGGACCATAGCACGATACTTCAGCACTGGTATATCAAAAGTGCGTCCGTTGAACGAAACTAATCTTGGCTTTTTCTCTGATATGTAGTTAAAAAATCCTTTCACTAGCTCCTTTTCACTGGAATTTAGTGTGCCTCCAGATCTTATTTCTTGCAGTGTGAACACCTCATAACCACTCTGGTAGCTTATATTGCAAAGTAAAAAACTAATAACTACAACAAGGTGAAAAGGCTGACGCAGAAAAGAGTTTTGCCCGTTTGTTATTTCAAGATGATATTTTGTTAATGCATCCCTCTTCTCTTCTACACTACTATCATCACTAATATTGAGTAAATTTTTGCAGGAATTTACATCTGGTATAGTTTCAATATCAAATACCAATAAAGAATTAAGCATTGCCTATATACTCCTCCGGACGGTCGATCCAAGGTCGCACTTTCACAAATAAAAAGAGGTGTACCTTGCACTCAAATAATTTTTCTAGTTCAGCACGCGCTTCGATATTAATTTTTTTAATATTACTGCCATCTTTTCCTAGTACTATTTTTTTATGACTATCTTTCAACACAAATATGATCTGTTTGATGACTAAACTCTTATCTTTTTTTTCCTCAAATTGTTCAGTTATAACAGCTGTAGAGTATGGCAATTCTTCACGCAAGTTCAAGAATAATTTTTCTCTCGTAATTTCTGCTGATAAAAAATTTGTCGAGGAATCGGTTATTTGATCTTCTTCATAAAACCAGGGGCTCACCGATGCAACTTCAGACAAGTAATTCATCAAATCAGAAAGTCCATCATTCTTTAATGCTGATATCATAAAAACCTTTTCAAATTTATAAAGCAAATTCAGATGCTCATGCGCCATCTTTAATTCAGGCCTTTTTACCAAATCAGTTTTATTGATAACCAAAATGCATCTGCCTTTTGTGCGCTGCAGCCGCATAAATATAGTCTTAATTCTTTCTATATTTTTCAAATAATTGCTTACATCAACAAGCAACAAAGTGATGTCACTATCCTTAACTGCCGACCATGCAGATTTGACTAAAGCTTTTTCAAGTTTTGTTTCTGCTGAGAAAATTCCTGGGGAGTCAGTAAAGACAATTTGTGTGTTGTTGCATGTTGCAACACCCCTTATTTGCGTCCTTGTTGTTTGCACTTTAGGGGTGACAATTGCAATTTTCTTGCCTATGATGCTGTTAATTAATGTAGACTTCCCAGCATTTGGTAAGCCAGCTATCGTTACAAATAAGCATTTTTGTTCTTTCACAAAGAAAATTATAAAGAAAACTGAATGTCAGCGTCAAGCTACTTATATGACAAGAAGTCAGAAAATCCATAGGAGGATTTGCTAATGAAGGCTCTTAAGTTGACGCCATTGCCAGAACGACTGCTTGATTTAAGGGTAACGTTTTAACCATAAGGTCACTAACTCCTTAATATGTGTGTTCATAATTTGATTTTCCACGAAAGACATAATAGCAATAACCAGTGTAAGTTAAAATGATTGGTAAAAGCGGTATTATAATAATGAGCATTAAAGATAAACTTGGCCCAGAAGCAGCTGCATCCAGAATGGTATATTGAAAAGGTATAATCCATGGGTAGATACTAATTCCTAAAC
Source organism: Wolbachia endosymbiont (group A) of Gymnosoma rotundatum (assembly GCF_947250765.1). Lineage (NCBI taxonomy): Bacteria > Pseudomonadati > Pseudomonadota > Alphaproteobacteria > Rickettsiales > Anaplasmataceae > Wolbachia > Wolbachia endosymbiont (group A) of Gymnosoma rotundatum. Next base: position 746,276 of record NZ_OX366347.1, read on the forward strand.
CTAAATATCCCATAAAAAAAATAGCAATACTGAGAAAGAATGGACGGTACTCCCGTTTAGTATTCTGAAGATCAAACCACAGCATGAAAAATAGCCAAGATGTGAGTAATGGAATAGAAAATAAATAATAAAAATTTGGCATACTAAACCAAAAGTTTTTAATACGTTCATTTAAAAATGGTGTCACTACACTCACTAGTCCCATGAAAATACCTACAAAACCAAGCGTATAAGAAGCAACCTTGCGTGCCCATTCTTGTGTTATATTTTCTGTCTTCATTATGAGCCATGTAGAACCTAAAAGTGCATATCCAAATATCACAGCAACGCCTGTCATTACACTAAAAGCACTTGCCCAATCAAATTGGCCACCAGAAAAGTTGCGTCCGTTTACTTCTACACCATGTATAAATGCGCCTAAAATCATGCCCTGGCAAAATGCAGCACCAAGTGACCCAAAATGAAAGGCATAATCCCATAATTGCCTGTATTTTCCTTCTGCCTTAAAACGAAACTCAAAGGATACTCCGCGCACTATAAGGCCAAGCAGCATAATAATGATTGGAATATAAAAAGCAGGCATTAATATTGAATATGCAAGAGGAAAAGCAGCAAACAACCCTCCACCACCTAGTACCAACCATGTTTCGTTTCCATCCCAAAATGGTGCAATTGAGCTTATCATGTGATCACGGCATTTATCTGACGGTGCAAAAGGAAGTAAAATACCAATACCTAAATCAAACCCATCCATTAAAATATACAGTAAAACAGCTATGGCAATTAGTAATCCCCAGATTAGGGGTAAATTAATTAAGGAAGAAAAATCAAACATGATTGTTGCCCTTTCCAGATGTACCAGCATCAATCACTGAAGCTCCAATACCGTGTTTATAAAATTGCTCTTCTTCTTTAATGACAGGAATTCCTTTGTATATAAGTTTCAGGATATAGTAACTGCCTGCTCCAAATATAAGGGTATACATAACGATAAATGCAATCAAAGACCATGCAACCTGAGGACCGGTAATCGCAGGTGAAAATGATTCAATTGTGCGCATAATTCCATATACAGTGTAAGGTTGACGACCAATTTCAGTAGTGAACCAACCTGCAAGTAACGCTATGAACCCAGACGGCATCATTGATATCCACCATCCATGTAAGAAACAACTTTGGAATAATTTGCCACGAAGATACTGTATAACACTTACTAACCCAATTATGATCATTAAAATTCCAACTCCAACCATTATACGGAAGGACCAGAATACCCATACTACAGGTGGTCTATCTTCTTTTTTCCATTCCTTTAATCCTTTTACTTCTCCTAAAAAATCATGTGTTAAGATCAAGCTGGCAAGATTAGGAATTTTTATCTCGTAGTGATTAATTTCATTTTGCTGATCCGGATAAGCAAACAAAAGTAAGCCAGCCCCTTTTTCGGTTTCCCATATACCTTCCATTGCAGCAATCTTAGCAGGTTGATGCTTTAGTGTATTTAATCCATGCCTATTCCCCATGAACAGCTGAAATGGTGCAGCTAAAGCTACCATAATGGTTGCCATACCAAGCATAATTCTTGCTTGAGGAGCATGTCGTTTTCTCCAAAGATAAAATGCTCCTACACCACCAACCACAAAAGCTGTTGTAAGATAGGCTGCTGTTACCATATGAATAAAGCGATAAGGGAAAGAAGGATTAAAAATAATCTCTAACCAATTGGTTGGATATAGGAGACCATTCTCACCAATCGTGAATCCAGCGGGTGTTTGCATCCAACTGGGCTTTGTTGCATCGCTAGCTATGATGGATTAAAGATAAAAAAGATGGAGAATATCAGTAGCTTATTATTCTGGTATTTATAACAAGAACGGTCAGTGAATACCTAAATTTGAGTAAAAGAAATTTCACTACCACTCACTAATCCGGCTAAAATTCAAGAATTTCAATGCTTTAGCTATTTTCAATAGAATTAAATTTATTAATGTAAATAATAAATTACTATTCTTAAATTTGATCAGATTGATTGCAAAAAAACAAGATTTTCAATAGGTTACTTATAATCCTAACTATAGTTAGCCTTTCATAAGTAGCGATGCAACAAAGCCATCCAACTGTTGGCCGCAATAATCCAAAAAGCTGAAATAAGCGTTCCCACTGCAACAATACAAGTAGAAGCAAAGTGCATACGAGAACTTACTCTATTCCATCCAAATAGCATAATACTCAAAAAAGATGCCTCCAGAAAAAAGGCTGTTAAAACCTCAAAGGAAAATAGAGGGCCAAGAACATTGGCTATGCGGTCAGAAAAAATCGACCAATTGGTACCAAGTTGATATGACATTACAACTCCAGATACCACTCCCATGCCAAAAGCAACGGCAAAAATCTTGATTCAGAATTTATAAACATCACGGAAACGTGTATCACCAGTCTTAAGCCAACACCATTCCAAAAAGGTTAGAAAACTTGCAAGCCCGATCGTGAAAGCAGGAAATATAATGTGAAAGCCTATTGTGAAGGCAAACTGAATTCGAGCTAGCAGCACAGAACTAAATTCAAACATTTTATCCAATACCCATGTATTACAAATAATAGCCAAATCTACCTATAATTCAATCCATTTTTTCAAAAAATATTTTAACAAGATACCATGTCAATTAGTGACCTTGCCCAGAAAAAGTAGAGAAAAAGTTAAGACGTTTTTGTCATGAGAATAAATTGTGCAGGAATGCAACTGTTCTTCCTTGTCATACCGTCACGGTATCTCCAGATCCCGCTAACAAGTAGCGGGATGACGGTTGTTAGGCTAGCTGTCATCCAAGTAGCTGACACTGGTTCCTTTATGACGGCAGTGCCCCTATGGTGTCATTCCAGTGTCCCTATGATGTCATCCCAGTGCTTGACACTGGGATCCAGGAATTTTATTAAGTTGGTAAGCATAAAAGTAGCCGTTTTATGTTAAAACACAACGTTCTTGATGAGATTACGGCAAGGCTGGATCCCAGTGTCAAGCACTGGGATGACACCCTTTTTGGGTCCTCTAAGTAGCCTATATAGTGTCATCCAAGTAGCTGACACTGGGATCTAGCAAGCTTTGCTTGCAAATAAGTCTAATACACGTCGCGTTTTATGCCAAAACACAATTGGAGTTACATGCAAAATAGATCCCAGTGTCAGCTACTTGGATGACAAAAAAAGGAGCACTGGGATGAAACCATTTGTTGTGTTTAACAAAGTTCGTACTTAGCTTCATGTTAGCTACAAATATTAAGAAATTTACCAAATGAAAAAAAAGGCAAAAGAAGCCCTGGGGTTATTATCCGCTTTAAAATATTGGCGTTTTTTATGTTTTAAACGCTTGACAAGCGAAATTCAGCTGCTTTTAATTGCAACTAACCTACGCTGCAAATGTTTAAGAAATTTACTAAGCAGAAAAAAAGACAAAGAATCCCCGAATTAGCTAGTCTTTTACTATCTCTGTCGAGTATTGGCATTTTTTGATGTCTTGTAACGCTTTATAAGCGCGTTCAGCTTATTTAGATAAAAATCTAGATGTAGATGAAGTTTTGTAAAGACATACAGTATCTATATACTGCAAAAAATTAAACATAAGACGCCGATACATTAAGTAATCCTTACCTTTTAATCTGCAGATTGGCGAAAGCAAATACAATAGCTTCAATTTCATGATAAGGGGGCTGGCGAAGGGTGTCAAGTAACTTTTGCATTTAATCCATTTCTATGGCTTATATAATAATCGTTATTGTAGTATAATTTAGAATAATGCAATAGATACCTAAATGTTTTAGCTATTAATTATATGTTGCATAAAAGCATATATTGCCCTACCATCCAAGTAGGTCAAAAATAAAGAGGTTGGCATGAGTTTTACTTTACCTGAATTACCATATGATAAAACAGCTTTGGAGCCTTACATATCTGCAAAAACTTTGGATTTTCATTATGATAAGCACCATAAAGGATATTTAAATAAACTCAACGAGCTAGTTGAAAATACGGATTATCAACATGTAAAAATTGAGGAATTAATAACAAAAGTGCATGGTAATAGCGGCAACTTGCCTATATTTAATAACGCAGCACAAGTTTGGAACCACACTTTTTATTGGAACTCAATGAAAAAAAATGGTGGTGGTAAGCCTAAAGATAGTAGTCTTTTAGCAAAAAAAATTCAGGACGATATCGGTGGCTTTGATAAATTTTATGAAGAATTCTCTAATTATGGAGTAAGCCAGTTTGGTAGTGGATGGGTGTGGTTAGTGTTTGAAAAAGGAAAGCTCAAAATCACCAAAACTCCAAATGCAGATTTGCCAATAATTTATGGCCAAGTGCCACTACTCACTATGGATGTGTGGGAGCACGCCTATTATTTAGATTGTCAAAACCGTAGAATTGACTACATAAAAGTTTTCCTTGATCATTTGATTAATTGGGATTTTGCAGAAGAGAACTTAAAAAAGAACACATAAGATGAATACACCTCAGGTAACGAAATTAGATAATGGTCTGCGCATAATAACTGAGCAGGTGCGTGATATTGATTCTGTAGCTTTAAGTATACGAGTTGGTGTTGGCAGTAGAGCGGAAAGTGCAAATCAAAATGGAATATCCCACTTTCTAGAACACATGGCTTTCAAAGGAACAAAGACGAGAACTGCCTTTGAAATTGCAAAAGCTTTTGATGACATAGGTGGAGTTTTCAACGCTAGCACCGGTAGGGAAAGCACCACCTATTATGCAAAAGTCCTCAAGAAAGACATAAAAACTGGTATTGATATATTAATAGATATATTGATGAATTCCACGTTTCCAGAAGATGAATTGGAACGTGAGAAGGGTGTTGTAATACAAGAGATTTTTCAAACTAATGATTCACCAAGTGACATTATTTTCGACAAATATTTTGAGGCAGCTTATAAAGACCAACCATTTGGTAGGTCAATCTTAGGCACGCAAAATACTGTAAAATCTTTTACTCGAGGAGATCTAGATAATTACATAAATGAGCATTACTTTGGTGAGAATATGCTATTTGCCGTTGCAGGAAATGTTGAACATGAAGAAGTTGTTGCATTAACCAAAGATTTTCTCTCAAAGATTCATTCTAAAAAGCTGAAAAAAAGCCAAAATGCGAGCTGTACTGGTGGTGAGTATTTAGAACATCGTAAATTAGATCAGGTACACTTGCTAATTGGTCTACCTAGTGTTTCTCGCCATGACGATAAATATCACACGTTTCAAGTGCTTGATTCTATATTAGGGAGCGGAATGTCATCACGTTTATTCCAGGAAGTAAGGGAAAAGCAGGGATTAGCTTACTCTGTTTATTCATTTAATTCCAGCTATACTAATACAGGAATGTTTTCCATTTTTGCTGGCACAGATAGTAGTAACTTAGATAAGCTTTTAAAATCTATGACGACAGAGTTGAAGAAGATGTCTACAGATAATCTGAGGGAAGAAGAAGTAAATAGAGTGAAAGAGCGAATAAAATCCCAAATTTTAATGTCACGCGAAAGTGTTAGCTCACGTGCTGAAACATTGGGGCACTACTATGGTAACTATAATAGGTACATCAGTAAAAATGAATTAATAGAAAAAATTAGTGCAGTTACCACTGCTAACGTAAAAAAAGCAGCAAAAGAATTGTTATCTCAGCATGAAAAAACCACTCTAGCTGCAATTGGAGAAATTAAATCATTGCCAAGTTACGATAAAGTGGTTTCTATGCTTAAAGCTTAGTGTATTCTGTTATATTGATTCGGCTGCTTTACAATATAATTTAGCACAGTGATTACAGAAATGTAAGTTGAAATAATATGCTATGAACCACACATATAAGCAATTATATATATTAAACAAGAGTCTGACATTAGTTTTAATTCTTCTGTCAGTTAACTCTTGTCTTTTATACATGAATCACTTACCTATTCCAATCCCACCTGTATTTTTGCTTTGTATAGCCTTTTCCATATGATTTTTAGGAGGTACTGGTGGTGCAAGTGGTTTTTTGCTTACAGGGTTTGAGTCTATACCTTTCTTTTGCCGATGATAGCTCCGTGCTTCTTGAACGGTCTGAAATATAGACTCTCCATCATTATAGTTTCCTCTCACAGAGTTTGAGTTTGTGTCTTTCTTTTGCGGAGGATAGTTCAATGCCTCTTCACGAGTCTGAAATATAGGCTCTCCATCATTATAGTTTGAGTTTATATCTTTCTTTTGCAAATCAGCGTTCAATAACTTTGATATGTTTTGCTCCAGCTGGTCGCCTTTATAATTATTGTTAAGATCTTTAATTTTCTCTTTTTTCTCGATTATTTGAGCTAAGGACTCGACAATAATATCTTTGTTTATTCTTGAAGCATCTATTGGTTTACCTCCTTTGACAGTAATTTCACTTTCCTTACTACTCACACTATAGCCTTGCTCTTTGATTTTTGTTACTATTTCCTTTCTAAATAGATTGCAAATAGCATCTATTATTTTTTGAGCACAATCTTTAAAAAAAGCTTTGATTGCCTTAAATTCCTGTGCTAAGGAAACGATTTGAATATGTGTGTATTTTTTACCTAGTGGTGGCTCTTCAGCATTCTGGTGTATAGGTTCTATTTGCTGAGGGTCAAGCATCATTGCATGACGTTTTGAGCGTGTTGGGTTTGCTTGTGTTTCGGATGACGACATGTCCTTAATATCTTGTTTTTTATTCTCACCATCAGCAACCATACCATCACTTGATTTCCTTTTTTTAGGAGGCAATGGTGGTCGATTTTCATTGTTCTGATATATAGGTTCTTTTGGTACCGTTTCAGACAATGATCTCTGAATATCTTGAAGATTTTGGTATATAGGTTCTTCCTTCTTCAAATTTTCATAAATCGGTTCTTGTACCAAGTTAGCATTGACAAACTCCTGTACTCTTTCTAGATAACCAACATTTTTGTCCTCTTTAGGTACTTGAACGCCTTCAAATTTAATATTGTTTATATCTTCAACACTCAGCCCATTTTCTTTAAGCCATCCCTTTCTTTTGCTCATTGATTCAACGAACTCATTAATTCTTTTTATGTTACCCACACTATCATCAACCAACATAACAGTTTTTGGTAACCGACCATTGTGATTGTTCTTATAATTCACAATTGCCTCACAGATGTGTAAATTTTTTCCAACTTGACTTTGTTGCTCTCTAACATTTGACCTTGGCAACTGGGTATCATAATCTGCTGGAAATCCGCCAAACACAGAAACACTGTCTGCCTGTTCCTTAGATAAGCTCAAATGATTTTCTACAACCCTTTTCACAGCATTTGGATATCCTGTGTATGATGCAATGTTAACTTCCATTCCGCTTAAAAGCGCAGATTGCAGTACAGATTTTAACCCCTCTTTATTTTTTATTCCGTCTGTATTTTCTAGAAAATTTTTTATGTCGTTATTAGTCACCGCATTCTCTTCAGTAGAATCAAAATCACTTTTATATCCTCTAGAGAAAGCATTATGCATATGCCCATTAGTAATAGTATTATCAAAGTCAAATATTAACAGGGCATTATTTTTTGTAACCATACCTCTACCTCTTAATTTTTACAAATCATGTGGGTAGAGACTAACATTAATAGATTAATTATTTATTATAACCTTTCTAATTAATAGTGTGATAAATAAAGTAAATATAACAAGAAGTAAAAATCAACGGCATAAAGAAAAGACTTAAAGAGAGGCCAAATCAAAGTGCAATGGTATTTCACTAATCCAATTATTTTTCTCCTGATCTAGCCTATCATCTAATATTGCCTGCCTTATTGATGCCATTAACTTATTCATAAAGAAAATATTATGAATGGTAACGAGTGTGTAAGCCAGGAGCTCTTTAGCTTTCAGTAAATGGTGTATATAAGCTCTTGAATGTTTTCTGCAGGTAAAACATAAACAGTCACTTTCAATTGGGTTATCGTCCAGCTCAAATTGTTGATTTCGCAAATTGATATGCTCTTTGCACTTTGAAGAAATAGAATCTCTATTTTTTACTTTAATAAGCGCACCACCATGCCTTGCCAAACGAGTTGGATGCACACAATCAAACGTGTCAATTCCAAGACTTACTCCATGAAAGATGTCCACAATCCCACCGATACCAAGCAAATGAGTAGGCCTGTCTTTTTTCAAGTGGTCCATAGTGAAAGAAACTACATCATGCATCTGCTCTTTACTTTGACCAAGTGATCCACCTATTGCTTGACCGAAAAATGGTAAATTGTTGATAAAATCACAACTTTCTCTACGCAGATCGTGATATATTCCGCCTTGACTAATTCCATACAGTGCCTGCTTGCCATTATTGTTTTTTTCAAATTCATTTAAAGAACGTTCAGCCCATCTGTGGCTCATGAGCATTGATTTTGCTGTGTATTCTTTGCTTACGTGAAATGGAGTGCATTCATCTAAAACTAGGATTAAATCTGCACCTAATTTCTGTTGAATTTGTATAGATTTTTCAGGAGTTAAGCAATAAGTTTTGCCATTGATGTAAGAACGGAAAATTGCCCCATCCTCATTAATTTTGATCAGAGTTTTTTGTTTTTTTCTTATTCCTTTTATCTCTTCCGAAACAGATCCGTGGCCTAAACTAAATATCTGATATCCACCTGAGTCAGTTAGCATTGGCCCATTCCATCCCATCATCTTGTGCAAACCACCAAGTTTTGCAACGGTATTCTCTCCTGGTTGAAGCATTAGGTGATAGGTGTTGGAAAGTATGATTTGGGTACCTGCTTCACTTATTCTTTCAGTATCTACAGCTTTAATTGCAGCTTTTGTTGCGCAGAATATAAATGCTGGTGTTTCTATACTTCCATTTGGAGTTTTGATCGTTCCAACTCTTGCAGAACCTGACTGCTTGATTATCTTAAATGCAAATTCTTTTTTCATCTATTTGCCTGAAAGTTCTGCTATGATGTTTTCTACTTTCTCAGGAGTAAGATTTTCATAAAAGTCATTATTAATCTGCACAACGGGAGCATTAACGCATGCACCAAGACATTCAACCTCTTTTAAAGTGAACAAATTATCTTTAGTAGTCTCACCGATATTGATTCCAAGTTTCTCTTTAAAGGTATTTAAAACTTTTTCGCTACTGCATAACCAACAAGGGGTTGTTCTACAAATTTGTATTAGATATTTACCTACTGGTTTTAAATTATACATGGTGTAAAAATTTGCCACTTCATATACACGAATATGTGGAATATGCAGCATATCAGCAACGTGGCGCATGGCAGGTTCAGAAACCCATCCGCATTGCTCTTGAACCAGGTATAGTAAAGGCATAACAGCACTACCTTCTCTGCCTTTAGGATACATCTCTATAAACTTTCCTGCTTTCTTGAGGTTTTCTGATGTAAAACTAAACTGCTCTTCTTTTTCTATCATTCATGAGACTCGTGTAAACTTTAACAGATTATACCTGTAGAACCAATGATTGCAATTGTTGGTTTTTTGAGAAATAGCATAAAGCTTCTTAGCCCTCTTCAAGCTTATATTTACCTTTTAGTATAAAATATTATATTAATTTTTTAATTTTAGTTAAAATTTTCATTGACATTAACACACAGGAGTAATCATAATAGCATTTTATTAATATTTTAAATAAAATTATGTCTATATTAAGAAGATTGCTCGGGATCAACTCAAATACACCGGAAATTAAAGAAGCGATAGGTTTTAATCCAACAAACGTAGAATTAATTGAGGGGAATGGAGTTGCTTACGGACTCAGCTATCAAGATAATGGTAATGGGAGCAGTAAAGTAAAATTACTTATTAGTCCATTATATCAATCAAAAACATACGAATGTGGTACAAATATCAGCGTAGCAAATGAATTCAAAGATCAATTATCTCTCACATTAATAGAAGATTCAGCTGAAATAGATAAAGTTGGAGTTATCTTTCCTGAAGAAGGAATTAGCGAAGAAGGAGAAAAATGCGTTAAAGGCTTATCTTTTAACACTTACGGAATTAAACAATCAGTTAATACTCCTTCAGTTGAACATTTAGATAAAAGAAAATTACAAAAGAATATTGATAATAATAGTCTTGCAAATGTGGGCAATAGTTACTTTCAACCAAGAGCAGTGAAAGTTGGTAATGGTGACGTAATTGTAATCGCCCATAACTTAAAGGATCAAACTTTAGTTTCTTGGTACTTAAAGTCAAGCGAGAGCGGAAAATTTAAGGTATTGACTGGAGAAAAAGGTGTTACAGAAAGAAAATTGTTCAATTTTGATAATCAGGGGCAATTGGCATTAAATGGAAACACGATGCTTTATTCGCAAGTGAGCAAAAGGATTACTAAGGAAAATCAAGAGGTGAGAAAAACACGTATTTTTAAATTTGATATGGCTAAAGTGATTCAGGGTCTGAAGGATGGAGTTAATGGCTTTTTACTTGGTAATCGAAAAGGTCAAATAGATAATAAAGCACTATCTCTTTCTAGAGAACATGAAATAAGCTTTTTGCAGTATGTTGAACAAACGGAAGGAAATGATCTAGTTGCTTTTCTTGAAAATGACCAATCAGCTAATGAGCAGAGGTTACATATAGCAACTCTACTTAAAAATGGATCAGTGTCAGATTTTCCTATCTATCAATTTACAGATCCTATAGAGCAATTATATATTAAAGGCAACGGTCAGGGTGGTTTTATCGTAACTGCGGTAAGTGGAGAAAATATTGTAACTTTTAATCAAAACGGCTCTGGAAAATCTTCTGAAGCAACAATAATACCGGCAAATAGCATCAAAACTCTCAGTGATTTTGTTAATATCATTAACGGTCGATTAACGCCAGATATTATTTCTAGTAGTACCGTGGCTCCTATAACTGTTGCAGAAACGGTTGTGACTTCTAAGAAAACGCCGACTGCTGCAATTACTAGCACAGCAGAAACCGACGCTGTGAAGACTACTAAATTGACAACGGAAGCCGTTGCACCTACTTCTACAATAAGTAAACCTTCAACGGAGTCAACGACAGTAGCAAAAACAACTACTACTTCACAAGCGACCACGGTTGCTACAACGTCAACTAGTGTGCAGATAGTAACTTCAGGGACTGAGACAAGTACTGTAAAACCTACAGCAGCGACTGGTGCGTCGACTTCTACGATGAGTAAACCTTCAACAGAGTCAACGACTCAAACAAGTACAGTAACAGTGAAGCCAACAACAGAAGCCGTTGCACCTACTTCTACAACGAATAAACCTTCAACAGAGTCAACGACTCAAACAAGCACAGTAACAGTGGAACCAACTGCGCCAACAACAAGCTCAGAGAAAACTACACAAACAGTATTTAGTATACCAAGTACTAGAACAAAAGAGTCAACAACTCCTATATTCACCACGACTTTACTTCCTCAGTCTACTTCTTCACCACAACCTACTCAACTTGCTATAGGGTCTAATAAGGCAGGAATGATAGGGGGATCTTTGGTTGGAGCAATAGGTATTGTTGGAATTATAGGATTCATAGCATATAGATATGTTAAGGGTCGTAATGCTGCTCCTGTATTAGAACTAACTGATTTGGGTTATAGAAGGCGATCATCTTCAAGTAGCGATGAAGAAATTTTTACCACTGGTAACAGAATGCGAACTATATATCAATCTGAAACAGTGCTAAATAGTATATCAGTAGAAAGTAGTAGTCGATCAAGAAGTAGCTCATCGTCTTCAAGCGGTGGACCAGGCTCTTGACTAACTGAAGCGGAGTCTAAAAGTGAAAAAAGCTTATCTTGGGATAGTGATGATGTGCCGGAATATCACCTTTAGCTATTTGTCTAAATGTTTTTAATATGTAGACTGTTAGGAAATTGTCTTTTGCTTTTGTGATTTTCATGTTAAAGTATAATTCCTAGGTGAAATAAGTAGCTGCTGTTGTGTGATAAACATAGCAGAGGAAAGTCCGGGCTCCAAGGAAAAATAGTGACGGGTAATGCCCGCCGGAGGTAACTCCAGTTATAGGGCTACAGAGAATTACCGCCTAAAATATTCTTAGGTAAGGGTGAAAAGGTGTGGTAAGAGCACACCATGGCAATGGCAACATTGGTAGTCGAGTAACCAACACTAGGAGCAAGATTAAATAGAAGTAGATTTTATGTTTTCCTCATATCTACTCGGGTAAATCGCATGCGGTAAATGGTAACATTTACTCCAGATAAATAGCTACATAAACAGAACTCGGCTTATATTTCACCTAGGCGTTCACATGATACGTGCGATATAAGCCATGCTATATTTAAATGTATAGGCATTTCATGCGTTGTCCTTCACTTGTTCTGCTTGATAGCCATCACTACTTTCGCCTACATTAACATTAGAATATTCTTCATCATCAATATACTCTTTCAGAACATACCCTCTGCCCCAAACGGTTTCTATGTGGCTTTTTCCATCATTTGCACTTTCAAGTTTCTTACGTAATTTGCACATAAAAACATCAACTATCTTGTTATCTGAAGGTTCATCTAAGCCATTGTAAAGATGATTTAAGAACATTTCTTTTGTTAATACTGTTCCTTTACGCAGTGCTAGCAATTCTATCATAGAATACTCTTTATTAGTAAGGTGAACCGTTTTACCTTTCACCTCAACAATCCTGTGATCAAAATTGATATTTATATTACCAATCTTTATCACCGATTCAGGATGGCCTTTAGTACGACGCACTATGGCCTTAATTCGAGCTAATAACTCATTTTTATGAAATGGTTTGGTTAAGTAATCATCGGCACCATACCCGAGTCCTTTAGCTTTGTGATTGACAGCGGATATACATGAAAGTATTAAGACAGGAACTTTGATTTTTGCACTTCTTAGTCTTAGCAATATATCATATCCGTCAATATCACCAGGCAAGTGTATATCTAAAATAACTAGGTCATAGTAATCTCCGTTTGAGGAAACCATATTATTGTTATAATCTTGTGCAGAAGTAACAACGTCACAGAAATGTCCATCAGAAGTTAAGGCGTTAACCACAGTCTTTGCACTTACTTGATCATCTTCAATTAATAATATACGCATATTTTACACCCCATAAATAATTTATAATTTTAGTAATATATATAACTAAGGAAAGTAATAAATCAAATTTTTATTAACAAATGATCAAAATTACACTTATTAATTAATAGTAAATATATTGTTCCAAAGTTATATAAATAGATCTAAAATATAATAGACATACCATGATAGTAATAATATTTTTAGTAAATATTGAATTAAAGTTACTATTATTAAAAGAATACTTCGGTTAATAAATATTTAACTATTCTATATGTCTGTGTTATATTTTTAATTTACTTATCCTACTATTTTAAAGTATAAGTAATATTTTCAGGAATATTGTGTGGCAATATCAATTTTAGGTGCTGGTGCATGGGGTACAGCAATCGCAATTTCATTAGGTAGTAAGAAAGATGTGATTTTGTGGACTCGCAATGAAACTACATTTGAATCAATCAACGGGAAAAGAGAAAGTGACAAGCTACCCGGTTGTCGAATTTCTGATAATGTGTCAGTAAAATTGGCTATTGAAGACACAATTAATGCTTCAGTAACAATCCTCGCTGTTCCCACTCAGTCTCTGAGGAAGGTATGTCAGCAATTGCATAATTGTAATCTGAAAAAAGATGTAGCAATAATTTTAGCTTGTAAGGGAATAGAAAAGTCTACATTAAAATTACCTAGTGAAATAGTAAATGAAATTTTACCTAACAATCCTATTGCTATTTTTTCAGGTCCTAGCTTTGCTGTAGAAGTTGCAAGAAAATTACCCTATTCAATGGTTCTTGCATGCCAAAATAACACATTAGGTTCAAAGCTAGTATCAGAGCTGCAACAAGAAAATGTTAAATTGGAGTTTAGTAACGACATTATAGGAGTACAGATTTGTGCAGCGTTAAAGAACGTTTTTGCTATAGCGTGTGGGATTGTTTTAGGTAGTAAACTTGGGTTTAATGCTCATGCAGCATTGATTACGAAAAGTATGAGCGAAATTAAGGCTTTATACTCAGCAAAAATTGGTGACGGTAGTGTGGATATAAATACACTACTTGGGCCAGCATGTCTGGGTGACCTAATTATGACATGCACATCCTTGAATTCAAGAAACTTATCTTTTGGGTTTAAAATAGGTAATAGTGACAATGGCTTTAATGTTCAGCAGATTTTGTCAGAAGGCAAGTCAGTGATTGAAGGTTTTAGCACTGCTGAGTCCATATTTAATTTAGCAGGAAAGCTAAAGATAAAAATGCCTATATGTGAAGCGGTCTATAGATTATTGTATGAAAGCGCCTCTATAGAGGATACTATTTCTGTTCTTATAAGTTAATTTTGTATTTGGATATATTGTGAAATTTTTATATAAATTAATATCAACGTGGTGGCTGTCTGGAACAGTAAAAAAAATGCCAGGTACTGTGGGTAGTTTGGCTTCTTTTCCGCTTGTTCCTGTAATCCTGAGCAACAAAATTTTAGGTGCAGCAATTATTTCTTTTTTATTCTTAATTGGATTATGGTCTACAGGTAATTATATAAAACATTACAAGACTTCATGTGATCCAAAAGAGGTAGTAATTGACGAAGTGGTTGGTCAATTGCTGACGATACTTTTAGTTTCGATATTGTTAAGCCAAGAGATGAATTGTTCTTCATTGTTGTTGTGCTTTTTTTCTTTTAGGTTTTTTGATATAATAAAAACGTGGCCTATAAATTTAATCGATAAAAATACCAAAGGTCCTTTAGGTATTATGCTAGATGACGTTATAGCTGCAATTTTAGCCTGTGTTCTTATAGGAGCCTTTTATTGTTTATTGTTGGTGTATGCAGGATAAAAAAATTTATTATTCAAGCTTAATTGTTCAAAATCTAAAGGATTATATACTGTACACAGCGAATTTATCTGAGTGGGAAGTACACGATGAATTTGATAACATCATATTTACAATAAATGGTACCAGGGAGTCATTATTTAATTTTGTGTTCTGTGGAGATCAATGTACCGAGCTTTCTATACAAAAAACTCTAGATTATCTCAGAACAAGAGATATAGAAGCAACATGGGTAATAAATTCACATATGAAAATAAGAGATATTTTAGAAAAGTGTGAAATAAAACACGTTAGCACACCAAAAAAAGCTTTACTTAATATGAAAAATTACTTTTTACCTGCTGATGTTATTCCAAACTTGAGGTTAAATGCTGTGAATGGTAGCAACCTCTTAGAACAGTTAGATCTACACACTTCTAAAATTTTTTATCATGGCGTTGGAATTGTCAGCACATTTTTTCGCGGATTATCAAATTATGATGATAAGAACTCAAGATTAAGATTTTTTCTTGTAACACTAAATAATGAAATTATTGGGACATGCGGTCTTTATGTTCAAGACAGCGTAGCTGGTTTTTATAGTGATGGAGTTTTACCAATTTACAGGAATCGTGGAATAGGTACCCAAATGGTTTTAGAAAGAATAAAGATAGCTAAACAGCTTGAATGCAAATATATAGTAGCACATTGTATGAAATCTTCTGTGAACCTTTATAAGAGATTGGGCTTTCAAATGTTAGGCAATCTTTACTTATATACCTCTTCAGCATAATTCTGAGCGGTTACAAATTTTTACATTTGTTTTAAAAGTGCTATGTTTTTTTTGTATGAAGTGGTTTTAATATTGATTCTAATATTATTCTTTCTCTCTTATTCTAAATTAAAAATTAGTAATAAGATTAAGAACTTACAGCATCAAAATGTTATCATAAATAATTTAATTGATACTGTGAATGATGGGTTTTATATTTGGGATGCAAAAAAACGTATAGAAAAGTTCTCTCCCAATTTACTAATTTTGCTTAATACTGTTTTTTACTCATTTAATGAGTTTGTGAATTTTTTTGAGCAATCAGAAAGCTTAATCAAAAATTTTGTTGAGGCAAAGGAAATAAATAAATCTTTTACTCTAGATTTAAAGTCAAAAGACAGTGAGGTTTATTGCATATGTTACGGTAGAAGCATAATAGATGATTCTAACAATGTGATAGGTGTGCTGTTATGGATAAGGAATGTCTCAGACTGTAAGATAAAGGCTAACGGACTTGAGTTAGAAAATAGTAAGCTTACACAGGAAGTGGAGAGCTATAAAAACGTTTTCAACTCTTTACCATTTCCAATACTAAGATATAACAAGAGTAGAAAGGTGGAATTTTATAACTTGTTTTATGATAAATATGTAGATGGTTCTAAGAAATTTGCTATTACCGGTAGCGCTCATAGCACAAAACCAGGAAGACATGTCATAACTTATAAGAACGAACCTAAGGTTTTCGATTTTGTTAAAATTCCAATACAAGGTTCTGGTAGCATAGTAATGTATGGGAAAGATGTTAGTGATGCAGAGAAATTATATACTGAATTAAACAGTTATTTAGCTACACAGAAAAATTTGCTTGAGAGGTTACCGGTTGCTATAGTAATATATAGTAAGAATCAAAAGCTAAAATTTTATAATAATGCTTTTATAAAAACCTTTCAATTTGACCCAAAATTTTTGGCATCTTACCCAACTTATCATGAAGTTATGCTTTACCTCTGCGAATCTAAAAAGCTTTTAGAAAAAGAGGATTTTCAAACTATTAGTAATCAAAGACATGAGTTGTTCAAAAAATTATTTGAATCGTATGATGATACGATGCATTTCACGAATGGAAAAGCGTTCAGGGTATTAACAATACCCTACGCTTCGGAAGGTTTGCTGTTCTCTTACGAAGAATGCAAAAGATAATACTTAAACTCCTTCTCTCTCTACCATGAGCTGTTTTACTTTCGCTATTGCTCTTGCTGGATTAAGTCCTTTAGGACAAGTTTTTGTGCAATTCATTATTGTATGACAACGATACAACTTGAATGGGTCGTTTAAAACATCAAGTCTTTCACCTGTCTTATTATCACGGCTGTCAGCAATCCATCTGTAAGCTTGTAATAGTATTGCTGGTCCTAAAAATTTATCACTATTCCACCAGTAGCTTGGGCAACCAGTCGAACAGCAAGCACATAATATACAGTCGGACAAGCCATCTAATTTTTTTCTATCTTCAGAAGATTGAGAGTATTCTTTATTTGGTAGGGCAGGCTTATCTGCTTGTAACCAAGGTTTAATTGATTTGTATTGCTCATAAAATTGGCTCAAATCCGAGACTAGGTCCTTTATTACATACATGTGAGGTAATGGATATATTTTTACGTCACCTTTTATATCATGTATAGATCTAGTACATGCAAGAGTATTGGTTCCATCAATATTCATGGCACAAGATCCACATATGCCTTCTCTACAAGAACGTCTGAAAGTTAAAGTCGAATCTATTTCATCCTTTATTTTTATTAATGCATCAAGTACCATAGGGCCACAATTATCCATATCAATAAAAAATGTGTCTATTCTAGGGTTTTTCTCGTCATCAGCAGACCAACGGTAAATTTGAAATCTTCTGATGTTTTTTGCTCTAGCAGGAATAGGATAAATTTTGCCCTTTTGATTAATTTTAGAATTCTTTGGCAAAGAAAACTGAACCATATCACTTACCTTTTATTGTTTATAGCTAAAACCCTTTGTAGATAACATATTTTATTATCATCTACTATATTTTTATTAAATTCCTTTTAAATCGTGCACATATTGTAGCCAAGCGAAGCTAAAATCTCTCTTTCTAGATTTTTCATTATAATTTCTTCATCTTTTTTTTGGTGATCATAACCAAGTAAATGCAGTAATCCATGCACTAACATGTGTGCAATGTGAGCAAGAATGGGTATACAATACTCATGCGATTCTCTTTTTATTGTGTCTATTGAAATTGCTATGTCTCCTAAATCGCACTCATTAGACAATTGTTCATACGGAAATGATAGTACGTTAGTTGGCTTATCCATTTCTCTAAATTTTAAATTAAGTTGATGTAGCAAGTCATCATCAGCCAGAGCTATTGATATATTTGGTTTATAGTGGTCTATTTTTAATTCTTTTAGAGAAGCATTGATGACACCTAATACAAAATTTTTAGGATTTTCTATAATGCTGCACCATTTCTTGTCAAGAATATTTACTTCTAACATGAGTGACACATCAGTAAGGGTGTCATGCAAATAGCTGACACTGGAATCCAAAAAAGAAGAGTTATAGACCCTTGTGTCATGTACACAACTGTACGAATATTGTACACTAGAAGGATGTCATCCCAGTGCCTAGACACTGGAATCCAGGAATTTTGATTAGACATCAAGTTAGTGAATATAAAAGTAGCTAATCTTATATTAAAACACAACGGCTTTAATGTGGTTGCATTAAGGCTGGATTCCAGTGTCAAGCACTGGAATGACACCTTTGTGTTTGATGCAAAATCGGCTATAACGTTTAATGCACTGCCTTCGAGACAAATATTCATACAGCTGTGCGTTGTGTGCTGAGATGACATCATTTAGGAACTGAAATGACAGGTATTACACATCACTCATCCTTATTATTTCATTCCATTCAATTTCCGAAACTGGGGCAATTGATAAACGTGGTTGTTTTAATATAGTCATATTTTTCAAAAGTGGGTTTTGTTTTATATTATTTAACGTTACTTGGTTATTTAAAGGTTTCAAAAACTTTACATTCACTAATCCGAACTTGGGATCATTAACATGATAATACTCTTTAAATACTTCAACGATTCCAAGTATTGCTTTCTCTTTACCTGTATGATAAAAAAACGCAAGATCGCTTGCTTTCATAATTTTCATGTAATTTTGAGCTTGATAATTGCGCACACCATCCCACTCAACTACCTGATCCTTTTCCATTTTTTGCCATGAGTATTCACTTAGCTCTGACTTGAGTAGCCAAAATTGCATTATTTTTTTCTTCTTAAGTAAGCTGGTATATCATAGATATTGCTGCCCCACTTAGCTCCTTCGCTTACCTGTTCAGCTGGTTTTGTTTCCAGTGTTTTGTCTTGCGTACTTTCACTTTGACTATATGGCCACTTAAATTTCTCTTTCTCTGAGTCTTCGCTCTGACTTATAGGTGGAGTTTCTGATTTATTATTGCGACCATCAATGCCAGTTGCAAGAACAGAAACTCTAACTCTTCCCTCCATCGCTTGATCAAAAGTAGCACCAAATATTATATTTGCATTTTCATCTACTTCTTCACGCACTCTATTGGCTGCAGCATCAACTTCAAACAGAGTCATATCTCCGCCACCAGTAATGTTAATTAATATTCCTTGCGCACCTTTCATTGATACATTATCGAGCAATGGATTAGATATTGCAGCCTCTGCAGCGCTAATTGCTCTATCTTCTCCTTCTGCCTCTCCGGTGCCGATCATCGCTTTGCCCATCTCGCTCATTACTGTTTCTATATCAGCGAAGTCAAGATTGATAAGCCCTGGCATGACCATCAAGTCAGTTACTCCTCTGATGCCAATGTGCAGAACATTATCAGCAAGTTTAAATGCATCAGAAAATGTAGTTTTTTCATTTGCAATTCTAAATAAATTCTGATTTGGAATGACAATAAGTGTATCCACGTATTTTTGCAGTTCTTCAAGTCCAAGCTCTGCAATGCGCATACGGCGCACACCTTCAAAACCGAACGGTTTAGTTACAACTCCAACAGTCAATATCTTTTTTTCTTTTGGCGCTCTATCCTTAACTGCGGCTCTTGCTTCTCTGGCTGCTTTTGCAATTACCGGTGCTGCACCGGTTCCAGTACCACCGCCCATTCCTGCTGTGATGAAAAGCATATGACTATCTTTTATATGCTCCATAATCTCATCAATTGACTCTTCTGCTGCACCTTTGCCAACATCAGGCAAAGCACCAGCACCAAGCCCCTTAGTTAAATTAATGCCAAGCTGAATTTTTTTATCACATAACGACTTTTCTAGTGCTTGAGCATCGGTATTTGCGACAACAAAATTCACTCCTTGCAAATTAGATTGGATCATGTTATTCACAGCATTTCCACCAGCACCACCCACTCCCACAACGGTAATCCTTGGGTGCAATATAGGTAACTCCGGCAGACTAAGATCAATAGACATTTAAATTACTCAAATTTAGCGAATTCACTTGATAATAAGTTACCGCTTTTTTAATAATATGCAAATACTTTTCACTTCTATAGGCGTAAACAGTAAACGGGATTTACTTATTCTTAACATTTATACTAATAAGTGCAGTTAATTATAATAACTAGATTCTTAGATGACATCACTTAACCGATGCAAAAAATAGAAAACGTTTATAAAAAGGGACAGAAACCTATCCCTTTTTATTTTGTTAAAGATTACTAACTTCCTTATCTTTCTCTTCCACTTTCAATGCTTTAATCGCAACATCTTTTAATTTTGAGGCAATTTGATATGTTCCATAAAGAACAGCAGCTGCAGCAATTGCCATTATGGCACCCGCAACTATCTGACCAGCAACACCTGTTCCGATAAATCCAGGTAATGAAGCAGCTATTGCTTGATTTGTTCCAACAAAGTAACTGGCAGTCTTAGCAAGAAACCCAGAAGCTTCTGCTGCACTAACAAAGCCTGCTTTCATATGCATTGCTGTAAAGACAACACTTGCAACTGCAAGCGGAAATAATGCTGTTCTCCCTTTATTATGCATAGCGTACTGACCAGCTCCACCAGCAGCACCAGGAATTCCCCAGTATTTTTCAGCTCGTATATATCCTTCTGAAATAGCATGAAAAATGCCATCCCCTTTTCTATACTCATAATTTGTTAATGCCATAACTCTACTCCTTAAATAGAATGTTAAAATTTCATTAAGGAAGCATATAGTAAAAAAAATTGCCTGTCAAGTAAACTAATTTTTTAATATACCTTTATTCTGTAATTGAGCGCTTCAGCAATGTGTGCTCTTTTTACTTCTTCACTTTTTGCAAGATCTGCAATAGTTCTTGCAACTTTTAATACGCGTGTGTAGCCTCGATTGGAAATGTAATTTTCTTTCAGTACGTATTTTAGCAATTCTAACCCTGCCTGATCTGGTTCAGTAAATTTATTAAATGCTTCACCGCTTACTTCTGAATTGCAACGAATATTTAATTCACTATAGCGCTCAGTTTGAACTTTTCTTGCTGCTATCACTCTTTCTCTTATAATTTTAGTACTTTCTCCCTCCACAGAGATTTCAGGAGAGAGTATGCTAACGTTTGGCATCTCAATGCATATGTCTATTCTATCAAGCAATGGCCCTGATATTTTGTTTTTGTAATCTGTGCCACACTTTGGAGCTTTGTTGCACGATCTGCTTGCATCACCTAAATAACCGCACCTGCAAGGGTTCATTGCAGCTATCAGTTGAAAATTGGCAGGGTAGGTTATGTGAGCATTTGCCCTTGCAACGGTAACTTTTCTATCTTCAAGTGGTTGGCGCAGAGAATCAAGCACAAGTCTTGGAAATTCTGGCAACTCATCAAGGAATAACACGCCATTGTGAGCCATGGTAATTTCTCCAGGTTTTGCATTCTTTCCTCCCCCTATCATCGCTGGCATAGAGCATGAATGATGAGGTTCACGAAAGGGACGAGTTACTTTGAATATTTCATTACCAGTTTTTGTTATGCTGGAAATAATATTAACATCAATCATCTCCTGTTCGGTTAAATCAGGCAGCAATCCTATAAAGCGCTTAGCAAGCATTGATTTTCCAGTACCAGGAGGGCCAACAAGAAGCATATTATGCCCACCTGCTGCTGCAATTTCAGCTGCTCTTTTTGCAACAACTTGGCCTTTAATATCCTTCATATCGGGAACCAATCTTTTTTCTTTGGGTGCATCACTATATTTAAAAATTACTGGCTGAATTAATTGCTCACCCTTAAAGTGTCTGATAATATCAGTTAATTTCTCTATAGCTAGAATTGAAACATTCTTTACCCATGAAGCCTCTACTCCATTTCCCCTTGGGCAAATTACTCCTTTATTTGCCTGTTTTGCATTGATCGCTGTTGGCAGCACTCCTGAAACTGGAATAACTCTGCCATCAAGGGCAAGCTCACCCATAATGATATAAGACTGAACTTTTTCAACTGGTATCACATTCATTACAACAAGTAGTCCAATAGCAATAGCCAAGTCATAATGACTACCTTCTTTCAGTAAATCCGCAGGGGAGAGATTAACTGTAATTCTTTTTGGAGGTAGTAGTAGATTGATTGAATTTAACGCTGCTCTGATGCGTTCTTTGGATTCCGCAACAGTTTTATCTGGCAATCCAACAATATTGACTGCTAGTACAACATTGCATAATTCTATTATGCCTATTTTGATCAAAATTTGCAAGACTTTTTATGCGAAATACTATGTATAAGTGGTTGTGGTTGATTTCAATTTGATGAATTAACATTCTAATAATATTTTGTTTAGTCTGCCAATCTACCAGATCAAGTTTTGATTCAACACTTGAGGAAAAGTTTTTCAAGCTATCTGTAACAAGGCTCAATTCTTGTTGTAACTTCTTTTGATCGAGTGTTCTTTCTTTCTCTTCTTCAATTTCTTTCAAATGTTGTTTCATTGTTGTGATTCTTGGTTCAAATTCTTCTTGGCTTATAAACCCTTTGGCATAGCTATCAATAAATTTTTTGATACTTAATCTTAGCTTACTTTCTTGCTTTTCACGTGTTTGATTATGTAAAGGCTTTTTGTTCTCTGACAATCTACGTTGATATTCATTTGCAATCCTATCTGGCTCTTTCAGGATACTCTTGACTTCTTCCCATATAACTCCATCTAATACATCAGTGCGTATTGATTTATTATCGCAGATTTTATTGCCATTGAATTTGCTAGAGTTTGTACCAGAGCAACGATAGTAATAATATGTCGACTTTTTATGAACGTGGTTTGTACCGCAATAAGTATATTGACAACGTTGACATACCATTAAACCTTGCAATAAATATGTTTCTCTTCTTTGTCGTACTCTTGCTCTTTGCCTATTTTCAGTTAGTTGTGCCTGTACTGAATCAAATAAAGGCTCATTGATTATTTTTGGTACTGGAATATAAGTCCAGTTCTCTTTATCACTGTTAAAGCGACCACTTTTAAGTTTACCACAAGTTCCTTTTTTTGACTTTTTTACTTGTGGTTTTGAGCATGTCCTAGTTTTACCATAAGCTGCTTTTCCTATATAAGCAGGATTTCTTAACATGTTCCAAATAGTGCTCCTTTTCCAATACCTTTTTCCTGTTCGTGTTATTACCGGTATCTTATTCAGTTCATGTACAACTTCTCCTATACTTGCTCTTTCTTGGCCAACCCGACTAAATATTTTACGCACTATATTTGCCTCTTCTTCATCAACCTCAAATTGAGCACTTCCTTCACCTACATGTTTTGCTATGTAGCGATAACCGTAAGGCGCCCTACCCATCACACTTATACACCCAGCTTTGGCCGCATGAAGTTTACCTCTACGGTTTCGTTCCATAATCTTTGCACGTTCATACTCTGCTATTGCTCCCTGAATCTGTAGAAATAAATGGGAATCAGGATTATCATCAAACTTATGATTCAAAAATACTATTTCAGATCCAGCCTTTTTAAACTCTTCGAGTAAGATCATTTGATATGAAAATTTACGTGATAGCCGATCAGGTGAATGAATGTATATCTTATCAATCTTACCTTCTGCTACTCTATCACGTAAACTCTCTAAGCCAGGACGTTCTAAATTTGATCCACTGTAACCATTATCGATGAACCTATGCTCATCTAACAATTCATGTCCATCACTACTAATGCGACGCTCCAATTCTACAATCTGACTCTCTATTGTATTCTCCTGTGCCTGTTGTCTTGATGAAACTCTTGCATACAAGCTTACCGTTGTCATTTTCTTCTACCTCCTTTGTTTTACATTTCAATAATTGTTCATAAGCATTTGCCAAATATGTACCCGCCAACCTGTGAGGTTCATAACGGCAATTAATAGTTAATTCCCCTTTTTGCATGTTTTTCTTCCTGTGAATTTTTTTATAGGTTAGGAGACTTCTATTAAACTAAACCAATGCACACCTTATTTAAGAAAGCTATCTAGTTCACACAAATTCTCCCTAATAAATATACAAGATTTGAAGAAATTATGTCCAAAAAATCTTTGCCTAAATCATCATATTATGTATAACATGGCTTATTTAATATGTTATGGAGATTTATCCAAGTCATAAATTCTGGGAGAGCGACTTAGAAGTTCCGGTTAACCTTTTATTCTTACTATTACCCACAAATATAAATGTTTGTTGCATAGCTCTTAATGGCATAACTTGTGCTTGAAATAACTGTTTATATGGTGCAATTTACAGCTTTTAGTTGCTAAAATTATAACTCTTAGTTTAATAATTTTAATCTAATAAGCTTTCAGGTTAATAAAATTAAATTATTTGAATAAATACAATACTATGTTTTTATTTGTGGGTAATAGTAAGCCTTTTATTAGATCGTTTTCAGGATTCTAATATACGTCAGTCTTGGTTAGATTCCCTTTCTGGTAAACAACTGAGCATTATTTTTCAGCATTGCTTTAAAAATCATTTAAATGGACAACTTTTTCAAGACGGAGATTATGATGATAGATCCACTCAGCAAAAACGTAAGATACTTACCAATTACTCTGACTCTCTTTTTAACTATTATCTCATTAGCTACTTTGATCGTACAAAACTTGAGGCTACAGTCAGTGAAGTAGCAAGATTTGCTCTGACTGAGAAGTTAATGAGATCGTATCTGATAAAAAATAATACCAAGTATGATAAAAGATCCTTGTTGTTTTTACTATTTCACATAAATTGTGAATTTCTAAAATCTGTCTATCATTTTGATAAAGTACAAAAGAAAGGTTTCATATCATTTGCTCTACAGAAATCACCAAGACAAATAAACACTTCATTTAAAGAGTTTATGTCACAAGAAGCTGTAGAGGAGATACTTAAGGATGATGATCAGTTGCAGGGTTTTTTCCATCATCAAGATCGAATATATATGTTTGTACGTCGAGGAAGTGACATGGATTTACTGCTTAATTCAAACAAAGTTGTTCATGGTCATAAACCTGAGTGGATGATTTTAGATTTTTCGCTTGATGGTACAAAGGTTAATCTCTGTGCTAAAAATACTAATAAAGCTGTGGAAATCGCAAATAGAATTGTAAGTTGCTATTTTGATTGCGAATGTACTTTTGTAAATATACAAGATAAGAACTTTCCACTACAAGTGCACAAATTTCTTCAAGCATGTATAGATGGTTCTGACTCTGACATTTGTATATTTGAGTTAAATTTTAAGTCAGATTATTTTAAAAATAGTAATACATATCTTACTTTAAGTGTAAAACCGTATGATCCTATTGCACCAGAGTTACATATTTTAAAGCCAGCTATTGGCAACATACTACAATCTATTCAATCAGCTAAAGTAATGTTCCAAAACAAAAAGGTAACATTTTCTTTCAAAATAAGTGGGGAAGTTTATTATTCAGAGCATCCACTCAATAAAAAAGAAAGAGAGGACCTGAAGAAACATATGGAACAATCTTATGGTCTTAAAATTCTTTCACGAGCAAATTGCTGATCTTTTAAGTTCAAATGGTTCCTGGATTAATCCAAGCCAAAATCATATTAAAGCAGCAAGATACTTATTCGATCTTGGATTGATAAAAATGCAAGAAAGGTATTATATTGTTTGCTCTCGTGAAGAAGATCATCTTGATTGGCCAAATGTAATTGATTCAAGTTGTAGCAATGAGATTTTTATCGATTCAGACTTTGATGAAGCATGTGATGACGCTATTTGTGAAAACTGTTCTCGTCATATTCTGCCTAATACTTATCAAAAACAGAGATTTCATCTCTTATCCATATACTTAAATACAGAAAAGGTCATAGACTGGTTTGAAACAAAGTTGAATGATTCAAAACTTATGTGGGAAAAAGTGGAAAAAGGAGTTTATTATATTTGTAATCAAGGTCGTATTGTAAATCTAATAATCCTTGATTTTTGTACTGATGCGATATTTTTAACTATAGATAAACTTAGAGTCCACCCTACAGTTCTCATCACTCTAAAAAAAGATATACCAAATCTATTACTGAATCTATATGTAGTGCCAATGGTGAAACTGTTTTGTCAGCTTAAGACTGTAACTGAGATATTCCGAGAGGCAGCTAAAAGAGGAGTAGCAAAGGTAGTAGAAAATACTTCTTTGCAAGTTTTACCAGCTTCATATATTTCGCTTAAACGTGTTGAACCAATTATACCAACAAAGCTTTTGGAGTTACAGGTAGTTAAAGGTATGGTATATGTTAATAGTATTGAAGTTATAAATAAAAAAGCTGCATCATGTCTTAATATTTTTCGAATATTATTTAGGCAATTTTTACATGACTGTGAGAAAGAATTACCACCTGAAAAACATACACTTCTCAATATTAATCAGTTAGAAAAACTCTTGGGACTTAATTTAGAAGCAGATTTAGAACAACAAATCAGAAAACCATTAAATAAAATGCAAAGAACAATCAAATCTACACTTGCTGAGAAATTAGGATTAAGTATTGAACGTGATGATGTAATACAAACACTTGGTTGGCAAAGATTATCACATGGTTATCGAATTAACCCTTTTACTTTGACTATAAAAAAATAGAGTTTTTTGTTATCAAAAATAGTTTTTTTCAGCTCCATGAATAAATTTTCCCACCCCACGTGCAAATGGTCCTGTTTTTACATCAAGCCATTTATCCTCTTTTGAGCCATTAGCCATTCCTTTAACTATTTGCTTTACCTGTAAAAGCTCTTGTACTATACGCTCTAATCTATCCCTTCCCATACTATGAAAAATCTCAGGCAGTCTATGTCGTTGTTTATGTATTCCTGCACTTCCTGTATGAGTAAATGGATGTCCTGAACTAGCAGCTCGCGCAATTGAATCAATAAGATATATTTTAAGATCTTTATCGCTAATATTTTGAGCTTTTAATTGTTCAGTAATGTCTTCCAATAGCCCTGTTTCTTCATTTCTTAGGTAAGTACGTATGGTACGATCAGCTAGGCCATTTGCCTTAACAACAGCTCCATAAAATAAGGCATTTTGTCTTGGGATTTTTCCAATTGACCTAAAAATCATCGGTTTAGTCATATCCTCAACAGGCCAAAAAGCAAAAGAACACCTGACTCCATTTACGAGAGCAGAAGTACCTCGAATAGCATCTCGTGCTTGCTCTACTGTTGATATAGGCTTTTCTCCCTTCAGCTTTCTCATATGATGTGCAGTAATTATTGAAGCTCCAGTGCTACATGCTAAATCAGATAATAAACACATGAGATAATCCCCTACTGCTGGGTCAGCATTTAAATCTGCATGAATGAAAGAAGCAAGGGGATCAAATATAATGAGCTTTAAATCCTTTATTCTGCTCAGCTGCTTCATTACCGACTCAAATTCTGGAGATATTTCTACAACTTTACCGCGAACGTTCTTAAGTATGGTAAGAGATCCTCCGATGTTTGGTAATGGTACAATAAATAGCCTATCTTTATATTTCAATCTCTCGCATTTTGGATCAAGTCGTTCTAAGCGACGATGTATTTCATTTGTATCATCTTCTGCAGAAAATACCACAACAGATCCGTGTTCAGTAACAAGTTGGCCAAATCCGCATACCTGATCTATGCTAGCTGCAACCTTGAGGGCTAGGTCAAGAAGAAGCATACCTTTACCAGTATCACCCATTGCAGCTAAAATAGATGTGACACCCAAAGGAAATAATCCTTCAACTAAGAATCTTTGCTTTGGTACTGGACCTACAAAACGCTCTACACTCCAGCTGAAAATATCAAGTGGTGGTTTAATAATTATTTTTCTTGAGTTTTTTTCAATAAATTCTTCAATATTTATTCCCTCTAACACACAATCAGCAGCATCCCAACTCCTTGGTTTATCCGATGGAATCTTAAGCGTAGCAAGTGATGCAACACCAAGTTCTAAAAGTCTCTTTTCAGCGTTTTTGGTATATTTATTACCTGCTTCATCGTTGTCTGGCCAAATAATAATATGCTTGCCCTTAAGCGGAGTCCAATCTGTTTTATCAATAGGCGCATTTGCTCCAAACATTGCTGTTGTTGCAGTTATTCCTTTCTCTATAAGTGCTTCTGCGCATTTTTCTCCTTCAACCAGAATAACTTTATCGGACTTTAAAATACCTGGAATGTTGTAGAGTGGTCTTATCTCCGGCTCTTTGAATCTTTGTTTTTTAACATCAAATGGTTTAAACTGTTTTTTCTCTAGAGGAGGATCATAACGGTAGACTATTACGATTACTTGATTGCTCTCGTCGTAGTAGTTCCAGCTACAAGTCAGGTATTGTTCTAAATCTCTAGTATTATTTTTTTCTTTGATGCCGAGCCATTCACTTATTGAAAGCATTACTTCAGGAAATTCTGTTTTCGCATTCTTCCCGTGTACTGTTGCCCAAAGGTCAATAATGTCACCACCCTCTCCTGTTGCAAAATCTTTCCATAATCCGGCTCTTTCGCCTGTTAATTCTATTACAGTACTTTTGCCTTTGTTACCCTGTACATCACCTACATAAAACTTATCACCACGAAATGTCCCTCTTGGTAATAGATGAAAAAGACAAGATCTGATATTTTGCAAAAGCTGAGTCTTTAGCTCTACCATAGTATCCGTTTTTTGCGGACAAGTTAAGCCGTAGCTATAATTTTAGAATTCTGCCAACGCCCATTTACCCTGCTAATGAATTTTGCTGGTATTGATTTACCGCTTCTTAGTTCATATACTACTTGCAAGACATTTGCACGTTTACTTGGTTGAAACATTACAATACCAGATGTATAAAAGCTTCTTAAAGCATTAGCACCAATTAAAGCTTGAAAAGGGCTTTTTGCGAGTGTAGCTGTCGATACTTTTCTGGTGTGACGTGTAATAATGATTCCAGCCATAGGATTAATTATAGAACGTAGTTTTTCTACTCTGCTTTGCAGGCCAGAAAACATATTTTCATAGTCAAGAGAATCCAAGACGATAAGGTCTATTGTTTTAAATTTTTCTCCTATGATCTCTTTTATTCTCTCTATACCTTCATCATTTAAAGTTAATTTCATTTTTGTAGTAACAATCAAGTTTTCCTCTGCTAGATTTGGCAGTCTTTGATTAGTTATGATTTGTTGTATGCGTTCCCTGATATAATTGTACTCCATCTCATTTTGCAGATAGACTATTTTTAGTGGCCTTGCTGACTTCATCTTAAGAAACGACACTCCTGCTGCAAGATGTGCAAGCAAAGAGAGAAGAAAATAACTTTTGCCAACCTTTGGAGTACCACCAATGACTAAAAGACCACCTGGAGTGAGAATTCGTGGAGCTATTATGTCTTCTGGTATTGGTGATTGATCACTTAAGTACTGCTTTACAGAAAATATTTTTTCTTCTCTTTTTTCTCCCTTTTTTTCTCCACTCTTTGATTTTTTATTGAGCCACTTTCTAGCAGAATATATATCACCCTTAATTAAAATCCAAAGATCAATAATATCACCACCAGTTCCTTCGGTAAAATTACGCCAATCACCAGCTTCCTTACCTACTATTTTTACTGTAATTGTATTTCCATTTAAGTCTCCAATATAAGTTTTTTCTCGGTAAAACTCACCATTTGGAAGTAGGTAAGAAACACACTCCTTGATATTATCAATTAATAATGCTTTTATCTTTTCTTGCTTTTTAGACATAAAATTCCCATACATATTTTTCATACGTTTAAAGTTGAGATTAGCTAGCTCGCAAACAGTTTCAAAAGATTTTGAATTCAGCCAATTAATTGCTTCTTTTCTTAGCTTTGGGTTTTTTCCTACTGCGTCCTGAATACCTCTAGCAACGACAGCAGACCAAAGCTTTTCCTCGTCGTACTTCAAAATGGTACTCTGTCAATTTCATAATTTTTACGGTATTCCAAAGTAACTATTGAAGCAATTTTGTTCTTTTCTCCATATTCATCAGTTATAATACCTACCTTTACTGTAAACTCTAACCCATTTAATTCTGCAACTGAATTTAGCTTACGAGCAAGGATTGCACCTTCTGAGTTATCATGTGGATGAATGTCTCGTGCCGATTCCAGGATACTGCGAAGCATAGAGCGACCCATTTCTCCCCAAGTATCTTCTGCTTTATTACTTTTAATACCAATTATTTGGTAAATCTTGTGCTTTTCATATAGACCTTCAATAACGGTAAATTCTGTATTTAAATAAATGCTACCGGTAGTGGGGCTTTTAGTAAACCAATGCTCATAACCTCCAGGCTTGATTGTCATTTTTACCTTTACTATTGTACCTTTTGGTATCAATCTACTTTGCGGTTTTACAGTGTTAAAATCAGTTAATAGGTTTTGTAACATATATCACTCTCCATGTTTAAATTTTAAAACTTGCTTTTAATCTTTGTAAGCAGCTTGCCTAAATGCGGTTCTTCAACCATATTCAGGCGTCCACTGCGGTCTTTAGCTGGGTATCCCCAAGGATTTAGAGTATGGCAAACAAAAGAGCGTTTCTCTGTTCCATCCTCCTGTTTTATACCAACCATACTACTTACTTCGTCAACTATCCCAGGAATTTCACTAGCAGTTTTAGCCCCTTCGCATTGAGGTAGCCAGTTTGGACGATTAAAATCGTCTAAATACTGACCTAAAGTACCAACTATGATGATGTCTTTGTCTCTGATATGTTGAAATTGATTGAGCCAAGCCATCATTTCTTGAGCAAGTAATCCATAGGCAGCTCTCATATCCTGTTTTCCTGATCTCTCAGAAAAAGCTTCAGGTTGCATTTTTGTCCATAAAAGACATAAACGTGAAGCAACGGTTATGCTATCTACAAAAATGCATCGGTATTTAGAAAACTCAGAGAAAAGATCTTTGTACTTACCAGATACATGTTCATAGTGTCTTTGGCTGTATGCTTGATCAGATTTTAATGCAGGATTAGAACCGCCTATAAGACAAGCAATATCTCTAGCTTCATTCCAAGTGCGAACACTTATTGAATCTCCTTGCCAGTCTTGAACGGCAAGAAGCCCTGCTTCAAAATCAAGGCAAAGTGTTGGTTCATCTATAGTCTTTAGGAGACTTGTTTTACCAATACCATAAGGACCAAAGATGACCATCTTTACACTTGATATTGTTTGCAATCTTTCATTATTATTCAAAATTTTAAGAATCATTATTTATCCATGCTACGATGTATATATATACAAGAAAGGCAAAAATTTTGTTCAATTTTTCTTTTTGCCTGCGTAGTAAATAGAAGAAAGTTTGGCACGTATCTTCTTGATAATATTGTTTAAAGTGGTTCTTGAAACGTTGTTCATTTTGGCAACTTCATGTAAGTTGAAAAACTTAAGTTGCTCACATATATTTTGCCATTCCTTTGGTAAAACCGAGATCATATAGTCTACATCAATGCGTTTTGTTATTTCACTCTCAAGTAGCTCTGTTACATCAGTGCTAATATAGTTATTGATGTCACGTTTTGCACATCGCTGTTTCTTTAGCAAGTTAATAGCTTTATTTTCAGTTAATCTTGCTACAAAGGTATTAAAGCTACTTTTGTCTTCATCATACTGATCAAGATATGGCCAAATTTCACAGAAGAGTTCTTGCTCAAGATCTTCGTGAGCTTCATTAATAAAGCACTTAGCAAGTTTCAGTCTATAAGCTTGATATTTTACATTTTTAATAACTATATGGTAGTTTTGTAATTTCATAACTTTCCTTAAAAACAAATTGATGCTTTTAAGGATGAGAGTTATTAATGCTGTTATGTAGGACAGGAGCAAAAATAAATAATACTGATGCGATTTTTAATCTATTGATATTCTGTTATTTTTTTTTGAGAATAATACCGGTGCAATTTAAAATAATACAGTTCAGGTTTTTGGAACCTATTTTGAATGGATTTCAAAGAATGGGTAGCTCAGACTTCCTAAAATTATATTAAAAATATATAAGAATTTCATATTTTGAAATTCAATATCACCAATTTTTAAGAGGGAAAAATGTGCTCTCTATGATCTTAAGTTCCGTTCCTAATTACTGGCTTCCTAAATCAGGAATTAGGAATCAGGAATCTAGAATTAGCCTGTATGGAGGGTTTTCACCATGCGTTCCTAAAACCGTTCCTAGGAACGGCATATCTGAAGTCCGCCAATATGGAGGATTCTAGCTTCCTGAAACCCTTATATATAATATATATATATAATACATATATAAAAATATACACATATATAAAAACATATAAAATATCAGATTAGAATAATAAAAGAACCTCTGAAAGTAGAAAAATCATGTTTAGAAGGTTTTTAAATAAACATCTTCAAGAAAGAGTTAATTATAAAAAATTTTCAAACATTGAAGATTTTTTGGACGTAATTTTTTCAAATCTTGTATATATATGTACTCGGCAATTGAAAGATTTGGTAAACAAACTGGCTGCAAAAGAGTTTTCATGTTAGTTGTTAAATTTCGAAAATTAAAGATTTTTTGGACATAATTTTTTCGAATCTTGTATATATATGTACACAACAACTGAAAGGAAATGCTCACCCTAGATCTTGGCAAACAAACTGGCTGGACTATTTTAAATGATGGAATAGTGCAAAGTGGAAGTAAGAGTTTTCATGTTAGCAGGTTTAGTGGTGGTGGAATGCAGTTTTTAAATTTTCGTAATTGGCTTAATTCACTTAAGTATAAATTTCCAGGCATTGAAGTTGTGTACTTTGAAGAAGTGAGAAGACACTTGGGAACTGATGCTGCACATATCTATGGAGGGTTTTTAGCACACCTTTCTGCTTGGTGTGAGGAAAGCAATATTCCCTATCAAGGTGTTTCGGTTAAGACTATTAAACGTTTTATAACTGGCAAGGGAAATGCAAGTAAAGCTGATGTTATTGAAGCAGTGCAGAAAAAGGGTTTTTGTCCAATGGATGATAATGAAGCGGACTCTTTAGCTTTAATGTTCTATGTTATGAATTTTAGCAAAGATTTTAATATATTAAAAACACCATAGAAAGTGGGTCCTTCCGGCCATGCTGGCGGGTTTGGTGGTGCTGACCTCAGGCCTTCTTTAGCGTCAGAGATATTTTGAATATTAACTTTTTAATTATTAAGATATGAATTTAGCAATCCACTACTATCCTGTTGAAAATCTAGTCGAATATGAGCGTAATCCACGTAAAAATGATGACGTAGTAAACAGAATGTGTGCTTCTATTCGAGAATTTGGCTTTCGTATACCAATAGTTGCAAAAAGCGATGGCACTGTGGTTGATGGTCATTTAAGACTTAAAGCAGCAAGAAAACTTGGTATGGAGAGTATTCCAGTTGTTTTGAGTGATAATTTAAATGAACCACAAACTAAAGCTTTTCGATTACTGGCAAATCAATCAGCTAATTGGGCAAAGTGGGATGATGATCTTTTGAAGGTGGAAATTCAAGAATTAGAAGATTTGCAGTTTGATCTTAAAATGACTGGATTTGAGCTAGAAAAAGTTCAACGGTTTCTCAATGATTTTGATGGAGACAATGGTGAAGATCTTTCTGACTTAGCTATTGATGACAAAAAGGTAGAAATAACAAAGCCAGGTGATCTATGGATTTTAGGTGATCATCGAATCTATTGTGGTGATAGCTCTGTAGTTGAATCATATAAAGCGGTATTAGACGATAAAATGGCAGATATTACCGTATGTGATCCTCCATATAACGTTGATTACGGTAGCAGTCAGGAAAGAGAAGATAAAAAGATATTAAACGATAATCAAGGTGAAAGGTACGAACTTTTTCTCTATGATATTTGCACTCATATTTTAGCATACACCAAAGGTGCAATTTATATCTGTACATCATCATCAGAATTTTCGACGTTACAAAAAGTATTTGAAGAAGCAGGTGGTCGTTGGTCAACATTCATCATTTGGGCAAAGAGTCACTTTACGCTAGGAAGGTCTGATTATCAAAGACAATACGAAGCAATGCTCTATGGATGGAAAAGCGGTAATAAACGTGAGTGGCATGGCGGTAGAAATCAAAGTGATCTGTGGTTTTATGACAAGCCAATACATAACTCACTGCACCCAACAATGAAGCCAGTAGAGCTAATGGAGAAAGCAATAGTTAATAGCAGCAGACCTGGGGATACTGTACTTGATCCATTTAGTGGGTCTGGTAGCACACTGATTGCATGTGAGAGAACAGGAAGAATTTGCAGGATAATAGAGCTAGATTCAAAATTTGTAGATGTAACCATAAAACGTTGGCAAGTGTACACAGGTAGGGAAGCAATTCTTTCTGGTACTGGTAAAACTTTTTCAGAGATTCAAGAAGAAAAACAGTAAGAAAAAAGTGGAAAAGATAACGCAAACAGAAATTTAGTAAGCCTTGGTAGTTGTAATATTAATTTACTGGTATATACCGTATTTTAATGAGTTTAGCGTAACAAATAACTTTGGATTAAATGTGGTGTACTCAATGAATCAAGAAAAGACGTTAGCTGGAGTAGTAACGTCGCAAACAAATAATGAAGCTTCGTTTTCTGAAGAAGTAGAAAATAATGTTTCAAATTCTACACTATCTGTTAAGGAGAGAATTGAATTGTTTGAAAAAGGTACGAAGCAAGAACCTGACCTGAACACTGAATGCAAACTAGCTTCTTTAAATGTGATTAGCAATAGTAGCGATAGCAGTATTACAGCAAAAATAGACGAAGCAGGTGCTGATTTTTCAGTGAGTTGTTCTTCTTTAGTATTGGATGATGGTAAAGACATAGAGGACGAATTTAATGCAGTTTGTGAGGCAAATGGAATAGAATATAACCGTCCGTATTCTCTTGATCAGTTTGAGGCAGCATCCAACACATCTTCCAACCCCAAAATAGACAATACAAAAGAAATGCAAAAAGAGGAAGAGGATAAAGAATTAGGAGATAAACCAAAGCCGTTACCTAGGAATGGAATGTTGGAGAAGGACAATATTAGAAATGTAGCTCCACCTTCACCTAGAACAGCAGAAAATCATCGGTTGAGTATTATTCAGGATATTGCACCACCAAAGCTACCACATTCTTCTTTCCAATTAAATGGAGAAAAATGTGATGAGCAAGAAGCTATAGGAGAACCTATGTATGCAACTATAGACAAAAATAAAAAATTCTCGAAAAGAGGTTTAGATGGTGAAATAAACGATCAAAGTCCGGAGATGGAAAAGTCAAATTCTGAAGAAACATCAATTAAGAAAGGATCAGAAGATATAATTGGTGAACCTGTAGATCTGAATACAAAATTTTTAAAAAAGAGTTTGGAAGGAAGTGATAGTGGAATAGACAATAGAAGTGCAGAGATGACAAGATCAAATTCTCAAGTAACAGAAATGAGTGAGTCTTGTGGCAATCAAGGATGGGAGAATATGTCATTAAATCATGATAGTCCAGTTACACTTTCAACTAGCTCATCAGAAAAAAGTGATAATGAAGAAACCCCGTTAATTAAAAAAGAAAAGAAAACAAATAGAATTTTGCCAAGAGTAAAATATGCAGTGCAGCAGAAGGAATTTATAATTTTCGGTATAGCTGCTGTTGCACTTAGCGTTTCTGCAGCTTTGGTATATTTACAGGATAAAGCACAATTTATTGCATTTTTTGCAAACAGTACCATCTATGTGACTATACCAATTCTAGCTGTTGCATTATTGGTTGCAATTAGTCCGATGTTTTGTGGAATAAAGCAATTTAGAGATACTGAAGAGTGTCAAGTAGGGAGAAAGAATGCGAATGAAACTTTGAATCAGGTGCGAGAGTATCAACCAAAAGATAAAGTAATAAAATCAGTCAGACTGGAATACAGCAATAGTACTCATTCACATTTTACACTTAATGCTTGGAAGAGTAAGAACGACTTCATTAATATTGACGACAAAGTCATTAGTAGAAGGAATAAAGTAGAATCAGTAATCAAAGATAGGCCATTATTTACAGCATTATTAAGCAGTTTGGTTGCTGCAAATATAGTATGGCCTTTATTACTGTATGTGGAAGGTGGTATTAGTAGTGTACAGAAGTTTTACCAGAACGCTTTCGTAGGGCTATCAGTACTTGTAGGCTCGAGTATACTTGCACTATCAGTGATATTCCTTGGAGTACATTACTACAGAAAAACAAATTGCACAAATCTTGTATATTGTGAGGAAAGAATTGAACCAGAAAAAGTTAATGGAAAGTTCATTGAGGAAATAAAGGAAGCAAGGACAAAAGTGCTTGAAGAAAACCATAGTAAAGATGCCAAATGCAGCAGTTTAACGCTAGAGCAAGTAGTGGTTGAATCTCATAACTACAAAGATGCAATTTATAGTATTAGTTGAAAATGGCCAAATTTCACTATGTAAAAAGAAAGCACCGGAGTACTTCGCTCTATATTAGTAAAATATCTCTAAGACGCCGGCAAGTATAAACAGGTAGGGAATTGCTGATACTGGCAAAACCTTTTCAGAGATTCAAGAAGAAAATTCGTAAAAAGGAGCAATAAAGAGAGGAGGAAAAGAGTGGAAAAAATCACA
Source organism: Wolbachia endosymbiont (group A) of Gymnosoma rotundatum (assembly GCF_947250765.1). NCBI lineage: Bacteria > Pseudomonadati > Pseudomonadota > Alphaproteobacteria > Rickettsiales > Anaplasmataceae > Wolbachia > Wolbachia endosymbiont (group A) of Gymnosoma rotundatum. The sequence continues at coordinate 783,049 of NZ_OX366347.1, forward strand.
CAAACAGAGTGGGCAAGAGAACAAGGATTTTCAAAGCAATACGTCTGTTATTTAGTAAAGAAAGGAATAGTTGAGCTGGAGAATGGACTCATTGACCGAGAACAAGCAAATAGGGCTATAGAAACAATCAGAGATCCAAGTCAACCGCTGAGAAGAAAAAACTATTCAGAAAACGGAGAAAAGCTTTCCACAATGTTGCTAAAAACGCGAATAAAAAATGAGATGGAACGTGGTAAATTGCTTGAGGCAAAAGCTAAGGCTGAAATAGGAGAACTTGTAGCAGTAGAGGAAGTAAAGCGCGATGCATTTAACGTAGCAAGAGTTGTCCGTAATAATTTGCTTAATATTCCAAATAGAGTTTCAGCACTGCTTGCATCACTGAGTGACACTGAAAAAATTCACGAGACGCTAACTGAAGAGATTACAAACTCACTCCAAGAATTATCTAACGCTAAATTTTAAATATAAAAAGATTTTGAATATAAAATGGCTGATAACTTAAGTTTAGAGTTAATAAAGTGTCTCATCAATCAACCTGGATTAGATGTTAATGTTAGAGGGTTAAACGGAAAAACTCCACTGCATTGCGCTATAGAGTTTAAGCATGGTAGATTTGTTACTCACGAAGAAGAACATTAATCCTTTTGTGGAAGATAATGAAGGTAAAACATCTCTTGATTACGCCAAAGAAGGGAAAAAAGCAGAAATATTACAAGCACTAATTAATAACAAGTACGGGTCAGAACAAGATAGCTTACTTCATTTAGCTGCGATGATAGGTGAAATTAATGCAGTGAGATATTTGATCAGAAAAGGTATTGACGTTAATGTACGAAATGCTTTGCACCATACTCCATTACATCTAGCAGCAGGCATAGGACATGCAGAAGTTGTAAAGATTTTGATAAGAGAAGGAAAAGCTGAAATAGATGTCTTTGATGCACGAAATCAGACACCAATGCACTATGCAGTTAATAATAAAAAGTTGGAGATAGTAAAGTTACTGCTGAAGCTTGGAACAGATGTGAATAGTGCACGCATGGGACAAAACTCAATGAAATTGTCACCTGTGCATATAGCTGTAAGTAATGCTAATTACGATGAAAGAGACTTATGTCTTGATATCCTCAAATCCTTAATAAAGGAGCCTAATGCTCAAGTAAATTTGCAAGACTACGAAAATAAAACACCACTACATTATGCTGAAAGACTAAAAACAATAGAAGTTTTACTAACGCGAGAAGATATAGACCCTCTGGTAAAAGACGATAGCGGCAAGACACCGTTTGATTACGCTAAACCTGAGATAAAGAAGGCTTTGATGAGTAATAAATATGGTTCTGAAAAGAATAGTCTACTCCATTTAGCTGCACAAAGAGGAGAAATTGAGCTTGTAGAGTCTATCTTAAAAGAAGAAATCGATATTGATATTGTAAATAATAAAGGTTTATCACCGATTTACCTTGCTGCGGAAAAAGGGCATTTACATGTAGTAAAGTTATTGCTGAAAAAAGGAGCAAATTATACACCTGTTCTGCACTTAGCAATCAAGTCAAATAATTTAGAATTGCTAAAAACTTTATTTAAAGAAAAGAGCATCAAATTACCAGATGAGATAGGCAGATCTGTACCAATTTATTATAGGTGTATAGAGCATAGAGATGCAAAAGTAAGAAAATACAATAGTGTGATCTGTGTTTTTACCTCAGTAAGTGCAGTAGCAATGGCAGCATATATAGGTTTAACAGCAACAACAATAAGCAATGCAATCATTTTTGCAACAATAACAGGAATACTTGCGCTTATTATAGCAATAATGATAAGTGAGATGAGCAAAAGATATATAGAAAATGAATTTCAGAAAAAGATGTTTATGGAATTGGAGGAGTGTGGAGGAATAAACTCTACTGTTAACAATATTGAGATAGAACCAATTATGAGTAGATGCAGACAATGATATACGCTAGAGCTTTTTCTGAAGGTTTAAAACCAGATCCAGAGCTTAAAGTATCAGAGTGGGCGAATGAGTATCGAGTTTTAGCGCCAACTGCAGCATCAGAGCCAGGAAAATGGAGAACAGAGAGAACTCCTTATTTAAAAGAAATCATGGATTCACTATCTCCGTCCTCACCAGCAGAAAAAGTAGTATTCATGAAAGGAGCACAGATTGGAGGAACAGAAGCTGGCAACAATTGGATTGGCTATATCATCGATCAAACACCAGGACCAATGCTAGTAGTACAGCCAACAGTTGAAATGGGAAAACGTTGGTCGAAGGGAAGATTTGCACCGTTAATAGAGAGTACACCATGTTTAAAAAGTAAAGTAAAAGACCCAAGGTCAAGAGATTCAGGGAATACTGTACAAAGTAAGGAATTTCCAGGTGGAATAGTAGTAATAACCGGAGCAAATAGCAGTGTAGGTCTCAGGTCCATGCCAGTAAAATATCTCTTTCTTGATGAAATAGATGCCTATCCAGGAGATTCAGGTGGTGAAGGAGATCCAGTGCTGCTCAGTATTGCTCGAACTAATACATTTGCAAGGCGAAAGATTTTTTTAGTATCAACGCCAACGATTCATGGAATAAGCAGAATTGAGAAAGAATTTGAAGCAACAGATAAGAGATATTTTTTTGTACCATGTCCGCATTGTAATTATTACCAAATATTAAAATGGTCACAAATAAAATGGGAAGATAAAAATCCAAATACAGCACACTATATATGTATAGAATGTGGTGAAAAGATAGAAAATCATCAAAAGACAGAGATGCTAGACCGTGGAGAATGGAGAGCAACAGTGGAAGTAGCAAAAAAAGGGACAAAAAAAGGATTTCATCTTTCAAGTCTTTACAGTCCAGTTGGCTGGTATAGCTGGACTCAAGCAGTAGAGGATTTTCTTCATGCAAAAGAAAGTGAACAATTACTAAAAGTTTGGATAAATACCACTTTAGGAGAAACTTGGGTAGATAAAGGAGAAGTACCAGACTGGAAGCAATTATTCAACAGAAGAGAATTTTTTCCCGTAGGCACAGTACCAAAAGGCGAAGTAGTTCTTACAGCAGGAGTAGATGTACAAAAAGATCGTCTAGAGGTGGAAGTTGTAGCATGGGGAAAAAGCCGTGAAAATTGGTCAATAGACTACCGAGTATTTGAAGGTGATACTGGAAGAGGAGAAGTATGGGGAAAGCTTTCGGAGCTTCTGAGTCATCATTTTATCGGTGAAAATGGGCTTGAATATATGATAAGTATGATGGCGGTTGATGCTGGGTATGCAACGCAGGAAGTGTATAACTGGGTGAGAAGTCATCAAGGCTCTGGAAGAGTAATGGCAGTCAAAGGTGTAAATAAAGCACTAGTACCACTTAGCAGCCCAAGTAGAGTAGATATAACAGTTGGTGGTCAAAAGCTAAAGAGAGGAATAAAGCTCTGGCCAGTGGGAGTATCGATATTAAAGTCAGAGCTTTTTCAATTACTTAATATTTTGAAAGAAGAAGAGGGAAAAGCTCTGCCTGGATATTGTCATTTTCCGGAGTATGCACCTGAATATTTTAAGCAGCTAACGGCAGAGCAATTAGTCAGCAAGGTAGTAAAAGGATACACCAAACAGGAGTGGCAAAAGGTAAGAGAAAGAAATGAAGTATTAGACTGTAGGATTTATGCAAGAGCAGCATCGATAGCACTGGGAATAGACAGATGGCCAGAGAGTAAGTGGAATAGTTTGAGTGGAAAAATGGAAAGTAAAAAGCCTAAAAAAGTGAGACAAAGTAAATGGTTGAATGAGAAGTAAAATGTACAATCAGGAATATTTAAGTCAAGTCGAAGAAGCGATAAAAAAACTGCAAAGCGGAGAGCGAGTAGTATCAATTGCATATGGTGACCATGTGGTGAGATATGCTGAAGTTCAGATAAATGACCTGCTGAATCTACGGCAACGTATTAAGGCTGAACTGAAAGTTGCAGGTGTGAGACCGAAGAGAAGAATTGTGATTGCGACAAGTAAGGGAATTGACAAAATTGTGTAAAAATGTTATAGTTTAAAATTGGTATTTTCTAGTTAAAATATGGATCAAAGTCAAGAAAGGCTTAATGTTAATGTAAATTTTGAGGGGGAATTTGCTCACTACCTTATAGAAATGGCAAAAGTTCAAAATAGAACTATAGAAGAGGTTGTAAAGGACCTAGTGGAAGAAGAAATTGAAGCAAGTAAATTATCTGAAGAAGATGATGAAATAGATGAAGTAGATATAAAGTTGGCTAAGCTTTCTCTTGAGCGTGATGCTAGAGGTGATGAAGAAATTAGAAGTGAGGATGTAGATTGGAATAGAATATTATCTGCAAAAACAGTCTAAAGGTGGAGATACAAGCTGAGATACGATATTATCTATTCAAAAAAAGTTCTTGAGGAAGACTTTCTTGCATTACCACCAACGATAAGATCTAGAGTGAGAAGAGCTGTAGATAGTCGTCTTGCAACCAACCCTAAAGCAATAGGTAAAGCATTATCGCATGAATTCAAAGGGTATTTTAGGATACGAGTAAGTGATTATCGTGTAATTTATAGGATAAATTACTCAAAACACACAGTAACTATTACTGCAATGGGACATCGGAAGGACATTTATGAACGCAGCCCAGAATAAGCGTTGGTATTTGTGCAAGAGCCTCATGCATAATTTATAAAGTGTTAACAGCCAGACTCTCCAGCAGCTTGCTGTAATTTTTTAATGTCAAATTGCGCAACAAACTGCTGCATAATCAAAGAGGCAAAATGCTATTAAAATCGTTCAAACAACTATTTAGTAAGCCAAAAATCAAAAGCTCAGCGTGGGATGCAGCAGGCTCAGGAAGAAGATTTTTTCACTTTCAACCAGAGTTAGGAAGTATAAACAATTTGCTGTCTCAAAGCCTTGAAACTTTACGTAGTAGATCACGTGATATGGTGAGAAAAAATCCATATGCAGCAAATATTATTGATACAATAGTAAGTAACTCTATTGGAACAGGAATAAAACCACAATCAAAAGCAAAGAATGCAGAATTTCGAAAGAAAGTGCAAGAATTATGGCTAAAATGGACAGATGAAGCAGATAGCTGTGGAATAAGTGATTTTTATGGATTACAAGCTCTGGTATGTAGGAGCATGATAGAAGGTGGAGAGTGTTTTGTACGCCTCCGACATCGTAAACTCGAAGATGGATTTTCTGTACCATTGCAACTTCAAGTATTGGAATCAGAGCATTTGGACAATAAGAGCAATCAAACACTAGCCAATGGTAATGTAATAAGAAACGGGATTGAGTTTAACAGGCTTGGGCAAAGAGAAGCATATTACCTATTTAAAGAACACCCTGGTGAAAGTATGTTTGGAGAATCAGTGAGAGTGCCAGCAAATGATGTTTTACATATCTATAGACCATTAAGACCTGGGCAAATTAGAGGAGAGCCATGGCTTTCTAATATACTGCTAAAGCTTTATGAACTTGATCAATACGATGATGCAGAATTAGTGAGAAAAAAGACAGCAGCGATGTTTGCAGGGTTTATTACGAGACTCGATCCAGAAGCAAATATCATGGGAGAAGGTGAAGCAAGTGAGCAAGGAGTAGCATTATCTGGCCTAGAACCTGGAACAATGCAGCTTTTAGACCCAGGAGAAGATATAAAATTTTCAGAGCCGTCTGATGTTGGAGGAAGTTATGAAGCATTCATGAGACAGCAACTCAGGGCAATAGCGATTGGTACAGGGATAACATATGAGCAGCTAACAGGAGATTTAACCGGCGTTAATTATTCATCAATCAGAGCAGGATTAATAGAGTTTCGTCGTCGATGCGCTATGCTGCAACATAACATTGTGGTATTCCAATTTTGCAGACCAGTATGGAATAGATGGCTAGAGTTAGCAGTACTTTGTGGAGAACTCTGTATAGATGAAAAAGTAGTAAAAGCAGCGAAAGAAGAAGTAAAATGGATACCACAGGGATTTGATTGGGTGGATCCACTGAAAGACCAGCAAGCACAGCAAATGGCAGTAAGGAATGGATTTAAGAGTCGATCGGAAGTAGTATCAGAAATGGGTTATGATGTAGAAGAAATTGACCAAGAAATAGCAGAAGATCAAAAGCGAGCTAATTCTTTTGGACTTTGTTTCGATTGTGACGTTAATGTGCCATAAAATACAATAAGGGGAGGAAGGTGATGTGGATAAATAAACCAATAATGGTAGAGAGAAGAAGTTTTGAACTACTATCATTATATAACAGCAAACAACCTATCTTTAAGAACTTAAAGCATTTTCATATAAACCCAAAAGGAATAGCAATAATACGTATTTATGGAGTTTTGACAAAAAAAACAGAAGCTTTTGATCATATTTTAGATATGACTTCGTATGAAAATATTCATGAAGAGATAGAGAGTGCTTTAGAAGATAAAAGCATAGAGACGATTCTACTTGACATAGACAGTCCAGGAGGGGAAGTAAACGGTGTCTTTGACCTAGCTGATTTTATCTATAGTGCAAGAGGAAAAAAGAGGATAATAGCAATAGCAAATGATGATGCATATTCTGCTGCATATGCTATAGCTTCTAGCGCTGAAAAGATTTTTCTCACCCGCACTTCAGGAGTTGGGAGTATAGGAGTAATAGCAAGTCATATAGATCAAAGTAGGTTTGATGAAAAGCAAGGTATTAAGTACACCACAATCTTTGCTGGTAGTCGAAAGAATGATTTAAACCCACATGAGCCAATGACGTCTGAAAGTCTGGGAAGCTTACAAAAAGAAGTAGACCGACTATATGAAATGTTTTTGCAGCTAATAGCAAGGAACAGAGGTCTTTCAATTGAAAAGATTCGATCAACAGAAGCAGGTCTATATTTTGGCGAGAAAGCAGTAGAAATAGGTCTTGCAGATGGAGTTACAACATTTTTTGAATTTATCAATAATCATAGGAGTGTTAGCATGACAACTAATGAGTTAACTGAGGAAGGCTACGAGAACTGTAGTAGAGAAATTTTAGAGATAATAAGATTATGTAATATATCAAAGATGCCAGAAAAGATAGGAGAATTTATTGAGCAGGGCGTAAGTGTTGAGCAAGCAAGGGAAGTTTTAATGGAACTGCTAGCAGAGCGAACGAAGAAGACAGAGATACTGAGTGCAATACCACAGAATTCAGGAGAAGATTTAATGATACAGGTAGCAAGAAGTCGTAGGAGTTAAAGTATTTTTATAACCGCCGCGTACAATAACTACAAACATGGCGGTAAAACTAAAGGAAAAAAAGGAGAAAAGAAAATATGACATGTATAACCGAACAAAATAATCTAGGTGACTTATTAAAGTATGAGGCATCAAGTCTATATTCAAGAGATCAAATAACAGTAGCAAAAGGGCAGAACCTAAAGCTTGGTACAGTAGTGGCTCTTGATAAAGATAGCATGGTTAAGATAATAAATCCAACTGCCACAGATGGTACACAAACAGCAATAGGTGCAATAGTAAGTGATGTAAATGCGACAGAAAATGCTAAAGCAGTAATTATTACTCGTGTTGCAATGCTAGCTGATTGTGCGGTTGTGTGGCCAGCAAATATCACTGAAGAGCAGAAAAATGCAGCAATAAAGCAACTTGAAGGACGAGGGATCATTATCCGTAAAGCGGTGTAAAGCTATATTAAACAATAAAAAACACAAAGGGGAAAATAAAAGATGCAAAATCCATTTACAAATACAGCATTTAGTATGACGGCACTAACAAATGCGATGAATATATTGCCGATAAATTATGGACGAGTTGAAAATTTAAATTTGTTTCCAAGTAGGTCAGTAAGATTTAGACATATTACGATAGAAGAACACAACGGAGTGTTAAGTTTACTACCAACGCAAGTACCCGGAGCACCAGCAACAGTAGGAAAAAGAGGAAAAAGAAAGATAAGAACATTTACGATTCCGCACATTCCGCATGATGATGTAGTGCTGCCAGAAGAAGTACAAGGAATAAGGGCATTTGGATCAGAGAGTGAACTTAAAGCGCTTGCAGATGTAATAACTGATCATTTGCAGCTAATGAGAAACAAACATGCAATAACATTAGAGCATTTGCGAATGGGAGCGCTGAAGGGAATTATTCTTGATGCTGACGGGTCAGAATTATTAAATTTGTACAACGAATTTGAAATCACACCAAAAGTAGTAAATTTTGCCCTTGGAACAGCAACAACAGATGTCAAGCGTAAGTGTCTGGAGGTATTGCGACATATCGAAGACAACTTAAGTGGCGAATATATGACCGGAATTCATGCCTTGGTAAGCCCTGAGTTTTTTGATGCACTAACTTCGCATAGTAAAGTGAAAGAAGCATACGAGAGATGGCAAGAAGGAGCAGCGCTTCGAAATGATATGAGGTCAGGATTTACGTTTTGTGGTATAACATTTGAGGAATATAGAGGGCAAGCAACTGATCCTGAAGGAACAGTAAGAAGATTTATAGAAAAAGATACAGGGCACTGTTTTCCACTAGGAACAGCAAGTACATTTACAACATATTTTGCACCAGCAGACTTTAATGAAACAGTAAATACTCTTGGACAGCCACTCTATGCAAAACAAGAGCCAAGAAGATTTGATAGAGGAACTGATTTACATACGCAGTCAAATCCTCTGCCAATGTGCCATCGTCCGGCAGTTTTGGTAAAAATTAGTTCTAGTTGATGAATATAGGAAAATTATTGGAAGATTGTTTTGAGCATCTAGGAGTGGAAGCCATATATTGTAATAAAAATAAGGAGAGTATTCGTAAAATGAAAGTGCTAATTAAACGTCCCGATACTACGTATTCTTTAGGTGCAGATGGAGCATTAACTCAGCAAATTGCTTCTATAGAAATACGTGATCAGGACGTTACTTCCTTTAGCATAGGTAATTATATCAAGATTGAAAAAAGGTTCTACAAGATTTTTGAACCACCATTGAAAGATTCTTCAGGTAAAATATGGAAAATTGAGGCAATAGAAAGTGTTTAATATTAAAACTAGTAACAATATTAATGAAATAATCTCCAATATTGACGGAAAAGAGCAGAAAGTAAAACTGGCAGCTATAAAAGCACTAAATAGAACAGCACTATGGTTAAAAGCAAAAGCAGCTAAGGAAATCAGTGAGGAAAAGAAGATAAAATTAAGTTTGATAAGAAAGAGATTAAGAATTTTTAAGGCGAAAACTAGCAGATTAGAAGTGTTAATTAGAGCAAATCTCTATGACATTAGAGCATCGGCAATTGGCAAAATACAAAAAACAAGAAGAGGATCGAAAGTAGGAAAGTATGAGTTTATAGGAGGATTTGCAGCAGTTATGCCAAAAGGAAATAGCGGTATGTTTAAACGTGAAGGAAGAGCAGCATTGCCAATAAAGGAAGTAAAACTACCGCTGGAACCAGAAGGCTCAAGAATAATAAAAGACCTTGTTAATTATGAGAGTGAGAGAGTGTTTGAGAAATACTTTAAGCATGAGCTAAACTATATTTTAAAGATATGACAAAGTTCTGGACAGATTTACATCAAACAATTTGCAGCACACTGAAGAAAGAAATACCGTCTATACAGACATGTGAAATTTATCCAGCAATAAGAAAAGAATTGATAGCGCCAGCGTTATTTGTAGAGCTTGTGAGTTTAGAATCGGGAAAAGATCCTGGAACAGAGGAATTAGCGCTAAAAGCAAGATTTGAAGCAAGGGTTGTAGTTGATGGAACAGTCGAGGATTCCTCGTTAGTTGTAAGGTCATTAGCAGCAGAAGTAGCAAGAGTAGTGAACAAGAATACCTGGGAAAAGAATGTATCTCCGGCTGAATTTCTTTCTGCAGAGCCTGATGGATTTAGACCCGAATTAGATGCATATTTGGTGTGGATGGTTGATTGGAATCATCAGCTTCATTTAGGTAAATCGATATGGACAGAAAATAAGATTAAGCCACATACGATTACAATAGGAGAAAATGTTAGAGAGTAATTTTGCTATTTCAGAGCTGCAAAGAAAATTAGCAAACATTGTACGAATAGGGCTTGTAAAAGAAGTAGATTATGAAAAAGCAAAAGTAAGAATTAAAATAGGCGAATTTTTAACAGATTGGTTGCCATGGATAACAAGCAAAGCAGGAAAAGATAGAAATTGGTCTCCGCCAGATATTGATGAGCAAGTAGTTATACTTTCCCCGCTGGGAGAATTATCTTTAGGAGTAGTACTTCCTGGAATATATCAACAAAAGTACTCTGCACCAGAAAATAAAAAAGAGGTGAGTAGCTTAACATTTCAAGATGGAACAAAGTTGTCATACGATAAAGATAAACATCATTTAGAGATTGAAGTAGTAGACAAAATAACACTGAAAGCTGGGGAATCGAGCATAGAAATGACAAAAAGTGGAATAAAACTGAAAGCAGAAAGGATCGACTTAAATTGAACAAAGGAATAGTAAGGTTAGGAGACTATTGTGGAAAAGCTATACCACATTTCTGCATTAGCGGAAGTAATAATGTTTTTGTAAACGGCAAGTCAATATGTAGGCAAGGAGACAGTTTTAGTGAAGGAAAAGTAATGATTCAAGGATCAAAAATAGTGTTTGCAAATGGTCTTAGTGTAGGAAGAGTAGGAGATATAGTTTCATGTGGGTTTAAAGTAATAAAAGGCAGTGAAAGCGTCTTTGCAAAATAGAAATGAAGGGTATGGATGCTAAAACAGGAAAGACGTTAGAAGGAATAGAGCACTTAAAGCAGTCGATAATTGATATACTGACCACTCCAGTAAACAGTAGAATCATGAGGAGAGATTATGGGTCTAGGCTATTTGAATTAGTGGATAAACCAATCAGTAGAGATTTAACTATGGAAATCTATGCAGCAACAGCAGAAGCTTTGGAAAAATGGGAAAAGAGATTTAAGTTAGAAAAAGTAAAAGTTGAAGGAGTAAAAGAAGGGAGAGTAACATTGAATTTAGAAGGTGTCTATCTTTCAGAAGGTAAGTTCATAAATATTAATGGAGTAGTTGTTTAAAAATGCAGCAGCCAAATATTATCGAACCACTGAACTTTGAAGAGATTTTTGCTCGGATGAAAGAAGAATTAATAAGTCGAGATAAAAGTTTTACAGCACTAATTGAAAGTGACCCAGCGATAAAGGTATTAGAAGTAGCAGCATGGAGAGAGTTGTTACTCAGAGAAAGAATAAATGAAGCTGTAAAAAGTAATTTACTAAAATTTGCAACAGGAGAAGATCTTGGTAATTTAGCTGAGTTTTATGGAGTAGAGAGGCAGAAAGAAGAAGATGATGAACGATTTAGAAAAAGAATTAAAGCAAAGATAGCAGGTTGGTCAACAGGAGGAAGTAAGGAATATTATAAATATCATGCACTGTCAGCAGATAGTAGAGTAAAAGATGCACTAGTGGAATCAACTATACCAGGGAAAGTACAAATTTCAATCTTATCAACACAATTATCCACAACTGGCATAGTGTCAGAAGAGCTACTAGAAATTGTAAAAAAGCAGGTTACTAGAGATGATATAAGGGTTTTAACAGATACAGTAACAGTAATTGGTTGCAATATTACGGAAATAGATATTCACAGCAGAATGAGCATAAGTTCTGTAATATCAAAGGAGGAAATTAAGGAACAGTTCATTAAGAAGTTTGAAGCAAGTAGAAGGCTGGGATGGAATGTTACAAGATCTTGGATAATAGCAAATTTGTTTGTAGAGGGTGTAGAAAACGTAGAATTAATCGAGCCAAGAGAGGATGTTGTGGTTCTGGGGAATGAGTGTGCAGTGCTTGGCTATGTCAAGTTAGATAGGATTTAAAACGTATTTTTTTGTTTTGTGCCAGTGAGGGGATTGCGTGCAATAAGTGGTTTACTGGATAAAAATGACCAATGTTATGCAGACGAAAAGATTCTCCTTCTCCTAGCTGTTGCAACTTATTTTTTAAGGTATTAACAATATAGTCAAATATCAAAGAAAGTATTTTTAATACCGAGAATATCTTTGTTTTTTTGCAATGATCTCTTGCTTACTCATAAGCTACCTAAATAAAGGAAATTAAAGCAACTTGAAAGAAAAGACAAATGAAAAGTTTATTACCGCCAAACGCAACAAAGCAAGAAAAAGCGCTAGTAGAAACAATCGACTATAAAGTTAATCCAAGTTGCATAAGAGGGTTTAAATTTAGATTAGAAGAAGAAACATTGCCTTGGATAATAGAAGAATATGGTTTAGAAGAGATACTACGTTGGGTAAAAGATAGAAGAAAAGCCGTAGTAGAAGGAGTAAAATTTCAAAGACTACGTGGAACCCCAGCATCACTCAAAATAGCACTAAAGTGGGCAAATATAGAAGATATTACAATTATTGAAGAGCCACCCGGTAAACACTTTTTTGAGTTGCAAGTAGGGATAAAAGAGGTACCAAATGACTTCTTCGTAGATGCAGTAGTAGAGCTGGCAAAACTATCACTGCCTGTAAGATCCAGATTAATGAGGATTTTTAACGATTATTATAATGTGCAGAGATTTATATTGGATGAGAGTTTATTTGGAGATCTTCTTTCTGATTATTCAGGGGTAAAAATAGAAAAAGATGGACCAGTGTTATCGTTTGGAAGAGTAAATTTTTTCAGGTCTAGTGGTCCAGTTATTAGGATTATAGAAAACTATCTACGCGATCATTATGAACGAGCTTTAAGCAATGATATATATCGCCTAGATGTAGCAATCCTTGGAGAAACAGAGACTCACACAAGGGATTACAAAGGCATCTATGAAAGGAGTCATCAGTGGTACAATTTAAAAGCACTATATCCATTACCACAGAGCTTATTGCCAGAAATAAAGTTTGCAAAAGCGCAGATAGTATTATCAAACAGTTGGGATTTAGGAGAAATAAACACATGTTTTCCAGTTGGTAGTATAGAGGAAAGAGGAAATAAATTTGTATTGGGAAGCGATAAACTTTCAGGGCAATATTGGAATTTAAAACACAAACCAATTTTAGAAAGGTTTAGCGTTACTCACCACTACAAAGTAGAAGATTTTACCAACCAGAAAGTTATAAGATTTGGTTTAGCAGAACATAATGTTCATTATGAAAGCGAATTAAATTCAGAGCAAAAAGACTCAATACACGAATTAGAAAAGCACATTTTAGTATTTTACCTGGGAGTACTGAAGTGGCACGAACATCGACATTTGCACAGAAGTTGGAAAAATAGTCAAGTAATATCTATAATAAGTTAAGTACTTATATTTAGATCCTTATATATTATATTAATAATAGGTTAAAATATATGAAATAAAAAGAAAAGGACTTGCTTTCTCATGCTAAAAAGGACATGACTTGAATAGCAGCAGGTAAATATAAGAAATTTGTCTGGCGCTAGAAAAGCTAATTTTGTGAGGTATGAAATGAGTTTTAGCAAGAGTAAGTTTTTTAAAGAAGTATCAAGTAACGGGTTTAAAAACATTAATAAAAGAAATGAAGAAGGAGAGACGATCTTGCATCAAGCAGTAGAAATCTCCGATTACAAAACAGCGAGGTTATTAATAAAAAAAGGAGCAGAGGTTAATGCAAGAGATAAAAATGGTTATACACCACTACACTGTGCAGTATTCGCAAAGAGTTTAGAAAATGTAAAAGTGCTGCTAAGGGAAGGAGCGGAAGTAAATGCCACTCAATATGTCAGTGGATGTACGCCACTCCACTCTGCGTGCAAAGGAGCAGGAGTTGAAATAATAAAAGAGCTGGTAAAGGCTGGAGCTGAAGTTAATCAACTGAATAAGTACGGAGCAACACCAATGTATTACATCTGGGAAAGTGAAAAGTATCGTCTATGTGATAGCAAAGAGAGTGAAGAGGCGAGTAAATTTCTGAGAGAAAAAGGTGGAGTAACAAAAAGTAGAGAACTGACGTGCTATGGAATAGAGGGGCTAGTGGGAGAAATAGCAGACATGTTGAATGGAGGCTACATGCCTGAGCTAAAAATAATAGAGATAGGAGAAATAAGGAAGAGAGATAAATCGCTAATAAAGAAAGAATGTCAAAATTTAGCAAGCAAGATAATGAGCCAAGTGAACGAAATGATAGATGAGGGAGTGAGAAGGAAGGCTTAAAAGAGAGGTCTAAATTTAAAGAAAAGGTGAGGTGGATTATGTTAAAGCTTAGCAAATTTAATAAATTAGCAAAAGAATTATTAGAGAACTCATATAAAAATATTTATGCAAGAGACGAAAAGGGAACTACATTATGCGATAGACGCAAAAACAGTGAAGTTATTAGTTGAAAAAGGAGTGAATGTGAATGCTAAAGATGTAGAAGGATACACAGCACTGCACCTAGCGGTAACGGAGAAACGTCTAGAAATCGTGAGGGAATTGATAAAGTCAGGGGCGAATGTAAATGCTGAGGAATATGGAAATAAATGCACACCGCTGCACCTTGCATGCATGTTAAGTGAAAAAGAAATAGTGGAGGAGCTAGTAAAAGCAGGGGCTGAAATAGAGCAAACGGATAAATTTGGGATGACAGCAATGGGTTATGCAAAAAATAGTAAAGAAGTAACCGAGGTATTAAAGAAAGAAACAGACAGAATTGAAAAGCTATTTATGAAGGGCTAAAAATATGGAGAAAGAAATAGAAAAGAAAGTAATGAATTTAGAGAGAAAACCTTTGGGTGAGCTGAGAAAAACGTGGAAGAAGGTATTTGGGGAAGAGGCGCCTAGATACTCAAAGAAATATCTGATACCAAGATTAGCTTATAGAATGCAGGAAAAAGCGTATGGAGAAATGTCAAGAAAAGGGTTAAAAAGACTAGAATATCTGGCAGATCGACTAGAGAAGGGAAAAAGAATAAGTAGCGATAAATTACCAGTAGAAGGGACAGAATTAATACTAGAGAGAGGTGAAGAGACGCATGCGGTAATGGTAACAGATAAGGGTTTAATCTACAGAGAAGAATTTTATACATCATTGTCAGCAGTGGCGGGGAAAATAATGGGAATGAGCTACAATGGGCCGCTTCTATTTGGAATGAGAGATAAGGAGAAAGAATGCTGAAAGAGGTAAGATGTGCGATATATACTAGGAAGTCAAATGAAGATGGTCTGGAACAAAAGTTTAATAGTCTTGATGCGCAACGTGTAGCATGTGAAAAATATATAAAAAGCCGAGAAGGCTGGGTAGCATTGGCCAAAAGGTACGATGATGGAGGTTTCTCAGGAAAGAATTTAGAAAGACCAGCAATAAAGGAATTGTTTGAAGATGTAAAAAAAGGAGAGGTAGATTGTGTAGTAGTGTACACACTAGACAGACTATCAAGAGAAACAAAAGACAGCATCGAAGTAACGTCATTTTTTAGAAGGCACCGAGTAAATTTTATAGCAGTAACGCAGATATTTGACAATAATACGCCAATGGGAAAATTCGTACAGACAGTATTATCAGGAGCAGCACAACTAGAAAGAGAGATGATAGTAGAGAGAGTAAAAAATAAAATAGCAACATCAAAAGAACAAGGATTGTGGATGGGAGGAACTTTACCGCTTGGGTATAATGTAAAAGATAAGGAATTAATAATAAATGAAAAAGAAGCAAAAACAGTGAAGTATATATTTGAAAGATATTTGGAGCTGAGATCAATGGCAGAATTGGCAAGAGAGTTGAACAGAGAAGGATATCGAACAAAAGCAAAATCAGATATTTTTAAAAAAGCAACAGTGAGAAGGATAGTAACAAACCCAATATATGTGGGAAAGATAAGACATTATGATAAACAATATGAAGGAAAGCATGAGGCGATAATAGAAGAAGAAAAATGGCAAAAAGCACAAGAATTGATAAAGGATCAGCCATATAGAAAAGTAAAATATGAGGAAGCATTGCTAAAGGGAATAATAAAGTGCAAGAGCTGTGAAGTAAACATGACGCTGACGTACTCGAAAAAAGAGAATAAAAGGTATCGATATTATGTATGTAACAATCATCTAGGAGGGAAAAATTGTGAATCGGTAAATCGAACTATAGTTGCTGGAGAAATAGAAAAAGAAGTAATGAAAAAAGCAGAGCAATTATATGAAGAACGGGGAGAAAAAGGGGAAGAATGGAGTTTTGGAAAGCAGAAAGAAGTAGTGAAAAAGTTAATAAAGAAAGTAATGGTAAAAGAGGATGGAATAGAAGTGTGTTTAGAGGATAAGGTGGAATTTATACCAATGAAGAAAAAAGGAAAGAAATGCACAGTAGTAGAACCAGAAGGTAAAACAAACAATGTGCTACTGAAAGCAGTGGTAAGAGCACATCTGTGGAAACGTCAACTAGAGGAAGGGAAATATGCGAGTATAAAAGAACTGAGTGCCAAAGTTAATATAGGTACAAGACGTATACAGCAAATTTTGAGGTTGAACTATTTAGCACCAAAAAT
Source organism: Wolbachia endosymbiont (group A) of Gymnosoma rotundatum (assembly GCF_947250765.1). Classification (NCBI taxonomy): domain Bacteria; kingdom Pseudomonadati; phylum Pseudomonadota; class Alphaproteobacteria; order Rickettsiales; family Anaplasmataceae; genus Wolbachia; species Wolbachia endosymbiont (group A) of Gymnosoma rotundatum. Next base: position 799,512 of record NZ_OX366347.1, read on the forward strand.
TAAAGAAGATATAGTAAATGGGAGGCAGCCAAGGGGTTTGAGGTTAGTGGATTTAAGAGAAATACCGATGCTGTGGAGTAAGCAAAGGGAGAAATTCTATGGTCTTAATTTATAAAAGCCACAGGAGATAGATGTGCCAGAAAATCAAAAGGTACCACTATTGCAAAAGGAGCTGCCACAAAGGGCCATACCAAAAGATGTTGAGATTGATGTAGAAGAGCAAATCAATGTTACAAAATCAATTATGTAAAAATATCAATACAAATGATGAATATTTTAATATTCTGGATGCAACAGTGATAGAAAATGTATCCAATTTAGCTGCATATTTTAATAGTAGATCTGGAGTGTAAAAGGCAGCTCAGAGCCAATTGTATGTTCCATATCCTCATTTTGTAGCCAGCTTAAAAACAATATAAAAGAGTATTCTTAGAAGACATTGGTACAATTTCCTTAATCTATAAATCATAGTAGTTTATATTTAAATAATAATCTTTAACCTTTATGGCAAATTAATCTACCTAGAAACTTCTCTCTTAGGATCAGAAGTTCTTCTTAACTCTTCACGTTCTGCCCATTTCTTGCTAGATTCTCTTATTACTTCGGGAAGCATTAATCCACCAGATCTTTCAAAGTACCCATTTTCAATAGCATCATAAACCCAATCTTCACCAAGTGCACAATCATTACCTAATTCTTCTTTTCTACCTTTGAATTTTTCTAATATTTCCTCTCTATTACTCACTTCTACTATAATTTTGCTTTTATCTTGTACGTCAGGATACAGTCTAACGTCTATATTTCCCAAACTAGTATAGAAAGTTAATACTATATCGCTGCCTTCTGTAAGATCTGTGTAATACCTTATTCCACCTTCGGTTTGAATTTCTACTTCACTTTTACCAATCCTTATTATATCTCTTTCATATTTTATGCTTCCCTGAGTTGATCCTAAATTTCCTGCTCTATCTGTAATCTTTGCAACATCTATTATGCTGTCTCCAGAATATTCTAAGTAGAGAGTAGAGTTATCTATTCTTACATCATACAACTCACCATTGGTGGTACTTTTCGCCAATTCAATAAACTTATGAGCATTACTAATATAATTTTCATGAGCTTTTACCATATTAGCTTTATGATCATTAAATTCTGATTCCAGTGCATCAATTACACCAATACCAATTTTACTGTTAAACACTGCTCCTCTTGATACCAACTTACATATTATGTTGCTGGCAACTTTAGGATTTTTCTCTAGCTTACTGATTTTTTCTATTACATGATCTACAAAATTGTATGCTTTTTTACCTTGAGAAGACTGCTTAGAAAAACCAATCCTTACTCCGGAGCTTATAGCTTCATTTACGATTTCTTCTAGTCTATACATATTTTGAACTTCAGATATCTTGTTTAAAAATTTATTCAGCTTTACCTGATTTGGTGTATTCCATAAAGTAGATTTTACACAATACTTTTCTCCCACATTATAAAAAGATCCACGACAATCTAAGAGAGAAGCTTCTTTCTTGCAAAAAATACCTGCCCCTACCGATAGAAATAAATCTACTACTTCCTTATCAATGTACCGAGCATAATTAAGTATTTTTGAATTACCATCTATGTCTCGAATACTAAAAATCACCTTTAGGTCTTCGCTATTCTTGTGTTTACCTAGAAACTCTTTTAGATTTTTAATGAAGTCAGAAGCATAACATGAATGATCCTCATATGCACCAAGACATTCATCAAGCATACGGTATAATTCTGTACTCAAACTCTTTTGGTCATTAGTGCAAAAGCATTCTTCAATATAATAGTAACGATTATCAATTGCAACTTGTAGTGGCGTTTCCCCTTTTCTATTCTGTATGGTAGGATTAGCTTCTTTCTCTAGGAGTAAATTAACATAGTCAGCATGACCAATACTAGCGGCATGATGTAAGGGTGTTTCTCCTTTGTGATCTTGTATATTAGGGTTGGCCTTTCCTTTTAAAAGAGAAGCTGCATTAGCAAGAACATCAGTATAATGCAGGGGAGTCCTTCCTTTATCACTCTGTATGTTAGGATTAGCACCTGCCTCTAGAAGTAAATCTACAGTTTCATTATATCCTTGAGTCACCTTACCTACAGAAGATACTAGATGCAATACTGTTAATCCAGATTCTCCTCTTTTAAGGTTAAGAACAGTTTTGAGGTCTTGATTATTCTTATTGCTTTGTAGGAAATTTTTAAGTTTTTCAATATAGTATTCACAATGTCTATCTTCTTTTTGATCATAATGACATGGATCTAAACCTTTAACGATGTTTAGTAATTCTCTATTTAACTTCTTTTGACTGTCTGTTAAATTAGATGTGCAGGCAATCCATGTACATACTATACCTTGAAATGAGAGTTTACTATCCATCAAGATAGAAGAAGCAAGAGGTGAAAAAAGACGATTTTTTATCAATTGATATTCTTCATCTAATATTTTGCCAATGCTTAAATCCTCTTCTAATTTTTGCTCATATGCTTTTTTATTTTGCACAATAATAGATTCAGTAACAACCATACCACACCTCCTAACCTAGACGGATATCGTATCATATACAATATACAACATAAGTAAAACTGATTAAACATAATCTTTTTATCATTCTGCAATGTTTTAACTTCTGCACTAAACTCAGATATTCACATAAACTTTAATCAGCACCCTAATATACAAGAAATATAACTTACATTTTCCTTCAATTATGCCACTTATTTTTCTTGAGCATTTTTAGATAGGTTTTCTATTATTTTATAAGTTAGCACTATCCCAACCTTTTATAGTATTCTTAATCGACCACATTGCGAACGTTGTTAATTTTTTCCACCTTAACTTTTGTAAATCAAGTTATTCTGCTTAAACATTAGTAAACACAGCACCCACAAAACCTCCACCAACTTATAAGTTCTTTGCTCAAAACTTAATCACTGATTAACTACTCGAGATGGACCTGCTTGTTGAGCGTTAAGCTGTTGGAGATTACTACTCTGATGTTGACGAGTAGAAAGCATTGTTTCAGAACTATGCTCTTTAGGTAGAGTTTGAAAACCACCAGTTTTTATAAGAGAGTCTTTATCTTCTGCATTTTCATCAAAGATAGCGTACATTACATTTACTCTATCAGCATCGGTAATTATCTTATATGCTCCACCCTCTTTATATCTTATCAACTGGCCCTCAGCCTCTTTTTCTTTTTTACCTAATTCTTTTTTCTTAGCAAATTTCAACTCTATTCCAATAGGGGGATACTCCTTTGTGCTAGAAGCTTGAACCAATATCATATCCAACTTCTCTCCACCACCTATTTGGAACTCAGTAATAACTTTTATATTATCATCGCTGTAGCTACTAAACAAACCATGTAACACAGCTTGAAATGTAGCTTCATTGTTTATTAATGATTTGAAAGGATACAGTATATTAGAAATTTCTTTAAATACTTTTTTGTAATTACTATCATCACCGGATTTTATAGCATTCTTCATGGCTGTCTTAAACTCCTTGTTTTCAATAATCGAAGTAAAATTACCCTGAAGAATTTCTCTATCTTCTTTGTATTCACCCAATGAGTTGTACGTGGTTACTGCAATTCCCTCACAGTATCGATCAAACGAATTCCTATTACTAGGTGTACCACGTAAGTTACAGATTATTTCCTGTATCTCTATGTTATCAATGTTTCGAAATTTTTCTTCAATCGGAATCCTTGTATCAGGTGGTACTTTTAACGCAGGTCTATCTTTTTCGTTTATATTGAGTATAAACATCTTTTTACCCATAGTTAACACTATGGTTGTAACACAGTCTGCAATACTTTCTTCTGCTAGTTTTGGACGTGTTTGTGTTCCTTCAACCATTTTACCACCCCTATTATAAGTAAAAAGATACTTTTTTAATTTCTCATCTTCAATCTTATCAGGAATAAGTATTAACTGACCTATAATAAACTGACTTACATAGTGTATATTATCACTACCTCCATTACTCCAAACGATTCCATGATATAGGTATTCTAACTGTTTCTTTATGATTTCAGTTGCACAAATATTAGGTAACTTTTTCAAAAGTTCCTCTAAACACTGTTTATTAACTTTATCTTCTTTTCCAAATAAATCTATTAATTGGTTTTCTATTATTTTATCAATTTCTTTTTCACCTAATCGCTCTTCTATAGTGCTTTTATTTACTTCCTTTTTCCGAGTTTTTAATAAATTTTTTAACTCTAACTTGTCCACTGCTTTAGCAGCTGATATCATATCTTGAGAAATACTAAATGACTTTTCTATTACAGAATTACCTTCCCTGTTTAAGAAACTTTGCGCATAAAGTGAATATTTAGGAACATAGTTCATTTCAAAGTTCAACCCTATACAAACCACTTCTTTAGCTGCAGTAATCATTCTAGTAAAATTAGAAAAGAAACCTTTAACATAATCTTGAACCTGTTTCATTGCTTCTTGTGGTGTGTTTTTTTTATCCGTACCAGCTTTAAGCTCAATAATAATAGGCACAGCATTTAGTGATTTATCAGCGCCACGTACAAGTAAAATAATATCTGCATAACCTTTTCCCGCAAACAGCTCTAGATAAAGTTTTAGATGAAAGCGATACTTAAAATTCATCAAAAATCCTGCTAAAAAGCCATGATAACTTGATTCTTTACCTTCAAATTGTTTTTTAATTTTATCCTTATATTGATCACGGACACCAGTAATATATTTTAACACTTTTTCAATTGTATTTATTACTTGCCCAGAGTTTGTATTCGCTAACCCTCCAATTGAATCTTTCAAGTTCTCTTGGTTGTTTTTTATTAAAGTAAATTTTTTCGCCTGTTCTGAGTCAGAAGGAGCTATTTTAGGCTTTTCCATCACATCACAAGCAACCTTTCTTTCCTTTCCAATTGTTACACTATAAACAGTTTCTTTGCGATTTTCATATCTTGGATCTTGACCTCGATTAGGAAAGACATGGAGATATATGTTTCTCAATTCTTCTGAATCAAATTTTGGTTTATGATTCTCTTTATCAGATACTGCAATATAGATTATTTTTTCACTTTTTGTCTTAGAATCTTCAGTTAGTACAGCTAACTTCAAAGCACCATAACGATCAAAACGAAAGTAAATTTCCTTAACCTTAACATCTCCAAAATCAGCAAGATCTGAATCCAATAAAGTAGCAAAAGCACCAAAAAAGAAACTAGGAAAAAATCCTTCTTTCCCAACCGAGTGCAAGAAAGAAGGAGACTGATCAATGAATGACTGAAACCTTTTTTGAAAATCTAAAAACTCGTCCCCTGATGTATTTTCCATCAATAGAAGTTGTACCAATTCAAGTGGCCCTGTAGTATTTAGCATATAATCCTCCTATTTGCTATGGCTTGAAGATTCTACATGACATGGGGCATCAGTTAGGCTAAACCTTGATTGTGGCAAACCGGCTGGCTCACCAGCCCCATCATCACCTTGAGCAGCTAGATCCCCTTTTTTGCACTTAAAGGACTTATCTAAATCAGAAAAAAGCTGCTCTATCAGTTTCTTATCCTCAGTGAATCGCTCTTCACCAATTCCATGCACCGCACTCATTCTATGTATTAAAGAATTTTGAATCTCTTCAATTTGTGTATGCTTAACACACTCCAATATTCCTAATATTTCCTTCTTTCTATTTTCATTATCTGAACTTTCCTTTCTTAATTCTACTATTAAATTCGTTACCATTACAATAAAAGAGTAGTCTTTAAATACAGATTTTCTGCATTCCTCAAAATTCTCATGTTTCCAAACGTACATGATAGTTTCCTTAGTTTGTTCAGCTAAGTCTGAACTTAAAAGCATCCTTCTTGATAGTGATGATAAAATAACCCCATACTGCTCGAACGAAAGATCATTGGATTCAAGTAGGTCAAATAAATTCTTAAAAGAGTCAAAGCAGTATTCATCAATCAGTTCACTTAACACTGCATAATATGTATTTTCTTTAAAGTCTCTTTTCAATAACTCCTTTTTCTGCTTATCACTCATATTGGGTAGACAAAACTCTATAATATCTGAATCTCTGTACCCCTTGACTGCAGATAAAGCTGCGTTGATTAATAAATCTCCTTTACTGTAAATACTTGGATCATTTTGTAACTTATTATAGAAGAACTCTATACCCTCTTCCCAATTTTTACGTGAGTTTACTCGTATGGCTTCTTTTAAACCTTCAACTGCTGTATATTCATTTAGTTTTCCAGTCTGTTTATCAATAAGGGAAGACCAAAAAGCCTTTATAGGGCTACTCTCTTTATGGTGATCCAAAAGTTCATCTTTTAGCTTGTCATCAGAAATATCTTCTTCAAATGCACTATTTTTAAACTTTATAAATACTTGCTCAAATAATCTAGGTATCTTACCTTCTAAGCAGTATTTACATGCTAAGTAATATCTTTTAGAAACGTTTAACGGATTCTCTTTTCCATTTTTATTTATTTCTTCAGTTAGCCTTTCACCAACAACTTCATTTTTTAACCCCGCTCCTTTCCAACAAGAATCATCAGAGAATATATCAGAGAAAAATTCTAGCTCTACTCCGCTAAAATTTTCAATCAACTGAATGTTAACTTTTAACCACCTTTCTATTCTTAAACGTTTTCTTGCTTCGGTCTGTTTGTCACTGTCCTTGACAGCACTTGTTAACCTATTGAGTATTGCATTGTAATTACAATCTAAACCAGATTCCATACTTACTACCCCACTATATATTTTAATGTAGTTTCTAGTATACTAAGTCACCATTGTCAACAACTATTTTTCTAAATTTTAAGTAAATTTTTTGTTGATACCTAATTATAAACATGAAAACTTTGAGCAATGTATGAAAAAATTCCACACTGTACTTTGCTTTTCCATGCTTAAGAGAAGGAGCTAAGTGTGGTACTCTCATTTGATTATTTGTTCTTCTTTTTCTTAATCTAACGGTTAATTATAAAACATTTTTACCATATGAGAAATGGACCTCTTTGTCCTCATTGTAAATAAAAACACATCTATTTTAGCGTCACAGAAAATTTGTTTATTTACTTCTTAAAAACGTAAGATAAAGATCGTATATTCGTGAGAACAAACTGCGTAAAAATGGGATTGTAAAAATAAAAGTTTGAAACCTTTGCAACAAAGTCAGGCAATTTGATTCATATATAAATGTGGTAAGAATAGGCTAATATAGCTAGTTTTACGATATGGTGAAATCACCATATAAAAAAGTTCGTATGGTACACATGGTAGACCATCCCATCCCAAAACAAAAAGCTCTCACCTCCCTTGGTTTTGAGTGCTGGAAATGACTATACTATTTAATTTATTAATAGTATATAATATTAAGTTAGTGTAATTTATTTAGAGATGGCAGGAAACTTTATTATAACTTTATATTCTAAATAGAATAAGATTCTTTTCCAATATAATCCTTTTTGTAAAAATATCGCTTTTTTCTGGGTAAGATCATCCAAGTAAATGGCCGTCACTATCACTTTGCCCAATTGATTGATCGGGTACAATCAAAGAATGATCACTAGGTTGTGCATCGGTCTTTTTTTCACTTGATGAATCCAGTGGAAGTAAAGAAATACTAGCGTTTGGTTGTGATATAGATTCATCGATTTTTTCTTCATTAGATCCAAACAACCATGAGAAAAACCCACTAAAAAATGATACAATTAGTGAAAAAGGCTTAGTAATAATACTAAAAAAATTATCAAAAAAAGTGCTTGTTTGTTCTTCTGCTTGTACAGTGCTACTATGGTCTACAGTTTTGATCTCAACATCATTATCTTTCTCTGCATTGGTGATATTGTCTTTGTTATTATTAGTATTTTTTCTACTTTCTATCAGGGCTTTTATTTCCTTATGAGTGGTTAAATCTAGAGGATTATTTCCTCTTTTATCGACCAGATCAACATTTGCTCCTTTCTCTAATAGAGTCTCTACTACCTCTTTTTTGCCACTTATGACAGCTAAATGCAAAGGAGTCTGTTTTTCTCCATTTTCTTCATTAACGTTTGCTTTTGCTTTTAATAGAGCATCTACTATATCTTTATTTCCAATTTTTGCAGCGAAATGTAAAGCAGTGTAACCATTGTTGTCTTTTTCATTAATATTAATCCCTTGTACCTTTATGAGTTGTTCAACTATCTTTATGTAGCCTTTTTTAGCAGCTAAACGTAAAACAATATTACTATCGCTATTTTCAACGCTAACATTTTTGTTCAATAAAGCTGTTACTAAAGCTTCAGCTATATCTAAATGCTCATTTTCAACAGCCAAACGTAAGGAAGTATATTTATTATTATCTTGTATATTAATATTAATTCCTTCTATCTTCAATAGAGTCTCTACTACCTCTTTTTTGCCACTTATGACAGCTAAATGCAAAGGAGTCTGTTTTTCTCCATTTTCTTCATTAACGTTTGCTTTTGCTTTTAATAGAGCATCTACTATATCTTTATTTCCAATTTTTGCAGCGAAATGTAAAGCAGTGTAACCATTGTTGTCTTTTTCATTAATATTAATCCCTTGTACCTTTATGAGTTGTTCAACTATCTTTATGTAGCCTTTTTCAGCAGCTAAACGTAAAATAATATTACTATCGCTATTTTCAACGCTAACATTTTTGTTCAATAAAGCTGTTACTAAAGCTTCAGCTATATCTAAATGCTCATTTTCAACAGCCAAACGTAAGGAAGTATATTTATTATTATCTTGTATATTAATATTAATTCCTTCTATCTTCAATAGAGTCTCTACTACCTCTTTTTTGCCACTTATGACAGCTAAATGTAAAGGAGTCTGTTTTTCTCCATTTTCTTCATTAACGTTTGCTTTTGCTTTTAATAGAGCATCTACTATATCTTTATTTCCAATTTTTGCAGCGAAATGTAAAGCAGTGTAACCATTGTTGTCTTTTTCATTAATATTAATCCCTTGTACCTTTATGAGTTGTTCAACTATCTTTATGTAGCCTTTTTCAGCAGCTAAACGTAAAACAATATTACTATCGCTATTTTCAACGCTAACATTTTTGTTCAATAAAGCTGTTACTAAAGCTTCAGCTATATCTAAATGCTCATTTTCAACAGCCAAACGTAAGGAAGTATATTTATTATTATCTTGTATATTAATATTAATTCCTTCTATCTTCAATAGAGTCTCTACTACCTCTTTTTTGCCACTTATGACAGCTAAATGTAAAGGAGTCTGTTTTTCTCCATTTTCTTCATTAACGTTTGCTTTTGCTTTTAATAGAGCATCTACTATATCTTTATTTCCAATTTTTGCAGCGAAATGTAAAGCAGTGTAACCATTGTTGTCTTTTTCATTAATATTAATCCCTTGTACCTTTATGAGTTGTTCAACTATCTTTATGTAGCCTTTTTCAGCAGCTAAATGTAAAGCAGTAAGTTGATTACTACAATCTACAGCTGTATAATAAGCTAGTCTTTTATTCTTGAAAAATCCTGTAATTCCTATGTTTGTAGGATCGACGCATGTTAGATTGCCTTTCGTATTAACATTTACACCTCCCTCTAATAAAGCTTCAACTATCTTTTCATGTCCATTGTGAACAGCGTAATGCAGAATAGTAGAGTAATCTTTTTTTTCTTGATCAACATTTGCTTTTAATAGAGCATCCACTATCTCTTTATGGCCATTGTAAGCAGCCAAATGTAAAGGAGTCTGTTTTTCTGCATTTTCTGCATTAACATTTGCTTTTGCTTTTAATAGAGCATCCACTGTCTCTTTATGGCCATTGTAAGCAGCCAAATGTAAAGGAGTCTGTTTTTCTGCATTTTCTGCATTAACATTTGCTCCTTTTCCTATTAGAGTATCTACTGTCTCTTTATGACCGCTTTGAGAAGCAAGATGTAAAGGAGTCTTTTTATATTCATTTTCTGCATTAACATTTGCTCCTTTTCCTATTAGAGTATCTACTATCTCTTTATGACCACTTTGAGAAGCAAGATGTAGAGAAGTATTCTGATAATAGTTTATTAGGTTAACATTTGCTTTCGCTTCCAATAGAGCATTTACTATCTCTTTATGACCGTTTTGAGAAGCAAAATGTAGAGGAGCATTACCCGTAATTCTAATATCATTTGCGTTAACATCTGCTCCTTTTTCGATTAGACGTCTTACTTCATTAATATTACCATCCCTAGCTGCGATAAGTAATAAAGTGTCGATGTTTGTAACCTTTGTACTGAAATCACTCATCTTATTTTCTCAAAAAACCTTACTATATAACAACTTTATGAATATTTTCTGACTACCAGAATCAAATATGTTTTTATAAATTTTTTACTTGTAATTTTGTCCAACTAAATCGGCAATTGTGTGATTCATAGAGGTTATTGCAACTAATTTGTCAGATCAAGTCGGGGGGATGTTCAATGTACTAGACACAACTTGATCTGACAGGCATGAATTAACTGACAGAAGAATTGAGGTAGTTAAAACTAATATCAGTCTCTTGTTTAATACAATTAATGGCTGGAAGAAGGTAGTAGACTAAAAAGTTTCTTCCTTAAGTTGTGTAATGTTAGCCTGAGGAAGGCCAGTTGTCTGGGAAATGACATCAATAGAAATGCCAGCCTTAAGTAGATTTTTTGCAACTTCGATTTTTTCTTCTTGTCTACCCTCTTGTTTAGCATCATCAAGTTTTTGAGCAAGGACAGCCTGTTCATCACGAATACGCTTGATCTCTTGTTCATAGGCTATAAATTCTTTTTCTGACCAGTTGAATCTGTTTAGTTCTTCATACGCTCTTTTAATTATTAGATCACTTCCTATTATTCTCTCTAGCTCTTCTTCACTAGTTTCATCTGCGTATCTAAAGAAGTAGACCCATTTTTCAACTATACTTGAAAGCTGATCTTCTTTTGTTTTGGGAAATTTAGGCAACTCAATAAATATAAAATAAAAATCTTTAAGATCATGTTCATTAGTGTCTTCATCTCTAATAGTATGCTTTGACTTATACTCAGATTTATCAGGAAATAAAATACAATCTGCTATAGCAATAAAGATAATTTCTTTAAGGTCATGGTATTGATCACCTTTATCAGCTTGTCTTGAATAAGCTTTAGCTGCGTAGTATTGGGCACGTTTTTCGAAGCCTTTGGTTTTAGCGACCTGCATTTCGACTATCACTTGCAGCCCATTTTCATCTCTACAAAGAACATCGACAATGCTTTGCTTTTTAGAGGCAATATCAGGGTCTTGAATAGTACTTAAAAACTCTATATCCTTTATCGCACTTTTGCCAGTGAAGCCCAGAATATCATTAAGAAAGTGAATAAGGATATCTTTATTTTTTTCAGTGCCAAAGATGCGTTTGAATGATATATCATTCTTGGGATCGAGAAACTTCGAAAGAGCCATGAGAAAGTAAGATAAAAAGCATTAATAATTATACACAATTCTGAAGAAATATTCAACTAAAATGCAAACATTTTGTATATCTTTATTTGGTAGTATTAAACTGTATAATATTTATGGCAAATATCTCTATAAGGTATCAGATAGCACAAAAAGTAAGGAGCTGGAGGTTAAAGCAAGGTTATACTCAAAAAGATTTAGCAAAAAAAATCGATACAACATATCAGGTAATACTGCAATATGAAAAAGGAACACGCAGAATTTCAATTAAGAAGTTATATGAATTAGCAGAAGCATTATCAACAACTGCTAGAGATCTAGCTTGCGTACAAGAAGTATCAAATGAGGGAAGGTATGAGGGAGAAGAGGTATTAAATCTAGTAAGAAGACATAGAGAGATTAAGGATCAAGAATTACGTGAAACGTTTTATTTATTAACTAAATTCATCCGTATTAGTGAGGAAGAAAGTGGAAAGGCAGTAAAAGTAGAGGTGGCAAAGGGTTTAGTTAAGGAAGGAGTTTCTATCTCTCAAACGACCAGTTTATCTATTGATGAATATGATAATGATGAGAAAAAAATTTCCATTCCGTATAAAGTAGGTCAAAGAATAAAAGAATGGAGGTTGAGAAGAAGATACACTCAGGAAGATTTAGCAAGTAAAGTGGGTATAATAAATCAAAGAATATATGAATATGAACAAGGACGAGCTGCTGTTTCACTTGAAATGTTAGATGAAATAGCAAAGGTACTATCAATTAGTATTACAGACCTACTTCCAGAAACAAGAGAAAATGAGAATAGTGAAGCAGAGCTATCAAGGTTAATAGAAGAATATAAAAAGATTAAAAGCCAAGAGCTACGTAATGTACTAATAAAATCTCTGTTTGAAAGCATGCAAGTTTGCAAAGAGAAAGTGAAGAGAGTAGAAAAGATGAGAATTGCAAAGAATTTAGTTAAGGAAGGAATTTCTATCAATATTATTTTAAAAACAGTGGGCATCTCTTTAGACGAAATTCAACAAATTTAAAATAAAAAATCAGTATATATTAATATCTTTACCTATTCATGAAAAAATAAGTAAAAAAGATTGAGAAATTGATTTGACTTCACTCAAAAGCTATGGCTTTATGCCAATGCTGACAAAAAAACAGCAGTAAATATATAAAAACATTTTGTTATTAGTGAAGGGTAATTTTTATGAATAATAAGAAAGATCGTAGAGAAGAAATAGAGTTCAGAGCATTAGAAAGCAACGGTAAAGCTCTACTTGATCGTGAAGTAATAGAAACGTTTCTAAGTGCAGTGCATGACAGGGAAGAAGCTCGAGTTATTGCTAGAAAGCTAATAGATAGTTTTGGAATAGGAGGAATTTTAGGTCAGGAAATAGATGACTTGAAAACTATAGAAGGGATAACTGACTCTACAGTAGCAGTAATTTTATGCCTAAAGGAAGCTGCAAAGAGAGTACCAAGAGAAGAGTTAAAGAAAGGACCTGTAATGGATAACTTGGAAACCATCGTAAAATATTTAAGGGTGAGTATTGGTTATTCAGAGGAGGAAAAGATGAAAATAATATATTTTGATCAAAAGTGCCGTTTAAAGTGGGAAGAAGTGTTCACTGGTACAGTGGATAAGGTACCTTTTTACATAAGAGAAGTAACAAGAAAGGCATTAATAAGAAAAGCGACGTCAATAATAATATCGCATAACCACCCAGAAGGAAGGCTAAAGCCATCTGATGAGGATGAAGCTGTAACTAAAGACTTGGCTAAAGCTTGTCAGACTATAGGGATTAGGTTACTGGATCACATTATCATCACAAGTGTTGGGTATTTTAGCTTTAAAGAGCAAGGACTGTTATAAAGCAGATATTTGAAGATTTTCATGAGTTGTTTAACTACTTGAATGAAGAAAGTATTTGCAAGTGCATTAATCATTGCTTACAATTAATGAGAAAGTATATATTAAATTAATAATAAAGTAATAAAGTCGGTTGTAGACTTAGTAAAGTATATTTAATAGCGGAGGCTAATATGGTTAATAAAATAATTGTACCTTTTGATGATCAAGAAGGAGGTGTTTACGAATTAAATGTTGATCTTATCAAAGGGTGAAATATCAAATGCGATTACAGGAATTGGTCGTACTAACACCTTTGTAGGCAAAATTAATAAGGCTAAAAAACCTGGAGAAGTGCCCTCCTCTAATAGAGACGTTCAAATCAACTATGGAAAAGGGCTTGATTATATATATGGTACAAAACCTTTAAACGATCAAGCAGAATATTTAAATCCATTTACTTCAGCTTTGAAAAAAATAAAGCCAAATGCAAGCGAAAGTGAAAAGTTAAGCTGGTTTAAGAGTTCTGTAGTAGAGGCAAAAAGCGTAAATGAATTGCACAAAGTTATAGACAAAGTACTAGCTTCTGGAGCAAGGATAAATGCATGTAATGATGGGGAATGGAGCTTTGCGGAATATGTGATACTGGGCACACATTTTCATAAATTTGATAAGGCTGATCGTAAAAAGCTAATACGTAAATTAATGCTAAACGGTGCAGAGTTTCATGATACTTTATTGGAGAATAAATTGATAGGTGAAATCTATAATGAGCTACAACCAGAAGTTCAGCCACAGATAGATGAGAGACTAGAAGAACTAGAGAAAGCTGGAGAAAGTGCTGTGCAAGAAGGAGAATTAATAGATGTTGAGATAGATAATACAACATCGTATATAGAATTTTCCGAAGATAGCAAAATAGAAGTAGCCAAAATACTGAGAGAGTTAGGAAGTAATATTTTAAAAATAGGCAATGATGCAGTTGAAGTTAAAAGTGAGAAGGGAGGTATAAGAAACTATACCGATATTTCAGATGGCAGCTCTGTCATGTTAGAATCAACTATGTTTTTTAAAAATTTTTTATTTGTGTAATTTTGCAAATTATATGGGCAATAAAAACCCGTTTGTCATAGAAATAGAATTTTATATCAAACAGCTACCACAGAAATTTCTGCTTAAGCCAATGAATATGTGCTTTAAGTTTGTGTATTATTCACAATATTCATTGTCAGTTACTACTGTGTGAAATAATCGCTGCTTTAAGTCTTGCATTAGCAATTACTATAATTTTTCGCATTAGAGCTGTTATAGCCACCATCTTCTTCTTACCACTTTCGACAAGCTTAGAATAAAACGCACCAAGTACAGATTTGGACTTTGCCGCAGCCATAGCAGCTGTAAAGAGCTTTGAACGAATGTTACTTCTACCACCTATAATCCTTCGATAACCAATAGCTTTACCACTTTCCTTAGGATGAGGTGCTACTCCGGCAAGACTTGCTACTTCTCTTCTGTTTAAGTAACCAAGCTCTGGCATTAAACACAAAAAATCTTGTGATAACTTTTTGCCTATTCCAGGAACTGTTTTAAGGATTTTTTGATGTTGTTGTAGCTCATGACTTTCATCAATAATTTTTTGCATAGTGTCATTGAGTTCGTTTATTTGACTATTGAAAAATTCAATGGTCTTCTGGCAACTTTCCTTTATCTGGTCATTTTCAGGAGCTTCCAGTCTACACTTTTCCTGAGCTCTCATTTGCGTAATGTCGTCACGACGTTGACAAAGTGCAGCTAGAGTTGATTGTTCTTTTGACGTAGGTGCAAATAGAGAGAGAGTTCTATGGCGTTCACATCCATATTGAGCAAGAGCTCTTGCATCTGATCTATCAGACTTCGCCAAAGTTCCATGAGATAAAATAAAGCTTTTTACTTTACGAGTATTAGCTCGGTGCACAGCAATATTTTTGTCGGTAAGAAAATGTGATAAGCCAAGCTCATATTTCCCTGTATTTTCTAAAGTCACTAAAGAATTAGGTAGGACATCTGAAAACTCTTGGAAC
The DNA here is from genome assembly GCF_947250765.1 of Wolbachia endosymbiont (group A) of Gymnosoma rotundatum. Lineage (NCBI taxonomy): Bacteria > Pseudomonadati > Pseudomonadota > Alphaproteobacteria > Rickettsiales > Anaplasmataceae > Wolbachia > Wolbachia endosymbiont (group A) of Gymnosoma rotundatum. The sequence goes on from NZ_OX366347.1 coordinate 814,869, forward strand.
AATTGTTGCCAGCCAGAAGCATTATTGTCAAATTCGACAGCATTTTTCTGTTTGTGAATTGCAACGACATTTTTAAATTTTCCGATGTCAATGCCAATAAAATTTTGATAAGATGTAACCATAATAAACCTCGATAGTTTTAGTTAATTTAAGATTGTAAACGGGTGCATATATATGTCCCAAACAACTATTCAAACGTATCGAGAGATAGGGCTAGTGTACCTTGATTCTAACGGTTGTAATACCAATTTCCTCCCGGTCGCACACGCCCGTGGTAACCCTATTCCTAGTGAGCAGGGTTATCTTTCTCTCTTATCTCTTTTATATCACATTTCCATCTTACAATTTCCTGTAATACTGGTAGAACAGTCCCTCAATTGTGTATTAACAGCGCTGGTAAGTGTTGCCTGAGCAGCCAGAAATAACGTTACTGCTTGTGCAGGGCTGCCAAAAAGTAATTTACTAATATTTCTTAACTTTGAACTGTTGTTTTCCTTTCTATTGATAACAGCTTTATCTAAGATTGGCAATTGAGCAGGAACTTTTTTAGAACTTGTGTTTCTCAAATTACCTTTATCATTTAACAGAGAGTTATAATAGGCAGCCTCCCTTCTTCCTAAGCTAGCATCACCTTGAATACATCCTTTTATCAGTGAAGGTTGTGCTTTTAACTCTTCTCTAAATTCGTTTCTTACCTCTGTTAATATTTTTAGATAATTGCCTGGATTATCTAAGTTGGATATAAAATCTTCTAATCCCTTTAGTCCATCTTCATAAATGACGGGAGATAAACTATATTTACCAACCAACCCTTGTAACTTAATAATATCTGCTTCAAATACTCCTTCCAATAATCCTGATTCTAACTGCTCTTTTAGCTCCTCTATTCTTAACCTAAACAATCCTTCCCAAACTCTTTTATCAAGATAATTGACTTGATCAAACGTTTTGGCAAAATAATCACGGGGTAGATTGTTAATTAAATTCCAAAACCAACCTGAGATAGCTTGATCAGCTGAAGATATAGTATTGCCTACAAGACCTACAATCATCTGTTTCCACTTACTCTGACTCGACTTTTTACTTACAAACATATAACCCTCCTACGTTAAGTAAAGATATTTTCACCGTTAAAGCTATTTAACTTACCAAATTTAGCATCGCATTATACTTAACATAAATAATTTGGAATGCAACAACTTTTTTTATTGTATCTACCAACTTAAATTACCTTGTATCTTTCACTACGTAAGATATTAGAGCTAAAATATTTTACAGGAAGGGTGAAGCCGATAAATTACTTATGCCAACAAGGCCGATTTGGAGATTTGCTCCCCTTCCAATTAGAGTTATAAAGACTGAACAGTATCTCCAAACTATAGAAATTGACAGCATCAACAAAAAATTTCTTACTTAACTCTATTTGCTGCTACAAACTTGTTGCAATTTTCCTTTCTATTTCCAAAATGAATCGCTATTAATTTAGTAATAACTACTATTTACACCAATTTTATTTTAAGTTTGTATTAGCAAGAGCCTTTATCACTAAATGAACAATATCGCGCAATGCTTCATCCTTAATTTTTCTATATTCTCTTACTAATCTTGATATTTCTTCGCTACCTACACCGCTGCTGCTATAGTGGAAGGCCTTATCATGCAAGTCTTCAGAGGTTTTAGTAAAAAAATATGACATATCAACTGATAACGCTTCTGCCAATTTATATAATCTATCAATCACAAGCCTAATCTCTCCAGTTTCATATCCTTGTATATGCTGAAACGAAATTCCAAGCTTTTTTCCTAAGTCCCTTTGGCTAAAACCACACATTAGCCTTCTTTTCCTTATTCTTTCACCTATTTGTTTATCAATAGGGTGTTGTTCAGCTTGCACAATCATTTGTTAATATCTTAATTTATATATCAAAGCAATACTAACTCTCATTGTAACCTTGAGAAAAAGATTTTACTAACGTATAAACTACACTACGCAACCTTTTGCTCTTAATTTCGTTATATCCTTTGACTAATTTTAGTATTTCTTCATCGTAACTTTCATGTGAGTCGGCGTGCATATCAATAAAAAAATCAGCAACATCGATCGATAGGGCTTTTGCTAAGTCATACAGTCTACTGGCTAAAATGCAATTTGAACCATTTTCGTACCTTTGTATCTGCCTATATGAAACACCTATTCTTCTTCCTAACTCAGTTTGCGTTAAACCACAGTATAACCTAAGTTCCTTTATTTTTTTGCCTAATTGCACCTTTAATTTCAGTTATTCAATTTACAACAAATTTTATGAAGTGGAAAAACAGTCAACAAAAAAATTGCTTCAATAATTTCTGTCTTTCGCTAATTAAATTATGTAGCGTTATATACCTTTTCTCAATTTCCCTCATCTCTTTTTCTCGTTCTGCAATGCTATTTCGTATTACTTCAGCCGAATATCTGCTTTTACCACTTGCAAACTCTGATCTTAATCTTCTAACCTTATATTCAAGCTCAGAAAATCTTTCATGCTGCTCGAGAAGTTCTATCATGTGACTGATTTCAGAACTTAACTTTTCTTCCTCTACATCTCTCACAATAAAAGAAAGCAGAAGCTTATCTATTTGGTAATCAATATTTGGTTGAGCAGCAAATAGATCAACCATGGCTTTTACGTCAGTAGGATTTGCAACTAGTAAGTTAAAATTACTACATAAAAAACTATAGAACTTTATCGTCTTCTCAAGATAATTTTTCATATCTTGTGATAATTGCAATTCTTTGTGAATTCCTGACAGCAATATTTTCAATTCCTCCAAGTATTCTACATCAAAATTACCTACTTCTGTAGGTAAAAGGATCATTAGCAGCTTTTTTACAAGCTCAACATCATTTGATTTTACTGCATTATAAAGAGCTTTATCCTTATCTTCTTTTAAATCATAAAGCTCTGACGAGTTATCTATGCTGAATAGATATTCAGTATTTCCTTGAGGAGAGTAGATTAAAATGTCCACTTCTCTTAGCGGGTGGTCATCATTAAACTTTTCTAGTAACTGCTTATCGGTGGTTTCCTCTATTGCTACAGCAGCTTTACTGATCTTTTTCAGTTCAGAAATATTATCTCTTGAATTTTCAAGTATGTCTTTAGTCTTGTCTAGCAGCTGCTCATATAGAATTATTTTTTCTTCATTATCAAGTAGCTGACAATGCTTCTTCAACTTTTCAGTGGAGTAAGACAAGAGATCCATTTCTTTCAGTTTTACAATCACAATACCCAACTTTGATTGAAATTGAAATAATTTTTACAAGATGTGTTTTTCTAGTGTAAATGCCCGTAAAGTTTGCTATTATAACGCAAAGTAAATCAATAAGTCGTATAATATTAACAATTAAATAATATTTATCACGATATAGTAATGAAATTAAGTGAGGGTTACAATGAAAAAAATAAATGGTAAAAAATTGTCTAGTAAAATGTTAAAAGCGGTAGAGCGAATAGCAAAAGAAGGGTTATTACCTAATTTTATAAAAGCTGCTCCAACAGCGAATAAAAAGATTAGTAAATTACCTGTCTTAACATATCCTGAGGAGCTCAATCCATTTCGATCAGCTTTATGCAGGACAAGACTAAGTGAGTATGAAAATATGAAACTAAATGAATTCCTGGAAAAAGCTATTGCAGCTAAAAATATAAACGAGTTAAGTAAAGTTATCGATGAAGCTTTGGATTTAGGAATAAGAATAAATGCTGCCAATGAAGATGGCTTTGGCTTCGCTAACGTTACAATGTTTAAGATGTATCGTGACGAATTCAAAGGAAATAAACAAGAAGATATAATCAGAAAGTTAGCCTTACATGGAGCAGATTTTAATGTACAAGTTGATAAGAAAGTAACTGAAAAGGTGCAAAAAGAAATTGAGCCACAAATATATAGTAGGCTCAAAAAACTCAGGGAAGTTGGAGAGAACGCTACTATAGAAGGAACTGTTGAAAATGTAGAAATCGATAATAAGACCTTCTATATGGAATTTTCACATAGCTGCATAGTTGATGTTGCCAAAGTTGTAGAAGGTGCAAAAAATTTGGGCTTAAGTAAAGGAGACTTAAACCTTGGTGGCAATATTATAAAAATAGGTGATGGTGAAGTTGAAGTCAAAACTGGGAAAGGCGGTGAAAGAGACTACGTGGATATATCGGATAACAGTGCTTTTGCAGTCACATTTTATACTAGCCTAGGAGAGCTAAATTTAATGGTATATCATGACACAGCAGACTATCATCAAGTACAAATTGAGGTAGAAGATGAAGAAATGTGGAACGAGTTGCAAGAAATAGGAGAAATCGTAGGAAAGGGTTGTTTATTTGGTGGAATGTCTGTTAAAGAAGCAGTAGAAAAAGGCAGTTTTACTAGATGTGGAAGGTGGGGCGACCAAAATTCTAGAAGTAGTGAGACTTTTTCTTGGGTGAGCAAATTAAAAGATACCAAAACGACATCTGTAGGACGTTCTTGATTGGTGGCTATGTTTTACATAGCCATAATTATCGCAAAGTAAAGTAGTTCTTGAAATTTAATTAAGATTACCATAAAAAATTTACCTTAATTAGTATTGCTTGTAGAAGTGTTTTATATTATAAAAAATACCTGAACTTTAAAATTTGTACTATTTGTTAGCAAGAGCCTTTATCACTGAATGCACAATATCACGCAATGTTTCATCTTTAATTTTTCTATATTCTCTTACTAATCTTGATATTTCTTCGCTGCCTACATCGCTGTGAAAGGCCTTATCACGCAAGTCCTCAGAGGCTTTGGTAAAAAAATATGACATATCAACGGACAAAGCTTCTGCTAATTTATATAACCTATCAACTATAAGTCTAACTTCTCCAGTTTCATATCCTTGTATGTGCTGAAATGAAATTTCAAGCTTTTTTCCTAAGTCTCTTTGGCTAAAACCACACATTAGCCTTCTTTTCCTTATTCTTTCACCTATTTGCTTATCGATAGGACGTTGTATGGTCATTTTACGTATCAGATAATATACTTTGAGAAAAAGATTTTACCAATATATAAACTACACTACGTAACCTTTTGCTCTTAATTTCGTTATATCCTTTGACTAGTTTTAGTATTTCTTCATCGTAACTTTCATGTGAGTCGGCGTGCATATCAGTAAAAAAATCAGCAACATTAATCGATAGGGCTTTTGCTAAGTCGTATAGTCTACTAGCCAAAATGTGGTTTGAACCATTTTCGTACCTTTGTATCTGCCTATATGAAACACCTATTCTTTTTCCTAATTCAGTTTGTGTCAAACCACAGTATAACCTAAGCTCTTTTATTTTTTTGCCTAATTCCACCTTTCATTACTAATTTTAGCTGTTCAAGCTTATATTGAATTTTTTAATTTATAAAGTGAAAAAAAGAAGGAAAGTTGGAGAACTTTCCTTCCGGTCTACAGATTACAATAAACCACTGTCATAAAAACTAAAGTGGCTTTTCTGTGTTACGATTATATGATCTATTAATTTCATTCCTACATTTTCACAGGTTGCAGCTAATGTAAGTGTGTTATCCTCATCCTCCTTTGAAGGTTCTATATCTCCGCTTGGATGATTATGTGAAATTGCAACAGATGCTGCATCAATCAGTAATCCCTGTTTTATTATTTCCCTCACATATAGAGGTACTCTGTCTATAGTTCCACAGTCTTGAATATACTCATATATTAAATGACCACCTCGATCTAAGTATACCACTCGTAAGCTTTCCTTTCGTGAATGCCCTATTGCTGCTTTAAAGTATTTTAATAGCTCTTCTCTGTTATCAAGAATCGACAGCTTTTTTAACTTACCTTTCAATATCCTATCAAAAATCTCTTTCAGACAAAAGATATTTGCTATTGCTCCATCATTCATTCCTGTAACATTTTTTAGTTCATGAAAGTCAGCATTAATTACCCTTCCTAAACTACTAAAGAGCTCAATTAGCCTTTTTGCCACTTCTCTTCCTTCTGCATATTCAGATAGAGTACGTTCCAGTAGCTCATGGTCAAGTAAAGACCTGCCTCTACTTGATAAAATGCGAGTTTCCAATTTTTCTTTTCTCTCACTATTATTCATAAAAACCTCCAAGGTCAACATTATATACAAATTCAACGCCAGCTTTCTGACGCAGTAGTTCTCGAGGAATAACCCTTTTGAACTCTAAATTTGCAATGTTGTCCTTGTTGCTTTAAAAGCTGGAATACCATTTGCCATATGAATTTGTGCATTGACATTTACTGTGCTAATTCCCTGAAGCGCAACGGTATTTATATTTGCAATCATAATATATTATATAAAATTGTTAATACAATATATTAAAGAAGCGATGAAGTAAAGGCTACAGCAATTAAAGATGGCTTAACTTAGCAAAAAAGTGTAGTATTCTATCACTTTGCTGATTACAAATGTTTATAAGGATAATCACTTTTTTCTTACTATATTCAAGTACGGCTTTTTGTAGTGATTGTAATTTTAATTTACCATACTGTGGGCTCAGTTGTAATCTGGATCTATCATATAGGAATTTAAGTAATATAAAAAAATTATTGAATAATGACGATAAGTTTGTTGCGCTTACGTTTGATGATGGACCGTCTAACAATAGAGTAAACGATATTATTAACGTTCTGGAAAGCTATGAGGCAAAAGTAACGTTTTTTGTGCTTGGTGAACGTATAAATAAAAAAACGTCTGAAATAGTAAAGAAAATTCATGAATCAGGTCATGAGTTAGGCAATCACTCTTGGTCGCATAGGAAATTGACATCGCTTTCAAGTGAGGAACAATTGCAAGAATTGGAAAAGACAAATACAGCAATTAAAAATGCAACAAAACAAGATGTAAAATGGTTTCGTCCGCCATATGGATGTTATGACGATAATCTGATTGAAAATACTGATCAATTAAATATGTATTCAATATTATGGACAGTTGATTCGCTAGATTGGCAAGGTGATAAGCCAGAAACTTTAGTTGAAAGAGTTTTAAGTAATGTACATAATGGAGCAGTTATACTGTTTCATGATCACAATAACAGGTCAAACACAATTGAAGCTTTACCTCATATTATTAAAATACTAAAAAAATCAGGTTATAAGTTTGTGACCTTAAGTGAGTGGGAAAAAAGGGTTTGTAATACGGTAAAAGCCAGAAGTGTAACAATAAAAGAGGGGAAAAAAGTGCGTTTTGAAGGAATGTTATGTGGACAAAAAACAAAGTCTTTAACCGCAGAGCATTCATATTAGGTGGTATTCAGCTTACCATTTCTGCGGTTTTTAGTTGCAGGTTATATAATTTACAAATACGAAACAGACAAAAGTACGAAGCACTATCTAATAGTAATAGAATAAGAGTTGCTACTATTATGCCTAAGCGGGGCAAAATTTTAGATAGGAATAGCATTGAACTTGCGGTAAACAAAATTTCGTATGTTGTTTTGTTTGATGGTTCTGGTAAGGAAGTTGATTTGCAGACATTATCAGAAGTCGAGTCTAAAATAGCAAAATCGTCAGAAAAAATAACTGCTCTTTATAAACGTTATTACCCGTTTGGTTCAATGTGTTCTCATGTAATCGGATATACAAAAAGACAGCAAGGCATAAGCGAAGTAGGAATCAGCGGTATTGAATATACATATGATCATATATTGAAAGGCAAGTCAGGAAAATCTGAGCAGGAAATAAATTCTAAAAAACGCGTCATAAAAGAATTATCAAGCATACCACAACAAGACGGACAAGATGTACAACTGACAATTGATATTAATCTGCAAGAGAAAACCGCAGAGGTATTTAAAGATCACCAAGGCTCCGCAGTGGTAATTGATGTAAATAATGGAGAAATTTTAGCATTATATAATTCACCTTCTTACGATAATAATCTTTTTGCTAGCAGGCTATCAAATGAGACTTGGGAAAACTTGAATGCTCCTTCATTACCGCTTGTGAATCGTGCGTTATCATATCAAATTCCACCTGGTTCAATATTTAAAGTAATAGTTGCGCTTGCGGGTTTAAAAGACGGGATAATAACACCAGAAGAGAAATTCTCGTGCAAGGGCTATATGAAAATAGGTGAGCGGAAATTTCGTTGTCTGAAAAGCAAAGTCCATGGGTATGTATCTTTAAATGAGGCAATGGCATTATCATGCAACACTTACTTTTATAATATAGGGAAAAAAATAAGTGTAGACTCTCTGGTAGAAATGGCCAGAAAATTTGGTATTGGAAGTGGGCCACTGATTGGAACGTTTAAAGAAGAAGCTCCAGGGTTGTTGCCAGATAGAGATTGGCGTACACGAAAGCTATATTCGCAGTGGTATTTAGGTGACACTATCAACTTAGTTATAGGACAAGGGTATATGCTTACAACACCACTACAGCTTGCAGTTCTTGCAGCGAGGATTGCAACAGGAAAAGAGGTAATTCCCCGCATTAAGATGAATGAAACGATACAAGATTTTCCCGATATTGATGTGGATTGTGAGCATCTTAGCATAGTTCGAAAAGCTATGTTTGATGTGGTGAATTCTAAAACTGGAACCTATAAGAAAGGGCTAAGCGGTATACAAATTGCCGGTAAAACCGGTACACCAGAGATAAACTCTAAGGGCGAAAGTCATAAGTTATTTATCGCCTATGGCCCTTACCATAACCCGCGCTATGCAATCTCTGTGTTTATAGAACACGGCAAAGCCCCACGCCAAGATGTTGCAATTGCTAATGAGATATTTCAGTATATGCTTGAAACTATGAGTATTAAACTTCTTGCATAACCATATAACAAACTTTTATTGGGAATAGAAACGAAAAAACTTACTTGACACCCTTCGCCAGCGCCCTTATCATGATAGTGAAGCTATTGTATTTGCTTTCGCCAATCTGCAGATTAAAAGGTAAGGATTACTTAATGTATCGGCGTCTTATGTTCAATTTTTTGCAGTATATAGATACTGTATGTCTTTACAAAACTTCATCTACATCTAGATTTTTATCTAAATAAGCTGAACGCGCTTATAAAGCGTTACAAGACATCAAAAAATGCCAATACTCGACAGAGATAGTAAAAGACTAGCTAACTCGGGGATTCTTTGTCTTTTTTTCTGCTTAGTAAATTTCTTAAACATTTGCAGCGTAGGTTAGTTGCAATTAAAAGCGGCTGAATCTCGCTTGTCAAGCGTTTAAAACATAAAAAACGCCAATATTTTAAAGCGGATAATAACCACGGGGCTTCTTTTGCCTTTTTTTTCATTTGGTAAATTTCTTAATGTTTATGGCTAAACGACAACCGTCATCCCGCTACGTGTTAGCGGGATCTATGCTTTGAGATACCGCGGCGGTATGACGGTGTAATGATGGTTAAGTAATTCGTCATCCCGCTGCTTGTTAGCGGGATCTATGTTAAGGTATAGTAGGGGATCTATGTTAAGAGATACCGCGAATGAATCGCGGTATGACGGTGTAATGATGGTTAAGTAATTCGTCATCCCGCTGCTTGTTAGCGGGATCTATGTTAAGGTATAGTAGGGGATCTATGTTAAGAGATACCGCGAATGAATCGCGGTATGACGGTGTAATGATGGTTAAGTAATTCGTCATCCCGCTACGTGTTAGCGGGATCTATGTTAAGAGATACCGCGAATGAATCGCGGTATGACGGTTAAGTAGGGTGTCATTCCAGTGCTCCTTTTTTTGTCATCCCAGCGTCACGCGTTGGTTTCAACATTATATCATGAACTTTCTAAAATTCATTGAGTTATGCTTTCAAACGGTAGTGCCGGGGTGTGAGTATAACGATTATCAGTATATAAAAGTCATAGCAGACAGGCTGGAAGCGGCGAGCGCTGGTGAAGTGAAACGAATAATATTCAATATGCCTCCGCGTTCAATGAAATCCCTGTGCGCTAGTGTTGCGTGGCCCGCATGGATACTGGGAAACCAACCAACTGCGAGAATAATAGTTGCAAGTTATTCTCAGCGGCTCAGCGAAAAGCACTCGCTCGACACCAGGTGCGTGATGCAGTCTAGTTGGTATAGAGCGCTATTTCCAGAGATAGAACTATCCAAAGACCAGAATACCAAATATAAATTTCAAACAGTGCAGAGAGGATACAGAATCGCAACATCAGTTGGTGGAACACTAACTGGTGAAGGTGGTGATTTTATCATTGTGGACGATCCGCTCAGTTCTGCTCAAGCTTTGAGTGAAACGCTTAGAAAGCGTGCCACAAACTGGTTTGATCAGACTTTAGTAACCAGGCTGAACGATAGAAAAAAAGGAGTCATCGTTCTTGTAATGCACAGGCTACACCAGGAGGACTTAACTGGACACCTTCTCTCCAAGCCAAAAAACATATGGCATCATATTTGTTTGCCAATGATTTCTGAAAATAAGCAGGTTATTTATTCAATCAAAAAGCCAATGCCTCCCGTTCCTGTCATCCGAGTAGCTCAGCACTGTGCGACCAGGCGATTATATAATAAACCAGCGTCACCTGTAAGGATATTATATTCAAGAGAAGAAGGTCAGTTGTTATATCCCCTCGATGGAGGAAAAGAAGAAGTTGAGATAATAAAAGCTGAACTTGGGAGTTACGCTTTTGCTGCTCAATATCAACAAAACCCTCTGCCGCTTTCAAGTGGTATAATTAAACCAGAGTGGCTAAAGCGCTATAAAAATGTTCCTGATAATCTCTCGCATGTAACACAAAGTTGGGATACTGCGGTTTCAACAAGCGACATGAGCAACTTTAGTGTCTGCACCACCTGGGCAAAAATAGATAATAAATTCTATTTACTTGATGTATATCGCGCAAAGCTTGAGTATCCAAAGCTTAAAGAGCAAGTTTTGTCCTTAGCAGCAAGATGGACACCACACGCAATTTTAATCGAAGCAAAAACAAGTGGTCAGCAATTGGTGCAAGAGCTAAAAACAAGCAGTGATTTACCAATTATCGAAATAGTACCACATGATGACAAACTCACTCGATTTTATCAAATTGTTCCGATTATAGAGTCTGGTAAGGTTTTTCTGCCGCACCAAGCAGTATGGCTGAACGATTTTGAGTATGAAATTTTAATGTTTCCAGAAACGCGCCACGACGACCAAGTGGACAGTACCGTGCAATATTTGCAGTGGGTGAGAGATAGTAGCTCTAGGGTTGCAGCTATACGAGCATTGTGATTTGAATCCACTAGGGATGACACCCTCTTGGATGGAGACCAGTGTCAGCTACTTTCATGACACCCTGACAACCGTCATCCCGCTATGTGTTAGCGGGATCTATGCTAAAAGATACCACGGCGGTATGACGTAGAACTGCTGCTTGTTAGCGGATGAGATACCGCGAATGAATCGCGGTATGACGTAGGACTGCTGTTATTCCAGTGTCTGGGCACTGCCGTCTTGGATGGAAAGGCTGGATCCAAGTAGTCAGCTACTCGTATGACATCTTTGTGTTTGAGGCAAAACCAGCTATAACATTTCTTCGCAAACAAATGTTCGTACAGTTGTGGGTCGTGCACAACTCTATTCCTATAGTGAGTAGCTCCCTCCTATCTTATTTATATCATATTTTTAACTTACCCAATAACATAAATTACTTTAGCTATGCTATAGCTAAAGTGGCTTAGGTTTACTTACAATTTGAAAAACAACAAATTCGTCATTCCGCTACTCGTTAGCGCTGCGGCGGTATGATGTAGGGAAACCTTTCTTGGGTTAGCTATATCAATAGCATTGCTTTAAAAAGAGTGCCCATATTTTCAGTCAACCTTAAGAATTCACTAAAGATCCTATTCTTTTGTTCATCACTTGCGCTTTTCATTAAAGCCAGGGTTCTTTCTTTTATGCCAAAAAGATATAAAAATTCTCTTTGAGTTAAAATCTCGCAATCTACGTGTTTTAATGAATCTTTTAATGCTTGAAAGTTTACAAGTGCGGTAATATCACTATTACCAACATTCTCAAGAAAATTAGCATACTTATGTTGTTTTATCGATTGCAAAGTGCTCTTATATGCGGGGTATACATAACCGTAATCTACAATCAAAGCAGCTCCTTTATTATTATATATCTTCTTCTCAAGTTTTTTTAATATTTCAACCCCAACTGAACATATTTCCACCACTGCACCATTAAAAAATTTTCCATTTGTCATCTGAGTAGCTGACACTGGAATCCATGATTCTTTTTTTCTGGATTCCAGTGTCACGCACTGGCATGACACCAAGAGACTGCCATCATCTTGTTTTGTCACCATATTTTCATACCACCCCTCATCATGATATACAAACTGATCTATCGGAAGAGCGTCAAAGAACTCATTTGCTAAAAAAATGGTTGGTTGTTCTGGTAGGTTGTCAATATTTTTGTGCCAATTAACATCTAAGCTTTTTAATTTTTCCTTTTGTATCTTCCGTAAAGTAGGGCTTATTTCAACTAAGTGGATCAACATTGAATTAAAAAAGCTGCTGTATTTTTTAGTGACTCTTATTATATCGTGAATGAGTGTTCCTTTGCCTGGCCCAAGTTCAACTAGAGAAAATTTTGATGGCTTTCCTAATTTTTCCCATGTATGCATTATCCAAACTGCAATTACTTCACCAAATAATTGGCTGATCTCAGGTGCGGTAGTAAAATCACCATCCTTACCAAGCGGTAGTTTACTTGTATAATAGCCGTATTTTTCATGGTACAAAACGGCATTCATGAAATCACTGATGGATATTGATCCTTGACTTTTGTCAATTAATTCGTGTATATAAGTGAGCATGTTATTAATAAATGTTTAACTATAGCGTGCCATAATATAAAATAGTAGAGTATTTATATATATAGTATAAACTTAAGTTTGTGAGTAATAGTGCTTCAGTTATGGACGACAAAAACACCGATTATGTTGCCCTTATACCTCAAGATGATAGTATTGAATACAAATTTGAAGAAGCTGTCAATTTTATAGAAAACAAGGTTATAAATGCTGATGGACTAACTTTAGCGGAAGTGTTTCAAGTGCTAGTTCAAATGCTAGATGGTGATCTAGCATTGGTAAAAAAAGTACTAGCATATGCTAATATTATGGCAAAGCATGGAATGAAGGTAGCAAAAGAGTCGCAATTAAGCAGAGCTGATGTTCGCCGAGCTTTGGAAGGTAGAGAAAGTGTTGTCAATAGACAAGATTTTATAAAGAAACCACCTCTTCCACCTGCTATAAAATCGACCAAAAAGAAAAGTAGAGGTCTTTAAATGGCCGAATCTATAAAAAAATTTACTGTACAATGTGACTTCAAAGGGCAAAGTTCACCTTTTGCAATATATATAGGAAATCCAAAAAGCGATGCTCATCCAATTCATCATCAAGATTCCTGGCTTGTAAAAGAACGTGGAGGGAATATCCCTAATAAAGTAAAAGAAAGTCTACAAAAATTATATAAATTATCTCAAGAAAATGGAGTCTCTTTCTCAGAGCTATGCGCGTATGCCATTACTGTGGTTAGTAATAATGATAAAAAAAGTGACGACAAGCAGTGAGATAGTTTAATCCCTCAATATTTCATTTATAGAGATTTTCGATCTCGTCTTTTCATCCACTTTTTTTACTATGACTGCACAATAGGTTGAAATGTTATTTTTAGATGGAATAGACCCTGGTACCACTACAGAATAAGGTGGCACTTCGCCGTAAAATACCTTGCTAGTTTCTCTATCAATAATTTTTGTTGACGCCCCAATAAACACACCCATGCCAAGGACTGATCCTTCTCTCACTACCACACCCTCGGCCACTTCGCTACGTGCTCCAATAAAGCAATTATCTTCTATAATGACAGGTGAAGCTTGAATAGGCTCAAGAACTCCACCTATTCCCACTCCACCGGAAATATGACAGTTTTTTCCTATTTGCGCACAGCTACCAATCGTTGACCAGGTATCTATCATTGTTCCTGAATCAACATATGCACCAACGTTGATAAAACTTGGCATTAGAACAACATTTGTACCTATATAAGCAGATCGGCGGACAAAACACCCAGGAACTGCTCTAATTTTTAACTGGCGAAATTTCTCCTCATTCCATTCACTAAATTTGTTACCGATCTTGTCAAACCAGCAATTGGTATTGTCTATTATTTTGCTTTCTTCAGTGAGAAAATGTAATAATATTGCTTGCTTTATCCACTTATGTACTACCCATTCTCCACTTGATAGCTTTTCTGCTACTCTAATTTTGCCACTATCAAGGAGCTCAATTACCCCTTTAATTGCTATTCTTGCTGTTTTCTTTAGATTACAGTCATTAAATTTTTCTCTATTTTTCCAAATATTTTCTATCTCACTCTTTGTTTTTTTTAGTTGCGAACCTTCCATTTGTTATATATATATTGATATTAAATTTGTAGCTCTGTATCATTTGAGCTTGTTACTACTTTATATGTAAGTGCTATGAAAATACAATGTAATAGTTGTACTAAAACTTACTTAGTATCTCCTAAGCAAATAGGTGCATCCGGAAGAAAAGTGAAGTGTACGAACTGCAATCACATATGGCATGAATATCTAGAAGAAGTGTCAAACAAACCGCACTTTGCTAATATACAGGAAAAAAAAGTTAGTGGAAGGAATTTTTTACAAAATCTAGCATTTACCACTCTAGCTTTTGCAACAGCTACAGGGTTATGCGTCGTAATTGCTAATGGCATCTTTCCTAGAGAGATGAACAAAGCATACAAAACGATCAGTTTATACAAGGATTCAATAAGCTATAAATTAGGGTACAAAAAAGAACAAACAGAAAGTCCAAATGTAAAAAAACTTGCTGTAAATAAGTTTTATCAAGACTACCTTTTTTTATCTAATTTAAGATCTAGTTAAATAGGCATACCGATATCGGTATCCAGCTTCTCTAGCTACTTAGATGGTGTTTAGGGTGACAGAGTTTAAAAATAAGTTATTTTTTAGTAAAAAAGGCAGCTCATGAGTATTAAAATTGCACCTTCTATACTTTCAGCAGATTTTGCAAAATTAGGAGAAGAAGTAAGAAAAATTAGCGATTTAGGTGTAGATTACATACACATAGACGTTATGGATGGGAATTTCGTTCCAAATATTACAATTGGTCCTAGCGTTGTCTCTGCAATACGTAAATATAGCAATCTTCCTTTTGATGTGCATTTAATGGTCAAATCTCCTGGTAACCACATTGAAAGCTTTATAAATGCTGGTGCTGATATTATCACTGTACATGCAGAAGCAGAGATACACCTTGAGAGGTTGATAAGAAAGATAAAGTCATACAAAAATGTAAACGACGAAAAAAAACCGATTCAAGTTGGAGTTTCAATTGTTCCTTCAACTTCTCCAAGTGTGCTTGAATATATAATACATGAGCTAGATATTGTGCTGATTATGACAGTCAACCCTGGCTTTGGAGGGCAGGAATTTATTCATTCACAGTTGAACAAGATATCTACTATAAAAAAAATGATACAGGAGCGTAATCTTAAAACACAAATTTCAGTGGATGGTGGAATTAACTTTTTTAACGCAGCTGATATAATAAAAGCAGGTGCAGATATTTTAGTTGCGGGATCGGCGATATTCAAGGCTGAAGATATTAAGAAGGCCGTAAACGATCTTAAAAATCCATTGTTGTGACCCTATATAGCTAAAGTGGCTTAGGTTTACCTACAATTTGAAAAACAACAAATTCGTCATTCCGCTACTCGTTAGCGGAATCTATGCTGAGATACCGCGGCGGTATGACGTAGAAAAACCTTTCTTGGGTTGTATCCGTTCAGCTAAGCGGTGTGAGAGATGATAGATAAGAGGTTTTGGAAAGCCCATTTGTTTCCATGTCAAGTATAATGAAATTATCCGTTCAAGTTCCCCACTTCGATTGGGTAAAATATGAATTTTTGCGATAAACGACATAATGCCGTATCTGCTGTTCAGCATGGTTGTTTGTCAGCGGAATGTTTTCTGGGTCATCTAAAAAATTCCACATTATTCTTTCAGATTTCAAAATATTTTTTGCAACTCGAGAAGCTCCAATTGCTTCAGGTAAACGGCTTCAAGTAATACCTTGTACGTTTTCGCAATTTTCTGGCACGTCTGGTAAATCTAAAAACATCTATCTCATTTTTTAGCAAGGCCTTTTTTAGTGCAAATAATTCAGTGGCTACGTTTCTTAAGTAACAGCCCAGAACTTTAACTTCAACTATGTGCTAATCTTTCAAAATCTCTTGATAAATGTGCCCAACAGATTTGCCTGTTCTTATCGGCAAAGTAGTTGTATGCTGCGTACCTGTCGTAAGCTATTGCGATTGCAGAACTTACTATTTTGTAAAACCTTCATTCCTCTTGACTCTGTCAATTTTATAAAACTTGCTGTATTACTGGCAAACATCCAGCACCAACCAAGTTTACCTTTGTTATAATGGCTCGTTTCATCGATATGCAGAACTTCACTTTTACTTACTTCTTGCTCGATTTGCTCATATGCTTCTTGGCATTTTTCTGCAACTCTAGCCTCGCTATTTGACACGCTACCAACACTGATGTCCAGGTTGAAAATATTTTTTATAATATTTGCTACTTCTCTTTTCGAGTTCTTGTAAAATCCGCTCAGCGCCGCAATTGTTGACTTAACTTTTGGACCAAATGTATCCGCAGTAACACCTTCTGGTAGCCTGCTACTTTTTCTTTTTCCACACTTGCAACAGCGGCCATTGGTATTCCACAACATAAGGCTTAATTTCTGGCAAATCAACTTTTTGATGAATGTATGGCTCTTTCGATATCGCAATTTCTCCTCCGCACTCGCAAGAACTCTATTTTCACCACTTCATCTGCTTCCATTTTAGGGCGATACTTTCCTTCATGCCCAATCTGTGCCCCTATTTTCCTGTCACTTTTTTTCTTTTTCTTCTTTAGCTTGTATAACTCTTTTGAGCTCGGTATCGATGAATTTTGTGAATTCAGACCTAGTCTTTCTTTCAATTCAGCATTTTCGATTCTTAGCGCCTTATTCTCAGATCTAAAATTTTCGTTTTCTATCTCTAACCTCTTTATCTCTGCTTTTAGTTGCTCTATCTCTATTTTAAAGCTTTCACAGAGCTTGAGAAGACTAGCTAGTAGATCAGACATATTTACCACACATACTACTTGTGATATTATGTTTTTAGCACTCCTTGTCTACTTTTTATTTTACCGCTCCGCTGAACGGATACCTTTTTTTTACTGTTTGAGTATGTAAGGATTATGACGACCTATCCCAAACCTCAACTATATCCTCACTAAACTCTATTATCTTTGTTTTTTTAAACTGATAACAGTTGTTAATGAATTGAATCCCTAAATCTCCTACAAAAGGAGTGGCATCATTGCCTAAAATTTTACCACTGCGGCATATTATCAACCTGTCGATTAAATTACACTTTAATAGTTCTGTGATTAACACTCCTCCACCTTCAACTAATAACCTTGTTATACCGATTTCTGAAACAAGTTTTAATGCCATGTCCTTTAGGCAGGCTTTGCCTGCATCGTTTGAATTGACTTTCAAGTAGTTAATGTTTTTTATTTTTTTCTCTACTTCTTTATTTGTGATGACCCAAGTTATTACTTTGTCTGCAGTCTTTGCAATGTTATGCTCTTCCTTTAATCTCCCTTGACTATCTATAATTAGCCTTATTGGCGATCTACTTCCGAGTCCTGGTAATCTGCAAGTTAAGAGTGGATCATCATTAATAAGAGTATTGCTGCCGATCATAATTGCATCATATTTCGTTCTGAGCTCATGCACCCAGTTTCTCGTATTTTCACTTGTTATCCATTTGCTATCGCCTGTAAATGTTGCGATTTTCCCGTCAAGAGTTGTTGCGATTTTACAGGCTATAAATGGCCTGTGTAGTTTTTTAGTGGTGAAAAAACCGACATTCAGTTCTTCTGCCTCTTTTTGCATGATACCTTGCTCAACTTCAATTCCTGCTTCTTTCAGAGCTTTCATGCCTCTGCCTGAAACTCTACTATCTGGGTCAATAGTTGCAATTACTACTCTTTTTATGCTAGCTTTTATGATTTTTGCAGTGCAAGGCCCCGTGACTCCGTGATGACAACATGGCTCAAGAGTGATATATATAGTTGCGCCATGAGTTGAATCTTTAGCGTTTTGCAAAGCGACTACCTCCGCATGCGGACGCCCACCAATCCCTGTGTATCCCTCACTAACAATTGTACCATCCTTTACAATAACACACCCGACAGCAGGATTTGGTGCAACATTTCCAAGATTTTTTTCTGCAAGCCTTAATGCAATTGACATGAAATGATCATCAGTCATTAGAAAGAAGTCATTTCGTATGAGGTATCAAAAATTCTTCTGTGCTCGTGTATAGCAAATCTATCTGTCATACCTGAGATATAGTCACATATTATTACTGAACGCTGAGATTCACAAGCGAGTTTGCTCCACTCTGTGGGAAGTAATCCTGGGTTTTCATAAAAACATTGAAAGAGTTCCTGTATTATGCGTTTTGCTTTGTTCATCGTTCTACTCAGTTTATAGCTTCTGTATATTTTCTCCATGTTGAATCTTTTCATTTCTTTTGTAGCATTCGCAACTTCTGGTGAAAATGTGACTAGCATTTTATTTAGACTTCTTACGTCTTCTACGCTTTTTATTTTGTGATCTTCAATATTTCTTTCAGTCTGAGAAACAACATCACTTATCATAGTTCCTATAGTTCCACTCAGTGATTCATGTATGAGTTTGCTCTGAGGCAATTCTGAATATCTGCTCCTTATGTCTTTAAACATTTTTTCAATTAAAGGAACATTCAGCAAATCTTCGATGGTTACTAAATTCGCCCTGAGTGCATCATCAAGATCGTGAACACTGTAAGCAATATCATCGGCAATTGAAGCAACTTGCGCTTCAATGCTTGAAAATTCTTCAAGTTTTAGATCATATTTTTTGTTGTATTCTAATAACAGCTGATTATTTGTAGAAGACTCCGCGTTTTGACCAAGCAAGGGACCGTTATGTTTTGCAACTCCTTCAATCACCTCCCAACTTAGATTCATACCATCAAAATCAGCATGTTTTTGTTCGAGGTAAGTTAAAATCCTTATAGCTTGAACATTATGATCAAACTCATACTTCTCGTTATCAAGATTCAAATCTTGAACTGATTTCTTTAGAGCATCTTCACCTGCATGACCAAATGGAGGATGACCAAGATCATGTGCGAGCGCTATGCATTCAGTGATATCCTCATTTAAGCCAAGTCTACGCGCAATGGACCTTGCAATTTGTGCAACTTCAAGGCTATGAGTAAGCCGAGTGCGATAGTAGTCGTGCTCATAATTGATAAAAACTTGTGTTTTGTACTCCAATTTTCTAAACGCATTAGAGTGAATGATACG
The DNA here is from genome assembly GCF_947250765.1 of Wolbachia endosymbiont (group A) of Gymnosoma rotundatum. NCBI lineage: Bacteria > Pseudomonadati > Pseudomonadota > Alphaproteobacteria > Rickettsiales > Anaplasmataceae > Wolbachia > Wolbachia endosymbiont (group A) of Gymnosoma rotundatum. Next base: position 834,338 of record NZ_OX366347.1, read on the forward strand.
GTCCCTATCACGCTGAAAGCAGCTGCGATTCTCATCTTCTGGCTCTTTGAAGTATCTCCCTTTTGTTTTGCTTGGAAAACATGCATAATTTAATAGAAAATTATTGTTTGACATGTAAAATTTCTACTATAATAAGTTATCAATAATAAATGGTGGTTACTATGTCAACAAATTACAACATCAACTTAACTGATAATGCACTAAAAAAAATCCACTCTCTTGCAGAGCAGGAAGGGGATAAGAGTTCCGTTTTACGGGTTGCAGTTTCAGGTGGTGGATGTTCTGGCTTCAAATACAATTTTCTTATGGATCAAATGAATAAAAATCTATCTTTGGATGATGAAGACGATGATTACGATGATGAGTTTGATGACGAAGACGAAGATGATGACTATGACTATGAAGAAAGTGAGGACTATAGAAGCCACTCCAGTTTTAGCGAAAAAGGTAAAGATATAGTAATTAATGATGAAAATGGCAATCCTGTATTAATGGTTGATAATTGTTCAGCAAAATTTTTAAATAACTCAGTTATAGATTATACTGAGGATCTCAGTGGTTCTGGTTTTCAAATAAAGAATGCCTTTGCTAAGTCTCAATGTGGTTGTGGTAACAGTTTTTCGGTTTAATTATTACTAAAACTTAGATGCCTTCTGGATCTTTTAAACATGGGTGGTAATGTAGCACTAGAACTAACTTCCGTAGATAAAAGCTTCAAGAACAATTCTGCTGTTGTAAAGGATATCAACTTAAGTGTTACAAGAGGGCAAGTAGTAGCGCTGATTGGCGATTCAGGTGCAGGGAAAACAACTATATTGCAAATCGCAGGCTTGTTGGACAAGCCAACTTCAGGTATAGTTACGATAGATGGAATAAATTGCACACAAGCCAGTAATAAGCATAAAACTCATGTAAGAAGAAATTTTCTTAGTTTTGTTTATCAATTTCACTATTTGTTACAAGAGTTATCGGTGTTGGAAAATATTATGCTTCCTCAACTCATTGCAGGAAAAAGCAAAGCTGAAGCAAAAAAAAATTCGCAAGCAACATTGGAAAAATTTGGTCTGGAAAACAAAGCAAGTAGTATGATATCTGAAGTTTCAGGTGGGGAAAGGCAGAGAGTTGCAATTGCAAGAAGCATTGTAAATTCTCCAAAGCTTTTACTTGCAGATGAGCCAACAGGAAATTTAGATCCAACAAATTCTTTTAAGGTGTTTTTACTGCTACATTCATACGTAAAGGAAAATAACAGCTCTATGCTTATAGTAACACACAATCATTTCCTTGCAGAAAAGGCAGACTGCATTTTCCAATTGAGAGATCGATCATTAGTGAAGTTGTGAATAGGAAAAATAGCACAATTTCTATGCCCTATACTTATCTAACCAATGATCATTAACAGAGTATAACTCGCATGAAATGCTTTCATTGCTTTTTATACATGGACTTTTTAACTTACGCTGTTTACTTAGGAAACACCCCGATAACATAAACACAGCTAAAACAAAAAATAATAGCTTTTTAAACATAACAAAACCCTTTTATTTATATTACTACACTCATTTCTCTTATTTGTAAAGATTAGGCATATTCTTTTACCCTTACCTCTTTTTTGACCTTTTGAAAAGAAATAGTTGCACTATTCAAGCGCAGTTTTATATAATTGTCCACGATTTGAGTCACTTCCTCTTCTTTATCCTTTAGAAAGTGATTAGTATCATCTATTATATGGTATTTCATGTGATCACTTCTTACTGAATTTATCAACCTTTTTGCTAAGTCTGTTACATCGCTTTCTTCTGAGATTGTATCATTACTGCTTTGTATTATAAGCCCAGAAACTGGACAGGGAGAAAGAAAAGAAAAATCGTACTTAGTTACCGGAAGAGAAAGAGCAATAAAACCCACTATCTCAGGGCGGCGCATTGTTAGCTGCATAGCCACCCATGCTCCAAAAGAAAAACCAGCGATCCAAATTGGAACATTGCTAGGATTATGTTCCTGAAGCCAATCAATGGCTACCGCAGCGTCAGTTAATTCTCCTATACCCTTATCAAAAGTTCCGGTAGATTTTCCCACACCACGAAAGTTAATTTTCAATGCAGAAAAATTGTTATCGATAAAAGACGTATATGTACTATGTACAATTTTACTATCCATATTACCACCATATTGAGGATGATGATGTAAAACCAGCACAACCGGCGCGTTGGCATCTTTGCTTTGGTGGTATTCACCTTCTATCTTTCTTGTTGCATTATTTAAAAAAACTTCAACCATGGTAACTCCTAATAAGAACCCGCTTGACAGGTATTGATGACGTGAGTTATTAATTATGTATTAATTTCGCTGTTTTTGCAATAAATTTTTTATCGTGTTAAAGCTAACGTACATAGTTATGGCTATAGTTGATGGTAAACTTATTTAAGTGACAGATGAATCCATTCTCTTTAGAAAATAGTGGTTGCGTATATGCTGATTACAATGCAACTGCTCCAATTAGTGAAAATGTAAAAAAAAGTATATTTGAGGTCTTGTCAAAACAAACGCTCAATCCATCATCACTACATAAGAGAGGACAAGAAGCGAGGAAGATTCTTCAGGATGCAAGAGATAACGTACGTGGTGCTATTGGCGTTTCAAGTGATAAAGAAATAGTTTTTACGTCTGGTGCAACTGAAGCGAATAACCTTGTTATGAGAGGAATAGCAGGCTACCTGCATATAATTTCAGCTATAGAGCATCCTTCAATTCTTAATTCTGCATGTAATCCATATATAATACCTGTTAATCAGGAGGGCATTGTTGACTTTTTAGAGCTAGAAAAAATTCTAAGCGAACTTAAAGGAAACAAAGCAATAGTTTCAGTTATGATGGCAAATAACGAAACCGGAGTTATTCAGCCTGTTAAGGAAATAGCTGAAATAGCACACAAATTTGGAGCAATTTGCCACACTGACACTGCTCAAAGTGTTGGAAAAATTAAAGTTAATATGGAAGATCTAGGAGTGGATTTACTCACTTTATCCGCCCATAAATTTGGCGGTATAGCAGGCAGTGGAGTTTTAATATTCAATAAAGAACTTGCGATAGAACCTATTATAATAGGTGGTGGACAAGAGAAGGGATTTCGTGGTGGTACGGAAAATATTGTTGCGATTGCAGGCCTTTCTGCTGCACTGCAAAATATTCCAGACCTTCTATCAAAAATGGATGAAGTAAAGGAGCTACGCGATCAATTAGAGTGTGAATTATTAAATCTTGCCAGTGACATAAGAATCTTCGGTAAAAACTCTAAGAGGCTGCCAAACACAAGTTTTATTTATATGCCAGGAGTAAAGAGTGATGTGCAGCTCATGCATTTTGACTTGAATTATATTGCAGTTAGTAATGGCTCCGCATGTTCTTCTGGAAAAGTTGAGCCTTCCCATGTTTTGCTTGCAATGGGGGCAACAAAAGAGCAAGCAGAGTGTTCAATTAGAATCAGTATAGGTCCAGAAACTAAACCACAAGACATAAAAAAAATAGTGGATTGTTGGTATAATATCTACAAGCAGAACTCCTTGGTATAGATAATACGTGGTATCATGCAGGCACTGGCCGAGCATTAGATGTAAAAAATTACTTTACAACCCCGCGGTATCTCTAGATCCCGCTAACAAGCAGCGGGATGACGGTTGTTAGGCTAGCTGTCATCCAAGTAGCTGACACTGGTTCCTTTATGACGGCAGTGCCCCTATGGTGTCATTCCAGTGCCCTGACTACTTGGATCTAGCAAGCTTTGCTTGCAAATAAGTCTAATACGTGTCGCGTTTTATGCCAAAACACAATTGGAGTTACATGCAAAATAGATCCCAGACTGGGATGACAAAAAAAGAGCACTGGAATGACACCATTTGCTGTGCAATTTACCTTCAAAAATGAATGTTCGTACAGCTATGGATTCATTCGCGGTATCTCACCATAGATCCCGCTGACAAGCAGCGGTATGACGGTTATCAGTAAACATGAATTACTTTAGCTATGCAATCAGGCTTCCTAAAAACACTTTGTAGCCAATCAATTCTTGAGTATAAAAAAAATTCCTTTAATAATAAGGTATGCTAATCAGGAATTTAATAAAACAAGCAACTCAAGTAGGAAGCAGTGAAAATGCAATACGGTATGTCGAATATCTCTATCAATTTGAGAAGTTTAGAAACACATTAAACCTCACTTTATCACTAATAAAGCAAAATAGGCTCTCATTTGAAATATACCAAGAGGGATTAGTGGATATGGAAGAGGGAGTGTGTAAGATAATCAGGTCTTCCAGTGTAAATAGATATGTTATTGTACTGAGGAAGTCAAACCCATACATTATAGTGCATGAACTTTCACACATGGTTGAAAATGAACTGAACTTAAATTTGGAGCAGGAATTCCTCCATAAAGTTTACCAGGATATTGAGCAGAACCTAAAGCAAGCAAATATTCTTGTGCAGAAAATTATCGGCCAAGTTATATTTAAGGAGATACAGGCTTATCAAACTGCAAAATCACGCGCATCTGAATTATTTGCACGCTATTTTGAGCTATTTGCTTGGGCGCAGGAGGTTTACCCTAAAGATAAAGAATACTTAATCCGCACTCAAGACTTAAACAAAGTGTTCCTTGCTACTGGCCAATGGAAAAAGAGCTACCTTGATTCACAAATGATGGAGAGAATAGATAAGGAAATCAAGGAATACAGCAATAAAACTGCCACTAAAGACGTAACCAAAGTGCAAAGCAGTTGGACTAATAAATTTTCTCCTGGGGGCAAAAAAATTAGCTCTATATTTGGAGATGATGATTAGCTTATAGTGCAGGCCAGACGTCATACCGCCGCGAACCGTCATACCGTGATTCATTCTTTTGGTGTACGAACATTGCAATTTGCAGGTAATTTGAGTAGTAGATGGTGTCATTCCAGTGCTTGACACTGGAATCCAGGAATTTGGATTGGGCACTAAGTTGGTGAGCATAAAAGTGGCTGATCTTATGTTAAAACACAACGTTCTTGATGAGATTACGGCAAGGCTGGATTCCAGTGTCAAGCACTGGAATGACACCATTTGCTGTGCAGTTTACCTTTAAGAATGAATGTTCGTACAGTTGTGCGCGGTATCTCATCAGCTAACACGTAGCGGAATGACGGTTGTCGGTAAATCTTTTAGCTATAGAAGTTAACTTTGCAGTTAACTTCTACAGCGTTTCAAAGTATAGTTTTGGTAATACAGTAACTAAATATACATGAAAACCATTTTAGCTGTTGAAACAAGCTGCGACGAAACTGCAGTAGCGATTGTAAATAGTGACAAGCAAGTCCTTGCTCACGAAATTCTCTCCCAAGCAGAACACAAAAAACGTGGTGGGGTGATCCCTGAAATAGCTTCACGTGCTCATATGAAGCATTTAAGTGGTCTAATAAAAAGCGCCGTGGAAAAATCTAACCTTAACTTTTGTGACCTCAATGCAATTGCAGCAACATCAGGACCAGGACTCATAGGTGGATTAATAGTTGGTACAATGATGGCTAAAGCAATTGCGCATGTAGCACAAAAACCGTTCATTGCAGTGAATCACTTAGAAGCGCATGCATTGGTTATTAGGTTACTGCATGAGGTAAAATTTCCATTTTTAGTCCTACTAATATCAGGTGGTCACTGTCAATTTTTAATTGCACAGGATGTAGGTAAATACATTAAACTTGGAGAAACGCTCGATGATTCACTAGGAGAAGCATTTGATAAAGTTGCTAAGATGCTGGGTTTAAGCTATCCCGGAGGGCCATTAATTGAAAAGTTAGCTAAAAAAGGCAATGGTGCAAGATTTAAATTGCCAAGGGCAATGATAAAACGTTCTGGATGTAACTTTTCGTTTTCTGGAATTAAAACAGCAGTAAAAAACTTAGTGCAAGAACTTAAAATGAGCGAGCAAGATGTGTGTGATGTATGTGCTTCGTTTCAAGAGTGTATTAGTGACATACTGCTGGACAGGGTTAGTAATGCGATTATTATGGCCGAATCTTTAAATATCAAAATCAATGACTTTGTGATTACCGGCGGAGTTGCAGCAAATAATTTCTTGAGAGAAAAATTAAAACAACACATAAACTTAAACATATTTTTTCCTCCCAACAACCTATGTACAGATAATGCAATAATGGTTGGATGGGCAGGAATTGAAATGTTACAGAAAAGCTATATAGATTCTCTCAATTTTGCACCAAGACCTAAGTGGGAGTTAGAGAGTTATTAAAAGCTCTCAATTCTGAATTATAGCTAAAGTGACTTAGGTTCTCTAATTGCACATAAGTCAACAATAATTTTCACACAAATCAAAACAGCATATCTTCTCCATAATCCTTGGTAATTTTACATAAGTTAAAAGTAGCATATGGTTCTCTCCGCGGTCTGAGATGACAATAAATTTGTCAAGCCGCATTATACTTGTTAGGCGGAAGTGGACGGCAACATATTTACCACGAAGTCTAACTAAGTTCTTGCTTGTCCCTTCCATCGGCATTGCTATCTTTATTTTCAATAAAATTATTGTCCTATGCTCTTTTGATGTTTATTGATAATAAAATTCTGTTTTATCAACCAACATCCTATGCATAATTACAGCTAATTTTCTTGCTACTGCTACAATTGCTTTTTTCATTCCTTTTTTCTTCGCAACCCCAGTTTTTTAATTTAAATGTCCTCTTGGTAACTGTAAGCATTGTTTGTGCAGCTTCATATAACATACTTCTACATTCCGCTGGTCCCATCTTTGATATGCTGCCATGCCGATCAACTTCTCCAGAAGAATATTGCCTTGGTGTCAACCCTATATATGCTCCAACTGTATCAGATTTCTCAAACCTATGTGGGTTATCAATTGCAGCTTTATACGTCATTGCTACTATAATCCCCACTCCTGGAACAGTAGTTAACAATTTACAATCATCGTCTTTTTCACCTTGTTCTGAAAGCATTTTGTCAAGCTTTCTTAATGACTTTTCTATTGCTTCCAAACTACAAACTAACGCTTCAATTGAACTCCTACTGATTTCATCCAAATTATTTATTGCCTCTTGTATTCTTAAAGCGAAAGTTTCAAATTTTGATCCTTTATCGACCATGTATCTTCAACAACCCTCTTATTGTTCCAATAACCTGCTGTTTGCTACACATTAGCTGTCTTCTGCTTCCAAGCGCTATTTTAATTTGACAACTGATTTTACTAACACTTCTCATCATCTGCGCTATACCCCTCGCATCGTTTTTATCATTCTTATTGATTCTTGCAGACAACGCTGCTGCCATATGCCTTGCATCTACACAAATTACTGGTAATCCAAAACTCCTTAACTCTTTGCACATTGATATTGACAACTATCCACTTTCTATTCCTATGGGTTCGTATTTTTTGCCTTGGCTAATCTGCTATTGCCTTACTTTCGCTTGCAACAACTTCTTCCTTAACAACTTTTCCTTTCTCATCAACGATACTTATAAAAGTTTCTTTTAATGAGATCGCTATAATATTTCATGACCTACTGTAAAAGTTTAAATTATTTTTGAAGAACCAATTCATTGAATTTGTTACTTCGTGCTAAAATAATGGAGTATGTCTCTCCATCATTCAATAGCAATTACAGTATGTTTAGCTATAATTTGAAAAACAAAAATTCGTCATTCCGCTACTAGTTAGCGGGATCTAGAGATACCGCGGCGGCATGACGTAGGATTGCTGTCATCCCGCTGCTTGTTAGTGGCTAAGAGATACTGTGAATAAATCACGGTATGACGGTTAAGTATCCCGCTACGTGTTAGCGGCTGAGATAACGCGAATAAATCGCGGGATGACGTGTTGCTTGGGTCAGCTATAGAAGCAAAACTCATCATTTTGAAAGAGGAGGAGATTTTTCCGGACCCTCAGCGGAGATTGATTTTGGATCTGATAATTCTGTATTTACCTTGATTGGCTCTAATGGAGTTTTCTGCTCTTCCGGTTTATCATCTGGAATTGGAACAGGCCAATCCATAATGTTTTGCGGTATAACTTCTGTTTCTTTAGCTTCTTTTTGACCTGTTGAAGATGATGCATCAATTCCTGCATTTTTAGTAACTTCTTGTTTGAGTTGTTTATTTTCTTCTTGTAATTGCTTTAAATTTTTCTTTAACTCGTCAATCTCTCTTATTTTTTGTTTTAATTGTTCAGATATAGTTAGTTTGTCTCTAGTCAATTTTTTGTTTTCTTGTCTTAACCCACTAGCTATTCTGCTTGAGTTGTTGTTTACAGCTTGTATACCTTGGTCTTGCTGCTGCATGCTTGTTCCTCTACTTTCATATTCAACTTCAGTTTGAGTTGCCTGACCTTTTTCCTGCTGTAATATGTTCTGCAGTTGCTCTAGACTTTCTTTGACAGACTTCAACTCTTCTTGTAACATGTCTTCCTTTTCTTTATAACTCTCTTCGAGTTCCGCAAGTGTGGATTTTAAGGAGTCACGTTCTAAGCTTAGATTGTCACGCTGCTCTGCAAGTTTGTTAATTTCATTTATAGCCTCATCTACACCTTTTAATCTTTCTTGTTCATACTTTTTCTCATAATCTTTGTGTATTTCTTGTTCATCGTAGTCATCGTCAATGTATTCATCAGTGATTTCGAACTCTTCATCATCAATCTTGCTTTCAACAGAAAAAGAACTTCTACGAGAAGAAGGTGTGCTAGGAGAGAAATACCCACTGCTGCTCGGTGTAGGTGACTGTGGTGATATATGTGGATCTTTTGTAAATATTTCCTCTGCTGGTACTTGCTGATCATCTACACTCCTGGACATGCCAGTAAAAGCTTGATACAGAGTTTTTCCGTTGATAAAAACTTCTTTATTTTGTCCGACTAACTTTAATACTTCTTCTGAACTCGTTATTCCTCCAAATTTTGGCTCACCAATAACACTCTGTATACCACCAGAATCCAATTTTACGGTCATGCTACAGTCTATGCTGTTACCTTCAGAATCCTTAGCCTGCCAATTAATGGTCATTTCACATGAGCTTGAACCAGTAAAATCATAGTGCCTTTCGCTGCCTTTTTTGGTTGCAGTTATTTGACTATCTTTCCCTAAAGATATGTTATAAACCTTACCTTCACTGCTGGCCCTTAAAATATTGCTAATTTCTATTGGTTTTTCTTCATTTTCAAATCTAATTTTGAAGTCATTATCTTTTGTTGAATACGCTAAGAAATTTTGACCAGGCAGAGACGACTTAAGTTCTTTATGCGTTGCGTCTATTGATTGCTCAAATTTTTGGAACTCCTTTTCCCACTTTAAATTTATCTGTCCTGTAATGTTCTCATCTTTGCGTAAAGGACCAATAAAGTACCAGATGAGATTTTCTTCCTTTAGTTTTTTTATAAAATCCTGAAGATCGTTGCAAGATTCAATGACACTTAAAATATCATTTTTCTTCTGTTCATCTACATCTAAACTTTGACTTTCAGCTATCAATACATTTTCGTTTTCCTGTGGCATAATTTTACATTTTAAAAAATATACTATAATATTAACAGATTTCTTTAAAAAGTCAACTAATTGTTGGATAAATAAACTTGAGCATTTGGCTAAAATGTTATATAGTAGTCACTTCAAGAAGTACAGTATGGACAATACCATTATAAGAAAATACGATATTAGAGGTATAATAGGCAAAGATTTGCAGATTAATGATGGGTACGAAATAGGCAGAAAGTTTGGCCAAACCGTAGCTAATGTTTGTGTCGGCTACGATAGTAGAATAGATTCACCAGGTATAGAAAGAGAATTAATTAGGGGCTTAACTTTATCCGGTGCAAATGTTATACGCGTTGGACTATGCTCTTCACCTATGCTTTACGCTGCAACACAAATCACACAGGCGGATCTTGGTATCATAATAACTGCCTCTCATAACCCCAGCGAATATAATGGCTTTAAATTTTTTAGTAATAAAAAAGTCTTCTCAGATCAAGAGATAAAGGAAATTATAAGCAGTCCAATTAAAAACAGCACAAGAATTGGAAGCTTAATTAACATAAATATATATAGTGAGTACATTAGCATATTGAAAAGTGCGGTAAAGAACAATAATACACAAAAGTTAAAAATAGCCTGGGATTGTGGAAATAGTCCAGCAAGTGGAATCATAAGGTATATTGAAAAGATCTTGCCCGGTCATACGCATATCGTAACCAATAACTCTATAGATGGGGCATTTCCACTGCATGATCCAGATCCCATAGAGGAAAAAAATCTTGCTCAATTAATTGACATTGTGAAGGAATATGGATGTGATCTTGGCATTGCGCTAGATGGTGATAGTGATAGGGTGCGCTTAATTGATGATAAAGGCAGTGTTGTTTCCAATGACCATTTATTTATAATTTTTGCACGTGAAGTGTTGGAGGAATATCCAGAAAGCAAAGTTATTGCTAACGTAAAAATGAGTATGAAAGTGCATGATTTTGTTAGCAAGTTAGGAGGGCAAGTTATCACCTGTGCTACTGGACATTCACTAGTTAAGAAGAAGATGGTAGAGGAAGAGGCAAAGTTTGCTGGTGAATTAAGCGGGCACTTCTTCTTTTCTGAGCTAAGTTTTGATGATGGGCTATATTCTGCTGTTAAAGCAGTTGACATTTTGCTTAAGAAAAACCAAAGCCTATCTCAGGTGATTGAGGATTTACCGAAGTTATATATCACTCATGAAGTGAAGATTGTAGTGAAAGATGAGAAAAAGTTTCAAATAATTGAATCAATAAAGAAAACACTGGAGCAGCAAAATATTGTATTTTCAGATCTTGATGGTGTTAAGGTAACCGATAATAAAGGTTGGTGGCTTCTTAGGGTATCAAATACGCAAAACTGCATTACAGCAAGATGCGAAGGAGAGACTTTAGAAGGTTTTGAACTTACTAAAAAGGTTTTGTTCCATTACATTGATGAAGCAAGGTCTTTAAATTGTAGCTACTCACAGAAATAAATTTGATTTATAAAATTGGCATGAAAGTATAAAGATAAATAGGCTAAATGTACTTATCACCTGGTCAGGCTGCAGCATTATTTCGTGTAACCGTTTGCGGGTCCACTTAATTCTGCAATTCTTTGATCTCACTCATGGAGAGGCCAGTAAACTTAACAATAGTGGTGACATCAACATTATTAGCCAGCATTGTTTTTGCAATTTCAATTTTTCCTTCCTTTTTAGCATCATCAAGTTTTTGTTCAAGAACAGCCCGTTCATCACGAATACGTTTTATTTCCTGTTCGTAGGCAATAAATTCTTTCTCTGACCAGTTGAATCTATTTAGTTCTTCATATGCCTTTTTAATTATTACATCACTACCTATTATCTTTTCCAATTCTTCTTCGCTAGTTTCATCTGCATATTTAAAATAATAGATCCATTTTTCAACTATACTCTCCAATTGGTCTTCTTTAGTTTTAGGAAATTTTGGTAACTCGATAAATGTAAAATAAAAATCTTTTAAATCATGTTCATAGCTATCTTTGTCTAACATTACATGATCTGACTTATACTCAGATTTATTAGGAAAGAGAATACAATCAGCAATAGCTATAAAAATGATTTCTTTAAGATCCTGATATTGATCACCTTTATCAGCTTGCCTTGAATAAGCTTTAGCAGCGTAATATTGAGCGCGTTTTTCAAAGCCTTTAGTTTTGGCAACTTGCATTTCGACTATTACTTGCACCCCATTTTCATCCCTGCAAAGAACATCAACGATACTTTGTTTTTTAGAGGCAATTTCAGCATCTTGAATAGTGCTGAGGAATTCTATTTCTTTTATTTCATCTTTGCCAGTGAACCCCAAAATATCATTGAGAAAGTGAATGAGGATGTCTTTATTTTTTTCAGTACCAAAAATACGCCGGAACGCAACATCATTCTTGGGGTCGAGAAACTTAGAAAGAGCCATAAAAAAATTTTTAAATGTATCTTTATATTATATATTCTTATTGATAATAATTCAATAATTTGTCATCTTTTTTGTTAACTTTACTGATGTTGTTGTAAGGAACGTTGTTGCCAAATTTTGTAAAATTTATTATCCTAAGGTTTCAAGTCTTCACAGGTTTATTGGAACTATATGTACAATGTGTTTATCAGTGAAAATCCGGAGAAAATGATGGGGGAAAAGTTAATACATTACTTTAGCCAGGGTAAATGCGAAGGCAATGCAGAAATGAAAAATCTGCTGGGAGGAAAGGGGGCAAATTTAGCAGAAATGTGCAATGTTGGCATTTCTGTTCCACCTGGTTTCACAATTTCCACCTCTGCTTGCAAAGTCTATTATCAAGACAATAGATCTTCTGTCATCCAAGTAGCTGACTACTCGGATCCAGAAAAAAATGTGGTCACGCACTGGAATGACATATGTAGTGAAATCAAAAACTACATGGCGATGCTCGAAAATGACATCGGTTGTAAGTTTGGGGATTTAAATAACCCCTTATTAGTTTCAATACGCTCTGGTAGTGTTAGTTCAATGCCGGGCATGCTTGATACTATTTTAAATGTTGGTCTAAATGATGAAACCGTTGTTGGGCTTGCAAAAAAAAGTGGCGAACGTTTTGCTTACGATAGCTACTGCCGTTTCATCATGATGTACTCCAATGTTGTACTACAGCTTGATCATCACCTATTTCAAGATGTTGTTGATAATGAGCAGCAAAAGAGTGGAGCAAAAAGCTTAGCTGATCTTGATGTTGATGTTTTAAAGAGAATTGTTAACGATTTTAAAAAGATAGTATATGAAAAAACTGAGAAACATTTCCCGCAGAACGTTGAAGAGCAATTGTTAAACTCAGTTAATGCAGTATTTGCCTCTTGGAAAAATGATAGGGCTGTTTCCTATAGAAGAATACATAATATTCCTGAAAACCTTGGAACAGCGGTCAACGTGCAAGCAATGGTTTTTGGTAATTTAAATGATAATTCTGCAACTGGTGTGATATTTACACGAAATCCTTCAACTGGAGAAAAAAAGCTTTTTGGTGAGTTTTTGGTTAATGCTCAGGGTGAGGATGTGGTTTCTGGTGTTTATACTCCTATGCCAATTGACGGAGAGCAAAAAAACACCATGGAGAAGTTGCTGCCAAGTGTCTACCGAGAATTATGCGTGGTATGTGAAAAACTTGAAAGGCATTATAAAGACATGCAGGATATCGAATTTACTGTGCAGGACGGTAAGTTATGGATTTTGCAAACTAGGTCTGGCAAGCGCACGGCTGAAGCTGCTATTCGCATAATAGTTGATATGGTAAACGAAGGAACGATTACAAAAGAAGAAGGAATATTGAGAATTGATCCAAAAACTTTTGACAATTTATTGCATCCAGTTCTTGACGTTAAGAGCGATCAAAAAGTAATAGGGAAGGGGCTGCCGGCTTCTCCAGGGGTTGCTTCTGGATATGTAGTGTTTAGTGCAAGTGATGCTGAAAAAGCTACAGAGCAGGGCAAAAAAGTGATTTTAGTAAGGTCAGAAACGAGTCCTGAAGATATTAATGGAATGAATGCTGCAAGTGGCATAGTAACAGCACGGGGAGGGATGACCTCGCATGCTGCTGTTGTAACCCGTGGAATGGGTAAGCCATGCATTTGCAGTGTAAGTGGACTTTATATCGATAAAGATGGAATTTTCTTTTCTGTAGGGGATACAAAAGTAAATAAAGGTGAACCAATTACCATCAACGGAGGAACAGGGGAGGTTATGCTTGGCATTCTTCCTACAATTTCGCCTGAATTATCGCAAGAATTCAAAACGATAATCAACTGGATAGATGAAATCAAAACGATCAAAGTGAGAGCGAACGCTGATACTCCAAAAGATGCAAAAATTGCAAAAGAATTCGGTGCAGAAGGTATAGGCTTATGTCGCACAGAACATATGTTTTTCGCTAGTGATAGAATCGAATTCATTCAAAAGTTGATAATAGCTGACGATGAAAATGAAAGGGCAAATGCGCTCATTAAACTGGAAGAAATGCAAAAGTCTGATTTCAAAGAAATATTTTCTATTATGGAGGGCAGGGAAGTCACTATACGTTTGCTTGATCCACCTTTGCATGAATTTTTACCCAATAATCAGTCTACTATAGAAAAAATCGCCAAATCGCTTAGTAAGTCAGTTGAATCAGTAAAAAATAAAATAGCACAGTTATCAGAAAAGAACCCAATGCTTGGCCATCGAGGTTGTAGACTTGCCATTTCTCATCCTGAAATATATAGCATGCAAATCAGGGCAATACTTAGTGCTGCAAATGAGCTGAAGGAAGAGAAAAAGGTAGAAGTTAAGCCTGAAATCATGATTCCTTTTATCATGAGTGAGAAAGAGTTTGTTCTGATATGCGAGCTAGTGAAGAAAGAATTTTCTGTCATCTCAGCTAGGATCAAGAAGCGGATTCCAGCGTCACGCGCTGGAATGACATCAGACAAGGCTTATTCAATTGGAACGATGATAGAACTGCCACGAGCGGCACTGATTGCTGATAAGTTAGCAAAACATGCAGAGTTTTTTAGTTTTGGCACTAATGATTTAACGCAAACAACCATGGGACTTTCAAGAGATGATTCAGTTAATTTCCTCGATTCTTATAAGGAAAGCAACATATTCGGAAACGACCCATTTGAAGTGCTGGACATCGAAGGGGTAGGGGAGTTAATCAAGATAGCCATTGAAAGAGGCAAAAAAACCCGAAAAGAAATAAAACTGGGTATATGTGGAGAGCATGGAGCAGATCCAAAATCCATAGAGTTTCTCATCGAATCAGGGGTGGATTACGTTTCATGCTCACCCTATAGAGTACCGGTTGCAAAGTTAGTGGCAGCACAGTTTAGTGTTAGATCTAAATTTGCTAGGTAAGTATAGTGGCAGTGTTGGCTACTCATATGGTTTGAGCCCACCAGAGGGTGTCATTCCAGCGCGTGACGCTGGAATCTAGTTTTTATTATGGCCTTTTGGATCCCAGTGTCTGGGCACTGGGATGACATCCTGTTACATGTTCAACTTCATTCTCTCTCATCTCCCTATAACTTGGTAATGTAGAATTTTTTACATGCAACCCGGTATATATTGCAATCAAAGCAGCTATGACACTGCAAACTACTGCACCAGCTACAAATGGAACCATCACAGCAGCAGTAATGAATAATCCTGTAATAACAACTCCAACAACATCTTTTGTCAATGAGGTGTAAAAATCCTTTTTGCTCTCTTTATATTTAGTTTCTTGTTCATTTGGCATAGAAAATTGAGCATCTACAAAGCCGTTAGCTTTATTACCATTATTGGTGTGGCAGTTTGGTCAATCCCTGTTACTACAGGCGTTTTATTTTCGTTATTATGATGCTGACCGTTACCACTATTTGGTGTAACAGTTTGATTGGTATTTGTCTTCTTTGTTAATATAGAAGGCACTGTTACTACAGGCGTTTCATTTTTGTTATTATGATGCTGACCGTTACCACTATTTGGTGTAATAGTATGATTTGATAGACCATCGCCGTGAGTTCTTATATTACTAGACTTATCATTACCGCTTGACATAGCGGATGTGCCGGCGTTTGTTGATACTACAGGAGATACTGGTTTATTAATAACACTCCTACCGTTACCACTATTTGGTACAGTAGTTGGATTTGTTTTTTTTGTTGATGTTGCTATAGATTTACTAGTGGCATTACTATTACTGCCAGATCCTACTTTAATTTCCTCATTAGATATTTTTTGCTTTTCTTGTTTCTCCTCTATCGCTGACACGAGTAACGTAACAAGTTTTTCATTGTTTTTGTCTATAGCCTTATCTAACGCATTACTCTTTAATTGTTCTGCGTTAACATTTTGTAAGAGTAGATCTAAAATTTCGGTATTACCAAAATGGACAGCATAATTTAATATAGATTGACCATTTATAGTTTTGGGAATATGGCATGTTTCTTCTTGTTGGGAAATGATACTAATAATTTTTAGCTCATTTTTAAAGAGAAATTTTATAAAATCTAGATTACTTTTTTCAATTGCAAGTGCTAATAGTAAATCTCCCAACACACAGCCATTATGAAATTTTTGCTTTAGATCAATTCTTGCATTTAGCTCTTTACTTAATTCTTCAAGACTTGCTTGAGGCTTCTGTTTTACAGTCTCATTTATATTTAGATACAACTCTCTAATATCATCATTACTATATATCATAACTAACCCTACTACTATATGTTAGTTTATTATAGCAACTTTCCCACAACCAGTCAAGGCATATTGCAGTTTCAAGCAGCATGATATATATTGAATATAGTTCTTAAAGCAAATGATGGAAGATTTAGCCTATAAATTAGTTAAAGTGACCGAAGCTGCGGCGCTTGCTGCATATAAACTAGCAGGCTTCGGCGATGAAAAAAAGGCTGATCAGGTTGCAGTTGATGCAATGCGTACAGTATTAAATTCAATGGAAATAAATGGTACTATCGTAATTGGTGAAGGTGAGAGAGATGAAGCGCCGATGCTATATATTGGCGAGAAGGTTGGCACTGGAAATGGTCCTGAGATTGACATTGCTGTTGACCCACTTGAAGGCACTACGATTTGTGCTCATTACAAATCAGGGGCAATGTCCGTTCTTGCTGCAACGAAAAAAGGTAATTTTTTACATGCACCTGATGTTTATATGGAAAAGATAGTAGTAGGAAAAAATCTTCCAGAGGGTGTAGTCTCACTAAAAAATAGCATTGAAAAGAATCTAGACAATTTAGCCAAGGCAAAAAAATGCAAAGTGAATGATCTCGTGGTAACTGTACTTAAACGTGAAAGGCATGGTGAATTAATAGAGAAAATCAGGAAATTAGGAGCAAAAATTAAACTAATAGATGATGGTGATGTTGCGGCCATAGTTTCACTAGTAAATGGCAATCATGATATGTATATCGGTATAGGAGGAGCACCAGAGGGAGTGCTTGCGGCTGCAGCGCTAAGCTCTATCGACGGACAGATGGAGGGAAGATTAGTACTTGATACGGATCAGTTAAGAGAAAGAGCAAAAAATTTAAATATTGATGACCCAGAAAAAGTCTACGCCGTAAAAGATATGGCAAGAGGTGAATCAGTGTTCATTGCAACTGGAGTAACAAGCGGAGAACTTGTGGATGGAGTTAAATTGAATCATAATACCTATTCAACTAATTCTTTAATAATTCTGCCTAATAGGCTGATAAAGCTGCAAACAATGCAGAACTTATGTTAGCTTTTTTAGTTTCTAATTTTAGCTTTACAACATTTAGCATTAAGATATAATCAAGTTTACTTATAACAATAGAGGTGTGAAATGTTTTCTAGTATTATAAATCTATTTAATGGTTTGTACAAAAATTCGAGTACCAAGGAAAGTGAAGAAAAGTTGACTCTTCTATCTCCTCAAGCAAATCTTCAATTCGATGAGACTCAGGTACAAAGTGTGCTCTCAGATTTTGAGGAATTGGAGTTTAAGGATAATAAGTGTTTTGACAAAATAGCAGACGATTATGAAAAGAAGGGGAAGAGTTCCCTCTTTAATTACGTGATATTGAATAAGCGGAAAGAAATAATCGATATATTAGATAGGAATCTTCCTCTCCTCGAAGAACAGGAGGAGTTTAGAAAGAAATATGGTCAATATGTTCTTCAAATTGACAAAGGAATGAGTTATGGAAAAGAACTTCAAGATGGACTTCGGTCTTTTGAAGATAGGCCAGAAAAAGTATTATCAGATTTTGAAAGATTGAATTTTGATTTTAAGGATAATAAGTGTGAAGATTCTTCTGATTCCGTAAATTATAATAACGGTTGGCCGGAAGATCCATTTGACAAGATAGCGAATTATTATCGAGAGGATGATATTTTCCTTTTCAATTATGTGGTATTGAGTAAGCGAAAAGAAATAATGGGTATATTGGATAAGAAGCTTACTTCTAAAGATCAGGAGGAGTTAAAAGAAAATTTTAAAAAGAGGTTGGGTAGATATCTTATTCGAATTGGTGAAGGAATGAGCGATGGACAAGAATTTCTAAAAACTGGTAGTGCAATTGCTTTCTTTGATGGGTGTTATGTGCCATGTCCATATGCAAACCGTCTTCTTAATCATTATGACCATCTTAATATCAACATTACTAAACCTGGACAGAGTTTAGAAACTAGTCGTCTTTTTAGCGAAAAGACTAAAAGGATGGAAACAATTAAAAATGAGATACAAAGAGTAAAAATATATAGTAATGATAAAAGAATAGTAACAATTGAGAAGAATGAGAAACAACAGAGGAACTACTCCTTTACAGAATTTGCAATATGTGACATCGAAATTAGTTGGGGTGCAAAAGATGAATCTGGAAAAGACCTTAACTGTACTGTTGTTCTAAATATAAATTTAGGTCAAGTTAGTATTAAAAAATCAACTATTAATGGTGAAAATGTTGAACCAAAGAAAATTTTAGAGTTAGCTAAGCAAAACGAGGCTGTGCTTGTAAAAGGTAAAGCTTTACATGAAGTTTTAGCAGCACATTTCATTAAGCAAACACCATGTGAGGAAAAGAAGAGTACGCAATCGCACGAAAATATTGTTGTACCTGGTTCCGGTGCACCTCGCTCAGCTATTGATGAGGAAATAACTGTAGAGCATCCGTCCGGAAAGCAGCAAGGAAGGTAGACAAGATAAACCAAAAATCAAGAAAAAGTGAGTTTACAACAAATGGTGTCATGAAAGTAGCTGATACATAACTGTACGAACATTTGTTTGCGAAGAAATGTTATAGCAGGTTTTGCCTCAAACACAAAGCTGTCATTCCAGTGCTTGACACTGGAATCCAGCCCTTTTACACAGTCCCATTAAAAACGTTGTATTTTAACGTAGGATTAGCTACTTTTATACTCACCAATTTAATCTCTAATCAAAATTCCTGGATCCCAGTGTCTGGGCACTGGGATGACATCCTCCCTAGTGGATTCAAATCACAATATTCGTATAGTAAGCACTGACCACTTTTGCTTCAATATTTGCGATGCCCCTGAACAGATACAATTATTCTATTATTAGGAGGATGCCATTAATCGCTTTATATAATGCTACTTGTAACACTTATGCCCTGAACGGAGACAGTTTAGGCTGTTATGCCTGGCGGCTTTGTTGGAATAAGTTTTTCAACACTGCTAACAATAAACTTGATTGTATCGTCAGCTACCTTATCGAATTTATCATTTATCTCTTTTCCTATTTCTTGATTTTTAACATATTCGTGTAGAGCTAAAGCAGTTATAGCTGCACATGCTGCAATTAAGCCAGTTTGTGCTATAATGAATAGTGATAATCCTCCTACAAGTATAGATGTTAATCCAATAGCTAGTTTTATAATTTTACTTTGTGTTGTTTGTTGTGCTGCCTGATTTTGACCTGCTTCCTTCTCTTCAAGAATGTTTGATATTGTTTTTGAGGCAGTTTTTACCGCGATTGTTGCAATTGCGATCATAGCTAATCCTATGGCTATTTTTGCTAAGAGAAAAAATGATGGCAACACCATCGCAAAGAATAGTAAGCCAGCTCCTGCAATTAGTAACTTGTTTTTAGGTTGGATCTCACTTGTAAACATAATAACCCCTCTATTTTCTAATACTAAGTTGTATCTAATATAAAATACGGAGATAGTCAACATATTTTATGAAAGGGCACATTAAAAATTTTTTTCATATTGTTCTTCGCTGCCTCGTGGTTAAATTTGGAGTTTTAGAAAGAGTTACGTATTATTTGAAATTCTTGTATACTGTTTTGAATCAGTTAAATAGATAATGAAGTGCAGGACGCAGTTTTAATTTTACAAGATGGCAAGTGCTTTTGGGGAAAATCAGTAGGTAAAAAAGGCAAATGCATAGGTGAGGTCTGTTTTACCACTGGTATGACCGGTTATCAGCATACTATAACTGATCCTTCTTTTGCCGATCAAATTATAACGTTCACTTTTCCTCATATTGGTAACGTTGGAATAAACCATAAGGATAATGAAGGAGAGAAAATTTTTGCAAGTGGTGTGGTTATGCGTGAACTTTCTTCTATGTCCCACCCTTCTTCATATATCAGTTTAAATGATTGGTTAGAGAAAAATAACGTGATTGGGATATCAGGAATTGATACTAGAGCTTTAACGAGACATTTGAGAAAACATGGATCTCAAAATGGAATGATATGCTCATCGAGTAAGGCGCATGCGTTAGACAAATTGAAGGAATACAAATCTGTAAATGGGATAGAAATAACCAATAAAGTTAGCTTGCATAGTAATTTTAAAAGAGACCTTAATGCAAAATATAGGGTTGTAATCGTTGATTTTGGCGTAAAAATCAGTATAGTTTCACGCTTAATAGAACTTGGTTGTACAGTTGAATTAATCAGACCAAGCACAGGTTTTGCTCAAAAAGTGTTGAGTATGAATCCAGATGGTATAGTGCTTTCAAATGGTCCTGGTGATCCGCAAGAAATAGGAGAAAGTGTAGTTTCAGAAATAGACATTATTATAAAATCTAAAATACCAATTTTTGGCATATGTATGGGCCATCAATTACTTGCGGTTACTTTGGGGGCAAAGACCATTAAGATGGATATTGGTCACCGAGGGAGTAACCATCCAGTTTATGATGTAAGTAGTGGAAAAGTTGAGATCACTAGCCAAAATCATGGTTTTGTTGTTGATTCAGCTTCTCTTCCAAGTAATGTTGAAATTACTCACATTTCTCTATTTGATAATAGTGTAGAGGGAATAATGATGAAGGATTACCCAGTCTTTTCTGTGCAATACCATCCAGAAGAAGCGCCAGGTACGCATGATTCGCATTATCTATTTAAGCATTTTATTGATAATATTGTGTTATATAAAATGAAATCTGCATGATTTTAATCAAGGTAGGTTTTATTGCTTGATTTTTTAATTTTAGGTGTTTAGTATTTAAATACAATAAAAGCTTAAGTTAAGGTACTAAAATAGCGTTCTCTTAACAAATTTTTGTGGAGGAGTGACCGAGTGGTTAAAGGTAACAGACTGTAAATCTGTCCGCGTGAGCGTACGTAGGTTCAAATCCTACCTCCTCCATTGTGCGGGTATAGCTCAATGGTAGAGCTCTAGCCTTCCAAGCTAGTGACGTGGGTTCGATTCCCACTATCCGCTCTTTTTTTTGTTGTATTTTTATAAAATCAACATATTATTTATTGATGTATTTGTATTTTAGGTAGAAAAGTTTAAATTATGACAGCAGTAGTGGAAGCATTTGGAAAGCCGCATGTAAATGTGGGAACAATAGGACATGTGGATCATGGGAAGACAACGTTGACAGCGGCGATAACGAAGCATTATGGAAATTTTGTAGCGTACGATCAGATAGATAAAGCGCCAGAAGAAAGGAAGAGGGGGATAACGATAGCAACAGCGCATGTTGAGTATCAGACGGAAAAAAGGCATTATGCACACGTTGATTGTCCTGGACACGCTGACTATGTAAAGAACATGATAGTAGGTGCAGCACAGATGGATGCGGCGATATTGGTAGTGTCGGGGGTTGATGGGCCAATGCCACAAACGAGAGAGCATATATTGCTGGCGAAGCAGGTGGGTGTTGGATATATCGTGGTGTATATAAATAAAGCTGATGTTGCTGATGCTGATATGATAGATTTAGTAGAAATGGAAGTGAGGGAATTACTGAGTAAATACGGATTTCCAGGGGATGAAGTGCCTGTTGTGGTTGGTTCAGCACTCAAGGCGCTGGAGGATGACAGCAGCGAATATGGAAAGAAATCAATAGACAAATTGATGGAAAAATTAGATGAATATGTGGCAGTTCCACCAAGGCCTGTGGATTTACCATTTTTATTGCCAATCGAGGATGTATTTTCGATATCGGGGCGAGGAACGGTAGTAACAGGAAGAATAGAGAAGGGGGAGGTAAAGACAGGAGATGAGATAGAGATAATAGGTCTGAAAGCGACGCAAAAGACGATATGCACAGGTGTGGAAATGTTTAAGAAGTTACTGGATAAGGGAAGTGCAGGGCTCAATGTAGGAATATTGCTGAGAGGAACAAAAAGAGAAGAGGTGGAGAGAGGGCAAGTATTAGCAAAACCGGGGACGATAACACCGCATAGAAAGTTTAAGGCGGAGGTTTATATATTAAAGAAAGAGGAAGGAGGAAGGCATACACCATTTTTTGCGAATTACCAGCCACAGTTTTATTTAAGGACAACAGATGTAACTGGGAGCATAAAATTGCTAGATGGGAAGGAGATGGTAATGCCAGGAGATAATGTGAGTGTGGAAGTAGAATTGCAAGTACCGATAGCAATGGATAAGGGATTGCGTTTTGCGATAAGAGAAGGCGGTAGAACTGTTGGTTCTGGTGTTGTTTCTGAAATTTTTGAGTGAGTGTAGTAACTAAGATGAAGCAAGATATATATATTAACATTAAGGCTTTCGATTGTTCTTTGTTGGAAGAGTGTGTTCGAAAATTTGTTGATGAATTAAAGCGGTCCAGTGCAAAATTATCTGGTCCGATTGCGTTACCAAGAAAAGATTCTAAATTTATTGTTAATAGATCTCCTCACGTTGATAAAAAATCTCGTGAACAGTTTGAAATGAGAACTTCTAGGCGTTTGATTGTTTTACATGATCTTACTCCTACTATGATGCAGATGCTTACAGGTTTATCTTTTTCTGCTGGCGTAGAAGTGGATTTAAAAGTCAAGGAAGTTAAGGTTTAGGAGAAGGAAATGAAGAGAATAAATTCGCTGAGGAGAATTGGTTTACTAATGATGAATATTGGTCATACTGCTATGTATTCTGACAATAGTCGCATGGCTGTAACTTTATTGCATCTCAGCGAAACTTATATTATTGATATAAAAGGACAAGATAAATGTGGCTATAATTCAGTCATTTTAGGCACAGGAGATTTTAAAAATATAGCAAAACCTCAGTTGGAATATTTAAAGAAAAAGGGTATAAATAATAAATGTAAGTTATACGAAAGTAGATTAAATGACCTGTCGGGAATAGAATGTGGTAAAAAAGTGGGAATCAATCATTTTGTGGTTGGTCAATATCTTGATATTACGGGTTATTCTATAGGTAAAGGATTTGCTGGTGTGATGAAGCGGCATAATTTCAGTGGGCTTAGGGCATCTCATGGTGTTTCTATTGCTCACAGATCACAAGGTTCCACTGGCCAATGTCAGGATCCTGGTAGAGTATTCAAAGGAAAGAAAATGGCTGGTCATTTAGGTAACAGCAGGATAACTGCACAAAATATGAAGATATTATCCATTGATCATGAAAATAGTATAATTGCTGTGAAGGGTAATAATGTTCCTGGGTTTAAAAATTCCTATGTTTTTGTAAGAGATGCAGTTAAAAAATCTTTACATAAAGATGTTCCTTTTCCGGCAGGTTTACTGTTAGATGTAAATGATGATGCTAGTAATTTGGTAAGTTAGTTATGGAATGTAATTTAGTTAATCTATCTAATAATAATGTAGGTACTGCTCAGCTCAATCCTTTGATATTTTCTGCTAAGCAAAAATTGAGTATTTTGCATGATATAGTGAGATGGCAATTAGCGAAGAGAAGAGCTGGTACTCATAAAACAAAAGGTGTCAGTGATGTCTCTGGTACAACAGCTAAACCTTATGGTCAAAAACGTACCGGTAGGGCAAGACAAGGGAGCTTGCGATCTCCTCAATTTAGAGGTGGTGGGATTATTTTCGGCCCTGTTGTGAGGAGTCATACTTATTCTCTTAATAAGAAGGTACGCAAATTTGGTTTAAAAATTGCTTTATCTCTAAAGTATTTAAATAATCAAGTAATTGTTCTGGATAATTTAAATATTGATGTGAAGAAAACGTCTGAAATGTGTAAATGTATTAAAAATTTTAAATTTTCTTCCTTTTTGATAGTTGGTGATTATGGAGATGATTTGTTGCGTGCGGCTAAAAACTTGCACTATGTAGACTTAATCAAACCTATTGGGTTAAATGTTTTTGATATATTGAATCACGAATGCGTGATGTTGACAAAGGATACTTTAAAGCATCTTGAAGGTAGATTGTTATGATCAAATATAATAATATAATAAAATCTCCTATAATTACAGAAAAGGCCTCTTTTTTGAGGGAGAAGTTTAATAAATATTCTTTGTATGTTTTTGTAAATGTAAATAAGCGTCAAATAAAGTTGGCAATAGAGTCTCTATTTGATGTTAAAATTTCTTCTATAAATGTTGTTAGAATTAAGCCTAAATATAGGCGTTTTAGGGGTGTGATTGGTTGTGAAAAACAGAAAAAGAAAGTTTATTTTTCTTTGATGGATGGTCAAAAATTAGATATAATGAGCGTTTAATATGGGTATGAAATTTTTTAATCCTGTTACTCCGTCTTCTCGTGGGACTGTGTTAGTAAGTAAAGTTGGTTTATCAAAAGATGAGCCAGAAAAGTCTCTTACATCTGGTAAAAAGTCCAGTGGTGGAAGAAATAATCATGGTAGAATTACAACTCGTCATAGGGGTGGTGGTCACAAAAAGAAGTATAGAGTGATAGATTTTAAGCGTAATAGAAGTGGTCAAGGTATAGTTGAAAAAATAGAGTATGACCCAAATAGAAGTGGGTTTTTGGCGTTAATATCATATAAGGAAGATGATATTAAGTCTTATATATTAGCTCCTCAAGGTATGAAGCCAGGTGATGTTGTTACAGCTGGGAATGATGCTGATATTTTGCCAGGGAATTGTTTGCTACTCAAGCATATACCTGTTGGTTCTTTCGTTCATAATGTTGAGCTGAAGCCAGGTAATGGTGCTGCGATTGCTAGAGCTGCTGGTTGTTATGCACAAATCGTTGGTCGTGATGGCCAATATGTTTTATTACGACTCAGGTCTGGTCAAATTAGGTTGATTTTATCTTCTTGCAAGGCTACTATTGGTGTAGTATCTAACCCTGACCATAAGAATAGAAAGTTGGGTAAAGCTGGGAGAAGTAGGTGGCTTGGGATTAGACCTACTGTACGTGGAGTTGCAATGAATCCGGTTGACCATCCTCATGGAGGCGGGGAAGGAAAAACCTCTGGTGGTCGTCATCCTGTTACTCCTTGGGGTGTTGCAACAAAAGGAAAGAAAACTCGGAGGAGAAATAAATCTAGTGATAAGTATATAAAACAATTGAAAGGTTAATTTATGAGTAGATCTGCGTGGAAGCCTCCTTTTTGCCATCCTTCTATATTAAAGTCGGTGAATAATGCTTTAAACAAGGGGTTTGTTAACATGGCTATAAAAGTTCATTCCAGGGCTTCTGTAATTCTTCCTAATTGTTTAGGTTTAAAGTTTGCTGTTTATAATGGTAAGGATTACATTCCTGTGAATGTTAATGATCAGAATATGATAGGTCATAAGTTTGGTGAGTTTTCACCCACTCGTAAATTTACTGGGCATAGTGGTGATAAAAAGGCGACAAGAAGGTAATTGATATGAAAAACAGAGATGTAATAGTTAAAGCTGGTTCTAGGGTTTTAAAATCAACTCCTCGTAAATTGAATTTGGTTGCTGGTTTAGTACGTAATAAAAAAGTTTCTTTTGCCACTGTGCAATTAAGATTTTGTGAAAAGAAAGCTGCAGGTCTTATAAGGAAGGTATTAAATTCTGCGATTGCTAATGCTCAAAATTATGGATTGGATATCGATAATTTATATATAAAAGAAATTTTAATAGGTAAGTCTCTTACTTTGCGTAGGGTATGTCCAAAAGCTATGGGTAAAGCTAATAGAGTTAGTAAACGTTATAGTAATATAACTGTAAAATTGGGGGAAATTATATGATTCATAAAAATAGAAAATTAATAAGGAAAGTGCAAAAATATGGGAAACGTTAATCCTAAAGGATTTAGGTTAAAAATAATTAATACCTGGTTATCTGTTTGGTATGCTGAGAAGGGTTATAAACAAGGGTTGCATCAAGATTTATCTATTCGCAGTTATATAAATGAATCTTTTAAGCATGCTGGTGTTTCTAAAGTAATTATAGAGCGTACGATCGATTTGGTGTCTGTAATAATACATTCTTCTAAGCCTGGAGTGATAATAGGTAAGAAAGGCTCAGATATTGAGAAGATAAAGCAAAAAATAGCTGAAAAAGTAAAAAATAATGTGGAAGTGAATGTAGTAGGGGTTAAAAGGTCTGAAATAGATGCAACTTTAATATCAAACAGCATCGCACAGCAGTTAGAAAAAAGGGTTTCATTTAGAAGAGCGATGAAAAAAGCTATTCAAAGTTGTTTGAGGATGGGTGCTAGAGGTATTAAAGTAAGTTGTTCTGGGCGCCTTGGCGGAGCTGAGATAGCTCGTACTGAATGGTATAAAGAAGGTCGTTTGCCTTTACACACTTTACGTGCTAATATAGATTATGCTTTTGCTGAAGCAAAAACTATATATGGCATCATAGGAGTTAAGGTCTGGGTTTATATTGGTAACTAATTAGGTATATTGAAATGTTTATTCCTAAAAAAAGTAAATATAAAAAAGTATTTAAAGGACGAATTAAGGGTAACACGAAAGGTGGTAGCACATTATCTTTTGGAGATTATGGTCTAAAGGCTATGGAAGCAGGTAGGATTCAATCTAAGCATATTGAAACTGCAAGGCGTGTAATATCTAGAACATTAAAACGCTCTGGTAAAGTGTGGATAAGAATTTTTCCTGATACCCCTGTTAGTAAAAAGCCGGCGGATGTGCGTATGGGTAAAGGGAAAGGTAGTGTTGAGTTTTGGGTATTTAAAGCTAAGCCCGGTAGAATGTTGTTTGAAATTAGCAGTGATGTTCCCATGCATTTAGCAAGATTGGCGCTTGAAAAGGCAACTGCTAAGCTTCCTATGAAGTGTAAATTTGTATCTAATCATAATTAAATGGAGTTGCAATGGATATAGCTGACATTGAATCGAGGTCCTCGCAAGAATTGCATGAAATTCTTGTGAATTTGAGAAAAGAGTTTGTTAATTTGGTTTTTCAAAAGAAGCTGGGCCAGTGCAACAATATTTCGCGTTTTAGCTTAATAAGAAAGAGCATAGCTCGTATTTTAACTACATTAAATAAAAGAAGAAGAGAGGAAAAGAATGCCTAAAAAGGTTTTTTGTGGTACTGTAACTAAGGCTAAGTGTGATAAGACTGTAAAGGTTTCGGTATTACAAGTGTATAAGGATGAGCTGTATAAAAAGGTTATAAAAAAATACAAGAAGTATACAGCACATGATGAGAATAATAGTTGTAAAGAAGGGGACAAGGTTTTAATACAAGAACACAAGCCTATTTCTACTACTAAAAAATGGGTTATTGTTAATAGCTCACATTGAATAGGATATTTATATGATTCAAAAAAATACATTGTTGGAAGTAGCTGATAATTCTGGCGCGCGTGCAGTGCTTTGTATTGGTTTATTGGGTGGTAGAAAGTCTGCATCTATAGGTGACACAGTTATTGTATCTACTAAATCTATTACTCCAAGAGGGAAAGTTGAGAAGGGAAAAGTATATAGAGCAGTTGTGGTGAGGGTGAAAAGCCCTATTAGAAAATCTGATGGTTCTGTAATTCGTTTTTCTAGCAATGCTGTAGTTTTGATTAACGATCAAGGTGAACCACTTGGCACTCGGGTGTTTGGTCCGGTAAAAAAGTTATCATCTGGTTCTTTTATGAAGATAATGTCATTAGCTGTTGAGGTTTTATAATGAGTGCTAAAATAAAAAGTGGTGACGACGTTATAGTTTTAACTGGTAAAGATAAGGGAAAAATTGGTAAGGTAATCAAAGTTATAGCACGTGATGCTAAAAAGAAAGTAATTGTTTCTGGAGTGAATGTGCATAAGAGACATACTAAACCAAAAGCTGGTAGTAGTGGTGGTATATTAAATAAAGAGTTAGCTATTGATATATCCAACGTTGCAACATTGGACCCTAAATATAAAACTCCAACTAGAGTGGGGTTTAAGGTTATAGACGGTAGAAAAGTGCGTTTTGCAAAAGTTTCTGGAGAAGTGATAGATTAGGTTGATATGTTTAAAGAATTGTATAAAGATAGCATAGTAAAGTCCTTGAAGGATAAGTTTAATTACGGCAATATAATGCAAGTGCCTAAACTTGTCAAGGTGTGTATCAATATGGGCGTTGGAGATGCTGCTACAGATAGTAAAGCAATAAATGAACCACTTGATAGCCTATATTTGATTGCTGGGCAGAAGCCTTTATCAACTTTTGCAAAAAAATCTATTTCTGGCTTCAAGATCAGAAAAGGTGCTACAGTAGGTTGCAAAGTAACTTTGCGTAGAGATAAAATGTATGAGTTTTTAGAAAGATTGATATATATTGCTTTGCCAAGGGAAAAAGATTTTAGAGGATTTAGTGTGAAGCAATTTGACGGTAATGGTAATTTTTCCTTTGGTATAAAGGAACATATCTCGTTTTTAGAAATAGACTATGATAAAATAAGTAAAATTAGAGGTATGGATATTAATATTATAACAAGTGCAGTTAGTGATAAGGAAGCAAAGGAATTATTACTGGCTCTTAAATTTCCTTTTTTTGATTAATTGAGAGGAGAAATATATGGCAAAAAAATCTATGATAGAAAGAAATCTTCGCAGAATAAAGTTGTGCGATCAATATAAAGAAAAAAGAGAAAAATTGAAATCTATAATAAATAATAAGAATTTGTCTATTGTAGAAAGGTTTACAGCTCAAAATAAATTAATTAAAAAATTGCCTAGAAATTCTTCTAAAACCAAAATTAGAAATAGGTGTGCTTTAACTGGGAGACCAAGAGGAGTATATAGAAAATTTGGTTTATGTAGAATTGTTTTGCGTGATTTATGTTCTTTTGGGCAAATTCCAGGAGTTACAAAGTCTAGTTGGTAAATATAATATAAGGAGTATATTGTGGCGTTATCTGATAGTATTGGTGATTTTTTAACAAGGATACGTAATGCTCAATTGGCAATGCATAGGGCAACAAGGGTACTATTTTCTAAGATGAATTCTTCTATATTGGAGATTTTAAAAGAGGAAGGGTATATCCTTGATTATGAAAAGCAAGTTGTAGATAATTTACCTTCTTTCATTGTAAAATTGAAGTATTATGAGAAGTCACCTGTAATTAGTGACATAGTTAGGGTGTCAAAGCCTGGTTGTCGTCGTTATTCTAAGTATAAGGACATTTCTAAAGCATATAATGGTCTTGGTATTTTTATTATATCGACACCCAAAGGAGTGATGACTGATTATAATGCACATAAGTTAAAGGTTGGTGGAGAAGTTTTGTGTCGTGTGTTTTAAATAATAGGAGAAATTCATGTCTCGTATAGGTGCTGCTCCTATCAATATTCCTGCTGGTGTTTCAGTTGAATATAATAATGGTAGTATGTTAATAAAGAGTGCTAAGGCTGAAAAGGAAGTTAGCTTGATCAGGGATGTTGTGTGTCAAATTATTGATAATCAGCTATTGCTTTCTGTTGATCAAGATAAAGATAATTATGATAAAATAAAGCCTATGTGGGGCACTTATAGGAGTAATATTAATAATATCATTAACGGCATGGTTGATGGTTTTTCTGTTAATCTTGAGATTAACGGTGTGGGATATAAGGCAGAGTGTGATGGTAAGTATTTGACTTTGTATCTTGGTTATAGCCATAATGTTAAATATAAAGTGCCTAAAGATGTTGAGATTAAGTGCATAAAGCCAACTCACTTAGTAGTTAGTGGTATGGATAAGCAGAAGGTCTATATGGTGGCGTCTGATATATGCAAAATTAGAAAATATGATCCTTATAAAGGTAAGGGTGTTGTAATAAAAGGCAAATTTATGCTGCGTAAGGTTGTAAGTAAAAAGAAGTAATAAAAATGAAAAGATCGTATAATTTTTTAAGTAATTCTGAAAAAAGGAAGTTACGTAATAGAGCGAAGCTTGACAAGAGCGCTGAACGTTTACGTATATCCATATTTAAATCTAATAGGCATTTTTATGTCCAGTTAATTAATGATGTAAAAGGAATAACTCTCACTTCAGCTTCTACTTTGGATGCTAAAATTAAGGATGTATGTAAAGGGAAAGTCAACGCTGAAACTATAAAACAGGTTTCTTCTTTAATGGTTGAGCGTCTGTCTGGCATGAAATTAGAGCAGCAGCTTACGTTTGATCGTGGAGCGTATAAATACACAGGATTAGTTTCTCAATTTGCTGAGGCTTTAAGAAGTTCTGGATTTGAATTTTAGAAGGTTTTGAATATGGCTATAAAGAATTTACAAAATAATAATGATTTATCAGAGCTTTTAGTTTCGGTACGAAGAGTGACAACGGTTACCAAAGGTGGTAGAAGATTTTCATTTTCAATTTTGGTTGTTGTTGGCGATGAGAAGGGTAGGGTAGGGTGTGGAATAGGTAAGCACGCAGAAGTTGCTGAAGCAAGAGTCAAAGCTGTAAATGCTGCAAAGAAATCAATGATTAGAGTGTACTTGCGTGAAGGTAGAACTTTGCATCATGATATTAAAGCTAAATTTTGTTCTGGTGAGATAGTTTTAAGAACCGCAAGAGCCGGAACAGGTATTATTGCTGGTGGAGCGATTAGATCAGTTTTTGAGGTGTTAGGTATAAAGGATGTGGTAGCTAAATCCACTAGATCAAATAATCCTCATAACGTTATATGTGCGGTGTTTAAGGCTTTTGATAGTATGTTATCTCCTCGTCAGGTAGCAAGCAAAAGAGGCAAAAAGATTAGCGAGATAGTTGGAAACAGGTAAAGTATGAATAATGCTGTAAAATTAAACTCTATATTTACTAAATTATCTAAGAAAAAGAAGCCTAAGTTGCTGGGTAGAGGTATCGGTTGTGGTAAAGGTAAAACATCCGGTAGAGGGCATAAAGGGCAGAAGGCTAGAAGTGGAGTTTCTATAAATGGTTTTGAGGGTGGACAACAGTCTATATATACTCGTTTGCCTAAAAGAGGTTTTAAGCCTATACGTAGGAGCATATACTCTATAATTAATGTTGGCGATATACAGCGCTTAATGGAAGCTAAAAAAATAGTGAAAGACTCTGTTATAGATAAGGAGAGGCTGTATAAATTAGGTTTTATAAAGTCTATTAAGGGTAAAATTAAACTTCTTAATAAAGGTAAGTTGAGCGAAAAATTTGTGTTTCATGTTGATTTTGCGTCAGAAGCTGCAAAAAAATCTGTAGCTTCAGTTGGTGGTAGTGTGGAAATACTATCGTAAGTCATGGGCAATAAATCAGCATTTAATAGCTTGGATCCTACGTTGTTATATAAAGGCGATTTATTAAAGCGTATATTTTTTACGCTAATAGCTTTAATTTGCTATCGCTTGGGTACTTATGTGCCTATTCCTGGAATTAATCTTGATGTAATTAATGATATATTTCCCAAAGATGGCTCAGGCGTTTTTGGAGTATTTAATTTATTTTCTGGTGGTGCATTGGCTAGAATGACAATTCTAGCATTGAACGTTATGCCATATATAATGGCTTCTATCATTATTCAGTTACTTTCTTCTGCGATTAAAGGAATGAAGGAAGTTAAGAATGATGGAGAGTCAGGCCGTAGAAAGATGAATTCTTATATACGCTATCTGACCATAGTAATTTGTGTATTTCAATCAATTCCAATTTTGGTTGGATTGGAAGGGATGAATAGGGAAGGGATATTGGTTGTAATCGAACCTGGTGTTATGTTTCGTACAATAGGTGTTTTCAGCCTTTTAGGTGGAACTATGCTTTTAATATGGCTTGGTGAACGAATCAACGCTAGCGGTATAGGCAATGGTATCTCATTAATCATTTTCACGGGTATAATATCAGAGTTACACAGCGCTTTGTCATCTTTGTTAACGTTAAATAAAAACGGTAGCGTATCGTTATTTATTATCCTTTTTGTTTTGGTATTGTTTTTTTTGCTGCTACTCTTAGTTATTTTTGTAGAGTCTTCTTATAGAAAGGTTATTGTTCAACATCCTAAAAAGCAATTTAAAAGATTACATAATGACGATTTTACTTATATTCCATTGAAGATTAATTTATCTGGTGTAGTACCAACCATTTTTGCTAATGCAATTTTATTGACACCTATTTCAATTGCAAATTTCTATAAGGGGCACGCTTTTTCTGATTTTATTTTGAATTACTTTATGGCAAATAAAGTAGTATATATTGTAGCCTATTTGGTGCTGATAGTATTTTTTAATTTTTTCTATACCAATTTTATATTTAATCCAGAGGAAAACGCAGATTTTCTTAAAAAAAATGGTGGTTTTATACCTGGTAGAAGGCCTGGGAAACATACTTCTGATTACCTTCAAGATATAGTTTTTAAGTTAACATTCATTGGCTCTGCGTATTTGGTAGTCATATGTACTGTACCTGAAGTTATGAGATATTATTATGATATACCATTTATTTTTGGTGGGACGAGCTTACTGATTATAGTGAACGTTATTACTGATACTATTATGCAAATACAATCTTATATTTTTTCAAATAGGTACGACAACTGGATAAAGAAATATGAGTCTAAAACGAGGAAAGTAAGATGATCATTACGATTTTTGGTCCTCCAGGTTCTGGTAAAGGTACTCAGTCAAGCTTGTTAATAGCAAAATATAATTTAAAATTAATTTCAGTAGGGGATTTATTAAGGAA
Source organism: Wolbachia endosymbiont (group A) of Gymnosoma rotundatum (assembly GCF_947250765.1). NCBI lineage: Bacteria > Pseudomonadati > Pseudomonadota > Alphaproteobacteria > Rickettsiales > Anaplasmataceae > Wolbachia > Wolbachia endosymbiont (group A) of Gymnosoma rotundatum. The sequence goes on from NZ_OX366347.1 coordinate 867,140, forward strand.
TATTATATCTAGCAGTAATGAGTTAGGTAAAAAAATAAAGGGTACCGTGGAATCTGGTAATTTAATTCAAGATGAAATTATATGTGGATTATTACGTGACCAGCTTGCATTAGTGGATGATAATTGCTTATTAGATGGTTTTCCGAGAAATTTAAACCAGGCTCATTTTTTGACTCAAGTTTTGCAAGAAAAATATAATAGGGATGTTGACATTGTAGTTGAGCTGCAGCTTGACGATAATATTGCAATCGATAGGTTAAAAAATCGTCTTGCGTGTTTGGACTGTAAAAGCATATATAGTGTATCTTCTTTTAAGAGTACTACTTGTGCTAAATGTAAAAGTACGAGGTTAGAGAAAAGAATTGATGATGCTGATATGTCTGCAATTAATAAGAGAATAAGTGAATATCACCTTCAAATGAAAGGTTTACGCGAGTATTATAAAGGCAAATTATTAACAATTGACGCTAATTTGAGTGTTGATGAGGTAACGCAAGAGATTGAAAGTAAAATTTCTTGTAATTTGGTTTGACTCTGAGTTGTTTTATGGTATAAATTAAGAGTTGTTATTAATAAAGTATCGAGGTACCAGTGGCACGTATTGCAGGCATAAATATTCCAGTGAGGAAATGTGTTCCTTTTGCATTAACTTATATATATGGTATAGGTATTGCTACTGCGAATGTAATTTGTCACGCTTGCGAAGTTGATAAGCGCAAACGTGTTTCAGAATTACGAGATGAAGATATAGAAAAGATCAGCGGTTTCATTAGACAAAATTATGTTATAGAAGGTGAGCTCAGAAAAGAAGTGGCTATGAACATAAAATCTTTAGTGGAAATGGGATGCTATAGAGGGGTGAGGCATAGAAAAGGTTTACCTGTGAGAGGGCAAAGGACTCATACTAATGCTAAGACTCGTAAAGGTAGATCTCGGTTGCCTATTGCTGGGAAAAAATAAAATTTATTATTATTGTGAGTTTTAATGAAAAAAGTCAAAACGGTTGGTAAGAGTAAGAAGGAGTTTATTACTGGTGTTGTCCATATTCGTGCAACTTTTAATAATACTTTTGTAAATGTAACTGATGTTCATGGTAATACGCTATGTCAAACTTCTGTGGGTGCATGTGGTTTTTCAGGTTCGAGAAAATCCACACCTTATGCTGCAGGTAAGGCTGCGGAGTCTGCTGCGAAGAACGCAATGGAGAGATTTGGTATGAAGGTTGTCTCTGTAATAATTCGCGGTCCTGGCTTTGGTACCGAAGCTGCGGTTAAAGCACTTCAGAGCTGTGGGTTGACTGTGACTTCAATTGCAGATAAAACCGCAATTCCTCATAATGGGTGCAGGTTAAGAAAAAAAAGAAGAGTATAGGATATTTGAAAAGGTTGTTTTATGTATTATAATAATGATGTTTCTCTCTGTAGCGATTTAGATAAATTGATTAAACCTAGTTCAGTTAAGGTAATATCAGATGATTCAAGTGAAAAAAGTGATATAGTGCTAGAACCGTTGGAAAGTGGTTTTGCTTTAACATTAGGTAATGCATTAAGACGTGTAATGTTATCTTCTCTTAAAGGTAGTGCTGTTTATGGAATAAAAATTGAAGGTGTAACTCATGAGTTCACTTCAATTCAAGGGGTGAGAGAAGACGTAACTGATATAGTATTAAATATGGGTATGTTGAGGTGTAAATTAAATGGTGCTTCTAATAAATGCTTAAATTTAAACGCTAAAGGGCCTTGCCAGGTATTAGCTGGGATGATAGAAACTGATGATCAATGCTCTATTGTTAATAAAGATTTGTTAATATGTACGCTGGGGCAAAATGTGGAGCTTAACATGACCATATATGTGGCTAGCGGAAAAGGTTATCTTCCTGTAACTAAATATAAAGAAAATGAACTTGTGAAGCTTATGAGCGAACAGGATTTAATAGGTTTTATTCCAGTTAATGCTTTGTATAGCCCTGTCAACAGGGTTTCGTACAAGGTAGAGAACAGTCGTGTTGGCCAAGTTACTGATAAGGATAAGCTGATATTGTCAATTGAAACTGATGGTACAATCTCTCCGAGTCAAGCTGTTGACTTTGCTGCAAGAATATTACAGGAGCAACTTCAGCCCTTTATTAGTTCTGATGTGAGTTATAAAAAATCGCAAGTTTCTTCATCTAGTGGTGCTAAAGACTTGGGTTATGACCCTGTCTTATTGCGTAAGGTAGATGAAATGGAATTATCTGTCAGGTCTCATAACTGTCTGAAAAACGAAAACATCACTTATATAGGTGATCTTGTGCAGAAGACAGAAGGTGAAATGTTAAGAACTGCTAATTTTGGCAGAAAGTCTTTGAATGAGATTAAGGCAGTTTTGGTTAATTTTGGCTTGTCTTTGGGTATGAATGTGCTAAACTGGCCGCCTAAAGATATAGATGAGTTGGCTAAACAACATACTGATGAAGATTAGGTGATATATGAAACATGGAATAAAAAAACGTAAACTATCTCTTTGTACTGAACATAGATTATCGATGTTAAAGAATCTGTCTATCTCATTAATTAACCATGAGCAGATTGTAACTACTTTACCAAAAGCTAAGGAACTTCGTCCATATGTCGAAAAGTTTATTACAATTGCTAAGAATAAGAATACTTTACATGGTAGAAGACTTTTGCTTTCACGCCTTCATAATAGTAAGTTAGCAGTTGATAAGTTATTAAACGTCTTAGCCAGCCGTTATCAAGATCGTAAAGGTGGGTATTCTAGAATAATAAAATTTAGCACTCGAAAGGGTGATTGTGCTTCAATGGCAGTGATAGAACTGGTTGATAGGGATGTTGCAGCAAGAGGTAAGGTTTATAGTAAAAATAGAGAAGGAGGCAAAGTAGTTATACAAAGTTAATTATTATCATAATTGTTCTTCTTATGGTAAGTAGGTTACGCTACTTTATAGGTTACTTTGGCGAATTGTTAATTTTAGCGTATTTAAGGCTGAAATGGTATAATGTTATAAAACGCCGTTACCGTTGTAAGTTCGGTGAAATTGACTTAATTGTATCTAAAAAAAAGGAGCTGATTTTTATAGAAGTTAAAACAAGTTTACTTGGAAAAGAAATACCGATATCTCATCTTCAATGTCAGTCAGATATGATTTATATTTTCTTTCCTTAAAGAGAAGAACTGTTTATATAAAAAATGCTTGGATTGAAGAATGAAAGATTTATAGCTGAATTAATTTAGATTTACTGGATTTAATATGAAAAAGACCCAATACAATAATTTAGTTTCATCTTACGCTAGAGTGCTGTTTCATGTCTCAGGAAGCAGGTTAGGTATTATAAGGAAAGAAGTAGAATTTTTGTTGGCTTTTTTTAAGGATCAACGTGACGTTTTTGTGTACCTATCCCATCCTATGATTTCTTTTGCACACAAAAAAAAAGTGATACTTTCTATAAATGAGCACTTGAGTGAGAATTTAGTAAAATTTATTATGGTTATATTTGCAAATAAACGCTCTAGTTTATTGATCTTTATATTAGAAAAATTCTTAAGTCTTGCAAGAAAAAATGAAAATGAATTCGAGATTACTATAAAGTCAGCAGAAACTTTAAAGGAATCTGATATAAAAATAATTACTGAATCTTTGAGCTTTCTTGGTAAAATAATAAAAGTAAGCAATGTGGTTGACCCTTCTATACTAGGTGGCTTCGTAGTTAGGTATGGTTTTAATTTGATCGATGCTTCGCTAAAAAGTTACTTGGATAGGTTAGTTGACTTAAGTAAAATGGAAATATTGAAAGTAAGGAATTTTGTATGAAGAACAGTATGAATGTTTCTGAGATAGCAAGTGTAATAAGGGAAAAAGTTGAGACGTTTGATAATCCTATAAAGCGGGAAAATATAGGTGAAGTAATTTCAGTAACAGATGGTATTGCATTGGTTTATGGACTGGAAAAAGCAAAATTCGGTGAAAAGGTATTTTTTGCAAGCGGTGTAGAAGGAATAGTTCTTGATTTAGATCATGATACGGCTGGAATAGTTGTGCTTGGTAATGACCGTGATGTGAAAGAAGGGGACGTTGTAAAATGTAGTGGTAATGTTGTGCAGGTGCCTGTAGGGCATGAATTATTAGGAAGAGTTGTAAATGCATTAGGTCAGCCTATAGATGGTTGCGGAGAAATTAGAACTAAAAATAGGATGGATATAGAATCCAAAGCGCCAGGTATTATTGATCGTAAATCTGTGCATGAACCGTTGCAAACAGGAATTAAAATTATAGATTTGCTAATTCCAATAGGTAGAGGGCAACGTGAATTAATTATTGGCGATAGACAAATTGGTAAAACTACTATTGCGCTTGATACTATTATAAATCAGAAGAAGATTAATGATGAAGTAGATGAAAATCAAAAAGTTTACTGTGTTTATGTTGCTATTGGACAAAAAATTTCAACAGTAGCAAAAGTGGTAAATAAGCTAAAAGAAAGTGGAGCATTAGAGTATACAACTGTAGTTGTGGCTAGTGCATCTGACTGCGCGCCTATGCAATTTTTAGCACCTTATGCTGGTTGCACTATTGGGGAATTTTTTCGTGACAATGGAATGCATTGTTTGATTGTATATGATGATTTATCTAAGCATGCTGTAGCATATAGGCAGATGTCTTTATTGCTCAGACGTCCTCCTGGTCGTGAAGCTTACCCTGGAGATATATTCTATGTACATTCTCGCTTGCTTGAAAGAGCTGCTAAAATGTCTGATAAAAAAGGGCAGGGGTCTTTAACTGCTTTGCCAATTGTCGAAACTCAAGCTGGTGATGTATCTGCATATGTGCCAACAAATGTTATTTCAATTACCGATGGGCAGATCTTTCTTGAGTCTGAATTATTTTATAAAGGATTTCGACCTGCAGTAAATATAGGTTTGTCAGTTTCACGGGTTGGTTCTGCTGCACAATTAAAGTCTGTGAAAAAAGTTGCTGGTTCTATAAAGCTAAGCTTAGCTCAGTATAGAGAATTAGAAGATTTTGCAAAATTTGGTTCTGATCTTGATGCTAGTGTTCAATTATCCTTGAATAAGGGTAAATATCTTGTTGAGTTATTAAAGCAAAAACAACATTTACCTATGCCAATAGAAGAGCAAGTAGTGCTGATGTATATTTTTTCTAGTCTATATAATCAGTTAAGTAAAATACAAATAAGTAACGTTAATAAATTTGAACATGATCTTATTAATTATTTTCGTACTGTACACCGTGGGGTTTTAAAAAAGTTGTCAAATGACATGAATGGTAATATAAAAGATGATATTTTTAATATTGTGAGTAATTTTGTTACTCAATTTAATTGCGTTTAGGTGGTAATTATGGCTTCATCCATTATTAATAAATTTCCTATGACGAGGGAAGGTTTTGAGAATATGCAAGCCGAACTTGAAAAATTAAAGGAAGAAAAACCTTCTGTGATACAGGCTATTTCTGATGCTCGTGATCAAGGTGATTTGTCTGAAAACGCAGAGTATCATGCTGCACGGGAAAGGTTAGGTTTTATTGAAGGCCGTATAATGGAGATAGAAAGTAAGCTCTCACATGCGGAAGTAATAGAAGTAAAAAATTTGTCTGGTGATTCAGTAATATTTGGTGCAACTGTGACATTAAGCATGTTAAGTGATAATAACGGTGAAGTGGAATATGTTTATAAGGTTGTAGGCGAATATGAAGCTGATGTTTCAAAGCAGTTAATATCTACTAGTTCACCACTCGGGAGTGCCTTAATCGGCAAAAAAGTCGGTGAGTATGTGGAAGTGACAGTGCCAAATGGAGAGAAATTGTATAAAATAGTTAAGATTGAATTTAAGTAAATTATTATGGTACAGGCCACTTATGCTTCAATGAATCTACCCGGTGTTTCTTCTGTGGAAGATGTATTAGAGGATGCTCGTTCCGGTAAATTATTCATTTTAGTTGATGATGAAAGTAGAGAGAATGAAGGTGATTTGATTGTCTTAGCTGAGAAAATAAAGCCGGAACATATGGCTTTTATGGTTAGATACGGTACTGGTATTGTATTTTTAGCCATGACAGAGCTTCATATGAGTAAACTAGATCTTGAGTTTATGGAGAGAAGTAATGTAGACGAAAAGGTTGCTCCTCATACTGCATTTACTACATCAATTGATGCACGTTATGGTATCACAACAGGTGTTTCTGCTTATGATAGAACACATACGATACTTACCGCCATTGATGAAAAGAGTACTAAGGACGATATTATTACTCCAGGGCATGTTTTCCCTATTATTGCAAATGAAGGCGGGGTTTTAGCACGTAATGGTCACACTGAAGCAAGTGTTGAAATAGCAAAGTTGGTTGGTCTTAATCATGCAGCTGTAGGGTGTGAATTAGTGAATGATGATGGCTCTATGATGCGCTTACCTCAGTTGCTTAAATTTGCTGAACAACATAAAATTAAGTTAACTACCATCGACAAACTTATCAGTTACGTTAAAAAATTAAACTAGCGTTTATAAATTTGTATAATTTAAGTGTTAAAATATAGAATTCCTATGAATTATACAAGCACAGAATTTTCATGTTTAGAATTGCTAAGTTTTTGACCTTATTGTTCTTTTTTGCATATTATAATAATGCTTACTCTATTAACATTATTAGAGATAGTGAAGTGGAAGCAATAGTGAAAGAGCTAGCGCAACCTTTATTTTTCGCTGCAAACATTGATAGTGACCGAATAAAAGTTTTTATAATTAATGACAATTCGATTAATGCTTTTGTAATTAACAATAACAGTATCTTCATTCATTTAGGGCTTTTACGATATTCGGCTAAACCTTATGTCCTGCTTGGTATATTAGCACATGAGATTGCTCACATATCTGCTGGTCATATATTGCAAATGAGTAGTGCTATGGGTTATTTTCAATCGATAGCAATGATTAGTTATATGGTAGGATTAGTTTCTAGTATTATCATTAACCCTCAGGTTGCTGGTGCAATTTTGCTTAGTGGTGTAGCATTCAGTTCAAGGCTATTTTTTAACTATTCTCAAGAGCAAGAAAGTGTAGCAGATAGCTATGCTTTAAGGTACCTTGATGAATCTAGCTATGATAATTCAGGTATGAAAGAGATTTTTGATTATTTTAAAAGTATTGAGCATGAAAACACCGAGGAATATTTCCGCACTCACCCACTTAGTGAGAAACGTATATTTGCTGTACAGAATTATAAGGTCAAAAACAACGTAAAACCAATTTTTGCGGATAAGTTACTAAAGTTTGAGCGTGTGGTTGCAAAGCTAGACTCTTTCTTTGCTCCTATTCATGTGTTATCTAATAAATATGAAAATAATTCTGAGTATGTAAATGCTATAGTTTGCTATAGGCAAGGAAAGATAGAAGAGGCTATTGCTAAAATGAATTCATTGATTCAAGAGTCACGCAATGACCCATACCTATATGAATTAAAAGCAGAAATGCTATACAAAGCTGGAAACTTAAGTGAAGCAATAAAAATGTATGAAGAATCGCTTAGGTATTTATCTGAGAAAAACAGTTATTTAGTGAAACTTGCATTATCTCATACTTTATTATTACACGGTGATGCAAAAAAGGCGATTTTTTACCTGGAGCAGATTTTGAATGTAGAACCAAATAACGCTTTTGTCTGGAAATATTTAAGCATTGCATATAAATGTGACGCTGATACGGCAATGCATTATTTTGCTTTGACAAAAAAGGCTTGTATTGAAGGTAATTCAAAGCAATTTATGAAGTACGCTGAGTTAGCTGTTAAAACTCTACCAAAGAATAGCCCTTACTTGTTGCAAATTGAAGATATGAAGCAATTTAATGGGTAACAAAAAAGCATTTCTGCACTTTTTGGGTTATTTTTGTCCACACTTTTCCAACATAGTTTTTGCTTCATCGCTTACGTTGGGCATAATTTTCGTTATGATAGTTTTAGCGCCAAAAAATACAGCACAAAACACGCCTAGAGCAAAAAGAGCAGGCCAAGGCATCCTGCCAAATATTGCAAGCAAAGCTGCACCAATTATTACTACCGTCATAAGTGGACCGCCTATCCCCCAAACATAACCAATAATATTGCATATTACTTTAGTTGTGTCATCCATATCAGGTTCAGCTGCATAACCTGAGAAAGAGAAAAGCAATACTACGCAAAAAACACTAAAAAATTCCATTATAGAGCTCATTTTTTTGCCTCTAAGTAATAAATTAACGTAAACCTAAACCTACACCTACACATTTTTTATTTTAAAGTAAAAATTATAATTTGTCCATACATAAGTGTTGCTACATAAATAACCCACCATTAATATTGAGCACATGCCCTGTTATATATTTTGCTTCATCACTTGCTAAAAACAAGACCCCTGCTGCTATTTCTTCCCCTGTTCCCATTCTTTTCATTGGAATATTATCTAATATTTTTCCCTTTTGTCCTTCATTTAAAACTTCAGTCATTTTAGTATCTATAAATCCAGGAGCAATACAATTTACTGTTATATTACGACTTGCAACTTCTTTTGCTATAGATTTGCTCATAGCTATTATTCCAGCTTTAGACGCCGCATAATTTGCTTGCCCGGCGTTTCCTGTCAGCCCTATTATTGAGGAAATATTTATAATTCTTCCCCAATTATTCTTAATTAGTTTTCTGCATGCTTCTCTACTCAGCTTAAATGTAGAGCTCAAGTTAATATCAATTACTTTTTGCCATGCTTCATCTGTCATTCTCAATAATAAACTGTCTCGCGTAATACCCGCATTGCATACGAGCCCGTCAAAGCCTTCCATCAGCTCACTTGCTCTATTTATTAGTTGATTTACTTCCTCAGCATTTGATAAATCACAAGGGAGTACGTGCATATTTTTTTCATATTGTTTAGCAACTTCTTCGAGCACTTCTTTTTTTGTGCCAGAAATACATAAAGTTGCTCCGGCTTTGTGCATAATTTTTACAATTGCTTGCCCTATTCCGCCTGATGCGCCAGTAATCAGGAACTTTCTGCTTTCCAATTTAAGCATAATAACTTTATATTATCTTAATTCATAACAGAATATTGACTAGTTGGCAATAGATTTCTTACATAATATAAGTAACTCAGATATTCACAAAATAAAGAAAAAGTTATAATAAAGTTAAACGTCAAAAAATTTTAAAAACATAGTTGATGCAGGAATTGTTACTAAATAGTTTATTCTGGTGCTCTACAGTCTAAATGGAATGCTTAAATTATAGATTCTTTGTTTTTGTGTGTTATCTTGAGTTAACACAAATTCACAGTAGTATTATGATAAGTAAGTTAAAAAAGCTTAGCGCTGGATTTTCTTTGACAGGCTTGATTGGCCATGGTGATAATATAAATATGCAAGGAGCAAAAAATAAAAAGAAGAAGTACCCAAAATTTTTGGATAAGACGTTTGCATTGATTGATGCAGTGATAAATTTTATTTTAAAACGCGAAAGTAATAACGTAAATGAAGTCCTGAAAGTAACATGGGGACCACTATTTTTTGGTCTGGTAGTAATACTCATCTTTTTTGGGATAGGTGGTATTTGGTCGGCTATAGCTCCAATTGACGGTGCGGTGCATGCAAGTGGAGAAGTTATTGTATCTTCAAATAGAAAAATAGTTCAACACTTGGGCGGAGGAATAATAAGCAAAATTTTAGTAAAAGAGGGTCAAGCAGTTAAAAAAGATGAGCCTCTAGTTTTGTTGAGTGATGTTAACGAGAAGGCGAATTTAAGTATCATCAAAGAGAAGCTCTTATCATTTTTAGCAACAGAAGCAAGGCTTCTTGCAATCAGAGTAGATTTGGACACGCTCGAGTTTCCTGATGAGGTTAAAAAATTATCTCACGATGAACTTGTAAATAAAGCGATAAAGAATCAAGTAAAGTTGTTCAACTCTCAGAGAAAGAGCATATTGGGAAAAACAGACATACTGCAACAACGTATAAAGCAGTTAAATGATGAATTAGCGGGGCTAAACTTTCAACTAAATGCAGCTCATAAGCAATATGACTTGATAACTGAGGAGTTGGAAACAAAAAGACAATTACTTGATAGTGGCCATATAAGCAAACCACACATTTTAGCTTTAGAAAAGCAGTTTGCTGAAATTGAAGGCAGAGTTGGACATTACCGTTCTGCAATATCTCAAGTGCAGCAAAAAATTGGAGAGAACGAATTAGAAATTATAAACGTGAGAAATGATTCTCAAGAAAGAGCAAACGCTGAACTTAAGGAAGTTAGTACGTCTATTGCAGACTTGAAAGAGAGACTGATGGTTGCTGAAGATTCATTAGCACGTACAATAATTAAATCGCCTCAAGATGGGATAGTCACAGATATAAGATACCATACTGAAGGTGGTGTTATACAATCTGGAGTTCCGATCATGAGCGTAGTGCCATCGGATGATGACCTAATAATAGATGCTAAAATTCAGACCAGAAACATAGAAGAGATACTGTCAGCACAAAAGAAAGATAGCAATATAGTCTCTATTGATGGGCTAGAAGGGCTAAAGGTTAAAGTTCGTTTAAGTGCTTACAGTGCACGTCGTTTAAGTTTAATTAATGGTATAGTAAGCAATATTTCTCCCGATGCCCTTGATGATCCAAGGCTAGGGCGTTATTATTCAGTACGTGTAGTGATACCAAAACCAGAGCTTGCTCAGTTTAAAAACGTATACCTATACCCTGGTATGCCAGCAGAAGTGTACATAGTTACTCAATCTCGTACTCTTTTATCATTCTTGTTTACGCCTATAATTGCAACAGTCGATAGGTCTTTTATAGAAAGGTAGCTCACTCGTTAAAGTAGTAGTGAAAGTGCCGTAATAAAATTTAGGTACATAATTAGACAATAGGCTTCTTGACCTTACCCAGAAAAAGTGGAGAGAAAGAAAGGAGTTTTTTCGGGTAAAATAAAATTTTGGAGGATTAGAAATGGCAAGAGAATATACGGCAGAATTTAAATTGGAAGCTGTTAAGCTGGCAAATGAACAAAGAAAGGTAGTTCAACCAGTTGCAAAAGTAGCAAGAGATCTAGGAATAAGGGATAGTGTATTAGGAAAATGGATGAAGAAATATAACGAAAAAAAGTCAGCGGCAAATGCATTTCCAGATGTAGCACCTTATGACAAAGAGAGATTTGATTTACAGAAAGAGTTAGCAAAAGTAACAAGAGAAAGAGACATTTTAAAAAAAGCCCTGGCCAGTCAAAAAGAGTAAAATATTTTTTCATAAAAGAGCATAGTAAACACTATAAAGTGCAGGAATTATGTAGGGTTTTCTGCTAGTGGCTACTATAAGTGGACTACAAGGAAAATAAGCAGTAGAGAATCAGCAAATAAAGAGTTATTAGCAGATATTCAAAAAATATATCAAGCTTCTAAATGTAGATATGGAGCTCCTAAAATTCATGCTGAATTAAAGGCTTTGGGTAAAAGTTGCAACTTAAAAACAGTGCAAAGTATTATGCAGAAAAATGGTATTCAGGCTATATTGAGAAGAAAATTTAAAATTAAGAAACAACAAACGGACAGTAGCTCCCAATATATTAGACCAAAACTTTATTGTCGATCAACCAAATAAAGTATGGGATTACTTATATAAAAACCAAAGAAGGATGGCTATATTTGGCAACAATAATCGATCTATATTCACGCATGGTAGTTAATGAGCAGTTCAATAAATAAACAATTGGTTATGGACTCTTTATTAATGGCCGTTAACAAGCGTAAACCTGCCAAAAATCTACTATTACATAGTGATCAAGGTTCACAATATACTTCGCAAGGTTATCAATATCTCTTATCCATAAAAAACATAGATGAGTCATAAAGGTTGTTGTTACGACAATTCTGTTGTGGAAAGCTTCTTTAGCTCATTGAAAAGAGAAATACTTATTGATACTTCACAACACTCTGCTCAACAAACTAGAACTGCAATATTTGAATACATAGAAATTTTTTATAACAAACAACGTCACTATTAACTATTGCATTCCTGAGCATTTTGATTCATCATTCTCTTTGTGAAAAACATTCCAAACTTTCTCTCCACTTTTTCTGGGTAAGGTCAATACCTTTAAGCCCAACACCAAGCTCGAGAAAGTAGAAAGTGTGGAGCAGCCTATTCAGTCTTCTTTGAATCTAACATGAAAGGCTATGCTCAAAAAACTATAAGCGTCCAAGTAATTTTTTAAATAAGATAACTCCTTTAGAATATCTCTTAAGCTATTAACTTAACATCACCATAGGATTTAAAACATTCCCCAAAAAATGTTAAAGCTATTTTAGTAAAATACTCAAAACTTGACCCTAAGCAACTTTGAGTTCATGCTCCTGGTACTCTTGCTTTACCTTCCTGCATAATCGCTTTTGGAGGAAATATATTACTGGATGAAGAACTCACTATATCACCACACTTTAAACCTTTTACCGCTGCTTTGACTCCTTCTGAGACTTTTTTAGATAGACTAATTGTTTCAAAAGATTGACAAAGTTTTCCAGACCTTTCAAAATATCCCTGTTTAATAGCATCGTAGACCCAATATCCACCAAGCGAGCAATTCTCACCTAATTCTTCTTTACAATTTTTGAACTTTTCCAGTATTTCCTTTTTGTTACTAACTTCTACTATTATTTTATCTTGCTTGTCAGGGTACAAATTAACTTCTAATTCTCCTAAACTAGTAGAGAAAGTTAACACTATATTACTATTGTCTGCAAGATTAGTGTAATGCCTTATGCCATTTTCCGTTATAATTTCTACCTCACTTTTACCGATCTTTACTATATCTCTTCCGTATTCTATTTTTCCTTGAGTTAACCCTAAGCTCCTTGCCCCATCTGTTATCTTTGCGACATCTATTATGCTTCTAAGAAACTTCCCATTAGTTATTCCTGTTGAACTAAGATATAACCGAATTCCTGTGCCTTTTTGATTAAATTTTTTACAACCCTCTCTTTGTAACGTGTTTCATAATAGTCCATACCTCTTTCTACATATTCTTGTCCATACTTCAACATACTATAAAAGATACATGCTAATTTCCTTGCCGTAGCAGTAATCGCTTTTGGTGCACCTAGTCTTTTTTTTAACCTTCTACAATATGCACCTATTCCGCTATTGCTTCTTGATACACAGTGAGCAGCCATTCGAAATGCATTCGCGGCACGATTAATGACTTTACGTGTTCTTGTGCTAAACACTTTTTCCCCTGTAATTTTATTAGCAGGGCTTAGCCCCAACCACGAAGTAAAATGCTTCTCTGATCGCCATTTATTATAGTTAACACCAACTTCCGAAATGATAGTTTGTACAGTTAGTATATCCAATCCAGGAATTTTGGTAAAATCTATACCAGTTACTCGATATAATTCTTCATGCAAAGCAAAGTTTGGTTTACTTTTTCTATGCTTATTTTTCTCTTCACCTAACTTTTTACTCTCATCAGACTTTGTCTCAAATGTTTTATAATATTCTTCAATGCTCCTGTCACATTCTGCTACTTTTTCCTGATAAATATTATATAGCTCAAATTCTTGCTTTAATGTAAATAGGTGTTCTTTTCTATAGTTTCCTGCTAATGCTTTTGCAATAACAGATTTATCACTTTTTATTCGTCCATCTCTTAGTTCAGCCAATTTTTCAGGATTACTCTCACCATCTATTATTGCTTTAATAATTTGCATTCCAGTTACACCAGTTGTATCGCTTATAACTCTATGTAGTTGAATATTCATTTGTGTTAGCGCTTTTTGCATACGCAAAGTATGTGTAGAAGCATTTTCAATTAAATTTTTACGTTGCCGAACATAACTACGCAATACACACATTTGATCATCTGGCCTAAATGACCCTTGGAGTAACCCGTAACTGTGTAGTTGTTGAATCCATTGACAATCTTGCACATCTGATTTTCTCCCAGGTACATTTTTAACATGTTTTGCGTTTACCAGTTTTACTTCAAATCCGTGTGATTCAAGTACTTGAAACAAAGGAATCCAGTACACTCCTGTTGACTCCATGGCTACTGTATTAACTTTACATTTTTTCAACCATTTTGCTATGTTGTAGAGATCTTCCGTAAAGCAGCTAAATTTTTGTATACGTTGTTCATCGCTTCCTTCGGGTACACATACATAATGTACAGCCGAGCCAACATCGATTCCTGCTGCATTAGGATTCGTTATCTCTAATTTACTTTTGACCTTTGCCATTTTTAATCTCCATTATATAATAATCCATAGTTGAGAAGTGCTTAAGCTTGGGACGGTTGAGTTATACATTCTTCTAATCGAGGTAGCCCAAAAGGCTCCATCAGTGGTTTGACCGTTCCTCCAAAGCCACGCTATTCTACGGGCACTTAAGGCACCATTGCACAGTTCGGCTATAACTGCAAAAAGCTCTTCTCTACAAAATTATATATAAAATTTGCCACACACTCAGCTAGGAAGTTTCTTTTTGGTTTGACAGGTTTTATCTGTCCGGCGCTATCCTCTGAATACTCTAAGTAGAAAGTAGAGTTGTCCATTTTTGCATCTTTTAACTTACCATTAGTTGCACCTCTAACAACTTCCATAAACTTGAGAGTAAGATTTGCACAACTTCCATGAGCTTTTATCATATTAGTTTCATGATCTTCAAATTCTAATTCCAGTGTATTGAGCACATACATACTATCTACAACATACCACACCGCTCCTTTTGATACTAATTTACATATTATATCACTAGCAACCTTGGAGTTCTTTTCTAATTCACTAATCTCTTTTATTCTTTTCATCACACAATCCATAAAGTTATACTTATCTTCATACATCTTTCCATATAGCTTTCCTTGATGAGGAAAATTAAACCTTATTCCAGACTTTATAGCTTCGTTTACAACTTGTTCTAATTGATTCATGTCTTGCGCTTTACCTACTTCATCTAAAAACACTTCTAACTTTGCCTGCTGGTCTAGTATTAAATTATCCCATAGAGTCCTAGATTTAAGCAGATGCTTTTCACTATCTAACCCTTTGAAATCTTTTATTCCTGCTGCCAGCAACAATCTTTCTGCTTCTTTACAACAAGTTTCATCACTATGAAAAACATTTCTGATATATTGAAAGATTCGTAACTTCCCTTTATTGTTATGAAGGCTTAAAACTCTCTTTAAGTCTTGAGTACCCTTGCGTTCATTCAAAAACTTTTCTAATACAGTAAGACCTTTACTTAGAGAAGAAGGGTTATCTTTGTCAACACCACCAAGAATACAGTCTAATTCTTGCTGCAACCTTTTGTGATCCTCAGTTAAAAGATAACCTTCAGCATAGTAGTTACAATTATCAATTGCTATGTCTAGAGGGGTCTTTCCTTGTTTATCACATATATCAGATCTAGCTCCACTATCCAGAAGTGAAGAGATGAGATCATTGTAATCAGTGCTTGTTTAAAACAGCATGGTGTAAAGGGGTATTACCAATCGAGTCTTGCACATTAAGAGCAGCTCCGTTTTTTACAAGATATTCAACTATGTTTAAGTGACCTCCTAGAGCAGCAAAATAGAAAGCAGTGTAGATATAACTGTTTTTTGTCTCAATATCAGCTTTTTCTATAAAATATTTAACTATGTTTAGGTGACCCTTTAAAGCAGCATGGTGTAAAGGGGTATTACCAATCGAGTCTTGCACATTAAGAGCAGCTCCGTTTTTTACAAGATATTCAACTATGTTTAAGTGACCTCCTAGAACAGCAAAATAGAAAGCAGTGTAGATATAACTGTTTTTTGTCTCAACATCAGCTTTTTCTATAAAATATTTAACTATGTTTAGGTGACCCTTTAAAGCAGCATGGTGTAAAGGGGTAGTGCCACGATAGTTTGCCTCAGGAGTAGCTCCGTTTTTTATAAGATATTCAACTATGTTTAAGTAACCCTTAGTGGCAGCATGGTGTAAAAGGGTATTACCAATCGAGTCTTGCACATTAAGAGCAGCTCCATTTTTTACAAGATATTCAATTATGTTTAAGTAACCTTCTGAAATAGCAAAATAGAAAGCAGTGTAGATATAACTGTTTTTTGTCTCAACATCAGCTTTTTCTATAAAATATTTAACTATGTTTAGGTGACCATTTGAAGCAGCACAGTATAAAGTGATACTACCAATCGGGTCTTGTAGATTAAGAGGAGCTCCGTTTTCTACAAGATATTCAACTATGTTCAAGTGACCCTTTGAAGCAGCAGAGTCTAAGGGAGTATTATCATCCCTGTCTTGTACATCAAGAGCAGCTTTGTTTTCTACAAGACATTCAACTATATCTAAGTGACCACTTAAAGCAGCAGCATATAAAGGAGTATCACCCTTCTTGCTTCGTAGATCAAGAGTAGCTCCGTTTTTTACAAGATATTTAACTATGTCTAAGTAACCACCTTTAACAGCAGCATGTAAGGGGGTAGTGCCACGATAGTTCTTCATATTCGGATTAGCTCCTTTTTTTATAAGACATTCAACTATATCTAAGTAACCCTTTGAAGCAGCAGCATATAAAGGAGTATCACCATCCTTGTCTTGTAGATCAAGAGTAGCTCCGTTTTTTACAAGATATTTAACTATGTCTAAGTAACCCTTAATGGCAGCAAAGTACAAAGGAGTAAAGCCGTGATTGTTCTTTGCATTAGGATCAGCATGATTTTTTATAAGATATTCAACTATACTGAAATTATTCTTGCGAACAGCACTGTGTAGGGGAGTATGATCATCCTTGTCTTGTAAATCAATAGCAACATTTTTTTTACCTACAAGATATTCAACTATTCTTAAGCGATCCATGGAAGCAGCTACATGCAGTAAAGTAGTCTTTACATCCATATCGGAAAATATTATGTCAAAATCTTGTTCTTTTAGCTGATTTTCTATTCTATCAATAACATTACTCTCATCTACACCATCTTGTATTATTGCTCTTAATATCTCTTGCAACTCACTTAAATTCATAATTTTACCTTAGTTTAAAACCGCTTTAATCATTATATGCCTGATACAAAAGTCAAGAATTTTATATGTCTTCCTGAAAATTACGAGCGATTGTTTTAGTTGCTCTGCTTGATCGGTAGAAGGAGCATATTTGTGCAATTCAATAGCACCGAACAGAAAAATCTGTCAAACCAGGAAGAAACTCTCCAATTTAAGTTTTAGTAGTTTTTAAGTACAATTGTACAGGAGGTGCTTTTGCAGTTATAACCGAATGTTTCACTGGTGCCATAAGTGCCCGTTTTATAGCATGGTTTTGGGAGGAACGTTCGAACCATTGATGGAGCCATATTTTATGACTACCTCGTTTAGGAGATTGTATAATCTTAACCATTCCCAAGCTGAAGCGCTTCGTTATTATAAATTATAGGAGCTACCATGAAAAAAGCAAAAAGTAAATTAGAGATAATGAATCCTAACGCAGCAGGAATAGATATCGGTTCATCTGTGCATTATGTATGTATACCTGAAGAAAGAGATGAACAACGTGTACAAAAGTTTAGCTGCTTCACAGAAGATCTTCACAATATAGCAAAGTGGTTAAAGAAGTGTAAAGTTACTACAGTAGCTATGGAGTCAACAGGAGTATATTGGATTCCTTTGTTCCAAGTACTTGAATCGTATGGATTCGAAGTAAAACTGGCAAATGCAAGGCATGTAAAAAATGTACCTGGGAGAAAATCAGACGTCCAGGATTGCCAATGGCTACAACAACTACACAGTTATGGGTTAATCCAAGGATCGTTTAGGCCAGATGATCAAATGTGCATATTGCGTAGTTATGTTCGGCAACGTAAAAATCTTACAGAAAGTGCGACTACACACATTAATAGGATGCAAAAGGCGTTAGTACAAATGAATATTCAGTTACATAAAGTAATAAGCCATATAACAGGTGTCACTGGAATGCAAATTATTAAGGCTATAATCGAAGGTGAAAGAAATCCTAATAAATTAGCTGAATTAAGGGATGTGCGAATAAAGAGTGATAAATCGGCTATTGCCAAAGCACTAACAGGTGACTACAGAGAGGAACATTTATTTGCATTACAGCAGGAATTTGAACTATACAATGTTTATCAGGAAAAAATAGCAGAGTGTGACAAAAATATTGAAAACCACTATAAGACATTTGAAGCAAAATCTGACGAGAGTAGAGAGTTAAGCAAGGAAAGAAGTAAGTATCGAAAAGATAAGCTAAACTTTGCCTTGCGTGAAGAATTGTATCGAGTAACCGGTATAGATTTTACTAAAATTCCTGGATTTGATGTACTAACTGTACAAGCTATTATTTCGGAAGTTGGTATTAACTACAGTAAATGGCAATCAGAAAAGCATTTTACTTCATGGTTGGGGCTAAGTCCTGCTAATAAGATTACAGGGGAAAAAGTATTTAGGACAAGAACTCGTGAGGTTATCAATCGTGCTGCGAATGCATTTCGAATGGCTGCTTATGCCGTGGGAAAAAGTAAGAGTGCATTGGGTGCATATTATAGAAGATTAAAAAAGCAACTGGGATCCCCAAAAGCAATTACTGCTACAGCAAGGAAATTAGCGTGTATCTTCTATCAAATGTTGAGATACGGACAAGAGTATGTGGAAAAAGGAATGAACTATTACGAAACACGTTACAAAGAGAGAGTCGTGAAAAATTTGATCAAAAAGGCACGGGTTTTTGGTTATATCTTGGTGCAACAGGAAGAGCTAATTGAGGGAGTTTCTTAGGAGAAACATGCCTTTCTTCAGCATCACAAAATTTTTAATTATTGACTTTCCCCAAAAACGCAAAAAAGTAAGTATATTTGTGAGAATAATTTAAATAAAAGCGGCGTTGTGAAAATAAAAGCGTAAAATTGTTGCAACGAAGTTGGGCAAATTAGTTCGTACCTAAATGTGGCAAAAGTAGGCTAATATAGCTGGTTTTGCGATATAGTCAAACTATTATACAAGAAAGTTCAAACGGTACAAGTGGTGGGACGAGTATAATTTAAAACCTTAAAAACTATTTTTTAGCATCTGCAAGATCGATACCGTTTGTTTGATCAATTTCAACATTGCTAAGCGCTGTATTTGCTTCATACGAACAGTAACATCCTACTGCAAGAAAAGTTAATGCAGCTACAGCAAGTGAAATACACATTGCTAAATGAAACATTGTTAAACTTGCACCAACAGCAAATGCCACAGATAACAAAAAAGAAACAGAAGCATAGATTACTTGCTTTCTACTTTGAGCATTTACTGCTGAGAGTTTTTTGTTTTCATTACCCAGGCTGAGATCTTTTTCTTTGGCGAGCCGACTATTTTCTGATAAAAGTTGAATTTCTTTTTTAGTAAGACAATCAATACTTGCTTGTTTACTTAATGTCTCATGCTTTAGTTGTGAAACATTTTTCTTTGTACTATTCAGCTCTTTATTTTTACCTTCAAGTTGTTCCTGCAAACATTGGATTTGACTTTCCACCCTATTTTTGCTTTCAAGTTGTTCATGTAGATTTTTAACTTGACTCTCTAGTTCTTTACTTTTGGTTTCAGATTCCTGCAGCTTTGTCTTCAGGTCGTTATTTTCATTTTTGGGCTTTTTCAGCTTTAGCTCATTCTTTAGTTTGTTGTTTTCTTCAGTGAGCTGAGTTACTTCACCAGTTTTGTTAGTTAAGTCTCGCTTTGCACTACTCAGGTGCCCTTCTAGCTGTTTTGCTTGCTTTAGATCTTTTTCTAATTGTGAAATATTTTTCTTTGCAACATCTAGCTCTTTCTTCCCCTCTACGAGTTGTTTTTTTGTTTCCTCAAGTTCTTGAGCAAGTTGAATTACTTCACTAGTGTTGCCAACCAATTCTTGCTTTACACTATCCCGCTCCTGTTCCAACTGAGTTTGTGTGCTCTTAAATGTTTGAATTTCTGCATTCAAGGCTTTATTTTTATCATCCAGCTCTTTTTTGCTGTTTTCAAGGTTAGCTTCTTTGCTCTCAAATTCCCTAGTTATTTTAGCCAATTCTTGCTTTGCACTCTCTTGCTCTCGTTCTAACTGAGCTTGTAATTGTGAAACCTTTTGATTTGCATCATCAATCTTTTGTTTTGCTTGTTCCAAATCTTCTTTTAATTTTAAAATATTTTCATTTGCATTATCCAGCCCTGTCTTGCTGTTTTCAAGGTTAACTTTTATGTTCTTATATTGCTCTTTAAGCTTACTGCTTTCTTCAGTAAATTTAGTTACTTGATTATTTAGCTTGCTAATCTTTTCCTCCTTCTCTGCAAGCTGAGCTCCTGTACTCTTAAGTTCTTTAGCTTTTGCATCCAAGCCTTGATTTAGCTTTTTCTTCTCCTGCGCAAACTGAGCTTGTGTATTTTTAAACTCTTCCAGCTTTTGGTTCGCATCATTCAGCTCTTGATCCTTGCTGTTAAGTTCCTCAGTTTTTTCATTCAAGCTTTGTTGTGTACTCTTTAGCGTTTCTTTTAGTTGACTCTTGTCTTGAGTCAATTGAGCTACTTTATCATTAAGCTCATCACACTCTTGTTCTTCTTGTTTCAATTTTTCTTCTAATTTTGGGGCATATTCAATCGGTATTTCAGAAAGCTTAATATCCTTATTTTCTTTCCTGACTTCTTCAAAGAATTTCTCGCCATCTATACATGTAAAGTTAAGTAGACAATTTATTAAGTGGTAAAATGGACTAAGCACGTAAGAAATATAAAAATACCTAGATGCATTGCTGTCTGATTTAAAATTTTCCTGCTTTACTTCCCGAATAAGTTTATAATAGGTATCAATTTTATGATAGTATGGCTCTAAATAATCTAGAACTTTATCCGTTTCTAGTTTTAATGGTTTACCTACATGTTTATAATGCGCACCAGCATTACCGTGTGGCAGACATGGTACTGGGTCGGCTTTGTTGCATAGCAACTGAAAAAATCTGGTGGCTACTGACAAAATTCATTATAAAATAGCCATTTAACCTTGAAAGAAAAAATATGCCACAAAAAATGAGGGTCAGTAACCATAGCGAATATAACAAATTTCTAGAAAAAAGAGGAAATATTTTTCATTATATCAACGAAGCCATAGAAAAGTGGTACGAGAATGGTCCAAAAATACCAGGTGGCAACAATATTTATAGCGATAAAGTTGTAATTTTGGTGCACATAATAACTTGTTTATTTAG
The DNA here is from genome assembly GCF_947250765.1 of Wolbachia endosymbiont (group A) of Gymnosoma rotundatum. Lineage (NCBI taxonomy): Bacteria > Pseudomonadati > Pseudomonadota > Alphaproteobacteria > Rickettsiales > Anaplasmataceae > Wolbachia > Wolbachia endosymbiont (group A) of Gymnosoma rotundatum. The sequence goes on from NZ_OX366347.1 coordinate 888,366, forward strand.
AATAGGCCTGAGGCAAACAGTTGGGTTTATAGCAGGATACCTTGAGCAAATTGGGAAAAATTTGCAAGTTATCAGCTATTCACAATCATCAAGAAGGTTTAAGAAACTCAATATTAAGATCAATGATTGCAGAATTGATAAAAATAATATGGAAGATATCGAAATTACTATAGACAGTACAGGAATTAGTATATACAACAACACTCCTGGTCATAGCAAAGAAAATAGCGAAGATAGAAAGTATCGCAGCTATGAACAGACAAGAAAATTGCATGTAATGTTGAATACAAACAGCAAAAAAGCCATAGCTGTAAAATACAGTAACGGTGTCTACTCTGATCACTATGGAGCTTGTGATTTGCTAAAAGAAGTCGATTTTCAGTATGTCATAAAAGTACTATATGCAGATAGGGCATATGACAGAGAAAAGCTCTATAAGCTGTGTAATCAATATGGTATAAAAACGAAAATTCCTCCGAAAAACAACGCAGCAGAGCATCCAAAATTGGATTATATGCTTGATAGAAATGCCGCTATTCAGTTAATGAAATTACATGGTGAGAATGGTATAAAAAGATGGAAAGAAGAAGTAAATTACGGAAAAAGATCGTATATTGAAGGATTTTTCTCAAGGTTGAAGCGAATATTTGGGTTTAGTTTTAGGAGCAAATCTGAGATTAATCGTGAGAAGGAACTGCTACTCAAGTGTTATTTGCTTAACAAATTTACTGAAATAGGCATGGCTAAGTTTGAGATAGCTTCATGAATTTATTGTACGTTACCTACTATCCGAAGAGCGATGCAACAAAGCCTACTGGGTCTGATTGACAAGCTACTCTAATAGTCTTCTTTCCAAGACACTCACTGTAAACTTCAGCAGCATCATTGTAGAAAACTCTTGGGGAGCCAAAAGTTGCAACATTAATGTCTTTGGCTTCTTCTGTTTTATCAAGACATAAAGCAGCTATAGTAGCAAGAGCACCTCCCATGCTATGACCTGTAACATTAATTTTTAAACTTTTGATTCCTTCTAATCCTTTATCATTAGCATGCCCTTGTAATATCTTGTGTACGCTGGGCCAAGAGCGTTTGAATAAAGAGTAGAAACCAGAGTGGATATAATTATCTCCAGATAAAAATGATAACTTAGTCAAAGATGCACGAAGATCTTCCTTCAAATCATTCAAATCGCGAGTACCATGATAAGCTATAGTTACTTCCTTGTCTTTAATAAAAACATAACCAACATCTCGATTGTATGAATTGCTACCCGTCAAAGCATAGCCGACATTATGTTGTTCTAATTTATAATCACTATCCGAGCAATATTTATCTTGAATGAGTTCATTGTCATAAAATTTTATTATTTGATAACCTGCTTCTTCAAACTGCCTTTTAGTTTCATATTCATCTTTCTTTAATTTCCTGTCCCCATCACCATAGGCAATTTTACTGAGAGTACACATTTCTAGTAATTTTTCTTTATCAAATTCTGCAATTTGTCCTGTTATCAGATCGGCAAGGTCAGAAGCATCATTTAACTCACTATTCTCAGAACGCTCTATATTCTTCCATATTTTAATTAAATTAGAAGTGTCTTGATTCAAAAGCGCGTCGAGATCATGTTCATCTCGAGCTTCTAATTCACTCTTAATTGGTCCGAGCTTTTCAATTAAGACCTCTTTTATTGAAGTATTGCTAATATTTACAAAATCATCGCTAATAGAATTTTGATTATCAATAACACCTGGCATATTTCTTACTTACTACAAGTTTAATTAACTTAGTATACCACTATGCAATTATTTAGTCAAATAAGTTATCAATTTAATAAGATTAACCATAAATCTTTTCGTCTTCAACGGTACAAGCAATATTTGTTCAGGAGCGTTTCTGGGAGGAATATTACAGTAACTAGCGTTAACAGGTTAGGTAAGGAAGTAGTATTGCTACTACTCCCTCCCTTAGAAACGCAGCATGCAGGTTTCCCCACACTACGCTTGAGCCCCTTATCTAAGTCCTTCTTTTCTCGAACCGGCTTGTCCTTCATGATTCCTCAGAAAACATCATTCTTAATGGTGACACCAACAGTAGAGAACCTTCTCTTGAGAAAGAGCTTGCTAACATTTTTGTTTGTTTCACTCTTTCATCAAAATACTTTTTCCATTTTAAGTCAAGTGGATTTGCATCCGCCCTGATTTTAACATGTCGTCTGATAGGTATATCAATCAACCTAAGCAGTCTTAAATACCTTATCTCTTTCGGTTTGTTCTTGCATATGGGTGCAGCAAAGACCCATTGACGTTGTTTCATTACCTTGAAGTAACGATTCTTTATCCAACGTAATCCTTTACGAGGATGTCTTTTCTTTGCCCATTTCCATAGAGCACACATAATTTCATGGTCTATTTTGTTAAAAGCTCTTTTCGCACACACATGGCTGTAGTAATTTCCCCATCCCCTTAATAGGGAATTGAGCAACTTGATTAGTACGGCCTGAGTGTTCGCTATGTTTGCCTTTATCAATGTACGTGCTTTATTAAGAAGTTTCTTAATACTTTCTTTTGAAGGTTTTATAATTAACTTCTTATTATACCTGCGTACATTACAACCAAGAAAGTCAAACCCTGTTGTAATAGATATAATTTTTGTTTTCTCTTCGGAAAGGATAAGACCTCTCTCCTGAAGAAAGGACGATACTAGAGGTTTTACTTCATTTTCCAGTACTTCACGTGTGATTCCTGAAATGATAAAGTCATCTGCGTACCTGATTACATTTACTCCACTTCTGATTTTGCTTCTTCTTTTACTGCCAAGTTTACCAAATTGACTTTCCAATGATTTTTCAAGTCCATTTAGGGCTAGATTTGCTAGTATTGGAGAGATGATACTACCTTGTGGGGTACCTGCAGTTGTGGAATACAGAGTTTTTGATTCTAGGAAGCCAGCTTTTAACCAGCTATGAAGAATTTTCTTCTCCATAGGAATATGCTTCATGAGCCATTCATGGTTAATGTTATCAAAACACCCTTTAATATCACCTTCGAGTATCCATTGTAGTTGGTTACGGCTTGCCAGTAACAAGTGACAAGCCACAGTAGCGTCTGCGCAGGATCTTTTTGGTCTAAAGCCATAAGAGTGACGATCACTGATCGTTTCAGCTATCGGTTCCAAAGCAAACAAGTATAATGCTTGCATGGCTCTATCTTTTATCGTAGGGATTCCAAGAGGTCTTCTTTTGCCATTAGACTTACTGATGTATATCCGTTTTAGCGGAGAAGGTTTGTATCCTCTTTGTTTTAATAGCTTTATTCCTTGAAATTTTGTGTTGCAAGTTGACCATATTTGACGATCTACACCTGCTGTCTTGGTTTTCAGTTACTCTCTTAACCGCCAAAGCTTTGCCGCTAAAAGAGCGTGTGAGAAGATGTTGTAAAGTTTTCACCTTACCCCATCTGCCTTGTTGGACAGCCTTAACAATACGCCTCTGTAGCCTCATAACAACTTTTTGGCATTTCTTCCAGGGTCATGCTTCGGAGTTATTGGTAGGTGCACTTACAGTTGTACTTGTAATCATCTGCTTTCCTACCTTAAGTGGTTAACAAAGTTTCTTGTCATGAGGGACCAAATGGAGGTCTGCTCGTTTTCACGCGAATTAATGTTACAAATTCTATCCATTTCGTTACAAAATGGCATTCGCTTTCTCCATTATCCTTTACCTGCACATCCATCAGCATTCCTTGCGGATTGCCTGCCATATAGGCGAAAATACAGGCTTACCCTGTTCCTTCTATCATACAACAGTGGGTTAGGTGGCTTCTCTATACCGGTGATTTGCGTACATCCAGAAATGAAAAATGTCACATTACCTTTTGGTCGGAGCTTATCAGCATCTTTAGCTCTTTAATCGTTACGATACTTATGAAGCTTCACTTACGTTCACCATACCACTAAGCCTAGCCCTCCAACCACATGATGCTTGTAGTTTATGCTTTCTCTCACGATTGAGCATCTTCTTTATCAAGAGGAGGTTCATTGTCCGCGTCGCTCGGCACCAACTGGTTACCCAATTCGCACTGATGCGTAGACTCAGATGGCAAAACATCTGGTTTAATAAGTTTTAGGATTCTTTCAGTTTCTTTCTGAAGGAATTCCTCTCCTTTTAAACAATATGACCGAAGACTTTCAGGTCGCACCATCTCGCAAATGTATTGAGCACCTGTAGAATCTCTACAGAGAACATCAACAATACTTTGCTTTTTAGCGGCGATATCAGGGTCTTGAATAGTACTTAAAAACTCTATATCCTTTATTTCATTTTTACCAGTAAAGCCAAGAATATCATTGAGAAAGTGAATAAGGATATCTTTATTTTTTTCAGTACCGAAGATACGCTTAAATGATACATCATTTTTGGGATCAAGAAACTTAGAAAAAGTCATAAGAAATCAACCTAAAAAGCATTAATAATTATACACACAATTATTCAACCATATTTTTAAGTATAGCTATACCGCCGTGGCGCTAACACGTAGCGGGATGACGAGCTTATCGTCATACCACCGCAAACCGTCATACCGCGATTCATTCACGGTATTTCTAGATCCCGCTAACACGTAGCGGAATGACGAATTACTATCTACACTGTCATACCGCGATTCATTCGCGGTATCTCTTAGCATAGATCCCGCTAACAAGTAGCGGGATGACGAGCTTATCGTCACGCTGCCACGAACCGTCATACCGCCGCGGTATCTCAGCCGCTAACAAGAGATCCCGCTAACAAGCAGCGGGATGACGAATTACTTAACCATCATTACACCGTCATACCGCGATTCATTCGCGGTATCTCTTAGCCGCTAACAAGTAGCGGGATGACGAGCTTATCGTCATGCCACTGCGAACCGTCATACCGCCACGAACCGTCATACCGCCGCGGTATCTCTAGATCCCGCTAACAAGCAGCGGGATGACGGTTGTCGTTTAGCTACAAACATTAAGAAATTTACCAAACGAAAAAAAAGGCAAAAGAAGCCCTAGTCATTGTCTATTTTCAGTATTGGCGTTTTTTAAGTCTTAAACACTGCAATTTAGCTGCTTTTAAATGCAACTCACCTTAGTTTAAATGTTTAAGAAATTTACTAAGCAGAAAAAAAGGCAAAAGAAACCCCGTGTTAGCTAGTTGTCACTCTCTAATCCTGCAAATTGGCGTACTATACTGTCTTAAACGACTTATAAGCGCGTTTCAGCTTATATAGGTAAAAACCTAGAAATGTTGTGAAGACATAAGGTGCACATAGTGCAAAAAATTAAAAATAAGACGCCAACTACGTTGTTTTCTTGCTGTTTAATCTGCACAGATGAAGATAACTGAATACCTTCAATACCATGATAAGAGGACTGGCGGAGTTTGTCAAGCAAGTTTTTCGTTTCTGCGGGCTACTACCCTTTCTTGGTGGACTAAAATCACAACAGCTGCAGAACCTAAATTGCTTCATACTACACCTTTCCCCTTTCCCCTGAAACTAAAATCTATATACTTAACTTTAGAAACTTTAAAATAAGATGCGATCTAATATTAGGCAGTTATTTTACTATATAAAGCCTAATCTATCCTATTTTGTCATAGCTTTTATTGCAGTTTTATTTTCAGCCTTAACGATCCTCCTCTTTGGCAGAGGCTTAAGCAATGTAATTGATTCTGGCACAGAGCACGATTTTACTACCAAACTATTAGTTGCAATACTTATAGTTTTAGCCATTTCTCTCACTGCATTTACTCGGTTATATTTCATTGGCATTGGCAGCGAGAAAGTTATCGCAAGAATCAGATATGACTTATATAGCAGTATCACTAACTTGCAACCAAGTTTCTTTGAGAACACAGGCGTACAAGATGTTATCTCAGCGTTAATTACTGATACCTCTGTGCTGCAATCAATAATAAACAGCAGCTTACTAACCATATTACGAAATTTTGTGATTCTGATTGGCAGTGTTGCTATGTTATTATATACAAATATACAACTAACTGCGTATGCAGCCGCAATAATACCTATACTACTCATTATCATGACCTCACTTGGAAAAAAAGTGCGTAGCTATGCACGCTTTGCCCAGGATAAATTAAGTGAGCTTGCGTCATTTAGTGAGGAAAATTTTAGATCTATAGTGACTATCAAATCGTTTGTACTCGAAGAAAATGAAAAAACCCGTTTTAAGGAGTATTTAAACTCAGCATCAAAATCATACGTAAAATTAGTACTCTTGCGTGCTATTTTAGTAACTCTAGTTATCACGTGTGTGATAGGTTCACTAGTTGTTTTGCTCTTTTTTGGTATTAAAGAAGTCTTAAGCAATAATATAACTATTGGAGAACTCTCCTCATTTGTGTTTTATTCAGCGCTCGCAGCAGGAGCTATAAATAATTTGAGCGATAATATCAGTGATTTACAACGAGGTCTTGGAATAGTAGAGCGTTTATTTGAATTTAAAAATATGAAAAGCTCTATAGCAGATCCCGATGATCCTATAAAAATTTGTAGTGTTCAAAAGGGAATTTCGTTTAATGGCGTAACATTTTTTTATGAATCTCAGTCTGATAAGCCAGCGTTAAATAACGTATCATTTTCTATAGAGGCAGGTCAAGCAGTATCAATTGTTGGACCATCTGGCAGTGGTAAAAGCACCATTTTAAAGCTTCTGCTCCGTTTTCATGATCCAAACAAAGGTAGCATTACTATCGATGGGCACAATATTAAGTCAATTGCGCTAAATGACCTCAGATCGTTGTTTGGCTTAGTGCCACAAGATCACATGATATTTTCTTGCTCAATAATGGAAAATATACTATATGGCAAACCAGGTGCCGAATATGAGGAAGTGAAGCAAGCAGCCATCAGCGCTTATGCGATGGAATTTATTGATAAGCTGCCTGATAAATTTGATACATTTGTAGGAAAAAGAGGATTAAAACTTTCTGAAGGACAAAAACAACGTATTGTAATAGCAAGGGCCATACTCAACAATCCTCAGGTTTTAATACTGGATGAAGCAACCTCTGCCCTTGATTACAAAAGTGAGAACCTCGTGCAAAAAGCATTGAGCAAGTTAATGCAAAACAGAACAACAATCGTAATTACACACAGGCTATCAACCGCACTCAAGACTGACAAGATTATAGTAATTAATCATGGAAAAGTAGAAGAAGTAGGAACTCATGACTCTCTAATGAGTAAAGACGGGCTGTATGCAAAACTGGCGAAGATACAGTGGAATTGAAAGAAAATTTAAATCATACCGTTAGTTGATATGCTAGATTTATAATTAAAATTATTAAATTTTTAATTTTATTATTTTATAATGGTTCCATAGTTATCCGGAAATTTCGTGATCTGTAGTTTCTTTCATTCACGTTATATTCATAGCTTGTTCTATCTTAATGTAATTCCAATTTTGACTGTATAGGAGGTCTCTATGTTAAAACATAACTATAGTGATAAAATCAATAATCGCTATTCATATACTAACAAATTTTCTTATAGTGATGAGGGTGTAGACGAGACGATCAAGGATAAAATCACAACTGAAGATCAGGTGGTAACTGAAGATCAGGTAGTAACTGATGATGTTGAAGAGCCTGATGCTGGTAATGATGGTTACAGCGAAGGTATGGCTTTCTCTTACCATGGTTACGGCAACGACTTAATATAAACTCTGATCCAGGAAGATAAAATAGTTAAGATAAACCTTCAACTAGTCCCACTTATTCACTATACTGCTATAGATTTTATAGCAATATAGTGAATGAACATTTTTAAGCAGATTTCCTCTCTAATCTTTAGTAAATTGAATGAGTTGAAACAAAGGGGTGTTATAAGCACAAGTGCAGCAAACTTTATCATAGAGCCTCCAAGCAATAGAGTCCATGGAGACATTTACACAAATGTTGCTATGGTGCTTGCAAAGCATGAAAAGAAGAATCCCATTGAAATTGCAGAGGTTTTAGCCAAAGAATTTGAACTTTTTGATGAAGTTGCAAAAGTGGAAATAGCAGGCTCTGGTTTCATCAACATGCACTTAAAAATAGAAGTGTGGCATGGAATTTTAAAACAAATAAATGAGCTAAAAACAGAGTTTGGCACCCTAGATATAGGGAACAATCAGGCCATCAATGTTGAATTTGTATCTGCAAATCCAACTGGTCCACTGCATATTGGTCATGCAAGAGGGGCAGTATTTGGTGACGTTCTGGCAAATTTATTGAAAAAAGTTGGTTATAAAGTTACTAAGGAATACTATATTAATGATGCTGGAGCGCAGATAGATACGCTAATTCGGTCAGTGTATTTGCGATATAAAGAAGCTCTGGGAGAAAAAATTAGTGTTGAAAAAGGTTTATACCCAGGTGAATATTTAAAACCGATAGGGGAGGGGCTGGCCAAAAAATATGGCGCAGAGCTTCTAGAAAAGCAAGATAATCAAGTGATTAGAGACTATACTTTAAGTTCTATCTTAGAAATTATAAAGGAAGACATGAACTTACTTGGAGTAAATCATGATGTTTTTACTTCAGAGTATGAGCTACAAAAAAGTGGCAAAATTGAAGAGAGTATAAAGATATTGTCTGACAAGGGTCTAGTGTATGAAGGGTACCTGGAGAAACCAAAAGGCAAAGAAAGCGAAAATTGGACTTCCAGAAAAGAGATGCTATTTCGCTCTACAAAATTTGGTGATGACGTTGACCGTGCATTGAAGAAAGAGGACGGCAGTTGGACTTATTTTGCCTCGGATATCGCTTACCATTTTGATAAGATATCGCGTGGTTTTAACAATATGATCGTAGAGCTTGGTAGTGACCACGGCGGTTATGTCAAAAGACTCAAAGCAGTCGTCTCTGCGCTCAGTGATGATCAAGCAAAAATAGAGGTAAAACTGCATAATATTGTGAATTTTTTCGAGAACGGCAAACCTGTTAAGATGTCCAAAAGATCAGGAAACTTCCTAACAGCAAGAGATGTAGTGGAAGAAGTTGGCAGGGACATAACTCGTTTTATAATGCTAACACGCAAGAATGATATGGTCTTGGACTTTGATTTTGCTAAAGTTAAAGAACAGTCAAAAGACAACCCTATTTTTTACGTGCAATATGCGCATGCTCGTGCTCATTCGTTAATGCGTAATGCTCCAAAAGAGCTCCCAACAGCAGATCCTTCACTTTTAAGGACAGGTGGAGAGCTCTTCCTCATAAAAACCTTAGCAAAGTGGCCAGATGTGGTAGAAATTGCAGCAAGGCTTTGTGAGCCACACAGAATTACTTTCTACTTACTTGAAGTTGCAGAAGCGTTTCACGTTTTATGGGGGTATGGCAAGAGTGATTTAAACATGCGTTTCATACTGGAAGACAACTTAAACCTCACCGCTGCAAGAATGTTTCTCGTGCAGGCCTTAGCACACGTCATCGCTTCTGGACTTTCTATCTTCAATATAGAGCCTTTGGAAGAGATGAGTTGATTTTTTTATGCAAGATTGTTTTTTCAACGAATAGAGAAGTTGACAAAATTAAGTAAAAATGTTATAGTTTATAGTAGTATTTTCTGGTTAATATATGGCTCACAGTCAAAAAAAGCTCAATGTTAATGTAAGTTTTGACAGTAAATTGGCTCAGTATCTTACAGAAATGGCAGAGACTCAAAATAAAACTATTCCTGAAGTTTTAGTAGATTTAGTGGAAGAAGAGTTCGAAGAAGATGTAGAGCTATCCAAAATAGCTGACGATCGCCTCTCTGAAGGTGAAGAAGAAGTAGAGGATGATGAAAACATCTGGAAATAAAACTTACACTATAAAATTCTTAAAAAATGTTATTGAAAAAGAAATTCCAGCTCTTCCGGCAAAGATTAAATTAATGGTTCAGGAGGCCATAAAGAAACGCCTTACAGTTGATCCTTTTAATCTAGGAAAGCCTTTATGTCATAGCTTTAGAGGGCAATATAGGATAAGGGTTAGCAACTACCGTATAATTTACATCATAAATCATTCAGAACGTAAAGTACTTATTACTGCAGTGGGGTATAGAAAAAACATTTACAAACACAGAAGATTACACAATTAAAAATATAAGAAAGATCTCACCGCTGCAACTTGTCCAAGCCTTAGCACACGTCATTGCTTCTGGACTTTCTATCTTTAATATAGAGCCGTTAGAAGAAATGAGTTGATTTTTTTTTGTTACAATATGTAATGATCAAAATATTATTCAAAGTAGGGTAAAGTTATGACGATCAGTTTTAGGGAGTATTCAACTGTATTCACTGAAGTTGCGGAACAGACAGATTTAAATGGAAATAACATAATTGAAAGAATAAAAGGGCATTAGCATAGATCCCGCTAACAAGCAGCGGGATGACGGTTGTCAGGGTGTCAGGCTAGTACCTTCTCTTGTCATCCCAGTGCCCAGACACTGGGATCCAGAAAAGTTTGCTTGTGAACAAGCAAACTAGCATGGAAAGTGGTTACAACATTTTCGATGAGATTATATGGAAAACTGTATTCCAGTGTCAAGCACTGGAATACATCACAGGGGCACTGGAATGACACCCTTTACGGGCTCTTAAATTGCAACTATAAATGTTTAAGAAATTTACCAAATGAAAAAAAAGGCAAAAGAAGCCCCATGGTGGTTGGCTATTTACTATGTACTAAAATATCGGCGTTTTTTTTATTCTAAAACGCTTGATTAAGAGCGATTTAGCTGCTTTTAACTTGCAACTAACCTACACCGCAAGTGTTTAAGAAATTTACCAAGCAGGAAAAAAGGCAAAGAAACCCCGTAGTAGCTAGCATTCAAATTCTCCCTTGTCAATTTGACGTTTTTTGCTGTCTTAAACGCTTTGTAAGCGCGTTTCGGCTTATATAGGTAAAAACCCAGAAATTTTTAAAGACATGCGATGCACGTAGTGCGAAAAATTAAACATGAGACGCCAAATACCCTAAGTTTTTTGTCATTAACCTGCACAGATTGCGAAGATAAATAAATAGCTTCAGTTTCATGATAAGGGGGTTGGCGAAGGGTGTCAAGTAATTCCGTTCCTTATGGGTAAAAAAAGAGAAACTCTAAGTTGCAGCCGCACAATGTTTCTCTTTTCTGCTGTTGATGATTATTTCGCCTATTGTAACTGCCGCTAGAATAAAGCAATAATATACCTGTGTTAATAAAGAAATAGGTGATACAGAGGCGATGCTACCTGCTAGCAATAGTTGGGAACCATAAGGTAAGATACCTTTTGTAGCACAAGCAAAAACATCTAATAAGTATGCGCTGCGATGTGGCGCAATACTGTGTTTTTGTGCAAGCCTTTTTGCAATGCCACCACTTAGTAAAATAGCAATGGTATTATTGGCAACTAAGGTAGTAAACATAAACGCAATTCCTGCTATCACAAATTCAGCTTTAGTTTTTGTGATATTGCTTTCATCGATGAGTTTATGCAACGCTTTTTGACCTTGCTTGTACATTATATGGCTCAATCCACCGATAAATAGAGCAAATATCACTATTTCGTTTACTTTTTTGAAACCGTCATACACGTCATGAGGAAATTGAATGATAGCATAGTCAAAAAAAGTTATTCCTAGCACACCAGCAATAATTATGTTTATAGTTATTGTTACTAAAGTGGCGACTTCAAACAGCCCCATGATTATTAAAGAAATGTAAGGAATAATTTTTATTATAGAATAATAATCTAAATTTGATATAGAAATAATTTTTGTACTATTTGAGGCAACTGCTAGGTAGATGAGTGTTATAATGCTGGCAATAAGTGCAACTTTAGAGTTCATTTTAAGTTTATCTTTTGCTGAAGCTTCCTGTGAAGAAACAGATGCAATGGTGGTATCAGATATCATCGAAAGGTTATCGCCAAACACGGCACCACCTACTACAGTTGCAGTTCCTATTTCGAGACCAAAAGCTCCACTTTTTGCCAGATTAACAGCTATAGGTACCATCAGCGCAACAACTCCCATAGATGTGCCAATTGCAGTTGAAATAAAAGCAGAAGCCAAAAATACTCCAGGCAGCAGTAATCTTGCTGGAAGGAAATTAAGAATTAAATTAGCAACAGTGTCTGCGCTACCGATTGATTGAGTCACCGCAGAAAATGCTCCAGAAAATAAAAAAATTAAACACATAGTAAGGGTGTTTTTGTCACCCATGCCCTTGATAACAGTATCGATGTTATGCTGAATTTTATTTGTACCACGTGAGACAGCAAAAAATAGTGCTGGTAATAAGCAGATTACTGGTGAAACCTGATGAAGTGGATTATCAGTTCCGATAAAAGAAAAATAAGCACCACTTCCAAGATACAAGATTAAAAAAATAATCAAGGGGACAAAAGCTGTCATTTTACTGTACCTAAACTTATAACTATAACTAATTAAGTGGTTTTAAGCAAGTTTGGTTTTCACTAGTTCTACAGGAAGTCAATAGCAGAGTTTTAAACTTCATATTTAATCTACTAAATAAATAGCACATGTAGCTTATTGCTTGACAATAGGATCTAATTGTTGTCTAGATTCCAACATCACGCGCACAACTGTACGAACATTTGTTTGCGAAGAAATGTTATAGCTGGTTTTGCCTCAAACACAAAGATGTCATCCGAGTAGCTGACTACTTGGATCCAGAAAATTTTGCTGCGGGTAAGCAAATTTGTTTGGTGAGCATAGAAAGTGGAATGTGTAAGCGCAGCCTCAACAGGTTGTCATCCAAGTAGCTGACTACTTGGATCCAGATTGGATACTGAGTTGGTGAGTATAAAAGTATAGCTAACGCGAGCTCTACGTCATACCGCCGCAGAATAATTAACCGTCATACCGCGATTCATTCGCAGTATCCCTTCGCGGTATCCCTTAGCCGCTAACAAGCAGCGGGATGACGGTTGTCGTTTAGCCATAAATATTTAAGAAATTTACCAAATGAAAAAAAGGCAAAGAAAACCCGTGCTAGTTATTCACTCTCTATTTTAAAATTTGACGTTGGGTGATGTCTTGAACAGCGCGTTTCAGCTTGTATAGCTAGAAGTTTTATAAAGACATAAGGTGCACATAGTGCAAAAAATTAAACATGACACACCAGATATACTAAGTTTTTTTGTCGTTTTATCTGCACAGACTGAAGATAAATAAATAGCTTCAGTTTCATGATAAGGGGACTGGCGAAGGGTGTCAAGGAAGTCTTTTCGTTTCTAATGGTTGTTAACGTGCTGCCAAAAACTATGCAAGAAGTCTATTGAAATCGCGTATATCAATCGTTGTAAAATCACACAATTGCTCTGTAGAGCTATGCCCTGTAATAATTACTATACCATTTTGCTCAGAGCGTATTGAGATTAAGTTCAGCACTAATTCACACGTTGCACTATCAAGATTACAAAATGGTTCATCTATCAGCCAAACGTTTGCATTAGAAATCAAGAGGCGAGCAAGCGCAACTCTCCTTTTCCAGCCTGCAGAAAGTTCGCCATATCTAATATTAAGTACAGGTTGCAACTGCAAGCAACAAATAGCTGCCACAATCAATTCTCTAGTATTTCGTATTCCTGCCCAGAATTCTACGTTTTGAGCAACAGTTAAGCTATCTTTACAGGCATTCTTATGGCCTATATAGACCATAGAAGGTATATAGGATTTTGGATCATCATATATATCTTTTCCGCAGTGCCTTATATTGCCTGATACCGGCGGTAAAAGTCCAGATAAACTTCTAATTAAGCTGGTTTTACCACTACCATTTGGACCAGTGATTAGAATCTTTGATTTTAGCTCAGCTTTAAAACTGAGATTCTTAAATAGTACCTTATTATTACGAGCGCAGGATAAATTTTCACATTCAAGCATGGATTATCTGCCCTTCCCCTTATGTTTACCTTGAGTTGAAGCCTGAGCTTTTACAAACAGCTCCCAAAATCCTTTCTGTCCGCCTTCTCTATGTATCAATTGTGCAAAACGCTGCATTAAACCATTACCCATCATAACCATCTTTGTCCATTTACCTACCGGTTTTGCTATGTCAACTATTTCTGGATCTTCTTTATAAACTTGCACATCTTTTTGCTTCTCGCGCAGTATTTCCTGTTGTTTCATCAATTCTTTTTGCTTGTTTTTTTGATACAATTCATTGAATTTTCTGTCTTCTTCCCACTCTTCTTTAAAAACTTTTCTAGGAAATATGATTTTTCTAATGCGATTTTTGTATATTTTTCTCAAAAAGAGAAATACTTTGACTATAGCAAGTAATGCTATACTATATATAATGATTTGTCCGAAAGACATTTTCTGTACTCAGCTTATTACAAAGCGCCACTTATATTATACCATAATTATAGAAATTGTGCAATTTTTGTGTGAGTAAAGACAGTATAAAAGTAATACTGCTCTATTTCGTAAATTGCACAAATATCCGACGAATGGGCTTGTATGTAGTAAGGTTTATTTCTATACTTCTTAAAGAATTTAGAAGTGAAACAAACATGAACTGCTACAAGACTCACATGTGCAATGAATTAAGGAAGAATGATGTAGAAAAGGAAGTTACCCTTTCTGGATGGTTATACCGTAAGCGCGATCACGGCAACCTAATCTTTGTTGATTTAAGAGACTTCTATGGAATCACTCAACTAGTATTTAATAATGACAAAGACTTTTTTGATGAGATATCAAATTTAAAATTGGAGAGTGTAATTACTGTTACAGGAATAGTTGAAGCTAGAACTGAAGATACGGTAAACAGCTCTATTTCTACCGGAGAAATCGAGGTGATAGTCAACAATTTGCGCGTTGAGTCGGAAGTTGAGTTCCACTTTGATGAAGAAATAGCAAAAGAAGAAAGAAGTATATTGGCAAGCATTACCGGCGAGCAAGAATACCCAGAAAACATGAGATTTAAATATCGATTTCTTGACTTAAGACGTGAAAAAGTCCGCAACAATATTATTTTGCGCTCACAAATTATTGCAGAGCTCCGCAAGCTCATGATAGAGCGAGGATTTTTAGAGATTCAAACTCCAATACTCACTGCTTCCTCTCCTGAAGGAGCACGCGACTACCTAGTGCCAAGCAGGCTAAATCCTGGCAAGTTCTATGCATTGCCACAAGCTCCGCAGATTTTCAAACAGTTGCTCATGGTCTCAGGGTTTGATAAATATTTCCAAATCGCACCGTGTTTTCGTGATGAAGATGCAAGGGCTGACCGCTCTCCTGGGGAATTTTACCAGCTAGACCTTGAAATGTCTTTTGTGACTCAAGAGGACATATTTGACGTTATTGAATCTGCTTTATATAAAGTGTTCGCCAAATTTTCTCGCAAGTCTGTCGATAAAGATTTTCCACGCATTACATACAAAGAGGCAATGCTTAAGTATGGTTCTGACAAGCCAGATTTGCGTAATCCACTATTAATCAGCGATGTTACAGAAATTTTTCGTGATTCAGGGTTCAATATTTTCAAAAGCAATATTGAGCGTGGTATGGTAGTGAGAGCCATCCCTGCACCTAAAACAGCAGAGGAACCACGCAGCTTCTTTGATAAAAAGATAGAACATGCGCAAAAAGAATTCGGTGCTAAGGGTCTCGGATATATAACGTTTGATAAAGATGGAACTGCGAAAGGCCCAATTGCTAAATTTCTTGATGAAAATAGGCTAAACCACATAAGAGAAGCAACAAACATAGAGCCAGGAGATAGTGTATTTTTTGCTTCTGACAAAGAGAATGAGGCGGCAAACATTGCAGGAAAAGTACGCACTCTTTTAGGGTCAGAACTCAGTCTTATAGATGATAATATCTTCAAGTTTTGTTGGATCATTGATTTTCCATATTTTGTATATGACGATAAAAGTAAAAAAATAGATTTCTTTCATAACCCATTCTCCATGCCACACGGTGGTCTGAAAGATTTAGAGGACAAAAATCCACTGGATATCCTTGCTTACCAATATGATCTTGTTTGCAATGGAATAGAACTGTCAAGTGGGGCGATTCGTAATAACAAACTGGATATCATGTATAAAGCTTTTGCCATTGCAGGTTATAGCCGGGGAGAAGTTGATACAAGATTCGGTGCACTTGTACGTGCATTTAGATTTGGTGTTCCTCCTCATGGTGGAATAGCACCAGGAGTTGATAGAATAGTTATGCTGCTTGCTGATGAGCCAAATATTCGTGAAGTAATCTGTTTTCCTATGAACCAGCAAGGTGAAGATGTTCTAATGGGTGCTCCTTCCAAGGTGGAGGATAAGCATTTACGTGAATTATCCTTGAAGGTTATTGAATGAAAAATTTTATAGCAAGGAGCACCGGTTAATGATATATTAGGTTATGTTAAATTGAAAGACCATGAATAATATCCAAAAAGCAATACTATCGGGCATAATCTGTAACATGATTGTGTGGTATGAACTCACTCTTTTTGGAGTATTAACAGATACAATCATCAACGTTTTTTTCCCATCAGAAGATCATTATTTGAGTACACTCAAATTCCTTGGTGTTTTTGCAATTGGTTTTGCGTTTAGACCAATTGGTGCAGTAATTTTTGGTTATATGGGAGATAAGTATGGCAGAAGAAAGACTTTACTTACTTCAGTAATATTAATTTCAATATCATCCACAATTATGGGAATTATACCTGGGTATAAAGAAATAGGGTTGCTTTCACCTGTATTGCTTGTGTTTTGTAGAATAGTGCAAGGAATAACTGCAGGAGGTGAAACAAGCATTAATACAGCATTTACGATAG
Organism: Wolbachia endosymbiont (group A) of Gymnosoma rotundatum; assembly: GCF_947250765.1. NCBI lineage: Bacteria > Pseudomonadati > Pseudomonadota > Alphaproteobacteria > Rickettsiales > Anaplasmataceae > Wolbachia > Wolbachia endosymbiont (group A) of Gymnosoma rotundatum. Next base: position 905,168 of record NZ_OX366347.1, read on the forward strand.
AGCATTCAAAAGATAAAAAAAATCTAGGTTTCTTAGGAAGTATGAAGCCCTTTAGCGGAGCCCTTGGAACGCTCTTATGCATAACAATGATATTTATCTGCAAAAGAGTTACAGGTGAGAACTATGAAATATGGGGATGGAAGTTGCTTTTTTATTTTTGCTTTTTTTTGGGAACAATAGGTTTTTTAACTAGGTACATATTAAAAGAAAGCTTAGCATATAAAACTAATAAGTACGCTAATAATTTAGCACATTCACCATTGTTAGAACTAGTAAGAAACTATAAAAGACCGCTTATTATTTCAATCAATCTGGGAATTGCTCAGAATGCAATTGTCTACGCAGCAATAATGTTTTATAATATATCAATAAAAGAGCTAGTTATTTTATCTATTAGTGTTAAAGATTTAATGAGGATAGTAATACAGGTTGTATTTGCAGCATCTGCGGTACTTTTTGCAATTTTATCTGATAAAGTTGGAAGAAAACGCGTAATGATTCCTGTACTGATTATGCTATCTCTGATTGGTACATGTGTATTACCATTATTATCTTCCGTTAACCACTATGTCGTAATAATAACTTACTTATTGATTACTATACCAGTAGGTGCATCTTTTGGAATATATGGTTCTGTTATTTGTGAACTGTTTCCAACAAAAGTAAGATGCACTGGCGTAAGCTTAGCAAATAATATATCTGCAGGAATTTTTGGTGGCCTTTCTCCATACATATGCATGTGGCTTATAGAAAAAACCGAAACAAAACTTGCAGCAGGCATTTATCTTACTGCCTGCGCATTAATTAGCCTAATATCTGTGCTTCAAATTAAAGCCAAAGACAGAAAAGTTGATTGGTGAAATCGTTTCAGTCGAAAAATAGCGCTTCAATGGATTTTTCGATGTGTTTAGTGATAGGAGCGGTGATAGTGATTTCTTTATTGTTTGGCAGTTTTAAAGATAAAGAATGCGAATGAAGGTGAATTTTATTTGCTATCCCATCAATAAAAGCTTTTTTACCACCATATTTACCGTCACCAAGAATAGGGCAATTTATATGAGCTAAATGTGCACGTAACTGATGGGTTCTGCCGGTAATTGGTTGTAATTTTAAATAAGCAACATTGTGTTTGGATTTTGCTATAATTGAAAAATGCGTAGTGGCATTCTGAGGTGAATTTTCATCAACGACCACTTTTTCTTGACCTGAAACATATTTTTTCACCAATGGATAGTCTATTGTTCCACTATCCTTGCTCGGTATGCCAGAAGTTAATGCTAAATAAGTTTTTTTTACTCTTCGTCCTTTAAATTCTTCCATAAGGTATCTGGCAACATTAGCGTTGCGTGCGAATATTATCACTCCACTCGTATCTCTATCTAGCCTATGGACAATTTTAAATGTTTCTCCCTCTCTTATTTGGTCAAGCAAATCACTCATGCTAATCTTTACTTTTACGCCACCTTGAACGATGACCCCTGCGGGTTTGTTTATAGCTAGTATATATTCGTCTTCATATAATATGTTCTCTCTTAGTAGATTCACTAACTTTTCATTATATTTGCGATCAGAATTAGCGTTTTCAATATAATTCAAGTGCTTCAGCGTTATAGTTTGCCCAGAATTTACTCTATCACTGGACTTTGCTTTGCAATCATCAACTTTGATTAATCCTTTCCTTAAAGATTTTTCAATTACAGATTGCTTTAGATCAGGAAAGATTCTTCTGATGTACCTATCCAGCCTAACGTTATCGTCTTCTATTAATATGGTTTTTATACTTTGTAGCATTCCATTATTTATAATGAATATCTAGTGAAATGTCAATTATTGGTGTCATTCCAGTGTCAAGCACTGGAATGACACCGAAGGGGCTACTGCCGTCATAAAGGAACCAGTGTCAGCTACTCGGATGACAGGAGAAGGAGACTACTGAGATGACAGCTAGCCTGACAACCGTCATCCCGTTGCTTGTTAGCGGGATCTAGAGATACCGCGAATGAATCGCGGTATGACGGTTCGCGGCGGGATGACGTAGAGCTTGCGTTAGCTATACTTTTATACTCACCAACTCAGCTGGATCCAAGTAGTCAGAGCACTGGGATGACAAAAAAAGGAGGGCACTTGGATGACGGTAGAAGGAGCTACTTGAATGACATCGTTTACTATACAATGTTCGTACAGTTCTGGATAAAAAAATTAGCTAACAAATTTATAAACATCAGTATACAGCTCATCAATGCTTGGTTCTTTACTATTTTTGGCAAAATCTTCCGACTTTTTTACTAAATCACGTATTTCCTTATCAATTACTTTGCACTCTTCTTCTGAAGCCATTTTATTATCTGTCATGTATTTCTTTAAAGTGCTTATAGGGTCATGATTTTGCTTCATATCTTCAACTTCTTCTTTTAAGCGATAAGTAGCAGGATCTGACATTGAGTGACCGCGATATCGATATGTCTTCATTTCAAGCAGGATAGGCCCTTTTCCGCTGCGTGTGTGTTCCGCTGCTTCGCTTGTAGCCTCATAAACAGAGAAAAAATCCATTCCATCAACTTGTTTTCCAGGAATACCAAAACTTTCTCCCCTTTTATATAACTCTGTTACTAAAGTTGATCTTTGCACGGAGGTTCCCATTGCGTATTCATTATTTTCTATGATGTAAACCACAGGCAACTCCCACAAAGATGCCATATTAAACGATTCATATACTTGTCCTTGATTTGCAGCACCGTCGCCAAAATATGTAAATACCACATTATCTTTTTTCTTATATTTATTAGCAAATGCTATTCCTGTGCCAATTGGAACTTGTGCTCCCACTATTCCATGCCCGCCGAAGAATTTTTTTTCAACGTCAAATACGTGCATCGAACCACCTTTACCTTTCGAGCATCCTGTTTCTTTGCCGGTAAGCTCTGCCATTACAACATTTGGATCAGAATCACATGCGAGCATTAAGCCATGGTCTCTATAACTTGTGATAAAAGCGTCACCTAATTTTGATGCAGCTTGAGTTCCAACTGCAACTGCTTCTTGTCCTATTGATAGGTGACAGAACCCGCCTATTAATCCCATCCCATATAATTGTCCTGCTTTTTCCTCAAATCTGCGTATGAGTAGCATTTTCCTGTAGAATCCAATTATCTGTTCTTTAGTGAAATTTTCTGCTTTCATATCGATTTCTTTTTCATTAAACTAACACAATACCAGGAATTTTAAATTTTTGCTAATGAACTATTACCACTGGCTTGAGGCTTTTCATGTTATCTCTGTTATCATGTGGATGGCAGGTATGCTTTATTTACCCAGGCTTTATGTCTACCATGCAACTGTAAAACCGGGATCGGAAAATGATAGCTTGCTTCAAACAATGGAAAAGAGGCTACTTAGATATATCATAAACCCTGCAATGCTTTTCTCACTTGGTCTTGGAATTACACTAATGGTTATTAGGGAAGCATATCGTGAAGGATGGTTTCATGTAAAAGCATTTGCAATACTTTTGATGTTAATTATTCATATGCTACTTGCAAAATATAGGAAAAATTTTGCAATGGGTTCGAATAAGAAGTCACATATTTATTTTCGCGTTTTAAATGAAGCAGTTACAGTATTGATAATAGTTATAGTTATTATGGTTGTTGTAAAACCTTTTTGACTGACCTTACCCAAAAAAAGCAGAAAGCTCGTATCTGTTCAGATGCATGGCTAATGTACAATACTGAAATAAAAATTCCAGTGCTCCCTTTCTTGTCATCCCAGTGCTTGACACTGGGATCCAGTTTTTCGTATAATTTTGTCAAAATCTATTGTGCTAGCAAGTTCACTAGCGTCACGCGCTGGTCTGTTAGACATTTACGTGTAGGGTGAAGAAATTTTGAAAAAGACATACCAAATATGAAAGGCCTATATATTAAAACTTACGGCTGTCAGATGAACGTTTATGACTCCGTTTTAATGGAAAATGTAATTAAACCTTTGGGGTTCAACGTTGTTAGTGATGCAGGGAAAGCCGATTTAGTGATACTGAATACTTGTCACATTAGAGAGAAGGCAGCAGAAAAACTTTACTCAGAGCTTGGGAAGATTCATTCGTTACGAAAAGAAATGACTATAGTGGTGGCTGGGTGTGTAGCGCAAGCAGAGGGAGAAGAAGTGTTCAGAAGGGCTCCTTTTGTTGATATTGTTGTTGGTTCGCAGAGTATCGCTACCTTACCGGAGCTGATAGTCAAAGCAAGCAGAAGTAAAGGTCATGTAATAAACACTGATTTTCCTGAAGTTGCAAAGTTTGATAAATTGCCAGATGAATGCTATGGCAATAGCCAGGGGTCTTCTGCGTTTCTTGCCATACAAGAGGGTTGTGATAAATTTTGTACGTTTTGTGTAGTGCCCTATACTCGTGGAGCTGAGTATTCACGGCCAATGAATGAAATATTTCGTGAAGCATTGAAATTAGTTGCAAATGGGGCAAATGAGATCAATTTGCTTGGTCAGAACGTCAATGCTTACCATGGGGAGTGCGAAGGGGAAGTGTGGGATTTAGGAAAATTAATTAGTCATATTGCTAAAATTGAAAAGCTAGAGAGGATTCGTTATACAACTTCTCATCCAAGAGATATGCATGAATCTCTCTACTTGGCACATGCGGAAGAGCCAAAGCTCATGCCGTTTGTTCACCTGCCTGTGCAGTCTGGTTCGAATAAAATATTGCACGCGATGAACAGGAAACACACTGCAGAGGAGTATTTGGAAATAATAGACAGATTTCGCAAATTGAAACCTGAAATCGAATTTTCTTCTGATTTTATTGTTGGTTTTCCTGGAGAAACCGAAAAAGATTTTGAAGAAACTATGAAATTAGTAGAAAAAGTTAGATATGCTCAGGCTTATAGTTTTAAATACAGCCCAAGACCAGGCACACCGGGAGCGGAAAGAAAAGATCAAGTACCAGAAGAGGTTAAAACAGAGCGCCTTCTTCGTTTACAGAAATTAATTAGTAAGCAACAACTTGAGTTTAACCAGAGTATGGTAGGTAAAACTATACCTGTTCTATTTAGCGATAAAAAAGGTAAACACCAAAACCAAATTATTGGTAAAAGCCCATATATGCAATCAGTGTGCATTGATGATTCTGAAGATAAATACAGGGACAAAATAGTAAATGTGAAAGTGTTGGAAGCTCGGCAGAGTAGTTTGCTGGGGTGTGCATTTCACTGATTTTAAGCAGCGTTAAATATAAATCTTAAGCAAAGAGTATTGAAAAAATGCAATCATAATCTTTTTCAAAAGTTACAAAGTTTAATTGCTACCTCTGCTGAACGGGTACCTTAAACCTACAAATTTGAGCTTACCTATATCAATTTTTTGTACAAGATGAGTTAGTAACAACTTTATGTATAAAATTGAAGAAGAATAAAAATACAATAACGAGCATTAAATTAAATATTCCCACCTTTAAAAAACCCTCTTTATATATTTCTAAAGATTCTAAATAATTTATTTTACCATTTATTGAAGGAACTGACATAAATTTTGATATTGCAACTCCGGCTAGGTTAGAAAACGCTAATGATAGCATTACTATACCCATCACTACTCCTCTAAGGTTTTTGGGGGCTAGTGTAGTTGCTTGTTCTTGGACTAATGGAGCAATACATAATTCTCCCAGTCCCATAAAGGAGATAGCAATTATTAAATATAAGTATTCTACTTTACCTTCAATGTTAGAGTTTAAACATCCTATGTACAGTGTGAAAAAACACATAACCATTGTCAGAAGGCCAAGGGTAAACATGGAAGTTGCATATTTTTGCTTAAACTTCATGTATGTTCCAAAAAGAAAGCCAAATATTATAATTGACAAAGGATTTATGGCTTGAGAAACTGAAGCTGGAATTGTTATACCTAATACATTGTTAATAACGTTTCTTTCGGTGAATAAGTTAACCAAAGAGCCAAGCTGCATTTCTAAAGCAAAAAAACACAAGAAAAATACTACAAGAATAGATAATGCCACTAATTTTCGTCTTTGTTCTGCTGATAATTTAGATATTATATAAATAAATATGCCCAGAGCTGTTATTCCAACAAATATGAGCATATTAGTAAAAAATTCACTATGTATAAGCATTTTAGCAATTATTGATGATGACAGAAAGCTTCCTATCAATACTATACCAAAAATTTTAATCCCTAATATGCGCTTATTCATAAGCTCTGGATAAGGAGAAAGGCCGCTATCTCCTAAAAGATTCTGAAATTTGAGAAAAAAGATTAGCCCTATAGACATCCCAATACCAGCTAAACCAAAGCCGTAGTGCCAGCCAAACAAGTGGGCTACATAACCACATGAAATAGAAGCCAATATTGCTCCAATATTCACGCTTACGTAAAATAAAGTAAAGCCTCTGCTACGTTCAGGATCGTCTTTGCCATAGCATGAACTAAGTAAGTTAGTTACGTTCCCTTTAAACATACCAGTACCTATGGCTATTAGAGATAAACCTAAATATAATAAACCTGGTTCAAAGTCAACTAATGACATGCAAGCATGACCTGCTATCATCACTATCCCTCCAAGCAACACCATGTTGCGGAATCCCATCAACTTATCAGCTAAAAAACCTCCAAGTATTGGTATAGCATAACCTGTTGCAGCAAATAATGAGTAAACAGTAAAGGCCCTCTCATCAGTGAAACTTAAGTGAGAAGTTAAAAACAGGACCAAAAGTACTCGCATTCCATAATAAGAGAAACGTTCCCACATTTCAACAAAGCACAACATTTTTAAAAATTGTGGAAACTTATCTGTCTTCTGATCCATAAAATACCCCTAAAGCTTGGGTTAATGTTAAGTAAAACAATAAAAACTGCAAGTAAAACTTAAAAAAAGGTATTAGAAGCTCGGCAGAATAGTTTGCTGGGATGTGAGCTACGGAAATATTTTTGAATTTGTAATTTTTCAGAAAGCCCTATATTCTTTAGTTTTACATAGCGAACATGAAGTCAAAGCATTATCCTGATACAGTAAGTAGTCCTGATTTTTCGTCGTTAGAAAAAGAAATCATAAAATTTTGGCAGGAAAATAAAGTTTTTGAGCGGTCAGTTGGAGAACGTTCTAAGGATAATTGTTTTGTGTTTTATGATGGGCCTCCATTTGCAAATGGACTTCCGCATTATGGACATTTACTCACTGGTTTCATCAAAGACGCATTTGCAAGATATCAAACTATGCTTCAAAAAAGGGTTGAACGTAGATTTGGCTGGGATTGCCATGGATTGCCGGCTGAGATGGGTGCAGAAAAAGAACTTGGAATATCTGGTAGAACTGAGATAGAGAAGTTTGGTATAGATAAATTTAACGATCATTGCCGTACTTCTGTGATGAAATTTTCATCAGAGTGGGAAAAATATGTCAATAGACAAGCAAGATGGGTAGATTTTCACAATGACTATAAGACTATGGATAAATCATTCATGGAGTCGGTCATGTGGGCATTCAAGCAGCTTTATGATAAGGGTCTGGTGTATGAATCAGTGCGCGTTGTACCATATAGCTGGGCATGCGAAACTCCATTATCTAATTTCGAAACAAGGCTTGATAACGCGTATAGAGAAAAAGTTAGCAAAGCTGTAACTGTTGCATTTGAGCTTTTAGAAAACCCACAGCAATTTAAAAGTGTTAAACGAAAGTGTAAATTACTTGCTTGGACTACAACTCCCTGGACGTTGCCGAGCAACTTGGCTTTAGCAATAGGAAAAGATATTAAGTATTGTGCAGTGTCAGTCCACCCTTTGATGTCATTCCAGCGCGTGACGCTGGAATCTATTTCTGGATCCCAGTGTCGAAGCACTGGGATGACAGGGGAGGGGGCTACTGGGATGACAGGGGATAATGCAAAAGATCTAGTTAACGATGAAGTTTACATCTTCGCTGAAAGTTATTTAGGGAAATTTGTCAGCCACTGTGAACAAAGCAATATTCCATATGAAAACTGCAATATAAAACTTAAAGCGAATGATCTTGCAGGTCTTTCTTACAAACCACTGTTTGACTATTTTAAAGACACAAAAAATGCATTTCGCGTTTTTATTGCTGATTATGTGACGGAAGAAGATGGTACTGGCGTTGTGCACACTGCTCCTGGATTTGGTGAGGAAGATTTTTACCTTTGCCAAAGCCATGATATTCCAGTTATTTGTCCAATTGATAACAGTGGAAAATTTACTGCTGAAATTTCAGATTTGGCAGGGGTTCATGTTTTTGATACCAATGATACAGTAATAAAAAAATTAAAAGAGCAAGGGAATTGGTTTAAAACTGAACAATATATTCACAATTATCCACACTGCTGGAGAACTGACACTCCTTTGATCTATCGCACTATGCCTTCTTGGTATGTTGCTGTTACAAAATTCAAAAGCAGAATGGTAGAGCTAAATAAGAGAGTTAATTGGATACCAAACCACATTAGAGATGGTCAATTTGGAAAATGGCTTGAAGGGGCACACGACTGGTCAATTTCACGCAATCGATTCTGGGGTACGCCAATCCCTGTATGGAAATCAGACGATGCGAGATATCCAAGAGTAGATGTATATGGTTCAATAGAAGAACTGGAGAGAGATTTTAATGTTAAAATAGACGACTTGCACAGACCATTTATCGATACTTTAACAAGACCAAATCCTGATGATCCAACAGGAAAATCAGTTATGCGCCGTGTACCTGACGTGTTTGACTGCTGGTTTGAATCTGGCTCGATGCCATTTGCGCAAATCCACTATCCGTTTGAAAATAAGGAGTGGTTTGAATCTGCGGATTTTATCACTGAATACATAGCGCAAACCAGGGGGTGGTTTTATACGCTCTTTGTATTGTCCACTGCTTTGTTTGATAGGGAACCATTTAAGAACTGCATATGCCACGGTGTTGTTTTGGATGTAAAAGGGCAAAAATTGTCCAAACGTTTGAATAACTATGCAGATCCAATGGAGGTTTTTGATAGATACGGTTCTGATGCACTGCGTTTTCTTATGCTTTCTGGATCTATTGTTTGTGGTGGTAATTTGCTACTCGATAAAGAAGGAAACTCAATACGAGATGTTCTGAAAAACGTAATAAAACCTATTTGGAACAGTTATCACTTTTTTACTATGTATGCAAATGCAGATGGAATTAAAGCTGAAGTTTGTAAGGATTATCAAAGTACTATTGATCGCTACATGATTTCCAAATGTTTTGAAGCTATAGAAAGTATCCAAGCTTCTATGAACAGCTATAACTCCCAAGAGGCTTGCAAAATTTTAATGAACTTTTTTGAAGTGCTAAATAATTGGTATATTCGTCGCAGTCGCGAGCGTTTTTGGAAAAGTGATTTGGATCAGGATAAAACTGATGCTTATAATGTTCTATATACGGTTTTTTATTACATACTAAGAGCTGCAGCTCCTTTGTTGCCACTTATAACAGAGAATATATGGCAAGGGCTTAAGTATGAAGAAACATCTGTTCATTTGGCTGATTTCCCACAATTAGAGAAGTTTGATAGTCAGCTCATTGCCAAGATGGATTTAGTGAGAGAGGTGTGCAACTCTGCACTTTCGATCAGAAACACTTTTAATATACGTATCAGACAGCCGCTTGGCAGTATGATCATTTATCATCAGTCTTCCTGTAGTTTTCTTGAAGGTGAACCGCTTTCTGTCATCCCAGAGTTCTCTCCTGTTATCCAAGTAGCTGACACTGGGATCCAGTGTGCTGCAGATTCAAATGAGTACCAGGAGATGATAAAAGATGAGGTGAATGTAAAAAGCTTGGAATTAGTAAACAGACTTGAAGGTATTGCATCACTAGAACTGAAACTAAATTTTCCTATGCTTGGAAAGAGAGTTCCGGAGAAGATTAAGACACTGGTTCAATATGTTAAACAAGGAAAGTGGAAACAAGTTGAATCCGGTGTCATCCGAGTAGCTGACACTGGGATCCAGATGCAGATTCCAGCGTCACGCGCTGGAATGACAGAAGGTTCCGCAAAAGGTTCAATATTTTTAGGAGATGAAACAGAGAACTATATTATAGAAAAAGGTGAATATGAACTGTTATTAAAAGCAAACAGTGAATATTCTGCTGTGTTTGATAACAACAAAGGGATTGTGATTCTGAACACTACTTTAAATGATGAATTAATTCTAGAAGGGCTCGCGAGAGATATTGTGAGGCTCATTCAAGAAACTAGAAAACAAGCTGATTTTCATATATCAGATAGAATTAGAGTAACAATCAAAACAGAAGATGAAAAAATTAAGGAAGCAATAACTACATGGAATGAATATATAAAAGAGCAGACCCTTGCCTTATCTTTGGACATTAATAAAGAGATCGAAGCCGACTTCTATTCTAAAGAATATCAAGGGTTGATAGTTGGTATCAAGTTAAGTTGTTAATAAAGTTGCAAAGTTACTAATGTTTATGTTATACTTAGATTGCTTAGGGTAAGGTTATAATATGAATAAAGCTGTTGCAGATGATTATGAAAAAGTTGTTAACAATAGTGATGGTTTAGGTAAAGTAGAATCTATTTCCAATGTTGCTTTGGAAGAGGAAGAAGAGTTTTTTGATGCTATGGAAGCTGTTTCTAATGTAGAAGAAGGGAATGATTTAGGTCTTGCTACTTCAGAAGAGGAAGAAGAATTTTTTGATGCTGTGGAAGAACAAGAGCCGTTAGCTAATTTTAACGTTCCACTCAGTATATTTCATTATAAAGATTATAACTCTGATTTTTTTACTTCTTGGTATAATATATCAAGTAGAATATTTAAAGAGGTAAATCGAGCTTGCCCGGAGAAGAAAGTATTAAATTTAGCTCTATCAGTTTTAATGTTTCCTTATATAGTTTTCACTGCGTTAGGATTAGCCGTATATAATAAATTAAAAACAAATGATAAGACACAAATCAGTTCAGAGGAGAATAAAACAAAAAAAAGTGAAGTAAGTGAAAGTACAGCAAAAAGACTGGCATATGGTGTTCTTGCTGCAATAGTGATTCTTGTTAATATAGCTATGCTTGCAGCATTACTTATTCCTGCAACAATTGCTTTGGCTACTTTTTATCTTTTAAATAGAGATTTATCTCACTCTTTAGTTACTGCTCTTAAAATAAGTATGGGGCGGTATTCTAATAAGCATCAAAATATTGAGGTGTCTTTTCATGAAAAGGAAGTTACTGGACCAAATATTGCGTGGGATATGGAAATAGAATTTCCACCGCAATTTAAACGATTGCTTAGAGATTTGTATGAAAATGAAAATAACAAGTGGTTTGATGTGACGCGGGATTCAGAGCATAGCATCGTACTGAAATTGTCAACTAACATCAATTTAAAAAATGGTCTTAAGCCCTTACGCAATGAAATCAAGGATGTGCTTGCAACTTCTATTCAAGAATTTGCGAAGACTATGGAAGAACTGATAAAGCTAGAAAAGAAAGAGATTACATATGATAAATTGAAGGAATTGTTGGACGAATTCAGGTTAAAAGTGGTAAGTAGCATAGATTTTAAGTTGACAACTCACTTAATATACAACGCCTATCAAGTTGCCTTTATACAAGCAGTTAGGTTTCAGCTGGATAGACGGAAAGAAGGTTTTTCACTGGAAGATGAGATAAAAAATTCTTTAGTGAGACAGGAATTAGAGAGTCAAGGTAAGGAATTACCAAGTGAGAAAGAAGTGATAATAAGAGATCTGAAAAAAGCAGGAGCAAAAGTACCGGATGTTTTAGATGATAGTGAGCTTCCTATATTTAAAGCAGAATGGAAGCGGCTTAAAGAAGAAGGGAAGATAGCTAAGAGAACAATTATTGATGTTTATAAATATATACATAGTAGAGAAACAGAGACAGCTCTAGGTAATGCTAAAGAAGAGATTAATCTTTTAAAAAAAGAAGGACAAAAAAGATATATTAGGATACATGAAAAATTGAAAGAAATATATGGAGATGTAAAAAAGAATAATTTAGCAGGTGATGTTTTAAGAAGAAGGTTAGAAGGTCTTTTTAAGTTCGAGTATGATGATCAAGAAGTTGAGCAAAGGCTAGTAAAATCAGTAATGAAAAAAGCCAAGGGTGAGTTAGGCCTATTAGGCATGCTCAGCTTAATAGACCAGTTTCGGGATTTAGAAAAGGAGATAAAAGGTTCTTTGAGTGAGAATTTAAAAGAAGCTTCAGATAAAGTAAATGCTTTTGTAGCAAAGATATATTTAGAAATAACGAAATGCAAAAAACAAAATGTACTCAAAGGCCAAGCAAAGGGTATAGAGGATTCATGTAAGCTGTTAGAGGAAAAGGAGCCGGATTTAGTACAGAGGATTAATGCGCACCGAGCGGAAATTGCAGAATGCTTAGAGCAACCTATATCGTTAAGGAAAGTAATAGAAGAAAATGAGGATTTAAACAAATATTTAGAAGGTGAGCGAAATAGGAAAGGAGAACAGCATCCAAGTACAAAATTAATAGAGAAGCATTTGAAAAATAACCAAGAAATTCTCAAAGCATTAAAACAGTTAGAATTAGAAGAAAAAGGATTGTTGATAAATGAAGAAACAAAAAATGATTATATAGAAGAACTAGAATCTCGCGAAAAAATAAAGTTTGCAATAATAGAGGATGATTTACTGAAGGAGTTCGAGCGTGAAACTTTTAACGAAGAAGCAGTTAAGAAGTTGTTAGAGGAAGAGGAACTTGAATACTATTTGGCAGAAAAATGCATAAAAAGTCCTGTGATAAAAACAAAAAATAATATCAAGCACTTTTATCAAGGTTTATTGTCTCCTTTGATAGATAATTTGACAAAAGATATAATAAATAATATACCAGGAAATAGTGAAGGTTGTATACAGAAAGTTAAGAACTGGAGTAAAGTTATGTTTGGTGCAATAAAGATTGGAGCATCAAATGCTTATAAAGAGACTACAGAGAGAAAAGCGTTAAATGTGGCACATAATACTTATAAAGAAGGAGAGACATTTCTTCAATGTTTTCAGTCAAATTATGAAGGTATTGGAGCCTTTTTAGGTAATTTATTTTCTGATGATGGGGTAACATTTAAAAATGATGTGTGGCCTAAAATAGAAGAGCATTTGCATGGAATGTGGGATAGATTTTTCAAGGATATTGAATTCAATATTGGAAATAAATTGGATGAAGTAAGTGTGACACAGCAACGGCAGGAAACTATGATTGTGACTCAACGATAAGTTCTCAAAGTTCCTCCGGTATTTTCACATACTAAATTAACTATAGCACTTGATTCTTTTTGGATCTCTTTTTCAGTTAAAGTGTGAGTTGGAGAGCAGAAAGTAACTGACAATGCTATAGACATCTTATTCGATTCTATATTATTTCCATGGTATACGTCAAATACTAAAACTTCTGTGATGAGCTCTGAGCTTTTTTTTACCACATTGATTATGTTACCTACTTTCACATCCTTATTTACAATAAATGCAAAATCACGTTTTACACTTTGGTATTTATAATCGATAAATTTCTTTCTACTTACAGGTAAATTTTCAATATTTTCTAATATCACCTCAAAACCTACAACTTTTTGCTTGATATCAAAAAGATCTAATATATTAGGATGCAACTCTCCAAAATAACCTGCTACTTTATTCTTAAAAGAGAGAGTGCCTGACTTTCCTGGGTGATAATGTTCTTTTTCTGCTCTCTCTATCGTTAAATTATCACAATTGACGTTAAAAAACTCCAAAGCTGCTATGCAATCAGCCTTTGCGTCAAAAACATCTACTTTTCTATCAGTATTATAATGGTTTCGCGGTAAATTATTTCCTGTTCTTATCCCACTTAAAACATGTTTAGACCGAGCTTCACCATCGTAAATCGGCCCAATTTCGAAGATTGCAAGATCAGATATTCCATGGGCAATATTATCAGCAGTAACTTGCAATAAATTTGGCATAATACTTGGTCTCATTATATTAAAGCTATTGTTAAACGGATTATCGATGATAAATAACTTATTCGAGTAACCAAATTTTTCAGCTGTTGATTCACTCATAAACGACCAGGTTAGCACTTCATGAAACCCTCTGTTTGTCATCAAAATACGCAAATTGTCGTATGTACTATCTACTTCTTCAACATTATTTGGTAGTGGTTCTTCTTTTATTTTGTCATAGCCGTATATCCTTGTTACTTCTTCGATTAGGTCAGCCGGTATTGTCACGTCCGGTCTCCAGCTTGGTACTTGTACATTCCAATTGCCTTCGGTTTTTTTATCAATACTAAACCCTAGTTTCGTTAAGATATCAAGCACCTCATCAGGCGATACAGACACACTTCCAAACTTGTTCACATCCTGATAATCAAAGCTCACCTTGGTGTCAGCACTATCTAAACTGCCAGCAGACACTACGCTTGAGGTTTCTCCACCACATAAGTCCAGAATCATTTTAGCTGCAAGGTTGAGTCCATCAAAAGTAAATCCAGGATCAACTGAACGTGCAAATCTGTAACTAGCGTCTGTGGAGATGCCGAGCTGCCTTGAAGATTTAGTAAGAGAGATGGGATCGAACCAAGCAGACTCTAAAAAGATATCAGTAGTTTCAAGAGTACATTCACTGCACTTACCACCTATAATTCCAGCAATTCCATGAATATTTTTATCACCTGCAATAACGCTTATGTCTTTGTTTAATAAGTATTCTTTACCGTTCAAACCAGCAAATTTTTCTCCGTCGTTTGCTTTGCGTACTGTGAGCTCTCCTTCTATTTTTTTTGCATCATACGCGTGCATTGGGCGGCTGAAAGATATCATAATATAGTTTGTGATATCAACTATTGCAGAAATGGAGCGCATTCCTATCGATTCCAGCCTATCTTTTAACCATTTTGGGCTTTCTTGATTTTTTACATTGGCGATGTATATTCCACTAATAAAACTTTCCCCGTCAGTAACTTCAACATCGATTGGTGAATTTATGGAGCTGGTAAGTTGTGGAATGCTTAAAGTCTTTAATGTCCCAATTCCAGTTGCAGCAAGGTCGCGAGCTATTCCATAAATGCCTAAGCAATCTCCACGGTTTGGAGTAACATTTATATCAATTACAGGGTCACAATTGAAAAATTTATCCCCTACTTTATAATCATCGGAAAGCTCGATTATTCCTTCACTTTCCTCTTGAACCAGCGCAAGTTCAGAAGTAGAGCAGAGCATCCCTTCACTTAGCATTCCTCGTATTTTTGTGGACTTAATTGTGAGATCACTTTCTGGCAACGTGCTACCAAGAGATGCAAGTACAGTTTTCATACCTTCTCTAACATTGTTTGCTCCACAGACTATTTGTAGAATTTTACTTCCATCATTTACTTTACATAATTTTAATTTATCAGCATTTGGATGAGGTACGACTTCTAATACCTCTGCAACAATAAACCCAGTCAATCTGGAATTATCGATCACATCTTCTACTTCTAACCCTATGTGAGTTAATTTATCGGTAATTTCTTCTAAACTAGCATTGGTTTCTAAGTGTTCTAATAACCAAGATAATGTGAATTTCATGGACCTAAAAAGAAGTGAAAAAGTTATTGTAATGTAAAATGTAGTGATTTTAAAGCTTATTGTAGTGGAATGAAAAGTGACTTCTGTATCACAAGCAATGATGCAGAAGTTTTTGTAACTTTATATCTTCTTGTAAAGAGAATTTATCTTCTTTATATCACCTTTTAAATCTATCTCCGTAAAGGATTTAAGATTCATATTGTGGGTATCTGCATGGAAGCTATGAATGTAGCCATCTATAGTTAAGTCTCCTATCATATTATGGCTTTCATCTAGTATTTCGCTTCCTATTTGATAATGGCCAGTATATTCGTTAAAGGAACCATCTGTCAATTTGATGTATCCGTTACCAAATTCCTGCTCTAAATTTAAAGGATGATTAGCGTTAATAAAATCTATTTCGTTCATTATATACCTCACTAAAAATTAAATTATAATTAAAATAAGATGTTAAGTTAAATAATTTAATAAGATTAGTAAATTTTAAAATACAGAGCTGACTGTAATTAACACTCTAATTACATATTTTGTTAATGTATCAATGTTATAATAACACAGAGCCTTATCTTAACCCTTGACTTTGTCCTATAAAATTCATACTTTATTTACTGTTATAGTTCAAGTACATAGGGTCAAAATGGCGTTAAATCCGCTAGAGCAATTTAAAGTATATACAATAATAGAGTTACCTAGGTTATTTGGGTATGACGTAAGCTTTACCAATTCATCTTTTTTCACGATGATTTCGGTGATATTGATGATACTCTTTTTGCTTTTTGGAATAAAGAAGGGGTCAGTAATACCAGGATATTTGCAAGCTGCAGTTGAGTATGTATATGATTTTGTTATTTCAATAATAGAAAATAACACTGGAAGCAAAGGCTTGCAGCACATTCCATTGATATTCACAGTATTTATTTTCATTTTATCGTGTAATTTAGTTGGTGTTCTTCCTTATAGTTTCACGGTCACAAGTCATGTGATAGTCACCTTCGCTTTATCGATGGTGGTTTTTATTTATATAACGATTGTTGGATTTAAAGAAAGGGGAGTAGAATTTTTACGCATATTGCTACCAAAAGGAACTCCTTCGTGGCTTGCACCTATAATAATTATTATTAAGTTGTTTGCTTATTTAGTAAGGCCGGTTAGCCTATCAATAAGGCTTGCAGCAAATATGATTGCTGGTCATACAATCATCAAAGTGATAGCAGGGTTTATTGTAAATATGAACATATTTTTCACTCCTGCGCCGTTTTTGTTCATAATTGCATTGATAGGATTTGAAGTATTTGTTGCAATTTTACAAGCTTATATATTTACTATATTAACATGTGTATATTTGTCAGATGCAGTAAAGTAATTGACTTCCTTGTAGAATATTTTACAATTATATTATAAAGAAAAATTAAAGGTAATATATGGATTTAGTAGCTTTAAAGTTTATAGCAATTGGTTTAGCTGTGTTTGGAATGCTCGGTGCTGGTTTAGGTATAGCTAATATCTTTTCTGCTATGTTAAATGGGATTGCGAGAAACCCTGAATCAGAAGGTAAAATGAAAAGTTATGTTTATATTGGTGCTGCCATGGTTGAAATCATGGGATTGCTTGCGTTTGTACTTGCAATGTTATTAATATTTGCTGCTTAACAGATGCCACAGCTTGATGTTTCAACCTTCTTTTCTCAAGTTTTTTGGTTTTTAATTTTTTTCTCTTCACTTTTTTTCGTGGTAAGTTGTTTATTTTTACCAAAGTTAGATAAAATAATAAGCACTAGAAGTAAAGAAGTATTGGGTTCTTTTAATAGTTCTGTTCATCTTTTAAGACTCACGGAAGAGCAGATTGCCAAGTATAATGCCGCTTTAAACCAAGCTAGAATACAGGCAAAAAAAATCATAGATGATGCACTTGCTCAGGTAGAAGAAATGAGAGCTAATGTTAAGAATATATTAGAAGAGGAAGACAAAAAAAAGAGCAAGCTTATTGAAAAAAAAGTGGCAGAATTTAAATCTGAATATACTGATCAGTTAAAACAAATGGCTACTAGTATTGCTTTAATTTATTATACTAAATTGACTAATTCTGAAATTGAAGAGGAATTTATTGCTGACTTGGTGTCCAAAGAATTTTAGGGGTTTTTATGTCTACATCACTGATTATCGGTCTTGCCTTCTTGGTAAGTTTTGTCCTTTCGTATAAATTGCTAAAGAAAGTGATAAAAAATGCGCTTAACAATAAGCGTAACAAAAGCAAATTTTCAAGTGAAGAAACTGAAAAATTCAGGAAAGATATGTTGGAGTATTACAAAAAATCTTCTAAAAAATACAAAGAATTAGATGCAGAAGTTAATAAAATGATGAATGAAGCACTTGATAAAGCTAATAGTATCATTAAGCACAATAGACAGCAGCTAGATCAGACATTAGATGACAATGCCCATTCTAACTTGAAGAAAGTCACTGACCAAGTTGAAAAAGCTCTTGGGGATTTACAGACTAACACAGTGAATATAGCTGCTGATGCTGTAAAAAAAATAATGCATGAACGTAAAGATGATAAGCGTAGTAGCGAGGTCATATCTTCATTTTCACGTGACTTAAATAAAAAATTGCATTAGGTTCAATGCAACAATTGCCTATACTTCAAGCTGATAATGTAGAAAAAATTAAGTTTGATTCTAGTTTGTGCAAAGAGCCAGAGAAACTTTTTTACTATAAATTTAATATAATTCCTTGGCAAAAATTAAATAATACTACTTTTTTTATGGTTGAAGACACAAGCCGAGATATCAACCGTTGGGTCGAAGCTCATTACGGTATTGACTATGTATTAATAAAAGTGGATAGCGAACAGATTTTAAATCTTCTTAACTCGCACTTTGGTATTTCAGAATTTGCAAGCAACTACTTATATTACAAGAATCCTAATTTTTCAGCTAAAAGCATTAAACTAAGCTCAATATTTTTTGCTTCTTTCTTTATTGTAACTTCAATTTTAACACTAACAGAGAAATATACATATTTTGCTTTGATGTTGATATTTATAATCGGATGTTCTAGTTATTTATTCAAGTTTATAGCTACAGTTTTTAGCTTATGTGAAACCTCCAACCAAAAAGTGGATTATAGTAAGCTGAATGAAGAAGATTTTCCTATATATACTATTTTATTGCCTGCTTTTAAAGAAAGTGCAGTGATAGAGCAATTGATCGAAAGCATTGAAAGTTTGGATTATCCAAAATCAAAATTAGATGTGAAGCTTCAGGTAGAAAGTGATGACCAAGAAACGCTAGCAGCTATAGAAAAGTACACTTTACCGCAGTATTTTGAAGTAATAAAAGTGCCTCATTCTTTGCCTAGAACAAAAGCCAAGTCATGCAATTATGCTATGAGCTTTGCTAGAGGAAAGTATGCAGTAATATATGATGCGGACGATAAACCAGACCCATTGCAGTTAAAAAAAGCACTGATTGAATTTAATAAGGACGACGATAAGCTTGCCTGTGTACAGGCGAAATTAAATTACTATAATTGTGATTATAATTTTCTCACAAAATCCTTTTCTCTGGAGTATATGAACTGGTTTCAATACTTATTGCCTGGATTCCAAAAAATGAACATGCCAATGCCTTTGGGTGGTAGCAGTAATCATTTTTCAGTAAAAATTCTAAAAAAAGTGTTTTTCTGGGATGCTTACAGTGTTACCGAAGATGCTGACCTCGGTTTGAGACTTGCGCAAATGGGATATAAAACCAGGATGATTGACTCAGAAACATTGGAAGAGTCACCAATTGCTGTATTTGCTTGGATTAAGCAAAGAGCGCGCTGGATCAAAGGCTATATGCAAACTTATATTGTTCATTTAAAAAATATAAAGTCACTTTATAAACACACTGGATTTAAGGGAATTTTGCTATTGAATCTTTTTGTTGGCTCTGCAGCTTTTATATTTTTTACTACTCCATTTTTACTGCTTTCATTGATATTAACTAAAGTTTTAAATGAATTATTTTTGTACTACTTTGTAGTGGTATACGTTACTAACCTGATTCTTTTGGTAATAGCTGTCAAACAGCAAAAGATGCCTTTTTATTTTTATATAGTATCGATATTTTTTCCGGTCTATAGTCTGCTACATAGTGCAGCAGCTTTTCTTGCCTTGTGGGAATTTATTCTTTACCCTGAGCGATGGAACAAAACTCAGCATGGTTTATGGAACAAAAGCAATCAAAACCTGTAGCTATTTGGCTTTTTCTCTGCTGTATCATGGTAATTCTCATGGTGGGGATTGGTGGATTTACCAGACTTTCAAAAGCAGGATTGTCAATCACAGAGTGGAAACCCATCACTGGAACATTG
Organism: Wolbachia endosymbiont (group A) of Gymnosoma rotundatum; assembly: GCF_947250765.1. Classification (NCBI taxonomy): domain Bacteria; kingdom Pseudomonadati; phylum Pseudomonadota; class Alphaproteobacteria; order Rickettsiales; family Anaplasmataceae; genus Wolbachia; species Wolbachia endosymbiont (group A) of Gymnosoma rotundatum. The sequence continues at coordinate 925,117 of NZ_OX366347.1, forward strand.
CCACCACTGAGTGGACAAGACTGGCTACAAGAAAAATTAAAATACGAAGCTACACCTGAATATAAAGCACTTAACTATGGTATGAGTATGGAGGAGTTTCGCGCTATATACTTAATAGAATATGTACACAGATTGGTTGCAAGACTAACAGGTTTAGTTTTTGTCCTGCCATTTATATATTTCACATTAAGAAGAAAAATATCTAAAAAAGTAGTAATAAAGCTATTTATGGCATTATTATTTGGAGCTTTACAAGCTTTTGCTGGTTGGTATATGGTTAAAAGTGGTTTAGTAACTGAACCTCATGTTAGCCACTATAGGCTTGCACTTCACTTATTATTAGCATTAATTATCTTTGCATTATTGTCATATCAATTTTTTGATTACCAAATCAGGCCAAAGCAAACTAAACTTAAGATTAGTAGTGACACTATATACTATACAGGGATGATTTTGGCCCTAATTGTAATACAAATAATTTTCGGTGCGTTTGTTGCGGGATTAAATGCTGGTTTGATTTACAATACCTTTCCACTAATGGGCGGACAAATCGTTCCAGAAGATTTATTTTTCTTACAGCCTATATGGCTGAATATCTTTGAGAACAGAGCGACAGTGCAATTTATACATCGAGCACTGGCATTGCTAATACTAACTTTGGTAGTAATACTCACAGTAAAAAATGCTAGCATAAAACCGGTATATATTATGCTGCTCTCCGTCGTCATTCAGATCATTTTAGGTGTAATTACTCTATTATTGCACATACCGATAGCCATTGCCATAGCTCATCAAGTGTTTTCATTTATCTTGTTTGGGTCAAGTTTATACTTCTTGTGTTATTTAAGGAAGCAGACTACATCACCAATCTGCACATTTTTTCCTTCTTGAACGGGAATATTTTTTATCACCATTGCTGCTTCAGCACATATAATATTTTCCATTTTCATCGCTTCCACAACAAATAAAGGTTGTCCTATTTCTACCTGATCTCCTACATTTACGTGTAATTTAACTAATAAGCCAGATATTGGGGATTTTACAGCATCTACTGAAATCCCTTCTGTTTCATTATTTAGCATTAACTTACTTAATTCAGCTACATGAGGTTTTAATATACAACACTCAGCTTTCATACCTGCATGTCTTATGAAGTACTTGCTGCCTTGTCTTTCTATTTTAAGTGCTATATTGGTATCGTCATTAATTGTGATATATAGCAATCTATAACTTGATTTCCACTTGCCTATAACGGAGTATTTATTGTGATTATATACCGTTATTAGTATATTATCTTGGTATTTTGCATTTACGGAGTACTCATTGTCATTTATATTCACTATGAATAAATCTCTTGCACGGTCACCTGCCATCCGAGTAGCTGATACTGGTGCCCCTTCTTTTTTACTAGATTCCAGTGTCACGCACTGGAATGACACCTGAGATGTTTCATTCACTGCTTTATGATGGTACCTTTCTTCATTTTCCAAATGAACATATAACGCAGTGAAAATAAATATTTTAATATACTCCTCTGTAACAAAATCGCCGTGAAACCCACTAGGGTAATGATCTGGAATGAATCTCGTATGGAGCTTTGCTGCGATAAAATTTGGGTGATGGAAGATGGATTCTAGAAATTCTATATTATTTGTTACTCCTTCTATATAGCATTCAGACAATGCTTTTTGCATTCTGCTGATCGCTTCTACTCTATCTTTTCCATATGTTATCACTTTGGCAATCATCGAATCATAGAACATGCTAATTTCTGAACCTGCAGCAACTCCATCATCTATTCTTACATAATCATTTTCACCCGGTTTATCGTAATATTTTATTCTTCCGCTGGAAGGGAAAAATTTCTTCGATGGGTCTTCAGCGCAAATTCTACTTTCTATTGCAGAACCAGTAAGTTTAATATCATCCTGACTGAACCTTAATTTTTCTCCACAGGAAGTTCTAATCATTTCTTCTACTATGTCTATTCCAGTTATAAATTCTGTTACTGGATGCTCAACTTGTAATCTCGTATTTACCTCAAGAAAATAGAAGTTTTGGTCTTTATCTACAACAAACTCAACAGTACCTGCTGAAAAATAGCCAACTTGCTTTGCTAAAGAAACACATTGGGCATACATTTTTTGTCTTACTTCTTCACTAATAAATGGACTTGGCGTTTCTTCCATTATTTTCTGATTATTCCTTTGTATTGAGCACTCCCTCTCTCCAAGACATACTATATTGCCATATTTATCCGCTATGATTTGTATTTCGATATGTCTTGGTAATTCTATATATTTCTCTATAAAGATACTGCCATCCTTAAAACTTTTCTCTGCTTCATTTGTTGCTGATGTGAACGCTAGTTCAATTTCTTTTTTGGAATTTACAATTCGCATTCCCTTGCCACCACCGCCTGATGCAGCTTTAAGCATAACGGGAAAACCGATCTCTTCAGCAACTTGAGCTGCGTGGGCAGCATCGCTGATCTTACCCATATATCCTGGCACTACATTCACTCCAGCTTTTCTTGCAGCTTCTTTTGCTGTTATTTTGTTGGCTGTAACTTCTATTGTTTCTGCACTGGGACCGATGAAGTCTATATTATGTTTTTGAAGAGCACGTGGAAAATCTGGATTCTCTGCTAAAAAACCATAGCCAGGATGAACTGCCTCAGCACCTGTTTCAACTGCTACTTCACATATTTTTTCAATGTTTAAATAACTGAGGCAAGATGGCGAAGGGCCGATATATCTTGACTCATCTGCTTGTCTTACATGCACAGAATTTACATCTGCATCCGAGTATATGCACACACAAGATATACCCATCCTACGAGCAGTTCTGATAATCCTGCAGGCAATCTCTCCTCTGTTTGCTATTAAAATCTTACTGTACTTCTTTTCCGTCATCGTATGAGTATACTTTCTTAAGTTGAGAAAGTAAATTATTGCCTGCAAGTAATTTTTAGCTTCATGCTACAGCTAAATCACTATTTAAAAGTTGCATAACATCAGGATCTGTCACTATAGTACTTTCATCATACAAGCCGTATATCCCGTTACATGCCTTAAACAACAAACATGTAGATCCTCCAGAAGCTATTGTAGCTACTGAAGCTAGTGCAAGAGATTGAGAAACCAAAAATAAAAAGTGCAAGGATAAACATAAGGCAGCAATACACGCTATAGCTCCTATTATGTATAAGCACAAATGAAATTTGCTATTACATATAAAACCGCCCTTTATACCTGCAATTTGCTTAGCTTCTTCCCGTTCTGCAGCATTTAAAAAATAAAGAGGAGCTACCGCTACTCTCCCATGAAGAATGCAGCTTTTATCACAGAGTGCTTCTTTAATATATCTCTTATTATCCTTAAGTTTCTCTTTTAATCTTTCTGATTCTTTCCAATTTTTAGCTTCTTCTGCTTTTTTAACCTTACTCTTAGTACCTTCTTCCAAATTTCTCATAATCTCTTTGAGTGCAGGTAGCAGAATTTCTTGACTTGCTGCTATATGAAATGGGTTCCCATTTTCATCAAGCCTATGCTTAGCTGCATAAGCAACATTCTCTGTGCAAATTCTGACAAATTCATCTTTATTTCTTGCTTTTGCAACTTCAAATAAGTCAGCCATAACATACCTCGCTATATTTAACCAACACTAAATTATACAACATAACTTACGAAAAACAAGTAGATTTTATCTCTCAGAATAAATAAATTCCACATTGTTACAAGCATAAATTTTAGCTATCATCATTTACATTACTGTAATAGACAAATATGCCAGACGTAGTCACTAGATTCGCTCCATCACCAACAGGGTTTTTGCACATTGGTGGGGCCCGCACTGCGTTATTTAATTGGCTCTATGCAAAGCATCATGGTGGCAGGTTTTTGCTAAGAATTGAGGACACCGACAGAAAACGTTCAACGAAAGAAGCAATTGATGCAATTATAGAAGGGCTAAGATGGCTCGGTGTGAGCTATGATGGGGAAATAGTATATCAGTCAAAAAGAATAGAGCGGCATAAAGAAGTAGCAAACCTTTTAGTTGAGAAGGGTAGGGCGTATCACTGTTATTGCCCTGAGGATGAAGTTGCAGAAAAGAAAATAAAAGCAAGAGAAGAGGGCAAGATATACAAGCATAAATGTACTACAAAACCTCCTTCTTGTCATCCAAGTAGCCGACACTGGGATCCAGAAGAAAATATGTGGTCACGCGCTGGAATGACATCGGGTGTGAGGTCAGTTGTCCGCTTTAAAGTGCCAGATTCGCAAGAGATCGTTATTGATGATAAAATATACGGCCAAATCAAAGTAAATAGCAACCAGCTTGATGATATAGTGATCTTACGCTCTGACAACACTCCAACATATATTTTTGCCGTAGTAGTTGACGATCATGATGCTGGAATAACTGATATAATACGTGGCTCTGACCATCTCACTAATACCTTTAAACATCTGCTAATATACCAGGCTCTTGATTTTGACATTCCACGCTTTGCACATGTGCCGCTTATCCATGGGGAAGATGGGAATAAGCTATCCAAAAGGCATGGTGCCACAAGCGTTTGCGATTATGAAAAGATGGGAATATTGCCAAAAGCGATGCGTAATTACTTGCTGAGACTTGGCTGGAGTCACGGCAACGATGAGATTATTAGCGATGAGCAAGCAATAGAGTGGTTTAATTTAGAAAGTATTGGTCGTTCACCTGCACGGCTCGATTTCAAAAAACTGGAGCATTTGAATAACCACTATATTAGTAATATGAGCAATGAAGATATTCTGACTCTAATGCTTAGAGAAAATACTCTAACTGACAAAAAAAAGGGCTATTTACTGCAGGGACTGACAGAGCTAAAAAAAAGAGCAAACTACCTGACCGAATTATTGGATTTAGCAAAATTTTATATTCAAGATCCGCCACTTGATTTAAGTGAAGAAGCTTGTCAAATTGTCAAATCTAACCTCAATATAATTAAGTTACTCGCATCATTTCTGTCAAAGATCGGTGATGAAAATTGGAATAAGGGTTTTTTATCTTCTCAGATCAAGGAATGTGCAAAATTGCACGATATGAAAATAAGCGATGTATACCACTCATTACGCGCCCCTATAACTGGAGTAATGGATGCACCTGGAATCATTGATATCATGGTGATTCTTGGTAAAGATGAGTGTATAAGAAGGTTATAAGCAATTTAAATGAAATAAGAAAATTACTTGACATCCTTCGCCAGCCCCCTTATCATGAAACTGAAGCTATTGTATTTGCTTTCGCCAATCTGCAGATTAAAAGGTAAGGATTACTTAATGTATCGGCGTCTTATGTTCAATTTTTTGCAGTATATAGATACTGTATGTCTTTACAAAACTTCATCTACATCTAGGTTTTTATCTAAATAAGCTGAACGCGCTTATAAAGCGTTACAAGACATCAAAAAATGCCAATACTCGACAGAGATAGTAAAAGACTAGCTAACTCGGGGATTCTTTGTCTTTTTTTCTGCTTAGTAAATTTCTTAAACATTTGCAGCGTAAGTTAGTTGCCATTAAAAGCGGCTGAATCTCGCTTGTCAAGCGTTTAAAACATAAAAAACGCCAATATTTTAAAGCGGATAATAACCCCAGGGCTTCTTTTGCCTTTTTTTTTATTTGGTAAATTTCTTAATATTTATAGCTAAAGTAATTTAAAAGTCCGTGAAGGGTGTCATGCCAGTGCTTGACACTGGCATCCAGTTTTCCATATAATCTCATCAAAAATGTTTATTTTCTAGCTACTTTTATACTTATCAACCCAGTATGCTTACTTACAATTAAAATTTCTGGATCCCAGTGTCTGGGCACTGGGATGACAGCTAGCCTGACAACCGTCATCCCGCTACTTGTTAGCGCCGCGGCGGCATGACGTCTTAACTATAGAAAACTTGTATAGATTTTTTCTACTTCTGTGATATCATAAGCCTGTAATGATAAAATAAGTAAATATGGATAAGTCAGCGTATGAGATCATAGAACATGAGTATGACGTGGTAGTAGTAGGTGCAGGTGGAGCAGGGCTCAGAGCAACGCTTGGGATGGCTGCAACTAATTTTTCAGTTGCCTGCATTTCTAAAATTTTCCCTACACGAAGTCATACAGTTGCAGCACAAGGCGGAATTAGTGCAGCTTTAGGTAATATCGGTGAAGACGATTGGCGCTGGCATGCATATGACACAATAAAAGGTTCAGACTGGCTTGGTGATCAAGATGCAATAGAATATATGTGTAAAAACGCTGCTAAAGCTGTTATTGAACTTGAAAATTTTGGCGTACCTTTTTCTCGTACAGAAGATGGCAAAATATACCAGCGTTCCTTTGGTGGAATGACAACTCACTTTGGTAAAGGAAAATCAGCGCAGCGCACTTGTGCGGCAGCAGATAAGACTGGGCACGCAATCCTTCACACTCTATATCAGCAGTGTCTTAAATTCAACGCTGAATTTTTTGTTGAATACTTTGTGATTGATTTAATTATGGATAGCGAAACCGGAGCATGCTGCGGAGTTTTTGCTTGGTCGCTATGCGACGGCACATTACATAGATTTCGTGCGCATAGAGTGGTGTTAGCAACAGGTGGATATGGACGTGTTTATTTCTCTGCAACAAGTGCGCATACCTGCACAGGTGATGGTAATGGCATGGTAGTAAGGGCTGGATTACCACTTGAAGATATGGAATTTGTACAATTTCATCCAACAGGAATATATGGCTCAGGGTGCCTGATGACAGAAGGATGCCGTGGTGAAGGGGGGTACCTCGTTAATTCTCAGGGCGAGAAGTTTATGGAACGTTACGCACCAAAAGCAAGAGATTTAGCTTCCCGTGATGTGGTAAGTCGCGCAATAACAATTGAAATTAGAGAGGGAAGGGGGGTTGGACCAAAAAAAGATCATATGTATTTAACTATAGCGCATCTTGATCCGGAAGTAATAAAACTCAGATTGCCGGGCATCAGCGAAACCGCAAGAACTTTTGCTGGAGTTGATGTCACTAAAGATCCAATACCGGTCATTCCGACTGTTCACTATAACATGGGTGGCATTCCAACCAATTATTATGGAGAAGTGATCACGCTGAAGCAAGGTAAGGAAGAAGTGGTAGATGGACTATTTGCAATTGGAGAAGCTGCATGTGTTTCTGTGCACGGTGCAAATCGACTTGGTTCTAACTCGCTTCTTGATCTTGTGGTTTTTGGTAGAGCTGCAGCGCTCAGAGCAAGAGAGAAACTAAAATCCGGTACATCACATAAAAAATTGCATTCAGACTGCACAGACTGGATAGTAGATAGATTTAATAAAATGCGATTTGCCTCCGGTGGGCTAAAAGTAGCAAAAATACGCAGCGAAATGCAGAACACTATGCAAAAGTACGCATCAGTGTTCCGTGTTGCTGAAGTTTTAGAAGAAGGCAAAAAAGCTATAAAAAAGGTAGCAAAAATGATGCCTGATATTTCACTTGAGGATCGCAGTATGATGTGGAATAGTGATTTAGTTGAAGCACTGGAGCTTGCTAACATGATCCCACAAGCGGTTATTACCATGGAATGCGCAGCTAATCGCGAGGAAAGCAGAGGTGCCCATGCTCGTGAAGACTTTCCTGAACGTGATGACAAAAACTGGATGAAGCACACTATAGCGTGGCTTGAAGAAAAGAAAGGGCAAATTAACGTAAAAATTGATTATAAAAAAGTGGCTGAAAAAACTCTGAGCGGTGAGATTGATTTCATAGCGCCAGAGAAGAGGGTTTACTAGTTACACTATCCCTACACAATTTTTCAACGAGTTCATTATTGATATGGCACTCATTTTAGTGTCTGGAGGACTCTCAGTATGCTCTGATTGATTTGGTGACTCTTGTACTGCTTGATTTTTAGTCTCATTCCTTAAATTCTGTTGATCATTATTAACAAGGTTCTTCGAAGCTTGATTCTGCTCTGTTGTTGAATTAGAGCGGTTTTTGTCGTTAAATGTGTCCTGTGCTTTGTTGGTTGATTTTTCAAAAAGTTTCTTAATACCACTAAATCCTAAAGTTAAAGTAAGGCATATAACTCCAGCAGTAGCTATGATAGGAATGGCTGCTCCAATTGCCATTTGACCCTGAAAGAAAGCAAATGTTACCATTGCAATAACAGTAATCGTTATCGTGATTGCTAACAATTCGCGGGTCCTTTTTGCTGGATCTATGAATCCTGCTACAGCAGATCCTGTTTTCTTTATAGCAGAACCTAGCTTTTTAATGCCAGACTTGCATTTTTTCGAAGCAGTTCCACAGTGGTATTTTTCTTCAAGCTTCTCTTTTAGTTCTTTAGCTTTCTCCTGTGCTTTCTGTGGAGTCCCTGAATAATCTTTTAGATCTCGTAAAGTTAAATAGTACTTTTTAGTATGGAATTTTGGATCTTTCAGCTCCAGAGAACAGGGATCAGCGCCTATTTCTAGCAGCATTGTACAAAATTTTGTTGTATTGTCATAAGCAGTTGCTGTATCAAAAATTGTTCCTTGCAATAGGTGTTCGATACTTCTTTTTTCTGCTTTTTTCTTTAATGCCAATTCTAGGGGTGTGTTCCCTTCTCCATTCTTAGCATTTATAGCTTTACCTAATTTATCTTTAGATATTGTTCCATTTTTTACTAAACCTAAAATCAATTCCAAACATGTAACTTTTTGTTCTCCTTTGAATGAAGCAATATAGTGCAGAGCATTTTTTCCATCTTTATCTTGCACAGTAATATCTGCACCATTTTGTAGAAATAACTCTAAGGCTTTATATCTATTTGTTTTTTCAAATTTTCTATCTGTACATGATCGATCCTCATTCTTTTCTTTTATATGCTGAAGCAACTGATGAAGAGGTGTTTGCTCTTTCCCGTTAACAGCATTTATAGCCTTACTAAATTCATCCTTACCTAAAGTCAACTTCAAACATGCAACTTTTTGTTCTCCTTTGAATGAAGCAATATAGTGCAGAGCATTTTTTTCATCTTTATCTTGCACAGTAATATCTGCACCGTTTTGTAGAAATAACTCTAAGGTTTTATACCTGCCAGTATCCTTAAATTCTTTTTTTACTACATTTTTTATTTTATTTTTCAATGAAGGCTCTTTACTCTTTTCTTGTATGCGCTGGAGTAGTTGATAGAGCGGTGTTTGCCCTTCTTTGTTTTTATCATTTACAGCTTTTATAAATTGCTCTTTTTGACCTGCTTTTAGCAATATATTGAGAAGTTCAAGTTTTTGTTTTGTTTCAGGTTTAACAATCAAGTGTAAAGCATTATTACCATCTGTGTCTTTAAGGCTAATATCTGCCCCTTTTTGCAATAACTCTTCAAAACGTTCTTTATCATTATCTTTAATTGCTAAATGTAATTGATAATTATCATTACTATCTGGAGTATTTATGGTATGTGGTATAATTTCTTTAATTTTTGCTTCTGTATTGATTCTTATTTCTGGCTTTAATTTAGATTTCTTTCCTTGCTCTGCTAATTTTTCTAAGAAATTACGATAGTATGTCTTTTGCTCTTCTTTTAAGTCTTGTAATTTTTTTGTAGATAATCCTAAATTATCAGAGCTGGCCCCATGCTCTAACAATTTTGTAAGAAACTTAAGTGTGTTATCGTTATCTTGGATTGTATGAGACTCATGTTTTTCTTTTGTTACCTTGTTAATTAGTGCTACCTGAAAAGGGGTCTGATTTTCACTATCAACAAGTTGTGCTAAATCTTCCTTGGTGACCGTTTTTATTAGGGTACCCAGAAACTTGCATTTCTGTTTCTTTTCCAACGACGCAATGAGGTGTAAAATATTTTTCCCTTCTTCAGCTTTTATGCTGCTAATATCCGTACAATCTTTTAGATATTTTCTAAATTTCCTGTTATTTCCATTTTTGATCGCTTTTAGTAGTAGAGCATTGTTATTTGTTATTTCGTTGCTTATTTCTACTTCATGATCATCCTCTGTTTCGCTGTCCCTACGGTTGTGGGTAAAACAATATCTGCTATTATAAGTAATTTCTGAAATTGCTTGCTTTACTCGCTCTTTTGTTTCATTTGATATTTTTTTCGATCGTTCTATTGCTTTATCTAGCACTGGAAGGAAGCATTGGACATAATACCTATAATATTTTTCTTGTTCTCTTTCAAATAACCTTTTACACTTCTTGAGGGTTCCATCTTGACCTCTTGGTTTTTCACGCTTGTGTTCTTCTTTTTTTACCTTTCTCTCTATAATGCCATACAATTGCTCGTCTTTTCTATCCTGCTCTTGCTTTTTATTTTTATCTATGCATTCACCTAATTTATCTGCATTAGTAGTTAGTGCAGTTATATCTATACCCATACTAAAACCTCAATATTAAAAGCTATTTAAGTTGTCAGCACTAAACTAACAACCAAGAAGTTTGACTTTTAAATTGAGCTAAACGTTGTATATGTGATCAAAATATAGGTGGAAAGGCAGAAAATTAATTTCTGTGAGAAAATTTGCCGTCATAGTTAAACCTCACTTGAACAGTTGTCTACTATTTTAACCATTTAATCTTAAAAAATAATAAATATAGCTAAAGTGACTTAGATTTACCGACAATTTGAAAAACCGTCATTCCGCTACTAGTTAGCGGAATCTATGCCGAAGCGGTATAGCTATAGGATAAGAAACTATAGCTGCAAATTGATGTTTTTATCAGTCTTCCAGGCTTGGTTTTTCTTCTGATTTTTTAAGTCTTTCTTTATTTAGTATAGAGCTTATCTCTTCTACACTTTTGTCAATATCATCATTGATTATTACATAATCATATTTATCACGTTTGCTTATCTCTTTTTGAGCTTCGGCTAATCTGCGCTCTATTTCGCTTGCATCATCACTATTACGCTTTTGCAAACGCAACCTAAGCTCTTCCATTGAAGGGGGAAGTATAAAAACACTTACAACTTTTTTTCTCATGAGCTTGAATAAGTGAAATGCTCCTTGCCAGTCTATGCTGAGTAAAACGCTTATTCCATTGCTTAAGTTTTGCTCTATAAAATTTCTTGGTATACCATAAAAATTCTCAAAAACTTTGGCGTATTCAAGCATTTGGCCAGCTTTGCATAACTCGTGAAATTTTTCTTCGGTAACGAAAAAATAGTCTTTTCCATTTATTTCGCCGGGGCGAGGCTTGCGTGTAGTCATAGAAACAGACCTAACTAAATTAGTTGATTGCTCAAGTAATTTTGCTGATATAGTAGTTTTTCCAGCTCCAGAAGGGGAGGATAGAACCAATAATACGCCCTCACTTTTTACGGTCATTTTTCTTTGCATTTTTTAACATGGTGCTTTTTGGATCAGAGTTTAAAAAGCTAGAACCTTCTAAATTAGAATTTGATAAGTTGGTGCCAATAAGAGAAGAGTTATCAAAGACAGTATAGCGCAAATCGGTTTTTTCAAAATTTGCCTTATTCAAATTAACGTTTACAAACTTTGCTCTACTCAATGTTGAATTAGAAAAATCAGCATTTTCTAAATCCATATCCTTAAATTCAAAGTAAGAATAATTTACATTAAATTTTTCACCCTGTGATATTTTCTCTTGCAAATCTCCAATTGAAGTTATAGCATTTTCTAACCCTGCAAGTTTTTTCTGTCCTTGATTGTCAATCAAAATCGAATTATCAAACTTGCAATCTGTTAAATGAACATCAGCAACTGAACTTTTATATATGCTTGAAGAGTGAAAAGACATATCACTAATTGTTGAATTACTCAAATTGCTAAGAAAAAAACTAGTTTTCCTAAAGGCATTAGCGTGAAGCAAAGAAGATCTGAAATCGCTTTCAATAAAATTTGAATTAGTTACTTTTAAATTGGACCAACTCGAATTATCAGCTAATAAATTAAAGAATGTTGAATTTTCTATTTCACTGGAATCAATATTATGGCGAGAAAGTGTACTGTTATAAACTTGAGAGTCTTGGATTTTTATCTTATACATTGAAGTTGTAGAAAGGTCTGAATCTTCTATCTTCGCAGAGGTGAATAGTGAATGGTCAAAAAATGAGCCATTCATGTTAGAATTTGCAACTTTAGTATTATGAAACTTTCCGTGACGAATGTCAGCATTAGAGACATTAACTTGATGCAGTTCACTAAAACTAAAATCAATATTGGATAAATCAGCATCATGAAGATTTGCTTCAGAAACATATGCATGTTTTATCTTGGAACCATTTAGTATAGATTGAACAAAACTTGAATTATCGTCATTCACATAGGAAATTTGTGTGTTGCTTAAATCAGTTTCGTCGAAGTTACTGTTAATTATGATAGAAGAATTAAGGCAAGCATCGGAAAGATTGCTACCTGTAAAGTCTGATTCTTTTAACTCTGCACCATATATGTTAGCATTTTTTAATGAAGAAAATTGTATCTTTAATTTATATGCATCCACTCCAAAGAAACTTGCATTATCAAGGTTGTTTTTCTGCATAACAGTATCGTTTATTTCACTATCACTAAAATTTACGTGGCTAACATTCGAGTTTGATAAGTTGGAGAAATTCATTTTCACATTCGAGAAATTAGTATGCAAACCAATTACGTTGTGCATACTCACTTTTTTGAGATCGGAACTGATAAAATCAGCATAACTAACATTAGACTGATCAAATACGATATCTGTTAAGTTTGCGGAAACAAATTTTGTAAAACTCAAATTTGTACCTTTTATTTTAATGCCATGTAAATTAGCATTGGAGAAATTAGCACCACGTAAATCAACATCAATGAAAGACACGTCGGATAAATCGGTGTTAGAAAAATCAGCACCAATCAGACTTACTCCATCAAAAACAGATTTACTTAGGTACAGTTGGTTAAAATTAGCTCCATTTAAGTTAGAACCAAAACCTTTCTTAAAATCTTCTGGCACGCCCTCTTTGTGGCACTGCACCAAAAATTCAGCAAAGTCTTTTTTACTGTAAGATACGTATTTTGCATCACGCAAAGCGTTTAAAAAATCACTAATCTGATTTTTTTCATCATTTGTTTCGTTTCCATAACATAAATGACCAACTAAAATTAATATCAAAAATCTAATCATCTTGCTTATCGCACTGTATTTCTTTCGTTTTCACAGCCCAATCGTACATTGCTGAGCTTTCTTTATTGTCTATTTTTCTATCCTCTAAAAGATGTGGCATCATTTCGGCAATCGCATTTATTATATTGATCTGCTTTTTTTCGATTGCTATATCAATTGGGGATTGAAAATTATTGTTAACTACTCTAAGATCAGCACCTTGTAATAAGAGAAAGCGCACTATGTCTACCTCACCTTGTTTAACTGAATAAATGAGAGGAGTATCACCCAATTTATTTCTAAACCTTAGTATCTCTTGAATTGTTAATCCAATTTTTTCTAGCTTACTTATTACTCCTCTTAAGCAAGTTAAGTTGTTCTTCTTAATGCAGTAAAAAAATTGCTTACTGTAATCATCAATAAACACAGTTGTAGGAAGATGCTCATTAAGGCTATCATATTGTCGTTTATATATTGACTTGCTTTGTATGTCTTTATGACCCCATTCTTTTATTGGTTCTCTGTTTAGCTTTGTCCATTTTTGTAAACTTTTCTTTTCACTTTGCTCTTCTTCATCTTTTTTAGTTATAGGTTTTACTCTATTGCGGTCCTTGGAATTACTGTTTGTTTCTTTCACTTTTTTTTCTTCAGACTGATTCTCTACTTTTTCTTTTTTTCCCTCTAATAATTGACTCGCATCACTTTTTGAAAGTTCATTATCTTTTATATCAATCTTCTGATCAGCTTGTAGATTTTTTTGCGGGTTAGCTGTATTCTCATTTAAATCAGCACTTAAAGGCAAAGGCTCTGGTTTCAAATCTTTATTCACTTCTTTATTGGCCACATTTGGTAAATTTTGAGCAAATTTGTCTGTGCTTCCTTCTAGCTGGTCATTTGGCAAATCTTTATCAATCCTTTCACCTTCACTTATAGTTTTTTCAACCACGAAAGCTTTGTTCTCGTTGTGTTGCAGTTTCTCTTTATCGGTAGTGCCGTCTAATCTTTTGCTCTCAGCCTCTTGTGTTTGTTTAGCATCGACGTTGCTTTTTAACTCATCTTTTTGATTTGTGCTATCTTGCTTCCTTACACCTACATTTTCGTTTTTATGAACTGATTCAATTTTCTTTTCTTCAAATTGCTCTACAGCAAATAGGCTCAGTGATCCGAATACAACAGCTAATAATATAAAATATAAAATATTTTTCATAAATATCCCAAGCATAAGCTTAATTAAAATGATACTATAATCAAATGATTAATCTACAGTAAAAAATGCCTTAGGATTTAATTTATAAAAAAACAATAGATTTTTTGTATCTGTTCAGGGGCATCGCAAATATTGAAGCAAAGTGGTCAGTGCTTACTGTACGAACATTGTGATTTGAGAGCAATCTCCGCTAGGGAGGATGTCATCCCAGTGCTCCTTTCTCGTCATCCCAGTGCCCAGACACTGGGATGGCTTTGTTGCATCGCTACTTATGAAAGGCTAACTATAGTTAGGATTATAAGCAACCTATTGAAAATCTTGTTTTTTTGCAATCAATCTGATCAAATTTAAGAATAGTAATTTGTTATTTATATTAATAAATTTAATTCTATTGAAAATAGCTAAAGCATTGAAATTCTTGAATTTTAGCCAGATTAGTGAGTGGTAGTGAAATTTCTTTTACTCAAATTTAGGTATTCACTGACCGTTCTTGTTATAAATACCAGAATAATAAGCTACTGATATTCCCTATCTTTTTTATCTTTAATCCATCATAGCTAGCGATGCAACAAAGCCCACTGGGATCCAGAAAAAAGAATGGTGTCATGCAAGTAGCCTCCTTCTCCTGTCATCCCAGTGCCCAGACTACTTGGATCCAGAAAAGTTTGCTTGTAAGCAAGCAAACTAGCATAGAAAGTGGTTACAACATTTTCGATGAGATTATATGGAAAACTGGATCCCAGTGTCTGGGCACTGGGATGACAAAGGAGGACGTTATTCCAGTGCCAAGCACTGACCATTTGCTGTGCAATTTACCTTCAAAAATGAATGTTCGTACAGCTATGGAATGAATCGCGGTATGACGTAGGACTGCTGTCATTCCAGTCTGGAATCTAGTCTTTACTGGGGAGAAGAAACTCTCCTTCTACAGTGTATCCGTTTAGGGGAGGTATCTGTTCAGATGCATGGCTAATGTACAAATATTGAAACAAAAATTCCAGTGCTCCCTTTCTTGTCATCCCAGTGCCCAGACACTGGGATCCAGAAAACTTAACTTTAAATAAGTGGCTGCATAATAAACTACACATTAAACCTAAAGTGCATTATATCACCATCTTGCACGATGTAATCTCTGCCTTCAAAGCGAATTTTTCCTGCGTCTTTGCAAGCTGATTCACTTCCATACTTTATGTAGTCTGCAAAGCTTATTGTCTCTGCTTTTATAAAGCCTTTCTCAAAATCAGTGTGGATTACACCTGCTGCTTTATCGGCTGTTGACCCTATTTTTACTGGCCATGCCCGTGCTTCTTTGGGGCCCACAGTAAAGAAAGTTATCATACTCAGCACTTCATACATAATACGCGCTACTCCATCAAGGCCTGATTCTTGTAAGCCAAATTCTGATAAAAAACTCTGTTTTTCCTCTTCAGTATCAAGATTTGCAATATCTGCTTCGAGTTTTGCTGAAATACAATAAAATTTACTTTTATTTTCCTCCGCCATTCTCTCTACCTTTTTAGATAATTCATTGCCAGTTATAACATTTGTATCTTCAACATTGCAAACGTACATAACGGGCTTTGTTGTCAGCAATTGAAGCGACTTCATCTCATCTTCATTGATATTCTCCAAACTTCTTGCAGGTTTACCTAATTTTAAAGTAGCTAATACCTCTTGCATTAATTCAAGTTGTCTCTTTAGCTCTTTATCACCTTGCTTTGCTTTCTTTTCCAATTGAGGAAGCCTTTTTTCTATGCTATCAATATCAGCTAGGATTAATTCCATTTCTACCACTTCAGCATCTGATATTGGATCTATTTTACTGTGTACATGGCTGATATCGTCATCCGTAAAGCACCTGAGCAGATGAACGATAGCATCAACTTCTCTGATATGGCTTAAAAATTTATTGCCGAGCCCTTCACCTTTGCTCGCACCCTTTACCAGACCTGCAATATCTACAACTTCTAATTGATTATAAATTATCTTCTCTGAGCCTGCAATTGCTGCGATTTGTTTCAAACGCTGATCTTTTATCGAAATCTTGCCTATATTTGGCTCAATTGTGCAGAAAGGATAATTTGCAGCTTCGGCTGCACTTGACTCTGTAAGTGCATTAAATAAGGTTGATTTTCCTATGTTTGGTAACCCAACTATACCGCAGTTAAAACTCATATTTGCTATTTAAAGCTACAACTATTGCATAATTTAAAAATTTCTGCTATACTTAATTAGTTGCTTATTAATAATTTTGTTGGTATAGTAACATATAGCTCAAATTAAGGTAAAAACTATGGCTGAACCTAGGAAACGGAAGCTACCAAGTGATTTTCATGATGTTGAGGTTGGAATAAAAAGGCCCAAGATCTCAGGGCAAATGAATGTACCTAGGAAACGGAAACTATCAAATGATTTTTACGATACTGGAAGTCCGAAAAGGTTCAAGAGCTCTGGACAAGAAATAACTCTTTTAAATAGTAATCCTTACCCTGACAATTTCCATGTAGGACAAGCAATTGGTAATGGAAGCTGCTTTTTTGACTCGTTCAGACAAAGTCTAGAACAACAGACAGGAGAGCAAGTTACTATCGAAAAATTAAGAAATGATTGTAAAGAATTTGCGCAAAAGAATCCACCAAAGTGGTTTACAAATGCAATTGTCAATAGTCATGATAACAATGGTCAGCACCGTAGTGAAACTGTAGATGATTATACAGCAGACATTATGCGTAACAGTAGGTGGGGTGATCCTGACGTTGAAGGCAGAATACTTTGTGAAAAGTATAAGGTAAAGCTACATGTTATAGAGAACCAGACTGTTGATAACCAAGATCTGTCTTTGCATGAATTAATAGACAATTCAGGTTCAAAAAGTGCAGGTGAATACAATAAAGTTGATTATGATGATAGTAGTATTGTGCATATAATAAACAAAGGCGGATTGCATTTCGAACCATTGCTTGATAGAAATAAAAGTTTAGCAAAACAACTGCAAGAGGAAACCAAACTTAAACAAGAGCAAGAACAAGAAGATTTCCTATTAGCAAAAAAACTGCAGCTAGACGAGATCTTAGAGTATTGTAACTTTTCAAAGGATATCTCTGAGAGAGCAGAGGTTGAAAAGGGATTTGATAAGTTATTGGCAGAAAATGCTGATGGAAAAATTGGTGATGTTGTAGGGCAGTGCGTTAGTGATATAAAGCAGCGCATAGAGCGCTCTGAGAAGCAAAACCCTTCAAGCCTACCAAGATGTAGTATGGAGGAATCAAGAACAGAAAAAACATTTCATCAACAACAAATATCACAATTGGAAGTGTAAAATAAATCTTCATAGCTCTGTATATTTTTATATAGGGCTTTTGCAAGCATTTCATATAATATGAACTTGCAGTACGTACTAACCTAAATGCAAGTTGACCATGAGACTAGTTTAATTATTGATGCCATAGAGGAATTTGGTGGTGAGGCTAGGCTTGTCGGCGGGTGTGTGAGAGACTCAATTTTGCAGCGTGATGTCCACGACATCGATTTAGCTACTAATTTGCTTCCCAATCAAACGATTAAAGCGCTAAAACTCCGTAATATAAAAACTATTCCAACTGGCTTAAAACATGGAACTATCACTGCGGTTCTAAATCAGAGGTCTTTTGAAATTACGACACTAAGGCATGATGTGAAATGTGATGGTAGGCATGCAAAAGTAGAATTTACTAATAATTGGCAAGCTGATGCTTCAAGGCGTGACTTTACATTTAACGCTCTATATGCAGATAAGCATGGCCATATATATGACTACTTTGGTGGCATTGAGGATTTAAAGGCGCGAAGGTTAAACTTTATAGGCAACGCTGAAGATAGAATTAAAGAAGACTATCTACGTATTTTAAGAGCATTTCGTTTTCATGCAAAAATATGTGCCGGAGATTTGAGTGATGAAATACTAAGCGTATGCAAAAAGCATTCGCATATGATCCAAAACCTCTCTGGAGAGAGAATAAGAGATGAAATACTTAAATTGCTGAAGTGCAATGATCCTTTTCCAACACTTAAGAGCATGCAAGAATCTGATGTTTTGCAAAAGATTATCCCAAAAGAAGTAAAATGCGAAATTCTGTCTTCGCCACTTCTTTTGGGCACTGATGCACTAGTAAAATTAGCGTTACTCCTTAGGGCTACTAAAAAAAATGACAGGTTAAGTCTTGGAGAATATGTAAGCAAATTTTTACGTCTTTCGAACAAGCAAAAGAAAAAGCTGCTATTTTTACTATCCAACGATATCAAAACAGAACTCTCAGAAAAAGAGCAAAAAAAATACATATCTTTATTTGGTAGAGAATTATATTGTGATTTAGTGAAAATTTGTGGTGTTGAGTCTGGAGAAAATGTTGATGAATACATTTCATTTGCTAACACATTCAATATTCCAAAATTTCCTTTATCTGGCGATGATTTAATAAGTATAGGTCACCAGCCAGGAAAAAGTTTAGGTAGAAACTTGGAATTGCTAAAACAACATTGGGAAGATAGCTCCTACACTTTAACAAAAGAGGAGCTGGTGCTTTATGCTAAGAGCCTATTCTAACTGCTTTCTGACTGTTCAATGAATGTATGCTTGCAATATTAGTGTAACTCATCCTGGCTGTTTAATGAATGTACGCTTACAGTATTAGTGTAACTCATCGAGGAATTAGGTGTGTATTCTTTTTTAGCTTTTTCTGTTAATTGGTATTCGTTTACTCCTCCTTGAGTTTGATTACACATTCCCTGATCTGTAGATAAAAATTTATCTCTTATGCTTGATGTCAGTTGTAACTCTTGAATCTTATCTAAAAAAAATCTCATTCTAGCTTCTACTAGCAAGATAGAGTTTACAATCTTATTTACCCCTTCTTGTTTGTTAAATTCTAATTTTTTTACGCATTTTCTAACAGAAGGTGACAACTTGGCTTTTAACGTGTCATCTCGTAGTTCTTTACCCATATTTTTTCCAATGTTACAATGTTCGTTGACAACTTCTTTAACCTTAGCTTCTATGATCTCCCTTGCGGATTGTTTCAAATTACTTTCTAATAATTCAAGCAGCTTACTGCTTTCAAATTTGCCATCATCTTGATTTGATAGAGACTTTATAGTTTCATTAAGCACGTTATGGCAAAAGTGTTTCTCTTTAAATTCAGGAAAACCTTTTTTTAACTCCTCGTTTTTCCCAGATAAAAAGTTATTGAGACCCTTATCCCTAGAAAGCTTATTGGGCAAGTTTCGTAATTTTGAAAGAGTTGATTTTGCAGTAGATACTGTACTCACTGCACCTGCCTTTTTAGCCAATTGACCTTCTTTTGCTTCCTGTAGTTTCTTAGTGTCAGCTTTCAATTGACCTTCTAAATCAATCTCCAATTGTTGTTTAGATTCTTGAACACTTTGTAATTGCTTCCCCAAGTTCTCCATTTCACCCAATTGAGCAGTCAATGTATTCACACTTAATCGTAGAGCTTTGTTTTCATGACCTAAGTCACTGACTTTATTTTCTAATTCAGTATTTTTGTCTTTAGCCTGACACAATTTATCAGTCTGTGATTTAAGTAAAGCCACTAATTTGCTAGCTTGCCATTGTTGATTCAATTCAATTAATTTATCCTCCTTGTCCTTTAACCTACTCTTAAGTTCTATTATTTGTGCTTGCAGACTTTCATTATCTTTCCTAGTAGCTTCAATTTCTTCTCCTTGCTCTCTTATTATCATGTATTGATCAAATATAGTTTTCTGTTGTTCATCAACTTTATCCTGCATTTTTTTATCTTGTTTGTATTTGGTTAGTTCCTCTTCTCGTTCGCCTGCATCTTCTGTAAGTCCCTTATAACTCTTTTCAAGTCCTTCAATTGCAGATCGTAATTCTCTATTTTCTTCTTTTAAGGAAGCATTTTGTAAACGTTCAAGTTCTAATTCCTGATTTATGCCCTCCAGCTGTTCTTCTAATGCTTCATCATCTTCCTCTGTTATCAATGCTACTCCATCAGTCTGAACCCCTCCATCTTTGTTTATCACTACACTTTGGCTCTCTTTCTCTACAACTTCAGGTTTTAAGTCAACTTGAACACTTCCATCTATTGTCTTAAAAGCATCAGTTTGAACTTCATTGTTTGCAGTAGTTTTATCGTAGTACAAAATATTTTCTGCCCATCTATTCCATCTCTTGGGCAATATTCGTCCAATCGTTTTTAGATATAACCAAGCAAATACAGTAGACCAGCTGTATTTTTTTTCCTTTCGCTTAATATTAATTTCATAATTAACCTTATTATTAATATTTAGCATAAAATTACCTTATTTTTTAACTTTAATTTACAGAAAATTTTAATAGTAATAACGCAGGTGTCAAATTATGGTAAAGTCTTTGCCCGCCTAATACACTTTAAGCAGAAATGTACATGTCTGCAAGTACAGCATTTGCTTTTTCTATCGCTCTTGCTAACACTTCCTGTTCATTGTTCTGATTTTTCACATTGATTACCTGAGCAGCTAAGTTTGCAGGAAAAGTGACCAAACTGACTTCCCATAATTCCACTTGTTTTAACACTCTAGCTCCGCTTTTATGATCCACATCATACTCTATAGGTATATAGCCGATGGAAAGTCCGTTAATTGCCCCAGTTTTGAGCATCAAATACACTTTTTCTGCTTTCTGAATACCCAAAAGTAAATGTGCGGTTATATACAGGCCAACATCATTTTCATAAATATCTATGATACTACCTATAGGTTCGTCAGGATTATGCTGCCAAAGGAGTTTTATTTTATTTCTGTTTAAATTTTCCTTAAATGCCCCAGGCAATATCAGATCATTTTGTTTATCAATTATATTAAAAACGCTAGCATAACCAGAAAATACACCGTTTTCTCCTATGCTTTTTATTGACAATGGTGAATAGAGAAATTTCTTATTCATAAAGCCTCCTGTAGTATTGGGAATTTTGTTTCGCAATGCACTGCGATATAATTCTATTATATGCAGTGCTCTAAAAGGGGGAAGTATTTTTTTTAGTTACAAAATAATAAAGAGACTATGAAAGCAATAAAGATCCCAGCGTCACGCGCTGGGATGAAAGTAGGGGGAAGGGTAGCTGGCTGTATGTTATGCTATAAATGTAATCTATTATTTCTCATAACTGGCTCGATGGTAACATTTTCCAGTCTTGTAGAAGGACGATCAGCATTTCGGCCTAACTCTTCTAATCTAGCATTTCTCATGACTGGTTCGATGGTAACATTTTCCAGTCTTGTAGAAGGACGACCTGAGATTATTGCGAGCAGCTTTTGTTGCAATTCTTTTATACTCATAATTAGCTCCTATTAAAGTTTAAATGTTGCTACTACATGATGTTATAGTTTTAATCAAGATAATTCTCTATAATTAAATTTTTTGAATGAAGAGATGACGATTCGTGTAGGAATTAATGGTCTGGGTAGAATAGGCAGAGGCGTATTGCGTGCTATTTTCGAAATAGAAGAATATAGCAAACAAATAGAAGTTGTAGCTGTCAATGGATCGCTCAGTGCAAAGCAGCATGCACATTTGATTAAATATGATTCTGTTCATGGCAAATTCAGTGGTGATATTGATTTTAATGAGTCTCAAAATTGGATTTCTATAAATGGCAAAAAGTTTTCTTTATATAGAGAACGGAATCCTGAAAATATTCCTTGGAATGTTGATGTAATACTTGAATGTACTGGTGCATTCAATAAACGTGAAGAAGCAATAAGGCACAATGCAGAGAAAGTAATTGTCTCTGCTCCAGTTCCGGATGCTGATGTCACTATAGTTTATGGTGTGAATGACGATATGCTCGAAAAAGAGCATAAAGTGATATCAGCAGGTTCTTGCACTACAAATTGCCTTGCTCCGATTGTGAAAGTCCTACACTCCAGTTTAGGTATAAAAAGCGGTTTTATGACTACTATACATGCCTACACGAATGATCAAAATATTCTTGATGGTAATCATAAAGATTTGCGTAGAGCAAGAGCTTGCGGATTATCTATGGTGCCAACTACAACTGGAGCAGCAAAAACAATTGGTTCTGTCATCCCTGAATTAAAAGGAAAGCTAGATGGCACTGCCGTCAGAGTTCCGGTTAGCAATGTTTCTATGGTTGATTTTACATTTACGACTGATAAGAAAGCGACCGTTAAAGAAATCAATGAAATGTTTAAGGATGCAGCTCTCTCCTCTACGTCATTCCAGCGCGTGACGCTGGAATCTAATCCAGTGTCAGCTACTCGGATGACATCCGAGGGTACTAAGATGACAGAGGGTTATCCAATGTCAAATGTACTTTCTATATGCGAGGAACCTTTAGTCTCAATAGATTTTGTGCATAACCCTTATAGTGCAATTGTGGATTTAACTGGTACATATGTTACAGGTGATATATGCAGGGTTGCAGCGTGGTATGACAATGAGTGGGCTTTTTCGCTGAGAATGTTAGATATAGCATTATTGAGCCATAGTAAAGTATGAATGGAAACCCAAACAAGTATGTTTCATTTTATGAGCACTTTGCGGAACTCAGAAAAAGAGTTATCTTTTGCTTTCTATTTTTTTGCGTTGCTTTTGGTTTTTGTTATTACTTTAAGGAAAATATATACCGTTTTTTACTTGCACCTTTAATAGAAGCAACAAAAGGTAGCGAAGGTTTTTCTTTAATTTACACAGACTTAACAGAGGCATTTTTTGTGTATCTTAGAGTTGCAATAATGAGTGCACTTTTGCTCTCCTTTCCTGTGTTTGCATGGCAATTCTATATGTTCTTAGCACCTGGGTTATATAAAAGTGAAAGGGCAGTGTTGTTGCCATACTTAATTGCAACACCGGTTTTATTTGTAATGGGAGCTACTGTAGTCTATTACTATATATTTCCTTTAGCCTGGAAGTTTTTTATCAACTTCGAACACAGTGGTAAATCCTTCGATATACCGATAGAGTTTATGCCATCAGTTAGCGAATATTTAGACCTTGTTCTTCAATTTATGTTTGCATTTGGCACTGCATTTCAAATTCCAGTAATACTCACATTGATGGTGAGAGTAGGGTTACTCACTACACAAAGTTTGTCAAATAAACGTAGAATCGCAATAGTGGTAATTTTTATTATTGCTGCAATCTTAACTCCACCTGATGTATTAAGCCAAGTAGGGCTTGCAATACCTATGCTGATTCTATATGAATTGTCCATTCTGATATGTAGGTATATTGAAAAAAAGAAGACAAAGATTTAAACAAAGGAATCCCTCTTATCTCCTTTATATCACATTTTTAACTTACAACATTCTTATTCAGGACTTAAATATGGGAATGTTTCATAAATTGATTGTAATACTTTGTTAAGTTCAGCCTTACTTTTGATGATCAATAATACTGTATCATCACCTGCTATAGTTCCTATAATTCCTATGTTTTTGCTATTATTTAATGAATAAATAACATACTTCTGATCTAGAAAGTAAGCTAGGCTGCTAGCTTGTCCTGGTTGAGTGTGTAGTACTATTAAACCAAAATCCGAAATTTGCATATTAAGTATTAATGGTAATCGATATTGGTTGATGTCAATTACTTTATACATACCAGCAACTTTGGCAATTTTAAGTTCTTTCAATTTTCTTGATAAAGTAGCCTGAGAAATGTTATACCCTCTTTTTTTGAGTAAGGTCTGTAAATCGCTCTGTTCTAAAATTTCATGATTTTGAATAATATTTAAAATATGTTCACCTAGTGTGTTGTCATGCATTATGCATTTTCCTCATATTGAATATGTAATAAGTATATTTGAAATTATATTCATTATTTCTTGACTATTCAATTTTTAATGTCTATATTCACAAGATGAATAAAATATGAATATAAATTAGTAATATGAAAAAATACATTTTAAATGCTATTATAGCGATAAGTATTCTATTAACAGGATGCAAAGAAGATAAACACGATAATATCATTAGATTTGCAATTTCTGCAGATTATCCACCTTTTGAATATTATGAAAATGGTAAATTTACTGGCTTTGACATTGAGCTTGCTCAATTAGTAGCAAAAGAGTTAGGTAAAGAAGCGATATTTAAAGATATGCAGTTTAGTACTATATTTGCAGCATTGCAAAGTAATTCTGTAGATGCTGCTATATCTACTATTGGTAGCACAGAAGAGCGTGAAAAAAATTTTGATTTTTCAAATAGTTATTATACAGGGGAATTTGGTATTCTATATCACAAAAATAAACCCATAGCCGGTATAAACAACTTAACTCACAAGAAGATAGCCGTTCAACTAGGAACTGTCATGGAAATTTGGCTAAAAGAGCATGTTCCTACAACAGCTCAAATTATTGCTATAGACAATAATAATCAAGCTGTAGAAACATTAAAGTCTGGTCATGTTGATAGCGTCCTAATTGATGAATTCCAAGGTAAAGTATTTAGCAAAAAAAATCCTGGTCTATCATGGTCAGCCATCGCTAAGTCAGATAATGGTTATTCTATTGCTGTGAATAAAGGATCTGATTTAAAGGATAAAATAAACGAGGCGTTAAAAAGTTTAGAAAGTAAAGGTGTAATACAAAAGATAGCAGAAAAATGGCTAGGAGATAACTGATGCAAGAATTAATTTCTAATTTCTTGTTTGTTGGAACAGGCCTTGCCTTTACTTTAAAATTATTGATTGGAGGACTGCTTTTAGGTATGAGTCTAGGAGGGTTATTTTCAGTACTCAGATATAATAAGATCTGTATTCCATTAATTAATGGAATTATATCTGTAATACGTGGCACCCCCCTTATATTACAGTTAAGTGTTGTTTATTTTATGACTCCAACCATTGCAGGAATTAAATTAAACATATTTAGTGCTGGCATTATAGCATTTGGTCTAAATAGCTGTGCTTATATTGCTGAGATTTTACGAGCTGGTATTGAAACTATATCAAAAAACCAGTTTGAAGCAGCTAAAACTTTACAAATACCTAGTTTCTATATGTGGAGAGATATTATATTACCACAAGTTATTAAAAATATTCTTCCTGCAATGATAAATGAGATCATTGCACTCCTTAAAGAAACGGCATTAATCTCTACTATTGGTGGTGTTGATATTATGCGCTCTGCGCAAATGCTTGCAGCAGAACAATTTACTTATTTTATACCACTTTGTCTTGCTGGGGCTTATTATTACGCTCTTGTATTACTAATTGAATATATAGGCAAAAAGATTGAACAGAAAGGTATATATGATAAAAATGCATAATATTTGTAAATTATTTAATAATATTCCAGTACTTAATAATATTAACCTGATTATAGAACAATCTATAGTTGGTCTTGCTGGTCCTTCTGGTAGTGGTAAATCAACATTGTTACGTTGTATACAAAAACTCGAAGTTTTAGATTCTGGTAGCATTGAATGCAATGATAGTACTGGTTTTGTATTTCAGGATTTTCAACTTTTCCCACATATGACTGTCTGGGAAAATCTTACATATGCTCCCAAACTTAAAAACAAAACTCAGGATCAAAGTGATTCACTACTTGAGTCTTTGGGTATTGCCTCTAAAAAAAATGATTACCCTAGTAATCTATCCGGTGGGCAAAAACAGCGGGTTGCGCTTGCCAGAAGCTTAATGATGAATCCAAGGATTCTATTATGCGATGAGCCAACGTCTGGTTTAGATGTAGCAACAATAGTCGACGTTGTGGAACTATTACAATCAGTTAGAGATATGGGTATTACTATGATTATCGCTTCTCACAATTTGGATTTTTTAACAAAAATATCAGATCGGATTATTCTGTTAAAAAACGGAAAAATAATTGTAGATATCAATCCTAAAGAAATTGATGAACCAACAAACTATTTAAAAAATAATTATTAAAAGA
The DNA here is from genome assembly GCF_947250765.1 of Wolbachia endosymbiont (group A) of Gymnosoma rotundatum. Taxonomy (NCBI): domain Bacteria; kingdom Pseudomonadati; phylum Pseudomonadota; class Alphaproteobacteria; order Rickettsiales; family Anaplasmataceae; genus Wolbachia; species Wolbachia endosymbiont (group A) of Gymnosoma rotundatum. The sequence goes on from NZ_OX366347.1 coordinate 951,351, forward strand.
GAATCACTCATATCATACTGAGAGCTATAACAGATCTTAGCATCGAAAATTACATAATGTATATTATGGAAAATAAATTACATAATATAAGAAGCAACGCTAAAAATAAAATCACATAATATAGCAAACTATAGCTAACCCAAGAAAGGTTTTCCTACGTCATACCGCCGCGATATCTCAGCATAGATTCCGCTAACAAGTAGCGGAATGACGAATTTTTGTTTTTCAAACTGTCGGTAAATCTAAGTCAGTTTAGCTATATGTGTCAAGCACTGGGATGACACCCTCCTGATGGGCCAAAATCACAATGTTCGTACAGTTATGGAATGAATCGCGGTATGACGTGTTGCTTTGATCAGCTATAAAGATGATGCTGCGGAAGTTTTTAGTACTTGCTCGCAACTTTCAACAATTTAATAGCACTGGTGTTTACAACCTCTCCGCCGACACGCTTAGTGACAAAAAACCTCACATAAGGTTTATTCGTATAAGGGTCTCTTAATATTCTCATTCCTCTGTTATCTACAATCTTATAAGCTTGTTTGAAATCTGCCATCGCAATTACTGGTAGCTGATTGTTTGGCGCTGGTGGCATATCGGCAGATTGATATACTGGTATTCCCATTAAGGTATCTGGGGCTTTAAGCGACAAACTTGGTTGCCAGAGATATTGACCTGTTTGAGCTTTTAGTAGCCTAATGTCCTTCAACGTACTCCTGTTCATCAAAAATGACGCATTTTTGGAATAATATTCGTCCAGAGAGTAATACAACATCATTATTGAATCACTATCTAATTTTTCAGTTTTAACTTGCTCTATTTTATTATAACTGTTTCCATTTTCATAAGCTAAAATTCCTTTTGGTTGAAAAGTGCCCTCACCCTTAATGAAGGCTTCGCTTTCTTCCTTACTAAAAGTCTCGGCAATCTTTTCCACCAGCCAACTCTCAACATCGACAAACGCATCATCGAGTAACTTTTGTGATATTTGTGGTTGAGCATATAACTCGTAAGTTGTGACGGAAATCTTTTGGATTTTGGGCGTGTCCGTATCTTTTGCAAAATCATACTTAGACTTATTGCCACCGTCCTCATCATCTACTGTTTCACTGCTCCAACCTGCACCGGCGCGGTCAAAATCTTCTATAATGTAATCCAATGTTTCAGTAGAGATTCTTTGACTGGAGCATATTTGTCGCATTGGGGACGAATCAGTTACACGCTTGTTTATGCGTTTTACAATATGCGGAGTAACTAGATACCCCCCGATATCACTGTCATCTCCACTGAGGGTTTTGTGTGATAAACCGCTTTCCATTCCCTTGCGGATATAATCAGAAAAATATTTATCGCTTGTGCTAAAATCTGTATTTACTTCTGGGCGTTGAGCTGCAGTTTCGATCAAGTCTAAACGCTCTTTGCAACTATCAATGGCATTATTTACCTTGCATAGCTGCTCAATTGTTGCAGAATCAGCACGCCCTTTGCTTTCAATTTCTTTTAGTTTGCGATCATTTATTAATTTAAATTGCTCCCATGGTGAAGCGAGTTCATTGATACGGTGAGCGATATCGGTAAGTGACATAATAGCCTCCTTTGAAAATGAAATAAAAATGGAAATAAGGTAATAGGAATGGCATCCATAGATGTTTCCCACAGTTGTACGAATATTGCAATATGGTACATAGTAAACGATGTCATTCCAGTGCTCCCTTTCTTGTCATCCCAGTGCTTGACACTGGGATCCAGCTTCTATGCAACTTAATTAAAAACGTTTGTTTTAGCGTAAGACAACTACCTTTAGCTCATCAGCTCAGTTATAAGCAAAATTTCTGGATTCCAGTGTCAAGCACTGGAATGACATCATCTGTTGTGCAATTTACCTTTAAAAATGAATGTTCGTACAGTTATGTGCTTGGCACTGAAATGGCATCATTTTTTATCTGTTGAAAATGTAAACCGAAAAATAGCGTGGCACTTTGTGCCACGCTTAGTACTGTAAGCTTAATCCAGTAATTAAATTAAGCGAGGTAAAATAAAAGATAATGACACTATATAATGTTCGTTCTTTTATGTCAAGCACTTTTTTGAATTTTTTTGGTGATAATTTTTATCCAGTTATTTTATTATTGTAGTATAATTTCAATGCCAGATACTATCATTATGATCACTATCTAAATTTAAATCGTAATTATCATCAAATTTATATATCCCCTCCATCTCTTCTCTATGCAATTTATGTGAATCACCTAAAGCTTTTTGATTAGAAACGTCAACACAATACTGTAACAGTGCTCTTAATGCTCCAGCACTATCTTGATCTAAATTAAAATTGCTAAAATCAAATTTCTGCATATTCTCCACATGTCCTTCTCTACATAACCTACATATCTTAGCAAAAGCCCTTTCACTTTCTCGACTCCAAGCATTAAGAAAGTAAGGATCTACTACTTTGCTAAATTGTTTCTCTATCTCTTCAAGAGAGCTCTCTGGATTAAGTTCTAATATTACTTTGAAAATCCCACTGCCATGGAATCTATAAAATTTACTAGATAAGCTATCTTTTACAAAATTAACTGCATCATCTATTGTAACACCAGAGCGAGATTCAAATATCATCTCAAATGCTCCATAACAACTATCAATACCAAAATTAATTATTTTTTCCATAAAATCAATTACCTCTTCTAAGGAAATTTGTGGCTTATTCCTCAAGATAACTTCTAAACTCTTGACAAAATTATGCCCATGCTGACCCATAGCATGGGTTTTCCCATTTATTGTATAATGATATAGCTTCTTATTTTCTATTATATGCTTATTGCACTGGTAGATATGTAGCTTATTCAATTTGCCAGAATATTCCTCTATTTCCTTATCTGGTAATTTTGAGCGGAATTCCTTGATTACTTCGCGTATTATTCTATTGATATTACTCATGCTTATTCCTAATTAATATGTTAGTATTTTTATAAATTAAGTTATTATATTAAAATTCTTTCATGGATTTCAATATTAGCTCCGCACTACTTGTAGTTTTTGTAATGGGTCTGCCAATGACGATATAATCAGCTCCTGAATTTATTGCTTCTTTTGGTGTTGCTGTTCTTTTTTGGTCGTCATGACCTGGATCTATACGAATTCCTGGAGTAATAATTTTAAAGTCTTCACCGCATTCTCGGCGCACTTCTTGAGCTTCTAGTGCAGAACAGACTACTCCATGGAGTCCAATCTTTTTTGCAAGCTTTGCAAGCAAAATTACCTGTGATTTTGCCTCTCTTGCTACTCCAAGCTCGTTTAAATCCTCATTGCTCATACTAGTTAGCACTGTCACTCCAATCAGCTTTATTTTTGTGCCTTGCACTACACTTAGCGCTTCTTCAAGCATTTTTGTTCCACCGCTGATGTGCAGAGTTAACATTTCAATGTTCAGAACTTTTATTACTTCAACTGTTTTGGCTACAGTGTTTGGAATGTCATGCAATTTCAGATCTAAAAAAATTGGTACATTGCATTTTGCAACTTCTTGCACTCCAGAAAGACCTTGAGCAGCAAAAAATTCTAATCCCAGCTTTACCATGCCAACTTTACCACGCAGAGCATTAGCTAGAGAAATAGCCTTATTTAAGTCTTGTGTATCCAGTGCGCATATTATTGGGTTCATTATCTTGCATGATTTATCTTATAATAAGACTCATTGTTGTGTTTTGCAAATACTTTCACTCTGATTGAACTGACTGCGTTCATAAGATTCTGTCAATAGTGAATTTGGCAACTTGGTCGGGGTGGATGAGCGACTGACAAATAATGATTCATATCCAAGATCTTCCAGCGAAGAAGAAGGCGTTTCGTCTGGCAAAAGCCGTGCAATTTCTCCTTGTAACGCAGACTTTAATATTTGAATCGTATCTAATATTGCTTTTCCATCATTATTTCTTATTGGTTCTTCTATATTGTCTGTTACGCATCTTATCAACAGTTGCGCAAAATTCACTTGTTTTTCTTTCTCTTTCAAAAAATCTTCTATTTGACTGTCTCGTTCTAAAAGTGAATTTCTTAAACTTTTTACTTCATTATTACAATCTTTTCTTATCCCATCTAACTCAAAAGATTGATTTTTAATTAAACCATTTGCTTCATCTAACTCTTCAAATTTCTCTTTTAATTCTTTAGATAAATTTTTCTTTTCTTTGTTGACCTCTTTAATTTTACATTGTAGCTTATCTAAGTTTGCATGCAGCCTTTCTTGTTCTTCACGTAATTCCTCTACTTCTTTAGAAAGTTTATTTTTTTCCTTATTCAATGCCTCTACTTTTTCACTAAGTTCATGTTTTTTCTCACGTAGTGCCTTTTGTACTTCACGTAACGTTTCTATTCTATCATTCAACCCCTTATTCTCTAGCTCTAAATGTTTATTATCATCCACTTCCATCTTCAGCTTTGCAATAAATCTACTTCTTTCTTCCAACTGTTTCTTCAAACATGAGATTTCAAGTTTTAATTTCTCTTCCTGCTCATTAAGCTTACCTATTTCCTTTCTTGTTTTGTCCAATTCATTGTCTATTTCAAACGTACGATTCTTTGCTGTTTCTAATTTTTTCTCTAAAGATTTTTTTTCTTCAAGAAGAGATTCTCTCTCAACTTCTGACTCATTTACTTTCTGATTCAATTTTTTTGCTCTCTTGTCTAAATTTTGCTTTTCTCGAGTTAATTCATGTAATTGATTCTTCACTTCTTTGTTTGCAGCTTCTTCAGCTTCCTTTCCTAGAGTTATTTTATTTTCCAACTCTTGCTCTTTTTGAGCGAATTTATTTCTCTCAATCTCTATTTTCTTATTATTACGAATTATTTTATATAAAAGTGCAAGCACCAAAACAGATAATGCAGCTAAAGCGAGAGTTAGAGGAAGAGGCACATTAGAAGTTACAATAAGCGCTAAAGATGTAAGTAACGTAAGAGTAGCTAAGGAACTAGCTACAAAATAAAATGCATTAGCCTCACTAAGCAAATTGCTCATTACTCCCCTCCTCCCCCACGTTCAGCAGTCTTGTATATATTTATTAAAATTCTCTTATCTGTGGAGGAATTATAGTGCTGCACCTACAACAAACTTCCCATTTTCAGTCTACTAGCTAAAAATGGCTAAGGTTTTATGTATCCAGTGTACAACTGTACTCAAAATGTGTGGCAGCTGTTGGTCGTGGTAGAACATCCACTGGTATATCCAGGATCTTCCACAAATGAAGAAACAGACGTTTCGCCTGGCAAATATTGTGCAACTTCTTCTACTAACACGGACTTTATTGCTTGAATCACTTGTAATATTACTTTTTTATCATCATCTCTGATCACTTCATTTTCCCTTACTAATTTTTCTACCTCATCTGTTATATACTCTATCGTCTGTTGCAAAAAAAGCACTTCTTCTTGTTTCTTTTTCGACAAATCTTCTTGAAGTTGTTCTATTTGAGAGGATTGCTCCAAAAGTGAACTGTTTAATTCTTTCACCTTATTATCGTGATCATCCTTCACTGTTGTTAATGTGTTATCAGATTCTTTCTCTTCTTTTTGTAAAGATAATAACTCCTTTTTCAGCTCCTCAATTTTAGATAAGTACTCTTTCTCCTTTGTACACAATTTATCAACTTTACTTTCAAGATCAGTGCGCTTTTGACGTTCATCACTAACTTTACCTTCTAATTCTTTCTTTTCCTTTTCCGACTGGCATAACTTCTTCTCTAATTCTTCTATGTCGCTTTCTGAGCTCTCATGTTGTTCTTCCGATTCTAAAGTTTTTAATTGTTTTACTTCTTCTACTTCTACTTTTTTTCTTAACATAGTTAATTGAGTACGCAGAGAAGAAGCTTCCCTACTTTTATGTTCTAATTCCAAGTTTAATTCATCTTCATATTCCAATCTTAAGCGTAACTCATCTTCATATTCTGACTTTAAACATAACTTATTCTTTTCACTTTCTAATTTGCATTGACACAATTCCTCCATTAAAGAATCTACTCTTTCATTCAATCTTGTATTTTCATCGTGTAAATCTTTGTTCTTATTATTAAGGGCACCTATCTTACCCTCTAATTCTCGGATTTGATTACCTTTATTATTTAACTCTTTTGTAGCATCATCTAATTTTTGCTGTGCATCATCTTGTTGTGTCTTTAACTGCTCTATTTCCTTATTTAACCCTGCAATTTCGCTTTCCAAATCTTGCTTTTCTCGAGTTAATTGATCTTTTAATTCCTTCACTTCTTTATTTACAGCTTCTTTAGCTTTTTCTCCCAGAGCTATTTTACTTTCTAACTCTTGTACCTTACTCTCTGATTGTTGTTTTACGCTTTCTAACTCTTGCTCTTTTTCAGCAAATTTATTTTTCTCAACCTCTATTTTCTTATTATTACTAATTATTTTACATGAAAGTGCAAGCACCAAAATAGAAAGTATAGACAAACTCAAAGCAACAGGAAGAGCTACATTAAAGGCTGCAACTGAAGACAAGAACTTAATATAAGGGGCAACGGCAAGTGTCCCAGATGCAAGCAATACCAAAGTAGCAACAGCACCAGCTATAAGATATGGTGCATTGGTTTTACTATACAAATCCCTCATTATTCCTTCACACTAATAATGATTATAATAGCATGGATATCAAAGGAAGTAAAGCTATAAAAATCAGTATAAGTCTATATTCACTATGTATTTCCCGTCTTCAGTTTCAAGCTCAGACTGCATCCACTCTATCATTTCCGCATTGCACACTGCCTGCAAATCATCCTGTGCAGATTGATCTAACTTATCCTCTTGTACGCTCGCTTTTATCATCAATTTTTTTATCAGATGCTTAACTGATACATTATTATCTGCCTTTATCTTTCTGATAATGTTTAATATCTGAATAACATTATCTCCCATTTCCTCTGAATATTTATCGTAGATAAGCTCTTCTTTGCTCGGCCAATTGCTTTGATTGTGTACAGAATTATAACTATACAACTGGTGATATATCTCTTCTGTAATATATGGCAGAAAAGGTGCAAATAACCGCAAAATAATATTCAGTACATACGCCAAGCTTTGTTTTGCACTTAAACTGCTTCCGTACGCACGTTTTTTTACTAATTCCAAGTAGTTATCACAAAAATCCTTCCAAAAAAATTCTTCTACTGCACTCAAAGCTTCGCAGTATTCAAACTGTAATAAGTTATTTGTTGCTTTTTCTATAACTTTGTATAACTTAGACAATATCCACTTATCCATTGTCTCGTGAGCAGAATTTATGCTCAATGCTTGATGCTTTTCCATGAACATGGAAACGAACTTGCTAGCGTTCCAAAGTTTTGTAACTAGGCGCTTGCCAATTTTGAATATATTTTCAGAGTAGACTGTATCAACTCCAAGCCTTGAGTTCGCTGCCCAATAGCGCACTACATCAGCTCCATAAGTTTCAAGTATTACATGAGGAGTGATGATGTTACCCTTTGATTTACTCATCTTTTTCTTATCATCTGCTAAACACCAACCGCTGATCATAATGTTTTTCCAAGGTAAAGAATTTGCATGATAATGTGCCTTTAGAATAGTATAAAAAGCCCAAGTTCTGATTATCTCATGGCTCTGGCTGCGCAGATCTGCAGGAAATATCGTATTATAGCGATGATTTGGTAAGCTAAACTCACTATTTACTGCCAGTGCACTCAGTTGAGGAGTAATTGAACTTGTGGCCCAGGTATCCATTACATCTTGATCTGGGATAACCTCTTCTTTGCTATACCCTTTTGGCAAATCTTTGAGTGGATCAATAGGTAGGGCCTTTATTTCAGCTAGGATGATTTTGCCCTCTTCTCCCTTACGTTTGGAATACCACGCTGGAAATGGCACACCAAAATAACGTTGCCTTGAGATGCACCAGTCCCAATTTAGCCCTTCTATCCACACTTCCATACGTTTACGCATATTGCTTGGATGCCAATTGCATTCTTTTACTTTATCTAATACTTGAGCTTTTTGCTCTAAGATCTTGATAAACCATTGATAAGTAGGCAATATCTCAAGTGGTGCACCAGATCTTTCTGCGCACTTAACAGAATGAGAAATGTTAGTGCTTTCTATCAAAAGTCCTTTTTCAGTTAGAACTTCAATTATCCTCTTTCTTGCTGCTGTAACTTTCAATCCATTTATTTCATTTAGTATATCGTCTGTCATCCGAGTAGCTGACACTGGTTCTTTTTCCTGGATTCCAGTGTCAAGCACTGGAATGACATCATAAAGGCTTATTCTCCCATCCTGATCGATGATAATTTTCATCGGTAGATTATGCTTTTGCTGCCAATATATGTCGAGTTCATCACCGAATGTACAACACATAACAAGCCCGGTGCCTTTATCTATTTTAACCTTATCATCAGCTATTATTGGAACTTTTTCCTTTGTTATTGGCACTACCGCTGTTTTTCCGATCAGATGAGTGTAGCGCGTATCCTCTGGATGACAAAAAACTGCAACGCATGCTGGAAGTAGTTCAGGTCGCGTAGTTGCAATATTGATCTGCTCATTTTCTTGAGTAGAGAAAACTATCGTGTTTAAGGATGACTCAAAAACTTTATCTTCTATTTCTGCTTGCGCAATTGCGGTTTTATCAACCGGGTCCCAAAGGATGGGCTGCATTTTTCTATACGCATATCCCTTATTGTATAGATCGACGAATGACATTTGAGAAAGCGTCACAGTTTCCTTGCTGATCGTGTGGTATTCCAAATCCCAGTCATAACTAATTCCAACAAGCTTAAATAGTTCCTTGAATTCTTGCTTTGATTTCTCAATAACCTCATGGCACATCTCTATAAATTTTTCTCTGCCAACTTCTTTTGCACGGGTTTTATAGGTTTGTTCAACCAATCTTTCGGTGGGAAGCCCGTTATCATCAAACCCAATTGGATAAAACACATCTTTGCCCAGCATGCGTTGAAACCTTGCAATAAAGTCCGTGTGGCAATAGCTAAATATATGGCCAATATGGAGTTTTCCCGATATTGTCGGTGGAGGTGTGTCTATAGTGAAAGTGTTATCCTTTTCACCATTCCATTTATAAACTTTACTGCCTTCCCATAATATGTTGCATTTGTCTTCAACTTCTTTAAAGCCGTATTTTTCTTTTAACATAAATATTTCTTAAGTTTTAAGCTCTAAGTTAGCACAATTAAGCAAATACGGCTACGCCAAAGTTTTACGAAAACAACACACTATGGAAAGTATTACTTGACGTTAAGTTTTAAAGGCATCATACTGCCTAAATAACATTTATATTGAGGTTTAATATGCTTACAGAGATTACTGGTACAATAAAGATTGTCAATAATAGTAATGTAGTGCTTGAGATAGAACAAAATAATCTTGAAGAATTTAAAAAGTATGAACACCCTACAGATCCTAAAAAGTTTTCTGCGAATTTTTCACTAGATAATAAGCAATTATGGGTAAATGGTGTTTTTGAAAAAAAAGAAAATCAAGGAGATAATACTGTAATCATGCCTATATTTTCAGTTAACAAACAAGGTAACGGAAAAGCTTCTATTACCGTAGCAGCCATAAAAGCCCTGTTAGACCTTGATGATCAAAAAAAAGAAGTTAAGGTGCAGATGCTTAAACATCCCAGAAAACAAGTAGAAGAATTGAAAACTAAAACACAAGAATTACAAGATCAATTGGACACAGCTCAGCAGGAAAAACAAGACTTAGAAGCTGAAGTGGAAAAACTAAAGGCAATAAATTCTACAGCGTTACAGCAGCAGTTAGAAGAGAAAAATGCTAAAATAACAGAATTGGAAGCATTAGATGCTGTGGCGTTACAGCAAAAGTTAACAGAGAAAGAGAATGAAATAACAGCATTAAAAGCTCAACAAAATACACAAGAAGTTGCGGACTTACAGCAACAGTTACAAGCTAAAGACGAGGAAATAAAAGATTTACAAGAACAGCTAAACAACCAACCAAGTGCTGCTCAGTTACAAGCTAAAGATGAGGAAATAACACAATTAAAAGCTCAAGTTCAGCAGTTGCAAGCTAAAAATGCTGAAGTTGTGGAGTTAAATAAACAATTAGAAGAGAGTAAAAGTCTTGTTGATAAATTACAGAAGGAAAAATAAACATTAGAAGATAAAAGCAAAACAACTGAGCAACCAAAACAAGGCAATGGAGCGAAGTACACCGCTACTGTTGGTATGGGTCTTGCTGCTGGACTGATAGCATTTACTGCACTTGAACGTACAGTGAGATTAGATATTTGGGTAATGGTTGGTATAGCAGTAGCATCTGCACTCGTAGCCGGTGGTATTACATATGCAGCATTACCTAGTACTCAAGTAAATGGGGCAAAAACATAAGAAAAAGTAAATGAGATGGGAAAAAGAAGTAACAAGGGTTAAGCCGAAATGTACGTGTCAAGTAAAACACTTGACGCGAACTTCAGTTTTTATATTCCTTCATTAGCATAATATAATTTTGTGCTGATTGTGTAATATGTTTAATTTCTTCATTCGACATTTTTTTGAAGAATTTTGCTGGCCTGCCAGCCCATATTTCCCCACTTTTTATTACTTTTCCATGTGTCACTAGCGAGCCAGCAGCTACCATAGCTTCAGACTCCACAACTGCATGGTCCATCACGGTAGAGCCCATACCAATAAACGCTTTATCATGCACCGTGCATGCATGCAACATACAAAAATGTCCCACTGTTACCATGCTGCCAATAATTGTGTCACCACCTGGGTTTCTATCCACATGAATTACCGTTCCATCTTGAATATTTGTTCCATCACCTATTTTTATTGATCCAACGTCCCCTCTGACCACACAATTAAACCAGATGCTCGCATTTCTTCCTATTTCAACCTTGCCTATGATATGCGAACCACCTGCGATGAAAGCACTTTCGTCTATTTTTGGTTCATAATCTTTGTATTTTAAAATGTGATACATATTAAGCCCAAAGTCTTATGCATATGTTAATCAAAATAAGGTAAGCAGTAAATACATACTTAGATTTCAAACTACTTGGGTGACAGATGTTCTTGACTTACGTGCTTTGTACTGCTAAGATTTTTATTTTCAGCCCTATCTATAATGTCAGTAGCGGTATTAAGTATATTTCAAATAATATTGGTTGTTGTGTTAGTAATTTTAGTGCTCTTGCAGCCGCCTGGAAGTAGTTCGTTAAGTGGTTTTAGTAATACACAACAGGGGGTCAATTCGATGATTCCGGTGAAATCTTCTGAAAACCCGCTCAGCAGAATAACGGCTATTGTTGCTGGATTGTTTATTATAAACACATTGCTATTGTCAGGATTATGTTCAAAAGACGTACATAAAAAATCGATCGCAGAAAAAATTATATTAGAAAAAAAGCAAGAAAGTGAATCTACTTCTGTTCCATTTGAAAATTAATGAAGGAAGCTAAATTTATCTTTGTCACAGGTGGAGTTGTGTCATCGCTTGGTAAAGGCTTAGTTGCTTCGAGTGTTGGTGCGCTTCTTCAAGCTCACGGTTTTAAGATCCGTATCAGAAAACTTGACCCGTATCTCAACATTGATCCTGGGACAATGAACCCAACTCAGCACGGAGAGGTATTTGTTACCGAAGATGGTGCTGAAACTGATTTGGATCTTGGGCATTATGAGCGTTTTACTGGAATTAAAGCAACAAAAGATGACAATATAACAACTGGTAAGATATATCATGAGTTATTGAAGAAAGAGAGGCGTGGTGATTATCTGGGCAAAACTGTGCAAGTCATTCCTCATGTGACAGATTTGATCAAATCGTTCATTTTTAATGGTACGGAAGGTTTAGATTTTGTAATATGTGAAATAGGCGGAACTGTAGGTGACATTGAAAGCCAACCATTTTTGGAGGCTATACGCCAAGTTAACTACACATTAGGAAAACAAAGAGTTATCCTGATTCACTTAACTTTAATACCATATCTTACCGCAGCGCAAGAATTAAAGACAAAACCAACGCAGCATTCAGTTCGAGAGTTAAATTCCGCGGGGTTACAACCAGATATTATATTATGCCGCAGTGAGAAAGAAATTTTCGATAATCAAAGAGAGAAAATAGCTAAGCTTTGCAATGTTTTTTTATCCAATGTAATACCTGCCCCTGATGTGAGTCATATATATGAGTTACCGGTGTTGTATAGCCAATGTGGGCTTGATACGCAAATTTTGGAGCACTTTCATTTAAGTAAGCCAAAACCAAGCTTGACTGAATGGGATCAAATAGTGCATTCCATAAGGCACCCAACACAGGAAGTTACTGTATCTATAGTGGGAAAATACACCGAATTCCCTGATGCATACAAATCACTGATTGAAGCATTAAATCATGGTGCAATTAGTAATAAAGTCAAAGTAAAGATAAATTGGGTTAACTCAAGAGAGAAGGAAGAAAAACCTATAAATGAAAAACTTATAGGAGAGAAATTACAGAATTCTCATGCAATCCTTGTTCCAGGGGGGTTTGGTGATGACGGAGTAGAGGGTAAAATATTAGCAATAAATTATGCCCGTACAAATAATATCCCATTTTTCGGAATTTGCCTTGGTATGCAGCTTGCAATTATTGAATTTGCTCGTAATGTTGTTAAGCTTGAAGATGCACACTCTGAAGAATTTCGTAACTGTAAACATCCAATCGTTAAGTTAGCTGGCGATCAAGATGACGATCTTGGTGGAACCATGAGACTTGGGGCATACAAATGTAATATAAATGCAAACTCTAAAATGATGGATGCATATAGTAACACTACTATTTCAGAAAGACACAGGCATAGATACATAATCAATTCAGATTATAAAGATGATTTGGAAAAAAATGGGCTGCTATGCAGTGGCATATCAGAAGATGGAACGTGCATAGAGGCAGTGGAGTTAGAGAGTCATCCGTGGTTTATTGGTGTGCAGTTTCATCCAGAATTTCAATCAAAGCCGTTTTCTCCTCATCCTCTTTTCGTGTCGTTCGTTAAAGCAGCAATTGATAAGAAATAAGTGCCTAGTGTTTAAGTATCAATATATGGAGCTTGCCATAGAGCAAGCCAAACTCGCTCAAAAAAATGATGAGGTGCCCATAGGTGCTGTAATAGTGAGTGGAGACAATATCATTTCTTCTGCACACAATATATCCAGCGATCCAACTGCACATGCAGAGATGTTAGCGATCAGACAAGCATTTTCAACTCCCACGCTTTGTGATGCTGATATGTACGTAACATTAGAACCATGTCCGATGTGTGCTCAAGCTATTTCCTTTGCCAGAATTAAACGATTGTACTTTGGAGCTTATAATCCAAAAGGTGGAGGAATTGAAAATGGTGCTAAGATATTTCAATTTTGCAGCCATATACCTGAAGTTTATGGTGGGATATTAGAAACAGAATGCTCTTTTTTGTTAAAGGATTTTTTTGAGAAATTGAGAACATAGTTTAAGTCTATCAATTGTCATTTGCTTGCTTATCTCTGAAACTATCTTCACTTTTTTCCATATAGCCGCCTCTAGTCTAACTGTGCAGATCGATTTGCTGCCACGTGCGTAATAAGTACAACATTAGAGTTGCTAGATAAATTATTATTAGTACCAGCTTCAGCGGCCAAATAACGACCATCTTCAGTACATGTGAGTATATAATTTAATAGTGTTGCGGCTGCTTCCCTATCATTCAGTTTTGGGTCCAAACAATAATCTATCAATTTACTAATTGACTGTTTATTTGTAACTCGACCCTCAAACTCCCTGAGAGATCCTACTCTCTCTCCTAAGTTTATAACGAATTGCTGCGTTTCTTCAGGTGTAAGTTTACCTACTCTGTAATCTAACTCATTTGCGGTTCTTGCACGTTCTACTTCTTCGTGTCCATAGCAGCCTAATAGGTTACTTATTGCCTGTACCATACCATTTAGACTATTTGCAAGTTCTACTCCTAATATCCTATACAATGACTCTTGTACCGATGTCGTATAAACTTCATCAATCACTTCTTTCAGGCAGACCAGAGTATAGATTATAAATTTTCTTTCTTCTCTTGATTCTGATAGGCTCTTTAAAATATCAGTAAGAGTTGGTACTATAACATTCCGCACAACTTCTTGATTTCTTATTAAGTTTGGTACTGTATTTTTTAATACCTTAGCCCACTGCTTATCTTCAGGCAATTTTCTTTCACTTATGGCAGTTAAAATTGTACTTCCAAGAGTTGGATCAGTTATTGCCTGAAAAATAGCATATGATACTTCCAATGATAAATGGTAAACAAGCGATAATAGATGTAAATTGGAAATAGGAATGCTGGAGCGTATCTTTAGAACATCTTTAACAGCAGCATAGAATTTCTTTAAAGTACTAGAATCTCTAGCACCTTGAAGTTCTTCAAAATTACTTAACTTATTAATGAAATTTTCTTGTATATTTTGAAATCTTGCTTCAATTAATTCCTTTTTGGATGTCATTTTTTTAGCTACACTTTCAGTCTTTTCCTTTACTTCCAGGTATAGTGCACCTGCTTCTGCTCCTCTTTCTGCTATAGTTGATAACCCGCTAAACAAATCATTAGCTGCTTCTTCTAGACTTATGTTAAATACAGCATTATTAACAATTACCTCGTGTTTGCGTTCCCCTTTTACTTTTTTATATAATACAAACAGAGACATAGATGCTATTGCAGTCAAAAAGAAGGTCACAGCTACTATTACTAACACTAGCGGAGACATTTTAATTAGAGTAAACGTGGCTGCAGCTCCCATACCAAGCGAAAACATCGCTACACATCCAACCGCTACTTGGAAATACAACTTACAGTTTTTCTTATTATTTGAAATGTTTGCGTTATTTGGAATGTCTGCTCTGTTTCGTAAAAGAAACCCGATACCTTCTATATCTCGATTCTGAAGAGCTTGTATCAGTAAAGATGACCCATTATGCGAAACATTTGCTCCTAGATCTATACAAGATTGAGCACTATCAAATAATTTATTGTTGAAAAAATACTCCAATAGTGTTTCACCAGAAGGCAATTTGAAATTTTTTACTAACTGCATGTTTTCACTCTGATCACCTCTTTCTATATATAGCTTGAATAGATAAACAGCTTCCCTAGGAGCTATTCTTGCGTGAAAAGCATATTCAAATGCTGTAAGGTTATCATGATTTTTGATATAGAGATCTGCACCATTCTTAAGAAAATCATAAAAAGTAGCGTTAGCTGTATAGGTTTCATCACATTCAATTAAGCGCTGCTTAATAAAATTGACAACAGCGTAGTGTAGTGAGCTATTTCCATTATTATCTGGTATATTAACGTTAACTCTTTGTTTTATGAGATATTTTGCATGGCCCAACTTATCTTGAATAATTGCATTTAGTAATAACGTTCTTCCTTCAGCATCTTGAGAATTTACTCCTTCATGTGCTCCCCTTTCAAGCAATAGCACAGCATTTTCAACATCACCTTTTTCAGCTGCAACACTCAGTAGGGCTTGATCACCTTTATTAACATTAATGTTAGCACCATTTTTTAGCAACCAATCTATAACCTCTTCCTTTTCGCATCTGTCCTCAATCTCTAATGCTTTTGTAAGCACATCAAAGCAGTAGTTATGGTCAGAAACAAGTTTATTTAAATCTAATTCCCCTATATTAAGGTTGCGTGAGTATAAAAACTTTTCACTATGTTGTGCTCCATATTTTTGCAGCAAGCTATACATTTCACTGCCATATTGAGCATAATCCAAAGCAGTACAACCATCATTATCCTTAGCATTTACTTCTATTTTTTGATATAACATAGACAATGGCAAAAACCTTGCTACCAGGTACTGAGACACTTCTTTTTCATTAGCTTCTAAAAACAACTCAACAACTTTTCTATTTTCATTCCTAACAGATCTATGCAGTACAGTACGATCGCTAGCATCTATAGTATCAATCCTACTGCCATTGCTTATTAATGAACTTATAACTTTTGATGAGCATTTTTTTTCTATAGCAACGTCTAGAATAGTTTTGCCATTTTTTGTAGCATTTATATCTAAATCTTCCTTGATAAGCTGCTTAATTCTGTTTTCCCTATCGGTGCTGTTTTTTATTCTCAACACATCTTCAAAGTACTCAAAATTAGACCACGCATCACACAATGCTTCATTTTCTACTGATTTTTGTATTCTTTCTGAGTAAGCAATATCTGAATGTATATTTGTGACGCTTGTAAAGACTTAAATTTACAGTTGGAAATACTGTTTTTTTAGACGAATAGAATAAGAAATTAGTGTTACGCATAAAAAAGTTTATCATGGCATGTGTTTTTGATCGTTCTAATTTTTCCGCAATAAAATTTTCTCATTTAGCGAGATTAGCGCATTTTTCACACCTTTTTTCAACTTAGGAGAATACACACTTAAGAGAAAACTAAAACCAATCAAATTTCTTATCTTGTGGTTTTATTTGCAATATTGCTACCACACTGATCAACAAGCAGAAGACTATATAAAGCCCAGCAGCAAGGTTTGTTTGAGGAAATGTTACAGTCAACCAAATACAAACCATAGGAGTAAATCCTCCATGTAACGCATAAGAGATATTGCGTGATAAGCTCACACCACTAAATCTAACATTGGTAGGAAAGAGTTCAGATGCAACTATTCCTATGGGAACTATACCCCTTTCTATTATAGAGAGAACCATTACGCTCAACGCAATCACAAGATAATTTTTATAGTAATATGCAATAGATAACGCAGGACAACACAGTGCCATTGTAATTGCTATAAATAAGATTGCAGTGCGCTCTTTTCCAACTTTATCAGCCAACATTCCAAACGCTATTGAAGATATCGGCATTAATACACTGGTTATAATCAATACAATTTCGTTGATATATGTTGTTACATAAACATCCACTGATGCTATTTCCTTTGCGAGAGTTCGAAGAAATATGGTAAATCCAACAACAACATTAACAGGTACAGATATTAAAATAGCAAGTATAAGAGCTCTCTTGTGGCGTTTTATAAGCTCTATTATTGGCAAATCAGGTAAATTTCTTTGTTTTCGATTTTTTTCATATGCTGGAGTTTCTCCCAATGTGTATATGCTATACGCGCTAATTAATCCTAAAATAGCTGAGAAAATAAATGGCAATCTCCAACCCCAGGTACAAAAATCAGTAGTTTTTTTGCAGATAATCACTATCACCGCAGAAAGCAAGACGCCAATGGAGCGACCAAAACCCATCATTCCAAAATACATCCCTAAGTTCTCTTTCCTACTGGATAAATGCTCTATAAGATAAACAGAACTTCCTTGTTCACCACCAAGTGCAATTCCTTGTGTTATATGGATTGCAAGAAGCAATATAGTAGAAATTATACCTACTTGATTGTGACTTGGAATAAATGCAATGAGACTTGATGGTATCGATATTAGCAAGATAGTAATTATTAATGCTATCTTCCTTCCATACCTGTCACCAACGTGACCAAATATGAATGCACCAAGTGGCCTTACAATTGCACCTAGCCCTACAATTCCAAATAATTGCAGTATGTTACTGTAGACATCTTTTGCAAAACAAAACTCTCTGCTGATTATGTTAATCAAATCAATAAAAAGCATGTAGTCATACCATATTGCGATTCTGCAGAGTATGGTTGATATCAACACCCTTGTTTGCACTAAATTCAATTCGTAAATGTTTGCTTATTCTATTCTGGCTGCTTTTTGGGATTTTACAACCTAAACATATGGAGTTGACTTTTTTATTATGGTGTGTGATAATTGCAATGAATATAGCTTATTTAGCAGCACTTATAGCAGCAGCTATAATAAAAATAGCAGCAGTAATACTTTGTGCTATAATGTGTATAAGCATTTTCTTTATATTATTTAAGGGAAAAAGAACACTTAGATTCAAAAGGATTTCTATCTCTTCTGAAAACAGTAGGTGTAATTTCTATAATACTATCAATTATATCTCTCCCACTTATTATATTAAGCCTTACTACTCCGTCACCTCTGGTAGTAGGTATAGTAGGTGGTATCGTTGGTGCTATTTCCATAATACCATTAATAGTAGCTTACATTTTGCTTGTGGCTATATCGAATGTCTTTATTACCAAGTCTTTATAAATTTGAGCTAATGTTACTGTCTTCATTTCTTCTTGGTTGTAATATTGCTGAAAGTTATCTATTTCCATAGGTATAACATATAATCTGATTTTATAAGATATTCTACCGGGATTAAAATATCGTAAATCTTAGGCGTTATAAACAAAATTTACAGGAAAAATAAGATGATACTACTCAAAAAGGCAAACAAGACGGTATTTTTCTGGCATAAGTTAGCGTTCAGCTTTACCTTTCCTTGCAAGACATTTTAGAGCTATTATGTCTTACTTCTTGAAGATACAAGTTAGCGTTTTTAACCCGAATTCTGGATTGGAGATTAAAAAAAACAAGAATATCAATAGCTTATTGTTTTAGCATTTACGATAAAGCAGTAAGCATTTTAAGACTAGTTACTAATTTAGTAAAATTCAAGACTTTCAATAATTTACCTAAAATCTAATCCAGAATTCGGGTTAATAATAAAATCTTGTTTTTTGAAAATGAATTTGGTAAACTTTAAAGATGTATGTGACAATATGGTGATATATTGTTTTTAGTATTTAATAAATTAAAGTACGTACTTGATAATTTTTCTGAACGCTCTAATCAAGCTAAAATAGGTAAGCTAGATAAAATTATTCTTAGTTTAAAATTGGTATAAGGTATTAAGATGAAAAAAATTGAAATTTCAGAATTACTAAAAAGAATTTCAATCTGTTTACTATGCGTGGCAACTATTGTCTCTATCGCTTTTTTGTTTGCCTATATGCATACAATGTTGCTTAGTAAAGGGTATGAGTTAGCTGCACATTATGTTAGTGAAGCTATGCCTTGTGTGTTACTTGTCGTTTTCTTTTTTATTGCTTGGTTTATATATGATCAAATATTCAGCAAACTAAAGGAAGTAGAGCTGCCTATATCGATAGAATTAGCTGATTCAGATGATAAAAGAATAACATTTGCTGATGCTATAATTGATGACTCCTTAAAACAACGGTTGCAGATGATTTGCTGTGACCAAATGACAGAAGAAATGCGCAAGCTGTTTGGAAATAAAAGTATTAATTCACTAAGAGGTTACATATTACATGGCCCTCCTGGAAATGGTAAAACACTTATCGCTCGTGCAATTGCAGGTGAATCAAATATGAATTTCATAAGCATCTCAGGTCCTGAACTTATTGGAGTATATATTGGTCATGGTGCACATGCTGTACGCGAGCTTTTTAAAATAGCAAAAAAATATTCTCCTTGTATAGTCTTTATAGATGAAATAGATGCAGTTGCTCAAAAAAGAAGTACCGCTAATAACTCAGCTTACCATTGTCGAGAGAGTTTAACACAGTTGTTAACTGAAATAGATGGATTTAAGAGCAGAAAAGATATAATAGTAATTGGTGCAACTAACCTTATCGGTGGTATAGATCCAGCACTTATTAGACCTGGACGTTTAGGTCAGAAGGTTTATGTCCCTAATCCAAACATAGAGGTGAGACAAAGGATATTGGAACTTTATATGCGAGGTACAAAAACTGATGAAAAGCTAAACCTCCAAGACATTGCAGACAAGACTGAAGGCTATTCTGGGGCTGAATTAGAGCAATTAGTGAATGAAGCAAAAATTAGCGCTGGTGCGCAAAGACGGCTTATAGTGAGTGAGGAAGATTTCAGTTACGCGCTTCACAGGTTAAGTCCAGAACAAGAAAGAGATAGAATAAGGTTAGTTTCAAACGTGAAGACACAGACAGAAGTATCTTATTCTATTTAGAGTATAAAACTATCATAAATTTTTCTGTTATTTCCAAATAAATTGCTATTAATTTAACAACATACATTACTAAAAGCTTAAATAATCCAGCCATTTCCAGCAACAAAAAACAGCAAGCGTGAGAAGATTTTTTTTTGGAATGAGTTGGTCATGATGTTTGTAAAACTTAATTTGTACACTTTACTTATCCCCAGTAATTCTGATATAGTTACTTTAGTTAAAGTCTATAAAAGTTTATAAATGGCAACCTTAAGTGTAAGAGAAGCTTTATGCACAGCAATTAGAGAAGAAATGCAAAACGACTCTGATGTGCTTATCATGGGTGAAGAAGTTGCAGAGTATGATGGTGCTTATAAAGTAACGAAAGGATTACTGAAAGAGTTTGGAGAAAACAGAGTAGTTGATACGCCTATTACCGAACATGGATTTGCTGGCCTTGCTGTTGGAGCGGCATTTGCTGGATTAAAGCCAATAGTCGAGTTTATGACTTTTAATTTTTCTATGCAAGCTATTGACCAAATTGTGAATTCCGCAGCAAAAACAAATTATATGTCAGGCGGACAACTTGGATGCCCTATAGTATTTCGTGGACCAAATGGCGCTGCAGCAAGAGTTGCTGCACAACATTCTCAATGCTTTGCAGCTTGGTATTCGCATATACCGGGGTTAAAAGTAATAGCACCCTATTTTGCCTCCGATTGCAGAGGTCTGCTTAAAGCTGCAATTCGTGACCCTAATCCGGTAATATTTCTAGAAAACGAAATAGCTTATGGACATGAGCATGAAGTTTCTGACTCTGAGCTATCAAACAAAGATTATCTACTTGAGATAGGCAAAGCTGCTGTTATACGGGAAGAAAAGGATGTAACTATCACTGCTTTTTCATTAAAATTAATGGATGCCTTAAATGCAGCAGATTTACTTTCGAGTGAAGGTATAGAAGCTGAAGTTATTGACCTCAGAACCTTAAGACCACTTGACACTCAAACTGTTATTAACTCTATTCAGAAGACTAATAGGTTAGTTAGTGTAGAAGAAGGATGGCCATTTGCAGGAATAGGAGCAGAGCTGTCAGCCGTTGTTATGGAACAAGGATTTGACTACCTTGATGCTCCAGTTGTACGCGTAACTGGCAAGGACATCCCCTTACCTTACGCTGCAAATCTAGAAAAAAAAGCATTACCACAAGTGGAAGATATAGTTAAAGCCGTACATCAGGTCTGTTTTAGAAAAAAATAGTTCTTTTTTGTGTCTCCTGTTCCACATTGGTCCATCAAAGAAGTATTTCCAGTGCCGCCTATACCACCCATTACTTTTATGACGATAGTTTTAGCACCGAAAAATACAGCACAAAATATACCGAGTGCAAAAAGAGCTGGCCATGGCATTCTACCAAATATCGCAAGCAAAGCTGCACCTATTATCACTACGGTCATAAGCGGTCCGCCTATTCCCCAAACGTAGCCAATAATGTTACATATTACTTGAGCAGTTGTATCAGTATTAGTGTCAGCGGCAGCACTCCCAACATGAGAAAAAGAAATAAATAATACTATAAGAAAAATATTGAAAATTCTCTTGATTGTAGGATTCATCTCTATACCTTAAACTTAGATATTGTAATTATATCTAAAATAGTATAATTTTTAGTAAAACTAGCATAAAGATTGAATAACAAACGGTGCCACAAAAGTAGTTGACACACAACTGCACGAACATTGTGCTACCAGGAGGGCAATGCTTCCTTCTCCTGTCATCCAAGTGCCCTCTTTTTGTCATGAAAGTAGCTGACACTGATTTCCATCCAAGACGGTGTCATCCAACTCCCCTGTCATCCCAGTGCTTGACACTGGGATGGCTTTGTTGCATAGCAACTGAAAAAATCTGGTGGCTACTGACAAAATTCATTATAAAATAGCCATTTAACCTTGAAAGAAAAAATATGCCACAAAAAATGAGGGTCAGTAACCATAGCGAATATAACAAATTTCTAGAAAAAAGAGGAAATATTTTTCATTATATCAACGAAGCCATAGAAAAGTGGTACGAGAATGGTCCAAAAATACCAGGTGGCAACAATATTTATAGCGATAAAGTTGTAATTTTGGTGCACATAATAACTTGTTTATTTAGAATAGGCCTGAGGCAAACAGTTGGGTTTATAGCAGGATACCTTGAGCAAATTGGGAAAAATTTGCAAGTTATCAGCTATTCACAATCATCAAGAAGGTTTAAGAAACTCAATATTAAGATCAATGATTGCAGAATTGATAAAAATAATATGGAAGATATCGAAATTACTATAGACAGTACAGGAATTAGTATATACAACAACACTCCTGGTCATAGCAAAGAAAATAGCGAAGATAGAAAGTATCGCAGCTATGAACAGACAAGAAAATTGCATGTAATGTTGAATACAAACAGCAAAAAAGCCATAGCTGTAAAATACAGTAACGGTGTCTACTCTGATCACTATGGAGCTTGTGATTTGCTAAAAGAAGTCGATTTTCAGTATGTCATAAAAGTACTATATGCAGATAGGGCATATGACAGAGAAAAGCTCTATAAGCTGTGTAATCAATATGGTATAAAAACGAAAATTCCTCCGAAAAACAACGCAGCAGAGCATCCAAAATTGGATTATATGCTTGATAGAAATGCCGCTATTCAGTTAATGAAATTACATGGTGAGAATGGTATAAAAAGATGGAAAGAAGAAGTAAATTACGGAAAAAGATCGTATATTGAAGGATTTTTCTCAAGGTTGAAGCGAATATTTGGGTTTAGTTTTAGGAGCAAATCTGAGATTAATCGTGAGAAGGAACTGCTACTCAAGTGTTATTTGCTTAACAAATTTACTGAAATAGGCATGGCTAAGTTTGAGATAGCTTCATGAATTTATTGTACGTTACCTACTATCCGAAGAGCGATGCAACAAAGCCCACTGGGATCCAGCCTTTCTGCAATCTCATCGAAAACGTTGTAACCACTTTCTATGCTAGTTTGCTTGTGAGCAACCTGGATCCCAGTGTCAGCTACTTGGATGACAAAAAAAGGAGCACTGGGATGACATCTTTATATTTAGGGCAAAAGAGGTACTTTCCGCTCATTTTTAACATTTCCTTCTTTTGCTTCATCCACTTTAGAGTCTGGTTCTTTATGTGTATCAGTCACAGATTCTTTTTCTGCTTGCATTATTTTACCTGATATGTACTCCTTAGCTTGCTTAGCGAGATCGATTACAATAACTACTCCAATTGCAGTTGCAATCGTAAGTGCTAGTGCATGTATTCCTACTGCAGGTAAGGACTCTAGTGCTGCTGATAAAGATGATAAGGAATCTACTTTACATATTGGAAAAACACCACTTACAGCGATAAAAGCTCCAGCTATGATGTTTCCAATAAACAGTAAAAGAGAAGTTAAGAACAAGTGCTGATAATTTTCAGGCTGTTGAGACAATCCTTTCGATGTTATTGAAAGCAAAATGTAAGCTACTATTAATGGTATTATGGAAATAGCACCAACGATACCACCTACTATACCTACTACCAGAGGTGACGGAGTAGTAAGGCTTAATATAATAAGTGGGAGAGATATAATTGATAGTATTATAGAAATTACACCTACTGTTTTCAGAAGAGATAGAAATCCTTTTGAATCTAAGTGTTCTTTAATTCCCTTAAATAATATAAAGAAAACGCTTATACACATTATAGCACAAAGTATTACTGCTGCTATTTTTATTATAGCTGCTGATATAAGTGCTGCTAAATAGGCTATATCCATTATCATTTTACCACTAAACTTAATAACACTGCAATTATCACATACCATAATAAAAAAGTCAACTCTATAGCTAACCCAAGAAAGGTTTCCCACGTCATACCGCGATTCATTTGCGGTATCTCTAGATCCCGCTAACAAGTAGCGGGATGACGGTTGTCGTTTAGCCATAAACATTAAGAAATTTACCAAATAAAAAAAAAGGCAAAAGAAGCCCCGTGGTTGGCTAATTACTTACATTATACTTTCAAGTATGGCGTTTTTTTATTCTAAATGCTTAATAACCGCGATTCAGTTGCTTTTAAACCGCAACTAATCTAAATTAGAAACATTAAGAAATTTACTAAACAGAAAAAAAGGCAAAAGAAACCCTAGGGTAGCTAGTTATTCACTATCCATTTTTTAAGTTGGCGTTTTTTTATGTTTTAAACGCTTTATAAGCGCGTTTCAGCTTATGTAGGTAGAAGTTTTATAAAGACATAAGGTGCACATAGTGCAAAAAATTAAACATGAGACGCCAGATACGTGAGTTTTTTTGTCATTTAATCTGTACAGAGAAGATAAATAAATAGCTTCAGTTTCATGATAAGGGGGCTGGCGGAGTTTGTCAAGTAAGTTTTTTCGTTTCTAACGGTTGTTGCCAAAAACTATACAAGAAGTCTTTTAAGATCAATCACTTATCTTCAAGGCTTGAATAAAAGCATTCTGTGGAATATTTACGTTCCCTATAGAATGTAACCTTTTTTTACCCTTCTTTTGCTTTTCAAGTAGTTTCATTCTTCGCGTTACATCTCCACCATAGAGTTTAGCTGTTACATCTTTTCTGTATGGGTTAATCGTTTCTCTGGCAATAATTTTTCCGCCCACTGCCGCTTGAATCGCGATTTTGTATTGCTGACGTGGTATTAAATCCTTCAAGCGTGCACATATTTCACGTCCTCTTTTTTCTGCCCTACTTTTGTGAACGATACAAGCCAGTGCATCTACGGGCTCTCCATTAATTAAAAAGCTTAATTTATCTATTTGGCTTACCAGATAGCTGGAAATTTCCCAATCCAAACTTGCATATCCTTTGGAAA
Organism: Wolbachia endosymbiont (group A) of Gymnosoma rotundatum; assembly: GCF_947250765.1. Classification (NCBI taxonomy): domain Bacteria; kingdom Pseudomonadati; phylum Pseudomonadota; class Alphaproteobacteria; order Rickettsiales; family Anaplasmataceae; genus Wolbachia; species Wolbachia endosymbiont (group A) of Gymnosoma rotundatum. Next base: position 976,149 of record NZ_OX366347.1, read on the forward strand.
TTGATTTTAATCGATCATAAAAGTCAAAAACAACTTCAGACAGTGGTAATTTATATCTTAACAATGCTGTTGTTGTGTTACCAATGTAAGATAAATCCTCCTGTTCTCCCCTCCTTTCTTCACATAGAGATAGAATCTCTCCCAAGTATTGGTCAGGGACCATTATGGTTGCGGTAATCCATGGTTCTTCCACAATTTCAATTTTCGTTGGATCTGGCATATCACTTGGGTTATGAATATTCAAAATTTCACCACTTCGTGTTGTAACCCTATATATAACACTCGGTGCAGTTGCTGTTAGGTCTAAATCAAATTCTCTCTCGAGCCTTTCTTGAATAACTTCAAGATGCAACATTCCCAAAAAACCACAACGAAATCCATAGCCTAGTGCATTTGAAGTTTCAGCTTCGAAGGTAAAACTTGCATCATTTAAATGTAACTTCTCTAGAGCTTCCCTTAGATATTTAAAATCATCCGTTTTGTGAGGGAAAATGCTACAAAATACCACAGGATGCACTTCTTTAAATCCAGGAAGTGCTTCACTACAAGGTCTCTTTTCCTCAGTGATAGTGTCTCCTACCTTGCAGTCTGCTACTTCCTTCATTGAAGCAGTTATAAAACCAACTTCACCCGCTGAAAGCTCACTCGTCATAACTTTTTTAGGGGTGAAAATACCAATATTGTCCACTTGATATGTAGCATTATTAGACATCATAACAATTCTCATGCCTTTTTTTAGCACTCCATTTTTAACTCGCACTAAAATTACTACTCCTAAGTAAGTGTCATACCAACTATCAACCAAAATTGCTTGCAATGGAGCATTTACATCACCTTGAGGAGCTGGAAGTTTTGCTACTATTGCTTCCAGTACATCTTTTATTCCAAGTCCAGTTTTTGCTGATATTAAAACTGACTCACTTGCATCAATACCGATTATTTCCTCAACCTGGAGTTTTACCCCTTCTGGATCTGCAGCAGGAAGATCAACTTTATTGAGCACAACTATTATTTCATGGTTGTTGTCAATAGCTTTATATACATTTGCAAGGGTTTGTGCTTCAACGCCCTGGCTACTATCTACCACTAAAAGTGAACCTTCACATGCGGCTAAGCTTCGGCTTACCTCGTAAGAAAAGTCAACGTGACCTGGGGTGTCCATGAGATTTAGGCAATATTGATTACCGTCGTTTGCCGTATAATTGAGTTTTACCGTCTGTGCCTTAATTGTAATCCCACGTTCGCGTTCTATATCCATTGAATCGAGTATTTGATTGGTCATTTCTCTTGCTTCAAGGCCGTTACATTCCTCTATTAAACGGTCAGCAAGCGTTGACTTACCGTGGTCTATATGCGCTATTATTGCAAAATTTCTTATGTTGTTCATTTATGGCTATTTTACTTAAGTAGAACCATTTTACATTTTAAGTGTTGTGAGGGCAATCCTTTATTAAGAGACTATTTACTCCTTCAACATAGACGAAACTTTTTTCGAGCAGGAAATCACTTTATTAACCATATAGTTTTCATGATTATTATCTATTTTAGGCAACTCATACAGATAATTTACCATCATTCCAGCCGACTGACTAATACCTTTTTCAGAAGTATCTGCCATCCAGTTTAATTGTTTTATCGATGCACCATTGCTTAAATGAAAATGCGCCACCGGATCATAAGCATTCCCATTACTATTATTCACTTTTAGTAAATAATATGCACATAGTTTAAGCATGCATTGTTTAGTTTCATTTATACATTCAACATTAGTTTTTAATTGCTCTGCACTTTCTAAAATTTCTGCACTAGATTGTTTTATATTTAGTTTGCCCAATAAAGTGACATCTTGGTTTAGATTGTTTTTTAGCCATTTCGTAAAGCCAGGTATTGGAGAAAGAGTTGCATATGTTTTTATACTTTTAAACTCCTGTGATAGCTTTTCTACAACCCTTTTGATCAAAAAATTACCAAGGCTGATTCCAGATAACCCTGCTTGAGTGTTTGATATTGAATAGAATATAGCAGTGCTTGCATTACTCGGATCATTTGAAGGTACTGACTCATCTAAAAGGTGTTGAATGCTATCTGCAATCTTATCCACCAATGCAACCTCTACAAAAATTAGAGGTTCGTTTGGTATCTTGTAATGAAAAAAAGCAAAACAGAGACGATCAGAATCTAGTCTGTTTTTTAGGTCGCCCCAAGAGGAAATTTTATGCACAGCTTCATATTTTATAAGTTTTTCTAGCAATGATGCAGGTGAATCCCAGGTGATTTGACGAAGATCAAGTAGATCAACATCAACCCAAGTATAGAGTATATTTTTTAATTCGCTTTCTAGTGGATTCAAGCTTCTATATTGGTTCTTTAGCTTAAGCACGTCAGAACGCATATCAACAATAAACTTAAGGCCTTCTGGTAAAGAAATAAATTGCTTTAATATTTTAGAACGCGGTGATTCAAGAATTTTTATTAAATCCTGTTCAAATTTATAGTTTAACTCGGGATCTTGGTTTTTCTTATACTCTCTAATTTTCTCATCTATTTCCGCTTTATTCGGATTAAATTTTTCTGCCAGGGTTTGTAGAAATTTTATTTTACCTTTCTCTGATAAGCTTAAGTACAAGTTACCAAGAGATACAGCGTTTTTACGTGCTGAAACCTCCCCTCCCTTTGGATTTAAGCACTCGTTCATCTTCAAGACTAAACTATCGATATCGCGACTGTTGCTTAAATCAGGACTGATGTTACCAATCCACGATCTTACAGCATCTGCCACTCCACCTAGTATTTTAAAAAAGCTTCTTACCGCCTTTTTGTCTTCAACTTTCACTATATCAGTTTTTACCAATGATTCTTTTGTCATAGATTCCCTTTATTATACATGGCTAATGCAAGTCAGGGTCATACCGCTGCGATATCTCTAGATCCCGCTAACAAGTAGCGGGATGACGAATTTGTCGTTTGTCAAATCGTCGGTAAACCCAAGTTATTTTAGCTACATATAGCTTAAGTTAAAGGAAAATTTTAGCTACATAGCAGGCACTATTACTAGATTATTAATAATTCAGTAATACAATAGACTTCTTGCACTACCTCCCAAGCCACAACTGTCATTCAGTAGAAACGAAAAAACTTGCTTGACAAACTCCGCCAGCCCACTTATCATGAAACTGAAGCTATTGTATTTGCTTTCGCCAATCTGCAGATTAAAAGGTAAGGATTACTTAATGTATCGGCGTCTTATGTTCAATTTTTTGCAGTATATAGATACTGTATGTCTTTACAAAACTTCATCTACATCTAGATTTTTATCTAAATAAGCTGAACGCGCTTATAAAGCGTTACAAGACATCAAAAAATGCCAATACTCGACAGAGATAGTAAAAGACTAGCTAACTCGGGGATTCTTTGTCTTTTTTTCTGCTTAGTAAATTTCTTAAACATTTGCAGCGTAGGTTAGTTGCAATTAAAAGCGGCTGAATCTCGCTTGTCAAGCGTTTAAAACATAAAAAACGCCAATATTTTAAAGCGGATAATAACCTCAGGGCTTCTTTTGCCTTTTTTTTATTTAGTAAATTTCTTAATGTTTGTGGCTAAAAGAGTCCAAGAGAGGTGTCATGCCAGTGCTCCTTTTTTTGTCATCCAAGTAGCTGACACTGGGATCCAGCCTTTCACGCAATCCCATCAAGAACGTTGTATTTTACATAACACTTTTATGCTTACCAACTTAATAAAATTCCTGGATCCCAGTGTCTGGGCACTGGGATGACAGGCTAGCCTGACAACCGTCATCCCTGTAAAGATCAAGTATCCCACTACGTGTTAGCGGATGAGATACCGCGGCGGTATGACGGTTCGTGGCGGTATGACGGTTAAGCAATTCGTCATCCCGCTGCTTGTTAGCGGCTAAGAGATACCGCGGCGGTATGACGTAGGACTGCTGTCATTCAAGTAGCTGAAACTGGAATGACACGTCATAAAGGAACCAGTGTCAGCTACTTGGATGATACCTTTTTTCTACTTAGTTTGGGTTATGCAAGAAGTCTATTTACTTCTTAACTTGACGCACATGATGTCTTGCAGCATCATCTACTGTCTCTAAATAAATCATTGCTAGACATATACCACTGTGTACTTCTACGGATACCTTATTGCCTAAACTTCGATTAAAGCAAGAATTTTTTCCCGGAAAAGCAAGATTACTAAGGTGCAGTTCCCATTTTAATCCTTTGGTTGATATTTGAGCTCTCGGTATACCAAGTAAAGATATTTTAGTATTTTTTGGCAAAGAAAAAAAATGGGTAATACCTTTTTGTAAAGTGTAACCTACCATGGGAGGTGAAGGTGTGTAAAAGATACTGCCCGTACTTAGAAAAATGTTAATATTCTGTAGTATGTGATCAATTGCTCCTCCAGTAATACCCGTTACTATTGATGGCAATAACTTTACTGTTTTTAAGTGAGCCATTGCTTTAGAAAAGTCGCAATAATCTTGATCAGGTAGATATATCGTATTCAAATTAGCACGTAAATCCAGATTTACGCTATCCAAATCTCCTACTACAAGATCAGGTTTTACGCCAATTGATAGAAGCTTGTTTGCTCCTCCATCTACAGCAATAATAGGTATATCTCGTTTAAAAAACGATGAGCTCGGTATTTTTCCATTTAGCACTACAATAGAACGATATTGTTGCTGTGTACTGCAGTGCAGCACATGATCATGGTGCAGGTTTTGCATCGTAGTAACATTTTTGAATAATTGATATTATGCTAATCACTAATCCAGCAATATTGCTAAGCACCACAAAAATTGAGCTCTGGTAAAGACCATAGCCAATCCAAGACAATGAACAAATAAGATAGTTTACTAACATTAACATCGATACATCACGAGTAACTTTAGTGATATATGCTTTATATACTTGAGGTGATAATCCAATTAGAGATGCAATTAACGCAATGAAGCCGAAGCATTCTTCAATATTTATATACATACATTTTCCTACGCTTGCTTTAACAATATCAGGTTCAAAGGGTTGTACTTTATGTACTCTCAGCTTTTCTAGAGCACCCCTAATGCGTGTAATTTATAACATCATTTAGTCTATTAATCAAGAAATTAATAGTGACTTGCATTTATGAAACCCAATCGGCTTCTATGCTAATTATTATCTAAACTAATCGTCGGTTGTGCATCTTGCTCAGAGATTAGGGCAACCAACAAATTATTTATCAATTGAACCTTTTGCTTGCCATCTAATTGTAAGCTTTTGTTTTTTTCAAAATGAGCTATTACTTCCTCGACAATTCCTATTGCATTTTGCACTATATGCCTTCTTGCCGAAGTGATAGCATGTGCTTGTTGACGCCTTAACATTGCTTGTGCAATCTCGGACGAATACGCCAAATGCGATATTCTTGCTTCTGTAATCTCAATTCCTGCAATATCTAATCTTTGTTGTAACATTGACTGCAATTCACTCGAAATTTTATCAGAATTTTTACGTAAAGACTCCTCATCGCTTTCGCTATCATACGGATAATTGCTCGCCAATTCTCTAATTACCGAGTCACTTTGTACAAAAACAAATTCGTGATAGTTGTTAACATTATAATACGCCTTTGCAGGACTGCTCACTCTCCAAACAATTACTGCAGAAATCTCTATTGGACTTCCATTTGCATCATTAACTTTTATTTTTTCTGTGTTAATATTCTGAAATTTTAGGGAAACTATATATTTGCTTGAAAAGGGAAGCGTTACACATATTCCAGACTTAAAATAAGTTCCAATATAATGACCAAAAAATTCTATCACTCTTGCTTCATTAGGGTCATTAATAAAAAATCCTTGAAGAAAAGTCAAAATTGAAACGGCAGCAACTCCAAGTGCAATTGTGCTGTCATATGCCAAAAAAAGCAGCGATAAAATTAATCCTAGCGCTATTAGTACAGGAAAAGCCCGAATTTGACTCAAATTTCTATCGTTTATCGTATTCTTATCCATATTGTCTTTAAACTTCTTTTTCACTTGAACTCTCTCTGTTGATCGTTTTATTTATCTTATTTACAAATAGTTTAAACTCTCTTAATTCATGATCAGGCAATTTTACTTCAGTTTTATGCGCTATCGTAAGCGGATCGATGTGTTTGCCGTTATATATAACTTCGTAATGTAAATGAGGGCCTGTTGCAACACCAGTGCTACCAACATAGGCGATGACCTGCCCCTGCTTTACTTTAGAGCCTAACTTTATATCGCCACTAAATCTACTTATATGCGCATAACAGGTTGAATATTCATTTTTGTGTTTTATTTTGATGTAATTTCCATAGCCACCATTCTTTCCTATATATTCTATCACACCCTCTGCAGCAGCGTATATGGGAGTGCCAAGTTTAGCTGCATAATCCACTCCTTTGTGAAAAGCAATTTTACCGCGAACAGGATGCTTTCTATTGCCAAATTTTGAGGATATGCGATAATCTCCATTTAAAGGATTTGCAAAAATTTCGCCATTTTTTAAGCTTATTCCTTCTTTATTAAAATACCTTTCTTTGCCGTCTTGCGATTTATAATGATATAAACTAATAGCTTTCTTGTTTATTGTCAGTGAAGCATATAAAATTTTTTCTTCAGTCTTCTGATTATTAGGCAATCTCTCAAAAAGAACCTCCAATTTACTCTTCGGCACAATGTCTTTTTTAAAATCAACACCGAAATCTTTATATATGTTGATCAATTTCACCACTGTATTTGGCGCCAACCCTTCCGTGGCAAAAAAGGAAGATTTTATGGTACTGGATATGAATAACAACTTTCTATCACTTTCTGTCGTCAAAGTAGCTTTTTTTTTTCTGATTCCATGCTGGAATGGCTGTGCAAGATCTGTTGATGTTTCAGCGGTATATAACGGTAAGATAAAGAGCAGCATAAATACAATCAGCTTCATCATTTAAACAGCATCAACAAAAGTAAAATTACCTTCCACATACTGTACATCATCATTATCTTCTAATTCTTCAACCAATGCAGATAATTTATCAATCAACTCTTTATCGCTAATTTCAATCAGATCTTTTGGCTGCCATGAAAGACGAGCAAGTTCTGGTTCTCCGAATTTTGCATAAAAGGCATCGCGTACTTTACCAAAATCTTTTATTTCACAAGTTATAACGTGTAATCCTTCTTTGTCATTTTCCTCAATATTCAATACTTCTAATTCGATTCCATGACTGAATAAATCATCAAAATTCACACCCTCTGCTTTATAGACAATTAAACCTACATGATCAAAAAGGTAACTAACACTTCCTGTTTCTCCCAAGTTTCCACCCTTGCGAGAAAATATATAACGTACCTCAGAAGCAGTACGGTTGCGGTTATTAGTCAAGGCATGGACAATGAGTGCAGTGCCAGAAGGCCCATGACCTTCATATTGTATTTCCTCGTAATTTTCTCCAGCAACGTTACCAGTTGCATTTTTTATTGCTGTTTCTATTTTATCTTTTGGTAGATTTTCCTTGCGTGCAGCAAATATAGCAGAGCGAAGGCGCGGGTTGAGTTCGGGATCGGGCAGCCCTTGCTTTGCAGCAACTGTTATTTCTCTAATCATCTTCGTAAATTTTTGAGAGCGCTTTGCATCCTGAGCGCCTTTCCGATGTTTTATATTTGAAAATTGTGAATGACCAGCCATATTCAAATAGTTAAAAACCTAATTATATATCAAAGCATAGAAAAAGCTAAAGCAAATTTTCAAGCCTCTGGCTTGGCATCTTGCAGGTTTTCTGCTAATAACATACTTTCATACTGCTCAGCTTCTAAGTCAAGGCCAAGAGCTGAATGGGCTGCTATTAAATGGTTAATAGACTTAGAAAAATATTTAGAATCCTTATAGCTTGCCATATTCTGGAAACGCTTAATTGCTGCTAAATATTCACCACGCCTCAGGTAAAATTTACCGATAGAATACTCTTTTGTTGATATATGTTCTGTGATTAATTTTGCTCTTTCCTTTATCTCGTCTACATATTCGCTGCCTGGAAAGAGATTAATGTACTCAGTGGCTAGCTCTAAAGTTTTATATGCAGTTTGCTGTCCAAGTTGCACTTTATTAATTTGCATGTAATAAGATAATACTCTTAAGTAGTATACATATGGTAAATCTTCACCATTTGAATAAACATATATATAATCATCCATATCACTTGCAGCACTGCTATAGTTACCCATATTATAGTGAGAGACCCCAGATAATAATTTTGCTTTCATTGCCCAATAAGAAAAAGGATACAAATCCTCTATCTTATGAAATGCCCTAATAGCTTGTTTATATTTTTTCTGGTCAAAAAGTTCAACTGCTTCTTCATATAGTTCAGTTTCAGTTTTTTCAAGATCATCCGCATACGATTGTGTAAAGGAGCAAATTAGGAAAATAAAGCACGTGATTAAAGTCTTATACATAAGATTTTTTTCGATCAAAATAAAGTATAGACCTAAATATTACTTAAATAAATAAATTTCTTAGGCAACAGCCGGTCCTTCTTCTTTATAACTACGGTCAGAACTACCTGCATTTCTTGATTCACCTCGTCCTTCCACTTTTGGATCTTTCAGCGTCTTACTGTAGGAATGTATAGTTAAGACCTGTACAGCCATAAAAATTGCAATACCTACCAAGCCTAAAGTAGGTCCAACAGCAGGATTTAAGGACGATGCTAATGCTATTAACATTATCCTTCTTATTAAAAATACAGAAGAACCAGCAAGCGCCAATCCGGCTACAGATATATTGCTAGTTTTCTTGCTAGATTTCTCATCAAGATCAGACTTTTCTGTTTCCTTTTTCTTATTTTTTTCATGCTTATCAATATAAGAAACAAGAGTTGCAAGAAAAGCAATTGCATTGGCAAGAAATAAAATTGCATCCTCTGCTGCTTCAAGTGAAGATGTTTCACCCATTATCATACCTACAATAACCAGTGCAGTTGTTATAGCCTCAATATAGATCAAACACTGACCTATATCAGAAATATTGTGCTCTTTTTCCTTTACTTCCTCTCCATTTTCAATAATCTCCAACTCTCGTTCTTTTTGTGCTATCTTCCTATTATTGTAAATTAAATATAGCGTACAAATAAGAGATAAGACTGTAAAAGGTAATATAGTGTGGCTTAGCGCGCCACTTATCACGCCAAGTAATACCTGATCGCTATATGTTTTTTCCAGTTCAATCGCCATCAGCAATGTAAATGGGACCATTGTTGCCAATGATGCACATTTTCTATATAGCTCTCTTTTTTTTAGTGCTAATAGTTCTTGTTCTAGCCTTTCTCTTTTGACTTCTTTATCAACTGTTGGCCAAAAATCCCAAAAAAACTCTTCTAATGGTTCAAAATCTCTTTTTTTCTTATTCTTTCCTGGAACCTTTTTAGTAGAAGAAAATTTGCCACTAGGTATTTTCATAATATTAACCTAATTAGTTGTAAGTTAATATAATTATACACCTTTTTGCTTTCTGAGTCAATATCACTAAGATATTAACTACTCTTGTCTATTAACTATTTCCTAGGAGATTTAATCAATCTGTTTGATGCCGGCTAGGATATAATTATAGCCTGACCACATAGTTATAATAGCTGCAACCCATAAACAAATCGCACCTGTATATTGAATCATATAATAATCGTTCATTATTAGCGCTACTACAGCAACCATCTGCAAAAATGTTTTAATTTTTCCAGCTTTGCTTACAGGTAGACTAACATTTGTAGCTATCAGAAACTCCCGTAAACCCGAGACTAATATCTCCCGACAGATGATGATAATCGATGGTACTATTGTAAAATCATTTATCTTATGCTTATAAACTAGCATAATTATCGTTGAAACCACTATTAATTTGTCAGCAATTGGATCAAATAGCTTGCCAAACTTTGATTGGACTTTCCACGCACGCGCCAGGTAACCATCAAAAAAATCCGTAATGCATGCAAATATAAAGATTGATATTGTTATCAGGCCTGCATATTTATTTTCTATATAAAAACTTAATATTATTGCTGGTATTGCAAGTGCACGAGAAATCGTAAGCAAATTAGGCAAGTTCTTCTTAAGCATGTAATATCATCTTACGTAATAGGTAAACTTATACAGAAGTACAACAGAGTTCACAAGTTAATAGTTTACAATTGAACATTTATAAAAACTCCATATACTTAAAAAATACAAGCTTAAAATATAAGGATGTAATGATGAACGATGATTTAGATAGTACCACAAAACAAGAAGCGCTTAAGTATCACAGCAGAGGTGGTAACCCTGGTAAAATTTCAATCATGCCAACAAAACCTTTATCTACCCAGTATGATTTGTCACTTGCTTATTCCCCTGGTGTTGCAGCTCCGTGCCTTGAAATAGCTAAAAATCCTGAGGTTGTTTATGATTATACGGCAAAAAGCAACTGTGTTGCTGTCATTTCAAATGGCACTGCAGTGCTTGGACTTGGTAATATCGGTCCTCTTGCTTCAAAACCGGTCATGGAAGGCAAAGCTGTTTTATTTAAGCGTTTTGCTGATATTGATGCAGTTGATATAGAAGTTGATACAGAAAATATAGAAGATTTTATCAATGCAGTAAGGTATCTTGGGCCAAGTTGGGGAGGAATAAATTTAGAAGATATAAGATCTCCTGATTGTTTTATAATAGAGAAACGCCTGAATGAACTGATGGATATTCCAGTGTTCCATGATGACCAGCATGGAACTGCGGTGGTTGTTGCAGCTGGCATAGAAAATGCTCTTGATATTGTCGGAAAGAAATTAGAGGACGTTAAGATCATTATGAATGGTGCTGGAGCAGCCGGTATTGCATGTTTAGAAATACTAAAGTCCATGGGCGCTAAAAATATAGTGCTGTGTGATAAGCAAGGAGTAATATACAAAGGTAGAAACGAGGATATGAATGAGTGGAAGGAAAAGTATGCAATTGATACTTCCGAACGTTCTCTACTTGATACAATAAAAGGCGCTGATGTATTCATCGGACTATCTGCAAAAGATGTGTTAAATGAAGAGATGTTAAAGAGTATGGGCAAAGACCCGATTATTTTTGCTCTTGCCAATCCCGATCCAGAAGTAAGGCCTGAGTTTGCAAAATCTGTGAGGCCAGATGCAATAATTGCAACTGGTAGGTCAGATTACAACAACCAAGTCAACAACGTAATGGGTTTTCCTTATATATTTAGAGGGGCACTTGATGTACATGCAACAACAATAAATGATGAAATGAAAATTGCAGCTGCAGATGCAATAGCAAAGCTTGCCCGTGAGCCAGTACCAGGTGAGATATCTGCAGTCTATGGCGGTCGTAAAATGGGCTATGGACGTGAATATATAATACCTACTCCATTTGACCCAAGATTAATTTCTATAGTAGCTCCTGCTGTTGCAAAAGCCGCAGTTGATTCAGGTGTTGCAAGAAAGGCAATACAAGATTGGAGTAAATATGAAAATCAATTAAAATCTCGTCTTTCTAATGTTCTCAGCACGCTGAATTTACTATCTTCACATATGTAATTTATTGGATAAAGTTAAAAGTGATAAACCAATCCAAACTCTAAGCCATATAAGCCAAACCTATTGGTAATGGTTGCAGTTGTTGATTCAACACGTGCAGTTTCATCGACTTTACTTCCTCCACCGGCAGGAATATATCCTTCACCAGCTAGTATCTTTATTCCTGGTACAATATCTTTAAATTGGTTATCAAGGATACCAAAATAGCGTAAACCAGCAAATGCTTGAGTTTGTGCTGTAAGTTGGTGATTGATACCAAGTTTTGCTTGGTAAGCCAAGGCATATCTGGTTTTTCCTAGAAATTTAACCCTAGTTACACCTGCACCAATACCAACATATGGGGTGAATGGCATTTTTGCTATATTAAAATCACGATATACATTGACCATTCCAGCTAAGTTATTAAAACCTTCATTTTTCATCTTAAATGCAGCTCTGAACTCTGCTTCAACACTACAATTTTCTTGAATGTGAATATCAACCTTTCCACTTCTCCAAGGTGAATTGCATTCCGCTCCAGTAGACGCATCATTGTGACGACGAAGTTCAATATATCTTGCTTTTTTCTTATCTGAATAATCTTCATCATATAAGTTAGTCTGAGAATATAAGCCTTCAAACTCAACTCTCATATTTTTGAATAAATACCCTATTGCAGCACTACCGGCAAACCCTGGAACATATTTAGGACTGTATCCAGCTTCAATTCGCTCCTTCTTATTAAAACTAAAAACCCCCTCTGTTATATTGTCACCTGCATCTTCTTTTCCTTCTAGAGAACCTATTGCATTGAAGAATGCTCCAAAATAGTTAGCTTTGATGTAAACATTCTCTAAGTTATTTATTTTATCATCGTAAGATAAGCACCTAAATGAAAAAGTTAGCAAAACCAATAGATATGTGAATTTAAATCTTTCGCCCACCACAAAGCCTCCCTGCATAATTTGTCATTCCATTATTATAGTATGCTTCTATTTTTTATGATAGCAACTTTTTATTGCGCTCAATCGTTTTAGATTTATAATGAAAGTATTGTAATTTAAAGCAAATCAATGACTATTGCAATTCACGAATTAGAGAGGATCATCAAACAATCGTTCCCCGACGCTGATATAAAGATTCATGATCTTGCTGGAGATGATGACCATTATCATTTAAAAATAAACTCCAAGTGTTTTCTTGGAAAGACAAAAATAGAACAGCATAAAATGGTATATAAAGCTCTGGAAGGTCAGTCTATACACGCCTTGCAACTGGAAACTAATACTTAAAAATAAGGTGAATTTATGAGCAATTTTGAACAAATAAAAAAAGATATAACAGAAAATGATGTGGTATTGTATATGAAAGGCACTTCTGATTTTCCTCAATGCGGATTCTCTGGACTCGTCGTGTCAATCCTAAAAAAATTGAACGTGAAGTTTAAGTATATTAACGTGTTGGAGAATGATGAAATACGTGAATCTATAAAAAAGTTTTCTGATTGGCCAACAATTCCACAATTATATATAAAGGAAGAGTTTATTGGTGGTTGCGACATCACTCGCGAGATGTACGAAAAAGGCGAACTGCAAAGTTTATTGAAGGAAAAAAAAATTATTGCGGAATAAGTACCAAGAAACCAGTGCCCAGACGCTGGATAACGTAGTATAGCTATGAAAAAGGATCTTATGTCTTAAACCGTATCCGTTCAGGGGAGCGGCAAAATAAGGTAGACAAAGCAAGATAATAATGTTGATGTTAACACTATTGTCAAGTTTACTGGCCTTTCTATTAGTGAGATTGAAGAATTAAGTGTGAGCGGTTACAAATAATTTACCATTTCTTCTGGTTTCACTATCCTTTCAAACTCTTCCTCAGTGAGCAGTTGAAGTTTTGCTGCTGCTTCTTTTAGAGTGATATTTTCTTTATAAGCAAGCTTCGCTATTTTTGCTGCATTGTCGTACCCTATATGCGTATTTAATATAGTGACCAACATCAACGACTGATTCAGTAAATCTTTTATCCTCTCTTCATTTGCTTTAATACCAACTACACATTTTTCTGTAAAATTTAAACTTGCGTCAGCTAAAAGTCTTATAGACTGCAAAACATTGTAAATTATCACTGGCTTAAACACATTCAATTCAAAATGACCGTTTGAACCACTAATGGTTACAGCAACATGATTTCCCATAACTTGAGTGCATACCATAGTCACCGCTTCACACTGAGTTGGATTCACTTTACCTGGCATAATTGAAGAACCAGGCTCATTTTCCGGTAACATTATTTCCCCAATTCCGCATCTTGGACCAGAACCAAGCAACCTTATATCATTTGCAATTTTCATTAAACTGACTGCTACTGTATTGAGTGTTCCACTGAGCTCAACTAAAGCATCATTTGCTGCTAGCGCTTCAAATTTATTGCCTGCTGAAGTAAATGGAAGGTTAGTAATTTCTGCAACTTGGCTTGAAAAATCTTCAGCAAAACCCTTTTTAGTATTGAGTCCCGTGCCAACTGCAGTGCCACCTTGTGCAAGCTCATATATATCACTTAAAGTTGATTTTACTCTCTCTATCCCCTTTTTAATCTGGACTGCATAGCCAGAGAACTCCTGTCCTAGTGTTAGGGGCGTTGCATCTTGCAGATGAGTACGTCCTACTTTTATTATATCTTTAAATTCCTGAACCTTATTATCCAGCACCTTATGCAATTTTTCAAGATTTGGAATAAGCAAGCGGTTTATCTGGTCTGCTGCTGCTATATGCATTGCTGTTGGAAAGGTGTCATTTGACGACTGACCATAATTCACATGATCATTTGGATGTATCGGAGATTTACTACCCAAATTACCACCTAAAATCTCTATTGCGCGATTGCTGATCACTTCATTCATATTCATATTAGTCTGCGTTCCGGATCCGGTTTGCCAAACAACAAGCGGAAATTCATTATTAAATTTGCCATCTATTACTTCCTTTGCGGCTGCGCAGATTGCGTCCCCTACCTTATTATCTATGCTACCCTGCTTCATGTTAACATGTGCTGCTGCAAGTTTTACTATTGCTAATGCTTTAATCAGAGGCTCTGGCATTTTTTCTGTGCCAATCTTAAAATTTTCTAAAGAACGCTGAGTCTGCGCTCCCCAGTAATGTTCACTTGGTACTTTTACTTCCCCTAAGCTGTCTGATTCTATTCTCGTCTTTCTATCCATATTTTCCTCCTGGTGTTATGCAAACTGGTTCACTACATAATTTTTTCATGCCTACTTCTTGGTTAATTAAATCATACTAGATCCAAGTAGTCAAGTGTACGAACATTGCAATTTTCAGGTAACTTGCATGGTAGATGTACAACTGTACGAACATTGTCTAGCAGGAGGGTGTCATCCCAGCGCCCCTATGATGTCATCACAGTGCTTGACACTTGGATCCAGAAATTTTATTAAGTTGGTAAGCATAAAAGTAGCCGTTTTATGTTAAAATACAACGTTTTGATGATTATGAAAAGGCTGGATCCCAGTGTCTGGGCACTGGGATGACACCATCTGCCACGCAAATTGCCTGCAAATTGCAATGTTCGTACAGTTGTGTGGTAGATGCAAGTAGCTGACACTGGGATTTGTTGTGTTTAACAAAAACAAATGTTCGTACAAATATATTCTAGTTATATGATAAAATAAATGAAATTCACATCTTAAAAGGATCATATACATCGATTTCCTTAGAATTACTCTTTTTCAATTTTTCACTTAATAATCTTAAAATAGGCTGTAAATCACCATTAATTGATAAGCACAGCACTTCTTTATTGAGATAATTAGCTAGGTGATTCTTCTTTTCCAGAATTTCTGCTTCCCTCAATAAGTCGCATTTGTTTAATACTACAATCTCTTCTTTTTCAACAAGATCACTATTGTAAAGTTCCAATTCATTATGGATACAATTATAAGCCGAAATAACATCATCATGAGTTACATCGATTAAATGAAGTAAAATTTTACACCTTTCTATGTGCTTTAAAAATTTATGTCCGAGCCCAACTCCAAGGTGAGCATCGGTGATTATTCCAGGAATATCTGCTATTATAACTTCGCTATCATCTACTTTTGTCACACCTAAGTGGGGTCTTACGGTGGTAAATGGATAATCGCCTACTTTTGTATCGGAATTTGAGCAGCGAGTCAAAAATTTTGATTTACCTGCGTTTGGCATGCCAATAATTCCAACATCTGATAAAACTTTTAGTTTTAATAATACATGTTTTTCTTCGCCAGGCTGACCGTAAGTAAAATGTCTTGGTGCCTTATTAGTAGAAGATTTAAAATTAGTATTTCCAAGTCCACCTTTTCCACCCTGTGCTACTTGAAATTCCATACCAGGCTTGTCAAGATCGACTATTATCTCTTCACTTTCTTCATCGATTATTTGTGCACCGACTGGAACTTTAAGTATAACGTCTTTCCCTGCTGTGCCAGATCTATCCCTGCCTGCACCATTTTTTCCACTATCTGCTTTAATGTGTCTTCTATAACGAAAATGAAGCAAAGTGCTGAGATTAGCGTCGCTGATGAAAACTATGTTTCCACCCTTTCCTCCATTACCACCATTTGGACCACCAAATTCAACGAACTTTTCTCGACGAAAACTTGCACAGCCATCACCACCGTCACCAGCTTTTAAACACAATTTTACTTCGTCTATAAAACCCATGCTAACCCACGATAATATTTAGCATCCTTTCCTAATGCGCTTTCTATTCTCATTAGCTCATTATACTTCGCGAGTCTATCAGAACGCGATAGCGACCCGGTTTTTATTTGCCCGCAATTTGATGCAACTGCTATATGAGATATTGTTGTGTCTTCTGTTTCACCTGAGCGATGAGAAATAACAGCTTTATAGCCATTTGATTTTGCCATTTCAATTGCATTAAACGTTTCTGTTAATGTCCCTATTTGATTTGGCTTGATCAGCACAGCATTTGCCATTTTTTCTTCTATTCCTTTGCCTATTAGTTCACAATTTGTAACGAATAAATCATCCCCAACCAATTGAATTTTACTCCCCAATTTTGCAGTAAGTAATTTCCAACCTTCATAGTCGTCTTCACTCATTGCATCTTCTATAGAAATTATTGGATATTTTTCCACAAGGTCACAATAGTATTCAGTCAATTCTTTTGAAGTAAGCTCTTTATTTTCAAATTTGTAAATTCCATCTTCATAAAAAGTAGATGAAGCAACATCAAGACCCAGTGCAAAATCACTTTGCGCTGAATAACCTGCTGATTCTATAGCGTATATGATCAAGTCAAGTGCTTCTTCAGTACTTTCAATATTTGGTGCAAAACCACCTTCATCTCCTACGTTTGTGCTATAACCTTTTTTCTTAAGAATGCTACGTAAGTTGTGGAACACCTCCGCAGATATTCTGATAGCTTCACTGAAAGTCTCAGCACCGACCGGAAGAATCATGAATTCTTGGAAATCGAGCTTATTGTCTGCATGTACTCCGCCATTAATTATGTTAATGAGTGGAACCGGCATAACACTTGTCTGCTCTCCCCCCAAATATCTATATAGCGGCATTTTGAAACTGTTTGCTGCTGCTTTCGCAACTGCAAGAGACACACCCAAAGTTGCATTTGCTCCAAGTTTTGATTTGTTTTTTGTTCCATCCAGTTCAATTAATGCTTTATCAATTGCATTTTGGTCCGCTGCATTCATTCCAATGATTTTATCTGTTATCATTCCATTTACAACTTGAACAGCTTTCAGCACTCCCTTACCACAATACCTTTTCTCATCTTGATCCCTGAGTTCCAAGGCTTCTAATTTACCGGTTGAAGCTCCAGAAGGTACAGATACCCTACCTATTGCTCCATCACAGAGTTCAATTTCCACCTCAACAGTGGGGTAACCCCTGCTATCTAAAATTTCTCTTGCAAATACGTTATTGATTATCTTATTCATTGCATTAAACCTTAACTTCCGCAATAAGTGCTGCAGTTTCTTTTGCCAATTTAGCTATATTACTACCAGCACCAATAAATAATACTATATCACCTGGACTTGTCGAATCACTAATAAAATGTGAAATGAGCAAAGCATCATTCATAATTTTTGTGTTATTAAATCCATTACTGATTAAAGCTTTTTGTATATCATCAATTCCACAACCAGGAATAGGCTTGTCTTCTGGGGGATGAACAGGAGTGAGGATGACATAATCAAATATCATAAAAATTCGTATGAATTCATCAAAAAAATTACGAATGCGAGCAAAACGAAGTGGTTCGATAATTCCTATCACCTTTCCTTTAGTAATCGAACGTGCAGCCGTTAAAGTTGCATATATTTCATTTGGATGATGGGCATAATCCTCAATTAACTTAACACCTTTAATATTGGCAATCAAAGAGAATCTTCTTGCTACTCCTTTGAATTCCAAAAGGCCTTTTTTAATCTCTGCATCGCTAATCCCGAGTTTTATCGCAACTGATATTGCAGCCAAGGCGTTACTCATTTTGTGAATACCTATTGCGTTTGCTAGTACTACGTTTTTTATTCTGTGGTTATTGTCAATCAACACATCAAATTCCATGCTGTTATTATGTTGTTCGATGTTGCTGGCTCTTATGCTACCATTCTCAAACCCAAACATCATAGAGTTACCTGCATCATAATTAATGCCTACAGAATCAGGCAAAACTGCAAAATCTGCTTTGCTTATAAACTGAGAAAACGCATTTTTTATATCGTCAAATGTACCATAATGATCCATATGATCGTCGTTAATACTCGTTATGACAGCAATATTTGCAGAAATTTTTAGCATGGTTCCATCAGACTCATCAGCTTCGATTAAAAAAATGTTACTCCTTCCAAGTCTTGAATTACTCTGATACGAATTTAGTATTCCTCCCACAATTACAGTTGCATCGATATTAGAATGATCAAAAATGGAAGCAATCATAGCCGTTGTTGTTGTCTTTCCGCTTGAACCTGAAACCGCTATCACATATTTACCTTCCATAATTTCAGCAAGTATGTCTGATCTATGCAAAACGGTTTTATTGTTATTTTTTGCCGCAATTAACTCCACATTGTCAAATTCTATTGCAGAAGAATGTACAACTATTTGAGCTTGGCTTATATTATCAGCATTGTGACCAATATAAACCTCTATACCCAGCTTTTGTAACCTATCTACATTGTCGTTTGACTGCGTATCACTGCCTTGAACTTTACAATTGGAATTGTGAAGAATTTCAGCAATGGCACTCATTCCAATTCCACCTATACCAATAATATGTATTATTTCTTTTTGAGTTTTGTTAATATTTAGCAGTAGATGTTTACTCATTACTAAATTTATTATAGTATAATTTAAAATCCTCATAGTATCGAACCCTCTTACCGAATACAATGATAAAAAACCTAACCTTTCTATGCCTAATATTTGTTTTGATAAGTAGCTGCAGTGTTAGCAACAGGTTTAACTGCACTGCAGGTCATTATAAAATTGGCAGCAGCTACACAATAAATGGTATAACTTATTATCCAAAAAACTGTAAACACTATGAAGAGATAGGGATAGCATCGTGGTATGGAATAGAAGATCATGGCACACTTACAGCAAATGGTGAAGCGTTTAACCGTCACTTGATCTCTGCAGCGCATAAGACTTTGCCCTTACCCTGCTTTGTTCTTGTCACTAATTTAGAAAATGGAAGAAAGCTTGTTACAAGGGTTAACGATAGAGGGCCTTTTATTGAAGGCAGAATAATAGACTTATCAGAAAAAGCAGCTCAAGTCTTAGGATTTCATAAATCTGGGCTTGCAAAAGTAAAAGTTCAATACCTAAGAAAGATGTCAGAACAATTGATACAAAATACTCCTCATTACAGAAAGCAATATGAAAAAGAAATGCAGAAACGTCATCCGAAACAAGACAGTGCAGAAAGTAAGGGATATGTTGCATTTTTTAAAAGTGCTCAGGCTGCTAAATCAGCTGCATCAAAGCTTCGCAATCAAGGAATAAAAAATGTTAGATTGCTTTTTAAGAACGATCAATATTGCGTGAAAGTGAGTTATAGGTAGTGGTGAGTGCAGAATTTGAAAGATTTGGTTAATGTAAGGAACGCTGGCTAACTATTGTAAGTTAAAAATGTGATATAAAAAAGATATCAACAATTTATAGCTATACCACCGCGATATCTCTTAGCCGCTAACAAGTAGCGAAATGACAGCAATCCTACGTCATGCCGCCGCTAACCGTCATACCGCGATTCATTCGCGGTATCTCAGCCGCTAACAAGTAGCGGGATGACGAGCTTATCGTCATGCCACCGCGAACCGTCATGCCGCGATTCATTCGCGGTATCTCAGCCGCTAACAAGTAGCGGGATACTTGACCTTTACAGGAATGACAGTTGTCGTTTAGCTATAAATATTAAGAAATTTACCAAATGAAAAAAAAGGCAAAGAAACCCTAGGGTAGCTAGTATTCAAATTCTCCCTTGTCTATTTGACGTCTTTTACTGTCTTAAACACTTTATAAGCGCGTTTCGGCTTGTATAGGTAGAAACCTAAAAGTTTTATAAAGACATGAGGTGCACATAGTGCAAAAAATTAAGCATGATTTACGCCAAATACATTAAGTTTTTTGTCATTAATCCACCGCAGAGATTGCGAAGATAAATAAATAGCTTCAGTTTCATGATAAGAGGGCTGGCGGAGTTTGTCAAGTAAGTTTTTCGTTTCATCCAATGCGCTGCCAAAAGTTTGTTATGCAAGAATGCACTAGCCATTTCTCACAGATTCATTTAAACTTAATCAAGTAGGAGTATTATTAACGCGAAAAGAGTTTAATTAGAGATTTAAGTGATATGGCGCGTGAGGAAGATATAAACCAATTAGTAGAAAATGGATTTGATATTAACTCAAAAGATGCAAGTGGAATCACTCTCTTGCATAAGTTCACAAAAGAAGGCGATTTAGTTGGAGTAAAGTCATTACTAGAGCACGAAGCTGATTTCAATGTCGTAGACAACGAAAATAGAAACCCTCTGCATTACGCCATTATGCATGGACACAAGAAAGTTGCTAAACTTTTTGTTAACCAACTGACAATTAATTCCAAGGATAAAAATGGATTCACTCCACTGCACCTTGCTGCACTACAAGATGACACGGAATTAATAGATTTTTTGATAACAAAAGGCGCAAAAATTAATGAAAAAGATGCCAAAGAGGGCTATACTCCTCTTCATATAGCTTCACTATACGGTTCTAAAAAAAGCGTCCAAATTTTAATTGATAGCGGAGCAAATCTCGAATGTGAAGATAACAATTTTCGTACTCCTTTGTTTTTAACCATTTATCAATGCACCGCACATTATGACAGCAGAGCAGAAATTATAGAATATCTGATAAAGAAAGGTGCAAATATAGAAGCCAAAGATGCAGAAAATAACACTACGCTTTTCCTAGCAGCGTATAACAACAAAATGCAAATAGTAAAACTTATTGCAAAAAAACAGCAAGCAAGTAACGATAAAATTAAACTTAAAGAGTTTTTTTGCACAAAAAACAACCATGGTTTTGATGCGTTAGATTGCGCTATTGAGCATAATAATAGAAAAATGGTAACATTTCTTGTTTCAAAGGGAATAGAAGCAAACGATCAAGATTTTAATGGTAACGCTAGGCTGCATAAAGCTAGCCATAATGGTAACACTAAAACAGTTAAGCTCTTATTGAAGCTTAAGGTAAACGTTAATGCTGTTACTAAATGTAACAGAACTCCCTTGCTACTCGCAGTTAAAAAAGGCCATACACAAATTGTGAAAATGTTATTGGAAGTTAGAGCCAATATGAACATTTGTGAGCAACAAGGTTTTGCACCTCTACATCTTGCTGTTCAAAAGGATTATTTTGATATAGCTCAGTTGTTAACAGAAAAAGGTGCAGACCTTAACATTAAGTGCAATAACGGTCATACCGCAATAGATATGTTCATTAGCAAGGCTCATAGCAAAAAAAACATCGAAGAAAATTACAAAAAATTTTGTAGATTTTTGATGCTTTACCTGAAAGAGCTACATAGTAAACACAAAGCCTGTTGTATACTTTCAACCCTAGCTCTAAGCTTAACAATTATAGGCTTACCATTTATTTTCAAGCCTATTATTAAATACAGAGAAAGAAGTAAAATATATAAAAAAATTAGGGCTATGCTGGTCTACATTTAAGTACAAGAAAAGTATACAAAAAATACATAGCCAAAGCTAATACACGACAATTATCTGCTCGATGAAAATGAGATTAAATACATTTTTAATATTTTTATAGAAATCTATTAGTATAGATTTTGTATGCTGTTCTAATGGCTATTTTTAAATGCTTAATACTCCTCTTCATTATTTCTTGCACACATCTACCTACTAAGCAATATCCTATTAACATAGACAATTATAAGCACGATTATCCGTTGCAACAATATAACACCTCTTTGGAGATTAATGAACCGGCAATACCAGAAATTATGCCTTTACCAATAGAGTTTCCCGATCTCACAATCAGTAATCAGCTTATTTCTATTAATGTTAGTGAAGAAGTATCAGTAAAGGATTTGCTGATTGAGATAGGAAAACTTTCTGACGTTAACTTGGATATGGACCCAAAAATATCAGGTAATATTATTTTAAAGCTAAAAGATAAGGATATAAACGAAGTAATTCAGAGTATAGCAAATAGCGCCAAACTGCGTTACTCAACAAGTAATGGTGTAATTAGAATTGAGCAGGACTTGCCATACGCACAAAATTATTACGTAGACTTCATCAATATTCAACATTCTGCTCAAAGCAGTTTCGTCATTAGTAACAATATTACTAACAGTGATGGAAGTAACGTTGATAGGGACTATAACAATGTTATGAAGTCTCAATACAGTAGTGACTTATGGAATTCATTAGAAAAAGGCCTGAATGCAATAATGGATGTTAACGGGGTGGATGATGGCGAATTCCTTTCATCCAACAGAGAAGCTGGTGTTATTATTTTGAATGCTAGAAAAGATATCCACAAAGCTGTTGAAGAATATATTAATAAGGTTAAGAAGTTAGCGTCCTCTCAAGTAATGATAGAGGCAAAAATAGTTGAAGTTGTGCTAGATGACAAATACCTTTCTGGTATGAACTTAAATGACTTACAAGATGGAACTAAGTCTATAATAAATCAAGATAACTCCATTATTAACCTAGCAATGAACTTTGGTGCGAATGATCTAGGAGATTTAGTAAAAAATTTAGACAAATTTGGCACTTCAACTGTAATTTCAAGCCCCAGAGTACATGCTATAAATAATCAGCAAGCGATGATTTCATTTACTAAAAACCATATTTATTTTACTTCCGATATACAAAAAGATACTAGAAACTCTAATCAGACCTTAATTACCAAGATGAATAGCGTTCCAATAGGTATTGTGCTAATAATCCACCCAAGCATTAACATTGATACTAGTGAAATATTCATGGATATACATCCAACTTTATCAAGAATTAACGGCTACGTTAAAGATCCAGATATAGAGTACGTCGCACAGCAGAGTAAAATGAAATTAAATAGCGACATTCCAATTGTTGAAATCAGAGAAATGAACTCTATGTTAAAAATTAAGAGCGGTGAAATTATGGTAATCGGCGGGCTTATAGAACATAGAGAAGATAAGCAAAGCTTATTGCACCAGAAGTCAAAAAGGCTAGCGAATAATATTAGAACAGTAGAAACTGTCATTTTTTTAAAAGCAACAATCGTACCAACATTTGGTTTGTTAGATAGAAAAGATAAGAATTTATATATATATTAAATTATCACTAAAAATTAAATATCAAACCAATTTCAATATTGTGAGTAGATATGTCATCTGCAACAGGTATCGGAACGCTAAAGTAACGATAGCCGAGAAAGGTTTTGACTTCTGGGATTATTGAATAATCAACACCAAGTTTTATTTGATAAGCAAACCAAGGAACATTCAGTGGCATTGAATTTTGGGGTGACCCATTAATCCTTTTTAATCTAAAAACTGTTGGTCCTATACCAAGACCGATGTACGGAGCAAATTGTGTATCCTGAACGCTGGGATTATAATAGAAGTTTAACAAAAACGCAAATATACTTGCTGATTTATCAAATACCGGAGGAGAATTACTATCTTCAATATTGGCTATAGAATACGCGGCTTCAAAATCAATTTTACCATTTTCTCCAGCATAGTAACCTAAAGACATGCTGCTAAACCACTGGAAATCAATTTTACCATCAAATTGCTGTATACTTTTAATTTCATCTGCCACTATATTTTTTATTATAAAACCATAATGACTTTCAACTAAAGTTAGGACTCTCTCCCCTATTGCCTTTATACCCTTTACAAATATTTCTGAATTATCATGGTATACCTTACCACCGTTAGCGCTAACATAAAAATCAAGTTTTTTTGATTTTTCTTTTGTAGGCTCAGCTTGATCTGCAATACGTGACCACATATTTTTCTGATCAGCTACTTGGAGAATAGAAGGTTGTTCAATAGGACTATTTTCAGGTTCTTGATATTTTAAATCCTCTGTTAGTACTTCTTTTTCAGTAACCTCTTTAGAATGCATTACATCTTCATTATTGTCCGTTTCTAGTTTTAAGAGTTGTGTTCCAATAACTTGTTCAACGTGTACATAATTACCGATATAAGTAATAAAAAAATAGACACATGAAATTAAAATCAAAAATAAAGTAATAGATCTTTTAGTTATCACAAATGAACCCATAATTATCATTTATAGTATAACCATCATATCATATATTTCTTTAATGTACAAAAATTAAGAAAGAGTATTTCCAATTAAATAATTATTCTCTACGCCTGTAACATTAACTTTCACAATACTTTTAGCTTGCGCTCTTGATTCAAGCTTTATTAATGCAAAATTTTCTGCTCTACCGACATTATTTTGCTCAACCAGAACACTTTGCTTAGTGTTGATCAAGGATTGACAAAAACTGCTCATAATTTCTTTATTTACTTCTCTTAAATTTTTTACTCGTTCTTTACGCACATTCTCTGGTACTTGTGGCATTCGTGCAGCAGGTGTATTTTTCCGCTCTGAATATGGAAAAGCATGTAGGTAAACTATATTTGTTTTTTTCAGTAAATCAACTGTATCCTGAAACATTTCATCAGTTTCTGTTGGAAATCCAGCAATAATATCAGCGCCAAATGCTATATTAGGCCTCAAGCTCTTCATTTTATGACAAAATTCTATCACTTGTTCTCTGTTGTGACGACGCTTCATTCTCTTTAGTATTAAATTATTACCAGATTGTAGACTCAAATGTAAATGAGGCATAAGTCTTGACTCATTAGCTATTAAATCCATTAATTCGTCGTCAACTTCAGCAACATCGATAGAGGAAAGTCTTAGCCTCTTCAACTCTGGTATATCCTTTAAAACTCTCCTAATCATTGAACCAAGTGATGGCTTACCCAACAAATCTGTACCAAAGTCAGTAATATCAACCCCTGTAAACACTACTTCTTGATATCCATTTTCTACAAAGATCCTGATTTGCTCTATAATACTGTTTATTGGCACAGATCGATTATTCCCTCTTGCCTCAGTAATTGAACAAAATGTGCAGCTATGATTACAACCATTTTGAATTTCAATAAATGCCCTTGACTTATCTTCAAATCCATTAATTAGAACAGGTTCTACTTGGTTATCACTGACCAAGATTTTATCGTCATTTAGTAAGTAATTTTCAGCTTTTAGCTTATCTTGATTACCGAGCACTTTACTTACACCAGGAATGCTACTGTAAACTTCTGGATCCAACTGAACAGCACAACCAACTACGATAATTTCTTTATTTGGATCATTTTTGTAAATCTTACGTATCTTTTGCTTTACCTGACGTTCTGCTTCGTTTGTCACTGCACAGCTATGCACCACAACAACATTTTCTCTCTTTGCTTTTTTTAGTGCTTCTTTGATTAACTCGCTCTCGTAAAAATTTAGACGACAACCAAATGTTATCACTTCATTCATGTTAGTATTTTTTGCTTTAATAGACCTAAATTATATCAAATATCCAAGCAAAGTCTCTTGCATGACTATTTTTTTGTAAATAAATGCTATGCAAGCAGCAGACACTGGGATCTCAACGATTTTCACTCAGATACAGTATCACTCCTTTGCTTATTATAGTCTTTTGACCTTTTTAAGATACAATCCGGATTGGATACTGAGTTGGTGAGTATAAAAGTATAGCTTCTACGTCATACCGCTGCGGTATCTCTTAGCCGCTAACAAGTAGCGGGATGACGATTATCGGTGAATCTAAGTTACCTTAGCTACATTTCTAGCTGTAACTATAAATGTATGGATTTTTTATCGTGCCATGTTATAATTAACGTCTTGCTAAAAATTAAATATTGATGAATGAACTAAGAAAGTTAAGTATTACACAAATGCATGACGGGCTCAAAAAAAAGAGTTTTTCTGCCGTTGAACTCGTAGAGGCGCACATCAGTGCGGTTGAAAATGAGAAATTAAATGCATTTATAACAAAAACCCCAGAGATAGCAATGAAAGCTGCTAAAGCTGCAGATGAACATTTCTCTAGGCAAAAGGATGATTTAATCTCGCCGCTCATGGGTGTACCAGTTGGCATCAAAGATCTATTCTGTACAAAAGGAATAAAAACAACAGCATGCTCAAAAATGCTGGAAAATTTCGTTCCGACTTACGAATCTACGGTGTCTGACTTGCTTTTAAAAAGTGGAGCAGCCATGCTCGGTAAGCTTAATATGGATGAATTTGCTATGGGTTCTGCGAACACAAATAGCTATTTTGGCCCTGTTGAAAATGTGTGGATTAGAAAAAGTGATGGGGAAAAAGTTGTTCCTGGTGGATCATCTGGTGGATCTGCAGCATCGGTTGCTGGATTTTTATGCGCTGGAGCGTTAGGGAGCGACACCGGTGGATCTGTACGCCAACCAGCAGCTTATTGTGGAGTAGTTGGAATAAAGCCAACTTATGGAAGATGCTCGCGTTTTGGTATGATTGCATTTGCGAGTTCTCTGGATCAAGCAGGAGTCATTACTCGTTCTGTCTCTGATTCAGCATTAATGCTGGAAGCAATTTGTGGCTATGATACAAAAGATTCAATATCGAGCGAAAAGCCAGTGCCTAAATTTTCTAGCTTTATAAATGGTGATGTCAAGGGTAAGTGTATTGGTATACCAAAAGAATATAGGATGGATGGAATTTCAGAGGAAATAGTTCATAATTGGGAAAGAGTTGCTTCCTATTTAAAAGAAAATGGCGCTGAAGTTGTTGACATTACTCTGCCACATACTAAATATGCAATACCAGTCTATTATTTAATCTGTTCTGCTGAAACTTCATCCAATCTTGCTTGTTACGATGGTGTGCGTTATGGATTAAGGGTTGATGCTGATACCCTTGAAGAAATGTATTCACTAACAAGAGCAGAAGGTTTTGGTAAAGAGGTGAAAAGAAGAATTTTAATTGGCGCTTATGCGCTTTCTTCAGGTCATTATAATGAATATTACGAAAAAGCGCAGTGCATTAGGGCATTAATCAGAAATGATTTTATAAAAGCGTTTGAAAAAATAGATTACATACTTGTGCCATCTGCTCCAACAGAAGCTTTTGGCTTAAATGAAAAGCCAGATCCGTTAATTATGTGCATCAATGATGTGTTTACTGTGCCGGCAAGTCTGGCAGGATTGCCTGCTATTTCTGTTCCTGTTGG
Organism: Wolbachia endosymbiont (group A) of Gymnosoma rotundatum; assembly: GCF_947250765.1. Taxonomy (NCBI): domain Bacteria; kingdom Pseudomonadati; phylum Pseudomonadota; class Alphaproteobacteria; order Rickettsiales; family Anaplasmataceae; genus Wolbachia; species Wolbachia endosymbiont (group A) of Gymnosoma rotundatum. The sequence continues at coordinate 1,003,567 of NZ_OX366347.1, forward strand.
GCTCTCCAATGAGGGTTTACCACTTGCCTTGCAAGTGATTGGAAATTATTATGATGAAGCTGGAATATTAAATGTGGCAAGTGTGATAGAGCAAAATTGCGGCAGAATAATTAGACCTCTTGCATAATCTATTTTTTGATAGTAATTTTTGCATTAAAATTTGCTTACGCTCCTCAACGTACTCTATGGTTCCATTTTTAGATGAATAGCAAAAACAGGGTATATTAATCTGTTTACAAAATTTTCGTGTAACAGTTCACACTTAATTAAACAGACTGAATTCTGTAATTTTGGGATGTTGAAAAATTTACCTCACGTTGTCATTCCATCGCATAACGCTGAAATCCAGATTTATAGAAACGAAAAAACTTGCTTGACACATTTTGCCAACCCCCTTATTATGATGTGTAGTACAATGATACAAATTAAGAATTCCCCCATCCTGTGCTGGTTCTTCGATCTGAAATCCTACTTCTACCTGATCACAACCAATGTTAATTTGTCCTATTAATGCTTTAATAATGCCGCGCTTAGTTTGCCAATCTAGCTGTTCCAGGTTCGATTTTACACTAGAATAAAAATTCTTTATGCTATTTATAATAAGACTTATTCCTTTTTCTACTGCCTTCTGATCAACTACCTTTTTTTTCTCTTCTTCTATCCCTTGTAAGCGTTCTTTCATTTTTCTCATTGTCTGTTTAAATTCTTCCTCGCTTATATATCCTTTCTCTCCTGCATTTTCTTGACTATAATAATCTTCCATTAATTTTTCGATACCTTCTTTTATTTGATTTTCTCTTCTTGCAAACTTTTTCTCTGATGATTCATCATTTTTATTTTCTAATACTCTACGTTGGTATTCCTTTTTTATCATCTCTGGGTTTTTTAGTACATCTTTCACCTTTTCCCATACTGACCTTACCCAGAAAAAGTGGAGAGAAAGAAAGGAGTTTTTTCGGGTAAAATAAAATTTTGGAGGATTAGAAATGGCAAGAGAATATACGGCAGAATTCAAATTGGAAGCTGTTAAGCTGGCAAATGAACAAAGAAAGGTAGGTCAACCAGTTGCAAAAGTAGCAAGAGATCTAGGAATAAGGGATAGTGTATTAGGAAAATGGATGAAGAAATATAACGAAAAAAGTCAGCGGCAAATGCATTTCCAGATGTAGCACCTTATGACAAAGAGAGATTTGATTTACAGAAAGAGTTAGCAAAAGTAACAAGAGAAAGAGACATTTTAAAAAAAGCCCTGGCCAGTCAAAAAGAGTAAAATATTTTTTCATAAAAGAGCATAGTAAACACTATAAAGTGCAGGAATTATGTAGGGTTTTCTGCTAGTGGCTACTATAAGTGGACTACAAGGAAAATAAGCAGTAGAGAATCAGCAAATAAAGAGTTATTAGCAGATATTCAAAAAATATATCAAGCTTCTAAATGTAGATATGGAGCTCCTAAAATTCATGCTGAATTAAAGGCTTTGGGTAAAAGTTGCAACTTAAAAACAGTGCAAAGTATTATGCAGAAAAATGGTATTCAGGCTATATTGAGAAGAAAATTTAAAATTAAGAAACAACAAACGGACAGTAGCTCCCAATATATTAGACCAAAACTTTATTGTCGATCAACCAAATAAAGTATGGGATTACTTATATAAAAACCAAAGAAGGATGGCTATATTTGGCAACAATAATCGATCTATATTCACGCATGGTAGTTAATGAGCAGTTCAATAAATAAACAATTGGTTATGGACTCTTTATTAATGGCCGTTAACAAGCGTAAACCTGCCAAAAATCTACTATTACATAGTGATCAAGGTTCACAATATACTTCGCAAGGTTATCAATATCTCTTATCCATAAAAAACATAGATGAGTCATAAAGGTTGTTGTTACGACAATTCTGTTGTGGAAAGCTTCTTTAGCTCATTGAAAAGAGAAATACTTATTGATACTTCACAACACTCTGCTCAACAAACTAGAACTGCAATATTTGAATACATAGAAATTTTTTATAACAAACAACGTCACTATTAACTATTGCATTCCTGAGCATTTTGATTCATCATTCTCTTTGTGAAAAACATTCCAAACTTTCTCTCCACTTTTTCTGGGTAAGGTCAGTTTCCATTTGGTTCAAACTCGGATACAATTTCCCCAGAGCTGGGTAATCTCATACCAGAACCATCTGCTGCAATAAGTCTATAGCCTCTCCAACTCAGGTTCATCCTGATAGGCTGTTTGGATGCTTAAATTCTTGAAAGCCTGTATGGCAAATCTTATACCTTGCTTTAGAAAAAGCTTGCTTTGAGGGTACATGTCAATGGCTCCATAAGTTCACATTCTATTCCCAAACTTTTTTTAACTAACTTTAAAATCATAGAAAATACTGTCGAAAAAGGAAGTTTTCTTGTTCGTGTAAAACTCAACACAATGGATTTTCTGAAAAGTTTTCGAGTATATTGCATTTTTAATTTGTAAGATAAGATCTTTTCCTTTTTGCATGCCTCACCTAAAAAAGACACATTTTAAACTTTTTTGTTGCAATAAAATAGAAACAAAAGTGCTGTCCCTTGCACTCTTTGGATAATTTAATGATAAAAAATTTGGAGAGAAATTTTATACACTATCGCTGATATTTTTCCTTAAGTTGACGCCATTGCCTGAACGGATACATGACAAATCTATCGTTTATCAAATCGTCGGTAAGCCTAAAGCTATAGCCATTAAGCACGATAAAGAAAATCATTCATAATCGCTATAGCAACTAGTGTAGACACTTGACGTTCCTTGTGATTTGATAAATAGAGGTTTTTATCTGACTTCACAACAAGGGCTTCTGGATGACTTTGAAAGTGAACATTACCATGCTTATCTTCAATAGCCTCTATTACCCCCTCACTGGAAAATGCTGCAACTTTATATCCAAGTGACTCCAATTTTCTTCTATTTTCTGGTGTATTACTTACTGCTCCTGAATGAGCATCTGGAAAATATGTTGAAAACCAACCATTTTCATCAGGTATTAGGAATTTGGCTACTACTTCTGCTAAACGACTATTTGGAACAATCTTTATCTGTTGTAAAGGCACATCTTCCTGCTTTGGATTAAGCGCTGACATTAAATGGGTCTTTTGCTGTCTTTCATAACCCGCTACTTCAATTCCTTTTGCACGCATAATGTCTTGTAACCCACCACATATGCCAAGTAAATGAATTGCAGGATTGTCATCTACTATTTTTACAATTGCTTTAGTAGCAAGATCGTTGTAAAAATCAGCAATGCGAGTTTTTGGCTGATGAAGATCATTTAGAATAAATATTCTATTTATCTTTTGCTCTTTAATGAATCGTGCAACTTCAATTTTTATTCGGTCTAGTGCTAGCGCCAACACTTCATCTTGTTTTGCAAAGATAAGCGACTTTTCTTGGATTCCTGTTAGGTTAATTATTTTATTGTAATCAATGAGTACGGTTTTAACTCCAAAATTATTGAATATCTCATAAATTTGAGATACCTCACGCCCAAATGCTCCTTCCTTTTTCAACAAACCAACAACTATGTCATTATTTACTGTATTTTCTGCCGTCAAGACAGTTGACGCTGGTTCTTCTTTTCTGGTTACATGTTGAGATGCCGGTTTTTCACTAACGCCAGCATAAGTAATATTGCTTAATAATAGAACTATAATTAATAAGATATTAAATATTCTGCTATAATATCTATACATATAGTTTACCCTCTCAACACTTATATCAATATCATAACATATTATAGAACGTTTTACAACAAAAAGGTAAATTTGGTAAGAAAGAGAAGGTGGCCTGAGCAGGAATCGAACCAGCGACACAAGGATTTTCAGTCCTTTGCTCTACCAACTGAGCTATCAGGCCAACTGTATACTTTTATTTTTAGATAAAAAATGTTATTATGTCTATCAAAAGTTTTTAAAGTAGTTTATAAAAATAAAGGATGAACATTAATGACAAAATAGGAATCTACCCTGGCACATTTGACCCTATAACTTTTGGGCATCTTGACATAATCAAAAGAGCGTGTAAACTAGTCGATAAATTAATAATAGGAGTTGCAGAAAACGTTAATAAGCATATTGCCTTTGACACAAAGCTACGCACAAGCATGGCTAAAAATGAAATCAAAGGGCTAGGAATTGATGCAGATGTTATATCTTTTAATGGGTTGCTAGTGAAGTTTGCCAAAGAGCAGAATGCTTCTGTTATTATTAGAGGATTAAGAGCAGTGTCAGACTTTGATTACGAGTTTCAAATGAGTTGGGTAAATTATAAACTTCTTCCTGAAATCGAAACCATATTTCTTCCCGCTTCTGAAGATACTCAATTTATCTCATCAAGCTTTGTAAAGGAAATAGCAAGATTAGGAGAAGATGTTAGCAAATTTGTATCAAAAGGCGTTCAAAGCGAATTGATTAACCTGAATAGGATAAAAAATGGAGAATAGTGCTTGTTGTTTTTTATTTCTGGATAGGTATATTTAATATATAAAATGTTATAAGCTAAAGGAGTAGCATGTCAAAAGTGAGGGTTAATAATAGAAAAGTTTGTTGTCATGGTGATGAGAATGATGAGGGTTCTGGCCATCCATTAATATATTTAGATATGGGAGAAGAAGAGAAAATAGCCTGCCCTTATTGTGAAAAGACGTTTGTCCATGACTGCACTGTAGAAGCGGTTGGAGAGCTAATTAGGGATGACCTCTAATGGCACTTCTGCAGACTTAGCTTATGTAAATAGCAATAAGGGGGGCAGTAAAAATGAAGCTGTCCATACGGTCGAGCACTCCTCCATGGCCAGGTATCATATTTCCACTATCTTTAACACCGTAAGCTCTTTTAACAAGCGACTCAGTGAAATCGCCAAGTTGCGCTAGAATAGCAATTGCAAGGCCAATGATTGGAGAATAAAAAATTGAAAATAGACCAAAAAATATTGATCCAAAAATTGTGCACACTACTCCAGCTAAAATCGCACCAAGAAGTCCTGTCCAAGTTTTTCCAGGGCTAAGAATTGGGCAAATTTTAGCTCCACCAAAATTCTTACCAAATAGGTAGGCAGTAACGTCAATTCCCCAAATGGTTAAGACGAACCACACTAATGCGTATTTTCCCTGTGGTAGATTATATAAATATATTAATGAGGCGCTTGGTAGTGCAATCAATAATAATGCAAAAACGTATAAAATTTTATTTCCTTGGGTTAAATTATACCATTCAAAAGAAGATAAAACTGCTATTGAAAAAATCAATAGGTAAAACGATAAATCACTGAAATATGTAGCAAAGGAAAATATGAATAATATTACTATTGAGGACAACATTCTAATTATAAAATTATTATCTACCATATTTTTTCTCTCTTTTTGTATAATCTTCTAATGCTTTACTCAAATCTTGACAAGAAAAATCAGGCCATAAAGTATCACAAAAATATAATTCAGCATAAGCTGCTTGCCATAATAAAAAATTGCTTAGCCTTTTTTCGCCGCCAGTGCGAATTAATAAATCCAATTTTGGCAAATCTTTAGTATACAGAAATTTTTCAAATTCCTCTTCTGATACATAAGCAATATTTTCTTTTATAATATTGCTTATAGCTTGTGTAATTTCTTGCTTTGCTCCGTAACTGACTGCCACAGTGAGTAATAAACCATCGTTCTTATGTGTCATTTCTTCTGCTTTTTTAATTTGATCCAATATTTTACTGGATAACAGACTTAAATTGCCAATAAAATTCAACTTAATGTTACAGTTGCAAATGAAATTGACTTTATCTTCATTAGTTAAAACGGAGTAAAATAAATCAAATAGACAGTCAGTTTCGTTTTTGGGTCTAAGCCAATTCTCCATAGAGAATGCATACAAAGTTAAGTAGGGTATGGTTAGGTCCGTACAATACTTGGCAATATCGTATGCAACTTCACTGCCCTTTTTATAACCATCAATTTTTACCTTTCCTTGATTGTTCGCCCATCTACCATTACCATCCATAATAATTGCTAAATGTTTCGGTAAAGATTCTTGATTCAACATTTAAATTTAACCTAATTTTGACTTGAGTGAAATTTTTTGGATTTCAATGGACACCTGGAAGGTGTCAGCTACTTGCATGACAGGAAGAGAGTTACTGTAGTGACACCAATAGTTGATACTTGAATGCAAAATTGGTGTCATCCCAGTGCTCCGACACTGGGATCCAGGAAATTTGATTTCAAACAAGTGCATCAGATAGTTGTATAGTAAAGACTGGATTCCAGTGGGCTTTGTTGCATCGCTCTTCGGATAGTAGGTAACGTACAATAAATTCATGAAGCTATCTCAAACTTAGCCATGCCTATTTCAGTAAATTTGTTAAGCAAATAACACTTGAGTAGCAGTTCCTTCTCACGATTAATCTCAGATTTGCTCCTAAAACTAAACCCAAATATTCGCTTCAACCTTGAGAAAAATCCTTCAATATACGATCTTTTTCCGTAATTTACTTCTTCTTTCCATCTTTTTATACCATTCTCACCATGTAATTTCATTAACTGAATAGCGGCATTTCTATCAAGCATATAATCCAATTTTGGATGCTCTGCTGCGTTGTTTTTCGGAGGAATTTTCGTTTTTATACCATATTGATTACACAGCTTATAGAGCTTTTCTCTGTCATATGCCCTATCTGCATATAGTACTTTTATGACATACTGAAAATCGACTTCTTTTAGCAAATCACAAGCTCCATAGTGATCAGAGTAGACACCGTTACTGTATTTTACAGCTATGGCTTTTTTGCTGTTTGTATTCAACATTACATGCAATTTTCTTGTCTGTTCATAGCTGCGATACTTTCTATCTTCGCTATTTTCTTTGCTATGACCAGGAGTGTTGTTGTATATACTAATTCCTGTACTGTCTATAGTAATTTCGATATCTTCCATATTATTTTTATCAATTCTGCAATCATTGATCTTAATATTGAGTTTCTTAAACCTTCTTGATGATTGTGAATAGCTGATAACTTGCAAATTTTTCCCAATTTGCTCAAGGTATCCTGCTATAAACCCAACTGTTTGCCTCAGGCCTATTCTAAATAAACAAGTTATTATGTGCACCAAAATTACAACTTTATCGCTATAAATATTGTTGCCACCTGGTATTTTTGGACCATTCTCGTACCACTTTTCTATGGCTTCGTTGATATAATGAAAAATATTTCCTCTTTTTTCTAGAAATTTGTTATATTCGCTATGGTTACTGACCCTCATTTTTTGTGGCATATTTTTTCTTTCAAGGTTAAATGGCTATTTTATAATGAATTTTGTCAGTAGCCACCAGATTTTTTCAGTTGCTATGCAACAAAGCCATTCCAGTGTCAAACACTGGAATGACATCATTTGCTATGTAAGCTTTCTCCATATCATTTAGTGATTCAGTATATCCTTTTCTTTGATGGACAATTCACCATCTATCTTTTTTATGTTATCATCAGTAATATTTTGTATTTCCTTTTTAGCACCATGAAAATCATCTTCTGAGATTTCTTTATTTTCCTTCATTTTTTCTGTTTCTTCCATAATATCTCTACGTATATTTCTAATGGCAATCCGTGCATTTTCAGCAAACTGATGCAATAATTTCACTAATTTTTCACGGGTTTCTTGTGTTAAGTCCGGAAGAGCTATACGTATGGTATTGCCCTCAACAACAGGATTTAAATTCAAGTTGGCATTTAATATAGCATTTTTCACTTCACCGACAACATTAATATCCCAAATTTTAATTGATAGAGTTTTGTTATCTATAACCGAAACACCTGCAACCTGATTTAACTTTTGATGTCCACCATAGATATTTACAACTATACCATCAAGCAACGATGCGCTAGCTCTACCAGTGCGTACACCTTTAATATCATCATGAAAGGACTGAATAGTTTTTAGCATCCTGTCCTTTGTTTTAGTTTTTATTTCATTTAACATAAATTACCTAATGTTTACAATCTGAAACTATAGTATAAGTACCTTGACCCTTAATAATATTGACTATTTTTTCTCCCTTCAAAGAAAAAACTATAATGGGAATAGAATTCTCACGAGCAAGTGAAATTGCTGATGCATCCATAACTTTTAAATCACGAGTCAACAAATCCGTGTAAGAAAGCTTATCATACATTACAGCATCCTCATTTTTTTTCGGATCAGCGGAGTATACACCACTTACTTGCGTACCCTTTAGAATAACATCACAATTCATTTCAACAGCACGTAAAGCCGCAGCTGTATCTGTAGTAAAAAATGGGTTGCCTGTGCCTGCTGCAAAAATTACCACTCTACCTTTTTCTAAATGACGAATAGCTTTCCTTCTTATGTAAGGCTCACATACAGTGGCCATGGGTATTGCAGATAATACCCTCGAAGCTACTAAATTTTTTTCTAAAAAGTTTTGTAAAATTAAAGCATTGATTATAGTTGCAAGCATTCCAATATAATCACTGCTTGCTCTTTCACAACCACTTAAAGACGCAGATGTGCCACGAAAGATATTACCACCACCAACAACAATACATACCTGAACTCCAAGATTACAAACTTCAACTATGCCTTTAGATAACTCACCTATAGTCTCCATATCGTGACCAAATTGCTTTGATCCCATCAAAGCCTCACCAGAGATTTTAAATAACACTCTGGAATATTTTATTTCGCTTTTTTCATTTGTTGAGGGAAACATTTTTTACCATTTAGTTTGCACCACCCAAAACAAGTAACTTGTAATTAGAGAGTTTAACAGCACTCAACTCGCTTGATTTTATAAAATCAGAAATCTTCATCTTATCATCCTTTATAAATTTTTGCTCCAGTAAAACAACTTCTTCATAGTACTTAGCCATTCGTCCATCTACTATTTTTTTTGCTACTTCTTCAGGTTTATTTAAGCTCCTCACTTGCTCTTCAATTATAGAACGTTCATTTTTCAACTTCATTTGATCTAAATCATCTATAGACAAAGCTTCAGGCTTCATAGCAACTACATGCATAGCTATTTGTTTCCCAATCTCTTGTAGCTTCGCCTTATCACCAGATGATTGCAATGCAATTAAAGCACCAATCTTACCTAAGCCACACACATCACCATGTACGTAGCCAGCAATAACTCCATCCTTAGCTTCTAAGTAACAAAGCTTGCTTAACTCTAGCTTCTCACCAAGAACTGATGTACCATTCATAATAGCTTCCTGCACTGTGCCAATGCTTTCATACTTGGCATTTTTTAACTCATCAACGCTAGTACAGCGTTCTTGATGAGCAATTGATGCTAAATTTGAAACTAACTCTATAAATTTCTCATTCCTTGCAACAAAATCTGTTTCGCAATTGAGTTCAACCAATGCACCATAATTTTCAGTCAAACACATAGCAACGAGTCCATCTGAAGCTATTCTATCAGATTTTTTGTCAGCTTTAGCAAGACCTATTGTACGTAACTTATCAACAGCCTTCTTGATGTCACCATCACATTCTTCCAATGCTTTTTTACAGTCACTTAAGCCAAGCCCTGTTCTATCACGTAATTCTCTTATATCATCTGGATTCATCTTCATTTGTTACTACCTCCCTTTCTTCTTCTTTGTAAACTTTACTACGTCTCCTTTTAGTTTGCACAATACCGTCTTCTTTTTCTTGAATAAACTCATCACCCCTTATATCATCAATCTTAACTCCAGATTTTGCTAGACTAGACTCTATTCCAGCTAATATAGAGTCGGTAGCTAATTTACAATAGAGCTCTATTGATTTTCTTGAGTCATCATTTCCAGGTATTAGATAAGTAATACCATCTGGATCAGAATTAGTATCAAGTATTGCAACTATTGGAATTTCTAACTTCTTAGCCTCCTTAACCGCTATATGCTCTTTATTAGTATCAATGATGAATAAGATATCAGGAATTGCTCCCATTTCTCTAATACCGCCAAGCGCCTTATCAAGCTTTTGCTTTTTCTTTTCAATGTTTCCCAATTCTTTCTTTGTTAAAATGCTATCCTCGTCATTTAATATTTTCTCATATTGCATCAAGGTTTTTATCGAAGAAGAAACAGTGCCCCAATTAGTAAGCATACCACCAAGCCAACGATGATTCACATAATATTGACCACAACGAATCGCTTCACTTGCAATAATATCAAAAGCTTGAAACTTTGTACCAACAAATAGAATGCGACCACCTTGAAATGCAACGTCATATAAAGCCTTCATGGCCACCTGTAGCAATGGTAGTGTTTTTCGCAAATCAATTATATGTATACGATTTTCTTGATGCACTCCATATATGTATGGAGCCATTTTTGCGTTCCAGCGACTAATTTTGTGACCAAAATGTACACCAGATTCAGCTAAATCACGCACAGTGACTTTAGGCAAATTTGTCATATATCATTCCTCCAAATAGTTTATCTTCCATGGCATAACCCTAATGGGACTACTTGTACAAGCCATGTGTGAAATTAAATTATTTACATAGTAATAGAAAAGACAGCAAAGCGCAAACAAAAAATATTGACAAAGGGCAACATGTTTATTAGCTTTAAAGTTGAAGCCCGAAAACGCTAAAAAGAAATTAGGGGGGTGTAGCTCAGTTGGTTAGAGCGCATGCCTGTCACGCATGAGGTCGTGAGTTCAAGTCTCATCACTCCCGTCATATTAGTTTTAGCATAACTTAGAATTCGCAGTATTATTGCCGGTATTGAGAAACGCCTTCACCAAACTTGACATGGCATGGTATTGTAATTAATACTTAAATAGGTTTGTTTTTATCATTAACAATTAGGATTAAATATGCTCATTTCTGAAGTTTTTGCAGCAGATGCAACTAGCAATACATCAAGTATCGGCGCATCTTTTGCTAGTTTTACTCCATTGATTTTAATATTTGTGGTATTTTATTTTCTCATTATTCGCCCGCAACAAAAAAAACTAAAAGAACATAGAAAGATGATAGATCAAATAAAACGTGGTGATACAGTCATTACTTCTGGTGGAATAATAGGTGAAGTTAATAAAGTTGATGAGGCAAATGCACAATTTATAATAGAAATAGCACCAAAAGTTGAGATAAAAGTTCTAAAGTCCGCTATATCTGAGGTTTTAAGCAAAGAAACTCAAAAAGTAGCAGCTAAACCAATTAAAAAGGTAAAATCGAAAGAATGATAAAAAGAATATAAATCAACCAGTAATAAAGGCAAAAATGCTTAACATGTTTAGAAAAAAGTTTGTTTGGTGATCCATTTGTGTGCGGAATATTTGGTGTAGTAAGTAGCGGTGATTCAGTAATACCAACCTTACTAACTGGGTTACAAAAATTGGAATATAGGGGATATGATTCCTCAGGTATAGCAATCATAAATAACGAAGGTAAGATAGAAGTCAAAAAATCAGAAGGTAAAGTCGAAAGGTTATGTGAAGTTGTTGATGACAGCAAGATGTCTCACAGTACAGTTGGTATAGCACATACTCGCTGGGCTACACATGGAGTCCCAGGCCTTAAAAATGCTCACCCCATTCGTACAAATAACGTTGTTGTTGCTCATAACGGCATAATTGAGAATTACAATCTGCTAAAAAAGGGCCTAGAAGAAAGGGGCATGTCATTCCATACTGACACTGACACAGAGATCATACCAAACATGCTAACCTTATATCTTGATGAAGGATTGTCGCCAGTTGATTCTCTATTTAAGTGTTTAAACAACTTACATGGCTCATTTGCCTTGGTCTTATTATTTGCAGAATATCCAGACGCCTTATTTGTTGCGAAGAGAAATTTGCCTTTAGCAATAGGCTATAACTGTAACACAGTGTTTGCTGCATCTGACTCTAATGCTTTAAGTGCATTTGTGGAAAAAATATCGCATTTGGAAGATGATGACATTGCAGTGATAAAATCTAGTGGAGTTAGTATATACAACAATGGTACACAAGTTAAACGCAGTATAGAAAATAGTAGTCCAAGTGATTTTCTAATTAGCAAAAATGGTTACCCTAGCTTCATGTTAAAAGAGATTTTTGAGCAACCGCGTGCATTAAACAAAACAATAAATCAATTTTACAAGCAATATAAAGAGGTAATATTTACTAACAAAAAATTGTTTTCTGAGCTGAGTTACATTACTATAGTTGGATGCGGGTCATCTTATTTTGCTGGGCTAATAGCAAAGTATTGGCTGGAAAATGTCGCTCAAGTTCGAGTATATCTAGAAATCTCATCAGAATTTAGGTATAGCAACGTCAAGCTGGAAGAAGGCAGCATTGGGTTATTTATCTCTCAATCTGGCGAAACTGCAGATACCATAGAAGCGCTGCGTTATGCGAAATCACAGAAGCAAACAATCATAAGTATAACTAATACATTTAGCAGCAGCATTGAAAAGATCTCAGATATTGTGTTACATACTCTTGCTGGGCCAGAAATTGGTGTTGCTTCAACAAAAACCTTTTCTGCGCAACTTGCAACTTTAGCATGCTTTGCCGTGGAGCTTGGAAAAATAAAAGGTGTACTGGGTGGAGAGAGAATAAAACAGCTAAGCAACGCTATTAACTCTATTCCCGAGTATGTTGAGCACGTTTTGAATGTGATGAAAATACAACATATATCGGGCAGTATATTAGAACACAATAACGTTATTTTAATCGGCAGAGGAAGTTCATACGGAGTTGCAATGGAAGGCGCATTGAAAATAAAAGAGCTTTCATATATCAATACAACTGGTATTGCAGCGGGAGAAATGAAGCATGGTTCTATTGCTTTAATAGACTCTACTGTGCTTGTTATAGCAATTATCCCTTATGATGATTTATTCTTTAAAACGCTATCTAATATACAAGAGATTATTGCAAGAAAAGGCAAAGTAATTGCCTTCAGTGATAAACAAGGAGCGCCATTCCTAAGGGGAGTTTGCGCAGATGTGGTGCAACTTCCAGACACTGATAATTTTATCTCTTCAATCATCTACAGTGTTGCTATGCAATTCCTTGCTTACTTTACTGCAGCAAAAAAAGGGTTAGATGCAGATTGTCCAAGAAATTTAGCTAAGTCTGTCACGGTTGAGTAGTCCATTTAAAGTTAAAGCTAAACTTCTAATAAGGTAACCAGACTGCATTCTGTGATTTTTAGCAAAACACGATACACAATCGTCATTCCGCTACTAATTAGCGGAATCTATGCCGAGATACCGCGGCGGTATGACGGTTCGCGGTGGTATGACGGTTAAGTAATTCGTCATCCCGCTGCTTGTTAGCGGGATCTAGAGATACCGCGGCGGTATGACGGTTCGCGGCGGCATAGCTATCTTCAAAAATATGGTTGAATAATTGTTAATAATAGTGTATAATTATTAATATTTTTAAGCACTTTGGCTATGGCTTTATCTAAGTTTCTCGACCCTAAGCTGGATTTGACCTTCAAAAAAATCTTTGGAACGGAAAAAAATAAGAATATTCTCATACATTTTTTGAATGATATTTTAGGATTTACCGAGATAAATACTATACAAGAAGTGGAATTCCTCAGTACTATAATGGATCCTGAAATTGCCTCTGATAAGCAAAGTATAGTTGATGTTCTTTGCAGGGATTCTAGTGGGAACAGGTATATAATTGAGATGCAGCTCACTCGTGATAAAGGCTTTGAAAAACGCGCACAACTTTATGCTGCTAAGGCTTACTCAAGACAAGCTGATAAATCTGGTAAATACGTTGATTTAAAGAAGATTTTCTTTATCGCGATTTCAAATTGTACCTTATTCCCTGATAAGCTTGACTATATATCTAGCCATACCATAAGAGATGAAAAAACCAATGAGCATGACTTAAAAGATTTTCAATTTATCTTCATAGAGCTGCCAAAATTTCCTAAGAGTAGAGAAGAACAACTAGAAAGTGTAGTAGACCGTTGGCTATTTTTTTTCAAATATGCAGATGAAACAACGGACGAAGATCTCAGAAAAATTGCGGAAAAATCACCAATAATAAAGCTAGCATATGATGAATTAGATAAGTTTCACTGGAATGAAAAAGATCTAGTAGCTTATGAAGAAAGAATAATGGATCTGCGCAAAGAAGAAGCCATTCTTGAATACAGACTTGATCTTGCTAAAGAGGAAGGTAGAAAAGAGAGGGAAATTGAAGTCGCAAAGAATCTACTTAAAGCAGGTGTTTCTTTTAATATTATAGCTCAAACTACTGGTCTTTCTATGAGTGAGATCAAAGAATTGCAGAATTAAGTGTGAATGGTTACGAAAAATATAAGTTTTTGCGATAAACGACATAGTGATGTATTTGTTGTTCAGCATGTCAGTGGAATATTTTCTGGTATCTGTTCAGATGCATGGCTAATGCTGAAACAAAAATTCCAGTGCTCCTTTTTTTGTCATCCCAGTCTGGGATCCAGATTGGGCACTAAGTTGGTAAACACGAAAGCGCTTTACAACGTTTTTGATGGAACTGTGCAAAAGGACTGGATACCAGTGTCAGCTACTTGCATGACACCCATTTGTTCCTATAGTTGCTTTTCTCGTCTACCTTATTTTGCCACTCATCTGAACAGATACCCATTTTGGAGGGATACCAATAATAGTTGTGAGCGGTACAAGTTTAGTCCATATACCTTCCAAGCATAACACGCTCACGAAACTTTAATGCGATAGCTTGGTTTCTACTGAAAGACAGCATTATGCCAAGTGCGATGCTCGAAGATAAAAGAGAAGAACCACCATAGCTAAGTAACGGCAGGGTTATGCCGGTGGTAGGAAAAACACTCAATGTTACCCCTATGTTTATTATGAATTGTGTGATGAATTGCATTGAGATACCGAGAATCACTAACAGATTAAATAATTCATTTTCCCTATATGCAACGTAAAGCAAGCGGGCGGAAATGATACAAAATAACATCAATGTGGCTAAGCACGTAATCAAACCAAATTCTTCTGCTAAAACAGAAAACACAAAATCTGTATGACAATCAGGAAGAGAGGCTTTTACGCTACCTTCACCAGGTCCAACTCCAGTTAATTGACCTCTTTTGAATGCTTCTAATGATTTTGTGACTTGAAAGTTATCGCGTTGCGTAAAAAAGACAAAATTGTAAATCCTTTGCTTTATATGTGGGAGGCATAAGTAAGCTATTGTAGTTCCAGTTGTGGCCATTCCTATTATGCATAGAAAGTATAAAAGTGGTATACATGCAATAAACATTTGACCAATAAAAGAATATGTTAAAAGCATAGACATACTGAAATCAGGTTGCAAAAGTAACAACACAAAAACTAACAGAAATATTATGATTGATATGTGTATTTTAAACTTCATTTCGCTGGCCAAGATACTAGCTATAACAACAGAAAAAAATGGCCTTACGAACTCAGATGGTTGAACTGAAATTTTGACAATATGTAACCATCGTTTCGCACCTTTTACCTCTATACCAAGTATTATCGCAGTTGCTACTAGAATAGTAAATAAAGCGAAACCTGCGAATGAGAGGTTAAGTATAGTTCTTGTGTTGAGAAAAGAAAATGTCACCAAGGTAATTAGTGACAGGACTATATAAATTGTGTGACGCCGTATAAAATAATCTTGTGGTAAAGAAAGACGCTGCGCAATTACAGGGCTTGCTGAATAAACAAGAATGAAGCTTATAGTGAGCAAAAAAAACACTGGAAGGATGAGATAATAATCCAGCGTTCTATACCAGAGTTTAATATTCATTTTGTTCCAATGTGTAATGCCACTATTCCATAGCTCATATTATGAAACTCAACATTCTTAAAGCCTACCTCTTCAATTTCCATTTTAAAATCAGCCTGAGTTGGAAATTCTCTGATGCTCTTCACTAAATATTCATAAGAACTCTTGTCTTTAGCAACTATGCTGCCAATTTTAGGAATTACTTTAAATGAATATAAGTCATAAAGTTTGGTAAATATCTCATTTTGATAGTGCATAGGGGCAAATTCTAAGCAGATAAATTTCCCATGTGGTTTTAATACCCTGTGCGTCTCATTTAAAGCCTTCTTGCGGTCAGAAACATTTCGAATGCCAAAAGCTATTGTGCAATAATCAAATTCGGAGTCTTCAAATGGTAAACTTTCTGCACTTGCACATACCCAATCAAAATTAATTTGGTTTGAATTTATAGCTTTATCACGTCCTCTGTTTAGCATGTTTTGATTTATATCGCATACTGTAACCTTAGCACTTGGCTCTTTTCTTACTATTCTTATTGCTATATCTCCAGTTCCTCCAGCAACATCTAAAACCTTAGAGTTTTTTGTAAAATGCACACTATTTACCATCTTATCTTTCCATAATCTGTGCATTCCGAGGCTCATTATATCATTCATGGTGTCGTAGCGACTTGCCACGGAATCGAATACCTCTTTAACTAATTGTGATTTCTTCTTGATTTTTATAGTAGACATTACGTAAAGTCGCTCAACTCCTTTATAATTAGTAAAAATTAATTTGAATTAACACAAATGTCAACGACAGGCCTTGAGCCTGTTAAAATCTTCTTCAGCGTGGTATGATGACCTAGTCAGTGGGCTTGATGCAACCACTAAGAAACCTTTGGAGTAAGCAATATATTTATAATGCTCAAACTCTTCTGGGGTAACATACCTATCAAGTTTTGCATGTTTTGGAGTTGGTTGTAGATATTGACCAATTGTAATAAAATCAACCTCAGCACTGCGCAAATCGTCCATAACCTGAAGTATTTCCTCTTTTGTTTCTCCAAGACCAACCATAAGCCCTGACTTTGTGAAAACTTTAGGATTAATCTGCTTTACCATCTTCAACAAATATAGTGAATGAAAATAGCGAGCTCGTGGTCTTATTTTTGCATACAATCTCGGCACTGTTTCAATATTGTGGTTATAGACATCAGGTGATGCAACAGCAATTGCTTCAAATGCTCCTTTCTTATTTAAAAAATCAGGAGTTAAAATCTCTATTGTTGTTTCTGAAGTTATCTTTCTAATTTCTTCTATGCACTGTATAAACTGATTTGCGCCACCATCTGGTAAATCATCACGATCAACAGAAGTAATGACAACATGTTTTAAGTTTAACTTTTTTATTGCTTTTGCTAAATTTTCTGGTTCATGAGGGTCTAGTTTATCAGGAATGCCAGTTGCAACGTTGCAAAATGCACAAGCACGAGTGCAAACAGAACCGAGAATCATCACAGTAGCATGACGTTTATTCCAACATTCACCAATGTTTGGACATGCAGCCTCTTCGCACACTGTATGCAAGTTATGCAGTTTAACGATGTTTAAGGTTTCATTGAATACTTCACCGGTCGGAGCTTTTGCTCTGAGCCATTGAGGTTTGCTATGCATCTGAAACTGCTAACTCTACCTCTTGCTTTACTAAAACTTTTTTCAACCTTCTTTTTATCTTCTGCGCTTTCTCACTTAGTTTAATCGTTCTTGTGTTGAGCAAAAAAGCATCTAAATCACCTTTGTAATCTATAGTTCTCAAAGTTCTTGTTGCCACACGAAATCTAAACTTTTTATTCAATATATCACTTGTCAACGTAACCTTATGTAAATTTAAAAGAAAGGTACGCTTTGTTTTACGATTCGAATGTGATACCTTATTACCAAAAGATTTTTTTCTATTTGTTAATTCACAAACTCTACTCACTTCAATATACCAAATTATTCTATGTACTTAGATTACCTTATATAGTCAAATAGTCAATACTCTCTTGCTTAATTTTTATACCATATACTGCTTTATAACCAAAAAATATCGTAATTTTTTCTATTATAAGAGAAATCATATGCTGAATTTCCAATGCTTTGCTGCCATTTGTTACTACCAGATGCAACACACCCGAATTTATATTCTGTGCATATGAGATCTTTTTCGGTTTTGTACACTCTGCTATTTCTTTCCCTACTATATTTCGCCAGTTTAAAATAAGACGTATTTCATTTTTACTAATCTTATTTTTCATGCATTTTAATGCATAGTTTTCAATTATAGACTTTAATTTTTTTGGACCGCTACGTTTGAGCATTTTTCTGTTTTTTTAGTAGGTAGATAATATAAAAGTATACATATAACTTGAGATTTTGTCATTACTGCTACATGTTTGTGAGATACCGTGACGGTATGACCATAATCGTCACTCCGCAACGCATATTGCATAGTCGTCATTCCGCGGCGTGTTCGCGGAATCTAGCTCTGGTCACGCTACTTAGATGACAACCTTCTAACTGCTTTACAAAGGCTCTACCCTCTGGCCTCACACCGTAAAAGCAGTATTTTTATGCAAAACTTATCTCAACGTAGCACTTGCCAAGATCGTTCCATTTACCAAATTTTGTGCTGTCATCTTTGCCTCATAATTAACCTTATAGCTGTTTTAATTGTAATTAGTTAAATTATTATTAACTTGCCAGGCTAGATCCAAAAAATAGCATAATCAATATGCAAATTGTAATAGAAATCACGTTTGCGTATGGTTTATTGCTATGCGGTTAATCTTTCCTCAATCCAAGCTGCTTGAATAGCTTCGAGTATTTTTTCGTTACAGCGTTTTTCATCATCATCAAATTCCTCTAAACTCAAGACCTTTTTTTTAAGCTCAGTGAATCTGATACTAATTATATTCTCATTTGGAAATTTTTCCTCCAGAGCTTCCACAATATCTTCTATATCAAGCCATTTCATACTTTTTTGTATTTATCTGCTAAGTTAAATTGGTGCCCATGGGGAGACTTGAACTCCCAAGGTCGCAAAACCCACGGATTTTAAGTCCGCTGCGTCTACCGATTCCGCCACACGGGCTTTTTTTATCTATCTAGAGTAAAACTCTACTACTAAATTGACTTCCATGTCTGCTGAATAAGGAACCTCAGAATATTGAGGTGACCTCAAATACTTCACTGAATGCTCTTTACTATCTGCTTCTAAATAATCCGGAGCCTTGCGCTCTTGTTTTTGTTCAGCCTCTACTACTACAGGGATTTTTGCTGCCCTTTCTCTTATTTTTATTATATCACCTGGCTTCACTCGATAACTCGATATGTTAACCACCTTATCATTAACTGTAACGTGCTTGTGAGATATGAGCTGCTTTGCTGAGTAAATTGTTGGAACAAGACCAGAGTGGTATAAAACAGAACTTAATCTCGATTCTAAGATACCGATAAAATTATCAGCCGTATAACCCTTTCTGTTATAAGCATCTAAAAATGTACGTCTGAGCTGCTTACTTGAAATCGCATAGTAAAACTTAAATTTCTTATGCGCAGCAAACTGCTTACCAAAGTCGGATAACTTCTTGAATCCAAGAATACCATGTTGACCTGGAGGGTATTTCCTTTTGTTTACTGGGTCTTTAGCTCTACCCCATAAATTTACACCAAGTCTACGGCTAATCCTATACTTTCTAGTGATAACAGTTGTCATATAAAAACTCTCACGATTTAACTTTAGATTATTAAGGATTTTAGCACTCAGTGTCAACTTGTTTTTGCTGATATAATCTTTTATACTTCATTTTTAAGTTTTTCTATTAACACATGAATCATTCACATTTAAAATCTATGGCAAACGCCATCCGTTTTTTATCAATTGATGCAGTACAAAAAGCAAACTCTGGACACCCAGGTATGCCACTTGGCATGGCAGATGTTGCAACTGTTTTGTTTGCTAAATATCTGAATCATAATCCTGATGATTCTAAATGGTTCAATAGAGATCGCTTTGTTTTATCAAACGGTCATGGGTCAATGTTACTATATTCAATATTATATTTGACAGGTTATATTAGCATAGATGAGCTAAAAAACTTCAGGCAAATGGGATCCAAGACCCCAGGTCATCCAGAGTTCGGCTTGACTTCCGGGGTAGAGGCAACAACAGGCCCGCTCGGTCAGGGATTTGCCGCTGCTGTTGGCATGGCACTTGCTGAATCAATCCTTAAAAAGCAATTCAGAATCAATCACTACACTTACGTGATGCTAGGGGATGGCTGTCTTATGGAAGGAATAAGCCATGAGGTAGCATCACTTGCTGGGCATCTTAAATTGAATAAGCTCATAGCTCTTTTTGATGATAATGATATCTCTATAGATGGCGCTACTTGCCTTTCCTGCTCTGATGATGTAGAGAAACGCTTCTTAGCGTATGGATGGAATGTTGACAAAATTGATGGCCACGATTTTGATGCCATATCCTTTGCAATAGAGCAAGCAAAAAAGTCTGGTAAACCTACAATGATCTGCTGCAAAACCATTATCGGAAAATTTTCAAGCCGTGCTGGCACATCCTCTGCTCACAGTGGTGCTTTTTCGGAGGAAGACATAAAACAGATGAGAGAGAAATTAAACTGGAATTATGAACCATTCCATGTACCAGAAGATGTGAAAAATGCCTGGAAGAAAATTGTTGAGAGAGCAAAACAAAACTACAATTTGGTGTCATTCCAGCGCGTGACCAGGAAAGAAGAAAAAGAATGGATCCCAGTGTCAAGCACTGGGATGACAAGAGAGAGTACTGGGATGACAGAAGAGAATGCTGGGATGACAGGGTATCATGCAGAACTTCAAAGACGGTTAGATAAACATCTACCAGATAATATCGCTGGTGTTTTAGCTGACCTGAAGAAACAAATATGTGAGCTAATGCCAAACGAAGCTACTCGATCTTCTTTCGGCAGAGTAATGGAACTTTTAACTGAGTCTATGCCGGAATTAATCGGCGGTTCTGCTGATCTTACTGGGTCAAATTGCACTAAATATAAGCACATGCAGGTAATAAATAGCAATAATTATAGTGGCTCTTATGTCCACTATGGAGTGAGAGAGCACGCTATGGCAGCATGTATGAATGGTATGGCACTTCACGGCGCGATTCTTCCTTATGGCGGCACTTTTTTGGTATTTTCCGACTATTGTCGTCCTGCTATACGTCTTTCAGCTCTGATGAAGCAGCAGGTTATGTATGTCATGACTCACGACTCAATTGGAGTGGGAGAAGATGGCCCAACTCATCAGCCAATAGAGCATTTAGCCTCTTTGCGTGCTATACCAAATCTATATGTTTTTAGGCCAGCCGATGCAGTTGAAACTCTGGAGTGTGTTAGCATTGCACTCGAAAAGAAAGAATCTCCAGCACTGTTTGCGCTCTCAAGGCAAAACGTAAGTTACATGCGCAAGTTCTACTCTGATATCGATCAATCTGCTAATTTATCGAAGTTTGGTGCATATATTTTGTGTGAATGTTCAAAAGAATTAAAAGTGACGATATTTGCTACGGGGTCCGAGGTTGAAATTGCAGTTGAAGCAAGGGAGAAATTGCAGGAAAAGGGTATAGGTACAAGGATTGTTTCTATGCCATGCTGGAGGCTTTTTGACGAGCAAAGCGATGAATATAAAGCGGCAATATTAAATAATGACAGCATTAAAGTTGCAATTGAAGCCGGAAGTGAAATGGGTTGGCATAAATACATAGGTTCAAACGGTATATTTATTGGCATGAAAAGCTTCGGAGAATCAGCACCTTATAAAACACTTTATGAGCATTTTAATATCAGCGCAGATCATGTAGTAAAATGTGTGTGTGAGAAGTTAGGTTGCATTCAGTAAACCTCTTGCATAACCATATGAAAGCCCACTCTTCTTTGTCATTCCAGCGCGTGACGTTATTTCCATCCAAGATGGTGTCATCCGAATAGCTGACACTGGTTCCTTTATGACGGCAGTGCCCAGAGGTGTCATCCCAGTGCCCAGACACTGGGATCCAGTTTTCTTTACAAATTCACCAAAAGTGCTTCATTCTATAACGCAAAACCCATACTCACCAGACCCAATGTATTACTTGCAATTAAGTTTCCTGGATCCCAGTGGGCTTTGTTGCATCGCTCTTCGGATAGTAGGTAACGTACAATAAATTCATGAAGCTATCTCAAACTTAGCCATGCCTATTTCAGTAAATTTGTTAAGCAAATAACACTTGAGTAGCAGTTCCTTCTCACGATTAATCTCAGATTTGCTCCTAAAACTAAACCCAAATATTCGCTTCAACCTTGAGAAAAATCCTTCAATATACGATCTTTTTCCGTAATTTACTTCTTCTTTCCATCTTTTTATACCATTCTCACCATGTAATTTCATTAACTGAATAGCGGCATTTCTATCAAGCATATAATCCAATTTTGGATGCTCTGCTGCGTTGTTTTTCGGAGGAATTTTCGTTTTTATACCATATTGATTACACAGCTTATAGAGCTTTTCTCTGTCATATGCCCTATCTGCATATAGTACTTTTATGACATACTGAAAATCGACTTCTTTTAGCAAATCACAAGCTCCATAGTGATCAGAGTAGACACCGTTACTGTATTTTACAGCTATGGCTTTTTTGCTGTTTGTATTCAACATTACATGCAATTTTCTTGTCTGTTCATAGCTGCGATACTTTCTATCTTCGCTATTTTCTTTGCTATGACCAGGAGTGTTGTTGTATATACTAATTCCTGTACTGTCTATAGTAATTTCGATATCTTCCATATTATTTTTATCAATTCTGCAATCATTGATCTTAATATTGAGTTTCTTAAACCTTCTTGATGATTGTGAATAGCTGATAACTTGCAAATTTTTCCCAATTTGCTCAAGGTATCCTGCTATAAACCCAACTGTTTGCCTCAGGCCTATTCTAAATAAACAAGTTATTATGTGCACCAAAATTACAACTTTATCGCTATAAATATTGTTGCCACCTGGTATTTTTGGACCATTCTCGTACCACTTTTCTATGGCTTCGTTGATATAATGAAAAATATTTCCTCTTTTTTCTAGAAATTTGTTATATTCGCTATGGTTACTGACCCTCATTTTTTGTGGCATATTTTTTCTTTCAAGGTTAAATGGCTATTTTATAATGAATTTTGTCAGTAGCCACCAGATTTTTTCAGTTGCTATGCAACAAAGCCATCCCAGTGTCAAGCACTGGGATGACACCCTTCCTTGTAGAGATCTCTTGCGTTACCCTACTCATCTTTCGTTACATCGTAATCGCAACTACTACTCTCTCCTTCGCATCTAGCATCGGTTTGTGATGTAGATTCATCAATTTTTTCTTCGTTAAACCCAAACAACCATGAAAAAAACCCACCAAAAAATGATGCAACTAATGAAAAAGGCTTCATAAGTATACTAAACAAATTACCAAAAAAAGAGCTCGGCTGTTCTTCTGTTTGTGCAGGTTCTGTGGAAGCAACAGGACCTACATCGGTGTCTTGTACACCAATTCCTTGTTCTGCACTGGTGGTGCTGGTTTTTTCCCCTTCTTTGCTATTATCTGATTGTAGTTCAGTATCATCACCTACTCGTTTTTCTTCCTCTGGGCCCCCTTCACTATCTGTCGATGACTCATCAACTGAACCATCATCAGATTCTTCTGCGGGTTGCAATAGAGTTTTTATTTCTTCGTTAGTAGTTAAATCTAAGGGAGTCTTTCCATCTTCATCTTTTATATTAACATCTGCTCCTGCTTTTATTAGGGCGTCTACTATTTCTTTGTTGTTATTTTGAGCAGCAAAATGTAAGGGAGTCCTGTTATCTTTATCTTGTGCATTAACATCTGCTCCTTTTATTATTAGAACATTAACCACTTCCACATTATCCCTACCGGTAGCCCAATGTAAAGGAGTCCTGTTATCTTTATCTTGTGCATTAACATCGATTTCATCTTTTTCCAATAGGGCTTCTAATACCTCTTTATGGCCCTTTACAGCAGCCCAATGTAAAGGAGTATTGTTATCTCTATCTTGTGCATTAACATCAATTCCCTCTTTTCCCAATAGGGATTCTACTACCTCTTCATGGCCATTTTTAGCAGCCCAATGTAGAGGAGTATTTCCATTTTGATCTGTTGCATTAACACTTGCTCCTTCACTTATTAGACGATTTACTTCATTAATATTACCACTTTTAGCAGCCTCAAGTAATTCATCTGTGTTTTGTAATAGAGTTTGTATGTCTTGATTAGTGGTTAAATCGAAAGGAGTGTCTCCATTTTCATCTTCTGCATCAACATTTGCCCCTTTGTCCAATAGAGCTTCTACTACATCTTTATGGACCTCTTTAGCAGCCCGATGTAAAGGAGTGCTGTCATATTTATCTTGTGCATTAACATTGATCCCATTTACGTTCAGTAGGGCTTCTACTACATCTTTATGGCCCTTTTTAGCAGCGACGTGTAAAGGAGTCTCTCTTGTGTCATTTTGTGCATTAACATTTGCCCCTTTCCCTAATAGATCTTTTACTGCTTCCAAGTTGCCAAGCCTAGCAGCCAGATGTAAAGAGCTCTTGCAATATTCAGCTTCTTTTTCTTGTAATAGAGTCAACACATCACGTTCCATAGAATAATTGACACCATCAACATATGCTCCATTATCTAATAGAACTTCTACTATATTAAAATGATTATTTTTAGCAGCCCAATATAAAGGAGTATACAAATCTTTAACTGCGTTAACGTTTGCTCCTTCACTTATTAGACGCTTTACTTCATTAATATCACCACTTTTAGCAGCCTCAAGTAAAGCAGCATTTTGTGGAACTTGGCTTTCTTCTTCATCATTTTGCAATACTGGACTAGCATTATCTGTTTTTCCTGCATTTTCTAATAGAGTTTTTATTTCTTCTGCCTTAGCTAAATTTAAGGGAGTTTTTTCATTTTTATCTTTTATATTAACATCTGCCCCTTTGTCCAATAGATCTTTTACTATCCCTGCATGGCCCATTTCAGCAGCAAAATGTAGAGGAGTGCTGTCATATTTATTTTGTGCATTAACATCGATCCCTTCTACTTGCAGTAGGGCTTCTACTACTTCTTTACGGCCATGTG
Source organism: Wolbachia endosymbiont (group A) of Gymnosoma rotundatum (assembly GCF_947250765.1). Taxonomy (NCBI): domain Bacteria; kingdom Pseudomonadati; phylum Pseudomonadota; class Alphaproteobacteria; order Rickettsiales; family Anaplasmataceae; genus Wolbachia; species Wolbachia endosymbiont (group A) of Gymnosoma rotundatum. Next base: position 1,028,518 of record NZ_OX366347.1, read on the forward strand.
CAGCAGCAAAATGTAAAGGAGTCTTTCCATCTTTATTTACTGCATTAACATTTGCCCTATTATCCAATAGAGCTTGCACCACTTCTTTATAGCCATATCCAGCAACATAATGTAAAGGAGTGTTGTTATGGTCCTCTACTGCATTAACATTTGCCCCATTATTTAGTAAAACTTCTACTACCCCTTTATGGCCCTTTTCAGCAGCCCAATGTAAAGGAGCATTGCCAAATCCATCTTGTGCATGAACATTTGCTCCTTCACTTATTAGACGGGTTACTTCCTCAATGTTATCTTTTTCAGCAGCCTCAAGTAATTTAGCTGTGTTTTGTAGTAGAGTTTTTATTTCTTCATCAGTGGCTAAATCGTAAGGAGTCTTTCCATCTGTATCTTCCGCATTAACATTTGCCCCATTATTTAGTAAAACTTCTACTACCTCTTTATGGCCATTTTCAACAGCCCAATGTAAAGGAGTCTTTTTATCTTGATCTTTTACATTAACCTTTGCTCCTTCACTTATTAGACTTCTTACCTTATCAATTTCACCGTTTTTAACAGCCTCAAGTAATTCAGCATTTATATCTCTGTTTGAATTGCTCATCCCATACCTCCTGTAAAACTATATTGTTATGATAAAGTCGTTAATAATCTATGAGCTCTCACCCCCTGTAAAATTATATTATCATGATAAAGTCATTAATAACCCATGAGCTCTGGATCACGCAAATAATGGTTATTCCCTGTGTTTTTCAGTACATTTGAGCTGGCTGTACATAAGAATTGCAATTGTAGAGCATGCTATTGTTAATAGTAAATTTGGTAAAATACCATAGCGAAAAAATTTTCCTACTATATATATTCCAATAGCCCCAAATATCATATTGCAGAATGAGAGGACTGCACTACCAAGCCCTATACCTTTGATCGTTTCTAAAGCAGAGGTTACGTTATTGCTTATTATTAATGCAAGTCCGATATTGGCTGGAATCCAAACAGTTTGAAGAATGAATATATTCAACTTGTCCGCGAAATAAAAATATACCAATAAACTATCGGATATTATCGGTAACACCAAACCTATTATTAGCATTTTACTCACCCCTATTTTCGGCACATATCTCCTGTTAATTAAAGTTCCAATTATGTAAAATATGACTATGATCGATATGAGGTAGCCAAAATACTGTACTTCAATGCCCATTGATTCAAATATGAAAGGATAGTTAGCAACGTATGCCCAAAGCCACATGAAAGTTAATCCATGAATGGCTGAAAACCCAAGGAAACGATAATTTCTAAATATTGATATGTATTGCTTGCAGATATTAGTAGTTATGTTGGTTATACTGGTTTCATTTTTATTTACAGTGAGTGTTTCTTGTAACTTAAAGTAGATAAAAATAAGCATAGCAATTGCTGCAAGTGACATAATAAAAAACAAAAATTTCCAATGATAACCATGTGAAATTATATAACTGCCCACCACTGGAGCTATTCCAGGTGAGAGTGCCACAACCATATTTAATTTTGAAATTACTCTCGAGTATTCACTACCCGAGTACATATCCCTTATTGCTGCATACCCAACAACACCTGCAACACCAGCCCCTGTTCCTTGTATGAAGCGAATTAGTATCAAGAGCGCAATACTGTCGGCTATATAACACATGACACTTGCCAAAGTAAAAATTGTCATACCAATCAGCATCATTGGACGCCTACCATAATGGTCCGATAATGGACCATAAATTAATCCAGACACCGCAAATCCAACTAGATTCAAGCTAATTGTAAGCTGCACTACACTGCCTTCTACTTTAAAATAATTGGCAATGCTTGGTAGTGCAACTGAGTATAGGTCAGTTGCCATATCGACAATTGCTACAGACAATATCATAATAAGAGAGATGATATTTTGCGAAAGAGCTGTTTTCACTTAATGATTTATTGGTAAATATGCTTAATTATAATGTATTTTTTTCATTAGTATAAGTACAATGTTACATAGTAAACGATGTCATTCGAGTAGCGGACACTGAAATCTTAAGCTAAAATCATGAAAAGCACGAATTTCAATATTTTACCTTTGATTATTCACTTTAAGCTTTAAGTCTTCAACAGAAGATGCATTTGCCTCACTTACTACCTTTAGTGGTTCACCAAGGCTATGTTCCACTTTTGTCTCAAATTTAAAGCCCAATTTTTCGCAAAGCTTCTGAAAATATTCAACAATAACATCAAACAAATTCTTACCACTTACTTTGTAGTTTTTTAGCTCTTTAGGAATGGTAAGAAGTACTTTACCATCTTCATATGTTACATTTTTATCTTCACATTTCAGTTTAAACTCCGCTGAACTGCAAAAACCTGGTGTTTCGATATATGTATAATCATTATAGTTAAGCATTTTTGTATATTTCATGCTAAAACTAAGCTTTATACAATTGGGTTCACGACAATCCATAATATACTCTCTTGTCATACAGTTGCTTTGCGTTGACAAATGAAAAGATCCAAGAGCTTGACTCATATCATTAGGAAGAAAATGAGTATATCCGCCCTGATAATAGTTATTTATTAACTCCTCAATAATAGAGTTATTGGGAATTGTTGCACCAACGTGTTTAAACATTTCTGTAAAAATTTGTCTGAGAAATGGACGATAATTCCCTTTTCCGTTTTCATCCCGTAGAATTAGATTTTTATGGTTTGAATACAGATCGTTAATAAATTCGTTAGTTATTTTTTGTCCGTTAATAGCAAGGCCGTGTGTTCTATTAAGATCCTTATATGTTCCCTCACCAGAAATTACTTCGTCCCAAGTGTTAGCTTTGAAATCAGCATATTTGAGCTTCTTCACTTCAGCTTTCAACGCATTGACCATTTCCTTTGACATGTTATATCTCTACCATTAATACCTGTATATTAATTCTAGCACTTACTTTATTAAATTTCAATTACTAAATGAATTTATCACTTTCACTTCCGTATTTTCCAGCGAGTCACCGTAAGTCACTGCTTTTAGGTAAAACTTTTTTCCCCTTTGCACTTCGAAAGATATTATTGAATCATCAAGTAGAACAAATTTTTCACCTGCAGTGTGCTGATACTCTTTAGTGCCTTCTTGCCCTCTAATTAGATTGCTAAGCTTATATTTATTTTTATCTATAAGTTCGGCACTCTGAAATTTTACTATCTCTTTTCCAACCAGTGCTAAATTTGAGTCCGCAATTGAAGTTATGTTTCCAAAACGTAACACTACTATAAGCCCCTCGTCGGTAGATTCCATTACATATCCGTAAGTAGACTGCTTGTTTGTGCTTGCAATAGGCTTATAATCCTTATCGTTGTACGAAATAAAGAGTGTTGCTCCCTTCCAATTCTTTTCCTCACTAATTAAAGTAAAGCTTGCACTATTACCTTTAATATCCGGTAAATCTATCATTTCTACGATGGTTTTGCTAATGTGAGAGGAAGGGTATTCCTTCAGCATAAGTGACCTTGTTGAAGGAAAAGAAAGCTTATATATAGAGTGATCATAACCAACGCCAATTACTTGAATGGACATGCTTTCGAATTTTGTTTTTATAATTCTCACCGTATGCTTTTTCTCACCGTCTAAAATCGTTATTACATCACTTGGCACAAGCCACGCATATTTTATCGGCAGCTTGAAATTGTATATATTTCTCTCTTGCCACGAAGAATAAAGTAAAACCTCAGCTATATTTTGCGCCTCTCCCTCCTCCATAATGAGCGGTATTTCAACTGTTATAGCAGCGCCTTGCTTTGGCAACTCAGCATATTTAACATCAATTGGATAGCCAAAATTGCGATTAAAATAAACGACGTTAACTTTATTGTTTAAATCTAATTGACTGATATTAGCAAGTTTTGAATTGTTACTGAAAACCATTTCACCAATTGGTATTCCAGTCGTAACTCCCCTGCCCTTTTGGACAAATTTCAGTTTAGAGTCCTGTTCAACCACATCAAAAAAATAGCAACTTTGCAGCATTTTAATAATTGAACGTACGGGTTGCTGGTCGTTTATCACATACCCAGACAATAACCCTTTGACGTTGCTTGTATCGAACTGATTGCTTTTTAAACCTGTTTTTTGTAACAGATCCGATAAAACATCGGAAATATTAAGTTGTGAAAGCTTTCCCTGAATCCAATGTCCTGTTTGCCAGTTATGGCAGTCAGCCCACACATCACATAAATTGGGAAAGTAAGGAAATGGCCTTGCATCCCATGCCCAGAGAAACATTTTTTCTACCATTTCTGAGCTTTGCCACTTTTTTAGCGTTCCTTCAATTGCAATTTTTTGCGAAAGAAAGCTCACCTCTCCGTTTGAATATCGTGGATATTTGCTCTCTATGCTGCCTTTGTCAACAAACACATTTGGCTCATTAGTGCAGCCGTTCATACTGGGAAATCCATACTCAGTAAACCATATTTTTTTCATCTTTGGTTGCCATTTCGTTTTGCTACCGTCAGGATTTGTGTGAGTTTCACTCCACCATTTCTCTATATTTTTCCACGCATACCTGCTGTCGTTATACTTTACTCTTTCAGGCTCACCCTTTGAGTAATCATAGAAATAATCATACCCCACTCCACTGCTCCAACCACCCATTACATCTTCCGCAGAATAGCCAAAAGGAGGCTCTGGACCATCAGTCAGTGGAAAATAAGCATCTATGCCAACAACGTCGATGTACTCTGAAGACCACAGTTCATCCATATTATACCAACCATCATATGAATGGTATTCACTCCAATCAGCAGCGTAAGTTACCGTTACTTCTTTTCCAAGCTGAAGTTTTATTCGCTTTGCAAGCTTGACCAGCTCTATAACGGCAGGGTAATTCCCTTGTTCATCCCTGATTTTGGTAAGTTGCGCAAATTCAGAACCAATGATAAACCCTTCCACTTTAGTTTGTTTGGCAATGCTTGCATAATGCTCTATAAATTTGTTGTACTGATTCTTAAAAAAATCACTTATATCTTCAGGAGTCCCGCTCAACCTTCCTCGCCACTCTTTGTTCTTTGTATCAAGTAAGGGCATTGGATAGAGCATCACCTTGTAGCCTCTGCTGTGTAGCTCTTCTATATATCTTATCAACGCTGCATCACTAACTGTGCCACCATACCTTGGGTTTCCACTCGCATCTTTTGAAATTAGCTGAGCATTATCTCTGGTTACACCCCCTACTTGCCAATCATCAGGTAATATTGCGGAATCATCTTGAAATTCAACTGCAGGATATATTTTACAATCTTTAATGTTCAGATCATTCACAAACCAATTGACTACTACCGATACCCACTCAACATTTGGTAAATCTCCCTTTAATTGATCCAAAGAAAGCATTGCATCGCTCTTTTTAGTGTGGTTGTTGTGATTTACCCTTTGCGCCAGCCCATATGGGATATATTGGTTGCTGCTTATTTTCTCTTGCGCGATTTTCTTCTGTATTTTTGTATCATATACAAACTCTCCTGAGCCTGGTATTATATTGATATTCCGAATATTTTTTGCTACTGAAAATTCATTTGACTTTACTGCAGTTTGCACTTCAAACGTAAATACCGGAACATGATTATTATAGTCTGCTAAAGGAAAATTCTTGATGACTATGTAAGATATTCCCCTATAAGCCGGCACATTCCCCTCTCCTTCAATTGATGACATAAATGGATCAGGATTTTGGTCTTCTCTGCCGCTGTAAAAAGTATAATCTATTTCATCAAAGCTAAGTGATGTTGTATCTGCCCAGATTCTGTTTAATTTTTCTACTTTCCCCTTGCAGATCGCAATTGCAAGCGTTGCATAGTAATTATATGTAACGTTCATACCTCTTCCAATTTTACTTTTGGTGGTTATCGCCTCTTCTTTTATTGGCTGTGCCCAAATAATATTCCCCGCAACACGAGCAGTGCCATAGATAATTGGGATCGTTCTGCCGTAGGTTGAGGTTTGAACTTGCAGATTTTTTAGCCTTGCCCCATGCGTTACTTTTTGCTCGGCTTCAAGGCCGAACATTGCCCCATCTAGCTGTGCACCAAGAAGAGCACCAAGTTCTGAGCCGATAATCCGGCCAATTGGCCCAAAAATGCTGCCTGCTTGACCGAAAATTGATGATAAAATTATTGTAGACATGATAATCCTCCTTTTTGTTTCTATAGTTAATGTAGGCTCTACGTCATGCCGCCACGGATAGATCCCGCTAACAAGCAGCGGGATGACGAGCTTATCGTTATGCCGCCGCGAACCGTCATACCGCGATTCATTCGCGGTATCTCTTAGCATAGATTCCGCTAACTAGTAGCGGAATGACGAATTTGTCGTTTTACAGCCACTTGGATAACAATTTGCCACTAAATAGTAGGAGATTCAGCAGCTTACAATGAATAATTGAAGTTTTTAATCAGGAAAAATACATGAGTAAATCATGTAGCTATAATCATTGTAAGCAACAATGAAAAAGTGCGGAAGTAGAAATTTGGGTTGACAAAATAAGAAAAAATATAGTATATTAATAATATTGATATTAACTTAAACTAATTATGCCAGCAGTAGTAAATACACCAGACAACATACAAAGACCGTCAAAATTAAAAAAAGCAAAAGAAATTCTGCTAGCTCCTGTAAGGTGGCTAATCACAGGTTTATTTATAGTATTACTTATAATGCTCATTATCTCGGCCCTAGTCTTTATTCTAGCCTTCATGGCATTGGATAAACTGTATCATCTTGCAGGAGGCAAAGCACCAGAATGGTTAGAGCAAAGAGCTGAAGCATTTATGGAGGCAGCACGTGTCCCACAAACAACACATGATACTGATGTAAATAATGCAATCAGTATTAACATTCAAAAGCTAAGAGAAAACTATGGTGAACCTGATGTTGATGATAAGTTTATAGAGGAAATAGAAGGATTTATTGATCAGTTAGAGTGCATAGCAAATGGCACACAAAAAGCTGCAGATAAAGATCAACTTACAGAAGATGAGAAAAAACATGCACTTGAGTGCTTGAAGCGTATAAAAAATAACCCTGATACACATAGTGGAAGCGGGTTAACATTGAAGCAAGTTTTAAATTTAGTTTGGAAGGCTTGCAACGATCAAACTAGAGCAAATAATATAGATATTAATACCTGCATATCACAGAGAAAATATCAATTGGTTAAACATTTAGTAGAATCACAAACAGAATACGGAGTGCGTGATGGTCGTGGTTCAAGTACATGTTTTACTGGCACCTTTAACAGTATTGTCTCTTCCTTGTACATTTTTGAAGAGTTTTCCTTCTTGCAAAAAGCAGATAATAATATTATAAAGCGGGCATTTGAAAATGAGCTGCAAAAAAAGGGAGAAGAACTATTTAATCAGCTTTCCAATGATAAAGAAAAAAAAGAAGTTGCAGAAGCTTTAAGTAATCCTTCTACAAATTTCTTTTCAAGCTATGTAGAGTCATTTAAAAACCACTCTGCACGTGCAGTTTTAGGTGATAAAGAATGCGACAAATTAGTTAAAACTCATTTTAGTAATCTTCAGTACAATAAAACAATATCACGCTTTACCTAAAGTAATCACTTAACTAACGGCAAAGTGATACCATGCTGATTCATATATTTTCCTTTCATATCATCATATGATTTCTCACACTCACTTTCGCCGCTTAAAAATACGAATTGGCATGCGCCTTCATTAGCGTAAATTTTCGCGGGAAGCGGAGTGGTGTTTGAGAATTCGAGTGTGACATGACCTTCCCATCCAGGTTCTAAGGGAGTAACGTTTACTATAATTCCACATCTTGCGTAAGTTGATTTACCAACACAAATGACCAGTACATTCCTTGGTATACGAAAATATTCCACTGTACTTGCAAGCACAAAACTATTTGGCGGAATTATGCATACGTCTGTTTCTTTATCTATAAAACTATTCTCAGAAAAATTTTTAGGGTCCACGATGGCTGAATTAACGTTAGTAAAAATTTTAAATTTATTATCCACTCTTGCATCGTAACCGTAAGATGATAGTCCGAAAGATATAACACCTTTGCTGCTTTTGTGATTCACAAAAGGCTCTATCATTCCAAAGTTTTCAGCTTTTTCTCTTATCCATTTATCTGGCATAACTGCCATAACTGTTCCTTAAAGTTGTGTAATACTTACAATAATATAAAATAAAATTTAAATGTAAACTGTAGCTTTTGTCATGCAATTAAAGCTTTTCAGTTTGATGTTTTGTTACAATAATTAGATTTATGTTCTTAACTAAAAATAATGCTTAGAAACTTTCTCCTGATTTTTGTATTCGTATTATTCACGCCGCTATCAAATGCTGATGCCAGGAAATACATCAGAATTGTTGGATCTTCAACTGTTTTTCCTTTTATCTCGTTTATAGCCGAAGAGTTCAACCGTGTATTCTCCTTTAAGACTCCAGTTGTGGAATCGATAGGAAGCGGATCAGGATTCAAAATGTTTTGCTCAGGAATAGGGGAAGACACTCCAGACATCACCACTTCATCTCGCCCTATGAAGGAAGTAGAAAGAGAACTATGTAAAAGGAATAAAATTAATGAAGTGATAGAAATCATCATTGGCTATGATGGAGTTGTCATTGCAAATTCAAATCAAAGCCATAGATTTGATTTCACAAAGAAGGACTTATTTGAAACTTTATCTGCATATTCTCAAGAAAATGATAAATTAGTAAAAAATAATAAGAAGTTTTGGTCTGATGTAAATCAAGCCTTACCAAAAACAGAAATTGAAATTTATGGTCCACATCAAAATACAGGCACATACGAAACTTTGGTTAATTCTATTATGCTTGATCAATATTCATGCATGAACTCGAGAATTTTCAAAGAGAATTATAAAGATCAGGAAGAAAGAAAGCAAGCATGTGGTAATATAAGGGATGACGGAAGGTATATAGAAGTTGGAATTAATGAAAACATAATAATACAAAAATTGAAAAGTAACAAGAACGCTTTAGGGATATTTAGTTTTAGCTTTTTAATGAGGAATCAAGATAAAATACAAGGGAGCACAATTGCAGGAATTGAGCCAACTTACGAAAATATATCATCGGGAAAATATATATTAGCAAGACCTCTATACCTTTATATAAAGAAAGAACACCTGGATACTGTTGATGGATTAAGAGAATTCATAAAAGAAATTATAGATTCGATCGGCATTGAAGATGGGTACCTATCTAGGCTTGGTCTAATTCCACTTTCAAGTGAAGATATAAAGAAAGCTTCAGCAAAGGTTTATGATATAACGTGACGGCAACGTTTCTTTTATATTCTTTGTTCTAGCGTAGTCAGACCCAGCGCGGCGCGCTGGGATGACAATGGATTACTAATTAGACAGTTCTGCGTTGTTGCAACACCCAGAAACAACCGGGTCCGAGCTTTTCGTATTTGGGCTTTCTGATTTCTCACAAACTCCTCCAATATAAGCTAGTACAGCCAATGCTGAAACTGCTGAAACTTCTAAAACTAATGCAACTACAGGATATGCCAGCACATAGGCTGCAATAGCACCAACTACGCATAGTCCAAAAACGCCTAGAGCAATCTTCCCTTTGTGTTCACTCCAGAAGGTTGTATCGTTTTTTTCTGGGGTTCCGGTTTCTTGTTCTTTTAATTTCCGTATATACTCTGCATCTTCTCTTGCTTGTTCTTTTATAAGCTTTTCGGACACATGTTCATTGAGGTCATTGTCAACTTTTTGAATAAAGTCGTTGAACAATTTGTATAATTCCGGTTGGTCTTTAAAATTTTCTAGGCCATTGCGAAGCAAAAACGTAAAACCACCTGTGTTGTTATCAGAAAGCCCAAAAAGGGATTGACGAAACTTCTCAGGAGTTTTTTGGTAGAAAAGTTCAAGGAATTTTATCACTTTTACTACTTCTGCTTCTTCTACTTCTTCAGAATCCGAGAATACATTTTCCCTCAAGAGATTTTTATTAGAGCTTTGTCCCACTAAACGTGTAAAAACTTTCTCCTGATCGTCACCATAGTCGAATGCTTCTTCAATGTGTTTCCAGTTAATATTGCCATTAGAATCAAGAGATGTACATACTTACTATTACCCACAAATATAAAGTTCGTGAGCAAGTCGCCATCCTTCTGCTAGATCAAAGAGACGTCTCCATCCTTTCCAAATAGTAATGGGGCCTGGTTCTAGATCATTTTTTCTAGCCAAATGTCCTCCAAGTTGAGCAATCCATGAAACAGCTTCTTTTATAGTAGGAGTTGCATTTGAACATGGTTTTCTATGTATTTTTACATATAGAACTTTCCATTCTTCTTCGGCTAATAAGGTAGTACACGGTAATGTTGGATCAATTCTTGCAATTGTTGTAATAAAGAAAATTCTCCAAGCAATAATACTCATTACTGTTAAATATCGCATCAACCTTTCTGCTGTTCCAAGCCTACATTCTTCAACTTTGAGACCAGATTTTAAAATTTTATGTAATATTTCTATTTTCCATCTAAGACAATACCACCTAACTTTTTCAACAGCTTCATCAAAGGTATTGACTGGAAGATTTGTTAAAAGCATCCACTCTAGCGGACTTGTTTCAGAAGGAAAGTCTTTTTCAACAACGTAAACTGCATAGTGTGGTAATTTAAGTAATTCTTCTGTCTTATGCCTAATACTATTCTTAGATGGATGCATAATAAACTTTCCGAATCTAACTTCCAAATGTGCTGTTCTTTTTGGCTTATTATCTTTTGCAGGAACTTCAACTTTTACCGTACCTGCACAATGAGAGGATTTAATAAATTCCCATAACTTCTGCTCACCTTTTTCAGGATATCGAGATTTTCTATTTACTGCCCTATCTTTGGAAGCTCTAACTAACACTGCCGAATTAAGATTATGTGCAAGCTCAAAAAACTCATATATATCTGCTTCTCTATCGCATATAGTTATAGTCTCAGTTTGAGTTGAATCAATAATGTTGTTTGTGTTGCTTAAAGTTTCTAACCATTTTATACTCTCTTTATCTTCAATGCGGATACTGTCATTGTTCTTTTTTTTTATGTTTTCAGATTCTTCAGGTCTTGAATAAATTTTTTGATCTAGTATCCCTAGTACCAAACCTTCTATACTAACAGCTAGAGCTGTATGCATTATAATACCTTGACTATGTTTTCTTGTAATAACTCCCAATCCACTTGTTTTTTCATGGTCTGTGTATGAAATATAACTTGTATCTTGGATCACAAAAATTTTTTTATGGGCTTTTGTTCTTTCAACTGTTTTAGCAACGTGTGAAGCTAGAATATCGCCTTCTTTCACGTTCTCATTTTGAAAAAAACGATATGCTGCTTTTGCTTCTGACCAACTTCCACACGCCTGATTGATTGAGCTTTCAGGTAAACTTGTAAAACTATCAGCAATATTTACTAATCGGTCAGTTAACCTTTTATCTCCAAGTACAGCATCTCCAAATTCATTTTCAGCCCATTCATTATTCCTGTTTGCCATTTTTTACCCTCAATGTTTGCAAACTTTAATGTTGTAATACTTTATTTTTATGTCCATTTATATTTGTGGGTAATAGTAAGATGTACATACTACATGGAAGTTATTTACATAATCCATTACCCTCTTGTGCTCTTCCATTTCTTGAATAACTGTTTTAAGAGCAGGTATGTTATAACTGCCAAATCTTCGAAAATTATCTATTGTACAACAACACAAAAAATCACGAGTTTTTTGATCAGCTTCCTTCCAAATTAGTTCAATGATCTTTACTTTAGTGCTAACGCTAGCATTAGAACAGTCAATAACATCATTTAAAATGGTACCTTTGTCACTAGTCAAAGTCCCCTCGTGGCTCAAAACTGCTTGTATATTATTATGTTCATTATTGTCGAATATGTTCTTGACTTCTTGAGAATTGTTATCCTGGACTGCCTGTCTTAATGAACCTAGAATTTCTTCTTGTGCATTAGTTAATTCAACCATATCTTACCTCTAATAAAAATTTAATTATCACACATATTTACAAGTAAATCAAGTATATTGTTAATAAAGGCCAACAAAATGCTTGACGTTAGAGTAGCTTTTATGGCTTTGTATAGCGAGGAAGTAACTCTATGAAAAATCATCAACGTTTACAAAATTTGCGTTCAATTGTATTTATTGTGGGAATATTCCTATTGCTGTTTAGCTTAGCAATGCTTATTCCTGCTATTACCAATAAGTATCTCAGCTACGAATGGAAAAATTTTCTCGCTGGATTCATAATTACCTGCACATCTGGCGTAACTTTTATTTTGTTCGGTAAATTGAGTAGATTGCATGGAATGCCAGCAATTTTTGCGATTACTAGTTGCACCTGGATTGCCTTGTCTCTGTTTGCAGCTATTCCTTTCTATTTTGATAATCTGAGCTATGTTGATGCATTGTTTGAAACGATATCTGGCATCACAACCACAGGAGCAACTATATTTAATGATATTGAAAAACAATCTCCAGGAATACTGCTATGGAGAGCAATGCTACATGGCATGGGGGGTTTTGGTGTAATCACTTTAGGAATTGCAGTTTTTCCTATGTTTAAGGTTCTCAGCATAAATAATTTACTTTATTCTGAGTATTCAGATGCTACCAAAAGGAAGTTGCCGAATACGCGAAGCGTAGTAATTCATGTTACGGCAATATATTATGGCCTAATTTTGTTATGTATATTTTCCTATTATCTAGCTGGTATGCCACTGTTTGATGCAATATGCCACGGAATGTCTTCTGTATCAACTGGTGGATTTGCTAACTATAATGATTCTATAGGGCACTATAATAATCCCATACTAGAAGCCATAACGATCGTTTTTATGATTTTGGGTTCTCTGCCTTTTCTTAGCTATTTAAAAATTATAAGACGATTAGACATTTGCTATGATGAACAGGTCTCTTACTTTTTTAAGATAGCTATTGTTTCATCTTTATTTGCTTGTTTTTGGTTGTATAAAAATGTTGATTTAGGAGTGTCATTATCATTTAGATGCAGCACATTTACCATCACTTCCTTGATTACGTCAACTGGTTATGCAATCTGTAATCATATAGATTGGAGTTTCATTTCAGTCTTAGCTTTTTTTCTCACCTTTGTTGGTGGATGTAGCGGTTCTTCAAGTGGTGGTGTCAAAATCTTCCGCTTGATTGTTCTTTTAAGGTCTATAAGAAATTACTTTTACCTTTTATTAAACCCAGGCGCAGACAATGGAGTAAAGTTCAATGGAAAAACCCTGGAGAATGATGAAGTTCATTCTGTCTTTATATTTTTTGCAATTTTCATGTTAACGTTTACCATTTCATCAATAGTGATGTCTTACTTAAGCAATGCGGACTTTATAACTAGCGTCAGCTCAGTCTCTGCAACGCTTACAAACTCTGGTCCAGGATTTAGTAATTTAATAGGCCCTTCAGGTAACTATTCTTCTTTCAGTAATGAAGTAAAATTATTTCTATCGTTTTTAATGCTGCTTGGCAGACTTGAAATATTGCCAATCTATTTTTGTATAGGTAATTTATTCTTATTTAATAGAGAGAAATAGTTGGTGAAACTTGATATTATAGCTAAACTGACTTACGACAATTTGAAAAACCGTCATTCCGCTACTCGTTAGCGATATCTATACCGCGAATAAATCCACAGATGTACGAACATTGTGATTTGGGCACACCAGGAAGAATGTCATCCAAGTAGCCCCTTTCTCGTCATCCCGCTACTTGTTAGCGGGATCTATGCTAAGAGATACCGCGAATGAATCGCGGCATGACGGTTCGCGGCGGTATAGCTATAGATAGTATTAGCTATTTAATAAAAAGATCGTAGCTAAACCAAGAAATATAAAAGCTGAGAGAATATCAGTTGTTGCCGATGTTAGGATTGAAGAAGAAACGGCAGGGTCAGACTTTAAACGGTGAAGCATTATAGGAATGAAAGTTCCGATGAACGTTGCAATAATTGACATCATAATCATGGAGACCACAAAAATCATCTCCACTTTGAAGTTGTGAAACCTTATTGCTAACACTACTAATGAAATAGTAGATAAGATCACCCCGTTTATAAGACCTATTAAAAATTCTTTCATCAGTATTCTTTTTGCATTTTGCTCAGTTAGATATTTTGTTGCGATTGCCCGGATGGTTAGCGTTACTGTTTGGGATCCTGCATTTCCGCTCATTGATGCAATTATCGGCATGATTATTGGCAGCACTATAAAACTTTTTATTACATCATCGAAAAAGCCAACTACTATGGAACACATTGTTGCAGCTAAGAGGTTAAACAGTAACCAAGGTAGCCTTTTAATTATAGTTTTATGTATAGGGGCATTTATATCGGCTTTAGAAGATACACCGCTTATTTTGAGTACATCCTCTTCTGTTTCTTGTTGAACAACTTTTATCACATCTTCAATTAAGATCACACCAATAATTTTACCATTCTTATTTACTACCGGAGCCGATAATAGAGAGTAATCTTTAAATATTCTTGCTACTTCCTCTTGGTCTATTCCAGTTTTAATGATTTTTATGTCATGATCCATTATCTCTTTTATTATTGTGTCTCCTGAGTGAGATATTACCTTATTTAAATTAACACTGCCTATAGGCTCTAATTTTGAGTTGATAATGAATATCTGGTGAAATTTTTCTGGTATTTTTTTATAGTTGCACACAAATTCTGTCAGTTGATTTATTGTCCAATAATATGGAGCTATAACCATATCTTTATGTATTAACCTTCCTGCACTTTCTTCTGGATATGATAGCAACTCCTCTACCGATTTCTGAGTTTTGCTGGGCAAATAGTAAAGTATATTTTCTACAGACTTTCTATCTAAATCTTTCACTATGGTTACTATATCTTCTACATCAAGGAGCATTAGTAACTTTGCTGTATTTTCTATTCCCAATGTTTCTATGATCTCTATTTGTAAATCTGGCACTACATGCACTAGGGCATCACTTAACAAATGTTGATCGAGGATATTAACTAATTTCTCCCTGTGATCACTGATCGAAGTAGATAAAAAATAAGCTAACTGAACACTGTCTATCGTTTTTACAATATTACGAACATTCTCTAGCTCCTCGTTATCAAGTGACTCTATTAAGTCATCAATAGCCTTTTTGTCTAAACCATAATGGGAACTTATTTCAATATTCATTACTTTACCTTGTTTTTTAATAAATATACGCGCTTGATTTCCTTAAACATTAAAGTATAATGAAATTATTTAAATTAACTATCATATGGTTAAATTTCTATTTTGTTTACTGTTATTGTTATTGATAGTAAATATATTAAAATCTAAAGTATAATGAAAACTTATCCAGAAATTCTTGAACACTTTCAAAGCTTAAATAAAAGTATTTCTCTTATCAGGAGGTGTCTTTGACATAGAAAAATTAAAGTTGCGCCTTGAAGAGCTTGACTCCCAAGCGTCGAATGATGACCTATGGCAAGATAACCAAAAAGCACAAGAAGTTTTAAAAGAACGTTCTAAAATTAAGAATGACGTAGAGTCGTTTTTAAAGCTGGAAAGCGATTACAACGATGCCATCAGCTTAATGAAGTCTGCTATTGATGAAAATGATGAAGAATTTTTCTCTGAAGTTGAAAATGAATTAGCTAAGCTAGAGAAATTAATCAAGTATAAAGAAACAGAGTCCTTATTTACTGGTGAAGCAGATAATAATAACTGCTTTTTAGAAATCCACTCAGGAGCTGGCGGAACCGAGAGCAATGATTGGGCTGAAATGCTGATGCGCATGTATATAAGGTGGGCAGAAATTTATCACAACTTTAAAGTTGAAGTTGTAGAAAAATTAGAAGGAGAGTCAGTTGGTATAAAGTCTGCAATGATAAAAATCGTTGGAGAAAAAGCTTATGGGTGGGCAAAAAGTGAAAGTGGAATTCACAGGCTGGTTAGAATATCGCCATTTGATGCAAATGGTAAACGTCATACCAGTTTTGCAAGTGTAGGAGTAACTCCAGTGATAGAAGATTCAATTGATATTGCTGTGGATGAAAAGGATCTAAAGATCGACACCTACCGTGCTTCCGGAGCAGGCGGTCAGCATGTGAACAAGACTGAAAGTGCGGTACGCATTACGCATATTCCAACTGGTGTTGTAGTTCAATGCCAAAATGGTCGTTCTCAACACAGAAATAAAGATGAGGCGTTAAAATTACTTAAAGGACGTTTATACCAAATTGAACTGGAAAAAAAAGAACAGAAAATGGCTGAAGAATATGGTAAAAAATGCGATATAGGCTGGGGCAATCAGATCAGATCGTACGTTATGCATCCATATCAAATGGTGAAGGATTTAAGAACCGGACATGAAGTGGGCAATATAAATTCTGTTTTTGATGGTAATATAGATTGTTTCATAGTTAGTGTGCTTACTAAGCAAAATTAGGTAGGGTTGACTTTCTTGCCATAATATATGATAATTAAAATATTGTTAAAGTAGGAGTAAAGTTATGGCGATTAAATATGATCAGTGGAAAAGTGACCTTACCCAGAAAAAGTGGAGAGAAAGTGTGGAATGTTTTTTACAAAAAGAATGATGCATCAAATTGTTCTGGAATGCAATAGTTAATAGTGACGTTGTTTGTTATAAAAAATTTCTATGTATTCAAATATTACAGTTCTAGTTTGTTGAGCAGAGTGTTGTGAAGTATCAATAAGTATTTCTCTTTTCAATGAGCTAAAGAAGCTTTCTGCAACAGAATTGTCGTAACAACAGCCTTTATTACTCATCTATATTCTTTACAGCTAAGAGATATTGATACCCTTGCGCAGTATATTGTGAACCTTGGTCACTGTGCAGCAGTAGATTTTTAACAGGTTTACGCCTATTAATGGCCATTAATAAAGAGTTCATAACCAATTGTTTATTTATTGCACTACTCATTAACTACCATACGTGAGAATTATTGCTGCCAAATATAGCCATCCCTCCTTGGTTTTGATGTAAGTAATCCCATACTTTATTTGGTTGATCAACAATAAAGTTTTGATCTAGTATAGCCTTTCTTATAATAGTCCGAATGCGATAAGATATGTGTTTATGGCTATAGCAGGCCAGTAGCATATTACGGTCTGTTCGGATTATTGTAAAAAGAGCTATATATTGGGAGCTACAGCTCTATTATCTGTTTGTTGTTTTTTAATTTTAAACTTTCTTTTCAGTATAGCCCTGATGTCATTTTTCTGCATAATACTTTGCACCGTTTTCAAATTGCAACTTTTACCCAAAGCCTTCAATTCAGCATGAATTTTAGGAGCTCCATATCTACATTTAGAAACTTGATATATTTTTTGAATAGCTTCGAGTAGCTCTTTATTTGCTGATTCTCTACTGCTTATTTTTCTTGTGGTCCACTTATAGTAGCCACTAGCAGAAAATCCTACATAATTCCTGTACTTTATAGCAGTTACTATATAAAAAAATATTTTACTCTTTTTGACTGGCCAGGGCTTTTTTTTAAATGTCTCTTTCCCTTGTTACTCTTGCTTTGTAAATCAAACCTCTCTTTGTCGTAAGGAGCCATGTTACCTCTACCTGGAAATGCATCTGCTGCCGACTTTTTTTCGTTGTGTTTCTTTATCCATTTTCCTAATAAACCACCCTTTATTCCTAAATTCTTTGCTATTTTTGTAATTGTTTGACCTGCCTTTCTTTGTTCATTTGCCAGTTTAACAGCTTCCAATTTGAATTCTGCTGTATATTCTCTTACCATTTCTAATCCTCCAAAATTCTATTTTACCCGAAAAAACTCTTTTCTTTCTCTCCACTTTTTCTGGGTAAGGTCAGAAATTTAATGATCCAGGATATACTCCTTTGTTAAGGGAGATTGAGCATTTTCGAATATTTCTTGAGTGCTTCCAGACTCAACAATTCTGCCATTATGAAAGAAAATTACACTATCAGATAACTTTTTAGCTTGCTTCATTGAATGAGTCACCATAATTATAGTAAATCTTAATTTCAGCTCTTGTATAAGATTTTCGATTGCATTGGTTGCCATTGGATCAAGAGCAGAGCACGGTTCATCCATTAATAAAATAGTTGGCTTCACTGCAATTGCGCGAGCGATGCATAGCCTCTGTTGTTGGCCACCGGATAAATTGAGTGCGCTATCTTGCAATCTGTCCTTCAATTCTTCCCATAAACCAACCTTGGTTAAACTATTTTCCACCATCTCATTCAATTTTTGCTTATCCTTCGCCATACCATGCAATTTTGGCCCATAAGCAACATTATCATATATTGATTTTGGAAAAGGATTTGGCTTTTGAAATACCATACCAACTTTTGCTCTAAGTAGTACAACATCCATATCGCGTGAATATATATCACCCAGCCCATCGATATCTAATTCACCAACAGTTTTGCAACCTGGTACATAGTCATTCATACGATTAAAACAACGCAAAAATGTTGATTTACCGCACCCGGATGGTCCGATAAAAGTAGTAACTTTTCTTTTATAAATATTCAAATTTATATCGAATAAAACTTGCTTAGAGCCGTACCAGAGATTTAAATCTTTAACAGAGGCACGTGTATTGCTCATATCACATCCTGCATTGAATAGAGCCCCGGAATTTCTCTTTTATTTTCGTATAGCCATACTGCTGCTTGAACAGCTCCTCTAGCAAATGTTGTGCGATCAATTGCTTTGTGGTTTAGTTCTATCCGTTCATCAGAATTAACAAACATCACGCTGTGATCTCCTATTACTCCACCTCCACGAGATACTGCAAAACCTATTCCCCCCTTTTTCCTTATGTTTGAACCACTATGTAAATATTGATTGGACTGAAAATCCACTTTTGAAGCGTTAGCAATTGTTTTGCCAAGTTCTATAGCTGTTCCAGATGGTGAATCCTTTTTTAAGTTATGATGCATTTCCCAAATCTCAACGTCATATTCATTACCTAAAAGCTCAGCAGCTTTTTTTACCAATTTCAGCAACACATTAACCCCAACACTCATATTTGCTGACCATAATATTGGAACTTCAGCAGCATATTCTTTCAAATCGACACCTTCTATTCCAGTTGTGCCACTAACCAGCGGTGTTTTAAATTTTACAGCTGCTTTAAGGCAGTCTAACATACATTCTTTAGTTGTAAAATCTATTACAACGTCAGATGACTCAAATATGCCACTAATAGAACTTGTAACCTTGATTCCTAGATTGGCTATAATTGGTCCAATATCTGAATCTATGTACTTACTGCCTGAACGGGCAACAGCACCTGCTATTTCCACTTTGGTATTTGTAATTAATTCATTGAGTATTTTTTTGCCCATTCTGCCTAAGCAGCCTATTACTCCAACTCTGATTTTCATAAAGCTTTTTACGTTTATTAAGAATGTTAGGCCTTTTTTTAAGCTCTGTCACTTCTGATCTATATTCTATAGCTGTACGAACACTGCAATTTCAGATCCCAGTGCCTTGACCACAACTATTGCAATATGGTACATAGTGAACGATGTCATTCCAGTCTGGAATCTAGCCTTTCTGCAATCTCATCGAAAACGTTGTAACCACTTTCTATGCTAGTTTGCTTGCTTACAAGCAAACTTTTCTGGATCCCAGTGTCTGGGCACTGGGATGACAAGAATAGGGCACTGGGATCTAGTGGGCTCAAACTACAATGTTTGTACAGCTGTGATCTATATTCTATAGCTGAATAATTTAACAATTCAAAATGAATACATATCCTATTGAGCTCTATATTACATACCAGGTTGCTTTGCCTTTTCCATGCTGAGTGATGTGATTACTCTTTACGAGATTAGATACGTGCTTCTTTAAGGTATTGCAGTTTGCTTTAGTAATATTTTCCAAATCCTTAATTGTAAGACGTCCATGTTTGCTGAGTAGTGCTAATACTTTAGCAGAAAGTGGTGGTAAATAGAGATTTAACACTTTTTCATGTGACACCTTTTGTTCAAGATGAAATTTTTGCTTTTGTAGTGACCTTAAAAAGAATATAAGCCATGGATTAAAATCATAGCTGCTCGTCTTCAAGGATTGTTGAGTACGACGCAAAGCTAAGTAGTAACTCTCCTTATTACTTTCAATTATACTTTCAAGGGAACTGTAAGGTACATAGATATACCCTAACTTTAGTAACAAGAAAGTTGTGAGAATGCGTGATAATCTGCCATTTCCATCCTGGAAGGGATGAATAGCTAAAAAAGTAACTATAAAAATGCCAATAATTAATAGAGGGTGTAACGATTTCACCTCTAATTGCTGGCTAGTCCAATAAATAAGTTCTTGCATTTGTGTTGCTGTCTCAAATGGAGAGGCTGTTTCAAAAACTATGCCCAAGCTTTTTCCAGATTCATCAAACGCTTCAACATGATTGGGGAATTTTTTATATTCTCCCATGTGCCTTTGATCTTTATATGAAAATTGTAAAAGCCAGATGTGAAACTGTTTTATAGTGTTTTCTGTAAATGGCATCTTGTTAAAGTTTTGAAATACTTCTTCACACACATACGCATATCCGGCTATTTCTCGTTCATCTAGAGAACGAAATGAGCGTGTATCAAGTTTGGATAGTAATTGCTCAACTTCACGGTCTGATAATCTTGCCCCTTCAATACGAGTAGAAGAACCAATACTTTCAATTGTTGCAATTTTCTTGAGCATTTGTAAACGTTCTGGAGCTAAATTACCAAACAATTGCCATGCTCCTTTAAATTCATCAATTTCAGCAACTAATTTTAACATTTCAGGTGTTATTACAATTTTTGAAATGTCAAACATATCTGTATTTTTATCTAGTTATATTCAATTATATTCGAAAATATCCTATTAGCAAAGAATACTTGTGAGACACACACTAAAGAATGAATTTTGGTAGGCATAAAAGCAGCTATTTTATGTTAAAATACAACATTTTGATGAAATTATAAGAAAGGCTGGATCCGAGTAGTCAGCTACCCGTCAGTGCATGTTGAAAAATCATTTTATGATCTAAATCAGTTTTTTTACAGGTAACTTCTAAGCTTATCAATTTTTCCAAGATCTTCTTAAGTTCTGAAAGTTGCAAACTTTTCAAATGAGATTTAAAACTCTGCAATTGTTTAAAAAACAATGGAGGGCTTAGCTGATCAATCGCAGCCTGCTCACTCATTCCACCTTGCACTGACAGCAAAACGTTTTCAAGGCGTAGGAAATAATTTGATATAATGCGAATTAGCGCTATCGGTGAAAAATTTTCTTGCGATATCAATGCATCAGAAATTCTAATGAAGCGCGACATATCTTTACTTGCTATGGCAGAGCATAGATCATCAAGTGTAGCATAGTCGTTGCCGGAAGTTGAAAAGCATAATTCTATATCAGTAAGTTTTAGGTCTTTTCTCTCCCCTAAGTATAAAACTAACTTCTCAAGTTCTGAACATATAGGCAGCTTGCTATGATTAAAGTAAGATTGCAAATGGTAGATTATCTCATTTGTGCATTTTATATCATTTTGTTTTAAGTAACTTGATATAATATCATAAAGATTACTGTTGCTGTCCTTATAGCAAGCAATTACACCAAAAATTTTTGAACTCTCCATATAACTTTTGGTTGCAGAATTGTGTGGAAGATCAGTTGCTGTCATCATTACATAATGACCACTTGCATTATAATCCAATACGTTTTTTAACTCTTTGGATATACCTCCACTCACATTTATCAGCTTAATTAATTTTTTGCTGGTAAACATCGAAACGTTTGCCAATTCAGAAAACAGTAAACTGGGTGACTTATTCACTATTGCAAAATCCATCACCTGAACTGAATACTCACCCAAATTAGCAATTATTTCTTGTACATAAAAATCAACCCTACTGTTATCACTTCCATGAATTAACACACCACTTAAAGCGTCAGGTTTCTCTAGGAATCTTTTAACTTTGGATGGTGTAACCCTCATGCCACCTATATGATATCATTCTCATTTGATTGTACATGAGTGTCCAAAGACTCTGAGCTTTCTTGTACAATATCATCTGCCGTACTCTGCACATTATCCGACTCTTCTGTTTTTCCTGTAATATAATTATAAAATTTTTTCACAGGTTGAGATATATATTTGGAAAAAAATCCTTCTTCGCTCATATTGCTTACTCCATAAAATTAACAACTTATCATTAGCATATAAATAATAGTATAGCAAAAACTATTTTGTGCTAAGATAGTGATGTTTTATAATGAGTATATTACAAAATTATTAACATTCGAGATTAAAATTAAGCCAACCTGCTTAATACTAGCCTTATAAAATAAGCGATAATTAAATATACGGCTGCAACAAGTATAATTGCAGGACCAGTTAACAAATCAAAACTTGCAGATAACATGAGACCTGATATCCCAGAAATCACAGAAAAAACTGTTGCAACAATAATCATCTGCATCGGAGTTTTCGAAATGAGCCTTGCAGATGCTGCTGGTATTAGCAAAAATGCAGCAATGAGTAATATTCCTATTAATTGGGCAGCAATTGCTATAAATATAGCAAGAGTGATTAAAAATTCTAGTCTCACAAAATTGACATTAATCTTCTCAACTACTGCTAAATCTTGATTAATTGAAATCATTAACCAATAACGCCATCTAAATATTAATATCAAAGTAACTATTAGAGAGGTTAAAAAAATCAATACTATATCACTTTGATCGAGCGTTAATATATCACCAAACAGTGAGCTAATAATACTATTATTGCCAGATGGAAGAAAAGACATAAGTATTAAACTCGATGATAAAACTACATTGGTAACAATGTTCAATATCGTATCAGCAGAATATAATCTGTTAAAATTAAGAGAAAGTAGTATAGCAAATGTAATTGCAATGAGCATTATGCTAAGCGATGGGCTAATCTTAAAGATTAAAGCAAGTGCAACACCAAGCAACGAAGAATGGGACAAACTATCACCAAGATAAGATAACCTTTGCCATATCATAAACGATCCTAAAGCGCCTGTTACTAGGCTAATTACAACTACTGCAACTAGACTATTGATGAAAAAGTCCTGGGTAAGCATGCTATATGGCTATTAGATAACTGACAACAAATCTATCTTCGGATATCAGAACATTATGGGTTCTGCATGCAGAACCTGTTGTCATAAATTCAAAATTTAAACCTTTTTGTTCCATAAGATAGGACTTCACTGAAGAACTTGGTATATTGCGTGTTTTACCAGTACCTATTATCAAAATTTCTATTTCCTCTGTTAAAAAAGATTCAAAATACTCCTTGCTGTTTATATCACTTTCTTTCAATTTTATCACCTTTTCAGGAAAAATTATAATTGAGCCATAATATTCTTGATTGTTTACCAAAAATTTTCCTTCCCTGTAACCATTTATAAGATTTTTATTCTCGGAAATTAAGGGAGTTACATCCATAAGTCAAACTATTAATTGAGTGTCACATACCCACCATTCTGGTTGCTTTTTTCCGATATTAACTGCAGCAGCTTTTGCATTTTCCTCACTATCGAATATTCCAAAACATGATACACCACTGCCTGACATGCGAGAAAGTATAGAGCCTTCTTGTGACTCAAGTGTTGATATCACATCCTTAATTTCAGGTACAAAGCTTATTGCTATTTCTTGAAGATCGTTTCTCGTCTCTTTAAGAAGCTTCAACAAATCCTTTTCAGCGTCATCGCTCCATTTAATTGGCTCAGAAAATTTTCCTTCATGTTTGGAAAATACCTCTGGTGTACTCAAAAACCTTTTTTTCGGTTTCACAAGCACCACATTTGTAGGTAAAGAGAATTTTTTAATGTGGCATAATTCTTCGCCAATACCTCTAACAAAAACTGGCTTGCTATCTACGCTTGCGGGAACATCAGCACCAACGTTTAAGGCTATTTCATTTAAAATCGTCCTATCAATCTCCCACAGCTTCCCTAGCGTACGTACCACAGCTCCAGCATCTGAGGATCCGCTACCAAGTCCTGCAGCAATTGGTATGTTTTTTACAACCTTTACAGTGACTTTAGTGCGTACAGGAGCATGCCTAAGCAGCAGATTAACCGCTTTCATTACAGTGTTATATTGGTTATTTATTTTAGACTCGGAGTTTATAAATTCAACTGTAGAGTTATCGTATCTAGAATCCTTCTCACCTACTTTTATTTCCAAAAAATTAGAGAGATTAGCAAAGACAAATAAACCTTCAATCAAGTGATACCCTGTTTCTTTTTTGTCTACAACATGCAAAAAAAGATTGATTTTTGCAGGCGCCTTTACACAAAAACTTTTCATTATATATCTTCACTAACACTATTTTTACATTATATGTATAATGCTATTCTAGTCAACTTTTATAAGGTTCTCGCACTTCTGATGAGATCAAATGCCATAAATCCTAATTTCTCTGTGTGGGTAAATGCGTCCGCTGGTACAGGCAAAACAAAAATCTTAATAGACAGAGTATTGAGACTTTTATTAGAAAACAAAAGAAATATTCTTTGCTTAACATTCACCAATGCTGCAGCAAACGAAATGGAGAATCGCATTCACAGCATACTCAGTAAGTGGGCAATATGTTCAGATAGTGTGTTGGCAGCAGATCTAGAACAACTAGATTTCTTTCCAATGTCATCCCAGTGCGTGACACTGGGATCTCAGCACCCCTACTTGTCATCCCAGTGCGTGACACTGGGATCCAGAAAAAATAAAGATTATTTAACAAGAGCAAGAAGGCTTTTCTCTGAACTGGAAAATCTTGGTCTAACTATACAAACCATACACGCTTTCTGTTACAAATTAATCTCCAGCTTTCCTATAGAAGCTGGCATTGCTCCAAATTGCACGCTGAGTGAATGTAAAGAATTACATTCCATCATATTCAATAAAGTGCTTCATAACGAAACTGTGCAGGATGATATCAACCTTATTGCAACTGAAATTGATGAAAATAAACTACGCGATTTGCTTTATACTTTATGTGTAAAAAGATCGATGTCAGCAAATGATTCGAAATATATCAAAGATAAATTGAGCGCCCCAGATGAAATTCATGACTTACAGAGTGAAACAATTGAGCACGTGGGAAGACTAGCCGAGATATTAAGTGAAGGCAGTAAAAGAGATCAGAGTTATAGTGAAATACTTTATTCTACTGTCATCCCAGCTGGAATCCAGAAAAAAAGAACCAGTGTCAGCTACTCGGATGACACCGGAATAAAGTGGAATGACACCAAAATAGAAAACCTAGCCAAGGTATTTCTCAAATCAGAATCGCACGAAAAAAAGAGCATATCATCCATTGCAACAAAAAGTATTTTGGAGAAATTCAAAGATGCAGAGCAAATAATAGAGAGCGTTCAGAATGTAGTATTTACCCATATAAGAGACATGAACTCTTATCAAATATTCAAGAGAACCAGTAGCTTACTTGGTATATTTAAAGTATATGTTGATTTATATAATAGTGAAAAATCAAAAAATGCACTGCTTGACTACAATGATATAATCAACTTAGCAACAAATCTTCTCAGCAATCCAAACTATAAAGATTGGATATTGTTTAACTTGGATCAAAAAATAGATCACATCCTTGTTGATGAGGCACAAGACAATAGCATCAGCCAGTGGAAAATTATAACAAATCTCTGCGATGAATTTTTTGCCGGTAATGATGAAAAGCGAACCTTATTTGTAGTTGGTGACGTAAAACAATCCATATACAGATTTCAAGGAGCAAATCCCCATTTATTCAACTACATGCAACAATACTTTCATACGAAAACTGGTGGTAGAGATTGGATATCATGCCAACTTGAAAAGTCATTTCGTTCAACTCCAGAAGTTTTGATGCTTGTAGATAGAATATTTAATAACTTCCGCGCAGAAATATCTTTTAATGATAATGAAATAAAACATGTTCCACATAGAGAAAATGACCAAGGATATATTGAAATTTGGCCAGCGTTACCAAGGCGCAAAGAGAAAGAACAGCAAGCTTTACAAATTCCTCTGACATGCAGGGAAAATTATATAATAGCAGACCGATTACTTGCTCAAACAATAGCCAACAGAATTTACAATTGGTTAAATGAAGGGCGAATTTTAGTCGCTAAAGATCGCCATATAGAGCCAAGAGACATTATGATTTTGGTGCGACAACGAAACGTGTTAGTTGATTACATAATAAGCGAACTTAAAAAAGCAAACGTGCCAGTTGTAGGCCGAGATTATTTTAGAATTATGGACTATATAGCCGTGCAGGACTTAATAGCTTTGGCCGAATTTTTACTCCTCCAGGCAAATGATCTAGCTCTTGCAAATGCTTTAAAATCACCGTTATTCAATTTTACCGAGGATGATTTATTTAACATTGCATATAATCGTAAAGAGCATTCACTATGGGAAAGAATTCAGGATTATTCTGTGGTTATCTATAGTGAATTAAACTATCTCATTAACTTATCTCGCACAGAATCCCCTCTTGCACTATTTACGCATATATTGCGTACAGGTAAGAAAAAATTTGCTGCAAGGCTAGGTCTTGAGTGCTTTGAGGTCCTAGACGAATTTATGAACCTCGTGTTGCAATTTGAAAACCCATCTCTTCAAGCGTTTGTTCAATGGATCAAGGAGAATAATCCGGAGATTAAGAATGATATGCAATCAGAACGCAATGCTGTACGAATAATGACAATTCACAAATCAAAAGGTCTGCAAGTTCCCATAGTATTTTTGGTTGATACAAACACAGTGCCAAGAAACAGTGAAAGCATTATCTTTGATGGAACGGAAGCACCATTTTGGTGTGGAAAAAACAATAACGCTTATTGTGATCAAGTAAAAAGAGAGAAAAAATTAGAGGATTATAATGAATATTTGCGTTTATTATACGTAGCACTCACGCGTGCTGAAGATGAGTTGTATATTTTAGGTAAAGAGCCAGTGCAAAAGGGCTCTTGGTATGATCTAATCACTAAGTATGGAGAACCATATGAAAAGAAACAAGCATACTTACAGCCAATATTTAAAGAAAAAGTTGAAGTGCTATGTGTGAACGCAAACTACCCTTACATTTATAAAAAACGTGATTACTTTGACGTTCCGGTCATTTCCCTTCCACCAGCTTTAGCCCACTCTTCGGTGTCATCCCAGCGCGTGACGCTGGAATCCAGTGAAAAAGAAGGAGCAGAATGGATCCCAGTGTCAGCTACTTGGATGACAGATGGTTATGCAAGAGGCCTGATTATTCACAGCATATTGCAGTATATGCCCAAGATAGAAAAAGAAAGGAGAAAAAATTGGGTCAGAAAATACCTTGATAACATCAGCGAAGATAAGGATGAAATTTACAGTAAAATATTAGCCTTTAATGAAAAATATGGCTATTTGTTTGACTTGGAAGGCAAATCAGAGATTACACTGAGTGGAACAATTGATGGCAAGTCAGTATTAGTACGACTAGATAGGCTATGCATAACGCAAGATAAAGCAATCATAATTGACTACAAATCACACCGTAACGTTTCTGTTTCCTTATTAAATGAAATAAAAAAACAGATGTTAATCTATAAAACCTTAGTACAAGAAATATATCCAAACAAGCAAGTAGAGTGCGTGGTTATTTGGGTGGAAGATTTAACCATTCAATCTGACTTTTAACGAAACTTGATTGCAAGAAATAGCTACTACGTCATACCACCGCGAACCGTCATACCGCCGCAGACCGTCATACCGCGATTCATTCGCGGTATCTCAGCCGCTAACACGTAGCGGAATGACAGCAGTCCTACGTCATACCGCTGCGGATAGATCCCGCTAACAAGTAGCGGGATGACGAATTACTTAACTGTCATACCACCGCAAACCGTCATACCGCCGCGGTATCTCAGCCACTAACAAGTAGCGGGATGACGAATTACTCAACCGTTATCCTGCTGCTCCTTTCTCGTCATCCCGCTACGTGTTAGCGGGATCTCAGCATAGCTATCTTAAAGCTAAGTAATATAAGTCAATCCAGCTAGGATTCTTTTGATTGATCAAATTAATTTTCCACTGCCTTGGCCATTCTTTCAGGCGCCTTTCTCTTGCAATAGCTAAACTTATATCTTCAAACTCTTCAAAATATACAAGTTTATTTACATTATATCTTGATGTAAAACCTGAAACAATTTTGTTTTTGCGTTCCCAAATCCTCTTGATCAAATTTGCAGTTACACCAATATATAATGTGCTATTAGCTTTATTTGTAAGTATATAGATATATGATAACTTCATCTTAATCGTTTATAGCTAAAGTAACTGAGGTTTACCAACATTATACTACACCATCATACCACAATAAAACTTACCGTCATGCCGCCGCAGATAGATCCCGCTAACACGTAGCAGAATGACGATTGTCGGTAAATCTAAGTTACTGTAGCTATAAAGGCTTTCACAACAACCTATTTTCCTTGAAACTAAAATAGCTACTGAATGTAATAATAATGTGATCTATTAATTCTATTCCTATACTTTGGCAAGCTTCTGCTAGTTGTCTAGTGAGAGATATATCGCTATTTGAAGGTTGTGTATCTCTGCTTGGATGATTGTGAGATATTACAATGGATGTTGAACCAATCAAAAGTGCGCGCTTGATGATCTCTCTGACATAAAGAGGAGTTTGATCTACTGTACCAATATTTTGCAGGTCTTCCGCTATTAGACGATACTTTTTATTCATATAGATGACGCGAAAATTTTCCTTATTGAGGCTTCCTATACTTATTCTTAAATAATCAAGCAATTTTTCCCAGTTATCGATTATAGGCAGGTCTTTTATTTCTTCTCTTGCAGAACGAACAAAGGCTTGTTTTACACAAAAGATGGCAGATATCGCTGCATTGCTGACACCATCAACGTTTTGCAGCGCTTCCAGGTCAGCATTAAAAACTTTATTCAAACTGCCAAAATTTTCTATCAAACTCTTTGCTATCGGCTTTACATCAATTCTACTGTATGCTGAATATAAAATGTGCTCTAAAACCTCATAATCAAGTAATGATTGTCCATTATCTAAAATAATTTTCTCCCTTAGGCGCTTTCTATGCCCCTTTTTGTAATTTTTCATCATCAATGAATTGCTTATCTCTTGTATAATAAGAAATTAGATTTTTAAGTAAAATATTTAATAAAGCGCATGACGCACAATTGTAAGAACATTCATTTTTAAAGACAGCAAATGGTGTCATGAAAGTAGCTGAGACACTGTCCTCCTTTGTCATCCGAGTAGCTGACACTGGTTCCTTTACGACGGCAGTGCCCAGAGGTGTCATCCCAGTGCGTGCACATAGTGCAAAAAATTAAAAATAAGACGCCAATACGTAATACTGTTGTCGTTTAATCTGCACAGATTGAAGATAAATGAATACCTTCAGTATCATGATAAAGGGGCTGGCGAAGGGTGTCAAGTAGTTTTTAGCTCTGCCTTCTAAGGCTTTTACTCGTGACAACCACTGTGCCTGCGATCTTATCGTGCCAAGTTTGACAGCGTTTGTTGAAATTTGACCATAAAAAGCCCAAGAATAATGGTGCAACTGACAATATAAAGGAAAAAAATCTCTTTGTTGCTTGTCTTAAAGTTATCTTTTCGAAAGTTTGTGCATCCACAACTCTAAGCCCAAGTAATAGTTTTCCAGGTGTAGCAGCAAACCTTACCCACATATATATTACATAGCAAAAGAGCATAATAAACTGGACTATTTGATTTAGGATTAGTAATTTTATAAGTCTACTCTGCGTTGTCTTTTCTTCCGCAGACAGTGGTGCTTGCATTGGGGATTTTGCAGCAATTTGACTTAATATTTTGCTATCCTCTGAGTTCATAAAGAGCTGATTTAAGGCTTGGCTGCAAAACTGCAAGAACAAAACGATAATAATTAAATCAAGCAATACTGATATATAGCGCCTGAGGCCCGTTACATAACATATCCCATTTTCATCTTTCTTTACCTTTTGAATAACATTTATAGAAGAAAAAATAGAAAATAAACGATCAAAAAATTTATGTAACATATATACACTTTCCAATATTTAACGTGCCCCTGGCCGGACTTGAACCAGCATGCTTTTGCAAGCAACAGATTTTGAGTCTGCCGTGTCTACCATTCCACCACAGGGGCATTAAGTTTTAATGCTATAGGCAACACGGAATTAGTCAAATTTTTTTGCCTTTACATCTTTCAAATGAGGACTAAATATTCTACAATAATCAACAGTTACTCTCAAAACTTAAAATGAATGAATTAGCTAGTCTCTTGGGTTCAAGAAGTGTAGACAAGGAAATATGTAAATTACCGCATAATCTAGAAGCTGAACAGATGCTTATTGGTGCAATGATTCGTGATAATAGAATCTGTGATGCAGTTGAAGACACAATTACAGCAGAAAATTTCTATGATCCACTGCATCAAAGTATTTTTACGCAAATATCTAAAACCAGGAAACACGGTATAGTTGCCAATGAACTGAGCCTCAAAATGTTTTTTGAGAACGACCAAGCGTTTACCGAATGTGGTGGGGTAGAGTACTTAGCAAAGCTTGCAGCGAAGGCAAGTATTGCGCTTGATATCTATAGTTTGACTAGAATAATCCGTGATACTTACTTAAGGAGATGTTTAATTAAGCTCGGGCAAGAAATAGTTGGTGATAGCTACAACTACGATATTGAAAATCCTGCACAGGCGCAAATTGAACAAGCAATGACAAAATTGTTCAATTTAGCAGTAAAAAAACAAGGTGAGAAAACATATATAAAACTTGCAAGTTCAATTAAAGATGTAGTTGAGAAGATCAGCACACTGAAAAACAATCCAGAAGCGCTAGGCGTTACAACCGGACTTCAAGATCTAAATCAGCTTCTTGGTGGTCTACAAAAATCTGATTTATTAATTCTAGCTGCAAGGCCTTCTATGGGTAAAACAGCATTGGCGCTAAACATCGCACTTAATGCTTGTAAGATGTTGCAAAAAAGAGCAGATAAGCAACACTATGTAGCGTTTTTCTCGCTTGAAATGTCAGCAGAGCAATTAACTGCAAGGCTGATCACTATAGATTCAGGAATTAGTTATTATAAGGCATTAACCGGGAGAATTAGTGATTTTGAATTGCATGAATTTATCAATACTAGTACAGAATTATCTGAACTGCCTTTCATCATAGATGACACCCCTGCGCTATCAATTAGTGCCCTTCGCACCAGAATACGCTTGCTGTATCAATTATATAATGTAGAAGTGGTATTCATTGATTATTTGCAGCTAATCAGAGGAACAACAAAAAGGAGTAATGAAAATAGAGTGCAAGAAATCTCGGAAGTGACGCAGGGTTTGAAAGCAATTGCAAAGGAGCTAAATATTCCCATTGTTGCACTATCTCAGCTCTCTCGTTCTGTTGAGCAGAGGGATGATAAAAAACCACAACTTTCTGATTTACGTGATTCAGGGAGCATAGAGCAAGACGCAGATATAGTAATGTTTCTCTATAGAGAAGAGTATTATGAACTAAGAAAACAGCCAAATGAAGGAAACAATAAACATCGGGAATGGCAAGAGAAAATGGAAAAAATTAGAAACATTGCAGAGCTCATTATTGCAAAGCAGAGAAATGGACCAATTGGCAGTGTGAAGCTATATTTTGACTCTAACAGAGGTGCATTTAAAGATTACACGGAAAGGCATAGTTCATAGCTTGGCAGCAATCTTCTTGTTCCCAAGTTTATCAATTATTTTTTTTTATGTAAAGATAGCTTGACAACTTCTTAAAAATCCTTTTATAATGGTATTATATTTTATAATACGTGAGATGATGAATAAAAACAATGTACCCTATTATATAGCTGGAACTCTGGCTACTTTCACTTTATTAGCATCTGGAGTGTTTGCTGCAGCTCCTTATATTGGTTTCTTAGCTCCAGTTGCAGCATTAAGTGTTGGCTTGCCATTTATTATTGGTTATGCTGTGTTTTCTGTTGTAACTATTGCACTTTCGTATAAAGCAATTAGTGAGAACAAAACAAATTCTGAGTTAAAAAATAAAATGAAAGCTCAAGAGCAAACAATTTCTGGGCAAAAAACTCAACTAGCTAAAAAAGAAGCGGAAGTAAAAGCTAAAGAGGAAGAAAATTCTAAGTTAAAAAATAAAGTAGAAGCTCAAGAGGAAGAAAATTCTAAGTTAAAAGATCAAGTACGCACTCAAAAGCAGAAAAGTTCTGAGCAAAAAACTCAACTAGCTGAAAAAAATAAAAAGATAGAAGAAGACAAATTAAAAGTGGCAATTGCTGATGGCACTGTTCAGCTTGCAAAAGGAACAGTTAATAGCGCTGTTTGGTTTGCAAAAGAAGCAGTTAATGGTGTCTTGTATTCTGGCAAATATGCTTACGATAATTATGTGCCATCAACTGAGTCTACAAAAGGAACACTTAGTGGTATTGGAGGTGGCTTGAAAAATACTTATGATGCGTCAATTGCATCTGTAAGAGAAGCACTTAACAGCGTTGGAAGCAGCTTGTACAGTAGGATTTATGGTACTAAGGTTTCTAGTCCGGAAGAGCAGTTTAAGCGTGAAGATGGATCTAAACCTAGCATGCAAGAACTAACTCGTTTGGATTATTTAAATCTTGAGGTTCTTTCCAGTGAGCAAAAGCAACGAGCTAATAGTTTGGATTATTTAAGTATTGATAACGTTCCTAAGCAACCTGATCATTTAAATGTTGATGCTGCTAAAAGTTATTTAATGAGTCTTTCTGAGGATCAGGATGTATTTTATGATGCAGAATCTGGTGATGAAAAAGGTACTGAGATTTCTAGCCCAGAAAGTCAGCCAACTAAAGAAGAAAATGGTCAAGGCTGGTTTGCATGGAGCCTAGGAAAGGTTAAGTCGGCAATGACTGAAGTAGTAGTGATAGATGCTGATGTTACTAAACCATATTTTGCTAAAGTAACTAAGGCACTTGCACCTAACTTTAATATGTAGACAGCGGTGTGCACCGTCGTTAACTAAAGATAATCCCATCCAGGAGAAATAGTTTTTACACTATTTCTCCTCTTTAGCATCAACCCTCAAAAAAACCGGCGTAGGTTTAGGCAGCGTAATGCCTGAACTTACGCACGCGTTGCACAAAGATTTTAAATCTCGTTGTTCTTTTGGAATTTGCAATTGATCGAGTATCATTTCTGCTGACTTGGGGACAATTGGCTGCAATAAAATACCAATTATCCTGATATATTCTAGTAATTTGTAGATTACTAAGTTCATGCGCTCTCTATCGGTTTTGCTTAATGTCCAAGGTGCACTTTTGTCTATATAAGCATTGGCTTCAGAAGAGATGTTGATAATTAGAAGTATAATCTGGTTAAATTCATACTTTGATAAATGGTCCATCACTTGACCTAGTATAGCTTTGCAATTTGGCAAATTTTCATCTCCCTGAAACAAATTTTTATCAACTATTGGTACAATCCCAAAACATTGCTTGTGTAAAAATGAAATTGTTCTTTGTACTAAATTGCCTATATTGTTTGCCAGTTCTGAGTTTATGCGGCTGATCATGTTTTTCTTACTAAAGTTGCCATCTTGGCCGAAGCTTGCTTCTCGAAGGAGAAAATAACGTAATTGATCAATACCAAACTCTTGAGCGAGGCCAATTGGATCTATGACATTACCAAGGGACTTGGATATTTTTTCTCCCTCGTTCAACCACCAGCCATGAACTGCAATTTGCTTTGGTAGTGGCAAATCCGCTGCAAGGAGAATCGCCGGCCAATATACAGCGTGAAAGCGCAATATGTCTTTGCCGATTACATGAACGTTGAAAGAGCTGTCATTTGCCCAGAATTTTTTATATTCCTCACCCTCAGTACTAGGGAAACCTATTGATGTAAGATAATTGGTTAATGCATCTATCCAGACATAAATTATATGCTTGTCATTACCTGGTACTTCTATTCCCCAGTTAAAACTAGTACGAGAGATTGAAAGGTCAGTGAGTCCCGATTTTACAAACGATACCACTTCATTTTTTCGGCTCTCAGGAAAGATAAAATTTGGTTGACCTTTATATAGCTCAAGCAATTTGTCTTGCCAGTTTGATAAGCGAAAAAAGTAGCTCTCTTCTTTTACCCATTCAACCTCAGCACCTGTTGGTGCTTTGCCATCTATCAGCTCTGATTCTTGATAAAATGCTTCATCACGGACTGAATACCAACCCGAATAGGAATCCAAATATATTTGTCCTCTCTCTTCAAGTCTATTCCATAAAGCTATAACTGCTTTTTTGTGACGTTCCTCCGTAGTGCAAATAAAATCGTCATATTGAAAATTCATGAACTTAGCCAATTCTTTAAATGAAACGCTCACTTCATCTGTAAATTCTTTTGGCTGCATTTCCTTTGCTTTAGCTGCTTTTTCTATTTTTTGTCCATGTTCATCTGTACCGGTGGTAAATTTGACATTTTTCCCAGCTAGTTTCATGAACCTTGCCACCACGTCACACAAGAGAGAAGTGTATGCATGACCAATATGCGGCTTATCGTTTACGTAATATACTGGCGTGGTGATGTAAAAGTTCTCGAATTGTTCCATGGTTTCGCATTTTGATAAAAATCAACTGAGTTAATTATAGTATTAAAAAGGCAGTAATAAATAAATATTGATTGGGTTAAGCATAATTTTTGAAAAAAGCTATTTACTGAAATTTCATTAAAATAAGAAACAATCAGGCATGATTATTGAAAGAACAATGAGAAATTTTCTTGTAATTCTATTTATAGTTTTCTATGCATTTGATGCACACGCTGATGGAGCAACAGATGTAATGTGTAATGTAATAGGTTACGTTCATGGAATAGGTGGACCAATGATTACAGTGGTAATAATTGGTTCAAGCTTACTTGCAATATTTGGCAGAATGCCTTGGCCTGCACTTTTCGCACTGGGTATGTTTGTTGCTGTGTTTTTTGGTGCTCCTCAAATTATAACAAAGGTAACAGAAAAAGAAGTTTGTTGTCTTTTTAAAGGTCAAACCTTGGAGAATGGAAAGTGTGTTGCTGCTACTGGGCATGAACTTGTGGGTAAACAGTGTGGTATATCTCCTGACAAACATAATAAGGGACAATATGTTTGTTGCCCTCCTGGCTCTATGATCACTAATCAAGGAGGTTGTACTAATAATCCTTCAAAAGTGTGGCAATGAAGTAGTACTTTATATAAAAAAACATTGTTATATTAAAGATCTACTATGCACTGAATCTGACTATTTACAACAGAGTTCCCCACAAAGTATATAATTAACATCCACGCCTTTAGTTAGATTCCACTCACGCTTTATTACGTTGTACTCCATACCAGCCATGTTTTGCAGCGTTACATTATTTTCTCTTAAGTGATTTGCAATTTCTGACGGCTTGAGAAATTTATTCCAGTTATGTGTACCTTTTGGCAGCCAATTTAATATGTACTCTGCACCAATTATTGCAAGGCAAAAGGATTTGATAGTTCTATTTATTGTGGATATAAATATCAGCCCATTCGGTTTTAGCAGTTCTATCGCTTTTTTCATGAAAAGCTCTAAATTATCCACATGTTCAACTACTTCCATCAACAGAACCACGTCGTACTTCTTGTCATTGCTTAGCTCTTCAATGCTGGTGTGTATATATTCTATATTTAACCCTACTTTTTTTGCATGTGAATGCGCTACTTTTATGTTTTCTTCACATACATCTATTCCCACAACGTTAATGCCAACGCGTGCCATTGACTCTGACAAAATGCCACCACCACACCCGACATCAAGCAATGATAATTCTTTTAAATTGCATTTTTTTAACTCTTTTATTTTCTCAATAATGTAAGATACTCTAACAGGATTCATCATGTGCAATGGTTTGAATTTGCCGTTCTCATCCCACCACTGGCCTGCCATTTTAGCGAATTTTGATATTTCATCTTCGTTATAAGTTTTTGTTTTTTTTTTCCTAGAGGTTATATTGCTGAGTTTATCAAGGCGTTTTTTATGTCTGCTTTCTTTTGAAAATTCTGTTTCGAGGAATTGTTTGACTATGTCTTTTGCTAATCCACTCGCAGTAAATCCTGCACCAAGACACAGTACATTTGCGTTGCCATGCTCGCGAGCTAATTTTGCGATTTCAACACTATTACACAAAGCAGCGTAGATTCCTTCAAAACGATTTGCCACAGTACTCATGCCCAAACCTGTACCACAAATTAATATCCCATAATTTGCTTTTTTGCTTGTTATATCTTCTACAACTTTAACAGCATAGTCTGGATAATCCACGCACTTTTGCTGAGCAGTGCAGCCTTGATCTACCACTCTATAACCTAGGGTTTCCAGGTAAGGTTTTATTTCTGATTTTAATTCATAACCAGCATGATCTGAGGCAATTGATACTACATCTAACATATAAGAAATAAGGACATTTTATATGGGTTTGAACTTTCTGTCAAGTCATTCAATGCTTCTGACCTTTTGGGAGTTCTAAAGCTATAGCTAAGGTTTTCCTACGTCATACCGCAATTCATTCCACAACTGTACGAACATTGTGATTTGAGAATAATCTCCGCCAGGAAGGGTGTCATCCCAGTGCTTTGGCACTGAGATCCAGAAAACTTAATTTTAAATAAGTACACCAGATAGCTGTATAATAAGAACTGGATTCCAGTGTCAAGCACTGGAATGACACCTTCTGTATAAATATTAAGAAATTTACCAAACAAAAAAAAGGCAAAAGAAGCCCCGTGGTTGGCTAATTACTTACATTATACTTTCAAGTATGGCGTTTTTTTATTCTAAACACTTAATAACCGCGATTTAGCTGCTTTTAAGCTGCAACTAATCTAAATTATAAACGTTAAGAAATTTACTAAACAGAAAAAAAGGCAAAAGAAACCCTAGGGTAGCTAGTTATTCACTATCCATTTTTTAAGTTGGCGTTTTTTAATGTTTTAAATGCTTTATAAGCGTATTTCAGCTTGTGTAGGTCAAAACCCGGAAATTTGATAAAGACATAAGGTGCACATAGTGCAAAAAATTAAACATGAGACGCCAGATACGTTGAGTTTTTTTGTCATTTAATCTGTACAGAGAAGATAAATAAATAGCTTCAGTTTCATGATAAGGGCGCTGGCGAGGTTTGTCAAGGAAGTTTTTTGTTTCTGTGGGCTACCTGGATGACAGGATTGCTCTTGAATTTGTATAGCTACATTGTTGGTAAATCTAAATTGCTTTAGTTATAGAAATAAATTTCGAGTCAGATGTGTATAAATTCTATATAATTTTTATCCTACTACTAATTTAACAAGATGGATCATATAGATATTATAAAATCAAAATTATTATTATCCGGCATAGTAGGTAAAAAAGTCAGATTAATAAAAAGAGGAGATAGTTTTGTTGGGCTCTGTCCATTTCATAACGAAAAAACCCCATCTTTTTCGGTGAGCAATACTAAGGGGTTATATTACTGTTTTGGTTGCTTAGCTAGTGGTGATGCATTTGAATTTATTTCACAAACTGAAGGATTAAGCTTTAAAGAAGCATTGGAAAAATTAGCATCGGTTACAGGTGTTGAACTGCCCAAAAATCTTAGTATTACAAAAGAGAACAATAAACTATTTTTAGCGCTTGATTTAGCTGCAAATTGGTTTGCACAAAAAAATCAAAGTGTTGTAGATTATTTAAAGCAGCGTAAGATTTCACCTAAAATCATAGATAAATTTAAGATAGGTTATGCACCAAGCTCTGGTTTGAAAGAGTATTTAAACTCTTCAGGTATTGAAGACAAAATTTTAATTGATATTGGATTAGTAAACAAAAATTTTCATGATTATTTTTATGACCGGCTGATATTTCCTATACAGAGCATTGCAGGGAGAGTTATTGGTTTTGGCGGACGTGCGCTAAGTTCTGAGCAACAGCCGAAATATTTAAACAGTCCAGAGAGTCAGCTCTTCAAGAAGAGGGAGAATTTATACGGATTAAACTTTGCTTTAAGCGAAATACGTAAAAAACAGCACATACTCGTTGTTGAAGGATATATGGACGCTATAGCGCTACATCAAGCAGGAATTAGTAATGCAGTTGCTCCGCTTGGTACCGCAATTTCTGCAGAGCAGATAAAAAATCTATGGAGATTTGCTAAAGAAATCTCCATCTGTATGGATGGCGATAGTGCTGGACGTCATGCTGCTACTCGAGTTGCAGAACTTGCTCTGCCAATATTAGAGCCTGGATACACGTTAAAATTTGTGACTTTGCCGAGTAATAAAGATCCATACGATATATGTAACAAACTGGAATACAAGAAAGAAGACGTATTGATTGCGCTTGATCACTCAACAAAACTTCATTCTGAATATTTATGGCATCACATAATCGATAGCAATTTGCAAAATTATGAAAAACTTGCTCCGGAAAAATATTCAATTCTTGAGCACAAGTTCATGGAATATGTAAATACTATTAGCAACAGCAGTATTAGAAGGTATTACAGAGATTATTTTTACAATAAGGCTAGTGAACTAAGAAGTAGCTTCAAAAAACAGATTTTTAATAGTAAAACTAGAGCAACAAAAGGTGAGTATCTTCATAACAAATCTCCAGAGCTAATTGAAGCAGAGCAAAATCAGGCCGTAATTTTGCGTATAGCCGTAGAATTTCCTGAAATCTTGAACCGTCCTATATTTTTTGAGCAATTTTCTCATTTTGAATTTACTAATGAGATGAAAAGATTGCAACAGCGTGTAATTGATGCAATAAGTAACAAAAGCAAACTCGATAAAGAGGCTTTGTTACAAGAATTGAAACAGTTTAACGTTATAAAGTATGTATTTGAAAAAACTAGTGTACTAAATAGCCAACTGAACGAGAGAAAATCTGCAGAAATTGTGTGGAATAATATAGTGTTACTAAAAGAATTAAATGCATTACGAAAAGAAAGAACCGAAGCGAGGCTGAGCGGTAATCTTGACTTAGAAGAAAGGTTGATAGAACAAATAGAGCAAATAGAAAGTAATATACAAGAAATGCAAATGGAGTTTATTGAAAAGTAGATATCGTCTCGTTAGTCAACAAGAAAATTACAAAATAAGACAATATTTTACATAAGATTGAAATTTTTAACTAATTAAGCCTTCCTCTAACAGCTTTGCCCTGTAGTTTTTGATATGGTTAGGATCACTTGAAAATGTATAATTTTTGTAGTTAGCTCTGCTGTGCATATAAAGCTTACTATTGACTTTTATCACATTATCTCACATTATCTCACATAATATGCATGTGAGAAGAATATGAACTGGAAGAATTTTCGTCTTAGTACACGTCTCAACCTAGAAGGGCCTGTAATTGAGCAAGTGTACGAGTTAATTACTGCAGTTGATAGTGTTAAAAATAGCTGGCAGATAACGAAAAAACTACTACCACAAACAATTGAAAGATTAACTCATTCAGTTATTGTTACATCTTCTGGCGCTTCTAACCGTATTGAAGGAAATCGTCTAACCGATAAAGAAGTTGAGGATCTATATAAAAACCTACGTGTCAAAAAATTTAAAAATAGAGATGAGCAAGAAATTGCTGGCTACTTAGAAATGCTTACACTAATATTTCATGATTATACGGATATTCCAATTAGTGAGTCATCAATATTGCACATTAACAACCAGATGCTACTTTATAGTGAAAAAGATTTGTATCATAGAGGAAAATACAAAGCAAGTTCTAATAGAGTTGAGGCAAAAGATCAGAATGGAAAAGTTGTTAGTATAATTTTTGATCCCACACCACCTTACCTTGTTAGAAAGGAAGTACAAGAGCTTATTGATTGGTATCACTGGTCCTTAAATAATAAATTTAAGCATCCTCTTATTATTGTTGCTAACTTTGTTTTTGAGTATCTGGCAATACACCCTTTTCAAGATGGGAATGGCAGAACTAGTAGATTGATGACTAATTTAATGCTGTTGCAGCAGGGTTATGATTTTGTATCTATTGTATCACATGAAAAGATAATTGAAACTAACAAACTTGATTACTATTTAGCGCTTAATAAAACACAAAGTAGCTGGAAAAGTGGCAAAGAAGATATTTCCCCATGGTTAATATTTTTTCTTAATGTGCTCAAAACGCAAGCAAATGAGGCGCATTATATTCTTGAGAGGGAGAATACTGAATATTTATTATCAAGAAAACAATTGTTCTTCTGGGAATGGGCACTTAGCCTTGCAGATAAAGAATTTAGTAGAAAAGATGCTATAGAAGCTCTAGGATTTCCTCCAAGAACAGTAGAGGCAATTACAAAGAAACTGCTAGGGATGAAATACTTACAGCGTCTTGGAGAAGGCAAAGCCACTAGATATAAAGTTATTATTTAAAAGTTTTAGTATGTTTTTCGAGATTTTTTAAATCCAGTTTTATGCACAACTTTATTTGCAATTTTACATTTTTATTCGATTCAAAATTGCATTTTTGCAATAGAAAACTTACTTATTGTAGGAAAATCTTGTGTTTGTTCTCATATAAAATTATTTATGGAGTGACGATGGTGCATGTATTATACTTACATTTCTGATTCGAAAATTTATGCAGTTGTTTCTAACAAAATTAGTTAACAAATTCTATTGTTTAAAGATGAGAAATAAAGTAATCATCATTTCCAGTATTGCTTTTATTCTACTGTTTTTTATCAGCAGTGCATTTTTAAAAAAAGATCAGGCGGTTTATAGTGATAATGCAACTAGTAACTTTTCAGTAAAAACTCAAGAATGTGCGCCGCAAAACCGCACTATATATTTAAATTTTTCTGGTACAATAAATCCCTTACATAGAGCTAGCCTTGTCTCAAAAATAAGTGGCAAGATTATTGCTATTTATTTACCTGATGGTGAAAAGGTAAAAAGAGATGATGTAGTATTAAAGATAGAAAATGATGACAGGATTGAGCAAGCTCAGAAAGCTAAAGCTTTATTAAAGCAGCGTGAAATTGAGTATGATTCCTCTCACAAACTGAATAAAAAAGGCTATGGAGCGCAAATAAAAGTAGAAGCAGCTTTTACTGCGTTACAAAGTGCAAAAGCTGACCTAAAAAGGCTAGAATTGGATTTAGAAAACACTGCAGTCAAATCTCCTATAGATGGTTATGTTGATAAAATCAATGCAAATGAAGGGGATTTTGTTAATGCTGGGCAAAAAATAGCTGACGTAGTTAATTTCGATCAAATTCTTGTAGTGTTATACGTTTCGGAAAATGAAGTAAATAAAATAGAGCTAGGCAGCACAGCTCAAATTAATTTGCTGGACGGAAAAGAATTGGCAGGTGAAGTAAGTTTTATTAGTAAAATTGCTGAGCCTAAAACTGGGTCTTATAGGGTAGAAGTAAAGGTAACTAATAATAAAATGATATCCTTGCAGGGACTAACTGCCAACGTAAGGCTACCTTCAGGCGAAAGATTTGCATATAAAGTTCCTTCTTCAGCCCTGAGCTTAAGTGACGAAGGTGCTCTTGGAATAAAGATTGTTGATGATAATAATTATGTAGTATTTGCACCAATAGAAATTGTTGATCATGAGAGCGATGGGGTTTGGATAGTAGCAAATAACGAAGGTAAACCCATAAAGTTAATAGTATTGGGCCACCTATTTGTTAAGCCTGGTGATAAGGTTTAAGACATAAGATCCTTTGACCTTACCCAGAAAAAGTGAAGAGAAAGTGTGGAATGTTTTTTACAAAAAGAATGATGCATCAAATTGTTCTGGAATGCAATAGTTAATAGTGACGTTGTTTGTTATAAAAAATTTCTATATATTCAAATATAGCAGTTTTGATATGCTGTTTAGAGTGCCGAGAGGTGTCTATTGGTAACTCCCTTTTTAGAGAACTGAAGAAGCTTTCCACAACAGAATTGTCGTAACAACAACCTTTATGATTCATCTATGTTTTTTATGGATAAGAGATATTGATAACCTTGCAAAGTATATTGTGAACCTTGGTCACTGTGCAGCAGTAGATTTTTAACAGGTTTACGCCTATTAATGGCCATTAATAAAGAGTTCATAACCAATTGTTTATTTATTGCACTACTCATTAACTACCATACGTGAGAATTATTGCTGCCAAATATAGCCATCCCTCCTTGGTTTTGATGTAAGTAATCCCATACTTTATTTGGTTGATCAACAATAAAGTTTTGATCTAGTATATTGGGAGCTACAGCTCTATTATCTGTTTGTTGTTTTTTAATTTTAAACTTTCTTTTCAGTATAGCCCTGATGTCATTTTTCTGCATAATACTTTGCACCGTTTTCAAATTGCAACTTTTACCCAAAGCCTTCAATTCAGCATGAATTTTAGGAGCTCCATATCTACATTTAGAAACTTGATATATTTTTTGAATAGCTTCGAGTAGCTCTTTATTTGCTGATTCTCTACTGCTTATTTTTCTTGTGGTCCACTTATAGTAGCCACTCGCAGAAAATCCTACATAATTCCTGTACTTTATAGCAGTTACTATATAAAAAAATATTTTACTCTTTTTGACTGGCCAGGGCTTTTTTTTAAATGTCTCTTTCCCTTGTTACTCTTGCTTTGTAAATCAAACCTCTCTTTGTCGTAAGGAGCCATGTTACCTCTACCTGGAAATGCATCTGCTGCCGACTTTTTTTCGTTGTGTTTCTTTATCCATTTTCCTAATAAACCACCCTTTATTCCTAAATCCTTTGCTGTTTTTGTAATTGTTTGACCTGCCTTTCTTTGTTCATTTGCCAGTTTAACAGCTTCCAATTTGAATTCTGCTGTATATTCTCTTACCATTTCTAATCCTCCAAAATTTTATTTTACCCAAAAAAACTCTTTTCTTTCTCTCCACTTTTTCTGGGTAAGGTCATGCAGCTTTTGGGTAATTTAATGGTAAAAATTTTAGAGAGAAATTTTATACACAATCTCTGACATTTTTCCTTAAGTTGACGCCATTGTCTGTTCAGCTAAGCGGTGTGAGAGACAATATAGCTAAACTGACTTAGATTTACCGACAATTTGAAAAACCGTCATCCCGCTACGTGTTAGCGCCGCGGCGGTATGACGTAGGGAGATCTCTACTGCTATTCCACGTCAAGAACAACCATAAGTTCATTAGGGTTCACATAACCTAAAGCATTTTTTGCTTGCTCATCAAGCAGATCTAAATCTAAGCTTTTTTCATATAAGCCAAATACTTTGTTGTCCAACTTTTCCTTTTCAGAAGAGACATCCTTTAGCAAAAGTTTATTGTACTCGATTTCTTTTTTTAAATCGATTAACGTCAATAAGCCACGTTTACCTGTAATTGTGCTAATGCTGAAATATAATGTAAGGGAAGAAATGAGTAAGGCTGCGCTTAAACACAGTAACTTTTGCTTTTTTTTAGATATAAGCACCGTACTTTCACATATAAAAAATATATAACATGAAAAGGTGAACAAAAAGCTAAGAACCTTGACGCGCTTTACACCTTGGCTTTACCTTATTTATAATGTAAATCTTACCACCCCTTTTCACAACTTTACAATTTTTATCTCTGTTACGATGAGATTTTAGCGACCCTTTGACTTTCATATCTATAGTAAGAATTAAATTACTTTACATTATAATCACTTATCAAGAGTTAGTCAATTGATAACATTTTATTAAAATATTGTATAATTGTTGCTGATACTTCTTCGATCGACTTTTGCGTGACATCGATAATTGGCCAGTTATTCTGTTTAAAGAGCTCCTCTGCTTCTTTAATTTCCTTTTCTACTTTCTCAGGGTTAGCATATATATTATTATCTTCGTTGTTAATTGAAGTAAGTCTATTTTTGCGTATTTCTATTAGCCTACTTACGTCTATTGTTACCCCTATCGTTAGTTTATTTTTTAATTTTGCCAAGTCAACATAAAAGGGTACTCCACTAACAAAAGGAATATTTGCAACTTTATAGCCTCGGTAAGCTAAATACGTACTGGTGGGAGATTTTGATGTACGTGAAACTCCAACCAAAATTATATCTGCTTTATCAATATCTTGAATATTTTGTCCATCATCATGATTAATAGTGTAGTTTATTGCCTCAATGCGCTGAAAATATTCGTTATTTATCTCAGTATGCAAGTCAAGCTTTTCGTCTTTTTCAATTTCAAGATAGGACGAAATTTCTCTAATAATATGTGATAATATTGCTCTATAGGGAATTTTCAACTTTATACAGTTATCTTTTAAATATTTTCTTAGCTCATCATCAGTAATAATGCATATAACAAAATT
Source organism: Wolbachia endosymbiont (group A) of Gymnosoma rotundatum (assembly GCF_947250765.1). NCBI lineage: Bacteria > Pseudomonadati > Pseudomonadota > Alphaproteobacteria > Rickettsiales > Anaplasmataceae > Wolbachia > Wolbachia endosymbiont (group A) of Gymnosoma rotundatum. Next base: position 1,072,951 of record NZ_OX366347.1, read on the forward strand.
ATGCTCATCACTTTTCCTATTAATTTCCTCCAGAATTTTGTCAATCTGCTCCTCTTTTTTCACAAAAGACCAAACATATTCGATCGTTTCTATAGAACGAAAGTGTTTCAGAGCTGATTTTGCAACTGATATAACAGTTTCACCACTTGAATCTGATACTAAGTGTAGATTAAGCTTTTTAATGGTCATGTTTTATATAGTGTTATACTAAAAATAATGGCTAGCAATCTGCTACTGAAATTATGCTAATTTGTTGACCTACGTAAATATAGAAAAACTATCCTGTTGATAAAACTCAAACTAATTGGTAAATTCTTAACACAATTATTCTCAAAACGAATGTTTTTATTAAAGCCTACAAATTTCTCTTATTTTTCTAAGAAAGCTCTACCTTGGCTTGGAGTTATTTGTTTCGCATGTTTTTTAATTGGAATGTCTTTGGCGTTATTCTTCTCTCCAGAAGATTATAAACAAGGAGAAATTGTACGAATTATGTACATTCATGTGCCTTCTGCATGGCTTGCTCTTGGAATATATGGATTAATTGCATCACTCAGTTTCATTTCATTGGTATGGAACAATAGCATTGCTAGTGTCTTGGCACATGCTGCTGCTCCTGCAGGGACAGTCTTTTCGGCAATATGTTTAATCACAGGCAGCATCTGGGGAAAAGGAACCTGGGGCACTTGGTGGGTATGGGATGCAAGACTTACTTCAATGCTGATTTTACTTTTCCTATATGTTGGCTACCTTTCATTGTGGAGCGCTTTTGATAATGAAGCGAGGGCAGAAAAATCAGCAGCAGTATTTGCCATCTTTAGTGCTATAAATATTCCTATAGTAAAATTTTCCGTGAATTTATGGTCCACTCTCCATCAGCCAGCAAGCATTTTGAGAAAAGGTGGAATAGCAATAGAAAGTTCCCTGCTGTTGCCACTGGTTGCAATGTTTATGTTTTGTGCCACATTTTTTTTAGTAGTGTGGATACTGTATTCACTTTACTTAATTAATTTATATAAGATAAAGAGAGAAATCAGTATGCGGTATTAGGCCGAGAGATGAAAATAGAACACACCACATCACCAAGTAGCAAAGACATTGAATTCCTACTCAAAAAGATTAATGAAGAAACCGTTGATAAAGGTACGTGTAACCCATTTGCTTTTTTTATTCGCGATGATACTGAACAAATTATTGCAGGTTGTAGCGGTTTTGTTATCTATGGTTCAATTTACACTGACTTGCTTTGGGTACATTCTGATTATAGAAGAAAAGGTATGGGAAAGCAGCTAATGGAAGAAGTTCATGATTATGGTCGTGAGATGCACTGTAAAATAGCAACCGTTGTAACCATGAACTCTAAAATATTTAAAGAGCCTACTAATATCTTTAAGGTAAATGTTCATGTGATTCCGCAGAATAATTCTGTTTTTTGATTCTATCTGTCCATTTATCATTTTCTATATCTTGTTTGTTGGTTGCTTTTTTTTCTTGCTCAACAATTGCCTTATCTATCTCCTTATGAATTGCATCAATTGCATTAATCGCACCTCCTTTTTTGTATACTTCGCTTTTCCCTTCAATAATTAACTTAATAAAAGTATTTACAACAGACTGCACTTGATTATGATTAACCTGACCTTTTATCAAAGAAGGTAAAGAGCCTAATTCCATCAATACTTCTGGTGCTGTTTTATCTTGAGTGGAAAGTCCTAAATTATCTGCTACTTTACTTATTAATAACTCTCTGTGTTCTTTATTATCTTCCAATTTAGCATAATCACTCAATAGATCTATAACGGTAGATACTCTGACTTCAACAATATCATCAACATCTTCATCTTCTAGAGCAACTCCTGACCCCAATAACCTCTCTCTGAGATTTTCGCTTAAAAGATTGATAAATTCTTCATTTGCATCTGATCCTGTGGTTGATATTGTACCATCTAAATAGTTACTTTGAGCACCGAAGCCATGCTCTATTTGTATTTTTGTCTCAGGTTTAAATCCTAATTTTGCACAGAATTTCTGAAAATATTCTTTAATAATGTCAAACAAGCTCTTGCCATTATCTTTATAATTTTTTAACTCTTTAGGAATAGTAAGTGACAATTTACCATCTCTGTATGTTACAAAGTCTTCACCATTGTGAGATTCAATTGTAAATTCCAATGAACTAGACAGATTACATATCTTATCGCCATGCATAACTTGATTTTTAACAGAGAGTATTGGTAGCCTCATATCAGATCTAATTCTCACATTATTTTGGTTAGCACAATCAATGTTTATTACTTTTTTAGGATTTTCTACTATGAACGACTGTCCAAGTGCAAGTTGGGTTTGTATAAATGGAGCAGCCTCATACCCTGCTTGATTACAATTGGTAACTAGCTCTTCTAAAATAGCATCACTTGGAACTTCTGCCCCAGCGTATCTGAACATTTTTTTGAAAACTTCTTTTGCAAAGGAACGGTAATCCTTGTTTTCATCTTTCTCTGTTGGTAATAGATGGATATACCTTTGGCCAGCATTGTAAAATTCTTCAAATTCTTTCTTATATGAATCGGTTTTTTGATGATTGGCAGTTTTGGAATTTTCACAGTGATTTTTCCATAGCTCACCCAATGCATTACTTACAAGCTCTTTCTCAATATCTTCGAGTACTGAAGCAACAAAAGCTTTGCCATGATCCGTATCTATTTCTCTTGTTCCTTTTTTGTTAAATATTTCGTCATTATATATATCATCACTATTAAAAAGTTCGCTTTTGCGGTGCTTAGCTCCTTCCTTAAATGCAATAATAAGATTTTTATCTATTTCTTTTCCGTTAATAATAAAATTCATCCTTTGAAAATCTAAGAACATTGTTTCACCGGAATTCGCTAATTTATTATCTTGATCTGCTCTTAATTTACTAAAATTGAACTCTTTAGCTGTGGCCTTTAATCTAACTACTGGACTCTTATTATTTTTTCCTTTTGTCTCTTTCATAAATAACACCTTACTGTAAATATGCTGTAAGTTATATCATATAATGATGAATAATTTGGTAATATATTAAGAAAATCGACAGTATATTTCTTTATTTAAGGGGTGTAGGAAAGGCGTAGATTTCTCTTTCCATTTGTAGCGTACTGCATTAATATTTATGTATTAATCTAGAAAATAATGATGAATAATATTGTAATTGTTGGTCTGCAATGGGGTGACGAAGGCAAGGGTAAAATAGTAGATTATCTTTCTGAGAATGCAGATGTAGTTGTGAGATTTCAGGGAGGAAATAATGCAGGGCACACTATAGTAGTAGATGATGAGGTTTATAAATTAAATTTACTGCCCTCTGCTGTTTTGAGGCCAGGCAAAATATCTATCATAGGAAATGGCGTTGCTCTTGATTCACACGCTCTAATCTCAGAAATAGAGTCATTGAAAGTTAAAGGAGTAGACGTAAACTATAACAACTTGATGGTATCTGAGAGCTGTCCATTAATACTTAGCGTACATAAGGACAAGGAAAAGCTATTTGAAGATTTAAATGGAAATCACAAAATTGGTACAACAAATAAAGGGATAGGACCATGTTATGAAGATAAAGTTGGGAGGAGAGCTATACGCCTTTGTGACTTAGAAAACGCAGATGAGCTCAATAAAAGATTGGATACTCTTTTGAATTACCACAATGCTATCAGGAAAGGCCTTAACTACCAGGTAGTTAAAAAAGAAGAAATATTAAAGGAAATTCAAGAGATTTCAGAAAAAATTCTTTCATATAAAAAACCTGTGTGGAAGATATTAAATGACTTGATGAAAGAAGGTAAGAAAATAATATTTGAAGGTGCCCAAGGCGCATTTTTAGATATCGACCACGGAACTTACCCTTTTGTTACTTCAAGTAATACTGTAGCATCGCAAGCAATAACAGGCTCAGGGTTATCCTCCAATGCTTACATTATTGGTGTGGTAAAAGCTTATACAACAAGAGTGGGCAATGGCCCATTTCCTACTGAGCAGAAAAATGAAGTAGGAGATAGCTTGTTTACTATAGGTAAGGAACTTGGAACAGTGAGCAATAGAAGAAGGCGTTGCGGATGGTTCGATGCAGTTTTAGTGCGCCAGGCCGTACAACTCTCTGGAGTTTCAAGCATTGTATTAACCAAATTAGATGTGCTTAATTCTTTTGATACAATTAAAATATGCACTGGTTACAAGTATAGCGGAAAAATGTATGATTATTTACCCGCATCGCATTCAATACAAGGGGAATTAGAGCCAATATATGAAGAGTTTCCTGGCTGGAAAGAAAACACTCAAGGTAAAAGGTCGATTGAAACATTGCCTATCAATTTAATAAAATATATAGAAGGGTTAGAAAAATTAATAGGTGTACCAATTCATCTAATCTCAACTAGTCCAAAGAGAGAGGATGTTATTAAGCTTAAAGATTTCTGAAAACGTCTTTGTATCTTAGAGCCTGTACGTAATCTCAAAAAAGAGATAAAGTGAGAGGATAAAGTATATAAAGTAGGATATGCGAAGTTTATAACCAAGTGACATAAGTCGAGAAAAGTTTGAGATTATTGTAGCAGATCTGGAATCTTGCAGAAAGAAAACAAAACCAAGAACACTTGATTTACATGATATATTTTGTGGAGTGTTATACGTGTTAAAAAGTGGTTGCCAGTGGAGAATGGTATCAAAAGAGTTCCCAAAATGGCGCAATTGTTACGACTATTTTAAGAAGTGGAGTGAAAAACCAGATGTAAATAAAGAAAGTGTTCTGGAGCTGGTATTAAAAAAAAATAATTGCGACAAAACAATGGTCGGAAAAGCTTCTGCATAATTGATGCACAGAGTATAAAAAATGCAGATACTGCTGAAGCTATGATGCAGGCAAGAAGATTTCAGGGCCGTATTGCAGTAGATACGCAAGCATGCAATTTATACAACAACAGCAGAGATAACTGACCGTAGCAGTGCTGTGAGAATGGTCGAAAATGCAAAAGAAAACCTCTCGGGAGTTAAAAATGTACTGGTTGATGCAGGCTATACTGGAGAGAATTTTGTAACTCAAATAAAAACGATTATTGGTGCAACCGTTGAAGTGATCAAAAGAAATGAATTACGTTCCTTTGTTGTATTGCCCAAAAGATGGGTTGTGGAGCGATCTTTTGCTTGGTTAGAAAAATGTAGAAGATTGTGGAAAAATTGTGAGCGAAAACTCAATACTAGCCTACAAATGGTCGTTCTGGCTTTCACTGCCTTACTTCTGAAAAAATTATGAACAGGCTCTTACTAACTCTTATCTAATAAAAAAAATACTTGTGTAACTTCGAATAGTCTATTATGCAAGACAGCAGTATAAACATGTAGTAAGAAATGTATAATGAAAAATAAAAGCTCAAGTTTAACACTTGCAGTTATTTTTACACAATTAAGTAATCATAAAAGTTAGTGTAGGACGAGGTTATACAGTTTGATTTCTTTTAATATATGTTAATTGGTATAATATAAATATAGTTAAGGAGGCGTATTATGACTGGAAGTTTGGCTAAGGAAGAAAAAACAGCAGAGGCAGGAAAAACAAGTAATCAGTCAGAGAATTATGATGTTGAATCAGTTATAAGGGTAGCATCATGTGCTTGGAATGCAATACATTGCTTGTTGGCATCTTATGAATACGATCTATATTCGTCATGGCTTGAATCGCATTTTACATCCCTCAAGGACTGTATCAATAAAATGGAAAAAGACAATTCTTTCACTAAGGACTCTGCTATAATAAAGTTCTGCCGCTCAATTGCAGAAAATAATAAATTATACAAAGAGTTAAAAAATTTAAATAATCCTGCTGAAAAATTTTCTCAATTAGAGAAGATAATAACAGGCTTTAAACTAAAAGACCTAGAAGACAAGGTAAGCTTCTTAATGCTTTTGAAAGAAGAAAGTGACTTCACTGCTATACAGAAGGCTTATAGAGATGAGTGGAGTTTTTATGACCTAATAAATGATAGAGATTTTAAAAAAACGTACATAGATAAAGCAGTAACAGAGTCTGCTAATAAGAGCTTTAAGAAAGATATAGATAAATGCATAAAGTTGGCAGAGCAGGGAAAAAAAGCTGCAAGTAAATATCTTGGAAGGAAAGGCGTAGAGCTTCAAGCTTATTACACAGAAACTGATAACGCTTATAGAGTTTTGAATATCAACTCTATTAATTACAATAGAAGTGAGCCAACCAGGATTAGTGACATTTTACAGCAAGAGAAAGATATTAAAGAGCTGAATATCTATTGCAATAAAAAACATGAAATACACGCTCATCGGAAAGGTAAGGAAAGATATTATGAATTTAAAGAGGGCGCATATTATGAAATGAAAAGCACTTGGCCTGTAAAGGATGGATCCGAAATGTGTACCATGATTATGAATGTGAGTAGCGATGGCATAACTGAAGTACTAAAATTTAATGATGAAGATTTTGTGCTATCGGATGAGATCTTAGAATTAATAAAGCAAAACGATGAATTATATATTCAAGGTCTCTCCTTATATGATGCTGTACTAGAAAAAGGTAAGGCTGCTGATGTTGTACCTACTGCTAATAATAATTTTCAAAATGAGTCTATAGCGGCCTATCGCGAGGAACCAGAGGGGGAATTAGACCCTAAAGTTGATGCTGACAATAGCCTTTCTCCTTCTATTAATAGCAATGCATCAACTCAAACGGAAGTCAATTTACAACACACTGAAACTCAAACAGAAGTTGCTTCACAACAAATCGAAACTAAAACGGAAGTCAATTTACAGCACACTGGAACTCAGACAGAATTTGCTTCACAACAAATGGATGAATTGATTTTAAATAATCAGATGCTGTCCGAAGAAAACGTTGAATTGAAGCAAGAAATGTCAAATTTGAAAAAAGAAGCTGTTGAATTGAAGCAAAAAATAGAAGCAGGGTTGCAAGTGATAAATAAAAAGCACCATGAATTAATACAAGAAAATCAGCGACTACAGGAGAAACTAGAAACAACCCAAGCAGAAGCTAATCAAACAATTGTAAAGTTAGAGAAGCAGAATAGCGATTTACAAGACAGGTTTGAAAAAGAGGAGCAAAAAAACACGGAATTGCAAACTGAACTGGCACAAAAAAATGAAGAATTAGCAGGTGTGTTAAAAGAGCTACAAGGGAAAGCACAAGAACTTAAAGGTGTATATGAAGAAAAAAGAAAGCTAAAGGAAGAGCTGAAAATTGTTAATGCAGGAAAGAAGAATTTGGAAAAAGAGCTAAATCAAGCACGAGAAGATGCGGAACAGATAATGGTTGAACGACGCCAGCAGAAAGAGCGCTTGAAAGATCAGCTAAGAGAATTAGATCAGGAATATAAGGTACAAGTAGAAATTGAGCAAAAGATTAAAGAATCAGATAGGCAGGATAGCAATTTACAAGATACACTTGGAGAAGAGAGACTAAAACTCAACATTGAAGAGCTAGAAAACGAGTACGAGGAATTTCCAGGAGATAAGGTGCTTACACTTGAACTCACTAAAGATGAAGATAAAGTCGAAGAGTTAAGAAACGAGCTAGAGCGTGAGAAAGAAAAGTGTAAACAATTATTAGAAGAAGAAAATGAATGGGGTGATGAATTGGTAGGAATGCTTGATGGACTGGAAGAAAAAATTCGTGCTGATGAACAAAGGAGCTTCAACAATCAATTAACGGGAGAAATTTCTAATGAGTCTGGTAATGCTCCACGACAGAAGAAAAGGTTATCCAAATCTTCAAGCATTGATAATGAGTCTTATGTTCCACTGAGAGAGAAGACAACATTACTCAGATCTTTAAGCGTTGATAGTGGACTTGATAGCGATGAAGAAAATTGTGATAATGATTTATCTTTCAACATAAGTCCTATAAGTTCTATTGAGAAGGTGGCAGAGAGTAGAAACGTAGGTAGGGTATCATTGTGAAGATGGTTGGGGTTAAGTTGCAACTTAAGTGGGGCGCAAAAGGTCTTTTGTGTTGATAATAATTTAAAATCTATAGTAGACTAAAAAAGATTATTAAATTATAATATAACATATGATAAAAGACGAGAAATCGAAAACAATTTTTGAAGTGGAAGGGGCAGTAACTGCTTTACTACCTGCAGCAGAATTTAGAGTGAAACTGGACAATGAACATGAGATTATCTGTCATGTATCAGGGAAAGTGAGAAGAAGTAAAATACGCATCATTATAGGGGATAGGGTGTTAGTTGAGATGAGCATTTACGATAGGAATGCGAGAAAGGGTAGGATCATTAGAAGGCTTAAAGGTACAAGTGACAGAACGATCTCTAAATAATCTTATTCTTGCTTCATCATCGAAAAGGCGTATAGCTTTACTAAAACAAATAAACATTGAGCCAGGTTTAATTTTGCCAGCAGATATAGATGAAGCCCCTTTAAAAAAGGAACTTCCGAAGGATTACTCAATCCGTATGGCAAAAAGTAAAGCGGAGAAAATACAAAGCTCAAATCCAAATTACTTTGTGCTTGGTGTTGATACAGTTGTTGCTTGTGGTAGAAGGATATTGCTCAAAGCTGAAAACGTTGAGCAAGCAGAAAAATGTATCCGCTTGTTATCAGGAAGAAGGCATAGAGTATACACCAGTGTATGTCTATTAACTCCCGATCAATCTAAACAACATATCAGGACTGTGGTTACAATAGTGAAATTTAAACGTCTCAGTGAACAAGAAATTAAGTATTATTTAGCATCAGAAGAGTGGAAAAATAGGGCGGGGGGATGCAATATACAAGGCCTAGCTGGAGTGTTCGTATTGTTCTTACGCGGCTCCTACTCTTCCGTTATAGGGTTACCATTACATGAAACCTATTGTTTGCTAAGCAATTATTTTAACTTCAATTTATATTGAAATACCTTTATTAGTATCTTTTTTTTGTTGTGACTCAGCAACCTGTTTAGCCCAATCTAGTGGTCTTTTATTTCTGTTAGCTAATGCAATTCTATTGCGATCATAACCATCAGTGTGTTCTGTTAAAGTATCTCCTCTTTCTTCTTCTATTACTCCAGCTTTCAGTTGTGCTTCATCTTTCTCTAGTAATTTATATAGTTCGCTATTTTTATCTACGGTTGGATTAGTGTCAGCATTTTCTCGTTCTGCCACTGTTTTTACATCTGTTGAGCTGTCTTTTAGCAACCCGGCTGCTAATAAATGTTCTTTGGTTTGTTCACTAATTCCTCTTTGATCCACTGGTTTTAGTGGAAACTTCTGAGTTTCTTTATCCAACTTACTGGTAAATTCCGTAAGTAGAGTATCATCTCTTTGTTCAACATTCATTAGGCTCGCTTTTAACTGTCCAGGATTTACTTGAGATTGTTCATTATTGTCATGAGTTGGAGATGAATAGCCCGAATCGTTTGCTTTTATGTCTGTTGAGCTGTCTTTTAGCAACCCAACTTCTCTCAAGCGTTTTTTAGTTTCTTCGCTAATCTGACTCTGATCAGCTGGTTTTAACCCGAGATTTTCTTGACCTAATGTATTTTTAAGTTCTTCAAATAGAGTTAGATTACTTTGTCTAATATGTTCTTCTAATTTCCTTCCTACCTGTTTTAAATCTGTTTGAGATTTACTATCACTATTAGTTGGAGATATATAGCCTGAATCACTTATACTATTTGGTGTTGAAGCAGAGACATTAACGGTTGGACCTTCCACTGTTTTTACATCTGCTAAATTGTCTTTTTGCAACCCATCTTCTTTATCTTGTGACAGTTTATCAGTAGGATCAACTTGCCTTAATCCTCTATTATCCTGCTGTGATCTATCTCTGATTTCTTTAAGAAGATTTTCAGGTGGAGTTTGATCACTTTGTTCAATGTTCTCTAAGCTCTTCTTTAACTGTTCAGGATTTACTTGAGATTGTTCATTATTGTCATGAGTTGGAGATGAATAGCCCGAGTCACTTTTATTATTGAGTGCTGTAGCAGAGAGCGGCTGTTCACTTTCTTTCCACTTAGCATCACTAGCATCTTGGTTATCACTGTTATCTGGAGAAGATGAATAAGGAATTCTGTCCTTTAATGTCTCTAACGGTGATGGGTTATTTTTTCTACTTCCTGCAATTGATGCTTTTCTATAATCAACATCAATGTGCCGTAAGTTGTTTTTCTTGAAATTTCTGATGTCTTGTAACAGATCGCCTTTGCTATTTCCTTCTTGTTGCTGGGTTTTAGGTTGTTGCTGATCATTAGGTGTTTGCTCACTTCTATCTGGTTTTTGGCTTCCAGGTACAGCATGTCCAAATGTAGGATTGTCATACCGTTCATCTTCTTGCCTATTATCTTGATTGTGGCTTACAGACTTGGTGAAAGTAGAACTATCTGAAGAATCAGAAGTTGCACCTTTTTGCTGATTATTAGGTGTTTGCTCATTTTCGCGCAAGTCATCTGGTTTTTGGCTTCCAGATTTGGCTCCCCCTTGCTCATCGAAAACACCTTTTTTAGGTGGTAGTGAACTAGTTCTAGGTGGAAGTGGCGGAGGAGTTTTTTTGTTCTGAGGATTCTCCTCAAAAAGCGATTGTAGGTTATAAACTTGACCTCCCGAATTTGCTTCTCGTGCTGCTTGTCTAAGCTCACGCTTTTCTTTAGCCTCCTGAGAATTAATTTTATCGTCAAAATCTTTTCCAATTCCGCTATCGTAAGACTGCCTTCTGCTGTTAGATTGTAGTCCAAAATGTGAAAGGTGGTCTTCTTTTTTTTGAGTTATATCAGTAGCTTGAACGCTAACACCTCTATTAACATCAATTCTTGTTGTAGTTTCAGATGATAGCTCGTTACTGTCTTTATTATGTTGCATCTCATTCGCTTTTCCTTGTCCTTTTTCCCTGAATTTTATTTCATGCAAGAATAAACCACCTATTTTCACGTCTTTGTTTGCTTTTAGCTGATCTTCAGTAACGCCATTACCTTCAATAAGTTTTACACCTTCTTTATCAATATTGACTTTAATAGTACATTTTTCCCCATTCACATACCAATTTAGCGTCATTTCATATGAACCATCGGTTACGACATAATGTCTTATTTTTTTCCCTTCTTCCTCGGCAACAAAACCATGCATTCCGCTCTTTCCATCACTATGCAACGTTGAAAATCCCGAGATTCCATTCTTCTCACAAAAATCACTATTTAAAAATTCGCTGATTTTAAACTCTTTTTTGTTATCTCCCAGCGTAATACTTGCGTGATTACCGTATATTGAAACTTCTGCAACATCATCAACATACTCTTTCAACCTTTCTTTAACTTCACTTTCAAGGTCTTGTCCAGCTTTCTTTGTCTTGTCGCATTCCTGAAGAATAACTCCATATGCTTTATTTTTGTTTTCTTCTTCGTCCCAATTCCAGTTGGCGTGTTTTGTTAAAAACTTTACTGTGTTAAAATCAACTCTAGCATTATAAATTAGGTCGCCTTCCTTTTTTCTTTCATCAAATAAAGGAAAAATTTCTTGAATGCGCTCATTATAAATGTGTTCTTGTTGTGTATCGTTAGTGTTCATATACCCCTCACTAATAACCCTCTGCCTTTAGTTCTAGCTAATACTAGCTAATATAATTATCACGAGCATTGGTTGAATTTTTATTAAGGAGGTTGTGTTGTTACTCAGATGGCAACTTTTAGTTGGCACCTAATTTCAAATATCTGTCACTCATAGTAAACACTTTTGGATCTTGAGAAGTTAGTTTGAGTATGGCGAGTATGTTGATAAACAACAAAGCGGCGATCGAAATATCAGCAACATCCCATAGCAATTGAACTTTACCTATCGCACCAAGCGGAATAATCAAGGTAAAAATTACAATCCAGATTTTAGTATATTTATTATCCATAGACACATAGCGTATTGTCTGTTTTGAGCAAAAAAACCAAGTAAAAATAGTAGTAAAAGCAAAACAAAACATTATGGCCATAATTAAATAGTCAATATAAGGCCAATTCATTGCCTTTCTAAAAGCAAATATGCACATGTTAGTGCTCTCTAAATCAGTAATCCAAGAATCTGTGACAAGCAGTACCATTGTTGTAATAAACACTATAAACGCAACTATAAAAGGCGATATTATCGTAATTAGACTCTGCTCAATAATAAATTTATTATTATTTTTCTTAGGAACAATTGAAGAATGCACGATTCCTTCAAGGCCAAGCCCTATATCTGTTGCAAAAATACCTCGCAAAGTTCCAACTTGAATAATAGTCAACATTTCTAAAATCAAACTTAAGGATAAACCAGAGTTAAAGCTACTAGTTGTAAAAAAACTGCTTGTTATTAGTTTTAGAGAAGGAAGAATATTTTCACTAAATTTAAATAATATGATACCGCAAAGTGTGAGGTAACTTACCGTCATTATCGGTATCATAGCCGATATAAAAATTTTAATTTTTTTTAAGCTGAGAGCTGCAACAACAAAAAATATTATGGCCATTACAATGCCACCAATAACTACAGGCACACCTATCATATTAAGTGGTATTGATAGAGAATTTACCTGAACAAGGTTACCAACTGTTATTGAAACCATCATCATAACAACCAGAAACACAATTGTAGCTTTTCTAGAATTAAATGCATCAGCCATGTAGGCTACAGGGCCACCTATAAACCGTCCGTTCTTTTCCTTTCTGGTTTTTATACTTAGATAACAAGTGACATATTTTATCACAGAAGTGATAACAATAATTATCGCCATCCACAAAATAGAGCCCGGTCCTCCGGTTTTTAGAGCAACAGCAGTTCCTGAAATATTTCCTACTCCTAAATTTCCCCCTAAAATTGTAAACAGAGCGGCTATAGAAGAAAATTTATTTTCTCCTTTTTTAGCTCCAAGTAGTGAAAGGGCGTATGGTAATCTAAATACCTGTAGCCATTTTAGTTTAATCGATAGGTAAACACCAGCAACTAGCATGAGTAATATTGTTGGCAGTAATAAAACAAACTTTACTGTATCCATCTGTAAAAGTGAGATTTTTATTTGAGTATACAACAAAAATTGAAAATACCTAACCTATTTTCTATGTATGACTTCGTTTCCGTCATTCTAGAAACCTTTTCTTGTCATCCAAGTAGCGTGACACATAACTGTACGAACATTGTAATATGGTACAATGTTAAGACGATGTCATTCCAGTGCTTGACACTGGAATCCAGCTTCACCTTATGATGATGTCATCCCAGTGTCTGGGCACTGGGATGACATCTTTTTTCTTGGTACAAATTACTCTTATATCTCAATGTTCGTACAGTTAGTGCGTGACACTGGGATCTAAATTTTTTTATTATAGATCCCAGTGTCAGCTACTTGGATGACGCCATTTTAGAGGAATTCCCTTATACCACAAGTTTGTACAGATGTGGGTTTGACCATAGCTAGATTCCAGCGTCACGCACTGGAATGACACCTACCCCATGAGAACTCTATTTTTCATACCACTCATTTATAAGTTTATTGATATCAGAATCTATAAAATCCTTTAATGGTTGCCTGATTTTTATCTCAACATTTTTAGGGATGCACCTATCTTTACATATCGCATAATTTATATGGAAGTTAAGGTCAATATACCCTTGATTTAAAAATATATTCATCTTAAAGGGAAATAATACCATATCCTCATATACGTTACTTACAAACGTCTCTCTCCCTACTTTATCTTTATGTTCCTTTGGAATAGGCCAGTGAATATTTATATCTGATGCATTACCTTTGTAACTAATAGACGTGGGAAGGCCAAAATCTCCAGGATCTTTATAATATATGTGCCAGCCTGGTTCTACTGTAACCTTTATTGCACCTTTAAGAGTGAAGCTTGCTTCATTTATCTCGCCAATAAGTAAATCAAATTTTGCAATTTCCTCGTCAGCATATAGTTGAGTGCAAGAAAAAAATAAAAACAATATTAAATATATATGTATTTTCATTAAGGTAAATTTCTCCTTTTATAGAGAAAGTGATTTAGATTTTAATTATTATATTTAATAGCATTATACAGATTATTTATTAACATAGCATTATGCTATAGCTAAACTGACTTACAACAATCTAAAAAACGACAAATTCGTCATTCCGCTACTTGTTAGCGGAATCTATGCCGCGAATGAATCCACAACTGTACGAACATTGTGATTTTGGCCCATAAGGAGGGTGTCATCCCAGTGCCCAAACACTGGGATGGCTTTGTTGCATCACACTTTATGAGATGGTGATTTATGGTAAATTCATGTAACTATCTCAAATTTAGCCATACCAATATCAGTGAATTTATTAAGCAAATAGCATTTGATTAGCAGTTCTTTTTCTCGATTTATCTCAGATTTATTCCTAAAACTAAATCCGAATATTTGCTTTAATCTTGAGAAAAACCCTTCAATATAAGATCTTTTCCCATAATTTACTTCTTTTTTCCATTCTTTCATGCCATCTTCACCGTATAATTTTATTAACCTAATAGCAGCATTCCTGTCAGACATATAATCTATTTCTGGATGTTCTGCCGCATTGTTTATTGGTGGAATTTTTGTCTTTATATCATATTTGTTACACAACTTATAAAACTTGTGCCTATCACATGCTCTATCTGCATATAGTGCTTTTATGGCATGCTGAAAATCAACTTCTTTTAGCAAATCACAAGCTCCATAGTGATCAGAGTAGACACCGTTACTGTATTTTACAGCTATGGCTTTTTTGCTGTTTGTATTCAACATTACATGCAATTTTCTTGTCTGTTCATAGCTGCGATACTTTCTATCTTCGCTATTTTCTTTGCTATGACCAGGAGTGTTGTTGTATATACTAATTCCTGTACTGTCTATAGCAATTTCGATATCTTCCATATTATTTTTATCAATTCTGCAATCATTTATCTTAATATTAAGTTTCTTAAACCTTCTTGATGCTTGTGAATAGCTGATAACTGCCAAATCTCTTCCTATTTGTTGCAAATACCCTTTTATAAACCCGACTGTTTGTCTTAAACCAATTCTAAAGAAACTGACGATTATATGCACCAAAATCACAACTTTATCACTATAAATATAGTTGCCGCCCTGCATTTTTGGACAATTCTCGTACCAATTTTCTATGGCGTCATTGATATAACAAAAAATGCTTCCTCTTTCTTGGAGAAATTTGTTATATTCATGGCAGTTACTGACTCTCATTTTTTGTGGCATATTTTTTCTTCAACAGTTAAATGGCTATTTATAATGAATTTTGTCAGTAACTGCCAGTTCTTTTCACTTGAGCGATGCAACAAAGCCCACTGGGATCCAGAAAAATTGATTGTGCACTATACAACATTTTCGATTAAAAGCTGGATTCCAGTGTCAAGCACTGGAATGACATCACAGGGGCACTGGAATTTTTGTTTCAATATTTGTACATTAGCCATGCATCTGAACAGATACTGTAAATTAGCTATATTACATTAGCCCATCAGATGAGTTGTAATGGTTATAATTGTCTGATAAGTGATCTCTAACATCGTGACCTAACTCATTGGCATCAGGCTTAACTTCGTGATCTAACTCATTAGCATCGAGCTTAAACAAAGAAGGATTATCATCAGATTGTTGATTAGACTCTTTCTCTTTCGACCCAAATAACCATGAAAAGAGTGATGAGATAGAATCAATAATGGATTTAATTGCTGAAAAAATATTGGATAAGAAATTACTGGGTTGCTGAGTGTCTTGCTGGTTACTTTTTTCTTCTTCTACATTACTTTGTTCTACTTCATTTGATTCTTCCACCTCTTCTTCAGGGTTACTTCTGCTTATAAATGTCTTATCTAGCTGCTTGAATATATTTTTGTCGGAGTTTTGAAAATACATTTGACTTATCTCCTTATTTTCATCAACGTGAATCGATAAAACTGTATTCTCATTCCCCAATCCATCACATTCACTAACGAGCGATTCATGAGAGTTCTTAATGTCTTTGATAAGTTGAAATTTTTCATCTTCTGAAAAGTCCACTTCTGAAAAGTCCTCGTATCTTACGTTATAAGTGGTGCCTTTGTATTTAAAACTAAATATCCATCCATTGTCTTGATATTCATCTAGTCCAGAATTCTTGACACGTTGTATAATTTGAAATTTCTCTGCTTCTGAAAGATCTTTGCGGTATATACTACCAGTTGTGTCCTTATATTTAAATTGAAACATCCATCCACGGTCTTTATATTCATCTACACCCATCTGCTTGCAAATAGCTTTATAATTTTTTTCTTCTACCTCTCGTCCAACAACATTTGCTATGAGTTCAGTATCCAGAATATTCAAAGTTCGGACTGTTGCTGATGGTGAAAAACGTAATTGAAATATGTGACCTAGCTCATGACCTAGAACAAAATCCATGGCACTTTGCTTATATGTCAGAATATTCTGATAATCTGTTACTCCTCGTGTAATATATCCTGGACCACCGTCTTCATCTATGCCGAGAAGATTGTTATACTTTATATAATCGCTTCTATTATTGAAAATGTAAACCTTTATATCTTTAATTATGCTACTATCTTTGAAGCAAAACTTTTCTTTAAATGCCTCATAGGCAGTTTTAATGTCTGTTTCTATTTGGTTTTGTTCCTGCTCAGATAAGTTGTCGTATTTTATAGTACAATTTATATACCCGTATTTAACGGTAAAGCTGTTAGACAAAATATCATGTATATTTGTGGAAAAATAATTGAACTGCTTTGACTCGGCTTCCTTATACAATTGATGCCCATATTTATCACTAGAATACTTTGGTAGTTTAGGTACTTTGGCAATTAAGTTTTTGTTACTATCAAAAAAAGAAATGTCTGTATTACCAATTTCACAATTTTGTATAGATTGCCCGCAAGTGCCATCATTTGCACAATCGTGATGATTTGGGTCAGTCTTCTTATAAAACCATGCATTAGTGTATTTTCCCATTTTGATACCTCACTACCAAACCTTACTATATTATTATCTTGGTAAAAATCATAATAATTCGTTAACTTGTATTTTAAATCTGTATCAAATGTGCTTTTCTCGTAAGGTATCAATTGTGAAGTAATTAACTTTATTTGTTTAAAATTTTGCTAAAATAGCTCTTTTTATACTATGTTTTATATAGCTAAACTGACTTAGATTTACTGACAATTTGAAAAACAAAAATTCGTCATCCGCTACTATAGTATTTTCTAAAACGAATGATAAACATCTAAAATGGTATTACCAACTAAAAGGTGTAAGTCTGTACATTGATGCATTAGAGGTCTGAGGCGACTTTTGATGGTGTGCCAACAATGCTCTATCGGATTTAGATCTTACTATTACCCACAAATATAAATGTTTGTTGCATAGCTCTTAATGGCATAACTTGTGCTTGAAATAACTGTTTATATGGTGCAATTTACAGCTTTTAGTTGCTAAAATTATAACTCTTAGTTTAATAATTTTAATCTAATAAGCTTTCAGGTTAATAAAATTAAATTATTTGAATAAATACAATACTATGTTTTTATTTGTGGGTAATAGTAAGGCTTAAAGCAAAATGTAGTACGAACGGTAGGTGGATCTAAAAGATCGAATTACAATCCTGTATACAGCATTTTGCATTATTGTTTGATGATATTTATAGGTACAAAAATGGCTAGAATAATTTTCATGGGAGTAGATGTTTCCAAGGAAGCATTGGACATCTCAATTAATGGCAAGCATAAGCGCATAGCAAACGTGAGTGATGCTATATCTAAGTTTATAGCACCGAACAGAAAAATCTGTCAAACCAGGAAGAAACTCTCCAATTTAAGTTTTAGTAGTTTTTAAGTACAATTGTACAGGAGGTGCTTTTGCAGTTATAACCGAATGTTTCACTGGTGCCATAAGTGCCCGTTTTATAGCATGGTTTTGGGAGGAACGTTCGAACCATTGATGGAGCCATATTTTATGACTACCTCGTTTAGGAGATTGTATAATCTTAACCATTCCCAAGCTGAAGCGCTTCGTTATTATAAATTATAGGAGCTACCATGAAAAAAGCAAAAAGTAAATTAGAGATAATGAATCCTAACGCAGCAGGAATAGATATCGGTTCATCTGTGCATTATGTATGTATACCTGAAGAAAGAGATGAACAACGTGTACAAAAGTTTAGCTGCTTCACAGAAGATCTTCACAATATAGCAAAGTGGTTAAAGAAGTGTAAAGTTACTACAGTAGCTATGGAGTCAACAGGAGTATATTGGATTCCTTTGTTCCAAGTACTTGAATCGTATGGATTCGAAGTAAAACTGGCAAATGCAAGGCATGTAAAAAATGTACCTGGGAGAAAATCAGACGTCCAGGATTGCCAATGGCTACAACAACTACACAGTTATGGGTTAATCCAAGGATCGTTTAGGCCAGATGATCAAATGTGCATATTGCGTAGTTATGTTCGGCAACGTAAAAATCTTACAGAAAGTGCGACTACACACATTAATAGGATGCAAAAGGCGTTAGTACAAATGAATATTCAGTTACATAAAGTAATAAGCCATATAACAGGTGTCACTGGAATGCAAATTATTAAGGCTATAATCGAAGGTGAAAGAAATCCTAATAAATTAGCTGAATTAAGGGATGTGCGAATAAAGAGTGATAAATCGGCTATTGCCAAAGCACTAACAGGTGACTACAGAGAGGAACATTTATTTGCATTACAGCAGGAATTTGAACTATACAATGTTTATCAGGAAAAAATAGCAGAGTGTGACAAAAATATTGAAAACCACTATAAGACATTTGAAGCAAAATCTGACGAGAGTAGAGAGTTAAGCAAGGAAAGAAGTAAGTATCGAAAAGATAAGCTAAACTTTGCCTTGCGTGAAGAATTGTATCGAGTAACCGGTATAGATTTTACTAAAATTCCTGGATTTGATGTACTAACTGTACAAGCTATTATTTCGGAAGTTGGTATTAACTACAGTAAATGGCAATCAGAAAAGCATTTTACTTCATGGTTGGGGCTAAGTCCTGCTAATAAGATTACAGGGGAAAAAGTATTTAGGACAAGAACTCGTGAGGTTATCAATCGTGCTGCGAATGCATTTCGAATGGCTGCTTATGCCGTGGGAAAAAGTAAGAGTGCATTGGGTGCATATTATAGAAGATTAAAAAAGCAACTGGGATCCCCAAAAGCAATTACTGCTACAGCAAGGAAATTAGCGTGTATCTTCTATCAAATGTTGAGATACGGACAAGAGTATGTGGAAAAAGGAATGAACTATTACGAAACACGTTACAAAGAGAGAGTCGTGAAAAATTTGATCAAAAAGGCACGGGTTTTTGGTTATATCTTGGTGCAACAGGAAGAGCTAATTGAGGGAGTTTCTTAGGAGTAGGATACGTTTTTAATTTCTCCACCCACTATTTCTTGACCAATTGCTATGAAATCTCCTTTTGTAACTTGCAAAGCGTTGAGATGTTCCATTGCAGTTTCTGTATCATTCTCAGCAAGCCAACTTTTGAAGTCAGTATCGTGTCCTTTTATGTCTTTCAAGAAACTTTTTGACTCATCTGAGTTACCTTGACGTAAAGCATCTAGGTAGTCTCTTAATAAACTAGGATCTTTTTCCTGTAAGTACATTATCAACGCATGACCTGTTTTATAAACCAAGCTATTTGCTTCGCTGTCCTTTGAGTATTCTAAACTTAAAATTTTATCTAAATCCAAATTTGCAGCTTCAGTTTTGTCGATACTTGATCCTTGAGAATTGAATTTATGATCTGAATGATGCTCAAAGTAGTCTGCAATTCCTTCCATTAATACTGTAGGTAAAGATTTGCCTCCTGTAGCCAAGTAAGTTAAACCATGTGCAAATTCATGCTGAAGGTTATGAACGCCACCTTGCTGGTAGACGTACATTTCAGCAAAAACGTCAGCTTTCCCTTTGTAGTAACATTTACCACCTTCGTCTCCAAGGTAAGAACCGAAACGCTCGCTTCCGCCAAGGTGAGTGTAATCATCCTTGTCATCAAACATGTAAATTTTAAATGTTTGTTCTGAACTGCCGCGTTCTAACTCGAATGCGTTTTTAAAATTAGTAGCTGTTTCTCTTATCTCACTTTCAATGTTAGCAATTTTACTTGCTCTTAAATTGTGAGAATAAACCTCTACTTTAATATTTAAATCTTCAACTTCTATAACATGTGGCGAATTAAACCCTTTGCCGTTATTGTTGAAATATTCTGCTTTAGTTATATTTTTATTTACTTGTTGACTAATTGTCATAATTTTAACCTCTAATTTGCTGATCTTTCAATATCAAGCATAAAGTAATTTCCCTAAAAAAAACGTAAATCCCTGTATTAATATAATTTATATCTTAATAAATAAAGTATAGATAGTTAACTTAATATGTAAAATTTAGAATATGGCTGAAATTCTATACAGCTATATTCCGGAATCACATTGGACAAGGACAAAAGCAAAGTGGTTTATTGACTTTCATTCCACCAAAGCACTATACTAAAACCACGATGGGTAATTAGCTCAGTTGGTAGAGCACTTGCTTGACGTGCAAGCGGTCGCTGGTTCGAACCCAGTGTTACCCACGTTTTTGTTTATGAAAAGATTTTATATGACAGCAGTGCATAACGGTAAACACTCAGCAGCGCAGTCCAAGCGCTTAATCTATTCCATAATAATAGTTGCAATAACAATGTTTATGGAAATAGTAGGTGGAATAATTTCACATTCGCTTGCTCTATTATCAGATGCAGGGCATATGCTCACTGACCTCTTTGCCTTGGTTTTAAGCTGGTTAGCACATAGGTTTTCAGCTAAGAAATCCGATTTGCAGAGATCATACGGATATCATCGGTTGCAGATAATTGCAGCATTTGTTAATGGTTTAACTCTATTCCTCATTGCAGTAATCATTATAATTGAGTCAATAAAGAGGTTTATTTTTCCAGTCAATGTTGAGTGGAAAGTAATGTTAGTAATTGCTACACTTGGCCTGATCTCTAATATCATAGTCTTTTTTATATTGCATAGTAAATGCGAGAGCAATATAAACATAAAAAGTGCTGTACTACACGTTATAGGAGATATTTTAGGTTCTGTAGCTGCTATACTTGCATCCATAATTATCATGTTTACTGGATGGCAAATGGTGGATCCGATTTTATCGGTATTTGTCAGTGTAATCATTTTGAATAGTGGCTACAAAATTCTAAAGAATTCTTGCCACATACTTCTTGAAGGTACACCTGAAGGGATATCTACTGAGGAAATAAAAAGTAAGATCACATCAGAATTACCTGAAGTGATAGATGTGCACCACATACATGCATGGTCACTGTCTGATAATTATTTTATAATTACCATGCATGCCAAAGTAAAGCAAGATGCACAACACACTGATATTTTGTATGAGATAAAAAAAATACTACTAAATAGGTTCGAGATAGCACACTCTACAGTCGAGATCGAATACGATGAGTGTGCGGATAATAAAATACTTAAACATTGACGTTTTAAATTATTATGCTATTACTAGAGTGTAATGATGTCAAAGGTAGGCTATGATAGGCATTTCTCAAATACAATTTCCTTCAAAGGAATCTAGCAAGCTAAAGTTTGTTAGTTATTTTGCAACTTTTGTTTCTTTAAGCATTATCACTAATCCCGTTAATGTTCTTTTTTCTCTTGGTACTATATTCTTCAGGTCTGAAATTAAAACTCTTTATATCTACAAAGAAATAAAAACGGCAAAACAGCAAAAAATGAGCAAAAGGGAATATTGGGAAATATTTTTTAAGAACAATACAATCAAGGTAGCAGCCTTCCTCTTGTTTTCTGCTTTCATAACATATCTAACTTTCACTACCACTTTCTTGCTTATTTCGTTACTGGGAACTATACCACTTACAATGCTATTAATTTTATTGCAGAGTGAACTAAGGCCAAAAGATTTTAACCCATTTACGCTGCTTAAAGCTTCTATAAATTTCTTTTTGGAAGGTATAAAAGAGAATTTACGTGGTATGGTTAATAGTTTTGATGTTAAGCTTGAACATTTACTGCCCCATCAATTAAATGATGATATCATTAAAAATATTGATAAATTAAAAGATAAGTATGGTGAAAAAGTATCCGAAGACGTTATTAATGATAGAGAATTTAAGCAATTTATTGAATATATAAATGATTTAAATGAACTTAATTATCGTCAATTTAGTGATGAGGATAAAGGAAGGGTAATTACATTTTTAAATGACTTTTGCAAAGATGATCAAAAGTATAGCTCCCGCTTTACAGGTGGACGGATTTTACTTTTAGTTCTGAAAGCCTGCAATGATGGAGACAGAGAAGCTGTAAAAAATAAAAAAGACGCGTTAATTACAAATTTGCTTGATAGCCAAACTTTCTCTAGAAAAGAGCGAATTCCTAACACTTGCTTCACCGGTATTATCTATAGAATGTTAAGCACGCTAGAGGGTATTCATCCTGATCCAGAAATTAGATTTACTCCTCCTAGGCAAATATTACTTCCAGGAGCACAAAATGAAGCACGTAAGTTCATGTTAGACAGGTTAAAAAACAAGAAAAACAATAAAGAAATTTTTAAGGCTTGGTATAACGTTCAAAATGGTTATGAAGATGATGAAAGTCAAAAAATAGTTGATGATTTTATTTCAGAAGTAAGTATTCCTTTAATGAGAAAATTATTGAGTATTACTTCTCAATATAGTGAACAAATTGTGCTGACGTTAATGAAAAATATTAGCTCTATAAAGTTAAATAAATTACAATGTTGTGAGCTGGTTCAGCACATGAGAAATAAACTGCAGGAGCATGGTTTAGGTGACCAAGAAAGTTTACTCGAAAACATCGGAAAAAAAGTATTCTTAGAGCTATTAAATCGAGATCTACTCGAGACAGATTTTTCTCTCAAGGATTCATCTTTGGATGGAGCTAAAAGAATAGCTAACAAAATAATAATAGGAGAAGTTGAGAAATTTAGGTCAGAAGCTGCTGAAAAGGCTAGGGAAGTTAACTCTATAGAAGTTCAAGTGGATGTTACATTGCGGGGTCTGTCAACCTTGCCGCGAGAAAAGAAGTGTTGCATTGCATATAGCAGACTAAGTGGCCAGTATGAAGGTGATGAGAGAGAGATAATGGAGAACATCTTACTAAAAAAATTAGAGATAACTAAAAAAGAAATGAATAAGATGCTAGAAGAGAATGATATACGTAAACTAAAATTAGCACTTGATGATGCATGTAAGAAAAGTGGAAAAAACATGGAAGAAATGATAAAAGAAGTAGAAGAAGTAGTCTCAAGTCGTTTCTCGCATGAAGTATCTGTTAGTAATATAGCAACAGAGTCAGCACACTTATAAAAATTTATTTTCCTTACCTTGCAGAAGATTCACAATATTTCTATGGTGTTTTAGGAAGACCAGTGCTCCTATAATTAGTAATGTTAAGAACAAATTCCTCTGAAAAAAAAAGGACCATGCTACAGCCGTTGAAGTAGCACTGAGTGAAGCAAGGGAAGAGTATCTAAAGGCAAGAAAGACTATTATCCAAATTATTACGAATACTAAAGTAATATCAATGTTAAATGCTATCAGTATCCCTAGAGTGGTTGCAACGCCCTTTCCTCCACTGAATTTTAGCCAAATAGGAAACATGTGTCCTAAAACTGCTAAAATTGCAGATACATATATATAAAAATCGTTATTATCACAAAATTGTTGTGCTATATAAACGGCAATAAATCCCTTAAAGGAATCCAGAAATAATGCCAAAGCAGCAAGAAATTTATTTCCCGTCCTTGCAACGTTTGTAGCACCAATGTTTCCTGAACCTACTTCTCTTAAGTTTATCCCTTTTATTCTTGTAATAATTAAGCTAAACGGTATTGAACCGAGTATGTAGGATAGTGTAAGGACTATAACTAACACAGGTAAAATTTACTGATTAATAATCGCAAAATTTCGTCATCCCGCTGCTTGTTAGCGGGATCTATGCTGAGATACCGCGAATAAATCGCGGTATGACGTAGGGAAATCTTACTTATTATAGCTATACCTCTCCGCATATGCCAAAATTTAATTGATTTTATTATTCCTCAGCCTTTTTAGGTAGCACTGAACTTCCTCGTTAATCTGATTACTAAACAGTATAAGCGCTGTCATGTTGATAAGAGCTAAACAAGAGAATAAAGTTCCGCCAATATTAGCAATAGCCATTATGTCTTTAGAAAGGCCAGAGAAAAACGCCACAATTATTACCGCTATGCGATATATCACTATACTTTTTGCACCAAACAAATATAACCACCCCATTTCACAACAATATACAAATGAAATTACCGAAGAAAATGCAAACAAAGGTGCAGCTATGGTTAAAAGTATAGGAAACCATGGAGAAACTGTCTCAAATGCCTTTTGAGTAATTAATATCCCTTCACCAACACTAGTCTGGTATGCACCTGTTATTACTATTGTTATTCCTGTTAAACAGCAAATTAACATTGTGTCAAAGCATGGTTCTATCATAGCAACAAGCCCAGTTCTTACTGGTTCTTCATCTTTAGTTGTTGCATGAGTAATTGAAGCAGAACCAACACCCGCTTCGCTGGCAAAGATTGCCCTTTGAATTCCAGCAACAAATGCTCCTACCATCCCTCCACCAACAGCATTGAAATCTATCATAGTGGAAAATAATATTTTTAACGTATAACCAAGGTTATGAATATTAAATGCAATAATAATAATACAACTAAAGATATATATAAGTGACATAATAGGCACTAGTGCAGAAGATACTCTAGCTATCCTTTTAATTCCGCCAATAATCACTAGAGCAAGCAGCGCAGAGATTATGGAAGAAAGAAACCAAGAGTGACCATCTACCCAACTTGAATAGCCAGATAATATTGAAACCATTTGATTGGTTTGAAACGCTACACTTCCACCAAGACCTGATAATACAAAGAATACTGCATACATGGCAGCCAGCACAATACCAAGTTTTTTAAATCCAAATTCCTCCAGACCATTCCTTATATACTGAAAGGGACCACTAAACAATTGGTCCTGATCTTCTGTTCTATGTCTAAACGCCAACGTTACCTCAGCAAATTTTGCTGACATACCAAAAAAACCTGTAATCATCATCCAAGGCACCGCTCCTGGCCCTCCCATTGAAACTGCAATTGCGACTCCAGCAACAGTTCCAAGACCTACTGTGCTTGAAAGTGCAGTCATAAATGCCTGAAAATGCGTAATATGACCATCATGGTGATTCGTGTCATATTTTCCACATAAAATAGCAAATGCATGCTTAAACATTCTTATGTTGAGAAATCCAAACCGTAATGTTAGAAACACATAACCAAAAACTAGTAGAAGGATTATAAATGGCACGTAAAGGATCTTGAAAAACAGTACTTCATTCATGAAATTATTTATTCCGTTCAACACAGCGTCATAACTTTCGTAAAAACCTGAAGCAGCGTACACATCATTAAACAATAGGCAAAATAACACCATACAAAGCAATCTATAAATCATGTTAATACCCTTTAGAATTGTAATAAGAATCTATTGTATTCAAAACTTCCCTTCTTAGTAGATATATTGCAACAGCATTTGGAATCATAAGGCACATAAACAAACTGTCACCTAGATAAGATATAAATTCTATATTCTTTGACATACAGCTGATATACACTGAAACCACTATAAGAATTTGGAACGGTATCAGTATTTTTTTACTACCAAATAAATACAGCAAAGCAACTTCACAGTAGTAACAATAAGCTATTATTGTGGAAAATGCAAAGGAAAACATCATTAGCGGAAAAACTAACTTGCTGAACAAGGGCAAAGCTGTTGAAAATATCGAACTAATTAGTGTAATATCACCCACGTTATCAGTGCTATGCATACCAGTGATAATTATCACAATACCAGTCAAAAATGAGATTAATATTGTGTCTATAAGTGGTGCAATCATTGCAACGCACCCAACTTTAATTGGATCTTCTTCTTTTACAGCTGAATGTGCTATAGCTGCTGTTCCGGTACCTGCTTCGTTAGCAAACACTGATCTTCTCACTCCGGCTATTAATCCGCTCAATACTCCGCTTCCTATAGCTGATTTATTGAAGATATCTTGGAATATTATGGATAGAGCATTCAGCAAATTACTTCCGTTTACATAAATTAAATATATACACATACCCACATATAGCACTATCATAATTGGTGCTAAGCTCGTTGAAACGAAAGCAATGCGCTTTATTCCTCCCAATATTACAATAAAGACAAGCAGGGATATAATAATGGATGCGTTGTATTCTAGGAGGTTATTTGATAGTGCTGCTATTTGATTTGCTTGAAATGGTATACCGCCCAAAATCATTGCAATAAGTAGCATAATCGCATAAGTGAAGGCAAGAAATCTACCAGTTTTTGCAAATCCAATTTTTGCAAGCCCGTACTTCATGTAATAAAAAGCCCCGCCAGTTGTATTTTCAGAGCGATAAGTAAATGCAAGCACCACCTCGGCAAACTTTATCGACATACCAAGTATTCCGGTAATTACCATCCAAAAAACTGCACTTGGGCCCCCTATTGTGATAGCTATTGCAACTCCTGATATTGTTCCAAGACCAACTGTTCCTGAAATTACTGTTGCAAACGCTTGAATATGAGTGATTATGCCATTGTTGCTGTTATTACACTTTAGATTGAATAGCGTCTGTATTCCATATTTAAGTAACCTAAAGTTAATGAATTTGAACTGGGCAGTACAAAAGATTCCAGTTGCAATTACCCAAATAATTATAAATGGAATGTTGAATATCTTTATATACAGAAATGAATTTGATAGTTCACTTATCTTCAAAATCATGCAGTTTTCTATTTTTTGTTAGCTAACGAGTTTTATATGTAAAATATATGTAAAACCCGATGCTTATTGGAATAGTAAGTGTATACACTATACCTAAAATTGGTAGAGTCATCCAGGGCTTACTGATGAAAAATACAATAAGTACTCCAAAAAATGACACAAATATATAGGATAGGCTTTTGGGAATATAAATATATTTTGCAGAGAAAGTTGGAATGTGACTTATCGAAAAAAATGAAATGGCCAGAAAGTAACAAGCTACGTTTCTTGTGTTAAAAAATCGCTCTATGAGAAGTAAGTATTCACTCTCATGAGATTGAAAGGTAATAATTATTGGTAACAAAGAAAGTAAAGCACACACTGGAGCTGGAACACCAGAAAAGAAAAATTTTTCCCAGTATGGTTGTTCTGAGTGTAGCGAAACATTAAATCTTGCAAGTCTTATTGATATGCAGATTACGTATATCATTACTAAAATCCAACCTATGACTTTGATTTCGTTTAGCTTCCAAAAATACAAAAGAAATGCAGGCGCTGCACCAAAATTTAGAAAATCTGCAAAAGAATCAAGCTGGGCTCCAAAATCGCTAGTTGATTTTAGAATTCTAGCTATTCTGCCATCCATTCCATCTATTATTGCTGCAATGATGATAAAAATTACTGAGAATTCCCATTGTTCATTAAATGTAAATTTAAGTGAAGTGAGACCAGAACATAAACCCAATAAAGTTATAAAGTTTGGGAATAATTTAGTAATAGGTAAGAATCTACTGTTACTTCCATCGTTATTCATATAACGTCAAAAGTAAGCTTCTCTTGAACGTTTTCCTTATTTAAGTTTGCTATAATTGTTTCACCACCAATAACAGTTTGCCCTTCTGAAACTCTGACTTCTGTATCAGCAGGAACATAGATATTCACTCTACTGCCAAACCTTATAATTCCAAACCTTTCACCTGCTTTTACGTTCTGGGATATTCCTAAATTACAAACGATACGACGTGCAATTAATCCAGCTATTTGCTCCACAATAATTTCTTTCCCCTTTTCGTATTCAATTACAATAACCTGCTTTTCATTTTCATTACTAGACCTATTGCTCATTGCGGATACAAACTTGCCTTTTTTATAACTCATTTCCTTTATCGTACCAGATATTGGTATACGGTTCACATGGACGTTCAAAACACTTAAAAATATGCTAACAAGCGTAAACTTCTTCTCCTCTCCGTTTTCTGCTGATAAAGGATAATTAACTTCTTCAATTTTTGAAATCACACCATCAGCAGGACTTAATATAAGATTCTTATTGTTTGGCACAGCTCTTGCTGGATCACGAAAGAAATAAGTACACAATAATGTCGGAAACAAGCACGTAACGCCAAACCCCCAAGATATAGAGAATGCTATACACGTTACTATAAAGGAAACTACTATAAATGAATAACCTTCCCTGTTTATATTAGGTAAACCAAAACACATAATCTTATTAACAATAACCTATTGTTAACAATTTATCATTTATAATTTCTCATGAAAAGCTTTTTTTAACTGCTTCAGCAAAGTCTTTTTGATACAAGGTAACATTACAGATTGTTATATTAGCACATAGAATTACCGTCATACTGTAACAACCCGTCCAACACAAAATCTAATGCCTAAGTTTAGATCAGAAAACTGATTCTTCTAAAAGTTGCTCACTATCCTCGTCTATTATGATAGAATTATCATGATTTCTGAGTAAATCTCTGATTTTCGTTTCTATTTCATTTGCGACTTCTTTGTTTGTTTTTAGGTAAGTTTTTACATTCTCTCTTCCTTGCCCAAGACGTGTGTTGTTATATGAATAGTAAGCGCCTGCTTTTTCAAGCACACCAAGCTTTGCTCCCATATCTATTATTTCTCCGAGTTTTGATATACCTTCATTGTACATTATATCAAATTTCGCTTCTCTAAATGGAGGAGCAACTTTATTTTTTACAACTTTAACTCTTGTTTCATTACCTGTAATATTTTCTTTGTCTTTTATTACACCAACTTTTCTTATATCAAGCCTTACAGAAGTATAGAATTTTAATGCATTTCCACCCGTGGTAGTTTCAGGATTTCCATACACTACTCCTATTTTCATACGAATTTGATTAATAAATATCAATATACAGTTCGCTTTTGAAACGGCAGAGGTTAGTTTCCGTAGCCCATGACTTAGAAGCCTTGCTTGCAGCCCCATATGTTGATCACCCATATCACCTTCAATTTCAGCTCTTGGAGTTAATGCTGCGACAGAGTCAATAACTATCACATCAACCGCACCAGAACACACTAAATACTCAACAATATGCAACGCCTGCTCTCCAGTGTCTGGTTGTGAAATCACTAAATCATCAGTGCTTACCCCAAGTTTACGAGCATATAAGACATCCAATGCATGTTCTGCATCGATAAATGCGCATGATCCTCCTTTTTTTTGTGCTTCAGCAATCACGTGCAAGGCAAGAGTGGTTTTACCAGAACTCTCGGGGCCAAATATTTCAATTATACGCCCTTTTGGCAGACCTCCAACACCTAGAGCCGAATCAAGCGCAATTGATCCTGTGGATATTGTGTCTATTTTTTCTACAGGGTTTTGCTTCAACTTCATTATTGCACCTTTACCGAATGCTTTTTCAATCTGGCTTATTGCGTTATCTAGCGCTTTTTGTTTATCACTATTTCTTTCTTCTGGGTTACTTGCCATAGATCATTTATTAATTTATATAATTCTCTATGATAATCAAACGCGAATAACCTGCCAAGGTTTTTCTAGTATTTATGTATTATTTCAATGAAAAATATTAACGTTTTCATAAAGCAGATATTTGTTTGCCTTCGTTAGTAACACACTATACTTTAGTGTACGAACGTTGCAATTTGCAGCATAGCAGGTGGTGTCATCCAAGTAGCCAACACTGAAATGACTAAATTCGAAATGGCTACATGAATTTATTGTAAATTACTACCGTATAAGGTGCGATGCAACAAAGCCATTCCAGTGTCAGCTACTTGAATGACACCTCTTAGATGGGTCAGCTACTCAGATCTGCCATGAAAACTGCAACCCTAAATGTTGGAGCACTGTCGTACACTAAGCGCTGTAATGACAATTTTAGTCGCTTCATACACTTATCATGCTAGTCATAACAGAAATAATTTTTACCAAAGATATTTATGAAATAATTGACATAGTTTGGAAATATGTATATTATAGAACATTAATAGTTAGTTAATTTGTAGGTGTAATGTGGCTAGAAATGTTTTGAATGAAAATGAGTACCACGCTTTAAAGCAGTTGTTTTTAACATTTAATATTCAAAAGGAGGATGTGGTAAATTCTGACATTAAGAATATTAAGAAAAAGCTTAGTCAACAATACCGTAAATTATCGTTAAAATATCACTCAGATAAAAACCCAAACAATAAAGAAGCGGAGGAGAAATTTAAGGTTATTGCATTAAATAAGCCATTTTTTGAAGAATTTATAATAGAGCCATTGGAGAAAGGTCTCAATAAAAGAAATAATTTAATAAAAGAATTACGCGGTAAGTTGTGGAGTCGCAGTTATGAAGAATTGCAAAAATACTTAGATGATAAGTGCAGAAATAAACTCTATAATAAGCAGCAGTCAATTAACAATAATGTAACTGCGTATGTAAAATATTCTTCTTATTCAAATCTCTTAGGAGTTCTTTTAGTATCCTTCACATCAATTGCATTTTTAATAATTAATGGTATCAACTATGTTTTTTAAAATTTTTTGAATTTAGTTTCATTACAACTTTTGTTTGTAATTTTGTTTTTTATTCGAGTAAAAAGTGCATTTTTGACAATAAAAACCCTAACTTAATCATAGAAAAATTTTGTATCAAACAACAGTTACTGCTTAGATCTTATGGTTAACGAATATGTGCTTTAAATGTGTGTAGACGCACATATTCGTTAACCTATTTTCTATGCAGATTTTTTTAATTCACATTGACTGCTTCTTTAAGCCTCGCATTGGCAATTACTATGATTTTACGCATTAGAGCTGTCATAGCCACCATCTTCTTTTTACCTTTACCAACAAGCCTTGAATAGAAGGCACCAAGCGCAGACTTAGACCTTGAAGCAGACATCGCAGCTGTAAAAAGCTTTTCACGAACGTTGCTTCTGCCACCACTTATTCTGCGATAACCAATAGTTTTACCACTTTCTTTCGGATGAGGTGCAACTCCAGCAAGACTTGCAATTTCTCCCCTACTTACATAACCAAGTTCTGGCATTAGACACAGAAAATCTTGAGATAATTTTGCACCTATTCCTGGAACTGTTTTAAGGATTTTTTGGCGCTTTTGTAACTCTGGATTCTCATCAATAATTTTTTGTATGGTATTGTTGAGCTCATCTATCTGGCTATTAAAGAATTCAATAGTTTTCTGACAGCTTTCTTTTATATGGTCGTTTTCAGGTGCTGCAAGCCTAGATTTCTCTTGAGCTCTCATTTTTGTAATGTCATCACGACGTTGACAAAGTGCAACTAAGGTTGTTTGTTCTTTTGACATAGGTGCAAATAGAGATAGAGTACTATAGCGTTCAAACCCATACTGAGCAAGGGCTCTTGCATCTGATTGATCAGACTTTGCTAAAGTTCCATGAGATAGAACAAAGCTTTTTACTTTGCGAGTATTAGCTCGATGTACAGCAATATCTTTATCAACAAGAAAATGTGCTAAGCCAAGCTCATATTTTCCAGTGTTTTCCAGAGTTACTAAAGAATTAGGTAAGATATTTGAAAAATCTTGAAACAATTGTTGCCAGCCAGCAGTATCATTGTCGAATTCGACAGCGTTCTTCTGTTTGTGAACTGCAACAACATTTTTAAATTTTCCGATATCAATGCCAATAAAATTTTGATAAGATGTAATCATAATAACCTCGATTAGTTTTAATTAATTTAAGATTGTAAACGGGTGCATACATATGTCCCATGCAACTATTCAAACGTATCGAGAGATGGGCTAGTGTACCTTGATCCGAACGGTTATAATACCAACAGTTGGTCGGTCGCACACGCCCGTGATAACTCTATTCCTATAGTGAGTAGGGTTATCTTCCCTCTTATCTCCTTTATATCATATTTTTAATTTACAATGTTGGAGGAAGTTATGAAGCATTCATGAGACAGCAATTGAGGGCAATAGCAATAGGCACAGGAATAACATATGAGCAACTAACAGGAGATTTAACCGGTGTTAATTATTCATCCATTAGAGCAGGACTGATAGAGTTTCGCAGGAGGTGCACAATGTTACAGCATAACATTATGGTATTTCAGTTTTGCCGTCCTGTATGGGATAGGTGGTTAGAGTTAGCACTACTTTCTGGAGAGTTAAACATAGATGAAGAATGGACAAAGGGAAAAGAAGGAGCAAAAAAAGAAGTAAAATGGATACCACAGGGATTTGATTGGGTCGATCCGCTAAAAGATCAGCAAGCACAGCAAATGGCAGTAAGAAATGGATTTAAGAGTCGATCAGAAGTAGTATCAGAAATGGGTTACGATGTTGAAGAAATTGACCAAGAAATAGCAGAAGATCAAAGACGTGCAAGTGAACTGGGCTTAAGTTTTGATTCTGAGGTTACTGCAAATCAAGAGGTGATATGAAACAACAATGGCTAAACAGATGTGTAATGGTAGAACCAAGGAGTTTTGAGTTACTGTCACTACAAACAGGAAAGCAGCCTATCTTTAAAAATATAAAACATGCAGTAAGAAATAGTGAAAGAGGAATAATACCGATACATGGAATCTTGACAAAAAAGTCAGAAACTTTTGATGGTTTACTGGGTATGACATCATATGAAAAAATTCATGAAGAGATAGAGAGCGCTTTAGAAGATAAAAGCATAGAGACGATTCTACTTGATATAGATAGCCCAGGAGGAGAAGTAAATGGAGTGTTTGACCTTGCTGATTTTATTTATGAATCAAGAGCAAAAAAGAGAATTATTGCAATAGCAAATGACGATGCGTATTCTGCTGCGTATGCAATTGCTTCTAGTGCTGAAAAGATTTTTCTCACCCGCACTTCAGGAGTTGGGAGTATAGGGGTAATCGCAAGTCATATAGATCAAAGTGGGTTTGATGAAAAACAGGGGGTAAAATATACTACAGTATTTGCTGGAAGTAGAAAAAATGATTTAAATCCACATGAGCCAATAACTTCTGAGAGTTTAGAAAATCTAAAAAGCGAAGTGAATCGTTTATATGGAATGCTGGTTGAGCTAATAGCGCGGAATAGAAGCCTCTCTGTAGAGGCAATAAAAAATACTGAAGCAGGGCTATATTTTGGCGAGAAAGCAATAGAGATGGGTCTTGCAGATGGAATGACAATTCTTTCGGGGTTTAAATTTATTAATAAAAACAGGAGTATTACTATGAATGAACAAACTAGAACTGACCTAGAAACTGATAATTTAACTAAGTATCGTAATGAAGTTCTTGAATTAATGCGTTTATGTAACTTATCACGAATGCCAGAGAAAATAGGAGAATTTATTGAGCAGGGCGTAAGTGTTGAGCAAGCAAGGGAAGTTTTAATGGAATTACTTGCAGAGCAAACGAAAAAGACAGAGATACTGAGTGCAATACCACAGAATTCAGGAGAAGAGTTGATGATGCAGGTAGCGAAAAGTCGTAGGCATTTAAAATATATAACAAAAGGAGAAAAGCAAAATGAGTACTATAACCGAACAAAATAATCTAGGTGACTTATTAAAGTATGAGGCATCAAGCCTGTATTCAAGAGACTCAATAGCAGTAGCTAAAGGTCAAAATCTTAAACTTGGTACAGTTGTTGGTCGTGATAAAGACAACATGATTAAGGTAATAAATCCAACTGCCACAGATGGCACACAAACAGCGATAGGTGTAATAACAAGCGATGTAAATAGCAAAGATGGAGATACTAAAGCAATAATAATTACTCGTATTGCTCTTCTTGCCGATCATGCAGTTGTGTGGCCAGCAAATATTACTGAAGAGCAGAAAAATGCAGCAGTAAAGCAACTTGAAGCACGAGGGATCATTATCCGCAAGGGAGTTTAACTAAAATTAATAAGGAGAAAAAAAATGCAAAATCCATTTACAAATACAGCATTTAGTATGACGGCACTAACAAATGCGATGAATATATTGCCGATAAATTATGGACGAGTTGAAAATTTAAATTTATTTCCAAGTAGGTCAGTAAGATTTAGACATATTACCATAGAAGAGCAAAATGGAGTATTAAGTTTACTACCAACGCAAGTACCCGGAGCACCAGCAACAGTAGGAAAAAGAGGAAAAAGAAAGGTAAGAACATTTACGATTCCACATATTCCACATGATGATGTAGTGTTACCAGAAGAAGTACAGGGAATAAGAGCATTTGGATCAGAAAGTGAACTTAAAGCGCTGGCAGATGTAATAACTGACCATTTACAGCTAATGAGAAACAAACATGCAATAACATTAGAGCATTTGCGAATGGGAGCGCTGAAGGGAATTATTCTTGATGCTGATGGGTCAGAATTATTAAATCTGTACAACGAATTTGAAATAACACCAAAAGTAGTAAATTTTGCCCTAGGAACTGCAACAACAGATGTCAAGCGTAAGTGTCTGGAAGTACTCCGGCACATAGAAGATAATCTAAGTGGTGAATATATGACAGGAATTCATGCTTTAGTAAGCCCTGAGTTTTTTGATGCACTTACTTCTCATACTAAAGTGAAAGAAGCATATGAGAGATGGCAAGAAGGAGCAGCGCTAAGAAATGATATGAGGTCAGGATTTGCGTTCTGTGGAATAACGTTTGAGGAATATAGAGGACAAGCAACTGATCCTGAAGGAACCGTGAGAAGATTTATTGACAAAGATACAGGGCACTGTTTTCCACTAGGAACAGCAAGCACATTTACAACATATTTTGCACCAGCAGACTTTAATGAGACAGTAAATACTCTTGGACAGCCACTCTATGCAAAACAAGAGCCAAGAAGATTTGATAGAGGGACTGATTTGCATACGCAGTCAAACCCTCTGCCAATGTGCCACCGTCCAGCAATACTAGTCAAGATCGTTGCAACATAGGTAGAACAAATATAAAGCGGTGTGAGGCAGAAGAATGCTTTACCTCTTCTTAGCATATAAATGTTAGTATATAGCGGAGAAATGTGCAAGAGAATATTAAGAGATTATTTAAAGATTGTTTTGCTCATTTAGGAAAAGTAGCTTTGTATGAATCAAAGGATAAGTCATATATGGTACAAGTACTAAAGCAACAGCCAGATAAATTATACGAGATTGGTGAAGGACAATTTGTGGGAGAGATGCTTTTTCTTGAGGTAAGCGTTTTTGATGTACTCAGGCCAATGGTGGGAGATATTTTTGTTATTGATGGTTGTAAATATAAAGTATATTCTCCGCCACTGCGAGGTAATTCAGGAATAGTTTGGAATATAAACTGTACAGTACTTGGAGAGAAAGATGTTTAAAATTGAAGTTAATGAAAACATTGAGAGAATTACTCACGACATTGATGCTAACAAAGCTAAAGTAGAGTTGGCAGCGGTAAGAGCGCTAAACAAAACGGCACTATGGTTAAAATCTCAGGCTGTCCGAGAAATCAGTGAAGAAAAGCAAATTAGGCTGAAAGTAATTAGAAAAAGACTAAGAATCATCAAGTCAAGAAAAAGCACTTTGAAAGTTTTAATTAGAGCATATCTGTATGATATAAATATAAAACAAGCAAAAATAAGAACAGCATTTAATGATGAATTTATGGCAACAATGCCAAGAGGCTATCGTGGTATTTTTAAACGTGTAGGAAGAACAGCACTACCGATACAGGAGGTTAAACTACCACTTGAACCTGAGGCTTCAAGGATAATAGAAAATCTTGTTAATTATGAAGTTGAAAGGATATTTGAAAAATATTTTACACATGAGTTATTTTATGACGGCATTTTGGACTAATTTACATGAGGCAATTTGTAATACGCTAAAGGCAGAGATACCAGCAATTCAAACTTGTGAGGTTTATCCAGCAATCAGGAAAGAATTGATAGCACCAGCAGTATTTATAGAACTTAGTGGCTTTGAAAAAGGACATGATCCAGGAACAGAAGAATTAGCGCTGAGAGCAAAATTTGAAGCACGAATTGTGATTGATAGCACAATAGAAAATGCACCTATTATTGTCAGAGCATTGGCGGCAGAAGTAGCAAGAGTGGTAAATAAAAACACTTGGAAAGTGGAGAAAATTTCACCAGGAGAATTTATCTCAGGAGGAGGAGATGATTTTAGGCCAGAGCTCGATGCATATTTAGTGTGGATGGTAGAGTGGGTGCATGAAGTACATCTTGGTGATTCAGTATGGGCAGAGAGTAGTATTCCGCCGAGTACTGTTTACATTGGGTTTACGCCTGATATTGGAGTTGCTAATAAGCATAAATATGTAAAGGTTGGCAAAAATGATGAATAGTTTTGAAGATGCGAACTTACTAATAAAACTTAATAACTTGATTAGAGTTGGCACAGTCGAAGAAGTAGGCTGTGGAACGGCTAAGGTACGTGTAAAAATGATAGGTAATATATTAACAGACTGGTTGCCATGGGTAACAGCAAGAGCTGGAGAAGACAGAAGTTGGTCTGCACCAAGTATTGGAGAACAGGTGATAGTACTTTCGCCATCTGGTGAAATTGCCAAAGGGATTGTCTTACCTGCAATTTATTATAAAAAATATCCTATTCCAGAAGGAAGTAAGGAAGAAGTAAGCGGTTTTGTTTTTAAAGATGGAACAGTTATTTACTATGACCGAAATGGTCATAAGTTTACAATTTCTGTCAAAGAAGAAGGAGCTCTTGTTTTTGCAGTGAAAGAAACGCAAATGGAAGTAACTAGTAAGGAAGTTATTTTAAAAACGGGAAAATCAAGTTCAAATATAACTGATGAAAAGATTGTCTTACAGGTTGGGAACTCAAGTCTAGAGATTACTGAGAGTGGCATTAAGTTAAATGCGAAAAAAATAGATTTAAACTAGCCGGAGAAAAATGTTAGAGCTAATAATGATAAGGGTATTATGATTGGTGATATTGAGTATACCTCTCAAACATCAGAATTAAGTGGATATGAATCAGGATGTGAAGATGAGTCAAGAAGAGAGGAGGAAACAAGAGGTTCATTGTTAGGGCAAAAACGACTTTCAGAATCAGACAAAGATTTAAGTTTGGCAAAACAGGGAAAAGTTGTTCGTTTTGGTGATATGTGTAACCAACATGGAGATTATTTACAAAGCCCTGGCATAGGAGGAAGCAGTAATGTGTTTGTAAATGGTAGGCCTGTGCATCGTCAAGGAGATGAATGGTCACAACATGCATCAACAGACCCTTATAAACCACCACATACTAGTCAATCCCTTCTTGAGGGGTCAGATTCAGTGTTTGCAAATAGCAAAGCGATTGCTCGTACTGGTGACCTAATTTCCTGTGGAGCAGTGGCAGAACAAGGAAGCAATGATGTCTTTGCAGGGTAAGTGATATGCGTGGTATGAATTCTGAAACTGGTAAAACAATAAGTGGTATAGAGCATTTAAAACAATCAATAGTTGATATTTTGACTACTACGACAATGTTGTAAATTTTGACCTTTTTGATTGTTATGTTCTGTAGAATGAGGTATATCTTTTACTCGAAACACTATATTTACTTCTTCAATATCAACTTCAATTCGCTTAACTAATATTCTGATAACATTACGTTTAGTTAGCCAATCTAAATCATCAAGCTTTGATTTAATATTGGAAAAAAACTCTTCTAAATTGGTTACAACGAGAGTTAATTCTTGTTGTAGATTTTTTCGATTGAATATTTTTTTCTTTTCCTCTTCAACTATTTTTAAGCTCTGTTTTGCTGCTTTAATTCGTGGTTCAAATTCTTCTTTGCTAATATACCCTTGAGTATAGCTATCAATAAGTCTTGAAATGCCTTGTTTCAGCTTATCATCTTGTTTTTTAAGTGAATCAGTTATTTGATCACATGGTGATTTTTGAAGTTCTGAGAGCCTAGTGTGCCGTAGAGACACAAGGAATGTTCAAGTAAGAGCAAACTAAGTGCAAAAGCTACGCAATAGATGGGGGTGGGCCCCTCGGAGCCGGCTTACAAGAGCAGGCTTCAAACAACCATAAGCTGCTTTGGTAAAAAGCTAAGGTAGTGAGCGTTATGGAAAAGGCGCAAATATGCGTCATGTGTAAAATAGAGAGATGAATGAAAATGAACCACTGATAAAGTGTCGAAAGGAATTGGATGATGTCAAAACCAGGGGTTAGACTTAACCTGGGATAAATCTATCGGGAGCTTGTTTACTGGATAGATGGCGTCCGGCATAGAGGTGGCATGAATCTATTTTGGGCTATTGCGTGGAACTGCGGGAACCTGTCGTTTCGATGATAAGGGAGAAATCCAAGGAGCTGATCTCTGAGGATGAGAGTACCGATGCGGAAAACAGGGGCGGATCAGCTCGTAGTAGTGAAGAAGTTTCTGTAATGGAAATGGAGCGAAGGAGCTGAGTTATTTAGTTTTAGTTATTTATCAACCGAAAGGGAGGAGTTAATGAATAAAACAAAGTCTTTTGATATACCAAAGCAACTTATTTGGAGAGCTTATAAACAAGTATCGAAAAATAGAGGTGCTGCTGGTGTAGATGGGGTTTCGATAACAAAGTTTGAGGAAAATCTAAAAGATAATCTATACAAACTATGGAATCGTATGTCATCCGGAAGTTATTTTCCAGAGCCTGTAAAAGCTGTAGCAATACCGAAAGATATGGGAGGAGGACAAAGAATTTTATGTGTTCCTTCAGTATCAGATAGGATAGCGCAAACAGCAGTAACAATGTATCTCGAACCGTTAGTGGAGCCAAAATTCCATGAGGATTCATATGGTTATAGATCGAATAAATCAGCATTGGATGCGGTAGATACAGCGCGTAAGAGATGCTGGAAGTACGATTGGGTGGTAGACCTTGATATATCAGGGTTCTTCGACAATCTGGATCACGACTTAGCACTTCAGGCTATCAAGAAACACACAGACTGCAAATGGGTCATACTATATGTTGAAAGGTGGATGAAATCCCCTATACAACTTGCAGATGGCAGTAAAGTAGTTAGGGATAAAGGAGTTCCGCAAGGAGGTTCAGTTAGCCCAATCATCTCTAATATATTCATGCATCATGTGTTTGATATATGGATGAAAAAGAACTATCCGACGGTACCATTTGAGAGATATGTGGACGATGCGATAGTGCACTGCAGAACAGAGAAACAGACAAGATTTGTGAAAGTAATGATCGAAGAAAGATTGGCTGAGTATAGGTTGAAAGTATAGCTTTTTTTACAATAATCCGAACAGACCGTAATATGCTACTGGCCTGCTATAGCCATAAACACATATCTTATCGCATTCGGACTATTATAAGAAAGGCTATACATCCTAAAAAGACACAGATAGTGTACTGTAAGGATGACAATAGGAGAGATGAATTTCCTAAACAAAGTTTTGATTTTCTGGGTTACACATTCAGACCCAGGTTAGCAAGAAATAAAATAGGGAAGCATTTTGTTTCATTTCTCCCAGCAATTAGCAACAAGGCCAAGAAAAAGATTACTACAACCATAAGATCATGGAAAATGCTACGAAATACGCATATAACATTAGAGGAGATATCAGGAAAAGTAAATCCAATAGTCAGAGGCTGGTATCAGTACTATGGCAAATTTTACAGAACTGAGGTCTACAAATCTCTAAAGAATGTAGAGCGGCATCTAGAAAAGTGGGTCAAAAGGAAATATAAGAGACTCAGGAGTCACGGAAGACTAGCAAGACAATTTCTAGGAAAGGTGAGAGATAGGTCTCCAAATATTTTCTATCATTGGACACTAGGTTTAGGGTCAAAAAGGCTAAATAATGGGAGCTGTATAAGCTGAGAGGTTTATGTACAGTTCTGCGAGAGACTGGTAGGGGAAGTTCCACTGGTCTACTCTCCCTGGAGCCTTTGAGCTATAGTAGAAAATATTATATGTATGGTTCTTTGTATGGAAAAAAGTCTAGATTATGAAGTAGGACAAAAAGTAAAAAGTTGGAGGTTAGAGCGAGGTTATACTCAGAAGGGTTTAGCAGAGAAAATTGGTGTAAAGTACTGGGTAATACTGCAATATGAGAAAGGGAACCGTAAAATTCCAATTAAGAAGTTATATGCTATAGCAGAAGCATTATCAGTAAATGTTAAAGGTCTAGTTTGTGGAGAGACGCTACCAAATGAAAAAAGATATTTTGAAGATAAAGAAATATTAAATTTAGTAAAGGGGTATAAGGATAAAGAATTAAGCGAGGTATTTTATTTATTAACCAAATTTATTCGTTTGAGTGAGGAAAGAAGCAGAAAAGCGGTAAAAATGGAAGTAGCAAGGGGTTTGATGAAAGTAGGAGTTTCTGCTCATGTTATCTCTCGAACAACTAACCTATCTATTGGTGAGTATGAGGAGAACAAAATTCCGGTTCCATACAAAGTAGGGCAAAGGATAAAAGAGTGGAGATTGATACGAGGATATACACAAAAAGATTTAGCGAATAAAGTTGGCATAACAAATCAAGGAATATACGAGTATGAACAAGGGCGAGCTGCTGTCTCACTTGAAATGTTAGATGAAATAGCAAAGGTATTATCAATCAGTATCATAGATCTACTTCCCGAATCAGATGAAGAAGCGGAAGAAAAGCTATCAAATTTGATAGAAGAATACAAAAAGATTGAGAGTCGGGAATTACGCGATATGCTAATCAAGTCTTTATTTGAAGGTATACATGTTTGTAGAGAAAAGGTCAGAGAGGAAAAGAAGATTGAAGTTGCAAGGAATTTAGTTAAAGAAGGAATTTCTGTTGATATTATCTTGCAAACGACAGGCTTATCAAATTATATGATTGAGAAATTTTTGTGATTTCATAAAAACTTAGCCAATAGTGGATTTTTTTTGTGATAGAATATATGTTTGCTTCTGTAGGAAAAACAGCTTTTAGAGGATTTATCTATGATAATTCAGAGCATATTGGCTCAGTAAACTACGAGCTAGGGAAAAAAATAGAAGGTTATAGGATAGTACAAGGGTATACTCAGGCAAAATTAGCAAGCAAAATTGGTTTAACACATAAGGAAATACATAACTTTGAACTAGGGTGCAAGGCTATTACAATCAAAGAATCGTATATAATAGCAAGAGCATTGTCAGTCAATGTTATAGATCTACTTCCAGGACCAACAGTACTAAGAGAAAACGGTTGGTACGAAGATGAGGATAAAGAAATAGTCTATCTAACAAAAATACATGGAGAAATTAAGGATCAGGAATTACGAAAGAAACTGTATCCATTAGTAAGGTTTGTATATATTAGCGAAAAAATTAGTCAAGAAGAAGC
This sequence comes from Wolbachia endosymbiont (group A) of Gymnosoma rotundatum, assembly GCF_947250765.1. Lineage (NCBI taxonomy): Bacteria > Pseudomonadati > Pseudomonadota > Alphaproteobacteria > Rickettsiales > Anaplasmataceae > Wolbachia > Wolbachia endosymbiont (group A) of Gymnosoma rotundatum. The sequence goes on from NZ_OX366347.1 coordinate 1,114,451, forward strand.
GAAAATAGAAGTAGCAAAGAATCTAGTGAAAGAAGGAGTTTCAGTTGATATTATTTTCCAAGTGACTCGCTTATCTACTTACGAATATGATGATATAGAGAAAGAAATTTGTACTGATTCTATACTCTACAAAGTGGGGAAAAGGATAAAAGAGCAGAGATTAATACGGGAATACACTCAGGAGGACTTGGCAAATAAAATCGGTTCAACACCTAAAGAAATACACGACTATGAACGAGGATATACAGACATTCCAATTGAAATATTATATAAGATAGCAAAGACATTATCAGTTAACATTAAAGCTCTTGGACTAACAGAATATGAAAATGAGCCAGTTTTGCGGTTTGTAGGTAAATGCGAAAAAATTGAGGATCAAGAATTACTGGATACGGTAGCTAGATCTTTATCTGAAGGAATGCAAACTGGTAAAGAAAAGGTTAAAAAAGCAGAGAAAATCAAGATTGCAAAAGATCTAGTTAAGGAAGGTGTTGCTATTGATATTATTGTGCGAGCAAGTGGCCTAACTGCTAGTGAGTGTCCAAAAATTAATTGACTTGAATTCTGGGTTAAAAACAGGGATACTTAGAAATATTCTATTAAGATATAAGTGAAAGTAGTTAATATATCTGTTCTAAACCCTTGTTTAGCTGACTCAACTGAAGCATTTTCATAAAGTTTTGCTGCTAATTTGCGTTGTTTGATAAACTTCAAATTTATTGATGCTAAAACGCATATAGCTAATGCTATCAGAGGAGCTAGTTAGTAAAATTGCCACCGAGCTATCAGTAGAAGTGCTTACTCCCTATTATTTTATTTTTCTTAGGCTTCTTGCTGCAGGCACTTGATGTTTTTAGTTATGGTATTATCCACATAATGTGATGATTATGATTACATTCGCAAATATTATCATATATTACAAAAAAGTCAGGTAGCATTTCTGTTTATTAAAACTATACAATTAAGCCAAATTTTATATAATACTTCTCATGCCACTTTTACTAAATATTCATGAATATGGTTAAACAGTAGGTGGAAGAAAGCCTGTATGTTGTTAATCTTTTTAAAGTAAAGTTATATTATGGAAATTTATGTAAGAGCTTTATGAATCACAAATTAAGGGCTTATTTACTTGGAGTTGGCTGGTTTGTACTTAGTTTATTTAGTAGTGTAGCTAATGATACTATATCAAAATATCTAAGTTTACATCTTCAGAGTTTTGAAATAATTTTTTTCCGCTTTCTGTTTACCACTATTACCCTTGTACCTTTTATGTTTTACTATGGAATAGAAACTTTTAAAACAAGTCAAATATCTACTCAAATAACCAGGGGTGGGTTGTTGTTTTGTGGAATGACCTTATGGACTTACGGGTTGACTGTTTTCCCCATAGTAACTGCAACGATTATAAGTTTTTCTATACCATTATTTGTTATACTTCTTGCAATCCCTTTGCTAAACGAAAATATAATTTGGCAAAGATGGATAGTAACTGTTATTGGCTTTGTTGGTATTGCTATTACTACCAAAGCTCATAGTGAAGATTTTAATCCTAAAATTCTTATTTTTATTGTATCTGCATTGATCTTTGCTATATTGGATATACTTAATAAGAAACTTGTAATAAAAGAGTCAGTAATAAGTATGTTATTTTATTCAGCTCTAACGACAACTATTTTTTCTACTCCACCTTTGTTATTTTATTGGCATATGCCTTCCTTGTTGGAGTTAGTATTACTGCTGATTTTAGGAATAAGTTCAAACCTAATTCTGTTCTTCATGTTAAAAGCTTTTGCTCTTACTGATGCTACTGCACTTGCACCGTATAGATACATAGAGCTAATAATTTCTGCAATAGTAACATACGTTATATTTAATGAATTACCTGATAAAAGTGCTTTATATGGTACTTTGATATTAATACCGTCAACCTTATTTATAGTTTATTCGGAAGGTAAGGCAATTAAGAAAAATAATCTAACAACAAAAGTTTATAATTGTTAATGGTATTTATTTTAGATGCTAAGCTATATTTTTAAGGTGATAATAAAATGCACATAACTATTATAGGAGTAGGGTATGTAGGATTAGTATCTGGTACAATGTTATCGGAGCAGGGCCATAAAGTTGATTGCATTGACATAAATACTGAGAAGATTGAACTTTTGAAATCAGGGAAAATTCCTCTATATGAACCTGGATTAGCAGATTATTTAGAGAATAATATAAAGTCACAAAGGATAAGATTTTTCGATTCGTATTTTCAAATAAATCCCAATACAGAAGTAGTATTTATAACTGTAGATACTCCATCAGACTCCCTAGGAAATGCAAATTTACAGAATGTATATAATGCAGTAAGTGAAGTTTCTGAGAGAGTTAATCAAGATTGCTTAATAGTGATAAAGTCAACTGTTCCTCCTGGTACTGCAGAAAATATACATAATTATTTATCTAATAAGGGCTATAACTTTGATTTGGGAGTTAATCCAGAGTTTCTCAAGCAAGGCTCTGCAGTATCAGATTTTTTATACCCAGATAGGATAATAATAGGAGTAAAAACTAAGCTAGCTAGAGCAAAACTAGAAGTTATATATAGATCATTTATAGATAAGAATATTCCGTTAATAGTCACTGATACAGTTACTGCTGAAATGATTAAGTATGCTTCTAATGCTTTTCTAGCAACAAAGGTTGCTTTTATCAATGAGATGGCAGGTTTATGTGAGCTATTAGGAGCAGACATTGACCTTTTAGCTAACAGTATGGGAATGGACCATAGAATAGGTAAGGAATTTCTCAAAGCTGGTCCAGGATTTGGAGGATCATGTTTTCCTAAAGATTTGTCAGCTTTAATAAGGCTTGCTGAAGATCACAATGTCAAGCTACAAATTTTAAATTCAGTTAAGGAATCTAACTATAATCATATAACAAACATTGCTAAAAAGGTAGAATATGTATTAAATGGAGTCCAAAATAAAAAAATAGCAATATGGGGGCTAACTTTTAAGTCTGGTACTGATGATGTAAGAAATAGCCCAGCTATAGATATTGCACAATTGTTAGTGAATAACAAGGCTAAAATTACTGCATATGACCCAATGGGGATAGATAATGCTAGGCAAGTTCTAAAGGATATAGAATACGCGGACAATGCTATAGGGGCTGCAAGGGACGCGGAAGCCTTGTTATTGTTAACGGAGTGGAAAGAATTTAAAAATCAAGATTTTGCAAGTTTAAAGAGTATTATGGCTGCACCTAATGTTTTTGATTTCCGTAATTTATTAGATAGCGAGCTATTACTAAGATATGGTTACCATGTTTATTCCTTGGGTAAAAAATCTATCTACAAAGTTTAACTGTTGAGAAATTTTTTTTACACCGCTTTACTTAGTTTTTTTAGATCTTTGCTTGATAGTATGGAAAAGCAAACGAGTGCAACAACAGAGCAAATGGAAAAAAATGAAAACATAATACTGTTACCGCAGTGCTTAACAAGTACTCCTAAGAGCACGCATGAAAATATTGAACTTGCAATATACCCAAATAATCCTGTTAAGCTTACAATTGCACATACATTATTTTGTGGAGCAATTTCTACAGCTATAACACCTGTCAGTACTTGCACTCCAAATATAAAGAATCCTGATAAGATTGCACCAAGGTTCATAAGAATTATATTTTGACCAAAATTCATTGCAATAAAAGTGAGTGCTATACCCAACATGTAAAGTAATGCCAGCAAGCTTCTATTTTGAAAGAAGTACATATCACTAATTCTTCCTGTGATTAAAGTTCCTAGGATTCCACCTAAATCATATACGCCTGTTATTAGTGAGGATTGTACAAGAGAAATTTGTAATTTATCCCTTAAAATTATAGGAAACCAAAAGAAAATTCCCATTTTTATAATATAAGCACAAAAAGTAGCACAACATAGAAACCATATGGAACTTGTTACCTTGATACCTATTTGAGATTTCTGCACCTTATAATAGGTAGTAAAGTTGGCACTTTCTTTGTAATATGCCTTTAATATTATATAAATTCCAAAAAGTAAGCATAAGAAACCAGAGTACAAAAATGCACTTTTTGCATCATATATTCTAATTATACTTGGTAATACAATTAAAGTAATACAAGAACCAAGTTGCTGAGATGCGCTCATAACTCCCCATGATGATGCAATTGAAGAGATGCTAGAGTTTGTAACCATAAACTTGGTAATAGCTGGCCAACCTAACCCTTGTGTCCAAGCTAATAATATTAATGTTAACAGTAATAAAGTTAGATTATTATATGATAAAGTTATACCAATGGTTAATAATCCAGTTGCAATATTGCATAGCCCAAACATAAATAATGGATTATTTTTGGAGTCCATTATTATTCCATTAACAAATTTTGATACTCCATAAAAAAAAGAAAAGCAGGCAAAAAAATAGCTTAATTTTACATGGTCAGTATCTATTAACAGTGGCAGAGCAATTGGTATACTTTGTCTTGATAAATAAAGCAGCATATATCCACAGAAGAATAGTAAATATTGAAAGAAGACAAAGTTCACACCTATTCCCAAATAGCTCTATGCAGATGCTAGCATAATACTATATTGGTATAATATTGTTTGACAAGAAGTTTGCAAACAATTAGTGCAGAAAATTACTTACTTAGTATCTTTCTTATAGCAGATACAGTAGCATTAATATCTTCATAGCTTATATCTCTATGTGTTATAGCTCTGATTTTACCTCTTATGTTAGCCATTCTAATCCCATAATTTGTCATTAGTACGTTTATTAATTCTTGAGTAGATATACAATTAGTACGTAATGAAAAATACGCTATATTAGTTTTATATAGGTCGATATCAATTATAACTTGATCTATGGAGTCTAGGCCTTCTATAAGGTGCTGCATTTTTTTATGATCTTCTTCTAAAGAATTTACATTATTATGTAGAGCATATAAACATGCAGCTGAAATAATGCCAGCTTGGTGCATACCTCCGCCAATTTGAAACTTATAGTACCAAGCTTTTTCAATAAACTCTTCACTTCCAAGCAATATTGCGCCTATTGGAGCACCTAATCCTTTACTAAAATCAATGAATACCGAATCAAAATAACTTGCATACTCCTTTGGAGATATTTTAGTATGAGCACAAGCGTTGAACAGTCTTGCTCCATCTAAATGAGTGAATACGTCATTCTCTTTGCAGAGACTTGAGATCTCTTGAATATATTCTAAAGGCCACACAGCTCCACCACCAAAATTTGTCGTTTGTTCGATAGAAACAAGCCCAACTCTCGGAATATTTCTTAAACTAGGACGAGTAATAAACTCAACAATTTGTTCTCCAGTAAATATTCCTCTCGTACCTTTGATGGGCAAAGGAGTGGCATGTGCCTGGGCTGCGATCAAGCCAGATTGTACTATGAGCGGATGTGAAGTTTCATCAAGCAGCAAGTAATCACCAGGTCTTTGAATGTGTACTTTATAAGCAATTACATTGGACATCGTTCCTGAAATCAAAAAGATTCCTGCAGGTTTACCTAATATTTTACATGCGGTTGCCACTAATTCGTTCACAGTTGGATCTTCACATGCAGCTTCGTTTCCAACTTTTGCTTTAGCCATCGCTTCCCTCATTTTAGCTGAAGGGTCAGTGTTTGAATCGCTAAAGAAATCTATTTTTATTCTCATATTAAATTTAACACAACCTCCTTTATAATTTCAGCAGCTTTCATGATGTCTGTTTCTTTTGTGCCAAGATGGGTAACTGCTCTTATATGAGACTCGAGCCAAGGAAAAAGCAATAAACCATAAGCTTGGCACTTACTCAAGAAAACCTCATTAGTTACATTTAGTGCTTTTATACTAAAGCTTACTATGTTAGTTTCTGGATAAGGTAGTATCAGCTTTACATGTGGAATTTCTTTAATCTTATCTGCAAATAATTTAGCAAGCTTATTATCTTCTTTAAGCCTAGAGATATTATTCTGTAGTACATATTTTGCTGCATTAGCACAATACCCTATCTGATGATAACCACTACCTAGCCAAACCTGTAGCTTTTTAGCCCTTTCAATTATCTCTCTTTTACCCATAAGCATTGAACCAAAAGGAGCGCAAAGTCCTTTAGTAAAAGAAAAGCTCATTGTATCCACATATTTAGCATAATCTGCTAAAGCAATATTTGTTTCGATATGAGCATTAAATATTCTTGCACCGTCCAAATGAAGATTTACATTGTGAGCTTTTAAAAAGTGATATAACTCGACTTGTTTTTCAAAAGGATAAATTTTACCATTAAACCCATTTATACTATTTTCTATAGAAACAAGACTCACCTGAGCAAAAATTTTATACCTCGGCTTAGAATTAATAGCATATTCTACTTCAGCAATATCTAAGATTCCGCTATTATTTCTAATACAATTAAATACGATATTATTTACTTTTGCATTGCCTGCGCTATCGAAAAAATTAACGTGATAATTATAATGAGTTATTAGTTCATCACCAGGACTTGTTTGACTGGCAATGGCTAATCTATTTGCAAGCATACCGCTGGTTACAAATAATGCTTCTTCTACTTTGAATAATTGTTTGCAATATTCTGATAAGTCATTACAGCTTTTGTCTTCACCATAAGCAAAATCTCCAACAGTTGCATTACTTATTGCATGTATAACGTTGGAGCTCTGCAGAGTTGTAGTGTCACTTCTCAGATCAATAATTTTTTCCATCTTATTTTTTGCCATTCAAACAACCAATTTGAGCATTCCAAAGTTCCTTGTAAAGACCTTGCTTAGAAACTAGTTCAGTGTGTTTACCATCTTGGACAATTTTTCCTTTGTTAAATACTAGAATTCGGTCCATGTGTAAAAGTGTAGAAATACGGTGTGCTATAGTAATCGTAGTCTTATTTTTCATCAATTTGAATAAACTCATTTGAATTGTTTTTTCTGTTATAGAATCTAACTGACTAGTTGGTTCATCAAGAAATAATATTGGAGCGTTTTTTAAAAATGCCCTTGCTATTATTATTCTTTGTCTTTCTCCTCCAGATAGCTTGATGCCTTTTTCTCCAACTGTAGTTCCATATTGATCTGGTAGAGTCATAATAAAATCGTGAATACCAGCCAGCTTTGCAGCTCTCATTATTTCTTCGATAGTAGATTGAAGTCTACCATATATGATGTTTGCTAAAATAGTATCATGAAATAACAATGGGTCTTGAGGTATTACAGATATTTGTTGCCTCAAAGAACTCTGTGTAACTTCTGATATTATTTGATTATCAATCTGTATATTACCTTTTTTAACATCAAATAGCCTTAGGATTAAGTTTATAAAAGTAGATTTACCACCTCCAGAACAACCAACTAGACCTACTTTTTCGCAAGGATTAATGGTAACTGAGAAATCTTGAAATAATGACTCCTGACCTTCATAAGAAAAAGAAACATTATTAAACGTTATTTTTCCACTTAATAAATTTAATTCTTTAGCATTTTTCTTATCTTGAATTTCTGGTACGGTAGTTAAGATTGGCAATGCATCTGAAACTTTGCCGAAATGAGTAGAAAATTGCGTAAGATTCCTAGTTAGATGGTTAAGAAACTCTATAATCGATATATTAATTCCAAGTACAAGAGCTATATCTCCTATTGCGATCTTGTTCAATTGATAGTCATAAATTAAAAAGTACAAGTTTACTGCTTGGAGTATATCAAATGAATAGCCATATATAAACCAAAGACAAAAGTATGCCCATTGTAATTTTCTCTCTGCAATAGTTCTTTTCTTGCATATTTGAAAAAATTTGTGTCTCTCATGTGCTTGCTGAGAAAATAGCCTTACTGATATAACATTTAAAATACTATCTGCTATACTAGCTATTACTTGTGAATTTTGTTTAGAGTAATTATCAGCTAGTTCAGTAAGTACACGAAAGCTGAAAATCGATACTAAAATAAAAATGCTTACCCAAGTGAATGTAGCGATTGCAAATTTTATGTTTACTAATGATAAGGTATAAATAGCTAAGACTAATGCTATGCTGTAACCGAAAAAACAATCTATAAGCAATCTTATTAACTCTATCACACTATCCATTAAGTTACTGACCTTATGTACTAAGCTTCCAGATAAATTGTTCTGATAATAGGAATGGTCTTGCTGGAGTAGCCTACAAAAAGACATATCAGCTATCTTTTGACGCATTAAGGTAAACATTCGAATGTCAACAAAATAGCCATAGAATCTAAAAGCAGTAGTGATAAGTAATGCCATACCAAGATAAGCGCTTACAGGTAATAAAAGATTCTCAATTACATTACCTTCCTGATATTTTACAGCTGTATCTAGAATATTTTTTACTAAATACTTTCTAAAAGACAAATCAACAGCTACCACCAGGGCAACTAAAGACATTATAAGTACATTAAGTTTGAATTTAGATACTATATTCAAGATGAACATCAATACACATTTGAAGCTATCAACTCTACTTCTGTTCATTTATAATGCTAGCTCCACTACGTTGACTTTTTTATTGAGAAATACAAGTAGTGAAAACCATAAATTTTTGTATATTTTTCCTGAGATGTCTCCAGCATCATGTAGTGCTGATGCTCGATTCAGAATAAGTAGCTTATATAAATCTCGCTTAGCCTCAGTAGTGTCGATCTCAGAAATATTTGTAGTTGTGTCTGTAATAAAGGCTAACCAGCTCTTGATAAGTTCTTCCATGTTTTTTACTTTTATACTTTCCTGGTAGCAAAACAATGACAAGCATTCTCTCAGTACAGATTCTGTTAACTCACCACAATTGAGTATACCAAAAACTGAAGGCTGAGGTTTTGGCACATAGGGAAGATCTTGATCTTTTATAATCCACCTTGTTACATAAGCAAATCTATCTTTAGCATCTGTATTCTTATCACTACCATGCCATAACCGTGAATCAAAAACTATTGCATCTCCTGCTGAAATAGGTAATGACTTAATTTTGTAATTTTCCCGATTATTTGAGTACTGATCAAAAAAATATGGGTACCAAAAATCAACTAAAGGCTGTATTTCCCATTTATGACTGTTTTCTATAATTTGCAGTGCACCTGAAGTTTCACTTACATTATTCAAAGCTAACCAAACAGAAAAGTGGTAAGGATCATTGAAACTATAGGAGATGTCTTGGTGGAAGGGAACTGCATCTATTAAATCAGCAGTTTTACATATAACATTTGATTTTTTCTGCAGTATCTGACACTGAAGTGACTTTTCAAGGTAATTTTTAATAATTTCATCTAATGCTTGAGAGATAATTCTAGTTACTTGAGATGACGTGCCCCATCTGCCGGTACAGTTTAAGTAGTCAGAAGCTGAAACACTTAGTTCTTGGGATAGCTCTGATATCTTATTTGTTATATCACTTAAAGACTGAGTTATTAGCTTTAAAGGAACCAGATTTTTGATAATAAAAAAACCATTTTTTTGTAGTATTTCCATATGATTAATACCTGACATCAATGACTGATAAGTAATCTGTTAAAGGCACAACAGCAAAAATTTTGAATCCTTTTACTTGTTTTAATATTTTTTCCCAATCGCTTAATGTTCTTAGTTTACCTCCTGTTTCAACCATTACATTAATATCTACAGAGCCTCCAGTTGGAGAGCGGTAATCTAAAATAGTTTCTATCAATAAAATACGAGATATTCCTTTGACCAATTTTAAATAAGATAATACTTTATCATCATCATAATGCTGCAGAAAGCGGCAAAAGACACCTAATTCATAATTTGTAACTGATAGTTCTTCCTGAGTTATAAGTTTGACTTTTAAATTTTCTACTAACTGTCTTGGTACTTTATGTTCGTTATATAGGCCTATAGAACCTTTATTGTGTATATCAGAATAAGCAAGAAATAAAGAGTGTACACCAAATAGCAATATATTCTTAGCACCATCTATATTAATCCTAGAATTAAACTCTTTAGTATCAAATCTAGAATATCCTAGCAATGCTTGGTAAAACGCTATTTTCTTATCTTCTGATGCTTCTCTTTCCTTAAAAGATTCAAATGAAGAGATGGACTCCTGTTTTAGTATATCAGCAATCTTTAACCAATTCTTTTCAGCGGCAACTCTTGCCCACATCGTTGCTGCTTTTGGCAAAAATGGTATTTCCTTAAAACACTTACCTTTTGATGATAGTTGCCATAAGTCCTTGTCCTTATCGTAATCAATAAACCCTATTTCCCACAACGCCCTTAACAGCCTTTCTAGATTTGGTACGATAATGTTTAACTTTTTAGATAAAACTGGCATAGTTGCAGGTAAAATATTTAACAAATCAAGTTCAATAGCAACGCTTGTTAGGTAAGTTTTCCAAAAGGCTGAAAGTTCTGCAGAAATCCTATGCACTTGAGATTCTTTACCTAAATCAAAAATACTAAACTTTACATTTCCGGTAATATTGATTTGTCCTAACACACCTTCAAAAGTTTCAACCTTTGCCATGCCATTATAGAATGCTTCTACCATTTTAAATCTCTGCTGGTAAACAGGATCACCATTAATATCTATATGAAACCAACCATGTTGATCTTCTGCAATAGAATACCCTTTATGAAAAACATTAAGTTTTTTATACCATTTATTATGTACTAACTTTCCATGATGATTAATATGTGTAGCTTTGCCATCCTTATAGACTACAGAGATACCATCCTTAAAATCTCCAACATAATCATATTCCTCCTGATAAATTCTGTTGCCATTTAAATTAATATGAAAACATTTATCATGTCTTCTAACTACACAAGCATCTTCCTGATAATTTCCAATCCATTGATAAGACTGTTTGTATACTCTACATCCAGATGAATCAATATGGTAACACCCTGTATCATCTTCTACGGCTGCTCTATTAAAGTAGAATCCAAAAGTTTTCAGAAATCTATTATGATAAACTGCTTCTCCTCTTACATTGATATGATAAGCACCTGTCTGATCATAAACCGGTGCAAGACCAGGCTCATGAAATTTACCAACCTTTATAAACCTATTTTCATACAAAGGATTTCCTAGCAACTCGTGAAACCTCTCACACGGTGAAATTTTAATAGATTTAAGATTATCTTTGATTAATTGATCAAAGGTTTTCTCATGTTGCATGTTTTGCATAATTTGTAATTTAAATAATTCTTTTGTAAGCTTAGGTACTCACTACTCTGCCATATTTCCTCGAGTTTAACCTCATTAACATTACCAAAATTTCCTAATGTCTTACGGAGTTCATCTGGAGCACAGCAAGGACTAAACTTTCCTTCATTGTTTATCCATGCTTCTTTACCTAAAAATGGGCATTGACCACCTGGAGCCAAATCCTTAATACCTTCTTGAGAAAGAATTGTAAAATTTTCTAATTTTATCTTTTTACCATTTGGTAATAGCATATTATCTCTAAGCTCATATAACCTTCTCACCTCTGTATTCCATCTACTAATTGCTAACTCATCTCTTCTCATAGATAGATCCTTAATTTCCTCAAAATGTGCCCAAAGATGATGTCCTTTAACTCTATCTATGCCGTTTTTTATGGCCATCTTAACTATGTCATAGAGTTCATGTAAATTACTTTCCAAAAATGTTAATTGTAAAGTAACGGTACACCTTTCACCTGTATCGCTAAAGTATTTATCTCTAACTTCAAGGAAAGTTTTTAAATTTTCTGTCACTACTTCCCATTTTGAACCTTTCATGATTCTTTCATGAGTTTCTTTAGTTGCCCCATTCCAGGAAATCTTAACATCAGATAAAATTGGTACCAATAGTTCAGCCCATTTTCTAGCTCCTTTAATAGGAAAAGAACCATTGGTTGTGAGGTTAAGCTTAAGGTTGAACTCATGGCACAAATTGATTATTTCATCAAAGCTTTTATACATTAAAGGCTCACCCATAGTAGAAGGAATGATTTCCCTTAAAGGTGTTCCAGCTGCTTCCTTAATTACTTTTCTGATAGTTTCTATCGACAGTATCTTAGGTTTTATTCCTTTAGCTTTCTTTTCTTCTTTAACTTTGCTGTATGGTGAAAAACATTCGCACATTATACAAGCAAAATTGCAGTAATCTGGATTAGTATCAAAAGTAATTCTCCAAGGACCAGGTTTCAAAGCTACTGATTTGCCTTTCTTTTCAATAGCATTACGGTAAATCTTGTTAAGTTTTTCAGTATGCTCACTTATAGAAGGTATATTTCCATTTTCAGTATAAGGATAGCCTTTTTGGGTAAGTTTATTGTATAACTCCTGATTTGTAGATAGGACTTGCATTTTTTCTGATAAACTACTTGCATCTCTGTGCTTAAACAATAGTCCATCTCTTACATATTCTGCCATGCCACCATAATCGGCTGTTATAACTGGTATTCTAAGTTGCTGTGCTTCATGTATTACTAACGGTGAATTTTCACCCCAAATTGAAGGAACGACTATTGCATCGACTTTATTAAATACGTCAGTAACTATATTCTTATTATCATAACTTCCCATCCACTCTATTCTTTCTTTAACAACAGGTGAAAACTGATCGGCAATCACTTTTAAAGCTTTAGTTTCTTCTCTTGCTGCTCCCCAAATTCTAAGTTTTGCTTTAGATGATAAGTGAGAAAAAGCTTTCAATAATAGATTAACACCTTTTTCGGGAGTATGAGTACCAATATAACCGAAAATAAACTCTTTTTCTTGTGCTCTATTTCTATTCTTAAGACGATTGAGATCAAAACCATAATCAAGATAAGAAATTTTGTTTATCGGAACATTAAAATCCTGAGTAAATTTATCCATCAAGAATTTTGATGGGGAAATAAAGTAATCTATATAGTCTATTATTTTCCTTGTGTGCTTCATTCTAGTTGCAACCCATTGTTCCCAATAATTTATGTCTAAATTCAGGAATTCTTCATCTCCTGTAAAATATCCTTTGTAACATTGAGTTGCACATTTTTGATCCTTTTGTCCATCACAAAGCCGTAACAAATCTTCAGAATTGCGTTGAATAAACCTTCCTCTTGGACACATTAACCAAAAGTCATGTAGCGTAAAAATTGTAGGTATATTTTCTTTAAAAGCAATTTCTGGTAAAGTAATTGATAGATGATTAAGATGACCAAAATGTATAAGATCTGGCTGAAAGTTATCTATTACTCTTTTAAATTGTATATCTACTTCTTCATTGATAAATTTGTAACGATATTTAGCTGTGGGTATATTAATTAAATGCAGTAAGATTCGAGAGTCACTACTATCTAGGACTGTAGTGTAATAAAAATCAGGTAAAAAGCTATTTTCATACCTAGTAAATACTTGTACCTCATTGTTATTTGCTAGTTCATGAGCAAGAGTTTGGCTATAAACCTCTGAACCAGCACTATAATAAGGAGGGTAACCATGAATAACTTTTAATATTTTCATATATTACCATATCTATATTGTTAGGATATTCTTGTGTATTGTTTTGTAGACTTTTTATAAATTTACTTAATCCTACTTCTAATGAATGTTTCGGAGACCAACCAAGTAGCTCTTTAGCTCTAGTAAAATCACCATGAAACTTAGTTACATCAAAATTTCTTGGAGGATAAAAATCAATTCTAGAATCACTTTTCGTGACTTTTAATATTGTTTTTGCTAAGTTTTCTAAAGTACATGGGCTATTAGTAGTAAGATGAATAGCAGGAAGAGAAGATTTTTCGCTTTGTAAATATTTAACAGTTAAGCATATACCCTCTATAACATCATCCAAATAGGTAAAATCAAAAACACATTCTTTACCTTCTATTTTAATTGGATCACCTCTTAATGCGTTAATACAGAGTGCAGGAATTACTCTACTGTTATGATCTAGTAAACCACCGTATACATTTGAAAAGCGTAATATTGCTACATTAAAATCTTTTGAACTTGTTATTTGCTTCTCAATAAATGCTTTACCTTTTGCATAATTATTCATTGGATCGATACTAGCAGATTCTGTAACTGGCAGTTCCTTCTGCTCTCCATAGACTTCCCTACTACTTGCATATATAAACCATGGTTTATTTGAAAGTGACTTACATAACCCTAAAAACCGCATTGTACCATCAACATTAATTTTTTGACACAGTGTAGGATAAAGTTCACCATGTATAACTCTAGAAATTGCAGCCAGATGAATGATTCCTGTACACTGAGCAAGTAGTGGTACTATATCTGCTGAAAAAAAACTGAGTGGATTACCGTGAAACCTAATATCGCAGCTTATTACTTCATGACCTTGGTTTTCTAACTTTTTCACCAAGGTTGACCCTATCAAACCTGCAGCACCTGTTATTAATATCCCCATGTATACCCTCTCACTACAACTAGGAAAATTTGTCGTACCAATTATCTTACAAGTAAGAATCAAAAGGTATTATAAAACCAGTATAAAACAAATGTCAACTTAAATTAATGAATAAGAAAATGTAGTTATGAAAGAAAAGTTGGCCGCCTTTTTTTTTGAAAATAGTGTTCAGCTTTAATCAAATCCTCTTTATTATTTACTCCCATTGCTTCTCTTTCATCAGAAACTACATAACCTACACTCAAGTTATTGTTTGCTGCAATGGGTACTATATCATTAAGACAATATTCATTGGTCGAATTATTAAATTTTATTTCTTTTACTAAGGTAAAAAGATCTTTAGCATATGAAACTATTATTCCAGAGTTTGCAAGAAGCATTTTATCTCCATTTTTTAGGATTTTTTGAACATTTCCGTAATTATCAATTACTAATCTTCCATATTGTTCATCTTGACTATTGAATCCAAGAAGAACTAAATTATTATACTTTAAACAATCAATCATTTTCATAACTGTATCACTAGATATAAAGGGAGTATCTCCATACTGTATTAAAACTATGTCTTGATCAGATAACTCCTCCAGATTTTCTAGAGCAATTTTAACTGCAGTGCCAGTACCTGTAATATCTTCTTGCATTATTAGTTTTATATTGTATTGATCGATTATACTTTTTAGGGTATCAAACTTTTCTAAATCTTTTAGAAGGGAGTTGTTAACAACAATTGATAAGCTTTTTAGACTCAGCAATTTTGCATTAGAAATTATATGTTCTAAAAGAGTAAGATTTCCCACTTGGTGCAACGCTTTTGAATATTCAGAATTCATTCTACTGCTCTTTCCTGCTGCTAATATTATCAAAATGTTACTCATACATAACTCAGGAATTGATTAGGTAGTAAGTTAATTTATAATTAGTAAGATGTAAAGTCCACTTTGATTTTCTAGAGGAAGATAACTACCATCGGACAGACAAAATTCGTTAAATTAGCATCTGTAGCAATTCTTAAGTAAAATTTTAGAAAGAGACGCCCCATAGTTATAATTGAGTGTGTGCTACTTTCAAGTATGGTTTTTATTGATGAAACCTCTTAGAGCCTGTTCATAATCTTTTAAGGAGCAAAACAGTAAAAGCCAAAACGACCATTTGTAGGCTAGTATTGAGCTTTCGCTCACAATTTTTCCACAACCGTCTACACTTTTCCAACCAAGCAAAAGAACGCTCTACAACCCACCTTTTTGGCAATACAACAAAGGTATGTAATTCACTTCGTTTTATTACTTCAACAGTTGCACCAATAGTCGTTTTTATTTGAGCTGCAAAATTTTCTCCTGTATAACCTGCATCAACTAGTATATTTTGAACTTCGGAAAGATTTTTTCTTGCTTTACAAATCATTTCCACAGCAGCATTACGATCTCCGACATTAGCTGTAGTAATATAAATTGCGTGCGGCAAACCTTGCGTATCTACTGCAATGTGACGTTTTATTCCTGAAATTTTCTTGCCAGCATCATAACCTTTTTCTTCAGCAGTATCGGTATTTTTTACACTTTGGGCATCAATGATGCAGAAGCTTGTTTTGGTATTCCGACCACTGTTCTCTCCAACCAATTTTTTTTAATACAATTTCTAGAACACTTTCTCTATCTTCATTCGTTTTTTTACTCCATTTCTTGAAGTAATCGTAACAATTGCGCCATTTCGGAAACTCTTTTGGCAGCATTCGCCATTGACAGCCACTTTTTAGCACATAAAGCACACCGCAAAATAACTCATATAAATCTAGTCTTCTTGGCTTTGTTTTCTTTCGCACACTTTCTAAAATTAGTCTAATCTTTTCGAATTTTTCACAACTTATGTCACTTGGATATGTATTCCTCATAGTTTACCTCATATCAACTATACCTCATCTTACCATATTCAGAGATCACGTACAGGCTCTTAGACCACTCTGTTTTAAATAAGGTAACTACTGCTTAATTCACCAAAAAGCCTGTAATTAAGTTTTAAAGCTAGTGTGCCCCACATCGATTGTACCTCTTTAGCATCTGTAATGCCCTTTAAAATTTGAATAAAAGGTACTTTTACTAATTCTATTAGTATAGAATAAACGTGTGCATAACCCTATAGTCATTGTTATTTATTGTAAAGAAAATTTTGTATGAAGGTTTTTTAGAAAACTCACTTACCCCTCTTAAATGTTCTCAACATCCTGAAAATTTGAATAAATGAAAACATAGGCTGTTTGTAACAAAAAAGTAATTGCTATTTTCAGAAACTTTTTGAAAAATTACCACAAAATATCTAAATCTTTAATAGGCAAGACTGCACCATTTGCTTGTAGATAGTAATGTGTTGGCTTTATTAACTTGTGCTCTACTTTATCTCCTACTGAAACTTTAAGTTCCATATCCTGCACACAAAGAAATCCATATTTAGAATTGGTCCCATATCCTGCAGCATTACGAAAGAATTTAATCTGTCCAAGAGTTGCAAGATTATTTATTCTTTCTCTAATATTGCGCTCACTGCCAAGCCCTTCTTCTCCTTCAAAACGCTTTGCAAATTGTCCAGCAGTATAAATATTACCTTGATATGCGCTACTGCGAATTAAACTCAAGATAACCTCATGTTTTCTCATCCGTTCTAAATCCAACTTTTTGCTATATTGATCTCTGATTATTGGTTCTGAATTTAAAACTGAATTGTCATGTACAAATGCCCCATTTTTCCAGTAAAGTGTCATTTGCCCGTTATTGCACTGCGAATAGTTAGATTTTTTGCGCGATAAAATTCTCTCATCAGGAGAAGCATTAGCTTTATCTGGTCTAGTCAAATACCAACGAGACCTTACTGTATTATTCCATGCTGTTGAACCGCCTGTGCCAGTTTTACGTATTATTCCCGCATCAGAAGGGTGGGCAAGTAATAAAACAGCTCCTTTTATTGCTTGAGCTATTCGACCACAACAACCTTGAATAAATTGTCTCACATGAGAACGGTCGTTTTCATTTCCTCCAAATAGGTCTGCTGCTGTATCTAATATCACAAGCTTCGGCTGAAACGATTCAATATCCTCAAGTAACTCTTGAAAGTACGTAGTTAATTGACCAGTATCTTTGTTATTAAAAACCATAAGTTGATTATTGTGCCCTGCTCGTGACCATAAGCCAACATTATCCTGAAAATCAGAAGATTCCATACCTGATTGATAAAATTCATTTATTGCGCATTGCCGACGCCAAAGTTCTTCTTCATCATCTTCACAGAACACACCATATGTCTTTATTTTTTCCAGATCTATTCCAAGCCAAGGTTTACCAAAAGCAGCGGCTGTCATTAATTGTTGAGCAAGGAGAGATTTTCCAACACCACCATCACCATAAAGAGCTGTAACACTTCCTACAGGGAGCCAATCCTTAATAACCCACTTTCTTTCTGGAGGGATATTGGTCCAAACTGTAGTATCAATTCTTTTTGACTTTCTTGAAGAATAAGGGCTTTTGTTGTTAAGGATAAATTCTTCAACGTTCATTCCTTCTAGCACACTATCTGCAGCATCCCAAGATTTTGGCTTATCTTGAGGAATCTTGAGAATAGAAAGTGATGCAACTCCAAAACCAGAAAGCTTTTTTGCGGCTTCTTGAGCATAATCTTTTCCAGGATCATCGTTATCTGGCCATATAATAATGTGTTTACCTTTAAGTGGAGTCCAATCAGTTTTCTCAATAGGTGCTTTTGCTCCAAACATTGCTGTTGTTGCAGTGATCCCTTGTTCTATGAGTAGCTCAGCACATTTTTCCCCTTCTACCAATATCACTCTATCAGATTTAGTGATGCCTGGAATGTTATACAGAGGCCTGATCTCAGGTGCAGTAAAGGTAGATTTTTTAGCATCAAATGGTTGATAACTTTTTCCTGAAGCAGTATCATAACGATATTTGCTGGCAATCAACTGATTATCCTGATCGAGATAGTCCCATTGAGTTATTCTCTTTTGCTCTTTAGTAGGTCGCTTGTTACATCCTATCCATTCACTTATCGAAGAAATTACTTCAACAAATTCTATTTTAGCGTTTTTCCCATGTGCAGCTGCCCAAAGATCAATAATGTCGCCACCGTCCCCAGTTGCAAAATCAATCCATAATCCGACCTTGCCATACGCTAATTCAACTTTGAGGCTTTTGCCTTTATTACCTTGTACATCACCTATCTGAAATTTGTCACCATGAAAAGTTCCTCTTGGAAATAAATAAGAAAGGCATGATCTGATGTTTAATAATAGTTGTCTTTTTATTTCTTCTACATCAAATTGCTCTAATGGTTCTAAATGTGAGACAGCGTTGTTAAAATCATAATTTAAAGTATTTTTTTCTTTGACATCAGTTAAAAAATCTTGTACCATAGGTTGAAGCTCCTTTTAAAGTTAAGTGTTTGAAAGGTTTTTGAGCAAGGCTGTATTGGTTGCGGTCTCGTTCTCTTATCATGAAGTAAAAAATGCAGTAGGTGGTTCTCTTGGCAAAGCTTGAAAAATATATTAATAAGTGAAGGAAGTTAGTTCAGGTTTATAGTAAAGGTAAGATTGAAGGCTCTTAGGGTTTTCTTTCTTTTAAGACAAAATACTCTAATGTAATTCTACAATATTTTTCTCACTATGTCAACTTCCTATTAAATAATCATAATGCTTCTATTTTGTCACATTGATATATTACATATTTATAGTATGTAATATATATTATATATAAAGAAATTTGCCATTTAACATTTTGGCTAAACCTCCCCATATACGCAGCTTTGAGCCAATTGGTAATTTTGCCAAATGAAATCTTATTTGCCATTTGAAATTCTTTTAAGGTATTGATTTTCCTGTATTTCTCTTTGTAAGTTCATCTGGTTATTTGGTAGGTTTGCCAAATAATTTGCATTTTGAAGCTTACTTTAATAAATAAATATACTTATATGGTAGAAAATTTATAACAGTTGCTTACTGCATAAACTAAGTTCACTTATTAACATAACTCAAGAGATGCTTATATTTCTGTACCATTTACTATAGTATACCGGATCCCTTATCGATCTTTCCGGAAGTGAGGGAAATTTTTCCAAAACACTTTTACTCCTTATTATAAAAACATCTAACTTTAAACTTACACTGTTCCCTTACTATATATATTCACCAAAATTATAAAAACTGTTCACTTTTTAAAAAATTTTGCACAATTCCGCTTTCTATTAGCTTTCATACCCCACTAAATGACCTCTTTTCTAAACAATATATACTAGAAATGCAGTCCGAAATATGAATTGCTCTAAAATTTTTTTTATTACGATTTTTCTATTAAACTTTAATAGAGCTTAACGTGTTTACAGTATACCCATGGGAGAGATTTTCCGTCTATAAGAAGTATCCACAAAAATGCTGCATTAGTAAAGTTATTAATAATAATTATTTGTGAATTAAGCACTTTAGATTCGAGATTACATAGATTTTTGGCAGTTTAAGCCATTTTAGATTGGAAAATGAAATCTTCAAAAAGGAAAAAACCCGGCTATATTAAAGGGTTAAGAGTAATTTAAGTTCGAAATTCAAAAAAACTTCTTAATTGCTTTAAAAGCTAGGATTATAGCTGGTTTTTGAGTATAGCTCAGTTTCAGGTAAAACCTTATATATTATATATAATAATATATAATAATAGAACATATAGGATATGTACCTTTCATAATACCTACCTAAATATTATTAACGCGCTTAAGTGTTTAATTTATTACTTTTTTAATTTTTAAATAACAAGTTAAGCAAAAAAACATGAACTGTAATAAGTTTATTATAATATAAACCTTAAGAGAAGTTCCGCGGTGCTCAACTGAAATGGTTTTCAAAAAGGCTAATATACCGTCCATTTAAATTTTTAACCGAAATATAAAAGTCATTTAAAAAATAAACTCAAGTGGCAATTAACCGGTTTTTTAAAGTCGCCTATAACCTACTCTAACTACTTACGCATACAGGTGGACCAGCTGCATTTCATGATATTAGTAGACATAAACCTAGTTATTGTAAGATAATTAAAGGCATCACTCAAAGGAAGATAAATGTGTGGCCTATTCTTCAAAGTAAGGTTTTAAGGAATAATAAGCTGTTCTGAGTTTTGTGATTTCCAGTAAAATTGAAAAATTAGGAACAAAAACATACTATACTTAACTCACTGAATTTCTATGCTTTTAGCCACTTAGTGTATTACTTTTCCATTTCCAAAAGACTTAATAAATCAGATCGCCCTAAATAAAAATACAACACAGAGACAAAAATATGAAAAACCTGCTATTGCATTTTGGATAACCTAAAAAAAGATGAAAGACAAATACTTACAAAAAACAAGATGGCTAATAATATCGTTTTAAAAAGATTCTACGACTCCAGGGACAATTATACTACTAAGACCTAAGTTACTTATGTAAGGTAGCTTAAAATCCGATTATGAGGCACTTCTAAATTATCTTTTACCTTAAACTTTTACTTACTACAAAAAGCCTTGCTTTATTTTATCATGTTTTTTATTTGTTGTAAAATATTTTTTCAAAAAAGTGAACAGCTTTTGTAATTTCGGTGAAACAAGAGCTGGTTATTTTGGAGGTCTTATTGAAATATAACGACTTTTATCTAAAACTCTTAAGGAAATATTTTAAATAATCTCTATAAACAAATTGTAGGTGAAGATAAAGAAAAAAGTTTGAAATTGCTGCAAACATAAGCTACAAAACCCTCTCAATAGTTCAAGATGGAGACAAAGATCAAAATTTATTTATTTACGTCTCCAATTTTATCGCGTACAATGGAAACAAAGATTTATGTTTTCACTATTTATTGGCAGATAGGGCTTTCTAAAGGGTGGGGACAATTTTTCACCCCCCTTGAAATTAAAACAAAAGGTGGTAGACAAGATGTCAAACACAGATAACTCAACTATAAGCTGGTCTTTGTTGTAGTTATTTTCTCACCTGCTTTAATTAATTCATCAAAATCAGATTCATGTAATTTGTCCTGTACAACTCTGTACTTTTCGTATTCTCCTTCAGCTAGGGCTTTTGCAACTTCAGCACTAACTTTACCAGCATCTTTAAGCACTTCATAATCATTGAACAATAGAAATGCATCCAATTTTTCAACCCAATTCTGCATTTTCATTAGCCGATTCTTTCTTGCTTGAAGTTCTGCATAATCTAGATACATCGAAACAATGTGATTTAGTTCACTTAATTCTTTTTCAGTCAAGTAGTTTTTTGCAACACTTACATCACTCTTATGAATTTTATTACCTAGACCATCTTTCCAAGTAGTTAGTCCCATATGTGGTTTTTTATGATCAACTCGAGAATATATTAGCTCTGCTGCAGTCAAGCCGTAAATCGCCCAATATAATTTATTCTGTACTTTTGCATAAAATTGTTTTGTTATTTCTGAATTTGGATCATAGTCTGCAGAGCATTCAGCATAAATGTCGGTAATCTTCTGGTAAAACCTACGTTCGGATGCTCGTATTTCCCTGATTTTTTCAAGTAATTCATTGAAGTAGTCTTTGCCAAATTTTGGGCCGTTTTTTAGCCGTTCGCTATCTAATGCAAATCCTTTGATGATGAAATCTCTCAAAATTTTTGTAGCCCATACTCTGAAAGATGTAGCCTTTTTAGAATTAACTCGATAACCAATAGCTATAATTGCATCCAAATTATAAAATTGTGTAGGGTACTGTTTACCATCTTCAGCAGTATTCCGGAAAATCCGGATAACTGAATCTTTATCTAACTCTTGACTAGCAAATATGTTCTGTAAATGCTCACTAATTGTTCTAATATTAACATCAAACAACTCCGCCATTCTTTTTTGTGTAAGCCAAATGTTTTCATCTCGATACAAAACATCAATTCTCACGTCTCCATCTGGAGTTGTATATAATAAAATTTCGTTTTCATTTATTATCATATCTACTCTACCTTACTTCAAGTAGCATAGGGATTATTTGTAAAAAAGACAAGCAACTGCGAAACTCTAAAAATAGAGAATTATCTGCTTTATTCTTTAGCTGATAAGCAGTTTTAAAATTATTTTAACTTTTTTTGAGAAAATCCCGGAAAAAGTAGTGAGAAATCCGGTATTCTACATATAGAAGGGCATTGATCTAGTTTGTGGATGCGCTTCAAATACAAAAACTTTAAGTGTCAATCCTCACACTAGCAAACAAACCTTGAGTAGAAAGGAAATTTAGTGAATTTGAGAATTTGTATTTTTTTAGATAAGGTAAAAAACTTCATTTTAAAGCTAGGTGTGATTTCATAGATAATAAATAGCATTCCACTAAAGAACGCACATAGCACCCTTTAAAACTTAATTAAATAGCATCCCTGTTATTGGATAGCAAAGCTTCAAGCAAGAAGAACACGATTTTTATCTTTTGCAAAAAAAATTGAACAGTTTTCGTAATTTTGGTGAATATATATAACAAGAAAACAACTTTCTGCAGTAGCACATAATTCTCGAATTTCCGTTGTTGGCCAGCAAAAAACTATGAATTGCTAGTGTATTTTGAAGGAACCAAACGATATTTTGGAGTAAGTGCTACTTGTAATTTTAATAATAGCAAATGTCAACCCTAACACTTGACCTCGGCAAACAAACCGGCTGGGCAATTCTAACAGATGGAATAATTGAAAGTGGAAGCAAAAACTTTCATGGTAGTCGTTTCAGTGGAGGCGGTATGTGCTTCTTAAACTTTCGTAATTGGCTTAATTCTTTGAAGGACATTTCTGCAGTGTATTTTGAGGAAGTGAGAAGACATCTAGGAACTGATGCAGCCCATTGCTACGGTGGGTTTCTTGCAGTGCTGTCTGCTTGGTGTGAAGAACATCATGTGCCATACAAAGGTGTTAATGTTAAAACTATCAAACGCTTCATAGCAGGTAAAGGCAATGCAAGTAAGAGTGAAGTTATTGAAGCTGTAAAGAAAAAAGGTTTTTTGCCTAAAGATGATAATGAATCTGATGCTTTAGCATTAATGTTTTACGCTATGAATCTCAGTAAAGATTTTAACACATTAAAAATACCGTAAAAGCGGGTCCTTCCGGCCATGCTGGCGGGTTTGGTGGTGCTGACCTCAGGCCTTCTTTAGCGTCAGAGATATTTTGAATATTAACTTTTTAATTATTAAGATATGAATTTAGCAATCCACTACTATCCTGTTGAAAATCTAGTCGAATATGAGCGTAATCCACGTAAAAATGATGACGTAGTAAACAGAATGTGTGCTTCTATTCGAGAATTTGGCTTTCGTATACCAATAGTTGCAAAAAGCGATGGCACTGTGGTTGATGGTCATTTAAGACTTAAAGCAGCAAGAAAACTTGGTATGGAGAGTATTCCAGTTGTTTTGAGTGATAATTTAAATGAACCACAAACTAAAGCTTTTCGATTACTGGCAAATCAATCAGCTAATTGGGCAAAGTGGGATGATGATCTTTTGAAGGTGGAAATTCAAGAATTAGAAGATTTGCAGTTTGATCTTAAAATGACTGGATTTGAGCTAGAAAAAGTTCAACGGTTTCTCAATGATTTTGATGGAGACAATGGTGAAGATCTTTCTGACTTAGCTATTGATGACAAAAAGGTAGAAATAACAAAGCCAGGTGATCTATGGATTTTAGGTGATCATCGAATCTATTGTGGTGATAGCTCTGTAGTTGAATCATATAAAGCGGTATTAGACGATAAAATGGCAGATATTACCGTATGTGATCCTCCATATAACGTTGATTACGGTAGCAGTCAGGAAAGAGAAGATAAAAAGATATTAAACGATAATCAAGGTGAAAGGTACGAACTTTTTCTCTATGATATTTGCACTCATATTTTAGCATACACCAAAGGTGCAATTTATATCTGTACATCATCATCAGAATTTTCGACGTTACAAAAAGTATTTGAAGAAGCAGGTGGTCGTTGGTCAACATTCATCATTTGGGCAAAGAGTCACTTTACGCTAGGAAGGTCTGATTATCAAAGACAATACGAAGCAATGCTCTATGGATGGAAAAGCGGTAATAAACGTGAGTGGCATGGCGGTAGAAATCAAAGTGATCTGTGGTTTTATGACAAGCCAATACATAACTCACTGCACCCAACAATGAAGCCAGTAGAGCTAATGGAGAAAGCAATAGTTAATAGCAGCAGACCTGGGGATACTGTACTTGATCCATTTAGTGGGTCTGGTAGCACACTGATTGCATGTGAGAGAACAGGAAGAATTTGCAGGATAATAGAGCTAGATTCAAAATTTGTAGATGTAACCATAAAACGTTGGCAAGTGTACACAGGTAGGGAAGCAATTCTTTCTGGTACTGGTAAAACTTTTTCAGAGATTCAAGAAGAAAAACAGTAAGAAAAAAGTGGAAAAGATAACGCAAACAGAAATTTAGTAAGCCTTGGTAGTTGTAATATTAATTTACTGGTATATACCGTATTTTAATGAGTTTAGCGTAACAAATAACTTTGGATTAAATGTGGTGTACTCAATGAATCAAGAAAAGACGTTAGCTGGAGTAGTAACGTCGCAAACAAATAATGAAGCTTCGTTTTCTGAAGAAGTAGAAAATAATGTTTCAAATTCTACACTATCTGTTAAGGAGAGAATTGAATTGTTTGAAAAAGGTACGAAGCAAGAACCTGACCTGAACACTGAATGCAAACTAGCTTCTTTAAATGTGATTAGCAATAGTAGCGATAGCAGTATTACAGCAAAAATAGACGAAGCAGGTGCTGATTTTTCAGTGAGTTGTTCTTCTTTAGTATTGGATGATGGTAAAGACATAGAGGACGAATTTAATGCAGTTTGTGAGGCAAATGGAATAGAATATAACCGTCCGTATTCTCTTGATCAGTTTGAGGCAGCATCCAACACATCTTCCAACCCCAAAATAGACAATACAAAAGAAATGCAAAAAGAGGAAGAGGATAAAGAATTAGGAGATAAACCAAAGCCGTTACCTAGGAATGGAATGTTGGAGAAGGACAATATTAGAAATGTAGCTCCACCTTCACCTAGAACAGCAGAAAATCATCGGTTGAGTATTATTCAGGATATTGCACCACCAAAGCTACCACATTCTTCTTTCCAATTAAATGGAGAAAAATGTGATGAGCAAGAAGCTATAGGAGAACCTATGTATGCAACTATAGACA
Organism: Wolbachia endosymbiont (group A) of Gymnosoma rotundatum; assembly: GCF_947250765.1. Lineage (NCBI taxonomy): Bacteria > Pseudomonadati > Pseudomonadota > Alphaproteobacteria > Rickettsiales > Anaplasmataceae > Wolbachia > Wolbachia endosymbiont (group A) of Gymnosoma rotundatum. The sequence continues at coordinate 1,140,085 of NZ_OX366347.1, forward strand.
AAAATAAAAAATTCTCGAAAAGAGGTTTAGATGGTGAAATAAACGATCAAAGTCCGGAGATGGAAAAGTCAAATTCTGAAGAAACATCAATTAAGAAAGGATCAGAAGATATAATTGGTGAACCTGTAGATCTGAATACAAAATTTTTAAAAAAGAGTTTGGAAGGAAGTGATAGTGGAATAGACAATAGAAGTGCAGAGATGACAAGATCAAATTCTCAAGTAACAGAAATGAGTGAGTCTTGTGGCAATCAAGGATGGGAGAATATGTCATTAAATCATGATAGTCCAGTTACACTTTCAACTAGCTCATCAGAAAAAAGTGATAATGAAGAAACCCCGTTAATTAAAAAAGAAAAGAAAACAAATAGAATTTTGCCAAGAGTAAAATATGCAGTGCAGCAGAAGGAATTTATAATTTTCGGTATAGCTGCTGTTGCACTTAGCGTTTCTGCAGCTTTGGTATATTTACAGGATAAAGCACAATTTATTGCATTTTTTGCAAACAGTACCATCTATGTGACTATACCAATTCTAGCTGTTGCATTATTGGTTGCAATTAGTCCGATGTTTTGTGGAATAAAGCAATTTAGAGATACTGAAGAGTGTCAAGTAGGGAGAAAGAATGCGAATGAAACTTTGAATCAGGTGCGAGAGTATCAACCAAAAGATAAAGTAATAAAATCAGTCAGACTGGAATACAGCAATAGTACTCATTCACATTTTACACTTAATGCTTGGAAGAGTAAGAACGACTTCATTAATATTGACGACAAAGTCATTAGTAGAAGGAATAAAGTAGAATCAGTAATCAAAGATAGGCCATTATTTACAGCATTATTAAGCAGTTTGGTTGCTGCAAATATAGTATGGCCTTTATTACTGTATGTGGAAGGTGGTATTAGTAGTGTACAGAAGTTTTACCAGAACGCTTTCGTAGGGCTATCAGTACTTGTAGGCTCGAGTATACTTGCACTATCAGTGATATTCCTTGGAGTACATTACTACAGAAAAACAAATTGCACAAATCTTGTATATTGTGAGGAAAGAATTGAACCAGAAAAAGTTAATGGAAAGTTCATTGAGGAAATAAAGGAAGCAAGGACAAAAGTGCTTGAAGAAAACCATAGTAAAGATGCCAAATGCAGCAGTTTAACGCTAGAGCAAGTAGTGGTTGAATCTCATAACTACAAAGATGCAATTTATAGTATTAGTTGAAAATGGCCAAATTTCACTATGTAAAAAGAAAGCACCGGAGTACTTCGCTCTATATTAGTAAAATATCTCTAAGACGCCGGCAAGTATAAACAGGTAGGGAATTGCTGATACTGGCAAAACCTTTTCAGAGATTCAAGAAGAAAATTCGTAAAAAGGAGCAATAAAGAGAGGAGGAAAAGAGTGGAAAAAATCACACAAACAGAGTGGGCAAGAGAACAAGGATTTTCAAAGCAATACGTCTGTTATTTAGTAAAGAAAGGAATAGTTGAGCTGGAGAATGGACTCATTGACCGAGAACAAGCAAATAGGGCTATAGAAACAATCAGAGATCCAAGTCAACCGCTGAGAAGAAAAAACTATTCAGAAAACGGAGAAAAGCTTTCCACAATGTTGCTAAAAACGCGAATAAAAAATGAGATGGAACGTGGTAAATTGCTTGAGGCAAAAGCTAAGGCTGAAATAGGAGAACTTGTAGCAGTAGAGGAAGTAAAGCGCGATGCATTTAACGTAGCAAGAGTTGTCCGTAATAATTTGCTTAATATTCCAAATAGAGTTTCAGCACTGCTTGCATCACTGAGTGACACTGAAAAGATTCATATGGCGCTAACCGAAGAGATTACAAACTCATTACAAGAATTATCTAACGCTAAATTTGAATAATGTCTGCTAAGTTAAGTTTAGAATTAATAAAGTGCCTCATTAATCAACCTGGATTAGATGTTAATGTCAGAGGATCAAACGGAAAGACACCACTGCATTATGCAGTAGAAATTAACGAGCTTAGTATGGTTGCACTCTTACTGAACAGGAAAAATATTAATCCACTGATCGCTGATGATGATGGTAAAAGTGCGCTTTCTTGTGCAAGAGAAGAAATATTACAAGCACTAATCAATCATAAATATGGATCAGAGGGAGATAGCTTGCTTCACTTAGCTGCGATGTTGAATGAAGCAAATGCTGTAAGATTTTTACTTAACAAAGGAGTTAATGTTAATGAGCAGAATGCTTTACTACATACACCATTACACTTAGCGGCAGGAGCTGGACATGAAGAAATAGTAGAAATTTTAATTAGAGAAGGAAACGCGGATAAGGATGTTCTTGACGTGAGAAATCATGCAGCAATTCATTATGCAGTAAACAACAAGAAGCTAGAAGTAGTAAAATTACTTTCAAATCTTGGTGCGGATGTCAATATAGCTGGTAGCGGCAGAAATGCAATGAAATTATCTTCTTTGCACGTAGCTATAAGTAGTAGTAATTACGACGAAAGGGACTTATGTTTAGATATTGTAAGATGCTTAATAAATGTTCCTAATGCTGGGGTTAACTTACAAGATTATGAAAATAAAACGCCACTACATTATGCTGAAAGGCTGAAAACAATAGAAGTTTTACTAACGCGAGAAGATATAGACCCTTTAATTAAGGATGATAATGGCAAGACACCATTTTGTTATGCAAAAGAAGCAAATAGATTAGATATAGTAAAGATTTTAGCAAGTAATAGATACGGAGCTGATAAAAACAGTTTGCTTCATTTAGCTGCCAGAAAAGGATATGAAGACCTAATAGACGGTATTCTTGGTGAAGGAGTTGAAATAGATGCTGTAGATGAGAGTGGAAAAACGGGAATTTATGTTGCTGCAAAGCATGGTCACTTTAACGTAGTAAAGTTGTTGCTAAAGAGAGGAGCAGATGCCACGGATGTTTTTCAGTATGCAATAATAACGAACAACGCAAAATTAATAAAATTACTGAGCAAAGAGAAGGAAATAGTGCTATTTGGAAGACAGAAGAACTTTCCAACATTTCATTTATTGAGCAATAAATATTTTGAAGAAAGGAAAATAGCAGACAAAAAAATAAAGAAATATATCAATATCGTCTGTGTTTCTATAACAGTATGTGCAATAGTGATAGTGGGAATTTACCCTAACATTATAGCTGCGGTAATGGTGGGAATAGTTGCGTTCATAGCTGCAATAACAATGAGTAATTTAACTCAGAAGTACATAGAAGAAGCACTTGAAAAGAAAATGTTTATTGAACTTGAAAGTGAGAAAACAAGTGAGTGCAGTTCTATTTTAAGTGATGTTGAGGTATCATCTAATGATGGTGAAGAGCTAGCGATATGATATATGCTACATCTTTTTCTGAAGGTTTAAAACCAGATCCAGAGCTTAAAGTATCAGAGTGGGCAAATGAGTATCGAGTTTTAGCGCCAACTGCAGCATCAGAGCCAGGTAAATGGAGAACAGAAAGAACTCCTTATTTAAAAGAAATAATGGATTCACTTTCTCCGTCCTCACCAACAGAAAAAGTAGTATTCATGAAAGGAGCGCAGATTGGGGGAACAGAAGCTGGCAACAATTGGATAGGCTATATCATCGATCAAACACCAGGTCCAATGCTGGTAGTACAGCCAACAGTTGAAATGGGAAAACGTTGATCGAAGGGAAGATTTGCACCGTTAATAGAGAGTACACCATGTTTAAAAAGTAAAGTAAAAGACCCAAGGTCAAGAGATTCAGGGAATACTGTACAAAGTAAGGAGTTTCCAGGTGGAATAGTAGTAATAACTGGAGCGAATAGTAGTGTAGGACTGAGATCTATGCCAGTAAAATATCTCTTTCTTGATGAAATAGATGCCTACCCAGGAGATTCAGGAGGAGAAGGAGATCCAGTACTGCTCAGTATTGCTCGAACTAATACATTTGCAAGGCGAAAGATTTTTTTAGTATCGACACCAACGATTCATGGAATAAGCAGAATTGAGAAAGAATTTGAAGCAACAGATAAGAGATATTTTTTTGTTCCCTGTCCGTATTGTAATTACTATCAAATTCTAAAATGGTCACAAATAAAATGGGAAGATAAAAATCCAAGTACAGCACACTATATATGTATAGAATGTGGTGAAAAGATAGAAAATCATCAAAAGACAGAGATGCTTGAACGTGGAGAATGGAGAGCTACAAATCAAGTACACAATAGCAAAGTAATAGGATTTCACCTTTCAAGTCTTTATAGCCCAGTTGGGTGGTATAGTTGGCAACAAGCAGTAGAGGATTTTCTGCATGCAAAGGAAAGTGAACAATTACTGAAAGTTTGGATCAACACAACGCTTGGAGAAACCTGGGTAGATAAAGGAGAAGTACCTGATTGGAAGCAATTATTTAACAGGAGAGAATTTTTTCAGATTGGCACAGTACCAAGGAGAGAAGTGGTACTTACTGCAGGAGTAGATGTCCAAAAAGATCGTCTAGAGGTGGAAGTTGTAGCATGGGGAAAAAGTCGTGAAAGTTGGTCAATAGACTACCGAGTATTTGAAGGAGATACAGGAGGTGGAGAAGTATGGGGAAAGCTTTCGGAGCTCCTCAATCATCATTTTATCGGTGAAAATGGGCTTGAATATATGATAAGTATGATGGCAGTAGATGCTGGATATGCAACGCAAGAAGTATACAACTGGGTAAGAGGTCATCAAGGATCTAGAAGAGTAATGGCAGTTAAAGGTGTAAATAAAGCCCTAGTACCACTTAGCAGCCCAAGTAGAGTTGATATAACAGTTGGTGGTCAAAAGCTAAAAAGAGGAATAAAGCTCTGGCCAGTAGGAGTATCGATATTAAAGTCAGAGCTTTTTCAGCTACTTAATATTTTAAAAGAAGAAGAGAAAGTGCCAGCAGGATATTGTCATTTTCCTGAGTATGCACCCGAATATTTTAAGCAGTTAACGGCAGAGCAATTAGTCAGTAAGGTAGTAAAAGGATACACCAAACAGGAGTGGCAAAAGGTAAGAGAAAGAAATGAAGTGCTAGACTGCCGAATTTACGCAAGAGCAGCATCTATTGCGCTTGGAATCGATCGTTGGCCAGAGAGTAAATGGAATAGTTTAAGTGAAAAGCCAGAAAGCAAAAAACCTAAAAAAGTGAGACAAAGCAAATGGTTGAATGAGAAGTAAGATGTACAGCGAAGAGTATTTAATTCAAGTCGAAGAAGCGATAAAGAAACTACAAAACGGAGAGCGAGTAGTATCAATTGCATATGGTGACCATGTGGTGAGATATGCTGAAGTTCAGATAAATGACTTGCTGAATTTACGGCAACGTATTAAGGCTGAACTGAAAGTTGCAGGTATGAAGCCTAAACGAAAGATTATTTTTGCAACAAATAAAGGAGTTATATGAGGGAAAATTTTCTGAGAAAAGTTGTAAAAGAGGAATATTCTGAATTTTTAGAGCAATTAAAAACTTTCATAAAACTATGGGACAATAGAGAGAGTTCAGTAAATGGAATAATAGATTTGTCACATTGGCAAGAAAATGTGAATTTTAAGCTAGACAAAGAGAATGGTATAGTTGGAGTAATTCACAAGGCAACACAAGGACTAAAATATGTGGATTCAAAGTATGCGAAGAGAAGAAAGAAAGCTGAAGAAGAAGGATTACTCTGGGGAGCATATCATTTTGGCACAGAAGGAAACGGCAAAAATCAAGCTGATCATTTTCTAAAAACGGTAGGCGAAAGCAAAAATACCATACTTGCGCTGGATATTGAAGAAAACAAAAGTGGCAAAAATATTACAGTTAAGCAAGCTGAGGAATTTGTAAAGAGAGTTGAAGAAGTAACAGGAAGATTACCCCTAATTTATGGCAGTAGCTATTTTCTTAAGGATTTTGCCACGCCAACTTTGACAAAATGTCCATTATGGATAGCAAGCTGGAGAAAAGAGCTGACATTACCAAAAGGCTGGAATGATTGGATTTTATGGCAATATACTGACGGTAAAACAAGTCCAGAGCCACATGAAGTAGAAGGAATCGGAAAATGTGACAGAAATAAATTTAACGGAACTTTGAAAGAATTAAGAGAATTTTGGTTAGTATGATGCTGAAAAATTTCAAACAACTATTTAGTAAGCCAAAAATCAAAAGTTCAGCTTGGGATGCGTCAGGCTCAGGAAGAAGGGTAATATATTGGCAAGGAGAAGCGGGAAGCATAAATAATTTACTTTCTCAGAGCCTTGGGCACTTACGTAGCCGCTCTCGGGATATGGTAAGAAAAAATCCTTACGCTGCAAATATAATTGATACGATAGTAAGTAACTCTATTGGAACAGGAATAAAACCGCAATCAAAAGCAAGAGATGGAGAATTTCGAAAGAAGGTGCAAGAATTATGGCTAAAATGGACAGATGAAGCAGATAGTAACGGAGTAAGTGATTTTTATGGATTACAAGCTCTAGTATGCAGAAGTATGATAGAGGGAGGAGAATGTTTTGTACGTTTAAGAACGAGAAAGCTGGAAGATGGATTTTCTGTGCCATTACAACTGCAAGTACTAGAATCAGAGCATTTGGACAATAAGAGCAATAAAACACTAGCCAATGGTAATGTAATAAGAAACGGCATTGAGTTTAACAGGCTTGGACAAAGAGAGGCATATTATAGCCTTTCTTATAATAGTCCGAATGCGATAAGATATGTGTTTATGGCTATAGCAGGCCAGTAGCATATTACGGTCTGTTCGGATTATTGTAAAAAGAGCTATACTTATTTAGAGAACATCCAGGAGAAGGCTTATTTGGAGAATCAGTGAGAGTGCCAGCAAATGATGTTTTACATATTTATAGACCATTAAGACCTGGGCAAATCAGAGGGGAGCCTTGGCTTTCTAATATACTGCTGAAACTTTATGAGCTTGATCAATATGATGATGCAGAGCTGGTGAGAAAGAAAACTGCAGCAATGTTTGCTGGATTTATTACGAGACTCGATCCAGAAGCAAATATCATGGGAGAAGGTGAAAGTAATGAGCAAGGAGTAGCACTATCAGGTTTAGAGCCAGGAACAATGCAGCTTTTAGACCCAGGAGAGGACATAAAATTTTCAGAGCCATCTGATGTTGGAGGAAGTTATGAAGCATTCATGAGACAGCAACTGAGGGCAATAGCGATTGGTACAGGGATAACATATGAACAGCTAACAGGAGATTTAACAGGTGTTAATTATTCATCCATTCGAGCAGGGCTGATAGAGTTTCGTCGTCGATGCGCTATGCTGCAACATAACATTATGGTATTTCAGTTTTGCAGACCAGTATGGAGTAGATGGCTAGAATTAGCAGTGCTTTGTGGAGAACTGAGTATAGATGAAAAAGTAGTAAAAGCAGCGAAAGAAGAAGTAAAATGGATACCACAGGGATTTGATTGGGTGGATCCGCTAAAAGATCAGCAAGCACAGCAAATGGCGGTAAGAAATGGCTTTAAGAGTCGCTCAGAAGTTGTTTCAGAAATGGGTTATGATGTAGAAGAAATTGACCAAGAAATAGCAGAAGATCAAAAGCGTGCTAATTCTTTTGGACTTTGTTTCGATTGTGACGTTAATGTGCCATAAAATACAATAAGGGGAGGAAGGTGATGTGGATAAATAAACCAATAATGGTAGAGAGAAGAAGCTTTGAACTACTATCATTATATAACAGCAAACAACCTATCTTTAAGAACTTAAAGCATTTTCATATAAACCCAAAAGGAATAGCAATAATACGTATTTATGGAGTTTTGACAAAAAAAACAGAAGCTTTTGATCATATTTTAGATATGACTTCGTATGAAAATATTCATGAAGAGATAGAGAGTGCTTTAGAAGATAAAAGCATAGAGACGATTCTACTTGACATAGACAGTCCAGGAGGAGAAGTAAACGGTGTCTTTGACCTAGCTGATTTTATTTATGAATCAAGAGTAAAAAAGAGAATTATTGCAATAGCAAATGATGATGCATATTCTGCTGCGTACGCTATAGCCTCTAGCGCTGAAAAGGTATTTGTGAGTAGAACTTCAGGAGTAGGAAGTGTTGGAGTAATAGCAAGTCATATAGATCAAAGTGGATTTGACGAAAAACAGGGAATAAAATACACCACAATTTTTGCTGGTAGTCGGAAGAATGATTTAAATCCGCATGAGCCAATGACGTCTGAAAGTTTAGAAAGCTTACAAAAAGAAGTAGGAAGACTATATGAAATGTTTTTGCAGCTAATAGCAAGGAACAGAGGTCTTTCAATTGAAAAGATTCGATCAACAGAAGCAGGTCTATATTTTGGCGAGAAAGCAGTAGAAATAGGTCTTGCAGATGGAGTTACAACATTTTTTGAATTTATCAATAATCATAAAAGTAGGAGTGTTAGTATGACAACTAATGAGTTAACTGAGGAAGGCTACGAGAACTGTCGTAGAGAAATTTTAGAGATAATAAGATTATGTAATGTATCAAAGATGCCAGAAAAGATAGGAGAATTTATTGAGCAAGGCGTAAGTATTGAGCAAGCAAGGGAAGTTTTAATGGAATTACTTGCAGAGAGAACGAAGAAGACAGAGATAATAAGTGCAATACCACAGAATTCAGGAGAAGAATTGATGATGCAGGTAGCGAAAAGTCGTGGGCAATCAAACATTTAAAGTATGTGTATAACCGCCGTGTATAACAACCACAAATATGGCGGTAAAAAAATAAAAAAAGGAGAGAAAAAGACATGATAAGTATAACTGAAGGAAATAATTTAGGAGATCTTCTGAAATATGAAGTGTCCAACTTATATTCAAGAGATCAGATAACAGTAGCCAAGGGACAAAATCTAAAGCTGGGAACAGTAGTTGGTTATGATACTAAAGATGGTTTTATTAAAGCTTTAAATCCAACTGCCACAGATGGTACACAAACGGCGATAGGAGTGATAGCAAGCGATGTAAACGCAAAGGAAAATAGTAAAGGAGTAATTATTGCTCGTGGTGCCATGCTAGCTGATCATGCAGTTGTATGGCCAGCAAATATTACTGAAGAACAGAAAGCTACAGCAATAAAGCAACTTGAAGGACGAGGAATCATTATCCGTAAAGCGGCCTAAAGCTAAATAAAAAACACAAAGGGGGAAAAATGCAAAATCCATTTACAAATACAGCATTTAGCATGACGGCACTAACAAATGCGATGAATATATTGCCGATAAATTATGGACGGGTTGAAAATTTAAATTTATTTCCAAATAGGTCAGTAAGATTTAGACATATTACCATAGAAGAACACAACGGAGTTTTAAGTCTACTACCAACACAAGTGCCAGGAGCACCAGCAACAGTGGGAAAACGAGGAAAACGGAAAATAAGAACATTTACGATTCCGCATATTCCACATGATGATGTAGTGTTACCAGAGGAAGTACAGGGAATAAGGGCATTTGGATCAGAAAGTGAACTGAAAGCGCTGGCAGATGTAATAACTGATCATTTGCAGCTAATGAGAAACAAACATGCAATAACATTAGAGCATTTGCGAATGGGAGCGCTGAAAGGGATTATTCTGGACGCAGATGGCAGTGAATTATTAAATCTGTACAACGAATTTGAAATTACGCCAAAAGTAGTAAATTTTGCACTGGGAACAGCGACAACTGATGTAAAGCGTAAGTGTATGGAAGTACTCCGGCATATAGAAGATAATCTAAGTGGTGAATATATGACAGGAGTTCATGCCTTGGTAAGCCCTGAGTTTTTTGATGCACTAACTTCTCATGCTAAAGTAAAAGAAGCATATGAGAGATGGCAAGAAGGAGCAGCGCTTCGAAATGATATGAGATCAGGATTTACGTTCTGTGGCATAACATTTGAGGAGTATAGAGGGCAAGCAACTGACCCTGAAGGAACGGTGAGAAGATTTATTGAGAAAGATACAGGGCACTGTTTTCCACTAGGAACAGCAAGCACATTTACGACATATTTTGCACCAGCAGACTTTAATGAGACAGTAAATACACTAGGAAAATCACTTTATGCAAAACAAGAACCAAGGAGATTTGATAGAGGAAGTGATTTGCATACGCAGTCAAATCCTCTGCCAATGTGCCACAGACCTGGAGTATTAATCAAAATTACTGCAAGTTGACGATTATAGAGAGGTTATTGAAGGATTGTTTTGATCATCTAGGAGTGGAAGCCATATATTGTAATAAAAATAAGGAGGCGATTCGAAAAATAAAAGTGCTAATTAAACGTCCTGAGACTACGTACTCTCTAGGTGCAGATGGAACATTAACTCAGCAAATTGCTTCTATAGAAATACGTGATCAGGACGTTACTTCCTTTAGCATAGGTGATTATATCAAGATTGAAAAAAGGTTCTACAAGATTTTTGAACCACCATTGAAAGATTCTTCAGGTAAAATATTGAAAATTGAGGCAATAGAAAGTGTTTGATATTAAAATTAGTAATAATATTAATGAAATAATCTCCAATATTGAAAGAAAAGAGCAGAAAATAAAACTAGTAGCTATAAAAGCACTAAATAGAACAGCACTATGGTTAAAAGCGCAAGCAGCTAAGGAAATCAGTAAGGAAAAGAAGATAAAATTAAGTTTGATAAGAAAGAGATTAAGAATTTTTAAGGCGAAAACTAGCAGATTAGAAGTGTTAATTAGAGCAAATCTCTATGACATTAGAGCATCGACAATTGGCAAAATACAAAAAACAAGAAGAGGATCGAAAGTAGGAAAGCATGAGTTTATAGGAGGATTTGCAGCAGTTATGCCAAAAGGAAATAGCGGTATGTTTAAACGTGAAGGAAGGGCAGCATTGCCAATAAAGGAAGTTAAGTTGCCACTAGAACCTGAGGCTTCAAGGATAATAGGAAATCTTGTTAATTATGAAGTTGAAAAAGTCTTTACAAAGTTTTTTGAACGTGAATTGAGCTATAAAGGATGAATTTGAAAGATTTACATGATAAAATTTGTACCACGCTGAAGAAAGAAATTTCTGCGATACAAACATGCGAAGTATATCCAGCAATAAGGAAAGAATTAGTAGCACCGGCAGTATTTATAGAATTATCAAGTCTAGAGCAAGGAAAAGATCCAGGAACAGAGGAATTAGCGCTGAAAGCAAGATTTGAAGCTAGAATAGTAGTTGATAGCACAATCGAAAATGCTCCTCTTATTGTCAGAACATTAGCTGCTGAGGTGGCAAAAGTTGTAAACAAAAATACATGGAATATAAAAAATGTTTCACCAGGAGAATTTATCTCTGCAGAAATTGACGGATTTAGGCCAGAATTAGATGCGTATCTTGTTTGGGTAGTTGATTGGGTTCATGAGATACATATTGGTGAGTCAGTGTGGTCAGAAACTGGAATTAAGCCGCACATTATAGGGATAGGTAACGTACATGTTGGATCATAGTTTTGCGATTTCAGAGCTGAATAGGAAGCTAGCAAACGTTATTCGTATAGGAATTGTAAAAGAAATAGATTATGAAAAAGCAAAAGTAAGAGTGAAAATAGGAGAATTTTTAACAGATTATTTACCGTGGATAACAAGTAAAGCAGGAAAAGATAGAGATTGGTGTCCGCCAGATATTGATGAGCAAGTAGTTATACTTTCCCCGCTGGGAGAATTATCTTTAGGAGTAGTACTTCCTGGAATATATCAACAAAAGTACTCTGCACCAGAAAATAAAAAAGAGGTGAGTAGCTTAACATTTCAAGATGGAACAAAGTTGTCATACGATAAAGATAAACATCATTTAGAGATTGAAGTAGTAGATAAAATAACACTGAAGGCTGGAGAATCGAGTATAGAAATGACAAAAAGTGGAATAAAACTGAAAGGAAGTATAATAGATTTAAATTGACATGAGAAGAGCTATAGTTTGTACAGGCGATAATTGTACTGGAGTACCTATTCATGTTTGCGTAAGCGGGAGTAAAGATGTGCGTATTAATGGTAGATCTGTCTGTCGTAGAAGTGATACCTTAACTATGGGAGAGACACTAACGCAAGGATCAAACAGCGTATTTGTAAATGGTATTGGTGTAGCGAGAACAGGTGATGTGGCGTCCTGTAGTTTTCAAGTAGTAAGTAAAAATCAAAGTGTGTTTTCAAAATAAAAAAAATTAAAGTAGTCGAAAAATGAGAGGAATGGATGCTAAAACAGGGAAAGAATTAGAGGGAATAGAACATCTGAAACAATCGATAATTGATATACTGACCACTCCAGTAAACAGTAGAATAATGAGGAGAGATTATGGCTCAAGATTATTTGAATTGGTGGATAAGCCAATAAATAGAGATTTAACACTTGAGATATATGCAGCAACAGGAGAAGCTTTGGAAAAATGGGAAAAGAGATTTAAGTTAGAAAAAGTAAAGATTGCTGAAGCTAAAGAAGGAAAAATGACTCTTGTACTTGAAGGTATGTATCTTTCAGAAGGCAAATTCATAGGTATTAGTGGAATAGTTGTTTAGAAATGCAGACATCTAATATTATTGAACCACTGAGCTTTGAGGAAATCTTTTCGAGAATGAAGGAAGAATTAATAAGTCGAGATAAAAGTTTTACAGCACTAATTGAAAGTGACCCAGCGATGAAGATTTTAGAAGTAGCAGCCTGGAGAGAGCTTTTGCTGAGACAAAGAATAAATGAAGCGGTAAAAAGCAATTTACTCAAGTTTGCAACGGGAGAAGAGCTTGATAATTTAGCTGAATTTTATGGAGCAGAGAGGCAAGATGGAGAAGAAGATGAACGCTTCAGAAAAAGAATCAAGGCAAGAATAGTTGGCTCAAGCACAGGAGGGAGTAAAGAGCATTATCGGTTTCAAGCACTCTCAGCAGATAGTAGAGTAAAGGATGCGCTGGTTGAATCAAAAGTGCCAGGAAGTGTGGAGATCTCGATTTTATCCACGGAGTTATCCACAAATGGCATAGCGTCTGAAGAGCTACTTGAAATTGTAAAAAAGCAGGTTACTAGAGATGATATAAGGGTGTTAACAGATACGATAACAGTAATTGGTTGCAATATTACGGAAATAGATATTCACAGCAGAATGAGCATAAGTCCTGTAATATCGAAGGAGGAAATCAAGAAGCAGTTCATCAAGAAGTTTGAAGCAAGTAGAAGGCTGGGATGGAATGTTACAAGATCATGGATAATAGCGAATTTATTTGTAGATGGTGTAGAAAATGTGGAATTAATCGAGCCAAAAGAGGATGTTGTGGTTCTGGGAAATGAATGTGCAAATTTGAGAAATTTAAAGATTGAGTTGAATTAATGTTATTGCCACCAAATGCAACAAAACAGGAAAAAGCGCTAGTAGATGCAACGGATTATAAAGTTGATCCAAGTTGCATCAGAGGGTTTAAGTTTAGTCTTAAAGAAGAAACATTGCCGTGGTTGATTGAGGAATATGAATTGGGGGAAATTCTACGCTGGGTAAAAGATAAAAGAAGGGCGATAGTAGAAGGAGTAAAATTTCAGCGTTTAAGAGGAACCCCAGAATCACTCAAAATAGCACTAAAGTGGGCAAATATAGAAGATATTACAATCATTGAGGAGCCACCTGGAAAACATTTTTTTGAACTGCAGATAGGGATAAGGGATGTTCCAAATAACTTTTTTGTGGATGCAGTAGTAGAACTTGCAAAACTATCGTTACCAGCAAGATCGCGGCTAATGAGGATTTTCAATGATCACTATAACGTTGATAGGTTTATTTTAGATGAAAGTTTATTTGGAAGTTTGTTATCAGACTACTCTGGTATAAAAGTTGAAAAAAATGGGCCAGTGTTATCGTTTGGAAGAATAAATTTTTTCAGTTCTAGAGGTCCGTTAGTAGAGATTGTAGACAACTATTTAAGAGAGCATTATGAACAAGCATTTAGTAATGACATATATCGGTTGAATGTAGCAGTGCTTGGGGAAACAGAGCCTCACACAAAGGATTACAAAGGCATTTATGAAAGAAGTTATCAGTGGTATAACTTAAAAGCCCTGTATCCTCTAACTCAAAGCTTATTACCATCGATTAAATTTGCTAAAGCGCAGATAGTATTATCGGATCAACTATGTTTTTTAAAATTTTTTGAATTTAGTTTCATTACAACTTTTGTTTGTAATTTTGTTTTTTATTCGAGTAAAAAGTGCATTTTTGACAATAAAAACCCTAACTTAATCATAGAAAAATTTTGTATCAAACAACAGTTACTGCTTAGATCTTATGGTTAACGAATATGTGCTTTAAATGTGTGTAGACGCACATATTCGTTAACCTATTTTCTATGCAGATTTTTTTAATTCACATTGACTGCTTCTTTAAGCCTCGCATTGGCAATTACTATGATTTTACGCATTAGAGCTGTCATAGCCACCATCTTCTTTTTACCTTTACCAACAAGCCTTGAATAGAAGGCACCAAGCGCAGACTTAGACCTTGAAGCAGACATCGCAGCTGTAAAAAGCTTTTCACGAACGTTGCTTCTGCCACCACTTATTCTGCGATAACCAATAGTTTTACCACTTTCTTTCGGATGAGGTGCAACTCCAGCAAGACTTGCAATTTCTCCCCTACTTACATAACCAAGTTCTGGCATTAGACACAGAAAATCTTGAGATAATTTTGCACCTATTCCTGGAACTGTTTTAAGGATTTTTTGGCGCTTTTGTAACTCTGGATTCTCATCAATAATTTTTTGTATGGTATTGTTGAGCTCATCTATCTGGCTATTAAAGAATTCAATAGTTTTCTGACAGCTTTCTTTTATATGGTCGTTTTCAGGTGCTGCAAGCCTAGATTTCTCTTGAGCTCTCATTTTTGTAATGTCATCACGACGTTGACAAAGTGCAACTAAGGTTGTTTGTTCTTTTGACATAGGTGCAAATAGAGATAGAGTACTATAGCGTTCAAACCCATACTGAGCAAGGGCTCTTGCATCTGATTGATCAGACTTTGCTAAAGTTCCATGAGATAGAACAAAGCTTTTTACTTTGCGAGTATTAGCTCGATGTACAGCAATATCTTTATCAACAAGAAAATGTGCTAAGCCAAGCTCATATTTTCCAGTGTTTTCCAGAGTTACTAAAGAATTAGGTAAGATATTTGAAAAATCTTGAAACAATTGTTGCCAGCCAGCAGTATCATTGTCGAATTCGACAGCGTTCTTCTGTTTGTGAACTGCAACAACATTTTTAAATTTTCCGATATCAATGCCAATAAAATTTTGATAAGATGTAATCATAATAACCTCGATTAGTTTTAATTAATTTAAGATTGTAAACGGGTGCATACATATGTCCCATGCAACTATTCAAACGTATCGAGAGATGGGCTAGTGTACCTTGATCCGAACGGTTATAATACCAACAGTTGGTCGGTCGCACACGCCCGTGATAACTCTATTCCTATAGTGAGTAGGGTTATCTTCCCTCTTATCTCCTTTATATCATATTTTTAATTTACAACAGTTGGGATTTAGGAGACATAAATACGTGCTTTCCAGTTAGTAGCGTAGAAGAAAGAGGAAATAAATTTGTATTGGGAAACGATAAACTTTCAGGGCAACGTTGGAATTTAAAACACAAGCCAATTTTAGAAAGGTTTAGCGTTACTCACCACTACAAAATAGAAAACTATACAGATCAGAAGATTACAAAATATGGTTTGGCAGAACACAACGTTTACTATAAAAATGATTTGGATTCAGAGCAAAAAGACTCAATACACGAATTAGAAAATTACATTTTAGTATTTTACCCAGGAGTACTGAAGTGGCACGAACATAGACATTTGCACAGAAGTTGGAAAAATAGTCAAGCAATATGTGTAATAAGTTAAATGCTTATATTTAGATCCTCATATATTATATTAATAATAGTTTAAAGTGTATGAAATAAAAAGAAAAAGACTTGCTTTCTCATGCTAAAAAGGACATGACTTGAATAGCAGCAGGTAAATATAAGAAATTTGTCTGGCGCTAGAAAAGCTAATTTTGTGAGGTATGAAATGAGTTTTAGCAAGAGTAAGTTTTTTAAAGAAGTATCAAGTAAAAACATTAATAAAAGAAATGAAGAAGGAGAGACGATCTTGCATCAAGCAGTAGAAATCTCTGATTACAAAACAGTGAGATTATTAATAAAAAAAGGAGCAGATGTTAATGCAAGAGATAAAAATGGTTATACACCACTACACTGTGCAGTATTTGCGAAAAGCTTAGAAAATGTAAAAGTGCTGCTAAGAGAAGGAGCAGAAGTAAATGCTACTCAATATGTCACTGGATGTACGCCACTGCACTCTGCGTGCAAAATAGGAGGAGCAGGAGTTGAAATAATAAAAGAGCTAGTAAAAGCAGGAGCTGAGGTTAATCAACTGAATAAATATGGTGCAACACCAATGTATTACATATGGGAAAGTGAAAAGTATCGTCTATGTGATAGCAAAGAGAGTGAAAAGGCAAGTAAATTTTTAAGAGAAAAAGGAGGAGTAACAAAAAGTAGGGAACTGACGTGCTATGGAATAGAGGGGCTAGTGGGAGAAATAGCAGACATGTTGAATGGAAGCTACATGCCGGAGCTAAAAATAATAGAGATAGGAGAAATAAGGAAGAGAGACAAATCGCTAATAAAGGAAAGATGTCAAAATTTAGCAAGCAAAATAATGAGCCAAGTGAATGAAATGATAGATGAGGTAGAAAATGTAGTGAGAGGGAAGGCTTAAAAGAGGGATTTAAATTTAAAGAAAAAGTGGGGTAAGTTATGGTAAAGCTGGGTAAAAAAGAGGAGTCACTATTAGAGAACTCGTTTAAAAATATTTATGAAAGAGACGAAAAAGGAAGAATAGCTCTGCATTATGCAATAGACGCAAAAACAGTGAGATTATTAGTTGAAAAAGGAGCGAATGTGAATGCAGCAGATGTAGGAGGATATACAGCACTGCACCTAGCGGTAACAGAGAAACGTCTAGAAACCGTGAGAGAATTGATAAAATCAGGAGGGAATGTAAATGCTGAAGAGTATGGCAATAAATGCACTCCATTGCACCTTGCATGTATGGTGGGGAAAGTGGAAATAGTAAAAGAGTTAGTGGAAGCAGGAGCAGAAATAGAGCAAGCAGATAAGTTCGGAATGACAGCAATGGATTATGCGAAAAATAACAAAGAAATAGCCGAGGTATTAAAGAAAGAAACAGACAGAATTGAAAAGCTATTTATGAAGGGCTAAAAATATGGAGAAAGAAATAGAAAAGAAAGTAATGAATTTAGAGAGAAAACCTTTGGGTGAGCTGAGAAAAACGTGGAAGAAGGTATTTGGGGAAGAGGCGCCTAGATACTCAAAGAAATATCTGATACCAAGATTAGCTTATAGAATGCAGGAAAAAGCGTATGGAGAAATGTCAAGAAAAGGGTTAAAAAGACTAGAATATCTGGCAGATCGACTAGAGAAGGGAAAAAGAATAAGTAGCGATAAATTACCAGTAGAAGGGACAGAATTAATACTAGAGAGAGGTGAAGAGACGCATGCGGTAATGGTAACAGATAAGGGTTTAATCTACAGAGAAGAATTTTATACATCATTGTCAGCAGTGGCGGGGAAAATAATGGGAATGAGCTACAATGGGCCGCTTCTATTTGGAATGAGAGATAAGGAGAAAGAATGCTGAAAGAGGTAAGATGTGCGATATATACTAGGAAGTCAAATGAAGATGGTCTGGAACAAAAGTTTAATAGTCTTGATGCGCAACGTGTAGCATGTGAAAAATATATAAAAAGCCGAGAAGGCTGGGTAGCATTGGCCAAAAGGTACGATGATGGAGGTTTCTCAGGAAAGAATTTAGAAAGACCAGCAATAAAGGAATTGTTTGAAGATGTAAAAAAAGGAGAGGTAGATTGTGTAGTAGTGTACACACTAGACAGACTATCAAGAGAAACAAAAGACAGCATCGAAGTAACGTCATTTTTTAGAAGGCACCGAGTAAATTTTATAGCAGTAACGCAGATATTTGACAATAATACGCCAATGGGAAAATTCGTACAGACAGTATTATCAGGAGCAGCACAACTAGAAAGAGAGATGATAGTAGAGAGAGTAAAAAATAAAATAGCAACATCAAAAGAACAAGGATTGTGGATGGGAGGAACTTTACCGCTTGGGTATAATGTAAAAGATAAGGAATTAATAATAAATGAAAAAGAAGCAAAAACAGTGAAGTATATATTTGAAAGATATTTGGAGCTGAGATCAATGGCAGAATTGGCAAGAGAGTTGAACAGAGAAGGATATCGAACAAAAGCAAAATCAGATATTTTTAAAAAAGCAACAGTGAGAAGGATAGTAACAAACCCAATATATGTGGGAAAGATAAGACATTATGATAAACAATATGAAGGAAAGCATGAGGCGATAATAGAAGAAGAAAAATGGCAAAAAGCACAAGAATTGATAAAGGATCAGCCATATAGAAAAGTAAAATATGAGGAAGCATTGCTAAAGGGAATAATAAAGTGCAAGAGCTGTGAAGTAAACATGACGCTGACGTACTCGAAAAAAGAGAATAAAAGGTATCGATATTATGTATGTAACAATCATCTAGGAGGGAAAAATTGTGAATCGGTAAATCGAACTATAGTTGCTGGAGAAATAGAAAAAGAAGTAATGAAAAAAGCAGAGCAATTATATGAAGAACGGGGAGAAAAAGGGGAAGAATGGAGTTTTGGAAAGCAGAAAGAAGTAGTGAAAAAGTTAATAAAGAAAGTAATGGTAAAAGAGGATGGAATAGAAGTGTGTTTAGAGGATAAGGTGGAATTTATACCAATGAAGAAAAAAGGAAAGAAATGCACAGTAGTAGAACCAGAAGGTAAAACAAACAATGTGCTACTGAAAGCAGTGGTAAGAGCACATCTGTGGAAACGTCAACTAGAGGAAGGGAAATATGCGAGTATAAAAGAACTGAGTGCCAAAGTTAATATAGGTACAAGACGTATACAGCAAATTTTGAGGTTGAACTATTTAGCACCAAAAATTAAAGAAGATATAGTAAATGGGAGGCAGCCAAGGGGTTTGAGGTTAGTGGATTTAAGAGAAATACCGATGCTGTGGAGTAAGCAAAGGGAGAAATTCTATGGTCTTAATTTGTAAAAGCAACAGGAGATCGATGTGCCAGAAAATACTTCAAAATTAAAAGCTTAATTATATGATGAAAATAGTGACAATCTTAAACTTATATGTGAAACGACCTCAGAGCTTCAAAATTATTGCATAAGAACCTAATAGCCCTTCTTTTGCTGAATCATGTGTTGGGTCTGATAAAGGAAATTCTGTAGGTATCACAAAAGTCAATTCAATCAAACACAAAATTCGAAAAAGTGTGGAGCAGTCAGTCTTCTTTGAATCAAATATAAAAGGCTATACCTATAAAAGAGTAAACACCAAGAAAGAAAAATGATTTCTTTATAATAATCTCTAAATTATTAACTTAATTTCTCTAAATCCTCATGCTATTTCTCCTTGCTTTGAGCGTATAGTTTATTGAATACCTCCAAGAATCTTGCTTTGAAAACATATCAACTTTTTACCTCTCCAAGACCTTTCTTTTGCAGCTATCTAAACTATCGATTGACTTCATAATGGTGGATGGAATACCTAACTCTTTCACCACAAAATCTGATTGTTTAATAGTTTCAGCTAACTCTATAAGTATTCCGCCGTTTCTTTCAAAACCTTTATCGTTTAAAGCTTGTAGAACACTTTTTCCTCCTAAAAAGCAACTTTCTCCTAAACTTGATTTATCTTTTAATTTGTCAAACTTCTCTTGGCTCTCTTCATCAAGATTTACTTTTATTATATTACTACCTTCATCACTAGGACATAGATGAATATTAATCTTACCTACTTCAGTGATAAAGGACATTTCAATGGCACCCCCTAAGACATCTGTATAATTTCTTTTTCTTCCTATGCTTTCAACTCTTATTATACTTTCTCCGATCTGTAAGATGCTACTTTCTATACTGAAATTTTCATTCACCTTACTATTCATAACCTTTGCAACTTCAACGATACTGTTTTGTGGCCACCTGAAAAGAGCAAGATTGTTATCTACTTCTACTTTCAGATCATCATCTTGAATCTGTTCATTCTTGTTTACTAAACCCTTATATGCGATACTTTTTAGTTCGTCCTTAATTTTTTTACACTCTGTAAAAATAGGCTCATCACTTCCCCACATAACTTCACCTATCATCCTATCATTGTAAAAATCAGACTCTATTTTTGCACCTGCTAATAATAGCTTATTGACAATATTGAATAAAGGTTCTAAAGCCTCTTCCCATTCATCTATTGCCTCTTCTCCATCATCTTTATACCGTGATCTAGTAGTAGGCGTTATACGCATAACACTGCTAGCATTAGCAATATCAATTATTTTTTTGAATACAAAATTTGACACAGTGCATTCATATTGATCACAGCGTAAATTTAGCTTTATTTTTCTTTTCAAATATTCATCTATTAAACGTTCCATCTTTTCTAGAGTGACCTTTGCAGAATTTTCGTATCTATTTTCATGAAACCGTTTCATTATACTTTCCATCTTTTCATGAAATTCATCAATCGAAACTTTTTCGCTCTCAGTTAACAGATTTGCTAAATTCATCAAAATTGAGTTTTCTGGAATAAAAGAACTTTCAACAACAGTATTTTTGTCTTCAATAAC
Source organism: Wolbachia endosymbiont (group A) of Gymnosoma rotundatum (assembly GCF_947250765.1). NCBI lineage: Bacteria > Pseudomonadati > Pseudomonadota > Alphaproteobacteria > Rickettsiales > Anaplasmataceae > Wolbachia > Wolbachia endosymbiont (group A) of Gymnosoma rotundatum. The sequence continues at coordinate 1,160,838 of NZ_OX366347.1, forward strand.
GGACTCATGCCAGTCATCATCACTTTGTTCTTGACTTAACGATGATGCATTACCTTCAATGGTGTACTGACCAAAACGTTCTGTATGCTGTTCTTCATCAGCTAACTGACCAAATGGCTTTTTTTTATAAACTTGCTTAGTATCTAAAATATATTCTAACACCATATTCCCTCAATCTATAAATACATTATGTACAATAACTAGCATGAATAAAGGCTGATGCAAGCATAATTTTTCTAATACAAATTTCCGTTAGTTATGAAACACATGAAAAAGAGCTGTTTTTGCCTATAATTGCGAAGTTAAATAAATTTATCATTTGTGTTCCCAATAACGAATGTTGGTATAAATATGGATTTCTTTGTGTGCAGGATATGGAACTTAAAGTTTCACTAAGAGATAAAGTAGAGCACAAAAGCCAACACATTACAAGCAATTTGATATCACTACTATAAGAGCATGATGGATTATGCTTTAAAGGAGTACGGAAACTGCTGAAGTTTTTTTACAACAAACTTGTAAGGAGCAACTTCAGCAAAATGAATAAACACATGCCAATATTAATAGAGAATTATTTATAAGTCAACTAACTTTTTCAAAAAATATTTTAGTGAAGATACCATGCTAGCTAAAGAATTGAATTATTTACTCTTCCTAAGATTGCAAAAAAGGTCGTATATTTGTGAGAACAAGCCGCGTAAAAATAAGGTTATAAAAATAGAAGATTTAAATTATTTCAATAAGCTTAGGCAAAACAGTTCGTATATAGATATGGATGAAATGGGCTAATATGGCTAGTTTTAGCGTATAATGAAATCACTATATTAAAAAGTTCGTATGTATCGTTTGGTAGACCATGCCATTCCAAGAAAAATAGTTCTCACGTTCCTTGATTTTAACCACTGGAAATAGTTATTTTATTTAAATTTTTAGTAAAATATATTACTGAGTTAACATTAATTCATTTGATATGAGAAAGAAAAATTGAGGTAAGTCTATAGTAAAAATAGATAGCTGTTCAATTTTTCAGCTTTTTGCATAAAGTACTAAAAACTAGATAAATTATATATTTAACCTATCTTAGCCTTACAACTTTGCCTATTTGACGACTTTCTAACACGCTGCTAATAGGTATTAAACTAGGCAAATCTTTCTGTCAGTAAATTTATTTGACTTGATAAGGCTGACTTTAGCTTAAGAAGATGTTAAAGTAAACCCTCTTCTTCAAGAATCTTATCTTTCTTCCTTCAACCTTACTTACACTCTCTGGACTAAATATGTATGTTTCACTACAAGTACAACCAAATCGTGAGCACTTCCATTGGTAAAGATTATCTATAAAACTGTCCTAAGTTATCTCGTACGTTAAGAACATCCTTAACCGATATTAGAGTATCTGGTTCTAGCGCACCGTTATTGAATACAGCATACGATAAAACCATTTGATCTCCATCAGTAATACGTTCGCATCCTCCACATTGTGTATATCGTTGTAATTGTCGATTCGCTTCTGCACTTCTTTGTCGTACCTGCCATGCAGTTCTGGCAAATTTTAGCTCTATCCCAATTGGATGAGTATCATCTCTTTCCACAAATCTTGACAACACTAGATCTATTCTTCCACCTCTTTCTAATTGAAACTCAATAATTACTCTAGCAGGATTGCCAAGAGTATAAAATAACCCATGTAATACAGCTTGAAATTCAGCTTCACTTGTTACCAATCCTTGCCTTAATGGTTGTATAGCATTTTGCTCTAACAATGGAAACAACACATTAGAAATTTCCTGAAATAATTGCTTATGCCTATTGACATCTTGCCAGCCGGTATTCATCATTACACTTGCGGTTCTGTGTACTTGTCCAACACCACCTATTCATAAAAGATCACCTTGGAAATGCCCAAGATAATTTCTTGAATAATCATCAGGTGACTGAAATTGTGTTAAAATAACGTTTACTTGAGGATTACCATCAACCATTTCACACAATACTTCACGCACTCTAGCACCTTGCCAATGTAGACGTGATAAATCTAAGGCCATTGCTGGAAACTGGTGACGCATCATTCGACGGATGTTAAGCACAACTAGTGAGTTAATACTTAATGCAAACAAAACCATTGTCAGAGCGCGTTCTCGAACATTTACTCCTGAGGCCCCTTGTCTTACTGGATATAACATTCTATCGTCATTATGGTAATTGAATAGGTATTTTGTTACTCTTACCAAATTTCCCCCTATCCGAGCAGTACCTTTTTCAAATGCAATATTTGCAAACGCAAACCTAGATGTGTAGGAAAATGGATTAGAACCAGGTACTGCACGTGTGCAAGAGGCTGGATATAATAAATAATTTTCTACATCTCTTACAACTTCTCCCTCAATAGGATTAAGTAATCTTCTTATCAAAGAAGGTTCTTGCTCTAGAAAGTGTTCTGTATCAAGCTGCAGACGTTGAGCATTATGGTTAAAGTTTAGCCCTACACAAACAGCATTTCTTGACGAGGTATGAACAGATACAGATGAAATGGGACAATTTCTAACATAACTCCTAGCTTGTTCCAACGCTTGTCCAGCGTGTTCTTGACCTGCTTTGAGCTCAATTATAATGGGAACTGAATTATTTAATTTTTCCTGACCACGTACAAGCAAACTAATATCTGCATATCCTCTTCCTATGAGTAATTCTAGGTAGATATCAGCCATAGCGCGGTACCTAAAATTTACTAAAAATCCGGATAAAAAACCATGATCGTCAGACTCATTATCAAAATTCAATTCTTGGCGATATTCATCGTATACATTGACGATGTATTGTAAAATTCTTCTAATGTTTCTTCTTACTTCTTGACTGTTATTATTTGCTAACCCATTTACTTGATCTAATAAGTTGCCTTGCTGCATGATTGGAGCAATTTCTCTAAAATTATCGATAGGAGATGCATGATTTCCATCAAAATCCCTTCCTTGATCAAAAAATTCACACTTTTCTCCTCGTTTAAATATTTTATACTCTTCCCAAGCCAGATCCTCCTGTAAGTGCTGTAACTGATTCTCTTCTACCCATAGCCTTTCTTCTTCACTGAATCTTGATCCAAGACTGTTCTGATTATCAGCAATAGTGTAGCATCTTATCTATTCTCATGCCATCTTCATCTACGTCATTAGTCAGAACAGCAATTTTTAGATTTCCTTTTCCATTATCATAATTATCAAAACGAAAGTAAATTCTTTCACCATTTGCAATATCAGGGTCAAAATTTATAATACCAGAGTCAAATGCAGTAGCAAACATACCAAAGAAGAATGCAGGAAAAAAACGACTCCTACCAACCGAGTGTAAAAAAGATGGACACTGATCTAAAAAAAGCCCAACTTTTCTCTTTAGTTCATCACAATCTCCATTTAACAAATCTTGAATTAATTCAGTATCTTCATCATTATTTCGCATAAACACTCCTAATTATAACTACGACTAGACACACCACTAACACCAGCACTTTCTAACACGGTCTGTGGATCACTAAAACCACTACCTTCAGGAGACAAATGCGCAGACTTCCCTAGCTGAGAAAATAACCCCTCTGCTACCTTGCTATAGTCGACACCATCTTTCATACCTGACACATAAACCGTTTTTAGATCGTTAGTGATACCATCTTTAAATAATTTAAAATCCTTGTCTGAACAAAAATCTTTGACAAATTGCAAAATTTCCAGTACTTCACGCTTCCTTACAATGTTATTACTGCTATTATCACGTTGCCAATCAACAATTAACCCTGCAAGCACATCTGTTATCGGATCTATGTTCTTGGAAAATTTAACCACAGCTTTTTTATGCTCATCAAAAAGATCGCATTTCCAAAGATTCACAACAATCATTCTTGCCTTAATTTGAATATCTATCTCAGGATCCTCTAACATCAAATTTGAAAGCGAGGAAAGGAGAAACGCGTAACCACAATGTGAAAGTATTTTCTTCTCCTCAGACACTAAAACTTTTTCCTGAGATAACTGCTTTATTACATCTTGAACTGTATCAACGAAACCACACTGTATTAATATGCTAAGAGGTTGATACATAACTCCTTTGCCTTTATCTGATAACTTAAGTAGTAATTTATGCTTTATTGGATCAGTGATTATTTCATGCAGAAGAAAATCTAAAACGGTAGCAACATTATGGTTAGCTTGAATAGCAGATAAATTAGCAACAGCTTTAACCATCAGGTTATCAATCTTTTTCTTTCCTTCCTGATTTATACGACGATAGAAATATTCTACTCCTTCACTCCATTTGAATTCCACAGCTTTATTAAAACCCTCTACTGCATTATCATGCTTTTTAAATCCTCCAGATTTTTTATCAATCCAGAAAGTAAACACAGGGTCTACACTTTTCATAGCATCCAATAATTCGTTTCTAACATATTTGTGGTTGTGAGTTGCAGGCCCACCATTATCATCTTCTTCTCCAGAAGAGAAGCCACTTTTGTAAGACTCAAGTTGTTCCTGAAAAAGCTGAGGAATCTTATCTGTCACACAATACCTGCATGCCATATTATATCTACAAAGTGGATTATTTATTTCACCTGCTTTTTCTTCAGTTAACATTCTTCCTAGAGTAGAAGTGTTTAACCTTGTACCTGACCAACAATTCTCATCACGAAATACGTTATATAAGAATTGTAGTTCATCATCTTTAAGATATTCTACTTCTCCAGTATAGGTTTTTACCCATTTTTCGATAGCTAAACGCCTTCCGGCAGCAATATTAGAATCTGGATGTTTAATGATATCCTGTAATTTCTTAAGTATTGTAGCATGACGATCTGTCCATCTTGGCATTGTACCCCCTATATGAAAATATTTACTGCATTATGTAAAAGTTAGAATCAAATAGCAACACTAAAATTATCAAGGATAAGAAATTTTTATGAAAAACATTTTTTATATTTAAATATCATCTATTTTGCGCTTAACTGATGCATAAAATTAGTGAGAAAATCAAATAAGCCATAGCGAGAATAGCGGAAGAGTTAGATGTAGGCTTTAATATATTAGACTAATAGATAAAGAAGCACAATAAGTTGAAAAGCGCTCTAGGGGATCTACAGTACTTAAGCTTTCTCCTTGAGCTGTGAAATATCAGCTTGAGAAAGGCCTGTAGATTCAGCTATTAAGTCAACAGACACGCCAGCCTTAAGTAGGTTTTTGGCCACATCTATTTTAGCTTGTTTTTCGCCCTCTTCCCTACCTTTTTGATGGCCGATTTGGATGCCTTCTTGTCTGCCTTCTTGTCTACCTTCTTGTCTACCTTCTTGTCTACCTTTTTCTTGACCTACTTTAAGACCCTCATCAAATTTTTGAGCTAAAGCAGCTACCTCATCCATTATGCGTTTTTTCATTTGTTCATATGCTAGTAACTCTTCTTCTGACCAATTAAACTTATTCATCTCTTCATAAGCTCGTTTTATTATTACGTCACTACCAACTATTTTATCTAGGTCCTCTTCGCTTGTTTCTGCTGCATATCGGAAAAAATAACACCATTTTTCTACTATATTTTCTAGTTGGTCTTCTTTTGTCTTTGTAAATTTTGGTAGTTCTATGAATACGAAGTAAAAATCCTTTAAGTCATGTTCAAAGCTATTTTGATCTAAAATGACATGATTAGATTTGTACTCAGTCTTGTCTGGAAAAATAATACAATCAGCAACAGCAATAAAGATAATTTCCTTGAGATTATGATAATCATCACCTTGATCAGCTTGACTTGAGTAGGCTTTAGCAGCATAATATTGAGCACGCTTTTCGAAGCCTTTGGTCTTAGTGAACTGCATTTCTATGATGTATCTTGAACCTTGAGAGTCCTTACAAAGAACATCAACAATACTCTGCTTTTTAGCGGCAATTTCAGGATCCAAAATGGTAGCTAAGAATTCAACATCGTGAATAGCAGCCAAGCCAGTAAAGCCTAAAATATCGTTTAAGAAATGAATTAGGATATCTTTATTCTTCTCGGTGCCAAATATTCTTTTAAAGGCATAATCATTGCGTGCATCAAGAAATTTAGAAAGAGCCATGACGAATCAACCTAGAAAGCATTAATAATTATACACAATTGTGAAGAAATATTCAACTAAAATGCAAACATTTTGTATATCTTTATTTGGTAGTATTAACCTATATAATATTTATGGCAAATATCTCGATAAGGTACAAAATAGCACAAAAAGTAAGGAGCTGGAGGTTAAAGCGAGGTTATACTCAAAAAGATTTAGCGGGAAAAATCGGCGTAACGTATCAAATAGTACTACAATATGAAAAAGGAACACGAAAAATTTCGATTGAAAAGTTGTACGCTATAGCAGAGATATTGTCGATTGGTATTGTAGACCTAATTCCTGTATCAAATGAAAAAATCTGTTTTGAAGATAAGGGAGAGGAAATATTAAATTTAGTAAGAGAATATAAAAAGATTAATGATCAAGAGTTACGTAAGATATTTTGTTTACTAACCAAGTTTGTTCAAATTAATGAGAAAAGTAGTAAAAAAACGGAGAGAATAAAAATTGCAAAAGGTATGGTTAAAGGAGGAGTTTCTGTTGATACTGTTTCAAAAACAATTGGTCTGTCTGCTGATGAATGTGTTGAAGAAAAAGGAGGTTCTATTTACTGCCAAATAGGAGAAAAGATAAAAGAATGGAGGCTAGTGAGAGAGTATACTCAAAAGGATTTGGCTGAGAAAATGGATACAACACGTGACAAAATAAGCAACTATGAGCAAGGGCGTGTAGCTATTCCACTGGAAAAATTGTATGCAATAGCGGAAACATTATCGATTAATATTACAGATCTACTAATAGAAGAAGATGAAGGTAGTAAAGTGGAAAATGAGCTACCTGATTTGATTAAAGAATACAAAGAAATTGAGAGCCAAGAACTACGTAATGTACTAATAAAATCTATGTTTGAAAGCATACAAATTTGCGAAGAGAAAGTGAAAAGAGCAGAAAAGATGAAAATTGCAAAGAACTTAGTTAAAAAAGGAATTTCTACCGATATTATTTTGCAAATAACAGGCCTCTCTTTAGGCGAAATTCAACAATAAAAAATCATCATATATTAATATCTTCACTTTTTGATGAAAAAATAAGTAAAAAAGATTGAAAAATTGATTTGACTTCACTCGAAAGCTATGGCTCTATGCCAATGCTGATAAAAAACAGCAGTAAATATCTAAAAAAAGTTTGTTGTTAGTGAAAGGTAAATTATATGAATAAAAGTAAAGAAGAAATCGAATTCAGAATATTAGAAAGCAAAGGCAAAGCACTACTTGATCGTGAAATAATGGAAACATTTTTAAGTGCAGTACATGAAAGGCCGCAAGCTCAAGAAATTGCTAAAAATCTGGTGAACACTTATACGGGAGTAGGAAGGATTTTAGGTAGAGAAATGGATGACCTGAAAGTTATAGAAGGAGTGACTGATTCTGCAGTAGCAATGATTATGTGTGTTAAGGAAACGCTAGAAAGGGTAATGAGAGAAAAACTCAAGAGTGAGCCAATAATGGACTTACAAGGGCTAGTAGAGTACTTAAACGTAAGTATAGGCCATTCAGAAAGGGAATGTGTAAAAATACTGTATTTGAATAAGAGGCGCCAATTAATCGGAGAAGAATCCTATATTGGTGAAATGGAAAAAGCACCAGTATACATAAAGGAAATTACAAGAAAAGCATTAATAAAAAATGCAACATCAATAATAATGTCACATAACCATCCTGGAGGAAGCTTAGAACCTTCAGAAGAAGATCAAGCAGTAACAAAGAGCTTGGCAGCAGCATGTAGTACTGTAAGCATAAAATTGTTTGACCATATTATCATCACAAGTGGAGGCTATTTCAGCTTTCGAGAAAATGGATTGTTATAGCAGAAAGTATTTGCAAATCTGCTCACTATAATTTATAATGAGTAATAGAATGTATAATAATAAAGTTTATTGTACGCTTAAAAAGTATTTTTAATAGTGAGGATAATATGGGTAAGAAAATAATTGTACCTTTTGATGATCAAGAAGGAGGTACTTACGAGTTAAACATTGATCTTGATAGATTATCGAAGGGTGAAATATCAAATGCTATTAGAGGTATTGGTCGTACTAAGGAGCAATCCACCTTTGTAAGCAAAACTAATAAGGCTAAAAAGCTTGGAGATGTACCTTTCCCTGGTAGAGAAGTTCGCGAAAACCAAATCAACTATGGGAAAGGACTTGACTACATATATGGTACAAAACCTTTGAGTAATCAAGCAGAAGATTTAAATCCATTTACTTCAGCATTAAAAAAAATAAAGCCAAGTGCAAGCGAAAGCAAAGAATTGAGCTGGTTTAAAAGTGCTGTAGTAGAGGCAAAAAACGTAAATGAATTGCACAAAGTTATAGACAAAGTAATAACTTCTGGAGTAAGGCTAAATGCATGTAATGATGGGGAATGGAGTTTTGCAGAATATCTAGTATTAGGTACACATTTTCATAAATTTGATAAGGCTGATCGTAAAAAGCTAATACGTAAATTAATGCTAAGCGGTGCAGAGTTTCATGATACTTTATTGGAGAATAAACTGATAGGTGAAATCTATAATGAGCTACAGCCAGAAGTTCAGCCACAGATAGATAGGCAACTAGAAGAACTGGAAAAAGCTGGTGAAAGTGCTGTTCAAGAAGGGGAATTAATAGATATCGAGATAGACAATGCAACATTATATATAGAATTTTCTGAGGACAGTAAAGTAGAGGTTGCCAAAATACTGAGAGAGTTAGGAAGTAATATTTTAAAAATTGGTAATGATGCAGTTGAGGTTAAAAGTGAGAAAGGAGGTGTAAGAAACTATACTGATATGTCAAATGGCAGCTCTGTCATGTTAGAGTTTCCTACGAGCATTGGTAAGCTAAATGTTATATTGTACCACGATGTAAAAAAATATGATCAAGTACAAGTCAGAGTAGAAAACAAGGAAATGTGGGCTGAGTTACAAAAAAGAGGCGAAGAGATAGGAAAGAATTGTCTTTTTGCTGGAGTAAAGCTTAAAGAAGCGGTAGAAAGAGGTAGTTTCACTAGATGTGGCATATGGAGTGAAAAGTATGCTATAAAAGAGATTAGCAATGATGAAGTATTGTCTCCGTGGGTAAATAGGGTATGTGGAGGTAGTAAAGAAACCTTTAGGGAACTTTAATGCGTCTACAGGCAATTTAAGGTTCCAGAGGTTTTTTTTACCGTTATATCTGAGCTATAGTAGAAAATATTATATATATGGTTTTTTGCGTGGAAAAAAGTCTAGACTGTGAAGTAGGGGAAAAAGTGAAAAATTGGAGGTTAGAGAGAGGTTATACTCAGAAGGGTTTAGCTGAGAAAATTGGTGTAAAGTACTGGGTAATACTGCAATATGAGAAAGGGAATCGTAGAGTTCCAATTGAAAGGTTATATGCTATAGCGGAAGCATTGTCAGTAAGTATTGTGGATCTTATTCCTGTATCAAAAAGCTGTCTTGAAGATGAGGGAGAAGAAATACTGAACCTAATAAGAAAATATAAAACAATTAATGATCAAGAGTTGCGTAGAATGTTTTTTTTACTAACCAAATTTGTCCAAGTTAGTGAGAAAAGTAGTAGAAAATCGGAAAAAATAAAAATTGCAAAGGGTCTGGTTAAAGCAGGAATTTCTGTTGATGTTGTTGCAAAAACAATTGGTCTCTCTGCTGATGAATGTGTTGAAGAAAAAACGGGTTCTATCTACTACAAAATAGGGAAAAAGATAAAAGAATGGAGAGTGGTAAGAGAGTACACTCAAAAGGATTTAGCAGAGAAAATGAATACAACACGTGACGAAATAAGCAACTATGAGCAAGGGAGGACTGCTGTTCCACTTGATAAACTATATGAAATAGCAAAAGCGTTATCGATTAATATTACGGATCTACTAATAGAGGAAGGGAGTAAAGTGAAAAATGAGCTACCTGATTTGATTAAAGAATACAAAGAAATTGAGAGCCAAGAACTACGTAACGCATTAAGAGAGTCTCTGTTTGAAGGTATAAGGATTTGTGAAGAAAAAGTAAGAAAAGCGGAAAGAATCAAAGTTGCAAAGAATTTAGTAAAAGGGGGAGTTTCTATTGATATTATTTTGCAAGCGGTAGGTTTACCTGTTGATATAGTTTTAGATGGGTAGCTCATGAAAAAATTATAGCAATAAAGTTTTTTTCTTAAATGGAGGTATATGTGTTTGTTTCTGCAAGCAATGTTAGTTATGGAATAGGGCAAAAAATAGAAAATAGTAGGTTAATGCGAGGTCATACTCAAATAGGATTAGCAAGTGAAATAGGTTTAACATACCAAAAAGTAAACAGTTATGAAAATGGATATAGCCCTATTCCAATTGAAGTACTATATGTAATAGCAAGAGTATTATCAGTTGATGTTGTAGATTTATTACCTGAATCAGTAATAGTAAGGGAAGACAGCTATGAAGACGAGGAAATACTCTATCTAACAAAAATATACGAGAATCAAAAGTTAGGCAAAATAGTACCTTCATTAGTCAGGTTTGTTCATATTAGCGAAAAAATTAATCAAGAAGAGGCAAGATTAGAGGTAGCAAAAAATCTAGTAAAAGAAGGAGTTTCTACTGATGTTATTTCCCAGGCAACGGGTTTATCTATTTACGAGTATGATAATACAGAGAAAGAAGTCTGCACTGATTCTATATATTACAGAATAGGGCAAAGAATAAGAGAATGGAGGTTGATAAGAAGATATACTCAAAAAGATTTGGCAGATAAAGTTGATTTAACGCTCAAGGAAATACACGAATATGAAAAAGGATATACTGCCATCTCATTTGATAAATTATATGAAATAGCAAGAGCATTATCAGTGAATATTAAAGTTCTACTGCCTAAAACAAGAGAAAGCAAAAAGCTATTGAGTTTAATGGATGAGTACGGAGAACAAGAATCATTAGTCAAATCTCTATCTGAAAATATGAAAAGTGGCAAGGAAAAAGTTAAAAAAACAGAAAGGATCAAGGTTGCAAAAAATCTAGCAAAGGCAGGTGTTGCTATTGATATTATTGTGCGAGCAAGTGGCCTAACTGCTGATGAGTGTGAAAATTGAATTGTGTTAAACAATATATTAAGATGTAGGTAAAAATAGTTATATATTTAATATTTCTATACAGAATTTTTCTATCACTTTCTGATTGTCCTCTATCATTGCCTTTGCCTCCTGTTGAAGAAATTTGATATTTTTTGATGTAATGTTATCCATGTCAGCCGACGCTAGCTTCAATTGCGATTGTATTCTTACGTATCTATTGCCTATTACTTGATTCATCTGATAATTTACGCAGTCCAATCCAGAGGCAAACATCACATTTAACAAAGGTTTTATCCAGCCTATTTTTCCAAATCTCTTTGAATTGGCATACTCTATGCTTCTATCTGTTCTTCCAGTACCTATCGATAACAGTAGAATATCATCATTTGGAAATAACCTCTTACCACTTGCATATGCACAAGCCGCTGGATTATTGGCAAACACCCCTCCATCCACTAATACCATTTCCTTGTGGTTGACTTTTAAATATTTAGGTGCAAAGTAAGTAGGTGCTGCAGTTGCTGCTCTTAATACATCCCTTAATTTAATAAAATTTCTATCCTCTTTCCAGCTTTTGAAAAAAAATGGGTAGTTATTGTGAATATCGTAACTCGTAATCAACACATTACTTAAAGTGTTTTTAAAGACATCATCGCCAAAATATTTATGAAGTACATACTCAATATTTTTATGTGGGTATTGTGTGCAATTAAACCAAGATAATATTGATCGCCTAAAGAATGAAGACTTAAAAATATATGGTCCATATTCCCGATAGAACTCGACTAAATCATTAGCAGAATATTGAGGTTTATCTTTTTTACATAATCCAGCAATAACAATTCCACCAGTTGAGGTTCCTGCCATTAAGTGAAAGATTTCAGCTACCCTCTTTCTTGTTCTTTTTTCTATTTCTGCTAGAATAATGGCTGGTATTATGCCCCTTATGCCTCCGCCGTCAACTGAAAGGATGTATTTTGCCACTGGTGTGTCCAGGAAAGGTGAATATGTTCAGTGGGAAAAAGCCCACCAGGATAAAAGTCGGAGTCCTGTAACTGGGGTAGCAGTATTACGGGAAACCAAGATACTGAAGCCTACCGACAACATTATTGTAAGAATAATGGTGAATCATCAGGCTGTAACGAGAGTAAACACATAGGTGACCTCGAAAAGTACAGAACCGAAGGCTGAACCTACCATGGCTTGGTGAAGGCAACATGGGCAGTTGAAACCCGAATGATACAACTGAACCACTTTGGCGGGGTGATAGTGACAGCATGATGATAAGGACATATGAGCAACTGGAGAAGCCCTCCTCGTCCCAAGGAGAAATACCTTGGAGTGGTAGGTTCTATAACTAGATAAACTAGGAAAAGAAACCGAAGATGAGAGGGTGGCGGATGGGTGCGTAGTAGCGAAGAAGTGAGGTAACTCTCACGGAGCAAAGGCACCCTACTAGTAGGAATCTTTTGACAAAAGGAAGGTAAAGGTAAAAATGATAAAAATACCAATAAAATTACAAGACCTGAGAAGAAAGATATATACCAAAGCGAAGGCAGAACCGGAATGGCGATTCTGGGGAATCTACGTTCATGTCTGCAAAATGGAGACACTGGAGGAAGCTTACAAGCTAACGAAGAGGAGTAATGGGGCACCAGGAATTGACAGGGTGACATTCGAATCGATAGAGGCAGAAGGCATAAGAAAGTATCTTCAACAAATAAGACAGGAACTAATAACCAAGACCTATAGCCCAAATAGGAACAGGAGGAAGGAAATACCAAAAGTTGGGGGAAAACTCAGAACGTTGAACATACCCTGCATCCGGGACAGAATAGTGCAAACAGCACTGAAGCTAATACTTGAACCAATATTCGAATCTGACTTTCAGGACGGATCATATGGATATAGACCAAAAAGAAAAGCGTGTGAAGCAATAAGCAGAGTAGCAAAAACAGCAATCGAAGGCAACACAAAATGTATTGACCTAGATCTGAAATCCTACTTTGATAACGTACGACATCATATTCTTATGGAGAAAATTGCAAAAAGAATAAACGATAAAGAAGTCATGCGCTTAATTAAGCTAATCCTCAAGGTAGGAGGAAAACGAGGAATAGCACAGGGATCACCAATTTCGCCATTACTGAGTAATATATACCTAAATGAGGTAGACAAAATGCTAGAGAAAGCAAAAGAGGTGACTAAAGAGGGAAAATATCAACATATAGAATACGCCAGATGGGCTGATGATTTAGTGATACTGATAAGTGGACACCCAAAATGGGAATGGCTAGAAAAATCAGTTTACAAAAGGGTACAAGAAGAATTAGCAAAACTAAAAGTAGAAGTAAATGAAGAAAAGACAAAAGTAATCAATCTAAAAGAAGGAAGAATATTCAGCTACTTAGGATTTGATTTTCGAAGGAAAATTACAAGACAAGGAAAGTGGAGCATACAAACAACACCACAGATGAAAGCACGGACAAACCTAATACGCAAGTTGAAGGAAATATTTCGCTGCTATAAGTCGCAACCAATAGGAAGAGTGATTCATATCATTAATCCAATATTGAGAGGGTGGGTAAACTACTTTAGGATTGGACACTCAAGTCGAACCTTCAGGTACGTGAAACAGTGGGTAATGAAGAAAGTAAGACGCAACTTAATGCGAGCCAGAAAAGCAAAAGGATTTGGCTGGAAGAAGTGGAGTAACGAATGGATATACCGAACGCTAGGTTTATATGAAGACTACAGAATAAGGTATTACGTTCCGAAAGCATTACCAGCACAATATGCTATAAACTTTGGTAAAGAAACTACTAGGAAAGCGTAGTGCGGGAAAACTGCATGCTGCGTTTGATGAGGCGGGAGCTGGAAACGTAAATATGGGAATTTGGATTGAGGCCCATGATGAAAAATAATGGATCAGCCACCAAACCCTAAAGAGGCGCGCCAGTTCCCGACCCTACCTTAAAGTATTTCTCAAACACTCTCTCACTCTCATAATTAACAAGGTCTTTTATTATTCTTGAGCCTTCTGGTTCCAGCGGTAGTTTTACTTCCTTTATTGGCAATGCTGCTCTTCCTTCACGTTTAAACATACCGCTATTTCCTTTTGGCATAACTGCTGCAAATCCTCCTATAAACTCATACTTTCCTACTTTCGATCCTCTTCTTGTTTTTTGTATTTTGCCAATTGCCGATGCTCTAATGTCATAGAGATTTGCTCTAATTAACACTTCTAATCTGCTAGTTTTCGCCTTAAAAATTCTTAATCTCTTTCTTATCAAACTTAATTTTATCTTCTTTTCCTCACTGATTTCCTTAGCTGCTTTTGCTTTTAACCATAGTGCTGTTCTATTTAGTGCTTTTATAGCTGCCAGTTTTACTTTCTGCTCTTTTCCGTCAATATTGGAGATTATTTCATTAATATTGTTACTAGTTTTAATATTAAACACTTTCTATTGGTCGAGTAGACCAGTGGAACTTCCCCCCCAGCCCCTCACAGAACTGTGCATGAACCTCTCGATTCACACAGCTCCCATTATTCAGTACTTTGATTACCATACCAACCTCCAGTGGTAAAAAGTATTCGGATTTTCTGTTCTCATTTTTCCTAGAAGTTTCCTTGCTAGTCTTTTTCCAATCAGATATTTCTTACTTACCCACTTTTCTAGATGCCGCTCTACATTATTAAGAAGTTTATACATCTCCGTTTGGTAAAACCTGCCATAATACTGACACCAGCCTCTGACTATTGGATTTACTTCCTTTGATATTTCCTCCAACTTCTTTCCTGTAAATCTATGTATTTTCCATGACCTTATGGTTTGAGTGATCTTTTTCTTGGCCTTATTGCTAATTGCAGGTAGAAATCCAACAAAATATTCTCCTATTTTGCTCTTTGCTCCTCTAGGTCTAAAGGTATATCCTAGAAAATCAAAGCTTTGTATAGGAAATGTATTCTTCCTGTTGCTATTCTTACAGTACACTATCCGTGTCTTTTCGGGATGCAACTTTAGCTTATACTCAGCCAATCTTTCTTCAATCTTTACTCTCATAAAGTCTGCCTGTCTCTTAGTTTTGCAGTGCACTATTGCATCATCAACATACCTTTCAAATGGTATTGTGGGGTAGTTTTGCCTCATCCACATATCAATCGCATGATGCATAAATATGTTAGAAATGATTGGGCTTACAGAACCTCCTTGCGGAACTCCCTTATTCCTCACTTCCCTAGTGCCATCTGCTTGTTGAATAGGGGCTTTCATCCACCTCTCAACATACAGTATGACCCATTTGCAGTTTGTATATTTCTTGATAGCTTGCAAAACTAATTCGTGATCCAGATTGTCGAAAAATCCAGATATATCAAGATCTATCGTCCAATCGTACCTCCAGCATCTCTTGCGTGCTGTATTTACCGCATCCAGTGCAGATTTATTCGGTCTATAACCATATGAATCCTCGTGGAATTTTGGCTCTACTAGCGGCTCAAGATACATAGAAGCTGCCGTTTGCCCTATCCTGTCGAATACTGAAGGAACACCTAAAATTCTTTGTCCTTCTCCCGTATCCTTCGGTATTGCTACAGCTTTTACTGGCTCTGGAAAATAACTTCCGGATGACATCCGATTCCATAGTTTGTATAGATTATCTTTTAGAACCTGTACATGATCTCAAGAAAGGGATAAACTAAGAGATAATGTATATAAGTTAGGATATATGAGGAGTTTATACCCAAGTAATATAAGTCGGGAAAGATTTGAGATTATATTACCAGATCTAGAATCCTGTAGAAAAAAAACAAAACCAAGAAAACTTGATTTGTATGATGTATTTTGTGGAGTGTTATACGTTCTGAAAAGCGGTTGTCAGTGGAGAATGCTACCAAAAGAGTTTCCAAAATGGCGCAATTGTTACGACTATTTTAAGAAGTGGAGTGAAAAACCAGATGCAAATAAAGAAAGTGTTCTGGAGCTGGTGTTAAAAAAAAATAGTTGGCGTAGTCCGACAAAACAATGGTCGGAAAGAAAAAACCAGCTTCTGCATAATTGATGCACAGAGTGTAAAAAATGCAGATACTGCTGAAGAAAAAGGCTACGATGCAGGCAAAAAGATTTCAGGAATAAAACGCCATATTGCAGTAGATACGCAAGGTTTGCCACATGCAATTTATGTAACAACAGCAGAGATAACTGACCGTAGCAGTGCTGTGAGAATGGTAGAAAATGCAAAAGAAAACCTCTCGGGAGTTAAAAATGTACTGGTTGATGCAGGCTATACGGGAGAGAATTTTGCAACACAAATAAAAGCAACTATTGGTGCAACTGTTGAGGTAATAAAACGCAGTGAATTACATACCTTTGCTGTATTGCCAAAAAGATGGGTTGTAGAGCGTTCTTTTGCTTGGTTGGAAAAATGTAGACGGTTATGGAAAAATTGCGAGCGTAAACTCAACACCAGCTTGCAAATGGTAGTTCTTGCTTTCACTGCTTTGTTCCTCAAAAGATTATGAACAGGTTCTTAGTTTATCCCTTTCTTGAGATCATGTACAGGTTCTTATAGTATTTTTTAACTTCATATATAAATCTTGTACATCGTATACTTCCTTGTTTTTGCACTCGATTACCAACAAATTCCCAGTATTTTCTGCTTGAAAAGCACTTAATACCT
Source organism: Wolbachia endosymbiont (group A) of Gymnosoma rotundatum (assembly GCF_947250765.1). Classification (NCBI taxonomy): domain Bacteria; kingdom Pseudomonadati; phylum Pseudomonadota; class Alphaproteobacteria; order Rickettsiales; family Anaplasmataceae; genus Wolbachia; species Wolbachia endosymbiont (group A) of Gymnosoma rotundatum. Next base: position 1,177,676 of record NZ_OX366347.1, read on the forward strand.
TGTCTTGTAGTCTTAGTATGTTAGCTAGCGACATCAGAATAAAGCTATCTTCACTATCATATAGGCTATATAAAATTTGATTGACTTTAATAGCACTTAATCTGGTTCCCTGTTGAGCTACAAGATTCAAAACCTGTTTTTTACCATTACTTAAGAAGTTTTTAATTTTTGCTAAGTTACTACTCTTAAAAAAAATATTAAATTGTCTTAATTTTCTACTATATCTTAATGTTGGTCCTACCATTTCTATCTTATGTATTTTTTCTTCTCCTAAGAAACTCCCTCAATTAGCTCTTCCTGTTGCACCAAGATATAACCAAAAACCCGTGCCTTTTTGATCAAATTTTTCACGACTCTCTCTTTGTAACGTGTTTCGTAATAGTTCATTCCTTTTTCCACATACTCTTGTCCGTATCTCAACATTTGATAGAAGATACACGCTAATTTCCTTGCTGTAGCAGTAATTGCTTTTGGGGATCCCAGTTGCTTTTTTAATCTTCTATAATATGCACCCAATGCACTCTTACTTTTTCCCACGGCATAAGCAGCCATTCGAAATGCATTCGCAGCACGATTGATAACCTCACGAGTTCTTGTCCTAAATACTTTTTCCCCTGTAATCTTATTAGCAGGACTTAGCCCCAACCATGAAGTAAAATGCTTTTCTGATTGCCATTTACTGTAGTTAATACCAACTTCCGAAATAATAGCTTGTACAGTTAGTACATCAAATCCAGGAATTTTAGTAAAATCTATACCGGTTACTCGATACAATTCTTCACGCAAGGCAAAGTTTAGCTTATCTTTTCGATACTTACTTCTTTCCTTGCTTAACTCTCTACTCTCGTCAGATTTTGCTTCAAATGTCTTATAGTGGTTTTCAATATTTTTGTCACACTCTGCTATTTTTTCCTGATAAACATTGTATAGTTCAAATTCCTGCTGTAATGCAAATAAATGTTCCTCTCTGTAGTCACCTGTTAGTGCTTTGGCAATAGCCGATTTATCACTCTTTATTCGCACATCCCTTAATTCAGCTAATTTATTAGGATTTCTTTCACCTTCGATTATAGCCTTAATAATTTGCATTCCAGTGACACCTGTTATATGGCTTATTACTTTATGTAACTGAATATTCATTTGTACTAACGCCTTTTGCATCCTATTAATGTGTGTAGTCGCACTTTCTGTAAGATTTTTACGTTGCCGAACATAACTACGCAATATGCACATTTGATCATCTGGCCTAAACGATCCTTGGATTAACCCATAACTGTGTAGTTGTTGTAGCCATTGGCAATCCTGGACGTCTGATTTTCTCCCAGGTACATTTTTTACATGCCTTGCATTTGCCAGTTTTACTTCGAATCCATACGATTCAAGTACTTGGAACAAAGGAATCCAATATACTCCTGTTGACTCCATAGCTACTGTAGTAACTTTACACTTCTTTAACCACTTTGCTATATTGTGAAGATCTTCTGTGAAGCAGCTAAACTTTTGTACACGTTGTTCATCTCTTTCTTCAGGTATACATACATAATGCACAGATGAACCGATATCTATTCCTGCTGCGTTAGGATTCATTATCTCTAATTTACTTTTTGCTTTTTTCATGGTAGCTCCTATAATTTATAATAACGAAGCGCTTCAGCTTGGGAATGGTTAAGATTATACAATCTCCTAAACGAGGTAGTCATAAAATATGGCTCCATCAATGGTTCGAACGTTCCTCCCAAAACCATGCTATAAAACGGGCACTTATGGCACCAGTGAAACATTCGGTTATAACTGCAAAAGCACCTCCTGTACAATTGTACTTAAAAACTACTAAAACTTAAATTGGAGAGTTTCTTCCTGGTTTGACAGATTTTTCTGTTCGGTGCTATAAACAGTTTCTTTGCGATTTTCATATCTTGGATCTTGACCTCGATTAGGAAAGACATGGAGATATATGTTTCTCAATTCTTCTGAATCAAATTTTGGTTTATGATTCTCTTTATCAGATACTGCAATATAGATTATTTTTTCACTTTTTGTCTTAGAATCTTCAGTTAGTACAGCTAACTTCAAAGCACCATAACGATCAAAACGAAAGTAAATTTCCTTAACCTTAACATCTCCAAAATCAGCAAGATCTGAATCCAATAAAGTAGCAAAAGCACCAAAAAAGAAACTAGGAAAAAATCCTTCTTTCCCAACCGAGTGCAAGAAAGAAGGAGACTGATCAATGAATGACTGAAACCTTTTTTGAAAATCTAAAAACTCGTCCCCTGATGTATTTTCCATCAATAGAAGTTGTACCAATTCAAGTGGCCCTGTAGTATTTAGCATATAATCCTCCTATTTGCTATGGCTTGAAGATTCTACATGACATGGGGCATCAGTTAGGCTAAACCTTGATTGTGGCAAACCGGCTGGCTCACCAGCCCCATCATCACCTTGAGCAGCTAGATCCCCTTTTTTGCACTTAAAGGACTTATCTAAATCAGAAAAAAGCTGCTCTATCAGTTTCTTATCCTCAGTGAATCGCTCTTCACCAATTCCATGCACCGCACTCATTCTATGTATTAAAGAATTTTGAATCTCTTCAATTTGTGTATGCTTAACACACTCCAATATTCCTAATATTTCCTTCTTTCTATTTTCATTATCTGAACTTTCCTTTCTTAATTCTACTATTAAATTCGTTACCATTACAATAAAAGAGTAGTCTTTAAATACAGATTTTCTGCATTCCTCAAAATTCTCATGTTTCCAAACGTACATGATAGTTTCCTTAGTTTGTTCAGCTAAGTCTGAACTTAAAAGCATCCTTCTTGATAGTGATGATAAAATAACCCCATACTGCTCGAACGAAAGATCATTGGATTCAAGTAGGTCAAATAAATTCTTAAAAGAGTCAAAGCAGTATTCATCAATCAGTTCACTTAACACTGCATAATATGTATTTTCTTTAAAGTCTCTTTTCAATAACTCCTTTTTCTGCTTATCACTCATATTGGGTAGACAAAACTCTATAATATCTGAATCTCTGTACCCCTTGACTGCAGATAAAGCTGCGTTGATTAATAAATCTCCTTTACTGTAAATACTTGGATCATTTTGTAACTTATTATAGAAGAACTCTATACCCTCTTCCCAATTTTTACGTGAGTTTACTCGTATGGCTTCTTTTAAACCTTCAACTGCTGTATATTCATTTAGTTTTCCAGTCTGTTTATCAATAAGGGAAGACCAAAAAGCCTTTATAGGGCTACTCTCTTTATGGTGATCCAAAAGTTCATCTTTTAGCTTGTCATCAGAAATATCTTCTTCAAATGCACTATTTTTAAACTTTATAAATACTTGCTCAAATAATCTAGGTATCTTACCTTCTAAGCAGTATTTACATGCTAAGTAATATCTTTTAGAAACGTTTAACGGATTCTCTTTTCCATTTTTATTTATTTCTTCAGTTAGCCTTTCACCAACAACTTCATTTTTTAACCCCGCTCCTTTCCAACAAGAATCATCAGAGAATATATCAGAGAAAAATTCTAGCTCTACTCCGCTAAAATTTTCAATCAACTGAATGTTAACTTTTAACCACCTTTCTATTCTTAAACGTTTTCTTGCTTCGGTCTGTTTGTCACTGTCCTTGACAGCACTTGTTAACCTATTGAGTATTGCATTGTAATTACAATCTAAACCAGATTCCATACTTACTACCCCACTATATATTTTAATGTAGTTTCTAGTATACTAAGTCACCATTGTCAACAACTATTTTTCTAAATTTTAAGTAAATTTTTTGTTGATACCTAATTATAAACATGAAAACTTTGAGCAATGTATGAAAAAATTCCACACTGTACTTTGCTTTTCCATGCTTAAGAGAAGGAGCTAAGTGTGGTACTCTCATTTGATTATTTGTTCTTCTTTTTCTTAATCTAACGGTTAATTATAAAACATTTTTACCATATGAGAAATGGACCTCTTTGTCCTCATTGTAAATAAAAACACATCTATTTTAGCGTCACAGAAAATTTGTTTATTTACTTCTTAAAAACGTAAGATAAAGATCGTATATTCGTGAGAACAAACTGCGTAAAAATGGGATTGTAAAAATAAAAGTTTGAAACCTTTGCAACAAAGTCAGGCAATTTGATTCATATATAAATGTGGTAAGAATAGGCTAATATAGCTAGTTTTACGATATGGTGAAATCACCATATAAAAAAGTTCGTATGGTACACATGGTAGACCATCCCATCCCAAAACAAACTCTTCTCTCATGAGTTGATTTTTGCTACTGAAAGTGTATATATTGTTTTGGTTTTTAATAAGATATATTGCTAAATTAACATCAGTTTATTTTAGAATAATAATTAAGGTAGACTTATAAAAAACAGAATTTAAAGGTAAACAAAAATCCCATATCTAGCTTCTTAAGAGACTTTTGCCGAAAACTAATTTGGGTTAGAAAATTTTTCTTAAAATAGTGATTGACAAGTTTTAAAGGTAGAATACTACACTTAAAATATAATTACTAGTCTAATTAATAAGGTGGTTGCTATGTTGCGTTCAGATATTCCAAAAGTTTTATTTTCGTCTATTAAAGAGGATGATCCCTATAGAGCGTCTAAGCTTTTTCAAATTGAACGCTGGTGCTATGCAAATTGGCGTTTACACCAGAAAAGTGGCCAGAAAGGACGTAATTTTCTTGCACAAGTGCTATCTAGTGAGGATTGTTGGAAAAAAATAGACAATTTACATGGAGTTAAGCTTGATAGGCAAGTGGTAGGCAAAAAGTTAATTGCGCCAGATTCAGGTAATCTCTTTGATAAGTATGCTATTGCCTGTCAGTACTGTCTAGAAGAAGATATTATTGCTTTATTTGAGGAGAGAAAAAAAAGCCTATCAGCTCAAGGTAAGAGTAGTCTATTGGAGTATGAGCACTTAGTTAGGTGTTGCGGATCTGGTCTTTTAGCACAGTTTTGGTCACATTTTATCAGCGGTTATATTTCTAAATTAAGTTTAGATGGCTGTCATCCATATGAGTACGGGCTTAAATGTGCTATGCGTTTTAAGCAAGAGCAGGCAGTGGAATTCTTCTGGAACAAGATAAAGTCATTACCTGAAAGTGAGATTGGTGCACAGAAAAAGGATGAGATCTTTATGAAAACAGCAGTGTATGCAGCAGGTAGTCGTTGTAATAGTTATCCTGAAATATTTGAATTTTGTTTCAGCAAAATAAGTCCTGATAAGTATCCAGAACTTCTAAAAAGAGATTTAGCTGAAAATGGTTATTACGGTAGTTTAGATACTCTACAAAGTGCACTTCGCTTTGATCAATTTCAAGTATTGTTTGACTGCTTAGGGCCAAGTGATGTCTCAGAAGACAATTATAATATCTGGTTAGACATGGAAATCAAAAAACATTCAGAGCCTTATGCAAGCGAAAGTGTAAAGCTTTTTATGCATATGTGGATAAAGGAAGGATTTGATAGTCATCGTGCTTTAGTGATAAGAGAGGAACTAGAGGATAAATCCCCTCTTTTCTGTACAAATTTATTAACACCTTTAGTAGAAAAGGGCTATATGGAGCCAATATGGGCAATATTAGATAGAGCTAATCCTGATCAAATCAAAGAATTTATGGATTCTAGACAAGCAGAGTATATACGATCTGTGTTAGAGAAAAGAGACATTGATTCATTAAATAAATTTTTATCATACGGTAAGTCTACAGCTGAAGAGCTTACTAGCTTAACTGAGGTTAAATTAAGCAAAGCATGTGAGCAATTAGGTTTGGGTAATTGAGAAGTATTATAAGGCAATTCTATAAAGCAGGTGGTGGTTTCTTGTTACTACTTTAGCTTCTGTCAAAAAGATGTTGCATTATAATACAAATGTTATATACATAAGCCAGCATATGGGTAAAAATAGCTTTTATTATTGATATCTCTGATTGTTATATAATAAGCTTGGTATAGTGGGTTTAGTATAATATAATGAAGGGAGGTTTTATGTTAAAAACACAATATCCAACAGATCATCTAGGCGTTAATTCAAAGATTACCGAATCATCGGGTAAAATACAATATATAGAGCAAGCTAAAGAATTTTCTCAATTCAAGCGTTATCGGAGGTCTGACGCTAATTCCGAAAGTGAAAGTAGATTTAAAAGAATTGATGTTCCAGGAGATGGTAGTTGCTTATTTTGGTCTGTTACTATGGCTTACTTAATACCTGTGGGAAACAACGAAGCTTTATTTCGAAGGAGGTATAAAGCTTTATTTGGAAATGAAGAAGCTGTAATCCAAAATTTAGATCGTGTTAGAGTTTTGGTTCAGAATTTAGATACTGCGAATTATGATGATACATTTGCAAACTTAGTAAGAAATGTATTTCGCAATCGAGTAGTTGATCATATAAGTTCTCATAGAAACGAGTTTAGAGGTTTTATTGAGGGCAATTTTGAGAGTTACTTAGAGAACATGCGGAAACCTAATGCTTGGGGAGGTGAACCTGAAATAAAAGCAATGAGTGGAATGCTCAGAACAACGATTAGTGTTTCTGGTGCAACTGAAAGTCGATATGAAAATGGAAATATTCAAATACAGTTATTTCATGTTGGTGCACCAGGTAAACGAAACCATTATAATTTTGGTCTTGAAAGGAAAATTATCTCTAATAATAAAGAGCTTGCGAAAGGTTTAAAAAAAGTCATGGGTAAGGGAAGGCCACAAGATTTTGAGTTGATACAGTTATTGATAGAAGAAGCAGGTACAGAAATTGAAACAAGTAAGCAAGAAGATGATTTTAGATCTTTTGAACCGAGATTTCAGTCATTTGTGGATCAAATTCCATCTTATTTACACTCTGTAAAAAAAGCAGGATTTTTTACGCACTTCTTCCTAGGTAGTTTTTCTACTTTGCTGGATACAAAGATTGCAGAAAAGTTAAATATTAAAAAGATTTATTTTAGTTTTGATACTTCGAAAACTTTAAAAGTAGCTATTGTTAAAAATGGTCAAATTGGAAATGCTGAAGACGCTATTAATAATATAGATTTATTTTCCATTTCAGAAGGTAAGCGTGGCCATCAGTTTACTGTTAATGAGTTGGAGAACATATTAAGAAATAATATAGATAGAGGTAGGATTAGAAATCGAAACGTTGAGAATGAGATCCTAAATATTAAGAATGAAATTCAAGATAGAATAAAATCCAGATTAGTACAGATCTACAAAGGAAAGGATGGTATTTTTGTTGATATGGAAACTAAAGGGATACTTGATTCTGCTACTAGCAAAGAATTTCATGAAGTAGAAAAAGGAATATGGAGTAATCCAGAAGGTAATATAGAAAAACTGGTTAGTTCCCGTGCACGGGCAGTTAGTAGGTCTTTGAAGGAAATTGTCAAAAAAATTAGTAATGTTCACTCTAAATATACAGGATCAGTAGTCTATGATAATAGTGCACGTGAAGCAGCACATCATGGATTTATGGTAGGCGTTTTCATGAATTTCCACTATAGGTATAATCTTAGAGTTTATCCAGAGCAATTTGCAGGTAGGGGTTATGCAGATATTATCCTGCTAGCTCGTGGTCCTGATCGTGCATTAGACTCTATTCCTATCATTATTGAGCTAAAAGCAGGAGGACGTCCTAATGCTACTCCAGATAAGGCTTTGCAACAAGCAGAAAGGTATGCACAAGGTTTCCAACCAAATGTTCAGCGAGTTTTAACTACTGCAGATAACATTTTGTGTGTTGGTGTCAACCTTGATAATCCGTCTCCTATCTCTGATATTAAAGTATCAAATCGTGGAGAAGAAATAATCCCTCTTTTTCAAGATATGCTAAAATCTGCTGATGACTGGGATACGCAAAGGGTTGGAACAATAGAATTAAAAGGACAGGTGAAAGATAATTTAGAGCGTATTTATCATACGTTTCCTGGTACACCGGAGAAGGGAGATAATCATTATTTTAGCAGGTTTTTACTGGGACAATCACTACTGTTAAATAGAATTGAAGATTTAAAAACTGGTTTCAAAAAATACATTTTTATCTATGGAGACAATATACCTACCGAAGTACATCCTAATCTTCGTAGGCTTAGACGTCCAGCAGCTGAAAGAGCCAGAGAAAGACTATCGGCTAATCTTGATGCAAGCCATGCAGTTGTAACAATGGTGCTCATTCCAGAGGATATAGAGAAGTTGGTTTATGTGATAAATATTGTTGAAGCTAACAGAAAAGGTGTTCTGAACGGGCTGGATGAAGTGCTCCCTCTTGATAGATTAAATAGAGAAATAGGGAAATAGTCGAATTAAATCTTAATTTTGATACTAGATACAAGTCAAATTTTAAAAGATATCTTACTATTTGGACTGAAAAATACAATTCTTTACAAGAGTACAACAACGGAGCTGAGAGATTTCAAGGTACTTTCAAAGAAGTTCCTTATTCTAGTGAGTTAAAAGAAACATTTGATCAAGCATTAGATGCTCAGTCTTCATCAATAGACGAATATAATAAATTGTTAGAAAAAATTGGAGAAGGAATCTTTCCTTTTAAGAGCCTCGTTAATAAAGAAGCTCATTTCCAGGGAATATTGAATGGGGTGTTTAGTTATTATAGTGACTTAAAATTACAGGAATTACCAGAAACTAGAGCATTAGTTTTAACTGAGTTTCAAACTGGTAGAGGGGAACGTATTGATATGCTAGTTCATGGTATTAAGTTTGTGGCTCAAGATGGAAATGCTGAGGAGTATACTCCAATAGGATTAGAACTTAAGACATCAAGGCAGGGCAAAGGAGCTCAAGCTTTATTGAGGGAAGCAAATGATCAAATAAATGAAGAATACAAAGAAGGTGTTACCTATAAAACACTAACAGATGGTGACGAAGTAAAATTTATCGGTGTTGTTTTTGATAAAGGATCTAATGATCCGCGTAAACTTATTTTAACAAGTAGGACGAGTAAGGAAGGGTTTATTCCTGTTAGAGTATCTCATAGCTCCTCTGGTAGCTCTTCTCCTGAGAAGTGTTCTAAAAGAGAATCTTCATCATCAGAGTATTCATCAAGTAAAAAACCAAGAAGAGAAAGAAGTGTAAATATGGCCTGCATGGATTCATTTGATGAAGAAAAGATTACAGAGGAGGAAAAAGAACAGCGTATCAAAGAGTTATTCAATGCTGACAAGGTAGCAGAAAGAGTAAAGAATATTGAGTTTTATGATCAGCTTTTCAAGGTTTCTCAGAAGATATCTGAAGGTGAAATTATAGATAAAAATGTTGAAGAAGCATTTGTAGCAAAGATTAAAGATATAGATCTAGGTTCAATAGACCCAGAGATTATGGATATTGTGAAAGAAATGAAGGATAATATAGAGAACAAAGAAGAAGTGAAAAATACTCTGAGAAGATCCGGAGTAGCAGAAAAAATAGGAAAAGTAGCAGAAGGTGCAGGTCTTGCCTTTACAGCATTTTTAGTTGGTAAGCATATAGCAAATGGAGACATAGAGGGATTAGGTTACGATGCATTAAATCTCTGGGTAATGCCAAAAATTGGTGAAAAAATCTCTGGAAAGATATTAGAGTTGGGAACAAAGCTTGATTCTCAGATGTTGAAGGGGTTTGCTCCAGTTATGGGGCGTGCTATAAGTAATTTTGCGGCATTTTTAGGGTTAGCGGAATCAATAAAAGCTCGTCAGAGTGCGACAGATCCTATAGATATGAAGATTGCTGACCTAAACATCGCAACTAATTCCATTTTTATAGCTGCAGATGTACCTGCAATTGTTACAGAAACAATGTCAGTAGCAGGTCTAGAAACTGGAATAGTAGGAGAATTTGCCGGTCCGGTTGGCGCTGCTATTTCAGTTGCTGTAATCATTATAGCACAATTTGTAGAAGCAGGACTTGAAGTAGAAAAATTAGAAGAACATATAAAACTTACAGATCAAGAGAAACATGACTTTTATTGGGATTTCTTTCTTAGTAAAAAATTGCCAGATTATATAGGAAACGATCTGCAAGCAGAAGAAATATATAAACAGTATATATCAAAGATCTTAGATCAATTTAAGGGTAGTTATGATAAAATAGCCATATCATTACCTTCTATACTTCTTACAGAAGAAAAATACCTTGATGGTTCTATTTTCAGGAGGAAAAGAGAGGTGATGCAATCAGATGATGCTTCTACGTATTTGGGAATAACTCCTTGTTTCCGTCATACAAGAATAGTTGATAATAAATTTGATTTTGAATTGATAACGCGTATTTCAGATATCTCTCTCAATGTAAAGAATGGTAACAACCATATTAGCAGGCTTCTTCCAAGTACAATGAAAAATTATAGTGCTATTTGTGGTCCTAAAGGGGATGATACTGATCTAACAGTGATAAGTGAAAAAACCTTACAAAGAGTAGAAGGTGTGACACAATGCGGTTACAGATCAGAGTATGAGAATATGGTATTGTCTACAACAGTGAAAAAAGTTTCTTTAAAAGAGTATCTGCCTGGTTGCCAGAATGCAATTCTGTATAGTAAAAGCAGTTCTTCTAGGCTGCCTGCAAATATGTTGTTTTACATACCTAATAATGATGCTTTTATAAATGTGACTTCTAATTATACTATTGATGTTATTTTTAATGGTAAGAATATACTACTTAATAGTTATGGAATCAATAATCATGGGTCTAGTGTACAGAACAGGTATTATTTTACAGATCAGTTAAGTAATTGTGATATTCATAAACAAGGAACAAATTTCTTCTACATAGCAAAGGATAATTTTGTATGTAATTTAGGGAGATCTTCTACTGGACAAAATAATATAGTTGTAACACGAGGTAATTTTGCAGATTCAGAGAATATACACTCTCTCATTGGCAGTAGCAAAGCTAATCATATAGAAGTTTCTCATGCAGGTTATGTAGACGGTAAAGGTGGAAATGATGTAATAACAGCAAAAAACTTTACTGCAATAAAGGGTTATTTTGGTGATTCTATTTATGGGAAAGGCTTAGTATTATTGCCGATAAATTTTAGTGATATAGGTAGTATGACTCATGCTAATAATATAACAAATATCTACAATAAAAGTGGAGCTTTTATAAGTGTAGATAAACAAACATCAGTAAAAACAGCAGATGGTTTATTTGTAACACCAACAAAAATAGATGATAAGACTGGCGTAGTAACAAACTTGCATGTGACAAAAAGCTTGAGTAATGATGATGAATTAGATAATTTACGAAAGATAGACAATTCAAACTTTAATATTACAAAGCAATTATCAAGTGCTAATTATCATAGTACTATAGGTAGTTCCAGTAATCATATTTTTTATCCTGATAAAGAACATCATAATTTTTACTGGGAAGCTCCAAGTAATATAAGTCATCTTTATCTTTTCGATAACAGAAACGTTAATATTACGATTGCTCAAGCAAATGGTATATTAGATTTTAGCCAATTAAATTGTACATTAAATGATATACCATTTATAGAAAATAAAAAAGGAGAAATAAAGATTAATAAAAATGGCCTAAATGTAACCTTGCTACCAGATTATAAAGATGTCACAGTTACATTTGATGGGCAAGAATATTACAAACTTCAGGATGGAGAATTAGAGCGAGATTATTGCTCTCATAGCTTGAAAGTAGATGGAAGATTTAGTGTTAATGGCACTGACCTTTTAAATCATCATAATTGTTTTACATTTGATTCAGACAAGGTGCTTTTTTTGAAGCTAAATAATGATTTGCTATTGTTATCAGATAGAGGAGCATTATCAATATCGAATTATTATTCTTCTATTCAGAAAAATTGGGATTTATCTATAGAGCTAAATGATAGAATTATCGAACCAGAAGAATTTGGAGAAAGAGCTGATGATTTTAGTTCTTTGAGGTATTACAAGCCAGATGAACAAGGATTACAGATTTATCATAATCAACCTATTAATAAGAATGATATTGGTCTGATTGATTTGCAAGGTAAATCTATATTAGATTTCGGTATGAGAGTTATGAATGATACCTTATTGCTATCACATAAAAATAACACTTTTGTAAAAGTAGAAAACTGGAATACTTATCAACCAGCAAGGGAAATGATGTTCGATTTTAATGATGCAATAGTTTCTAACTCAAAGTGTATAGCTTCTATTTGTAACTCAGAAGATGTTATAGTGGAATTTAATAAAGAAAAATTAGTTTTATCAACTGAGCAGCTGTTTGATGCTGTAAAGCAAAATAATCTTGGTAAAGTTAAAGAGCTTATTGATCAAGGTGCTAGCATTAATGCTCAAAATGAGAACGGTGAATCAATTTTGCATTTCGCTGTGATGGAAGGGAATCTTGATATTGTCAGAATTCTCATTCGCAATGGTGCAAATACTGAAGCTCAAGACAAGTATGGTTGGAGAGCTTTACATTTTGCTGCTTCTTACAATAAGCTGGATATAGGTGAGTTTCTTTTTGATAACGGTGCTAGTATTAGAGCTAAAGATATTTACGGTAGTATTCCGTTACATGTAGCTGCCCAGTTTAGTCGTAAGCTTGAAGTAGTTGAGTTTTTTTTGGATAAAGATCCAAGTGCTATTAATGATAGAGACAATGATGGTCGTTCACCTTTATACAGAGCTATACTAGAGAATAGGTTAAGTACAGTTAAACTTCTTCTTAATAGAGGTGCTGACACTGAGGTTAAGGATACTCATAATCAGGCACCTTTAGACTTGGCTATTCGTGGTAATTACACAGACATAGTAGAATTTTTAAAACAAACACAATTAGACAAAAAATTATTGACTGCTACAGAAAATGGAGATCTCTCTGAGGTCAGAAAATTTGTTAGTCAGGGCGCTAATGTTAATGCTATAGATGTGGGCATTTTAGATAGAAAACCTATACATATTGCTGCTGAAAAAAATCACAAGGATATTATAGAGTTTCTTCTCAGCAAGGAAGTGAGTGTTAACGATACTGATAAATATGATTGGGCACCTTTACACTATGCTGCCAGGTTTGGTCACCTACAGGCTGCAGAGTTTTTAGTAAAAGAAGGTGCTAGTATCAATGCTAAAAACGTTTATGGCAGAGAGCCTATCCACATTGCTGCTGAGCACGATAATAAAAACATTATAGAACTTCTTCTCAGTAAAGGGGTAAGTATTAATGAGATTGACAAGGACGGTTGGACACCATTACACTGGGCTTCTGATGGTGGTTACCTGGATGTGGTAAAGTACCTTATAAACGAAGGGGCCAATATAAATGCTAAAGATAAAGATGATAAAACACCACTGGATCTTGCTAGAGATAAAGGGCATAATAATGTTGTCAATTATTTAGAGAAAGAGCTCAATAAAGAAAAAGATAGACCTGCACAACGCAAACGCCGTCATCACCATGGAGATCATGCTCGTCATCATATGTCAAGAAAACCACTTGCTATAGATTCAAGTAATCAACCTGAAATAGCAACAAGCAGTGCAATAAAACTATCTTCCTGGATAAATGGTTTATTTGATTGGGTAAAAGGCTCTGTAGGTGGATTACTAAATTCTAAACCTACATTATCTAAGGAAACATCAAGCACTTCAAGTCCAATCTCACAAGTAGATGCAAAAATGGATGTAAATGGTACGATAATGTTACTTGATTTATTGGTTAGAAAAGTTACAGGTCAAAAGTATATTTCTACAGCAGATCAGTCTATATCTCCACGAGAGGCACAGGGATATGCACTCAATATTACAAAGGGATTTGAGAAAGTAGTAGAGCAAGCTGGATTAAAAAGTGGTGTGTCAATGCATCGATTAAATATTGATTTTGTGGGAATACAGAAAGAAGTTACAGGAAAAATCATGAGTGGTAAATTTAATGAGATTTCAGGGATTTTAAAATCGTATGTAGAGAAAGCATGTCCTGACGGAGAAGCTGGTAAATTAAGTCCGAAGAAATTTGACAAGTTTATAGCTCAATTTAATAAGGGTCTGCTAAATCAATCAATAGAGCAGATATTACACAACAGAGATGGTAGATTAGAAGTTGATGGTACAAAAAAACAGCAGATAAGTTTAGAGCCTCAAAGTTATTTAAGTAATGCTTCAGTTCACAGCCATTCAGAAGTATCAACTTATCTTTCTGAGATAGGAGTAACCAAGCTTGGAGGTAATCTTAATAGGTAGGTTATAATGTAAGGGGTAATAGCCAAGTAGTGGAAAATTTAAAGTGAGGGTAGCCAAAATAATTAGGGAAACAACCAGTAGCAAGTTTGATGGTTCTAATACTAACATGGATGAAGTAGACATTAAATGCTAAATGGTTGATGTGTTTTCCATATTGAGCTTACAGTACGTAGCTTTGATATAGAAGTTTGGGTAACGTTATAATAGTATAGCTCTTTTTACAATAATCCGAACAGACCGTAATATGCTACTGGCCTGCTATAGCCATAAACACATATCTTATCGCATTCGGACTATTATAAGAAAGGCTATAATTTATATAATTCTATGTGCAATCTTTATAGCTGTTTTAGACAGTTCATTAGACTCTTAATTATGTGGTATGTCTAACTTAGGAAAGATTTTCATAAATGTTGAAAAGTAAAATGAATAAGTTGTAGTATTTATGTTTTTTCCCTGAGTTGTAAAATTTCAGAATGAGAGAGACCGGTAATTTGAGCTATAACATCTATGGAGACACCGGCCTTGAGTGAATTTTTTGCAACTTCAATTTTACCTTCAATTTTACCTTTTTCATGGCCGATTTGGATGCCTTCTAGTCTACCTTTTTGAGTAGCATCATCGAGTTTTTGAGCAAGTACAGCCTGTTCATCACGAATACGCTTGATCTCCTGTTCATAGGCAATAAATTCTTTTTCTGACCAGTTGAATCTATTTAGTTCTTCATATGCTCTTTTAATTATTAGATCACTTCCTATTATTCTCTCTAGCTCGTCTTCACTAGTTTCGTCTGCATATCTAAAGAAGTAGACCCATTTTTCAACTATACTTGAAAGCTGATCTTCTTTGGTTTTTGGAAATTTAGGCAACTCAATAAATATAAAGTAAAAATCTTTTAGATCATGCTCATTAGTATCTTCATCGCGAATAGTATGCTTTGATTTGTACTCAGACTTATCAGGAAATAAAATACAATCTGCTATAGCAATAAAGATAATTTCCTTAAGGTCATGATATTGATCACCCTTACTAGCTTGTCTTGAGTAAGCTTTAGCTGCGTAATATTGGGCACGTTTTTCAAAGCCTTTGGTTTTAGCGACCTGCATTTCGACTATGACTTGCAGCCCATTTTCATCTCTACAAAGAACATCAACAATGCTTTGTTTTTTAGAAGCAATATCAGGGTCTTGAATAGTACTTAAGAACTCTATATCCTTTATTGTGCTTTTCCCAGTAAAGCCAAGAATATCATTAAGAAAGTGAATAAGGATATCTTTATTTTTTTCAGTACCAAAGATGCGCTTGAACGATATATCATTTTTTGGATCGAGAAATTTCGAAAGAGCCATAGCAAGAGTACGTAAAAAGCATTGGTAATTATACACAATTGTGAAGAAATATTCAACTAAAATTGAAACATAGAAGTTTTTGTATATCTTTTGTTTGGTAGTATTAACCTATATAATATTTATGGCAAATATTTCGATAAGGTACCAAATAGCACAAAATGTAAAAAGCTGGAGGTTAAAGCGAGGTTATACTCAAAAAGATTTAGCGGGAAAAATTGGCGTAACGTATCAAGTAGTACTACAATATGAAAAAGGAACGCGCAGAATTTCAATTAAGAAGTTATATGAATTAGCAGAAGCATTATCAACAACTGCTAGAGATCTAGCTTGCGGACAAGAAGTATCAAATGAGGAAAGGTATGAGGAAGAAGAGATATTAAATCTAGTAAGAAGACATAAAGAGATTAAGGACCAAGAATTACGTGAAACGTTTTATTTATTAACTAAATTCATCCGTATTAGTGAGGAAGAAAGTGGAAAGGCAGTAAAAGTAGAGGTGGCAAAGGGTTTAGTTAAGGAAGGAGTTTCTATCTCTCAAACGACCAGTTTATCTATTGATGAATATGATAATGATGAGAAAAAAATTTCTATTCCGTATAAAGTAGGTCAAAGAATAAAAGAATGGAGGTTGAGAAGAGGATACACTCAAGAAGATTTAGCAAGTAAAGTGGGCATAATAAATCAAAGAATATATGAATATGAACAAGGACGAGCTGCTGTTTCACTTGAAATGTTAGATGAAATAGCAAAGGTACTATCAATTAGTGTTACAGATCTACTTCCAGAAACGACAGAAAATGAGAATAGTGAAGCAGAGCTATCAAAGTTAATAGAAGAATACAAAAAGATCAAAAGCAAAGAACTACGTCATGTACTAATAAAATCTCTGTTTGAAAGCATACAAATTTGCAAAGAGAAAGTGAAGAAAGTAGAAAAGATGAGAATTGCAAAGAATTTAGTTAAGGAAGGAATTTCTATCAATATTATTTTAAAAACAGTAGGCATCTCTTTAGACGAAATTCAACAAATTTAAAATAAAAAAATCAGTATCTATTAATATCTTTGCTTTTTAATGAAAAAATAAGTAAAAAAGATTGAAAAATTGATTTGACTTCACTCAAAAGCTATGGCTTTATGCCAATGCTGACAAAAAAACAGCAGTAAATATATAAAAACATTTTGTTATTAGTGAAGGGTAATTTTTATGAATAATAAGAAAGATCGTAGAGAAGAAATAGAATTCAGAGCATTAGAAAGCAACGGTAAAGCTCTACTTGATCGTGAAGTAATAGAAACGTTTCTAAGTGCAGTGCATGACAGGGAAGAAGCTCGAATTATTGCTAGAAAGCTAATAGATAATTTTGGAATAGGAGGAGTTTTAGGCCAGGAAATAGATGACTTGAAAACTATAGAAGGGATAACTGACTCTACAGTAGCAGTAATTTTATGCCTAAAGGAAGCTGCAAAGAGAGTACCAAGAGAAGAGTTAAAGAAAGGACCTGTAATGGATAACTTGGAAACCATCGTAAAATATTTAAGGGTGAGTATTGGTTATTCAGAGGAGGAAAAGATGAAAATAATATATTTTGATCAAAAGTGCCGTTTAAAGGGGGAAGAAGTGTTCACTGGTACAGTGGATAAGGTACCTTTTTACATAAGAGAAGTAACAAGAAAGGCATTAATAAGAAAAGCGACGTCAATAATAATATCGCATAACCACCCAGAAGGAAGGTTAAAGCCATCTGATGAGGATGAAGCTGTAACTAAAGACTTGGCTAAAGCTTGTCAGACTATAGGGATTAGGTTACTGGATCACATTATCATCACAAGTGTTGGGTATTTTAGCTTTAAAGAGCAAGGACTGTTATAAAGCAGATGTTTGAAGATTTTCATGAGTTGTTTAACTACTTGAATGAAGAAAGTATTTGCAAGTGCATTAATTATTACTTATAATTAATGAGAAAGTATATATTAAGTTAATAATAAAGTAATAAAGTCGGTTGTAGACTTAGTAAAGTATATTTAATAGCGGAGGCTAATATGGTTAATAAAATAATTGTACCTTTTGATGATCAAGAAGGAAGTACTTACGAGTTAAACATTGATCTTGATAGATTATCAAAAGGTGAGGTGTTAAATGCTATTGTAGGAATAGGTCGTACTAACACCTTTGTAAGCAAAATTAATAAGGCTAAAAAGCCTGAGGAAATAGCACCTTTCCCTGGTAGAGAAGTTCGCGAAAACAAAATCAACTGTGGGAAAGGATTTGACTATGTTTATGGCACAAAACCTGCAAGTGATCAAGAAGATAAAAATCCATTTACCTCCGCCTTGCAAAAAATAAAGCCAAGTATAAGCGAAAGTGAAAAGTTGAGCTGGTTTAAGAGTGGAGTGGTAAAAGCAAAAACCCCAAAAGAGATGAACAAAGTTATAGATGAAGTAATAGGTGATGGAACAAGGCTAAATGCATGTAATGATGGGGAATGGAGTTTCTCAGAGTATGTAGTATTAGGTACACATTTTCATAAATTTGATAAGGTTGATCGTAAAAAGGTAATACGTAAATTAATGTTAAGCGGTGCAGAGTTTCATGATACTCTACTACAGAATAAACTGATAGGTGAAATCTATGATGAGCTACAACCAGAAGTTCAGCTACAGATAGATAAGCAACTAGAAGAACTAGAAAAAGCTGGCGAAAGTGCTGTTCAAGAAGGATCCTTAATAGATCTCGAGATAGACAATACAACATCATATATAGAATTTTCTGATAATAGCGCCGGACAGATAAAACCTGTCAAACCAAAAAGAAACTTCCTAGCTGAGTGTGTGGCAAATTTTATATATAATTTTGTAGAGAAGAGCTTTTTGCAGTTATAGCCGAACTGTGCAATGGTGCCTTAAGTGCCCGTAGAATAGCGTGGCTTTGGAGGAACGGTCAAACCACTGATGGAGCCTTTTGGGCTACCTCGATTAGAAGAATGTATAACTCAACCGTCCCAAGCTTAAGCACTTCTCAACTATGGATTATTATATAATGGAGATTAAAAATGGCAAAGGTCAAAAGTAAATTAGAGATAACGAATCCTAATGCAGCAGGAATCGATGTTGGCTCGGCTGTACATTATGTATGTGTACCCGAAGGAAGCGATGAACAACGTATACAAAAATTTAGCTGCTTTACGGAAGATCTCTACAACATAGCAAAATGGTTGAAAAAATGTAAAGTTAATACAGTAGCCATGGAGTCAACAGGAGTGTACTGGATTCCTTTGTTTCAAGTACTTGAATCACACGGATTTGAAGTAAAACTGGTAAACGCAAAACATGTTAAAAATGTACCTGGGAGAAAATCAGATGTGCAAGATTGTCAATGGATTCAACAACTACACAGTTACGGGTTACTCCAAGGGTCATTTAGGCCAGATGATCAAATGTGT
This sequence comes from Wolbachia endosymbiont (group A) of Gymnosoma rotundatum, assembly GCF_947250765.1. NCBI lineage: Bacteria > Pseudomonadati > Pseudomonadota > Alphaproteobacteria > Rickettsiales > Anaplasmataceae > Wolbachia > Wolbachia endosymbiont (group A) of Gymnosoma rotundatum. The sequence continues at coordinate 1,196,671 of NZ_OX366347.1, forward strand.
GTATTGCGTAGTTATGTTCGGCAACGTAAAAATTTAATTGAAAATGCTTCTACACATACTTTGCGTATGCAAAAAGCGCTAACACAAATGAATATTCAACTACATAGAGTTATAAGCGATACAACTGGTGTAACTGGAATGCAAATTATTAAAGCAATAATAGATGGTGAGAGTAATCCTGAAAAATTGGCTGAACTAAGAGATGGACGAATAAAAAGTGATAAATCTGTTATTGCAAAAGCATTAGCAGGAAACTATAGAAAAGAACACCTATTTACATTAAAGCAAGAATTTGAGCTATATAATATTTATCAGGAAAAAGTAGCAGAATGTGACAGGAGCATTGAAGAATATTATAAAACATTTGAGACAAAGTCTGATGAGAGTAAAAAGTTAGGTGAAGAGAAAAATAAGCATAGAAAAAGTAAACCAAACTTTGCTTTGCATGAAGAATTATATCGAGTAACTGGTATAGATTTTACCAAAATTCCTGGATTGGATATACTAACTGTACAAACTATCATTTCGGAAGTTGGTGTTAACTATAATAAATGGCGATCAGAGAAGCATTTTACTTCGTGGTTGGGGCTAAGCCCTGCTAATAAAATTACAGGGGAAAAAGTGTTTAGCACAAGAACACGTAAAGTCATTAATCGTGCCGCGAATGCATTTCGAATGGCTGCTCACTGTGTATCAAGAAGCAATAGCGGAATAGGTGCATATTGTAGAAGGTTAAAAAAAAGACTAGGTGCACCAAAAGCGATTACTGCTACGGCAAGGAAATTAGCATGTATCTTTTATAGTATGTTGAAGTATGGACAAGAATATGTAGAAAGAGGTATGGACTATTATGAAACACGTTACAAAGAGAGGGTTGTAAAAAATTTAATCAAAAAGGCACAGGAATTCGGTTATATCTTAGTTCAACAGGAATAACTAATGGGAAGTTTCTTAGAAGCAAGGTAGAGGTAGCCAAAATACTGAGAAAGTTAGGAAGTAATATTTTAAAAATTGGTAATGATGCAGTTGAGGTTAAAAGCGAGAAGGGAGGTATAAGAAACTATATCGATATGTCAGATGAAAGCTCTATTATATTACAATTTCCTACAAGCATTGGTCAGCTAAATATTATATTGTACCACGATGTAAAAAAATATGATCAAGTACAAGTCAGAGTAGAAAACAAGGAAATGTGGGCTGAGTTACAAAAAAGAGGCGAAGAAATAGGAAAAAACTGCCTTTTTGGGGGAGTGAAACTTCAAGAAGCAGTAGAGAAAGGTAATTTCACTAGATGTGGCATATGGAATGAAAAGTATGCTATAAAAGAGATTAGCAATGATGAAGTATTGTCTTCATGGGTAAATAGGGTATGTGGAGGTAGTAAAGAAACCTTTAGGGAACTTTAATTCATTTATTTTAAGGTTCCAGAGTTTAGTGTGCCGTAGAGACACAAGGAATGTTCAAGTAAGAGCAAACTAAGTGCAAAAGCTACGCAATAGATGGGGGTGGGCCCCTCGGAGCCGGCTTACAAGAGCAGGCTTCAAACAACCATAAGCTGCTTTGGTAAAAAGCTAAGGTAGTGAGCGTTATGGAAAAGGCGCAAATATGCGTCATGTGTAAAATAGAGAGATGAATGAAAATGAACCACTGATAAAGTGTCGAAAGGAATTGGATGATGTCAAAACCAGGGGTTAGACTTAACCTGGGATAAATCTATCGGGAGCTTGTTTACTGGATAGATGGCGTCCGGCATAGAGGTGGCATGAATCTATTTTGGGCTATTGCGTGGAACTGCGGGAACCTGTCGTTTCGATGATAAGGGAGAAATCCAAGGAGCTGATCTCTGAGGATGAGAGTACCGATGCGGAAAACAGGGGCGGATCAGCTCGTAGTAGTGAAGAAGTTTCTGTAATGGAAATGGAGCGAAGGAGCTGAGTTATTTAGTTTTAGTTATTTATCAACCGAAAGGGAGGAGTTAATGAATAAAACAAAGTCTTTTGATATACCAAAGCAACTTATTTGGAGAGCTTATAAACAAGTATCGAAAAATAGAGGTGCTGCTGGTGTAGATGGGGTTTCGATAACAAAGTTTGAGGAAAATCTAAAAGATAATCTATACAAACTATGGAATCGTATGTCATCCGGAAGTTATTTTCCAGAGCCTGTAAAAGCTGTAGCAATACCGAAAGATATGGGAGGAGGACAAAGAATTTTATGTGTTCCTTCAGTATCAGATAGGATAGCGCAAACAGCAGTAACAATGTATCTCGAACCGTTAGTGGAGCCAAAATTCCATGAGGATTCATATGGTTATAGATCGAATAAATCAGCATTGGATGCGGTAGATACAGCGCGTAAGAGATGCTGGAAGTACGATTGGGTGGTAGACCTTGATATATCAGGGTTCTTCGACAATCTGGATCACGACTTAGCACTTCAGGCTATCAAGAAACACACAGACTGCAAATGGGTCATACTATATGTTGAAAGGTGGATGAAATCCCCTATACAACTTGCAGATGGCAGTAAAGTAGTTAGGGATAAAGGAGTTCCGCAAGGAGGTTCAGTTAGCCCAATCATCTCTAATATATTCATGCATCATGTGTTTGATATATGGATGAAAAAGAACTATCCGACGGTACCATTTGAGAGATATGTGGACGATGCGATAGTGCACTGCAGAACAGAGAAACAGACAAGATTTGTGAAAGTAATGATCGAAGAAAGATTGGCTGAGTATAGGTTGAAAGTATAGCTTTTTTTACAATAATCCGAACAGACCGTAATATGCTACTGGCCTGCTATAGCCATAAACACATATCTTATCGCATTCGGACTATTATAAGAAAGGCTATACATCCTAAAAAGACACAGATAGTGTACTGTAAGGATGACAATAGGAGAGATGAATTTCCTAAACAAAGTTTTGATTTTCTGGGTTACACATTCAGACCCAGGTTAGCAAGAAATAAAATAGGGAAGCATTTTGTTTCATTTCTCCCAGCAATTAGCAACAAGGCCAAGAAAAAGATTACTACAACCATAAGATCATGGAAAATGCTACGAAATACGCATATAACATTAGAGGAGATATCAGGAAAAGTAAATCCAATAGTCAGAGGCTGGTATCAGTACTATGGCAAATTTTACAGAACTGAGGTCTACAAATCTCTAAAGAATGTAGAGCGGCATCTAGAAAAGTGGGTCAAAAGGAAATATAAGAGACTCAGGAGTCACGGAAGACTAGCAAGACAATTTCTAGGAAAGGTGAGAGATAGGTCTCCAAATATTTTCTATCATTGGACACTAGGTTTAGGGTCAAAAAGGCTAAATAATGGGAGCTGTATAAGCTGAGAGGTTTATGTACAGTTCTGCGAGAGACTGGTAGGGGAAGTTCCACTGGTCTACTCTCCCGCTGATATTCCTTTAAAATTCTGTTTGGATTTTTTAATAGGCTTTTAACTTCTTCCCACACAGCTGTCTCTAATGTAGAAGCACGAATTGTTTTACTATTACAAATCTTATTACCAGCAAAACGGTAAGCATCTGCGCCAATACAACGATAACATTTTTTTTGAGACTTGCCATATCTTTTAGCATAATAAGAATACTGGCAACGCTTGCATACCAATAAGCCTTGCAATAGATTAGTTGTTCCTATTTGTCTTGCTCTTTGCCTTTTTGCGTTCTCAGCTAATTGCTTTTGAACTATATCAAACAAATCTTCATCAACTATTTTAGGTACTGGAATGTAAATCCAATGTTCCCTTCCAACACGATAGGTAGAACTATTCTTTTTAGGTTGTTCACAGGAATGTTTGTATGGTCTTATTTGCGGCAGCTTTGCACCTACCTTTGTTTTACCAAAAGCTGCTTGTCCTTTATAGACAGGATTTTTTAGTGTACCACAAAGCGTGCCTTTATTCCAGCATTTTCCCTTCGCTGACATGATAGACATGGTATTTAGCTGTCGACATACTTCTCCAGCACTCATTCTTTCTCTGCCTATCCAAGAAAATAGCTTACGAACCACTTCCGCTTCTTCTTCATAAACTTCAAACCGAGCTTGTCCTCCTTCCATCTGTTTATTTATATAACGGTAGCCGTATAGATTATGTCAATTTTACCTTCTGCTACTTTATTACGTAATTTTTCTAAGGCAGGACGAACTAAATTAGATCCACTATAGCCATTATCAACGAATTTATGTTCATCTAGCAATTCATGCCCATCTGCTTTAATTTTATTTTCTAAAGCTGAAAGTTGACTTGCAATCGTATTCTCTTGTACTTGTTTTTCTGAAGAAACTCTTGCATATAAGCTTACTGTTAACATTTGATCCTCCTTGAAGTTCTTTTTTATTTGCATTTACTGAATACTTTAGCACTGGCATTAATTTTGTGTAGGCGTCTAATAAATATACCTCTGCCAACCTATCAGGTTCATAACTAACTCGTATGGCAAATCTTTCTTTACTGTTCATAACATTCCATTTAAATAATATGCTCATTATTAATCCACTACATTAAAGCTGATAATTAGTTCGTCATTAGCGTCATAAATAAATGGAGCTCTTACTTTTGGACATAAAAGTTTTCTGGAAATACTTTTTTCAAGTTTTAAATTATTGGCAACATTGTCGTAGGTGTATTAGAAAAGATTTTTTGGACGTAATTTTGATGAATCTTGTATATATCAATACGCAGCTATTTGTGCAAGAGAACTTTAAGATGAAAAACCAAAGTACAGGAAAGATCCCTGTAGCAGTAATTGCTACTATGGTGATACAAACAATAGCATTTATCTGGTGGCTGGCAAAACTCGATTTAAGAGTGCATATGCATGATAAATTTATAGAGCAAAATCAAAGGACTACAGAAATCATCTATCGCCTTGAAGAAAGGGTCAAAAACCTTGCTGAGGAAGTTAATGAACTTGAGCAGAGACAAAAATAAAAAAGTGGCAAAGTATATTTTATCTGTTGATGGAGGTGGAATCAGAGGAATAATTCCTGCCATTATTCTAGCAGAAATTGAATCTAGAACAAAAAAGCCAATTTCTCAAATTTTTGACTTAATGGCAGGAACCTCAACCGGTGGGATTATTGTTGCTGGACTTTGTAAAAGCAATAAACCTCAATACTCTGCCAATGATTTAGTTGGACTTTACCAAGAGTATGGAGCTTATATCTTTCAATCATCATTTTGGAGAAAATCAATTGCTTCTTGGCTGAGTGGTTCTCAGTACTCGTATAGAAATATGGAATTTATTCTCAACAAATACTTTGGTGAAAGTACTATGGCCGATGTTGCGAGTAATCTACTGCTCACCAGTTATGACATTCACAATAACTGCCCATTTTTCTTCAAAAGCTGGAGAGAAGATAGAAACTTTATCAAACTAAAAGAAGCACTCAGAGCTACAACAGCAGCACCTACCTATTTCACACCAAAACGTCTAAAAATTGACCAGACAGATAAATTATTAGTAGATGGCGGGGTGTTTGCCAATAATCCAGCGGCTTGTGCTTATGCTAGTGGTAAAAGGTTATTTCCAAATGACGATATTGTGCTGTTATCGATAGGTACTGGTAGAACAGATAGAAGCATAGCTAATTCAAGAAGATTAGGAAAAATAAGCTGGATAAAACCACTACTACATGTGATGTTTTCTTCAAGTTTAGATGCAGTCAACTACCAACTTGATCAAGTTATAGCTGATAAATATATACGCATACAATCGCAATTAAAAATAGCATCACCTGACATGGATAATATTACATCAAAAAATATCAAATCTCTTCAGCAAGAGGCAAATGCAATGATAGAGGACAACCAGGAAGCAATAGATAGATTTTGCAATATTGAACTATAAACGATGCCAAGCAAGATAAAGAACTTATATAAAAAAGCAAAGAAACGTTTAAAAAACATAGTTTCATCCAAAAAACATAAAGCCGTAACTAAAAATCAAGAAGCTAAAACTTCAAACGATAAGCCAAAACCGCTCTCTGAAATTGTGGTGAAACCTAACCTATACTCGAAAGTAACCTCTAAAGCAAAAAAAGATAAAAAAGGAATAAAAGAAAAAATAAAAAGCTTAAAAACAAAATCTGTAGAGAAGGAATTGGGAAAAGGGAATATGTTTAAAAATGGCTTCAAAAAGCTAAAAGGTAAGCTAAAAAGCCTGAATCCCATAAAAGCTAAGAAAAACAAGATCATAGGAAGCAAAAAGTTAGCGTTTCTTCTATCTGCTGGAACGATTATAGCGATTTTGCCAATGTTCAATTTGCCCACTTTTCCAGCACTTGCAATAACTTCCGCATGCGTTTTCAGTATCAATTTTATCGCAGTCAAAACATTAAAGAAAGTCATTAAACAACACAAAGCAAAAGCTGTAGCTGAGCCAGAAAAGCTGGATAACGTAGCAATTGAGCCAGCAAAAAAAGATCCCAAACAAATTTCCAGAGATCTCGATTAACAAGTCTATTAAATACTTCACTATTTCTACTTAAATATTATCTTTTTAATAAAGCGCACTTGTAACATAAATGTTTTACCCCCAAAAATACGGCGGTAGCGAGTGCATGAGTTAATAATTTAAAAATATTTGTCACTACATACTTATACGTAAGCACATTTTGTGTGGGGTATGTATGATAATTGAGAAAATCTTACAAGATGCTTCCAAAAAGGTCGAGAAGCTTAACAACCCTAGTTTGCTCTTTTTATTGGTTCATGCAGTCTTCGCATGGATCATAAATAGCAGATTGGGTATTTGGTTCTTACATTTTTGTGCAGCAAAGAACTTGCATAGAACTATTGAATCCCTTGTCCAACATGGTGCTAATGTTGATGCTACAGGCAAAGAAGGAAATACAATACTGCATATTGCTTCTATATTTGGCTATACGGAAATAGTAGACATTATTGTAATAAGGAGTAAAAATATCAGTGTCCGTAATATTTACGGTAATACTCCCCTACATCTTGCAGTAAAGTATCAGCGTATAGAAGTTATGCAAACTTTGTTGCGATTTGGTGCCAATAATAACTGCTTAAATTGTCTAGGTCAATCTCCACTACATTTGGCTGTACAATATGCTGACAACGTAATGTTGGGATTGCTGATAAAAGCAGGTGCTTCTCTTGAGGTGAAAGACAAAAAAGGTAGTACTCCTCTGCTCATAGCAGTTTCATTGAATAAAGAAGATCACGTAGAGCTTCTATTACGCAGTAGAGCCAATATCAACACAACCGGGAGAGATGGTTGCACACCGTTACACTTAGCTGTGATGAATGGCAACAAAGAAATTGTGGAATTGTTGCTGCGTAGAAAAGCAGATGTTGATCTGAAATGTTTTTATAACTCTGAAGAAGGTTACACAGCACTAAAAAACGCTATGGCTGATAAAAATAAGGAAATTATGAAAATATTTTTGCGTCATGGAATAATATGGGAGTAGAAGCGATGTTCTACGAGCAAATTTGTATATGTGGCATAATAATAATTGTTGCTATTAAAATATTTTCCCTTCTGAGCAGAAGAGTGTATAAAAGTCCTGCCAGAAAGGTGATAGTAGTAGAAGAGAGTGGAGAGGAAATTGAACATAATCCAGATGATATCCGAGTTTATAAAGAAGATCTAAAAATAGTAGGAATTGCAAAACCGGTGGGTAAATGGACAAAGAAGTCAATACTCGAGAGGGAATTGATGTGGCGTTTAGCACATCTGATAAACGAAGAAGGGAGTGAAAAAGGGTATTGGGAGCTATTTGTCAAGGCACAGGCCTCAATCCGAGGTAAATATAAGGGAAGAGGCAGATAAATTTCCTTCAGCTTTCCTCTTCCTTTTCACAAATTTTTATTAACTTGGTTAAAAATGAGCTCCATAAATCTTTTATCTTTGTATTTTCAATTTTTTTGTATTCTTTCATTATATGGAATATCTTGTTTTCTCCTTGACCATTATCATCTTTACAATAACTTTCTGCTTTTGATGTAGGCAGTAGAACTACAAAACTTATTGATAGCCCTTTTGCTAATTCAGGTATATGCTTGAATGATGACAATATTTCTCTTTCGTATGTATTGACTTGAGTCCGTGATAACCCAGCTTTATCCGCAAGCTCCACCTGTGTATAACCTCTAATAAACCGCCAGTCTTTTGCCTTTTGTGCCATTTGGGATTTTATAGGCCTTACTTCTGTTATAGCCTTGTTAACTTTAATTCCCTCTGACAAAAATCTAGTTAGTGTACACACTGCTTCATGAACTTTCAGGTCCTTAATTCTTTTTAGGGATTGCAATAAACAAAATGCCTGCTTATTTTCGCGACTAATATATAGTCCTTCTGGTGGCTCAGGAAAGAAAACGTCAATGTCATAATATAATTTATTTGCCATCCTCTCGAGAGTTGTAGGTTCAATACTGTATACTCCTAGCTCATAATTTATAACCGTTGACTTTGCTACACCAGCTCTTTTTGCGAACTCAATCTGAGAGCACCCCATCTTTAACCTAATATCTTTTGCCTTTTGAGTTATTTGATAGCATAAAGAATCAGGATCTATTTTATTTTTGGTAGTAGTCATTGTTGCACAAATCTTGAGAATTTATATAGTGTTATCAAAGTGTATTAAAGCTTTATTACTCGGACGTAGAAATCTGTAAAGACCAAGATCTCTAATAATTAAATATCTCACTATTTCTATTTAAATATTATACTTTTAATAAGGCCCACTCGCAGTACAAACATTCTACCCAAAAAACACGGCGGTAGCGAGTGCATGAGTCAATAATTTATTTACGATTGACGCTGTATACTGGAATAGTCACAAAAAGAGGTACTTTATGAGTAAAAATGCAATAAAACTACAAAAAGAAATAGAACATCACAATGAGTTGTACTATCAGAAAAATACTTCAGAAATAACTGATGCACAATACGATGATCTGAAAGCCAAAGCACAACTTCTAGGAATTGATGTAACAGTTGGAGCTGCACCTGATGAAAGGTTTGCGGAAGTACAGCATATTGTGCCTATGCTCTCTTTGAATAACTCCTATAAACAAGAAGACCTTGAAGAATTCCTTGCTAGGGTCAGAAAACTTCTAAATGTGCATGAGTTAGAAATCATATGTGAGCCAAAGATCGATGGGTTGTCTTTTTCTGCAATCTATGAAGATGGTGTGTTCATTAAGGGTTTGACTCGTGGAAACGGCCAATATGGTGAGGATGTGACAAAAAATGTGGCGACTATAGAAGGATTGCCTAAAGTGTTACCTGACATAAAGGGTAGATTGGAAATCAGAGGAGAAGTCTATATCAGAAATGATGACTTTTTAAAATTAAATAAAAACAATGAATTCTCCACCCCACGTAACTTAGCCTCAGGCTCATTAAGGCAGCTAAATCCAGAAGTTACTGCTCGCAGGCCATTGAAATATTTTGCATACTCTTTGATCGGCGGAACAGAAAAAACCCAATCTGAAGTATTAAATAAGCTGAAAAAGCTTGGATTCTGTGTAAATGAGCATCAATGTTTAGCAAAAAACTTGGACGAAATGCTGAAGTTTTATCATAGAATACATGATAATTGCCATGAATTGGGTTATGATGTTGATGGAATAGTCTGTAAAATCAATAACTTACAGTTGCAAGAACGTCTAGGTAATACAAATAAAGCTCCTAGATGGGCAATAGCTCACAAATTTCCTGCAGCTCATGGAAAAACTAAAATAGAGAAGATATTAGTACAAGTCGGCAGAACGAGCCAATTAACACCAGTTGCTCAATTAGCTCCAATAAATATAGGAGGGGTTATCGTTACAAGAGCAACTCTATATAATAAAGATGAAATTGAGCGCAAGGACATAAGAGAAGGCGACGTAGTGGTAGTAGCTCGATCTGGCGATGTAATTCCTAAAATTATCGATGTTGATAAAAGTGCTCGTTCTCGAAATGCACCAAAGTTTGTTTTTCCCGACACCTGCCCTGAATGCGGGAGCGATATTGATGACTGGGAAAGATGTACCGGAGAAAACATCTGCCCAGCACAGCAAATAGGAAAGCTAAAATATTTTGTCTCTGAGAAAGGTCTTGATATTACTGGTTTTGGTGGTAAGCAAATGGAGTCCCTTCATGACCTTGGTTTGGTAAGGAAAATATCCGACATTTTTGCTCTGGAAGAAAAGCTCAAAAAATTCAGCTTAAGTGGGCTAGAGGGATGGGGTAAAAAATCTGTATCTAATTTGCTGGATTCTATCAATAGTAGAAGAACTGTAACGCTTGAAAAGTTTATATCTTCCCTAGCAATAAGATATGTTGGACCTGGTGTAGCAAAAGTCCTAGCCAACCATTATAAGTCCTACGAAAATTGGTATGAAGTAATGGTTAAATTATCTTCTGATGACAAAGCTCTCTACCAACTAATGAGAATAATTGGGGTAGGAGAAAAAACAGCAGATTCCTTGGAAGAGTTTTTCTCCAATGAAGATAATATTGAAATGGTAAATGAGCTTGCTAATCAATTAACCATTCTGCCTGTTAGTACTAATACCAGTAATTCCCCTTTCAGCGGTAAAACAATAGTTTTCACTGGAACTCTATCAACTATGGAAAGAAAAGAAGCGCAAGCAAAAGCCGAATCTTTAGGTGCCAACGTAAGCTCAAGTGTGTCAAATAAAACGGACATTGTGGTGGTCGGTGAAAAACCTGGGTCAAAGTATCAAAAAGCTTTGGAGTTAGGGATTAAAATTTTAACTGAAGAAGAATGGGTCGCTGCTTTGCCTTTATAGTTTACTTGGGGAAACCCTAAAAATAGGTGTTTTTGGGGCATAATTGCGCGAAAAATTACCATATCTCATTTAAAAGGCTTTAGAGCCATATTACAGAGGCAATTGCAAAAAGATGACCTTAAAGGACGTCCAACACCTCAAATGCCTCTGTAAGCTCTTCTGTGGAGGTCGTTTTTTTCAACATATTCAAAATTTGAAAAATAAGAGTTATATCAGATAGCTCTATATAAAATTTCTGCTACGATACCTTCAAATTACGCAAATTCCTTAGCAGATAAGCCAGTTGTTCGTGAGATAACATCGATAGAAACGCCTAACTTAAGTAGATTTTTTGCAACCTTAATTTTCTCTGCTTTTTTAACCTTTCCTTTGCCAGTCTTCATGTCTTCAGATAAAGACTTTACTAATCCGTCTAATATATCCACTGATTCTTGATCCTCAGTTTTTCTGTACTCACTTATGAAACCCAATAATTCATTTTCTTCTTTACTATCCTTATTTTTTCTTGTTTTAGGTAGCAGAGCCTTAACATTGACCGATAATGCTTCTGCTATTTCATGTAATTTGTCATATGGAACTGCTGTGTATCCTCTCTCATAGTTGTGTATTTTCCTAGGTGTTAAACCAACTTTATCCGCTAAATCTTTCTGATTATATCTTCTTATCAACCTCCATTTTTTTATTCTTTGTCCTATTTTATAGTGTATAGAATCAGTATGAACTTCTTCTTCTGCACTATCATATTCGTAAGTAGATAAGCCAGTTACCTGAAAGATAACATCAACACAAACCCCTTCCTTAACTAGATTCTTTGCTACTTCTATTCTCGCTTCTTCTTGATTAAATTTTTCACTAACATAGACAGATCTGATCAATGGACGCACTACCTTGCGTAACTTTTGATCCTGAATTTTTCCATATATTTTTGAGAGATAGAGTATTTCTTCATCCTCATCTTCACAATAACTGTCTTTCCTTACTACTACTGGTTCAGGTAGTAGATCTGTAACACTAATTGATAATTCCTCTGCTATTGTATATGGTATCTCAATCGGAATAAGAATATATCCTAGTTCATAGCTGTTTATTTCTTGATATGTTAACCCGATCTTACTTGCTAACTCTGCCTGCGTATATCCTTGCATTAACCTGCAATTTTCTATTTTTTGTCCTATCTTGTAGCTCATAGAACCAACTAGGTTAACGTAGCTAAAGTCGCTAACTTCTCTTACAGGAATAAACATATATTTATAGAAACAAGAAAACTTATGTACTTTACCATAGGACTTTATTAAAGCCTAATATTTGCTATGATTTTTTCATACACTGTGGCAATACTTCTGCTGCGATGCCTTTCATCAACTATAAAAACTTTCAAATCATGCAATTTGATCAGCAGATAAACCAATTGTTTGCAAAATAATATCAATAGAAATTCCTCCTTTTACTAAATCCTTTGCAACTTTAATCTTCTCTGCTTTTCTAATTTTTTCCTCACAAATTCGTATGCCTTCAAACAAAGACTTGATTAGCGCATTGCGTAACTCTTGATTCTCAATTTTCTTGTATTCTTCAATTACATTCGGTAATTCATTTTCTACTTTGTCATCCTCATCTTCTGCTGATTCAGGTAGTAGATCTATGATACTAATCGATAATGCTTCTGCTATGTCGTATAATTTATCAAGCGGAATAGTAGTTCGTCCTTGCTCATATTTGCTTATTTTTTGACGTGTTATACCGATTTTTTTCGCTAATTCTAACTGAGTATACTTCCGTGCCAGCCTCCACCCTTTTATCTTTTTCCCTATTTTTTGGAATATAGAATCAGTTTTTTTCTTAATATATTTATCAACAGATAAGCCGATTATTTTTGAGACAATATCAACAGAAACTCCCGCTTTAACTAGATTTCTTGCTATTTCCATTCTCTCTGCTTTTCTACTATTTTTTTCACTGAGCTGAGCAGATTTGGTTAATAAATAAAATACCTTGCATAATTCTTGATCATTAATCGTTTTATATTTTCTTACTAAATTTAATATTTCTTCTTCTTCGTTTTCAAGATAACTTTTTCCATTTGACACAGGAACAAGATCTTTAATACTTACTGATAATGCATCTGCTATAGCATATAACCTTTCGATTGGAATTCTACGTTTCCCTTTTTCGTAATGAAGTATTAGCCAATATGATACACCGATTTTCTTCGCTAACTCCTTCTGGGTATACCCTCGTTCTAATCTCCAATATTTTACTCTTTGTCCTACTTTGTAGTCTAAAGAATCAGTTGCGTTATCGTAACTACCGTTGCCAGTGGTCACTCTTTTTCACATGAATTTCAAAATAAATATATTCTAAGATTTTATTAAAGTTTCCACATAAAACCAACACCCCACAAATTGCTTGCTCACTAATGTCTTCTATTTGCATTGTTGCTAAATCTTGATAATAATTTCTCCCTTTCGTTTATTACTTGGTTGCTTTTATTTCCAATCTCCCCCATTTCCCTTTCTCGCTCTTCAATACTAAACTTGATAATCTCATTTGAATATTTGCTCTTTCCACTTGCTAGTTCCGATTTTAACCTTCTTACCTTATATTCCAATTCTACAAACCTTTCATGTTCCCTTAGTTTCTCTATCATCTGATTTACTTGTGATAGCAATTCCACTTCTTCTAAGCCTTCTGCTATTTTCATCAGTAATAACTCATCTATTTTATAATTTACTCCAGATTGAACTATAAATAGGTTAATCATTGCTTGTATATCAACAGGCTTTGCTATTAATACATCAACATTACTATACATAAACCGTTTTAGACTTATATTTTTTTCTAGGTAATTTTTCATATCTTGTGATAAGTTTTCTTTTAATTCTTCATACACTCCTGACAGCAACGTCTCTAATTCCTTAAAAAATTCAATCTCTATCTCATCAGACGTAAGAATCATTAGCAGATGTTTTACTAACTCTCTATCATTTGATTTGATTGCCTGATAAATTGCTTTTTCTCTATTCTCTTTCAAATCATATAGTTCTGATGAATCACCAAGGCTAAATAAATAGTTTGTAGCTTCTCCAGAAACATAGGCAATATTAACTTCTCTCAGCGGATGACCATCATTAAACTGTTCTAGTAACTCACTATCAGTAGTTTCTTCTATTGCAACAGCTACTTTACTCAACTTCTTTAGCTGATCTATATTGCCTTGAGAATTTCTAGGTGTATTTTTAACTTCTTCTAGCACTTCGTTATAAAGACTTTGTTTTTCCTCATTGCTTAACAATGCACAATGCTTCTTCAGCTGCTTGGAAGTTTTAGATAGAAATTGTACTAACATATTTGCCTGCGTTTTGCTGAGGACTAGTATATCCAATGCTCACGCTATGACAAGCTAAAATGGTGGTTTTTAATCTTTGGAGTTTTTCTCTTAGTGCTTTGTAAATCGTGAGCACCTCCAATCTAGCGAAGCGGCAGAAAATACTTGAACAAGCAAAGAATAAAACGGGCCAGTGTAATATGGTTAAAGCGAAGTTCTTTCCTCTACCGTTTTCTGCTGCTCAGCTACGCTTTATTGCAAAAACCGTTTACAATCAGCGTTCAACATGATAAATTCAAACCAGTTTATTCCTCGGTAGCTCAGTGGTAGAGCAGTTGGCTGTTAACCAATTGGTCGCTGGTTCGAATCCGGCCCGGGGAGCTTTTATACTAATTTTAGTGTAATACAGATAATAGTCCATTTTAATGTCAGGGGGGCGGTTTAAGAAACGGTAGATAAGAGGTTATAAAAATCCTGGGTTTTGAGGCCATTTTTAGAGATAGTTATAAAAGTCGTAAATTCTCCATCTAAATGCCATTCTGAGGTCATTTATGAAAGACATTTTTTTCACCAATACTCTTGAAGATCAAAATAAGACCTAAAAACAAAAATGTTGAATATTTCTTCACAATTGTGTATAATCATTAATGCTTTTTATCTTACTTTCTCATGGCTCTTTCCAAGTTTCTCGATCCCAAGAATGATATATCGTTCAAGCGCATCTTTGGTACTGAAAAAAATAAGGACATTCTTATTCACTTCCTTAATGATATCCTTGGCTTCACTGGCAAAAGTACAATAAAGGATATAGAGTTCTTAAGTACTATTCAAGACCCTGATATTGCTTCTAAAAAACAAAGCATTGTTGATGTTCTTTGTAGGGATGAAAATGGGCTGCAAGTGATAGTTGAAATGCAGGTCGCTAAAACTAAGGGCTTTGAAAAACGTGCTCAATACTATGCTGCTAAAGCCTATTCAAGACAGGCTGACAAAGGCGATCAATATCATGACCTTAAGGAAATTATCTTTATTGCTATAGCAGATTGTATTTTATTTCCTGATAAGTCTGAGTACAAATCAAAGCACACTATTCGTGATGAAGATACTAATGAGCATGATCTAAAAGATTTTTACTTTATATTTATTGAGTTGCCTAAATTTCTAAAAACCAAAGAAGATCAGCTTTCAAGTATAGTTGAAAAATGGGTATACTTTTTCAGATATGCAGATGAAACTAGTGAAGAAGAGCTAGAGAGAATAATAGGAAGTGACCTAATAATTAAAAGAGCATATGAAGAACTAAATAGGTTCAACTGGTCAGAAAAAGAATTTATTGCCTATGAACAAGAGATAAAGCGTATTCGTGATGAACAGGCTGTCCTTGCTCAAAAACTCGATGATGCTAAACATGAAGGTAGACAAGAAGGCATCCAAATCGGTCATGAAAAAGGCAGAGCGGAAGGCAAGGAGGAAGGCATTAAAATTGGCGCGGAGGAGGGTGAAAAACAAGCTAAGATAACAGTTGCAAAAAATCTACTTAAAGCAGGGGTTTCTATTGATATCATAGCTCAAACTACTGGTCTTACAGTTAATGAAGTCAAAGGCTTAATCTGATTTTATCTTTTAACACCTAGATGAACATCTTTGTACTAGATGAAAACCCAGCAATTGCAGCACAAATGTTGTGCGATAAACACATAGTAAAAATGCCATTAGAAACTGCTCAATTACTTAGTAGTGTTTTTTCAATAGCACTAAAAGCGCCAAATCCTTTAGTCAGCATCACAGACCAGAATATAGAAGTTCCATATAAACTTACTCATAAAAACCATCCTTGTTCTTTATGGGCTAGACAATCAAAAAGAAACTTTAATTGGTTGATAAAGTACGGAAAAGAATTGTGTATAGAGTATAGCTTGCGATACAAAAGAACTCATAAATCCGAAGAAGTTATAGATTGGTGTGATAATAATAAGGATTTGCTAATTTTTCAATCAGCTAATATACAAGCTTTTACACAAGCATTACCTGATCGATATAAATGTAGTAATCCAATAGAAGCCTATAGAGAATATTACCTAAAAGAAAAGATGAGGTTTGCTAAATGGGAAAAAGGTAGAGAAGCACCAGATTGGTTGCTAGACAGAATAATATAGTCTGATCAGTCATAAATAGAGAAGCTATCCAAATCGGCCATGAAAAAGGCAGGGAGGAAGGCATCCTCATCGGCGAAGAAAAGGGCAGAAAAGAAAGAGAAATCGAGGTGGCCAAAACTTACTTAAGGCCGGCATTTCTACTGACATCATATCACAAACTACAGGTCTTTCTCTTGATGAGATCAAACGCCTACAGACCACATAGTTTTCTTTGATTCAGAGACCCAAAATATTGTCTATGCCTTTAACTACTGATGTTCCGTTTAAGAAAGTATCAGGCTTTTTAGGTAGCCCTTTTGCAACCACTTTTCTTGAAATTTCCTGATCTGAGGTCTGCTCTACTTTCTGTTGTAGCAGTACAGCTTCTTTCTCCCCTTCTAAATTGCTCTTTAAGCAAGTGAGAAATTTACCTGTTTGTTCAAGTTCTGGACATGCTTCTTTTGCAAATGAATATAGAGTTTTTGATATTTCAGAAAATTTTCCATTCCTTATTTGTCCAACTATAGCTAATTGTGATTTTACAGGATTAAAATCTAAATTTATTGCTGATATACCTGATTTAATAGCTGCTTCATTCAATACCTTTTCAAATTTCTCTATGATATTTAATGCATAGCCCTGTGCTTTGATTAATGATACATCCTGATCTGCTGAAGAAGTATACTTTTGACCTGTAACTTTTCTAATGAGCACATCAAGTAACATTATTGTACCATCAGCATCTATTTGCATATCAACTTGTGACATTGAACTTGCAGTACTTGATGTTTCCTCAGGCTTAGAACTCAATTTACCTATAGAGTTTTTTACCCAGCCAACTAAATCATTTATCCATGAAGATGGCTTAATCCCTCCGCTTGTAGCTTTTCCCTTGTTATAGCCTATTTTGTCATTTTGTAACGAAGCCTCAACAACTTTTGCGACACTACGACGATTACGAGCACCTATTGATTCAAAGTGAATAGAATTATTACGATGTCCTCTATGATGATGTTCATGTCTTATATGGTGACGCCTACTTCTTCGTGCAACTTCACAATCCTCAACCTTCCACTTAAAAGCATCGTTGCCCTCTTCATTTGAAGGCCAGGTAAATACATACCAACGTTCACTGTCAAATTGGAAACCATTATTAGGTGAATACAAGTACCTTTTATGTTCAACATTCTTTAGATACACATTATCGCCATTAGGCTCAACCTTCCACTTAGCATCGTTATCTCCATCATTTGAAGGCCAGGTAAACACATACCGCCGTTCTTTGTCAAATTGAA
This sequence comes from Wolbachia endosymbiont (group A) of Gymnosoma rotundatum, assembly GCF_947250765.1. Taxonomy (NCBI): domain Bacteria; kingdom Pseudomonadati; phylum Pseudomonadota; class Alphaproteobacteria; order Rickettsiales; family Anaplasmataceae; genus Wolbachia; species Wolbachia endosymbiont (group A) of Gymnosoma rotundatum. The sequence continues at coordinate 1,214,225 of NZ_OX366347.1, forward strand.
AATTATCAGACTTATTAGGTGAATACAAGTACCTTTTATGTTCAACATTCTTTAGATACACATTATCGCCATTAGGCTCAACCTTCCACTTAGCATCGTTATCTCCATCATTTGAAGGCCAGGTAAATACATACCGCCGTTCTTTGTCAAATTGAAAATTATCAGACTTATTAGGTGAATACAAGTACCTTTTATGTTCAACATTTTTAATACATACTTCTGACGAAAACACCAGATTCTTTACTGATTCTGGCAATTTACTTTTTAATCCTTCAAAGTCAGACGTTTGTCCTTCACTATTCATCTTCTCCATAACTCCTTTTATACAATATGCTAGCTTAAGCACTGTATTATCACGAAAGTCACTTGCTTCAATGTTAGTACCTTTACCTAACAGAAAGTTGATTATATCCAGCCTATTATGTTGAACAGCTATGCAGAGAGGTATTTGACCATTTTCGTCTCGAGCTCTAATATTGGCACCTTGAGTGACAAGGTCTTCTACTTTACTTAAAGCATCACCTTTTGCTGCAATCAAAAGTTTCTTATCTAAATCCAACTGTACTTGTTTCAAGAATTCTACTACACCTGTTTGAGTAGCTAAGTCTAGAGGTATTTTTCCATCGTTATTCCTAGCATTTATGTGAGCCTTTTTATCTATAAGGTATTTTACTATCTCTAGCTTGCCATTACTAGCAGCTAAATGCAAAGGTGTATACCCATAATTATCTCCTATATTAACATTAGCACTTTTTTCTTCTATAAGGTATTTTACTACCTCTAAACTACCACCCTCAGCAGCAAAGTGCAAAGGTGCCTGCCCAGATTTATCCACCAATTTAAAATTAGCTTCTTTTTCTTCTATAAGATATCTTACTACCTCCAAATTACCACTCTTAGCAGCAAAGTGCAAAGGTGTCTGCTCATCATTGTCCGTTGCATTAATATTAGCGTTTTTCTTTCCTAGAAGGTATTTTACTACCTCTATATCATTACTAACAGCAGCATAATGCAAAGGCACCTTTCCAGAACCATCCTTCACATTAATATCAGCCTTTTTCTTTTCTATAAGGTATTTTACTACTTCCAACCTACTATGCTCAACAGCATAATGCAAAGGTGTAATCTTATAGCTATCCCCTACATTAAAATCAACTTGTTTCCTTTCTATAAAGTATTTTACTACCTCTAGGTTACCACCAAAAGCAGCTAAGTGCAAAAGTGTCCACCCAAAATCACCTTCTTTTACATTAAAATCAACGCCTTTCTTTTCTATGAGGTATTTTACTACTTTTAGCTTACCATTACTAACGGCACAGTGCAAAAGTGTTTGCTCTTCACTATCTTTAACATTAACACTAACTCCTTGATTTATGAGACTCTGAACTTCACCAAAATCATCATATTCTACTGCATCAAACAATCTTTCTGTTAATTCTTTAATAATGGAATCTGCCAAACCTCCATGACCCCTTCTTTTCAGCATTTTTAAAGGTGTTTCACTATTAACTTCCAAGTCAATCTTAGCACCTTTTCCTATAAAGTATTTTACAACCTTTAGCGCATCATTCATAGCAGCATAGTGTAGAGGTGTCTGCCCAACATTATCCTTTACATTTAAATTAGCCCCTTTTTCTATGAGGTATTTCACTATCCTTAGCCTACCAGCTTCAGCAGCAGAGTGCAGAAGTACCTGCCCACCATTACTCTTTACATTAACATCAACGTGTTTCTCTTCTATAAGGTATTTTACTACTTCTAGATTGCAACCCTCAGCAGCACAGTGTAAAGGCGTCCTTCCAAAATTATCCTTTGCATTAATATCAGCACTTTTTTCTTCTACAAGATATCTTACTACCTCTAAATTACTATTCTCAGCACTACCCTTAGCAGCATAGTGCAAAGGTGTTTGCTCTTCATTGTTTCTAGCATCAATACTAACACCATGATTAATAAGCTCCTTGACCTCACCAATATTGTTTCTCTCTATTGCTTCAAACAGTTTTTGTTCCTTTATCGTACGCATTACAGCTTTATAACTATCAATCCTAACTTTCTTCTTTAATTCACTAAAGTTTCCAGCACTATCTATCCTTTCTATTTCCTTCCTTAACAATATCTTCTTATCATTAAACTCTATCTTTAGAGTCTCCATCTTATCTTGATTATTCTCGTAATAGAAATCATTCAATATGATAGTAGAAAGGTTGTTTTTATCGACATTAGAACTCAAAGAATTAGTTATAACTAAAGCATCATTATCACGAGCAAAAGTATAATCTCCTATCTCTTTCTTTACTCTTATCTTGTCTCCTTTCACCACATCTTTTGGATTTATGACATAAATGGTTTGACTATTATTATCAAAAACTAAAGGCTGTGGAGTTAATTCAAAATCGTCTAGAATCTCTTCAATTACGAATACATTATCAATTACTATATTTACTCTCTTGTACCAATTATTCTCTAATGCACCTTTTAATCTTATCTTAACTACTTCTTTTTTAGATGCATCATCAAGAGATAAATTAATCAGTAAATCACTATCAATTTTATTAACCTCTGTGTTGATTTCTCGACCAATATCCTTTTTTAACTGTTCCTTTATTTCACGTAGACTTAAAGTATCTATTTTATTCTCTTGATCAAAATCATAAATTATCACATCAGAAATTGGAAGCTTTTCAAGAGTTAGTTTTTCATGACCTGAGGTAATAACAAATACATTCTCACCACCGCTACCAACTAAGTGACTTGCTCTTGCCTTAGGATCATTCATCAATATATCATGATGACTGTGTCCAACTGTAAGAGCTTCATCATTCAAACGTACAATAACATACATTCGTGATTTGCCTGCTATAGAAGAGTAATCTTTTACAAGACTATCAATTGGCTTTTCAGTGTTCTGCATTGCATATACATTATTTTGACCCATTACAACTTTGGTGTTATCAACTAGATGATACGTAGTTATGTTCTCATTAGCACCACTAACAGTTAAATTAAAACTACTATTCACATCTAATTTCTTTTCTCTTTTATAGAATTCTTCTACAAAGCTAAAAGTTATATTTTTCTCAGATTTGTCGATAGCAGCAATATCTTTTAGTGTATAGTTAAAAGCAAACATATTGTTACTTTGTGAATTTGGACCTAAATCAATATATGCTTCCTTTCCCTTATCTCCCCTTATAAAATAAGTAAAGTTACCATTAATAGCACTATTAGTAACCTTAGTGTAAGGATTAACTATAATTTGAGTATCATAAAAACAAGCATCATCTTTTGGAATTGTAATGCTGTCTAAATAATTTTTATTTTCTCCTCCTTTACTATCCATATACTTAGTACCACAAGCAGATACTACTCGATCTACTCTACCTTTTCTACCTAAGAATTGATTTACATTACTTATATTAAGAGCAACTTTAGATGTATCTTTTAAAATTCCTTGACGAAAATCAGCAGATACTTGGTACCTACCTACTACCTTACTTTCCTCATCATGTGGAATGAGTCCACCAACATCAATTGTATCAATTCCTCCACGCCCATCTATAGAACCTTTAATTTCTCTATCTACAGCTGCACTAACACTCTTTCCTCCAAAAATAAAGTTATCATCTTTATCTCCCCCGGTTATTTCTTTATGCCCATCACCTAAAACAAAAATATTACTACTATCTTGAAAGCCCTTTATTCTATCTTTACCATCACCAAGGCTTATCAAAGTATAATTTCCAGCCCTATTATTTTCATATTCTACACCAATCGCACCATCGCAGTAATAAGTTCCACTCTTTGGAACAGATTCCCAGTCTCCTTTAGGCAGGCAAAATAAATCAATTCCTTCTAGATTATCTGGCCTTGTTCTACTCCATTTTATATCATTTCTCTTTTGATCTAGTAACACTACATTATCCAATATCCTACTGATATTTCTGTCTCCTCGATTAGGCATGCAATAGTCAGGTGAATATGGCCCTGGCTCAAAAGGAAAACACAACTCTCCAATATTTACCTTTATATTAGGAAAAACATATCTTTGAATGTACGGATTACCTTTCAAAAAGCTTATTGCGTTCTTGACTGCTTGATTATTTGCTTTTTTCTCTTCGAGCGAATCTTCGATATCGCCTGAAGATAGCAGACCCAAAAGAGCACGCGTTCCTTCAGTAACCTTCTCCCATCCTGTTAGATGAATTTGCTCATCAATTTTCTCAACTGTTCTTACTGCCATGTAAACATCAGTGCCTACAAATACTACAGCTCCTATTGCCATCCCTATAGGACCAGTGACAGCAGAAACTCCCTCCAATAATTCTAACCCTAATCCTTCTCCAATCTCTATTCCAAGTTCAATAGAGTCTACCCCAAGCTGTAAACTATCCCCTATAATAGGAACCAAAGCATCTTTATTACCTTTTTCATATTCTTTTACTTGATTATACAAATCATATGCAATAAAAGCACTAATTCCCCTTGAAAGAAATGGGGAGGCAAACCTTAGTGACTTACCAAGCAGTGCTCTGCCTTCTAACATATAACCTGCACCTTTCATAGATGCTACTTCTGCAACTTTTGCTAATCCTTGACTACCAAAAAGAAAACCTAAATTTATTGCAACATCTTCATAATCACCACGCAATAGATCGCCCACTACATTTTTTGCAATCATTCCATGCATAACCATACCAGAGACTTTTCCTACTCTCTCTAAATGACCAAGATACCTGTGATTATCAGTGAGCATATTGACCTTATTTTTATGGTCACCTATAACTTCACTTTCACTTGCTAAAGCAATGAAATTAGAAAACTTTTCCTCATTTGTTTCAAGTTCATTTGAGATACTAGAAAGAAACTTTTCACTATCTATTATAATGTTATCAAGATCTCTATTTTCAGTCCCTCCTTCATTAAATTTGTCTATTTCTTCCCATGTTAAACAACTCTCATCTGCAGATCTAGCACGTCTTCTACTTCTAAGAAACTTCCCATTAGTTATTCCTGTTGAACTAAGATATAACCGAATTCCTGTGCCTTTTTGATTAAATTTTTTACAACCCTCTCTTTGTAACGTGTTTCATAATAGTCCATACCTCTTTCTACATATTCTTGTCCATACTTCAACATACTATAAAAGATACATGCTAATTTCCTTGCCGTAGCAGTAATCGCTTTTGGTGCACCTAGTCTTTTTTTTAACCTTCTACAATATGCACCTATTCCGCTATTGCTTCTTGATACACAGTGAGCAGCCATTCGAAATGCATTCGCGGCACGATTAATGACTTTACGTGTTCTTGTGCTAAACACTTTTTCCCCTGTAATTTTATTAGCAGGGCTTAGCCCCAACCACGAAGTAAAATGCTTCTCTGATCGCCATTTATTATAGTTAACACCAACTTCCGAAATGATAGTTTGTACAGTTAGTATATCCAATCCAGGAATTTTGGTAAAATCTATACCAGTTACTCGATATAATTCTTCATGCAAAGCAAAGTTTGGTTTACTTTTTCTATGCTTATTTTTCTCTTCACCTAACTTTTTACTCTCATCAGACTTTGTCTCAAATGTTTTATAATATTCTTCAATGCTCCTGTCACATTCTGCTACTTTTTCCTGATAAATATTATATAGCTCAAATTCTTGCTTTAATGTAAATAGGTGTTCTTTTCTATAGTTTCCTGCTAATGCTTTTGCAATAACAGATTTATCACTTTTTATTCGTCCATCTCTTAGTTCAGCCAATTTTTCAGGATTACTCTCACCATCTATTATTGCTTTAATAATTTGCATTCCAGTTACACCAGTTGTATCGCTTATAACTCTATGTAGTTGAATATTCATTTGTGTTAGCGCTTTTTGCATACGCAAAGTATGTGTAGAAGCATTTTCAATTAAATTTTTACGTTGCCGAACATAACTACGCAATACACACATTTGATCATCTGGCCTAAATGACCCTTGGAGTAACCCGTAACTGTGTAGTTGTTGAATCCATTGACAATCTTGCACATCTGATTTTCTCCCAGGTACATTTTTAACATGTTTTGCGTTTACCAGTTTTACTTCAAATCCGTGTGATTCAAGTACTTGAAACAAAGGAATCCAGTACACTCCTGTTGACTCCATGGCTACTGTATTAACTTTACATTTTTTCAACCATTTTGCTATGTTGTAGAGATCTTCCGTAAAGCAGCTAAATTTTTGTATACGTTGTTCATCGCTTCCTTCGGGTACACATACATAATGTACAGCCGAGCCAACATCGATTCCTGCTGCATTAGGATTCGTTATCTCTAATTTACTTTTGACCTTTGCCATTTTTAATCTCCATTATATAATAATCCATAGTTGAGAAGTGCTTAAGCTTGGGACGGTTGAGTTATACATTCTTCTAATCGAGGTAGCCCAAAAGGCTCCATCAGTGGTTTGACCGTTCCTCCAAAGCCACGCTATTCTACGGGCACTTAAGGCACCATTGCACAGTTCGGCTATAACTGCAAAAAGCTCTTCTCTACAAAATTATATATAAAATTTGCCACACACTCAGCTAGGAAGTTTCTTTTTGGTTTGACAGGTTTTATCTGTCCGGCGCTATTATCAAGAATCGACAGCTTTTTTAACTTACCTTTCAATATCCTATCGAAAATCTCTTTCAGACAAAAGATACTTGCTATTGCTCCATCGTTCATTCCTGTAACATTTTTTAGCTCATGAAAATCAGCATTAATTACCCTTCCTAAACTACTAAAAAGCTCCATTAGCCTTTTGGCGACTTCTCTTCCTTCTGTACACGCGGATAGATTACGTTCCAGTAGCTCATGGTCAAGTAAAGACCTACCTCTACTTGATAGAATACGAGTTTCTAATTTCTCTTTTCTCTCACTATTATTCATAAAAACCTCCAAGATCAACATTATATACAAATTCAGCGCCAGCTTTCTGACGCAGTAGTTCTCGAGGAATTACCCTTTTGAACTCTAAATTTGCAATGTTGTCCTTGTTGCTTTCTTGTTATAAATACCAGAATAATAAGCTACTGATATTCCCTATCTTTTTTATCTTTAATCCATCATAGCTAGCGATGCAACAAAGCCCACTGGAATCCAGGTTGTAACCGTTCACGGATTGTGAGAATGAATAAAGAACTAAGCAGTCGTAACTTTTGGAAGGGATTTTGGCCATTGAGACGTGATGTCAAAAATATCGACAACATTCTTTCCACAAATCTTTCTCCATGTTCCGACCAGGTGAAAAAGCTGTTTTTACGATAGCCATCTAATTTGCCGTTCTGCAAGGTTGTTGATTGACTTCAGGCTTTCGTAAAAACTTCCACACCATATCCTCGGCCTTAACATCTTAATGGCCATTCTCAAACCATTTACAAGCCTTGTCATTTCATGCCCCCCCTTTTTGCATTAGTTGTGTAGCATCTTTTAATATTAGCAAGGCCTATAATAGTGCAACACTGCCTTACGTATTGCCAATCCAAATTCTACTTGCTGTAAAATAACACAATCTGCTACATCGCTGCTAATCTCAATCCCTCTGTTTATTGGCCCTGGGTGCATAACAATCGCATCTGGTTTTGCGTATGATAGCTTTTGTGAATCAAGTCCATACAAATAAAAATATTCTTTCTCTGAAGAACTATTATTCATGCGCTCTTTCTGCAATCTCAAAAGCATAATTACGTCAGCATCCTTTATACCTTCAATTAATGAATAATGGACTGAATCTACTTCAGGAAAATGCTTACAAATCAAAGTTGGTGGTGCGACCAAGTTTATCTCTGCTCCAAACATTTTTAGCAATCTTATATTTGATCTTGCAACTCTACTGTGCAGAATATCTCCACATATCACAACTTTGAGGTCCTTTATTTGCTTTTTGTGATTGCTGATTACAAGATAGTCTGCAAGAGCTTGAGTTGGATGTTCACTACTTCCATCGCCTGCATTGATTAGCGAGCAGTTAACATACTTTGCCAGTGTATTAATGATACCACTACTTTTATGCCTGATTATTATGTAATCAGGATTCATTGCATTTAATGTTTTGATCATGTCTTTTAGATCTTCTCCCTTGTTAATAGAAGAAGATCTTATTGGCAAAGTTACAACATTTGCTCCAAGGCTTTTTGCTGCTATTTCAAAAGACGCAAGTGTACGCGTTGAATCTTCAAAGAATAAATTTATTACTGTCTTATTTTCCAAGATATGACTATTTGCAACTTCTTTTTTAAGGTACTGGTTGGCCAACTTAGTTATGTTTTCTACATCATCGACTGTAAGGTCTGAGATGTTTAACAAATTCCTTCTCTTGTTCATAGTTTCCTTTTCAACTACTTGAACCTATTCTACTTTCTTATTACCTTTTTTCAATAGACTTCTTGTGCAGCAATTGTTTTGGTGAAAGAACGGAAAAAGATAGTAAAGTCAAAATTAAGTTAGAAGGAAGAAAAAGTTCAGCGAGTCAAGAGTAAGGTATATTAGCATAAATCTTTCATCCCAATGTTTAGTGGCGCTGGGGATTACTTCCACTTACACTCATCCGCTATCATAACAGCCTCAAAAAGATGCTTCTCAAGTTCACTTAGAGGCAAATCACTTTGTGAATAATTTCCCCAAGATTTTAGTATATCGGAAGTTTCAACGCCTTCAATAATAGGATATTCTTGGTTTTTTTTAGCGTATAACTCTTGAGCCTGCTTGCTTACTAAAAATTCCAATAAGACTATAGCATTTTCCCTGTTTTTTGCGTTTTTTGTTACTGCTGCACCACTGATGTTTACCATTACACCGTGATCGTTGCGATTAGGAAAAAAAGCCCCTAGCTTGTCTGCAACATTCTTTTTATTTTCTGATGAAAGAATTCTCGCAAAGTAGTAGCTGTTTACTATTGCAACATCTCCCTCACCCGCTGCTACGGCGTAAATTTGATCAGTATCACCACCACTTGGTTTTCTTGCCATATTGCTCACAATTCCGCTTACCCATTCTTTCGTCTTTTCAAAACCATTATTTGCAATCATAAAAGCAATTAACGATCTGTTATATGGACTTGTAGAAGAACGCACTAATATTTTTCCTTTCCATTTTTCATTTGCTAAATCTTCATAAGTACTTAAGTCCTTAGGGTCTACTGACTCTTTATTGTAAACCAATATCCTAGCTCTTTTTGTAAGACCAAACCAATAATCTTCACTGTCTCTAAATCTTGCAGGTATAACACTTTTTAAAACCTCTGAATCTACTTGAGATAAAAGTCCTCTTTTTTTTGCTAGAATTAAGTTGATTGCATCAGCAGTCAAAAATAAGTCAGCTTCACCACCGTTTTCCATTCGTGAAAGTAGCTGAGAATAATCATCAATGATGTAACGTACTTTAATACCTGTATTTTTCGTGAATTCATCAAACAAAGTACGTACTAATTCTTCTTTGCGCGATGAATAAACATTTACCACTTGTGAGTCATTAGTTCCGTCGTTTCTGTATAAATAAGTAATAACTATCAATATAATTGCTATTAAGGATGTGAATATAAAGGCTTTTTTCATATTGGATAAAAAATAACTTCTTTCAGTTAAAGTTACCAAGATGGTACAACTTTAGCAAGTGTAAAGTTCGTTAGATAAATCATAAAAACTTCCTTGACAAGCTTCGCCAGCCCCCTTATTATAACACTGAAGCTATTTATTTATCTTCGCAATCTCTGCAGTGGATTAATGACAAAAAACTTAATGTATTTGGCGTAAATCATGCTTAATTTTTTGCACTATGTGCACCTTATGTCTTTATAAAATTTCTAGGTTTTTACCTAATATAAGCTGAAATGCGCTATTTAAAACATTAAAAAACGCCAACTTAAAAAATGGATAGTGAATAACTAGCTACCCTAGGGTTTCTTTTGCCTTTTTTTCTGTTTAGTAAATTGTATCCGTTCAGCGGAGTGGTAGAATAAGGTAGACAAAGCAAGATAATAAAGATAATCATAGAGCAAAAGTGAGGTAATGTGGTAAACCTTTGAGAACTTTGCAAAAATTTACAGCAAAAAATAGAAAAACTGAAAGCAGAGATAGAAAACTTAAAAGCAGAAAATAAAGCTTTAAAGATAGAGAACGCTGAATTAAAGGAAAGGCTCGGTTTAAATTCAAAAAACTCATCCCTGCCCAGCTCAAAAGAGCTATACAAAATAAAAAAGGACAAGCCAAAAAGCGAAAGGAATGTTGGCGATCAGGTTGGGCATAAAGGAAATTTTCATGCCACAATGGAAGCGGATAAAGTAGTAAAAATAGAGTTGTCTAATATTTGCGAATGCGGAGGAGAGCTTGTAATATGCGAAAAACCTTATGTTCACCAAAAAGTTGATCTTCCGGAAATTAGGCCTTATGTAGTAATTGGAACATGGTCGTTGTTGGAGATGCAGAAAAAGAAAAAGTAGCAAGTTACCAGAAGGTGTTACGCCAGATACATTTGGTCCAAGGGTTAAGTCTATAATTGCAGCACTCAGCGGATTTTACAAAAACTCAAAGCGTGAAGTGGCTAGTATCATAAATGACATTTTTAATTTGAACATAAGTGTTGGCAGCATATCAGAGGTTGTCCACAAACCAGTAAATCAAGCATATTCCCTACTTAACATAACTTTACTCATAGCCAGATATATGAAACTTTCAGTAGATGTTGTAAGTAAATCGTACTCCTTTGATAGCCTTCTATTTCTATTGATCCAAGCAAAAGTCCTCTCTACCACCCACCTTCTCGGCTGTACTGAAAATCCAGGTCCCGTTGTGGCAATAGTTCTAGTGGTGTATCTTTATGCACCCAAAACCTACATGGAGGCCTTTTGACAATTTCAATATCTATCCCATATTCTCTCTTTACGTAATCCTTTAAATCTTTTCCTTGGTATCCCATATCAGCCCACATTTTCTTAATATTGCTGTATTTTTCCTTCATATTGTCCAATGCCATCTTCACCCCATCTCTGTCATTTTCGCTTGCAGCTCCTACATAGCAACCAAGCACAAATCCTTGAGTATCTGTGATTATATGTCTTTTTCTCCCCTTTACCTTTTTCGCACCATCATAACCTTTGACCCCCCTTTTTCCGTGGTTTTTACCGATTGACTGTCCACTATGCATGCGCTCGGCTTCCCATTTTTGACCTACTATATTTAGTGATATCATAGTTCATTTTCTCAAAAATTCCCTGCTTTTTCCATCTTCTAAACTGTTCATGCACAGCCTTCCACGGCGGAAAATCGTGTGGTAAATAGCGCCATTGACATCCTGTGCGCAGTATATAAAGAATTGCATTTACTATCTCACACTTACTGTATTTTGGTGGCCTTCCTCCTTTCTTGTACGATACTCTGAAGTGTTTTTCTATTCTTGCCCATTCCCTTTTACTTAAATCTGTTGGATATTTTTTCCTCATCTCTTACCTCAATATTCTTTCTTTATATACTACGTATTCCTTGGTTTGTGGACAACCTCTAAGAAGTCTAATAGCAAATTTTTAAGTTCCTCTTTAACTCTTTAACCAGCGGGCTCGCATGAGGAGAGGAGAGTAAAGGTCCTCTTCCATAGATATCTTCACACTTTTTTCTTCTTCTGTAGTTGGCGGATGAGTAAGAAAGTGAACCTTTGGTGCACCACTAATTATTGCCATCGGTGTTTGCTCTGCCCCTTCTCCCATAACTAAAACAGCAGATGTTGCCAGTGCATCAAGAAGATTGACTTGTGTTACTTGCAGTGGTTGATTATAAAGATCTGGCTTGCCTATATAGGAATAAAGTGGTTCAAATCCACACCAACCAAGAGCAACGCCCGTAACCCCAAGGCGCATAGGTGTTATGTTACTATCTGTAATCAAAATACCAAGATGTTTTATGCAGTGTTTTGTCTTGAGATAGTTCCATATTGATAGAGCTGTTTTCTGAACATCCTTTGGGTATAAAATATACATTTCATTACCATTTGATTCATCAATACCAGCAGATGGAATTAAGATATTGTCTTTGATTGTTAAATAGATGCCGTAAGAATTATGGTCTACATCAACAATTGCATCAGCTTCTCTTTTGATTAGCTCTTCTTTAGAACAAGCAGTTTTGCAAACCACTTGTTTTTGACAAATAGAAATGATTTTTGATGTGATAGCAAGAACAACTTCCTCTCTTAGCAACTCTGAAACATAGCGATCAAGAACCTGCTCTAATACTTCTCCACATTCAATGCGGTGGGTATAAATTGCTTCAACATGCATATTAACGTGTCAGCTTGCATATAGTATAATCTTTTGTTTGAGCAAGAGCGGTTTTATACCATCCATCAAGAAGTGTTAAGTTGAAATATACATCACCTTTATAAAGTCTGTGAATTTCTGTTATGATAAACTCTGAAATTAGATCATACTCCAAAAAAAGGTGCGCTATTTGTGCTCCACCAATCATGAAGACTTTAGAACTACTTTGGATTGACAAAAACTCTTGCATAGAAGAAATAATAGTGCATTTTACTCCTCTGTTAAAACAAGAATTTAATTTGTTACGAGAAAAAACAACAGGGATACGATCCTTCAATATGTTTTGAGGCATAGTTTCAAATGTTTTTCTTCCCATAACAATAACTTGTTTGTCAGTCACCTGACGAAAATGATCTAACTCACTTGGATAATGCCAGGGCAATCCATTATTTATTCCAATTACCCCCTTGGGATCAACAGCCATAATTCCGATAACTAGCATCCCTGTAAAGCAGCTTGAGCTACAAAGAATCGCATGTGATCACGCACATTATGCACTCGAAGGAAATTAACCTTGTTGTGCAATGCAGATGATAAAGCAATTGTTTCTAAATCTCGGTTAAAGACAGGTTCTGTAGAAAAAGAAGAAATAAATGACTTTCTAGAATGACCAACCAGAACTTTGCAGCCAAAACTTTGCAATGCTTCTATATTGCGTAAAATCCAGATATTCTGATATAGAGATTTGCCAAAACCAGTACCAGGATCAATAATGATCGAGCTTTGATCAAAACCTAGAGCTAGTAATCTATTAATGTTCCTTTCTGCCCAATTATTTATGGTATCAATTGGATCAATGTCACTTGGGATAATGTTGTCACTATGTGGTGGTATGGAGAGTGAATGCATAATAACGATACTACATCCACTGCTAGCAATCGCTTTTAAGGTATTATCATCTAGATCTCCCTTCTGATCGTTTACCCAGGCAATGTTGTAGTGCTCCAAAACATTCAAAATAACATCTGGCCAGAAACTATCAATGCTGACTTTAATGTCACCAACTTTCATATATTGATTAAGGTCATCAAGTACTGGTTTTAAGCGTGCATATTCTGCTTTTGGAGTTTGTATTGAGGAGCCAGGTCTTGTTGATTGAGCACCAAGTTCAACTATGCTTGCACCATCTGATAACAGCCGCAGTGCCTGCTTGGTTGCTTGATCTGCATCATAATAAAGACCACCATCTGAAAATGAATCAGGAGTAATATTGACAATACCCACAAGCTCTGGCGAAAGCGTAAAACTCTTTAAAAAACAATCTTGAATATTAGGGATATCATAAGCAACAGTACCGAACGTTTTGTTGATTATTGGAGTATTATCCATAGGGCTCAGCATTGCTACCAAGTGAAGCAAAAATGGTCTGTTTATCAATTCTGGGTGAGGAATCTTAAGGTAGGGTGTATCAAGTGTCAGGTCATCCCATAACAAAATATCCAAATCAATAATGCGAGGTGCCCATTTTTCATAGACCTGCAGGCGGCCAATGTCACATTCAATTTGTTTAAGGCCCTTTAACAGCTCTTCGGGAGAAGAAGAACAACTTCCATACACAACCATATTTAGAAATGGCTTGTCCCATTCAGGTGGAGCATCATTTGGTAAAATAGCCTTAGTCTCCAGAATAATTGAAGATTTTAAATTTTTAAAATAGCGCTCCTGCAGTAACTGAGCAGCCTTTTGTAAATGGGAAAAGCGATTTCCTATATTTGAGCCAACAGAAATGTAAATCATTCTTGCAACGCATTATGATAAGTAAAGAAAACACCTCCATGCACACTGGGAACAGGTGATGCAACTTTGTGAATAGTTACGCCTATAGAAGAAATAATATGCTTTTTTTGCATCACAAGGTTATTAATGGTCCTGTATATATCATGAGTTAAATGCTCGATTAAGTTGAATTGCTTGCTTTGAACGAGAGATTGAATACTCTGAACTACCTCCAAGTAGCATATAGTATCCTCAAGCCGGTCAGTTGTAAGTCCTAAAGGGGGGGATTTAAAGGTAAAATCAATATTAACACTAACTAATTGAGAATGAAACTTCTCTTCTACACTACATCCTAAATGAACCCAAAGCCGCAGGTCAGATATAAGAAGATTACATGCAGACATTGCATTCCAACATCACTGAGTTTAAGCTACTTACAACTACTAACACACGCTAGCATTCATCATCCCATCAAGAAAACCCCACAAGAGCTTTGCTCCCTTTTGAGCACCCTGCATAACTTTATCTTGCTCTTTTTCATCTAGATCTTCAATAAGATTTGCACACTCCTCAGAATGCCATTCATCAGCATGCATATGAACCGTAAAAAATTGAAGAGAACGCTCATCACTTATTGAATAGTGTTTTTTTAAACCTTCAATTTTAGACTTAGAAACCTCTGGAGTTTGACGTTCATAAGCATAAAGTGCACCCAAACCGGAAGCAAAATCTGATCGTACAATATCAAAGTAACCGTCAACTAATTCTTGTGTCTCCTTAACTTGTGCATCTTCAAGAAGATCAGACCGTGTTACTCCAAGTCCTTCAGCAAAACGCTTCCATAACTCTGGATGATTTTCATCACCTTGTTCTTCTTCTATCAAATTACCAAGCAAAACCTGTCGCATTTTTAGATCTGGGCACAAAAAATGTATACCACTGATATAACGAGGAAACGCAGCAACATGGTGATAATATTCTTTAGCATAGGTTTGTAAAGCTTGCAAGCTTAAGCTTCCTGTATTCCATGATTGGTAGAATGGATGATTTAGTAAGTGCAACCCATCTAACTTATTATTCAAAGATTTAGTAAATTCCATTATTTCCTCTATTATATCAACATATAATTCATATACTATAGTTTTCTCATTGTTACGATCATGCTAACAATGGTGGGATTGGTAGGACTCGAACCTACGACCAATTCGTTATGAGCGAACTGCTCTAACCGACTGAGCTACAATCCCTTTTATCAATATTTATAATACACACAAAAGCAAATTTGTCTATTAGCTTATTTCACTATCAACCCAACTTAGCAAATCATTTGTTGCACCAATTTTGCGTGCAATTTCCTTACCATCTTGAAATATAATCAAAGTAGGTATAGATTGAACCCCATACTTACTTGGCACTTCAGTTTCTCCATCTATATCGAATTTGCAGATCTTGATCTTGCCTTTTCTATCCTTAGCCAATTGTTCTATACGTGGCATTAGACTTTTGCATGGCCCACACCATTCTGCCCAAAAATCTACCAGCACGAACCCTTTATAGTCAGTGACTTCAGATTTGAAATTTTGATCATTTACCGATGTTATATCATCACTCATAAAATACCTAAATTTTTGTAAAATATAGCGCATCAATTAGCAACTAATCAACTAAATTCTTACCGCAGAGCTTGAAAAATTGCCCTAAAGTGTTTTGCACAAACAAAAAACTTCTATTACATCTGGTGGTTAAAGATATCCACGTTTTCCCAACCCATTAAGTCTAACTCAATACGAGTAGGAAGAAATTCAAAACACTTTTGGGCCAATTCTTTTCTATTTTCACGTTCCAGCATTAAGTCTAGCTTTTCCTTTATCCTATGGAGATACAAAACATCAGATGCAGCATAACTTTTTTGTTTGTCTGTTAAATTTTCATTTCCCCAATCAGAAGATTGCTGCTGCTTATTTAGTTTGGTATCAAGCAGCTCTAAGCATAACTCTTTTAAGCTATGATTATCTGTGTAAGTGCGAACTAAACGTGAAGCTATCTTTGTGCAATAGCACGGAAGTGCCCAAGTTTCCAAGTAATAACGTATTATGCTCACATCAAATCGCGCGAAGTGAAATATTTTAGTTATATTTTTATCCTCTAATATTTTTCTCAAATTTGGCGCTGTATAATCGTTCTTGAGTTGAACTAAGTGAGCGTTGCCATCATTAAAAGAGAGCTGCACAAGGCATAATCTATCTCTGCTATGAAGTAGCCCCATTGCCTCGGTATCAACAGCTATAGACCTTACATCATCTGGTATTGAACTAGCTGGCAAGTCGTCTTTATATAAAAATATTCCCATAAAGCTTTGTGGAATAATTAAAAACTTATGATAATCAAAAATGAGTCTTAAGTATACGAAAAGATCATAGAAGGAACCACGCAAACTTATGGGCTCTCACATTTTTCGTGTACACGGGGTTTACAAATCGCTGTATATGCCTATAATTAAGTAAATTTAGGTTAATTTAATTGCGGGAGTAGCTCAGTTGGTAGAGCGCAACCTTGCCAAGGTTGAGGTCGAGGGTTCGAACCCCTTCTCCCGCTCTTTGCTTTCAAAATCATTTCGTCAAAAATCCCTTGACAAACTCCGCCAGCCCCCTTATCATGAAACTGAAGCTATTTATTTATCTTCTCTGTACAGATTAAATGACAAAAAAACTCACGTATCTGGCGTCCCATGTTTAATTTTTTGCACTATGTGCACCTTATGTCTTTATAAAATTTCTAGGTTTTTACCTAATATAAGCTGAAATGCGCTTATAAAGCATTTAAAACATCAAAAAACGCCGATTTAAAAAATGGATAGTGAATAACTAGCTACCCTAGGGTTTCTTTTGCCTTTTTTTCTGTTTAGTAAATTTCTTAATGTTTATAATTTAGATTAGTTGCGGCTTAAAAGCAACTAAATCGCGGTTATTAAGCGTTTAGAATAAAAAAACGCCATACTTGAAAGTATAATGTAAGTAATTAGCCAACCACGGGGCTTCTTTTGCCTTTTTTTTCGTTTGGTAAATTCCTTAATATTTATAGCTAAGAGAGCCCAAGAGAGGTGTCATTCCAGCGCGTGACGCTGGAATCCCAAAAAAAGGATGATGTCATCCCAGTGCGTGACACTGGGATGGCTTTGTTGCATCGCTCAAGTGAAAAGAACTGGCAGTTACTGACAAAATTCATTATAAATAGCCATTTAACTGTTGAAGAAAAAATATGCCACAAAAAATGAGAGTCAGTAACTGCCATGAATATAACAAATTTCTCCAAGAAAGAGGAAGCATTTTTTGTTATATCAATGACGCCATAGAAAATTGGTACGAGAATTTTCCAAAAATGCAGGACGGCAACTATATTTATAGTGATAAAGTTGTGATTTTGGTGCATATAATCGTCAGTTTCTTTAGAATTGGTTTAAGACAAACAGTCGGGTTTATAAAAGGGTATTTGCAACAAATAGGAAGAGATTTGGCAGTTATCAGCTATTCACAAGCATCAAGAAGGTTTAAGAAACTTAATATTAAGATAAATGATTGCAGAATTGATAAAAATAATATGGAAGATATCGAAATTGCTATAGACAGTACAGGAATTAGTATATACAACAACACTCCTGGTCATAGCAAAGAAAATAGCGAAGATAGAAAGTATCGCAGCTATGAACAGACAAGAAAATTGCATGTAATGTTGAATACAAACAGCAAAAAAGCCATAGCTGTAAAATACAGTAACGGTGTCTACTCTGATCACTATGGAGCTTGTGATTTGCTAAAAGAAGTTGATTTTCAGCATGCCATAAAAGCACTATATGCAGATAGAGCATGTGATAGGCACAAGTTTTATAAGTTGTGTAACAAATATGATATAAAGACAAAAATTCCACCAATAAACAATGCGGCAGAACATCCAGAAATAGATTATATGTCTGACAGGAATGCTGCTATTAGGTTAATAAAATTATACGGTGAAGATGGCATGAAAGAATGGAAAAAAGAAGTAAATTATGGGAAAAGATCTTATATTGAAGGGTTTTTCTCAAGATTAAAGCAAATATTCGGATTTAGTTTTAGGAATAAATCTGAGATAAATCGAGAAAAAGAACTGCTAATCAAATGCTATTTGCTTAATAAATTCACTGATATTGGTATGGCTAAATTTGAGATAGTTACATGAATTTACCATAAATCACCATCTCATAAAGTGTGATGCAACAAAGCCCACTGGGATCCAGGAATTTTATTAAGTTGGTAAGCATAAAAGTAGCCGTTTTATGTTAAAGCACAACGTTCTTGATGAGATTACGGCAAGGCTGGATTCCAGTGTCAAGCACTGGAATGACATCGTTTACTATGTGATATCGTGCCATATTGCAATGTTTGTACAGTTGTGGAATGAATCACGGTATGACGTAGGGCTATGCTAGTATAGGTACATTATATGAAGAAGTACTAGCGTTGGGAATATTAGAAAAAAAATACTTACACTAAAAGAAACTTCAGTAGTAAATTCAAAAAGGAAGTTTAAACCCAGATGGTAAACCCATCATACCTGCAAGATCAGAAGTTGCATTCGCCATATCTTCTTCTGCTTTTTTAACGGCATCATTAAACGCTGCTGTTACTAAATCCTCTACTATATCTTTTTCCTCATTTCTCATAAGTTCTAAGTCTATGTTCACCTTTTTAGCTTTATAGCTACCTATTTTTATGACTTCCACTAATACAGAAACTTTGCCACCACCAGAAATACCTTGAAACTCTTTTCCAACATATTTTTCTTGAGCTTCTGCAAGCTTTTTTTGCATCTCTTGCGCTTGTTTCATTATTTGACTAAAATCCACAACTTACTCCTTATTTTCTATATTAACTACTTTTGCACCTTTAAACGTGTCAAGGATATCCTTAACTGCAGGTGCATAATTTAAATTACTCACTTCCCTGTTTATATAACCTGTATCAACTGCAATAACCCACTCTTGCTGAGTCACCTGGTTTAAGTAATTTTTTAAATCATTGCAAAAATTACTATCCAACTTAGATACAGCTTTTAATTTTAAATATCCAGGTTTACAATCTATTAATTGTAGATTATTATACAGTTGTTTGTAAAGATAAATTTGGTTACTCCGCCTTAATAGTTGCAAAACTTTGTCAAAATCATAATTTTGTTGCTGTTCATTTCTTACATTACGCGTATTTTCCGGCTGTGCATTCTGCGAAAGAATTTTTTTGACCACCTGTTCCGGAGAAGGCAGATCAGAAAGATAACAGAGGCTAATTAACATCATTTCAGCAGCAACATCGTTGCATGTTGAAGTTTTTATATCTTGAATACCTTTAAGCAACATCTTCCACAATCTCGAAAAAAATATTAAAGATCTCTTTATACTTAAATCTTTTATCCTATTCTTTTCATGCTCTGTAACTGCATTATCAATCTCTTTTGTAATCAAAAAACGGCATACTAACTGAATTGTTTGCAATAGACCTTCAAAAATACTAAGTGGGTTTGCTGTTTTTACCGCCTTGTCAAACACTGATAGAGCTTTCTGTAAATCACCTTCTAATATTGCCCCTAATAGATCGAATATAATATCTTTATCCACTAGGCCAAGTATGTCTGTCACATTTTTAGTGGATATTGCACCATCTTTGCTATATAGCACTGCTTGATTCATCAAAAACAAGGCGTTACGCATTGAATTTCCAGAGTGTCGTGCAATTAATTCTAATGCTCCCTTTTCAATGGAATAACTCTCTTTTTGTGCAACATCATTTAAACGTTCCACTATTTTAGCTACAGGAATGTTGTGTAAATCAAATCTTTGACAACGTGCAATAATAGTTATTGGTATCTTTTTTATTTCCGTAGTTGCTAAAATGAACTTTACACTAGATGGTGGCTCTTCTAGGGTTTTAAGTAATGCGTTAAATGCACTGCTAGATAGCATGTGTACTTCATCTATAATGTAGACTTTGAATTTAGAGCTTATAGGTGAATAGCAAATATCTCCCAGGATTACTTTAATATCGTCAATGCTAGTGTGACTTGCTGCATCGATTTCAATTACATCTGGATGGCTTGAATTTTTTATTGCTAGACAATTTTCACATGATCCGCAAGGTTCAAAAATTGGCCCCAGGGAACAATTCAAACATAAAGCTATTATCCTTGCAGTGGTGGTTTTACCAACTCCACTACTACCAGAGAGCAGTATAGATTGTGGGATTTTGTTTAAAATAAAAGCATTTTCTAATACACGCACTAATATATCTTGACCTACTAGATCTTTGAAGCTACTAGGACGATGTTTTAATGCTATATTCATAGCCTCGGATAAAACAAATAATGAAATAGGTATGCAACCCAAAAAGGTTCTGATATGGCTGCTTCATTTCTGATCTGACCAAATTACAGAGTTTTTGCCTGCATACCTTATAAAATATTATACTTTTTTTTTTATTTAGCAAGGTATATCCTATGTTAGTTTTATAATTTGATATGTCAGATTTTTTGCAGTGCTATTTTGAAGTAAACAAAAAGTTAGTTGTCATGCAAGTCACTACAAGATTGTCACTCCAATGTTTATTTATGTCATTTCAGCGCTTATTTATGTCATCCCAGTGCCTAGGCATACAGCTGTATGAATGTTGTGATATAAGAGCAATTTTTACCGAAAAGGATGTCATCCCAGTGCTTGACTACTTGGATCCAGAAAACTTAACTGTAAATGAGCGCACTAGGCAATTGTATAACAAGAACTGGATTCCAGTGTCAGCTACTTGCATGACACTACCTGCTACGCAAACTTCTGTGGACTACAAAGAAAGTTCGTACAGTTGTAGGTCAAGCCATAGAGTAACAAAAAAAGGATATTGGTATAACAAAAGAGGAACATTATGATTTTATATCATTTTCCTCTTTGTCCATTTTCACGAAAAGTTAGAGCTTTTCTAAAAGAAAAAAAATTAGGCTGTGATCTAGTGTATGAAAATCCGTGGGAAAAGCGGAATGAATTTATGGAGATCAATCCAACCGGGCAAGTACCAGTGTTAATAGATAATAACTTTGTAATAGCGGATAGTAATGCCATTTGTGAATATATAGAAGAGACTTACAATAGCGACGTCAAATTACTTGGTTCATCCACTATTATTAAGTCTAAAATACGCGCTCTAATCAATTGGTTCGATAACAAATTTTACAATGAAGTTACTAAGTATATTATGAATGAAAAAGTAATTACTAACCGCAGCCCTGACTCTAGATTTCTTCATGCAGCTCAGCATAACCTGCCTTGCCATATGGAATACATCGAACACTTAATTAACAAGAACGTTTGGCTTGCAACTGATAAGTTCACTTTAGCTGATATTACTTTAGCATCGCATATTTCCGTAATGGATTATGTAAGTAGTTTTCCATGGGAAAAAAGTAAAATTTTAAAAGAATGGTACTCCATTGTTAAATCAAAGCCTTGTTTTCGTGAGATATTATTAGAGAGGATTTCTGGTTTAATCCCTCCTAAACATTATGCTGACCTTGATTTTTAACTTATGTTAGCTTTAAAGCTACAGTCATTCCTTCATCAGTTGGAATCAATATAGAGAAATATTTTTTTTCATCTGATAATCTATTATTAAACTCCCTCATGGCATGCCATGATTTTTCTGATACTTCTTTTGGAGGCGATTCTAAAAATACTGTGTTAAACAGTAGAGTGTTATCTGCAACGATTAGCCCATCTTGTTTAATGTATGACTCTGCCCAATCTAAATACTTAGGATAACTACTTTTGTCAGCATCAATAAATATCATGTCAAATGGTGCTTTTGCTGATAATTCATTAATTTTTTCCAGTGCATCGCCTTCTATTAGAGTAATTTTATCACTTAGATTAAAAGCACTAAAATTTTTTTTTGCTATTCTTGAGTGTTGAGGATTATTTTCTATTGTATATATATGACCGTCTTTTAGTAGAGCTTTTGCCATGCAAATCGACGAGTAACCGTATAACGTGCCAATCTCAACAATACTTTTGATTTTTTGGATTTTTATAAATAAACTTAATAGCTTTCCTTCTTCAGGGCCAATTTGAATATGTTGCTTTTTTTCAAGAATACAATATTCTTCTGTTTTTTTATATTCTTTTGCAAATAGATTTCTTATGTATGACAATTTTATACTAAAATTATTACGCATATATTATAAATTAGGGAGACTTAATTCATACACAATTTATAAATATAATAATATAGTTTAAAATAATAAAAACATTTATTTTAAGTTATTATTTCATAGTATAAAATTTTAAGTGACAAAAATTATTATATATCGTACTATAGTTAACTAGTATAATAAACAGTCGATTATTATGCTAGAATTAAAGGGATTGTTTATGCGCATTTCTCTTTTTAAAATATAATTTTTATAATCAATTAGAGGGGGTTATATGTCTTATACTATTGCTGGTAAAGTTGAAACATTAAACAAAAAATCTAACAAGAATGAAGGGGTTATGTTACTACATAATCCAGCTTATCGTGAAAAGTATAAAGAACGTTTTGATGAAGCTCAGAGAAAAGTTATGGATATGGTTCAGTTTTATGATGGGACAATAGTATTAATAGAGAATAAAATCGCTATGTATTACTACACTTGGCACAGTAAAAAAAGAGAGTTTGAGCGTAAAAAACAACAAACAGTAGTGAAAAACAATGACTCAGCATAGAGTCTTTTATATGGTAAGCTACAGTGGTATTACTTCACTATAGCTTTTCCATATAATTTATCTATCACATTAGTGAAATATTTCAGCTCTTTATACCCTCCATGTTTAACTTTATTATGCTCTATATATGATTTATCATCGTTAAGCTTGATGAAAAATATTGGAGTGGCTGTGATACCAAGTTTATTAATTGCCAGTGATTTATCATTTACGATTTTATCCATTATTTTCTTATCATTAATGCATTGGTTAAATGCATCTTGCTTTAAGTTGCTTAGTGCAGCAATTCTTTGTAGTAAAGTCAAATCACTTAAATTGTAGTAATTCCACGAATCTATTGAGTTAAAAACAGCTTTGTTAAAATTAAAGTAGTCTTCTTGTTTTTCGTAGCAATGACTTAGCATTGCAGCCTTTAGCCCTCTGTAATCCAAAGGAAAATGACGAAATATATATAACATCTTACCTGTGTCTATATATTTCTCTTTAATTTTAGGAAAAACATTCTTATGAAAAAGAGAGCAGTGATAGCAAGTTAATGAAGCATATTCTATCATTAGAATTGGTGCTTTTGGATCTCCTAATAATTTATCATCGGGTAATAGTGACAGTAACTCCTTTGATGTTATTTCATTAGTTTCTTTTTGAATATGTTGGTTAACAACTGCATAAGAATTAACACTTATAAAAATTAATAAAAGCAATAGTCTAAAAATCATTACAATATAAATACTTAACTTACTAAAAAAATTATATATTTATATAAATAATGTCAAGGTAACTTTTGTTTAGTAAGGCTTTCAGCCCTGTCTTTAAATGCAGCAATTATTTTACTTTGTGTATATTTATATACTGAGTTTAATAGGGTTGAAAATGAGTTGGACTTAAACTTAAACTCTATATAGAACTTTACCATAGTTTTATTTTCATCTATGGGAATGAATTGCCATTCATTGCATAGATGTTTAAATATTCCATTTGATGATACAGCTTTTATCCAACCTTCATTTGTTCTACTTGGAGAAAGAAAGGTTACCTCTGATGTATATCTTCCTTTAATTCCATGAAAAGCTGCTAGAAGGTCCACAACCATTTGATTGTCAATTTTTTCTTTTATATAAACGGCTTTGCACCAAGGAACAAAATCAGGATACCTTTCAACATCAATTACAATTTGGAATACTTCATTAGGCGAACATAGGAAGGTACCTTGTTCTCTGTATTGATGAAGCATAAATTTAGTACCAATCAAAAAAGGATCCGTATCTACCGTCAGCCTTAGTAGATTCCTGAGACCTGAAGTTAAGGTGGGCATCGCATATTAGTTTCAACGAAACCAGCAGAGGCAATTCCCTTCTCTAGAAATTATCGCTCGGGAAATTTAACTTAACTCATAACGCATAGCACAGACCCCTACTTGAATTATAGATGATTTACACAGAGCATGTCTATAGGTATATTAAAGTCAGCGATTGTTATTTAATCTTTATTAAACTTTGCATTTTAAGTATATCTTATGAATATTACTAAAGTTTTAATCATTATTGTTTTTATTGTAATTTCTTCAAGTGCTTACACTAATTGTACAGATCACAAAATTTTTGTGCATACTATGAAACAACAAGTAGACAGCATATCTACAAAAGGAAATAGAAAAAACCTAGAGCATGTACACGAAAAGCTTCAGGAGGTCATTCAAAATAATGTTAACCTCAAAGAAATATCTCGATTTGTCATGGGAAAATATGGGGTTTTGACTACCCAGAAGGAAAGGGAAGATTTCTTAAGAGAGTATGAAGTGTATCTTACGCGTTTGTGCGTTAAAATTTTATATAAATACATGCATGATAGTGAAATGATCATAATGAGTACAAAAGCAGTTGACGATGAAACTTGCTTAATTGGTACAAGATTTTCTTACGGTGATGAAGAATTTACAAATATTGATTTTAAAGTTACTAAAAATAACAGTTCTTTCTTGATAAGTGATGTTGTAATGAGTGGAATAAGTATTGCTATTAATCAACGTTATCAATTTAGTGAAAAAATCGACACACATGGCATAGCAAGTGTGATAGATGAATTAAAATGTAACAACAATCTATGATATATATGCCTCATTGGCCTAAGCCACTTGGTAGCAGGCCGAATGATTTTTCTCTTGATCGCATAAAAGGCTTTCTTAGCAAACTAGATAACCCCGAGAAAAAAATGCCTCCCGCAATTCATATAGCTGGAACTAATGGGAAAGGCTCAACACTAGCATTTATAAGATATATAATGCAAGCAGCAGGGTATAAGGTACACGCATACACTTCTCCACATTTGGTGAATTTTAATGAAAGAATAGTTATTGCAGGCAGTTATATCGACGATAATGAATTATATAGCTTGTTAGAAGAATGCCGTGCCGTAATTGCAGAACAACCTATCACTCTGTTTGAAGCTGCAACTATTGCAGCTTTTTTAGCTTTTTCTCGTCATAAAGCCGATATAACTTTAGTTGAAGTGGGTATGGGTGGAAGGCTTGATGCAACAAATGTTATAGATAATCCGATTTTAACAATCATTACTTCCATTGCACTTGATCATACAGAATATCTTGGCCCTACTGTAGAAACCATAGCAGGTGAAAAAGCTGGAATAATGAAACCTAATATTCCTTGTGTAATAGCACCACAAAAAAAGTCTATAATGAATACACTAGAATTCCATGCAATAAATAAGAAATCTCCTCTGTATAGAGGAGGCCTTGAATGGAATTGCAAAAAAAAGAACAACAAAATGGTTTTTCAATCAGCTATTCAATCAATAGAATTTCCTTTGCCATCTTTAAAGGGTGATCATCAGGCGATTAATGCAGGCAATGCTATTGCGGCATGTAGTATTTTAAGTGGAAAGTATGAATTTGATATTGGAGAAGAGGATATCACTTCAGGTTTACAGTGCACTTATTGGCCTGCACGGCTAGAGTCTATAAAAGAAGGTAATTTAATTTCCCTACTACCGAAAGATTGGCAATTATTTTTAGATGGTGCACACAATAATGATGGTGCTAGAGTACTATCTCAGTGGGTAAGAGATAACTTTGCTGAAGGTGTCTATATAATTTTTGGTGTTACTCGTAACAGAAATGTAGAAGAGTTCTTAGAACACTTAAAACCATATATCAAACTACTATGTGCGGTTTGTGTTAAGTCTGAACCTAAAGCAACAAATACAAATTTGATTAGGGAAAAAGCCAATAACATAGAAATAAAGGCAGTTGAATGTGAATCAATTGGCGATGCAATATCAAATCACATATTAAAAGCCTCTACCCAAAACGTCAAAACCATACTAATCTGTGGCTCATTGTTCCTAGCTAGAGACTTCGCTATGGAGAATAGCTAACTTTGATGATATTAACTGACCGATGGGGAAATAACTTTGATTGCTCATAGTACTGCTTGGCTTTTCGTTATCGACTTCTATAAACTGATCATCACCTTTAAATTGCTCCTCAATTGAATTTATAGCTGTCTTTTTGAGAATATAATTACTTGCAGCATTTAAAATAGGTGAAGTAACAATTAAAAGCGTGAATGGTAATGAAAGTAATAAGCCGGATAACATCATAGAGTTAGTTATACCAAAGCCGTTGGCAACTAAATCTAATCCCACACCGAAAAACATTAAAGATGTACAGATTGTGTTGCTCAAAATAACTGAATTTTTTAGCCACTTTAATTTAGTCCTATCACTCTTTGAAAAATTTTCGCATTCTTGGTCAAAGTTAAACAATAATAAAATATTAGTCTGATGATTAAACTCTTTCCCATTTCTAGTATAAATGCTCTTAACAGCTAGACTCAAAATAGATCCTGCTAACAAGGGAGCAAGAAAACCTACTGCTATTGGTACATTAGAAGAAATTGTAAATTAAAAATATGATATAAAGGAGATAAGAGGGAAGATAACCCTACTCACTATAGGAATAGAGTTATCACGGGCGTGTGCGACCGACCAACTGTTGGTATTATAACCGTTCGGATCAAGGTACACTAGCCCATCTCTCGATACGTTTGAATAGTTGCATGGGACATATGTATGCACCCGTTTACAATCTTAAATTAATTAAAACTAATCGAGGTTATTATGATTACATCTTATCAAAATTTTATTGGCATTGATATCGGAAAATTTAAAAATGTTGTTGCAGTTCACAAACAGAAGAACGCTGTCGAATTCGACAATGATACTGCTGGCTGGCAACAATTGTTTCAAGATTTTTCAAATATCTTACCTAATTCTTTAGTAACTCTGGAAAACACTGGAAAATATGAGCTTGGCTTAGCACATTTTCTTGTTGATAAAGATATTGCTGTACATCGAGCTAATACTCGCAAAGTAAAAAGCTTTGTTCTATCTCATGGAACTTTAGCAAAGTCTGATCAATCAGATGCAAGAGCCCTTGCTCAGTATGGGTTTGAACGCTATAGTACTCTATCTCTATTTGCACCTATGTCAAAAGAACAAACAACCTTAGTTGCACTTTGTCAACGTCGTGATGACATTACAAAAATGAGAGCTCAAGAGAAATCTAGGCTTGCAGCACCTGAAAACGACCATATAAAAGAAAGCTGTCAGAAAACTATTGAATTCTTTAATAGCCAGATAGATGAGCTCAACAATACCATACAAAAAATTATTGATGAGAATCCAGAGTTACAAAAGCGCCAAAAAATCCTTAAAACAGTTCCAGGAATAGGTGCAAAATTATCTCAAGATTTTCTGTGTCTAATGCCAGAACTTGGTTATGTAAGTAGGGGAGAAATTGCAAGTCTTGCTGGAGTTGCACCTCATCCGAAAGAAAGTGGTAAAACTATTGGTTATCGCAGAATAAGTGGTGGCAGAAGCAACGTTCGTGAAAAGCTTTTTACAGCTGCGATGTCTGCTTCAAGGTCTAAGTCTGCGCTTGGTGCCTTCTATTCAAGGCTTGTTGGTAAAGGTAAAAAGAAGATGGTGGCTATGACAGCTCTAATGCGTAAAATCATAGTAATTGCCAATGCGAGGCTTAAAGAAGCAGTCAATGTGAATTAAAAAAATCTGCATAGAAAATAGGTTAACGAATATGTGCGTCTACACACATTTAAAGCACATATTCGTTAACCATAAGATCTAAGCAGTAACTGTTGTTTGATACAAAATTTTTCTATGATTAAGTTAGGGTTTTTATTGTCAAAAATGCACTTTTTACTCGAATAAAAAACAAAATTACAAACAAAAGTTGTAATGAAACTAAATTCAAAAAATTTTAAAAAACATAGTTGATTGTAAGCTAGTGTTGAGTTTACGCTCGCAATTTTCCCACAACCGTCTGCATTTTTTTCCAACCAAGCAAAAACAACCCATCTTTTTGGCAATATAGCAAAGGTATGTAATTCGCTCCGTTTTATTACCTAAACAGTTGCACCAATAGTTGTTTTTATTTGTGTTGCAAAATTTTCTCCTGTATAGCGAGCATCAGCGAGTATATTTTTGACTTCAGAGAGTTTTGCTTTAGCATTTTTAACCATTTTTACAGCACTAGCTGCTTCTGCCGTTGTTATATGAATTGCGTGTGGAAGACCTTGTGTATCAACTGCAATATGACTTTATACCTGAAATTTTTTTACCTGCATCATAGCCCTTTCTTTCAGCAGTATCTGCGTTTTTAACACTTTGAGCATCAATTATACAGAAACTGGTTTTCTCTTTCCTACCATTGTTGATACGGACCTTTCTAACTAATTTTTTTTAAAATACTCTCCAAAATACTTTCTTTATCTTCGCTTGGTTTTTCGCTTCATTTTTTAAAGTAGTCGTAACAACTTCTCCATTTTGGAAACTCTTGTGCTCCACTGGCAACAGCTTTTTAGACACTCCACAAAATACATCATAAGTTTTCTTGGTTTTGTCTTCTTTCTGCAAGACTCTAGGTTTGATAAAATTACCGCAAACTTTTCTCGACTTATGCTGCTTGGTTCTCATATTCTACTTTATATACCTTATCCTCTTAGTCTATTCCTTTTTTGAGATCATGTACAGGCTCTCAGAAGATTGTGAACAGATTCTAAAGCTACTTAAAAATGAAAATTTATTAATTAAATATTATAGTTAACAATAATACTAATTTGACATATCACTTGGAATAGTGCTAAACTGTATATATTAAGCGATTAGGGGGTTTATATGTTAGGTGATATTATAAAACAAGTTAGAGACTCAGATGTGAAAGCATTATCTGAGATATTTAGTAGAAAAAAAATTTATAGATCAGTTGATGGTAGCAAAAAAAATTATAAAGCTTACCTAGCAGATATAGTTTCAGAGAATTATGGTTATCCCATCAAAGAAGTAATTTTGCCAAAAGAAATAATACCTAATTTGATTACCTTGGAAGCCTTCGCTGTTGCTCATAGGAAAGACCCTTCAATTTCACCAATTTTATTAAAGTACTTTACTCATAAAAATTTACTAAAAGAAGCAAAAAAGGATTTGAATAAGATAAATCAAAAATTGCAAGATTCAATGAATGAGGAGATAAAAAAGCTGCAGGAAGAGCAGAAGATGGCGTGCAAAGAGATAGCTGAGTTATCTGGTAAAGAAGTGAATGTAAAACAGAGTGAAGAGCTTGCTAAAAAGAGTACAAAAATTACCGAAACTGCATCTAGAATTGAGAAAATTGAGTTATGTAAAGAGGATATAAAAAATCTTCTTAGTGGTAAAAAAGCGACACCCAGAACTTATCCACAGAAATATTATTCCATATTAAATGGTGAACTTACAAAAGTGATAGAGGAAAAACTCAAAGCTTATGTAAAGGATGATGAAGCTGATGTTAAAAAAATATATCAAAGCCTTAATAATAAAGCAGAAAAGATCAAGATGTTAAGAGGTGCAAAACTATTAGCAGCAGGAGCTTCTATGGCGTTTTTTACGTCTGCTCTTTTTGTCGGATTTTTGATTGGTACAATTGCAGGTGGTTGGTATGATAAAAAATATTTGGCTGTGACATACTACTTATATACAATAGCGATTATGTTCTCAGTATCACTTACAATAGCAGGTGTGGTTCACTTAGCAAATAGGCATTATGAACAAAGTTTTGTGAAGGAGATGGAAAATTTCGTAGGAGAAATACAACATGTAGATAAGTTAAGTAATACTGAAGATAAAAAGAAACTAGAACAAAAAGAGGAGGACCTTTCTGAAAAAGAGAAACAATTTACACCTTTAGATAATCTATATCCAGATCTTTCGCAAGAGTTTCCAGAGAACTATAAAATACTCTTCAGAGAGCCAAGCAGCGATATTAGTTCTGCTCTACCTATATCTAATATAATGCAGAAAAAGATGTAGTTATAATTAAGAGAATAGACAGAAAGTTTCACTACTTAGATATCACTAACGAAGGAGGCTTATAGTTACATAGATATGTTAAAACAATAGAAGCAATATACTAACCCAAAAACTGTTGTAAAATCGAGAAAACTTCCATTTATTAAAGATGCTATGGTGGAACTATATCAGCAGTTTAAAGAATAGACCTGCTGCAAAAGGAAAGTTGCTGTTTCTACGGTAGTCTATTTTCAAAAAAATCTGATTTTAAAGTATATTACAGGAGCGAAACCTGGTCATTTTTTAACCCTTGAAAAATGCTCCATTTTTGTTTTGCAGCAGGTCTAATCTCTTTACAGCTTCATGCAAAACATTTAAAAACTCTCAGCAATTCAACTCTTTATGAAATTCATATGTAACTAATACTTTTGGGTTAAACCCACTCTACTACACTTTGGAACTTAAAACCTTGAATTGTATTATTTTAAATTGCATCAGTATTATTCTCAAAAAAAAATAACAGAATATCAATAGATTAAAAATCGCATCAGTATTATTTATTTTTGCTCCTGTCCTACATAACAGCATTAATAACTCTCATCCTTAAAAGCATCAATTTGTTTTTAAGGAAAGTTATGAAATTACAAAACTACCATATAGTTATTAAAAATGTAAAATATCAAGCTTATAGACTGAAACTTGCTAAGTGCTTTATTAATGAAGCTCACGAAGATCTTGAGCAAGAACTCTTCTGTGAAATTTGGCCATATCTTGATCAGTATGATGAAGACAAAAGTAGCTTTAATACCTTTGTAGCAAGATTAACTGAAAATAAAGCTATTAACTTGCTAAAGAAACAGCGATGTGCAAAACGTGATATCAACAATTACATTAGTATTGATGTAACAGAGCTATTTGAGGGTGAAATAACAAAACGCATTGATGTAGACTATATGATCTCGGTTTTACCAAAGGAATGGCAAAATATATGTGAGCAACTTAAGTTTTTCAACTTACATGAAGTTGCCAAAATGAACAACGTTTCAAGAACCACTTTAAACAATATTATCAAGAAGATACGTGCCAAACTTTCTCCTATTTACTACGAAGGCAAAAAGAAAAATTGAACAAAATTTTTGCCTTTCTTGTATATATACATTGCAGCATGGATAAATAATGGTTCTTAAAATTTTGAATAATAATGAAAGATTGCAAACAATATCAACTGTAAAAATGGTCATCTTTGGTCCTTATGGTATTGGTAAAACAAGTCTCCTAAAGACCGTAGATGAACCAACACTTTGCCTTGATTTTGAAGCAGGGCTTCTTGCTGTTCAAGATTGGCAAGGAGATTCAATTAGTCTTCGCACTTGGAATGAAGCTAGAGATATTGCTTGTCTTATAGGGGCTGCGCTGAAGTCTGATCAAGCATATAGCCAAAGACACCATGAACATGTATCTGGTAAGTACAAAGATCTTTTCTCTGAGTTTTCTAAATACCGATGCATCTTTGTAGATAGTATAACCGTTGCTTCACGTTTATGTCTTTTATGGGCAAAAATGCAACCTGAAGCTTTTTCTGAGAGATCGGGAAAACAGGATATGAGAGCTGCCTATGGATTACTTGCTCAAGAAATGATGGCTTGGCTCAATCAATTTCAACATATCAGAGACAAAGACATCATCATAGTTGGTACTTTAGGTCAGTATTTAGACGATTTTAATCGTCCAAACTGGCTACCTCAATGTGAAGGAACTAAAACTGCCAGTGAAATTCCTGGGATAGTTGACGAAGTAATCAGTATGGTTGGAATCAAGAAAGATGATGGAACGGAGAAACGCTCTTTTGTTTGCCACACTTTAAACCCTTGGGGATACCCAGCTAAAGACCGCAGTGGACGCCTGA
Organism: Wolbachia endosymbiont (group A) of Gymnosoma rotundatum; assembly: GCF_947250765.1. NCBI lineage: Bacteria > Pseudomonadati > Pseudomonadota > Alphaproteobacteria > Rickettsiales > Anaplasmataceae > Wolbachia > Wolbachia endosymbiont (group A) of Gymnosoma rotundatum. The sequence goes on from NZ_OX366347.1 coordinate 1,246,303, forward strand.
GTATGGTTGAAGAACCGCATTTAGGCAAGCTGCTTACAAAGATTAAAAGCAAGTTTTAAAATTTAAACATGGAGAGTGATATATGTTACAAAACCTATTAACTGATTTTAACACTGTAAAACCGCAAAGTAGATTGATACCAAAAGGTACAATAGTAAAGGTAAAAATGACAATCAAGCCTGGAGGTTATGAGCATTGGTTTACTAAAAGCCCCACTACCGGTAGCATTTATTTAAATACAGAATTTACCGTTATTGAAGGTCTATATGAAAAGCACAAGATTTACCAAATAATTGGTATTAAAAGTAATAAAGCAGAAGATACTTGGGGAGAAATGGGTCGCTCTATGCTTCGCAGTATCTTGGAATCGGCACGTGACATTCATCCACATGATAACTCAGAAAATGCAATCCTTGCTCGTAAGCTAAATTCAATTGCAGAATTAAATGGGTTGGAGTTTACAGTAAAGGTAGGTGTTATAACTGATGAATATGGAGAGAAAAACAAAATTGCTTCGGTAGAATACCGCAAAAATTATGAAATTGACAGAGTACCATTTTGAAGTACGACGAGGAAAAGCTTTGGTCTGCTGTCGTTACTAGAGGTATTCAGGACGCAGTAGGAAAAAACCCAAAGCTAAGAGAAGAAGCAATTAATTGGCTGAATTCAAAGTCTTTTGAAACTGTTTGTGAGCTAGCTAATCTCAACTTTACACGTATGAAAAATATGTATGGGAATTTTATGTCTAAAAAGCAAAAAGAGTTAAAGATGTTATTGATTGATAATATCAAGGAGTGTGTTTCTTACCTACTTCCAAATGGTGAGTTTTACCGAGAAAAAACTTATATTGGAGACTTAAATGGAAATACAATTACAGTAAAAATAGTAGGTAAGGAAGCTGGTGATTGGCGTAATTTTACCGAAGGAACTGGTGGTGATATTATTGATCTTTGGATTTTAATTAAGGGTGATATATATTCTGCTAGAAAGTGGCTCAATAAAAAATCAAAGAGTGGAGAAAAAAAGGGAGAAAAAAGAGAAGAAAAAATATTTTCTGTAAAGCAGTACTTAAGTGATCAATCACCAATACCAGAAGACATAATAGCTCCACGAATTCTCACTCCAGGTGGTCTTTTAGTCATTGGTGGTACTCCAAAGGTTGGCAAAAGTTATTTTCTTCTCTCTTTGCTTGCACATCTTGCAGCAGGAGTGTCGTTTCTTAAGATGAAGTCAGCAAGGCCACTAAAAATAGTCTATCTGCAAAATGAGATGGAGTACAATTATATCAGGGAACGCATACAACAAATCATAACTAATCAAAGACTGCCAAATCTAGCAGAGGAAAACTTGATTGTTACTACAAAAATGAAATTAACTTTAAATGATGAAGGTATAGAGAGAATAAAAGAGATCATAGGAGAAAAATTTAAAACAATAGACCTTATCGTCTTGGATTCTCTTGACTATGAAAATATGTTTTCTGGCCTGCAAAGCAGAGTAGAAAAACTACGTTCTATAATTAATCCTATGGCTGGAATCATTATTACACGTCACACCAGAAAAGTATCGACAGCTACACTCGCAAAAAGCCCTTTTCAAGCTTTAATTGGTGCTAATGCTTTAAGAAGCTTTTATACATCTGGTATTGTAATGTTTCAACCAAGTAAACGTGCAAATGTCTTGCAAGTAGTATATGAACTAAGAAGCGGTAAATCAATACCAGCAAAATTCATTAGCAGGGTAAATGGGCGTTGGCAGAATTCTAAAATTATAGCTACGGCTTAACTTGTCCGCAAAAAACGGATACTATGGTAGAGCTAAAGACTCAGCTTTTGCAAAATATCAGATCTTGTCTTTTTCATCTATTACCAAGAGGGACATTTCGTGGTGATAAGTTTTATGTAGGTGATGTACAGGGTAACAAAGGCAAAAGTACTGTAATAGAATTAACAGGCGAAAGAGCCGGATTATGGAAAGATTTTGCAACAGGAGAAGGTGGTGACATTATTGACCTTTGGGCAACAGTACACGGGAAGAATGCGAAAACAGAATTTCCTGAAGTAATGCTTTCAATAAGTGAATGGCTCGGCATCAAAGAAAAAAATAATACTAGAGATTTAGAACAATACCTGACTTGTAGCTGGAACTACTACGACGAGAACAATCAAGTAATCGTAATAGTCTACCGTTATGATCCTCCTCTAGAGAAAAAACAGTTTAAACCATTTGATGTTAAAAAACAAAGATTCAAAGAGCCGGAGATAAGACCACTCTACAACATTCCAGGTATTTTAAAGTCCGATAAAGTTATTCTGGTTGAAGGAGAAAAATGCGCAGAAGCACTTATAGAGAAAGGAATAACTGCAACAACAGCAATGTTTGGAGCAAATGCGCCTATTGATAAAACAGATTGGACTCCGCTTAAAGGCAAGCATATTATTATTTGGCCAGACAACGATGAAGCAGGTAATAAATATACCAAAAACGTTGAAAAGAGACTTTTAGAACTTGGTGTTGCATCACTTGCTACGCTTAAGATTCCATCGGATAAACCAAGGAGTTGGGATGCTGCTGATTGTGTGTTAGAGGGAATAAATATTGAAGAATTTATCCTTAGCACAAATAGTCCTTATCATAGAAAGCCACTCAGAATAGATACTGGAGTTTGGACTAATATTGCTCCAGAAAGGGAATGGATTGTAAAGGATTGGCTCCCTGTTGGTAGTGTTACAGCTCTTTACGGTGATGGAGGTGTGGGAAAATCACTTCTTGCTCAGCAATTAATGACAGCTGCTGGTACTGGTAAATCTTGGCTAGGGATAACAATTGAACAAATCAAGACATATGGTGTGTTTTGTGAAGACGACACAGAAGAGCTTTGGCGTCGGCAATGTGCAATAAATAAATTATATCAGCTTGATATGAAGTCTCCTGATTTTCTTAACAACATTTGCTTATCATCTCGTATAGGAGAAGATAATTTACTGATGGTATTCAATAGTAAAAGTACAGGACAATTAACTACTTACTTTCAAGAATTATTTGAAGATATTAAATCATTTCAGCCAAAACTTGTAGTTCTGGATACAGCAGCAGATTTGTTTGGGGGTAATGAAAATGATCGCTCTCATGTGAGACAATTTATACAAAACTGTTGTGGCAGAATAGCGCAGATAATTAAAGGAGCTGTTTTGTTATGTGCACATCCTTCGGATTCTGGAATAATACGCAAAACTGGCACAGGAGGTTCAACAGCATGGAATAATTCTGTTCGATCTAGGTGGTATTTGTCAAGACCAGAAAAGACTGGCAATGATCGTGTTCTTTGCCGAATGAAATCTAATTATTCTGCATCAGAAGAAAATAAGATTTCATTTTGTTGGCAAAATGGATCATTTTTGCAATATGATACAAATTTTAATTCAGAAAGGGTAGTAAGGGATGATTATAATAATAAACTGGATTTAGAGCGCTTGAGAAGACATGATATAATTTTAGAATTAATTGCCAATGAAGCATATAAAGGAGAAGTGTATACTACAGCTAGCTTTGCAAAATGCTTTGAAGGAAAGTTGGGACTTGGTAGTGAACGCAGCATTCGTGAAAGAATTAGCCATCTTGCAACCATAGGTTATATAAAATTCTTTAAAAAGGCTGTAAAATCAAGCACAAGGTCAAAGTATGGTTATTTGTGTGTAAGAGATATGGAGCTGAAGATTGCTGAAAATCAATATAGATTAGTAAAACCAAGATTATTATCTCTCGTCAAATAATGGAGTAACTCTGCCTGTTGAAAATCCAGATATTTGGGTTATGCGTGATCTTACAAAATTAGATTGGCAGAATGGCAGAATGGCAAACTGAAGAATCTGCCATTCTGCCAATCTAATTTTAGTAAAAATATAAGAAAATCAATATCTTATATAGTTTTATGCAAACGTCAGATTGGCAAGATGGCAAAAAATCGCCAACTAGAAGGAGTAGCCAAAAGCGCTCTTCTCAGGCTGGTTTCAGCAAGTTGGCAGATTGGCAAATTATCTTATATATATAAATATACTATGATTATATCATAGTATATTATAAGTATAAATTGTGCTACGTAAGAGAATTTTTAGTATTTTTTTATAATCAAAGTAAAAGGGTTAATACGATAACCATGTAATGATCTTTGCCAACCAAGTGTTTGTATTACATCATCACGTTCAATACTTAATCCTAATTTCTCAGCAAGTGTAGCTTTGATTGTTTTTTGCATCTTATTTAATGGTTTTCTAATTTGATGTTCTAAATCTGCTTCTAAACTAAGTCCCAAGAGCTTTTCTAACTGATTAATATTGAGAAGTGTATGTTTTTCAGGTGGTAACTCTTTCTCGCAGTCATGTAAAAATTGCCTAAATAATATTCGAAAAATATTAAGACATGATGCAGCTTTTTTATTTATAACTTCAATACTATTAACATATACCATACCTTTAACTACTTGTAACTCCAAAAGCTTTGTTGGCACAATTGGTTCAACACGTTTAAGCGAAATATATGAAGCTGGTAAAACTTGCAAAGAAGTATTTTCTACTACTTCTGGTACTCCCCTTTTAGCTGCTTCTTGAAATATCTCAATTAAAGTCTTATACTGGCAAAATAGTTCTGCCATTCGCACTACATATAGGCTCAATAATAGATTTGGTATATCTTTTTTTAGAGTGATGAGAACTGTCGGATGGACTCTAAGTTTATCTATAGTTAAAAATATCGCATCAGTACAAAAATCAAGGATTATTAGATTTACAATACGACCTTGATTACAAATATAATAAACTCCTTTTTCCACTTTTTCCCACATAAGTCTTGAATCATTCAACTTAGTTTCAAACCAGTTTATGATTTTCTCTGTATTTAAGTATATGGATAAGAGATGAAATCTCTGTTTTTGATAAGTATTAGGCAAAATATGACGAGAACAGTTTTCACAAATAGCGTCATCACATGCTTCATCAAAGTCTGGATCGATGAAAATCTCATTACTACAACTTGGATCAACTACATTTGGCCAATCAAGATGATCTTCTTCACGGGAACAAACAATATAGTACCTTTCTTGCATTTTTATCAATCCAAGGTCGAATAAGTACCTTGCTGCTTTAATGTGATTTTGACTTGGATTGACCCAAGAACTATTTGAACTTAAAAGATCAGCAATTTGCTCGTGAAAGAATTTTAAGACCATAAGATTGTTCCATATGTTTCTTCAGGTCCTCTCTTTCTTTTTTATTGAGTGGATGCTCTGAATAATAAACTTCCCCACTTATTTTGAAAGAAAATGTTACCTTTTTGTTTTGGAACATTACTTTAGCTGATTGAATAGATTGTAGTATGTTGCCAATAGATGGCTTTAAAATATGTAACTCTGGTGCAATAGAATCATACGGCTTTACACTTAAAGTAAGATATGTATTACTATTTTTAAAATAATCTGACTTAAAATTTAACTCAAATATACAAATGTCAGAGTCAGAACCATCTATACATGCTTGAAGAAATTTGTGCACTTGTAGTGGAAAGTTCTTATCTTGTATATTTACAAAAGTACATTCGCAATCAAAATAGCAACTTACAATTCTATTTGCGATTTCCACAGCTTTATTAGTATTTTTAGCACAGAGATTAACCTTTGTACCATCAAGCGAAAAATCTAAAATCATCCACTCAGGTTTATGACCATGAACAACTTTGTTTGAATTAAGCAGTAAATCCATGTCACTTCCTCGACGTACAAACATATATATTCGATCTTGATGATGGAAAAAACCCTGCAACTGATCATCATCCTTAAGTATCTCCTCTACAGCTTCTTGTGACATAAACTCTTTAAATGAAGTGTTTATTTGTCTTGGTGATTTCTGTAGAGCAAATGATATGAAACCTTTCTTTTGTACTTTATCAAAATGATAGACAGATTTTAGAAATTCACAATTTATGTGAAATAGTAAAAACAACAAGGATCTTTTATCATACTTGGTATTATTTTTTATCAGATACGATCTCATTAACTTCTCAGTCAGAGCAAATCTTGCTACTTCACTGACTGTAGCCTCAAGTTTTGTACGATCAAAGTAGCTAATGAGATAATAGTTAAAAAGAGAGTCAGAGTAATTGGTAAGTATCTTACGTTTTTGCTGAGTGGATCTATCATCATAATCTCCGTCTTGAAAAAGTTGTCCATTTAAATGATTTTTAAAGCAATGCTGAAAAATAATGCTCAGTTGTTTACCAGAAAGGGAATCTAACCAAGACTGACGTATATTAGAATCCTGAAAACGATCTAATAAAAGGTTAACCGGAACTTCTAAGTCGCTCTCCCAGAATTTATGACTTGGATAAATCTCCATAACATATTAAATAAGCCATGTTATACATAATATGATGATTTAGGCAAAGATTTTTTGGACATAATTTCTTCAAATCTTGTATATTTATTAGGGAGAATTTGTGTGAACTAGATAGCTTTCTTAAATAAGGTGTGCATTGGTTTAGTTTAATAGAAGTCTCCTAACCTATAAAAAAATTCACAGGAAGAAAAACATGCAAAAAGGGGAATTAACTATTAATTGCCGTTATGAACCTCACAGGTTGGCGGGTACATATTTGGCAAATGCTTATGAACAATTATTGAAATGTAAAACAAAGGAGGTAGAAGAAAATGACAACGGTAAGCTTGTATGCAAGAGTTTCATCAAGACAACAGGCACAGGAGAATACAATAGAGAGTCAGATTGTAGAATTGGAGCGTCGCATTAGTAGTGATGGACATGAATTGTTAGATGAGCATAGGTTCATCGATAATGGTTACAGTGGATCAAATTTAGAACGTCCTGGCTTAGAGAGTTTACGTGATAGAGTAGCAGAAGGTAAGATTGATAAGATATACATTCATTCACCTGATCGGCTATCACGTAAATTTTCATATCAAATGATCTTACTCGAAGAGTTTAAAAAGGCTGGATCTGAAATAGTATTTTTGAATCATAAGTTTGATGATAATCCTGATTCCCATTTATTTCTACAGATTCAGGGAGCAATAGCAGAGTATGAACGTGCAAAGATTATGGAACGAAATCGCAGAGGAAAACTTCATGCAGCTAAAGCTGGGTGTATAAGTGTGATGGGTAGGGCACCTTATGGTTATCGCTACATAGCAAAACATGTAGGTGAAGGAAGTGCTCAATTTGAGGTTGATGAAGAAGAGGCAAACATAGTGCGTAAAATATTTAGTTGGATTGGCCAAGAAAGAGCAAGTATAGGAGAAGTTGTACATAAACTGAATAAGATACCAGTAATAACACGAACAGGGAAAAGCTATTGGAAAAGGAGCACTATTTGGAACATGTTAAGAAATCCTGCTTATATAGGACAAGCAGCTTATGGTAAAACTAGGACATGCTCAAAACCACAAGTAAAAAAGTCAAAAAAAGGAACTTTTGGTAAACTTAAAAGTGGTCGCTTTAATAGTGATAAAGAAAACTGGACTTATATTTCAGTGCCAAAAATAATCAATGAGAATTTATTTGATTCAGTACAAGCACAACTAGCTGAAAATAGACAAAGAGCAAGAGTACGACAAAGAAGAGAAACATATTTATTGCAAGGTTTAATGGTATGTCAACGTTGTCAATATACTTATTGTGGTACAAACCACGTTCATAAAAAGTCGACATATTATTACTATCGTTGCTCTGGTACAAACTCTAGCAAATTCAATGGCAATAAAATCTGCGATAATAAATCAATACGCACTGATATATTAGATGGAGTTATATGGGAAGAAATCAAGAGTATATTAAAAGAGCCAGATAGAATTGCAAATGAATATCAACGTAGATTATCAGAGAACAAAAAACCTTTACATAATCAAACACGTGAAAAGCAAGAAAGTAAGCTAAGATTAAGTATCAAAAAATTTATTGATAGCTATGCTAAAGGGTTTATAAGCCAAGAAGAATTTGAACCAAGAATCACAACAATGAAACAGCATTTGAAAGAAATTGAAGAAGAGAAAGAAAGAACGCTTGATCAAAAAAAACTACAACAAGAATTGAGCCTTGTTACAGATAGCTTGAAAAACTTTTCCTCAAGTGTTGAATCAAAGCTTGATCAAGTAGATTGGCAGACTAAACAAAATATTATTAGAATGTTGATTCATCAAATTGAAATCAATCACAATCACTTGTATATAGTATTCCGCATAAAAAGTCTTGCAAATTTTGATCAAAATAGCCATAATAGAATTATGCAATGTTGTACTAGCAGTCAACGGTCAATGAATACCTAAATTTGAGTAAAAGAAATTTCACTACCATTTACCAATCCGGTTAAAATTCAAGAATTTCAATGCTTTAGCTATTTTCAATAGAATTAAATTTATTAATATAAATAACAAATTACTATTCTTAAATTTGATCAGATTGATTGCAAAAAAACAAGATTTTCAATAGGTTGCTTATAATCCTAACTATAGTTAGCCTTTCATAAGTAGCGATGCAACAAAGCCATTCCAGTGTCAGCTACTTTCATAACACCATATTACCTTAACAAAAGCAAATGTTCGTACAGATGTGCATCAGCTACTTTCATCTGCCACCTGCAAATTGCAATATTCATACAGTACGCTACTTGGATGACACCGTTGAAAGAAATGAACCACTTTTTCAAAATTGTTTTGAATAGAGGAATAACATTCACAAGTAAAATTTCATATTACCGTTTTTTAATTTATGTATTATAATAAGCTTAATTTATAAGAAAAACAAAGTTGGAAAAGTTGGAAGAACTAAGCAAAAACTGGGTGATAAGAACGGGAAGATTTTTATCTTCATTGTTTTTTTTACTACTAATTGCGCTATCAATACGTAGTTTTTTATTCGAGCCATTTCATATACCTTCTGGTTCAATGAAAAGCACCCTACTTGAAGGGGATTACATTTTTACTAGTAAATATTCATACGGTTACAGTAAACACTCATTTCCATTTTCTCCAAACATTTTTAGCGGCAGGATTTTTTATACCCCTCCAAAGCGTGGCGACATAGTAGTTTTCAAACCCACAAGAAATGACAGCATCAGGTTTGTTAAGCGAGTAATAGGAACACCAGGTGACAAAGTGCAAATGATAGAGGGAGAATTATACCTAAATGATCAGAAAGTAGAGCGAAGGCAAATTGAAAGTTTTTTTGATTATGAGTCAAATCGTAACATACCAAGATATATAGAAACGCTTTTAAGTGGCAAGGAACATGAGATTTTGATAGATAACATTTCTAATAAGCTATCATATAACACTCCGGTTTATTATGTACCTAACGATCAATTTTTCGTTATGGGAGACAATAGAAATAATTCTTTAGATAGTAGGTTTCCTGAAGTTGGTTTTGTACCAATGGAAAATATCATTGGGCGTGTAAGCATAGTTGGTTTATCATTTAAATTAGGAAAGGTCGATTGGTTACCATTTAATTTCAGGTTACCTGTTGCTTTGAGATTAAATAGGGTATTGCACAAGGTTGTGTAAGCTTTTTCTACCTATTTGTTAATTCACACAACTCTAAAGAAGAATTTTCTAACTCGGCAATAGTGTTGTTAATTTCATTCAAGTCATTGCCTTGTAAAGCGTTTTTTGCATTTTGTAATAGATTTTTCAACTTTTGATCAGTGGAAAGGTTATTATTGTTTTCAACCAAGTGTATGAGTTTATTTCCATTAATTTTAGCACCTGCAAGGGAACGAGCCTTCATATCTTCGTCAAAACTGTTTATTGACTGGTTAACCATATTTTGAACATCAGCTTCACTCAAGCCAAAACTTGAATTTACTTTAACTGTCTGCTCAATTCCAGTAGTTTTTTCTCTTGCAGTAACAGTCAAGATTCCGTCAACGTTAACTGTAAATTCTATTTCAACTCTTGCAGAACCTGCAGGCAGTGGCGGTATACCTTTTAGTTCAAACTGCGCTAGAGATTTGTTATCCTCTATCATTTCACGTTCTCCCTGACAAACATGAATTTTCATTGCTGTTTGCCCATCAATATAAGTTGTAAACTCTTTTGTTTCTGAAACTGGCAGTGGCGTATTTCTTGGTATGATTTTTTCAACTATGCCTCCCATAGTTTCTATGCCAAGTGATAGAGGTAAAACATCCAGGAGAATATTCCTATCTTTTGAGCTCGAAGTTAAATCATGAGCCTGCAGAGCTGCCCCAATGGCAACTGCTTTATCTGGATCCACGTCATTTAGTACTTTATTTCCAAAGAGTTTGACTAGTGAATTTTGAACCAATGGTGTTCTAGTTGCACCACCAACTAAAATTACTCCTTTTATATTATCAATTTTAAGATCTATGTTGCTTATAGTACGAGTGACTATATTGATAGTCTTATTGACCAAAGAACTGATTGCCTGCTCGAATTCTTCTTTAGTAATTTCGCATTCAAATAATTCGCCGTTAATGTTGAATTTAAAAGTGCCTGATGCATTTTCACTTAAGTATTCTTTCGCGGTACGGATATTGCAGGTTCCAGCGTTATGTGTTGGAATGACATTAAGGTGTGTTGTCGACTCCTTGTTTAAACCTACCTTTTCTCTATACTTATCAAGCACAATTGAACTCAGCAAATGATCACAATCATCTCCACCGAGTTTAGTGTCACCACCAACTGCAAGAACTTGAAACACTCCTTGATGCAATTTCAATATCGAAATATCGAACGTTCCGCCACCAAGGTCATAAACTGCATATATTCCACTGCTATTGTTCTTTTCAATGGAGTAAGAAAGCGCTGCAGCGGTTGGCTCGTTAACGAGGCGAAGAACTTCTATTCCAGCTAATTTTGCCGCATATTTGGTTGCGTTACGTGCTGAATCGTCAAAGTAAGCTGGCACAGTAATCACTGCTTTTTTTACTTTCATCTCTATAGACTCTTCTACCCTCTTGCATAAAGCTTTTAATATCTCAGCAGAAATCTCAACAGGAGTAAGATACTTCTCCTCTGCGCATTTTATTCTAATAACTTTTTCGCTTTCATGATCTATTTCAAAATTGACGCCTTCTTTATTTAATTCTTCAACACTTTTACCCATTAAACGCTTTATTGAGTAGATTGCATTTTGACCGACATCGTAGCCAGTTTTCAATGTATTATTTTCATATGAAAGAGCAGAAGGCAGTAGCTCTCTTCCTTGTTCATCTTTAAATATCTCCACATTGCCAGCTTTATTTACCATGGCAATTAAAGAATTGGTAGTACCAAGATCTATACCAAAAACTACTTCACTTGAATTTGGTTCAGAAATTTGAATTGGTTGCATTCTTTTTCACCTCCTCAAATGACTTATATAAATATTTCAATCTTAAGACCTGTGTAGCAGCTCCATCAAAATTCTTTACAGCAAAAGTGTTAATTAGGTTTTTAACGCAATCTTTTATTTTTTCATCAATCATCCTGCTTGCAAATTGTAGATCGTCGCAGTCTAGTAAGTACTCTCTTATTTCTATTGATTCATTTAATATTTCAGAATTCGGATGATCCTTTGCCACACCAAAAAGATTCAACAAATGCTCAGCACGTTTTAGCGGTGACTTTAGTATCTGATAAGCTCTGTTAATATTTTCCATGTTTTGGGACTGTCTTTCATTTATATCAGTCCTGCTTAGCTCGATATATTTTTTCTCTAACTCATCAAAACTGATATTGAAAGCTGGTTCGATTTCAAACAATGTAAAATAGTTGCTAGACATGAAAACTCTCTCCACAACCACATTTTCCTTTCTCATTAGGATTTTTGAAAACAAAACCCGATGAAAATTTTTCTTCTACATAATCCATTTCAGAGCCAAGAATAAACATGACGGACTTTGGATCGATCAACACTTTAACTTTTTGGCCATCACTACAGTTTTCCTCAATTATCGACTCTAAAGGACGAATATCATACGCATATTCAATGTCATATTTTAAACCAGAACATCCTTTTTGCTTAATTAGCACTCTTATTCCTATTGCTTCTTCAAGGTTAGTATGCTTTTTTTTGTCCAATAAATACCTTACCCTTTCCACTGCATTTGCAGTTATGGTGATAAGTTTTTTATTCTTTGTTACAGTTTCACCTCCGCCTACTTCTTGATATTCACTCATGCTTCTTAATTCTTTTGCTTACTTTGATAATCATGAATAGCAGCTTTTATAGCATCTTCAGCAAGTACCGAACAGTGTATCTTCACTGGAGGTAAAGACAACTCTTCCACTATTTGAGTATTCTTTATCTGTGTAACGTCACTGATGGTTCTTCCCTTTATCATCTCTGTTAACAAAGAACTTGAAGCAATGGCAGAACCGCAGCCAAAAGTTTTAAATTTTGCATCTTCAATAACACCTTTGTCATTGACCTTTATCTGCAGTTTCATTACATCACCGCACGATGGTGCACCAACTAGACCAGTGCCAACATTTGGATCATTTTTATCCAGAGAGCCAACATTCCTTGGATTTTCGTAATGATCTAATATTTTCTCATTATAACTCATAAAACTACCTGTGAACCACTACATTTATTATAACACATTTAAGTTAAAAACTAAAGTAAAATACACTAGTATCACGGGAATTTTACTTTCAGAATGCACGTAAAACGTCGTATTTAACTTTACAAATACACGTAGTGCGTGTCATTCTTTATATTGTAATTAAGTTTGAATTTTAAAAGGAGTATCCCTTGAGTTTGTTTAGTAACCTTTATAAAGGCTTGTTGAAAACTTCTTCTCGCTTTAGCGACGGGGTGAAAAGTATTTTTTCTGGCAAAAAAAAATTAGATCAGTCGCTTTTAGATGAGCTAGAAGAATTGCTAATTAGCATGGATATTGGTCATAAAACTTCTAAGTTGATTATCGATAGGCTCACAAGCATCAAGTTTGACAAGGAAGTTGAGTATAATATTATCACGCAGCAATTAGTGAATGAAATAGAAGCTATATTAAATCCAGTCGTGCAGCCGTTAGTTTTGGATAAAAAACCCCACATAATAATGGTATGCGGAGTAAACGGTAATGGTAAAACCACAACTATAGGTAAGCTCGCATATAAATATAAGGAGATGGGAAAGTCCGTTATGCTTGTTGCATGCGATACATTTAGAGCTGCTGCTAGTGAACAATTAAACATTTGGGCAGAACGCTCTGGTTGTTCTATCGTTACTGGAGAGTACGGTAGCGATTCTGCGAGTGTGGCATATAGAGCTGTAAGTCAAGCTATGAAAGATAGCGTTGATGTTGTTCTAATTGACACAGCAGGAAGGCTGCAAAATAATGTGAACCTTATGGAGGAATTATCAAAAATATATAGAACGATAAAGAAATTGGATGACACTGCCCCTCATGACGTTATTTTAGTTCTTGATGCAACTACCGGCCAAAATGCTTATAGCCAATTAGAAGCATTTAGCAAAATGGTTAATGTTACCGGGCTAATCGTAACAAAGTTAGATGGCACTGCTAAGGGCGGAGTGGTAATTGGACTTGCAGAAGCTTATAAGATAAAGTTACATGCTATAGGAATTGGCGAAAATATAGAGGACTTAAGGGAGTTTACTAGCAAAGAATTTGCTGAAGCGTTATTTAATTGTAATTAAAAATTTCTCTTAATTCCCTTACGTGACCAAGCTTAATTATCTCAATATCGTGAGAAGAGTAATTACCATTTTTAGGCATAATTGCTTTTTTGAATCCTAACTTTTGTGCTTCTTTTAGTCTGAGATCAGCATGCGAGACATTCCTAATTTCTCCTGAAAGTGCAACTTCACCGCAGATTATTGAAGAAGTTGGCAGCGGTAAATTTACTACACTTGAAATAAGGGAAGCAGCAACAGCAAGATCAGCCGATGGTTCCTGTATTTTGAGTCCCCCTGCAATGTTTAGGTATACCTCTTTATCATGCAAAAACATTTTGCAACGAGCATTTAGCACTGCGATGATCATAGCCAATCTATTAATATCCCACCCAACTACTGCCCTTCTTGGGGTTGCCATATTAGTCCCTGCTATTAATGCTTGCACTTCCATTAAAATTGGTCTTGAACCTTCAATTCCTGCAAATACGGCGCTGCCAACTACTTCTCTGTCATGGGCCATCAGAAACAATGATGATGGGTTATCAACAGGCACAAGTCCTGCTTCAGACATCTCAAAAACACCAATTTCATTTGCAGGGCCAAATCTATTTTTAATAGTACGTAAAATGCGGTATTGATTGCTATTTTCACCTTCAAAATATAATACCGTATCCACCATATGCTCCAAAGTTTTAGGTCCAGCTATTTGTCCATCCTTAGTTATATGACCAACTATTAAAAGAGAAATACCATATTGTTTCGCAAGAATGGTTAATTCATGTGCGCAAGTGCGGACCTGAGTTACAGTTCCTGGTGCTGATGTAATTCTGCTATCATACATTGTTTGTATAGAGTCAATTACTAAAAATTTAATACTTTTATTTTCCTTTATTGTTGCTACTACATCAGTTAAAGACACTGTAGATAAAAGCTTAATTTTAGGTTCATTTATCTTAAGACGCTTTGCTCTGAGACTCACTTGCTCTAAAGATTCCTCGCCAGATACATAAAGACATTCAAAAGAGGAAAGTTGCACAACATTAGCTGCAATTCTAAGCAAAAGGGTGGATTTCCCAATTCCAGGTTCGCCACCAATTAAAATGCTAGCACCTTGAACGATACCCCCACCAAAAACTCTATCTAATTCTTCTATTCCTGTTAAAAAACGACTTGGAGTGATAATTTCGCTACCCGATAACGTCTTTATTAAAATTGGTGCAGATATACTTCTTTTGCCCGTTTTTACTGCTATTTCCTCAACAATTGTATCCCAATTGTCACATGCGATGCACTTCCCTACCCACCTACCAGTGCTGTGACCACAGGATTGACATACATATACAGTTTTCATCAAAGCCAAAATTATTTTGTTGTAATTGTAATAAAAATTAGCTGAATATGCGAAGTAAATCTATAGCTAACCCAAGAAAGGGTTCCCTATGTCATACCGCGATTCATTCGCGGTATCTCTAGATCCCGCTAACACGTAGCGGGATGACGAGGTCATGCCACCGCGCGAACCGTCATACCGTCACGGTATCTCTAGATCCCGCTAACACGTAGGGGAATGACGAGGTCATGCCGCCGCAAACCGTCATACCGCCGCGGTATCTCTTAGCCGCTAACACGTAGCGGGATGACGGTTGTCGTTTAGCTACAAACGTTAAGAAATTTACCAAATGAAAAAAAAGGCAAAAGAAGCCCTGGGGTTATTATCCGCTTTAAAATATTGGCGTTTTTTATGTTTTAAACGCTTGACAAGCAAGATTAAGCTGCTTTTA
Source organism: Wolbachia endosymbiont (group A) of Gymnosoma rotundatum (assembly GCF_947250765.1). Lineage (NCBI taxonomy): Bacteria > Pseudomonadati > Pseudomonadota > Alphaproteobacteria > Rickettsiales > Anaplasmataceae > Wolbachia > Wolbachia endosymbiont (group A) of Gymnosoma rotundatum. The sequence goes on from NZ_OX366347.1 coordinate 1,261,733, forward strand.
ATTGCAACTAACTTACGCTGCAAATGTTTAAGAAATTTACTAAGCAGAAAAAAAGACAAAGAATCCCCGAGTTAGCTAGTCTTTTACTATCTCTGTCGAGTATTGGCATTTTTTGATGTCTTGTAACGCTTTATAAGCGCGTTCAGCTTATTTAGATAAAAATCTAGATGTAGATGAAGTTTTGTAAAGACATACAGTATCTATATACTGCAAAAAATTGAACATAAGACGCCGATACATTAAGTAATCCTTACCTTTTAATCTGCAGATTGGCGAAAGCAAATACAATAGCTTCACTATCATGATAAGGGGGCTGGCGAAGGGTGTCAAGCAAGTTTTTTGTTTCTATTCCCAATGTTATATGGTTATGTAAGAGGTTGTCCACAAACCAGTAAATCAAGCATATTCCCTACTTAACATAACTTTACTCATAGCCAGATATATGAAACTTTCAGTAGATGTTGTAAGTAAATCGTACTCCTTTGATAGCCTTCTATTTCTATTGATCCAAGCAAAAGTCCTCTCTACCACCCACCTTCTCGGCTGTACTGAAAATCCAGGTCCCGTTGTGGCAATAGTTCTAGTGGTGTATCTTTATGCACCCAAAACCTACATGGAGGCCTTTTGACAATTTCAATATCTATCCCATATTCTCTCTTTACGTAATCCTTTAAATCTTTTCCTTGGTATCCCATATCAGCCCACATTTTCTTAATATTGCTGTATTTTTCCTTCATATTGTCCAATGCCATCTTCACCCCATCTCTGTCATTTTCGCTTGCAGCTCCTACATAGCAACCAAGCACAAATCCTTGAGTATCTGTGATTATATGTCTTTTTCTCCCCTTTACCTTTTTCGCACCATCATAACCTTTGACCCCCCTTTTTCCGTGGTTTTTACCGATTGACTGTCCACTATGCATGCGCTCGGCTTCCCATTTTTGACCTACTATATTTAGTGATATCATAGTTCATTTTCTCAAAAATTCCCTGCTTTTTCCATCTTCTAAACTGTTCATGCACAGCCTTCCACGGCGGAAAATCGTGTGGTAAATAGCGCCATTGACATCCTGTGCGCAGTATATAAAGAATTGCATTTACTATCTCACACTTACTGTATTTTGGTGGCCTTCCTCCTTTCTTGTACGATACTCTGAAGTGTTTTTCTATTCTTGCCCATTCCCTTTTACTTAAATCTGTTGGATATTTTTTCCTCATCTCTTACCTCAATATTCTTTCTTTATATACTACGTATTCCTTGGTTTGTGGACAACCTCTTACCAACTTAATAAAATTCCTGGATCCCAGTGTCAAGCACTGGGATGACAAGAAGAGGGTACTTGGATAAGAGGCATTGCCCTCCTGGTAGGCCCAAATTGCAATGTCCGTACAGTTATGGATTCATTCGCGGTATAGATTCCGCTAATGAGTAGCGGAATGACGAATTTGTTGTTTTTCAAATTGTAGGTAAACCTAAGCCACTTTAGCTATATATAATAGAATTTCGCTTTCTACTATCTTTCCAGTTGTTTTATACATAATTCTCGAATTTTGAAAATTTGCTCCATATCTAATTTCTCACTTGTATAAAATTTGTTTTCTTACTTCGAGACCTAATCTACCACAACTTTTATATGGCGTTTCTTTCCTGCAGATAATTTTATAAATGGCTGATCTTTAAAGCTTTCGAAATTTATTACATGATCAATATTGTTTACAACATTATCATTAATCTTGCATCCGTTGCCCTGTATTAAACGCTTTGCAGCGCCTTTTGAAGGTTCAAAACCGGTGTCATGTAGTAGGTCTACTAAGGATATGCCGCTTGCAACTTGTTCTTTTTTTATGATGTAATCAGGAAGTAGTGAGCTATCTTCATTCTCAAAAGCAGAAATTGCAGCAAATTGTGCAAGTTCCGCTTCTTTGTCACCATGACATATTTTTGTCACTTCTGTTGCCAAGACCTTTTTTGCTTCATTTATTTCTTGATCCTTTAAAGACTCTAATTTTCTAATCTCATCAATTGGCACATCAGTGAGCAATCTTAAAAAACGTCCAACATCTTGATCATCAACATTGCGAAAATATTGCCAATAATCGTAAGGTTTTAGCATATCGCCATCGAGCCATATCGCTCCACTTTCAGTTTTGCCCATTTTTTTCCCTTGTGCATTTAATAAAAGAGGCGTAGTAAGGCCAAACAGCTCAGGCAAGTTTAATTTTTTTCCAAGCTCAATTCCATTTACTATATTTCCCCATTGGTCTGACCCTCCAATCTGCAGACGACAGCCATGCTTTTTATTCAACTCAACAAAATCATAAGCCTGCAATAGCATGTAATTAAATTCTAAGAAGCTTAAGGTTTGCTCTCTCTCTAGCCTGGTCTTTACGCTATCGAAACTTAGCATACGATTTACCGAAAAATGCGCTCCTATGTCACGCAAAAAATCTATGTATTTTATGTTATCTAGCCAATCTGCGTTATTTACTATAACTGCACCAGTCTTTCCATCATCGAAAGATATCATTTTCTCCAATGTTTTCTTTATACTAGATATATTTTCGCTAATATCCTTGATAGATAAGAAGCTTCTTGCTTTATCCTTACCGGATGGGTCGCCGATTTTCGTTGTGCCACCTCCAAGTAAAACTATCGACTTGTAACCAAATTTTTGCAGGTGGCGGAACATCATAATATGCATTAGATGACCAATATGAAGACTTGGTGCTGTGCAATCAAACCCAATGTATGCGACTATATGATTATTTTCGGATAATAGCTGATCTAACCCTTCAATATTTGTACATTGGTATAGGTACCCTCTTTCTTGGATAAAATTTAAAAACTCGGACTTGTGTTTCATTTTGTAAACCCCAGCCTATCCTGTCATTAATGCGAAGTAACCCTAATAGGGAAAGATGTCATCCCAGTGCCCAGACACTGGAACTTAATTATAAACAAGCACACTATACAACGTTTTTGATGAAATTGCATGAAAAACTGGATTCCAGTGGGCTTTGTTGCATCGCTCAAGTGAAAAGAACTGGCAGTTACTGACAAAATTCATTATAAATAGCCATTTAACTGTTGAAGAAAAAATATGCCACAAAAAATGAGAGTCAGTAACTGCCATGAATATAACAAATTTCTCCAAGAAAGAGGAAGCATTTTTTGTTATATCAATGACGCCATAGAAAATTGGTACGAGAATTGTCCAAAAATGCAGGGCGGCAACTATATTTATAGTGATAAAGTTGTGATTTTGGTGCATATAATCGTCAGTTTCTTTAGAATTGGTTTAAGACAAACAGTCGGGTTTATAAAAGGGTATTTGCAACAAATAGGAAGAGATTTGGCAGTTATCAGCTATTCACAAGCATCAAGAAGGTTTAAGAAACTTAATATTAAGATAAATGATTGCAGAATTGATAAAAATAATATGGAAGATATCGAAATTGCTATAGACAGTACAGGAATTAGTATATACAACAACACTCCTGGTCATAGCAAAGAAAATAGCGAAGATAGAAAGTATCGCAGCTATGAACAGACAAGAAAATTGCATGTAATGTTGAATACAAACAGCAAAAAAGCCATAGCTGTAAAATACAGTAACGGTGTCTACTCTGATCACTATGGAGCTTGTGATTTGCTAAAAGAAGTTGATTTTCAGCATGCCATAAAAGCACTATATGCAGATAGAGCATGTGATAGGCACAAGTTTTATAAGTTGTGTAACAAATATGATATAAAGACAAAAATTCCACCAATAAACAATGCGGCAGAACATCCAGAAATAGATTATATGTCTGACAGGAATGCTGCTATTAGGTTAATAAAATTATACGGTGAAGATGGCATGAAAGAATGGAAAAAAGAAGTAAATTATGGGAAAAGATCTTATATTGAAGGGTTTTTCTCAAGATTAAAGCAAATATTCGGATTTAGTTTTAGGAATAAATCTGAGATAAATCGAGAAAAAGAACTGCTAATCAAATGCTATTTGCTTAATAAATTCACTGATATTGGTATGGCTAAATTTGAGATAGTTACATGAATTTACCATAAATCACCATCTCATAAAGTGTGATGCAACAAAGCCATTCCAGTGTCAGCTACTTTCATGACACCACTACCTGTGCAGGAGTTACCTTCAAAACCACAATGCTTGTGCAGTTGCGCACCAGCTATCCAGGCAATCAGTTCCATAGCTCTTCTATTTTATAATACTCCCTTACTTCTGGCCTGAATATGTGAACCATTATGCCTTGAAAATTCAAAACCACCCAATTGCCTTCATCCATACCTTCTACATCGATTTTATCATGTGGCTTGAGGTTTTTTATTACGTGTTCAGCTAAAGCTTTAACGTGACGGCTTGAATCACCAGATGCAATAATCATATATTTTGCAATAACGGTTTTATTCTGCACATCGAAAGTAACTATATCGTGACCTTTATTTTGATCTATTATACTGACAATCGTGCTTTTTATTGATTCTGTATCACTGGATACATTAGTCATCATCTTAAATTATTTAATTTGCTTATAACTATACACTCAAAATCTTTAAATATGAACTATTTTCAACCGTTAAAAAGGTATTACCTGCATCTATTTTATCATCATGCTTTTAGCATGTACAATGTATATACTTTTTATATAATTGAGAATAGCTTTTTACTAGTATTCATTATGGGCAAGACTCTCATCTACTTAATCGGCTTTCCAGGCAGTGGTAAGTTTACTACTGCAAAGGAACTGTGTAAAATCATTGGTGCAGTAATAGTAAGCAATAATCTATTCAATAATATTATATTTGATATTGTTAAATTACAAAACGCTGAAGTTCCAGATGACCTATGGGAAAAAATTTTTGCAGTTAGGGAAAATGTATTAGCAATACTGGAAAAACACTACGTAAAATCAAAACATTATATATTTACAAATGAATTGATAGAGGGTGATCCCTATGACCAAAGATTATATAACTCAGTGGTAAATTTAAGTAAAAAAATGGACATGGAAATTTTTTCTGTAGTATTACATTGTAATAATGAAAAACTAGTAAGACGTGTCCAATCAGAAGAGAGATATCAGGAAAATAAAATTACTGATCCGGATTTTGCTATAAAGAAAATTGAAGGGAAAAGGCTATTTATACCTGAGGGTTCGCTTGAAATTGATAACTCGAACTTGAGTGCAAAGGAAGTTGCAAAGAAAATTGTTGAAGAGATGAAGAAAGAAAAAAATGGAAAATTAATTAAAACTTCTGTAACAAATCATTTAAAAACAGAGCGTACTCGTGGTTGAACAGAAAGATAAGTATCGTCCTTGTGTTGGCATAATGCTATTTAACAAACAAGGACATGTCTTCATTGGAAAACGTTTTGATAGCGACCCTTACTGGCAGATGCCACAAGGAGGAGTTGACGATGGTGAGGAACTGGAACAAGCAGCGTTACGTGAGTTGCTAGAGGAAGTTGGTACTAGTAAAGTAAAGGTTATAACTAAAAGCAAGAATTGGGTATACTACAACTTGCCTGAGGAAGTTATACCAACATGCTGGAATGGAAGATATTCTGGTCAAAAGCAAAGGTGGTTCTTAATGAAGTTTTGCGGAGAGGATAAGGATATTGATATTAATTATACTGATCATCCAGAGTTCAAAGAGTGGCGTTGGCAAAGTACAGATAGTTTAGTAGCCAGTGCTATATCATTTAAAAAAGAAGTTTACAAGACAGTGATAGAAGAGTTTTCTTCTATCATAAAAGCCTCAACAATAAGCTCATGATAGTAGATTCCCATTGCCACTTGATTTATTTTTCCGATGATGAAATACCAAAAGTAATTTCAAGGGCAGAGAAAAATGGTGTAAAGGTTTTGCATAACATATGCATAAGTGTTAATGATATTCCTAAGTTATTAAAAATTTCTTCATTCTATGATCAAGTCTACTCCTCTGTTGGTGTACATCCGCTTGATGCTGCCATAGAAAACGGTGAGTGTATACATGTTGATGAATTAGTTAAATTTACCAAGAACCAAAAGGTAATTAGTATCGGTGAAACCGGGTTAGATTTTTATAAATCTGACAACAAAGACAATCAGAAAAAAAGTTTTGCATTACATATAGAAGCGTCAAGAATAACTGGACTACCTTTAGTTATTCACACAAGAAGCGCTGATAATGAGATGATCGATATGTTAAGGTCAGAAATGAAAGCCGGTGCTTTTAGTGGAGTAATGCACTGCTTTGCTTCCTCTAAAGAACTTGCTTATCAATCTATAGATTTAGGGTTATATATTTCATTTTCTGGAATTATTACTTTTAAAAATGCGAACTTACTCAGAGAAATTGCACAAAATGTACCACGCGAGCGTGTTTTAGTCGAAACTGATGCACCATATCTATCACCTGAGCCTTATAGGGGAAAAAAGAATGAACCAGCAATGGTGAAATACGTTGTTGATTGTTTGGCAGAGTTGTGGAATGAGTCACCAGAACAAGTAGCGAAGGTAACCACAAGCAACTTTTTTAGGCTGTTTGAGCTATAAAGAAGCTCTATAAAACCATTAATTTGCTTATGAACCTAAAGATTTCACCAGCTCTCTCACCGAGTTTACAGACTTATTAAACATTTCTTGTTCACTATCATTCATTTTAACTTCTAGGATCTTTTCAATTCCGTTTTTTCCAATAATTACAGGAACACCAATAAACAACTCTTCTACACCATATTCACCATTAAGGTAAGCAGCACATGGTAATATGCGCCTCTTATCTTTTAAATATGATTCTAACATGCATATAGCTGAAGATGCAGGAGCGTAGTATGCAGATCCAGACTTAAGCAGATCAACTATTTCTTTACCGCCATTGCGAGTGCGTTCAACTATTTCATCGACTTTTTTCTGTGTGATAAGACCCATATCGATAATTTGAGTAAGTGGAACTCCAGCAACTGAAGCACAATTGATTAGTGGTACCATAGTGTCGCCATGTCCTCCAAGCACAAAAGCAGATATATCTTCAACTGAGATATTTAACTCACTTGCAAGAAAGTAACGAAAACGGGAAGAATCAAGCACTCCTGCCATGCCAACAATCATATTAGTTGGAAGGTTTGAAAATTTATGCACCACTGAAACCATGGCATCCAAAGGGTTGGTAACCACTATTACAAACGCGTTTGGAGAATATTTTTTAATATTTTCGCCAACCTCCTTCATTACTTTAGCATTGGTTTGCAGGAGGTCATCCCTGCTCATTCCAGGTTTTCTAGCGATGCCAGCGGTTATTATAATTGCATCGGAGTTTTTTATATCTTCATACCTATTTGTGCCAGTAATATTGACATTAAATCCATCAATAGGGGATGATTCTGCTATGTCGAGTGCTTTACCTTGTGGTATTCCATCACTAATATCAAGTAAAACAACATCACCGAGTTCCCTTAGTGCAATCATATGGGTGAGAGTTCCACCGATATTTCCTGCACCGATTAAAGATATTTTTTTTCTTTGTACTGTCATTTTCTACTCCTTTGTATTTACTTTTATGGTTTTACCTTCCCAAGGCGATAAGCTATCAAACATACGAAAATCTTGCGGTAAATCTATAGGATTATACACAACCTTTTTTGTCTCTATATCATATCTTACTTCCTCATAACCAGTGAGAGGGAAATCTTTTAACATTGGATGACCTTTGAATCCATAGTCTGTTAGAATCCTACGCAAATCAGGGTGATCAGAAAACTCTATTCCATACATATCAAACACTTCACGCTCAAACCACAAAGCCGTACTAAATATCTTCGCTACACTTGGAGGCATGTCGCTTTCACATAACTGAAGCTTTATGTGTACTCTAATATTATGCACAATGCTGAGCAGATTGTATATTAGCTCGAAGCGCTTCTCTCTATTTGGATAGTCAACCCCAAAAATATCAACTAATAGTTCAAACCTACACTTTTCATCATCACGTAGAAAGAATAGGTGCTTTTCAATTTCATCTAAAGTTGAATATATTACAATAATGCCATCATCTTTTTGAATGCACTCGCATTTGGTCTTTTTTTGTATATACTTTGCAGTTTTATCCATTCCGAGTCCGTTTTATTTTGTTTTGTAGGCATAGCATTCCATATAGCAACGCCTCAGCGGTTGGTGGGCATCCAGGGACATACACGTCAACTGGCACAATTCTATCACAGCCTCGGACTACTGAATAAGAGTAATGGTAATAACCACCACCATTTGCACAACTTCCCATGGAAATAACATACTTCGGGTCTGCCATTTGATCATAAACCTTGCGCAATGCTGCTGCCATTTTATTAGTTAGTGTGCCAGCAACAATCATCACATCTGATTGACGTGGGCTTGCACGAAACATTATACCATATCTATCAAGATCATAACGGCTGGATGCAGTATGCATCATCTCAACTGCGCAACATGCAAGACCAAATGTCATTGGCCACAATGAACCAGACCTTGCCCAATTCATTACATAATCTGTTAAATCACCAAATTTAGTGACAAGAAACCCTTCTTTTTTATAACGACCCCAGTCATCATTAGATAGAATTTGATTTGTCATAAACTACTCCCACTCTAATGCACCTTTACACCATTCATAGATAAAACCTATAGTGAGTATTGCAAGAAATACCATCATAGACCAAAATCCACCATAGCTTATCTTAGATAAAGAAACAGCCCAAGGAAAAAGAAAAGCAATTTCTAAGTCAAATATTATAAATAATATTGAAACTAGATAAAATTTAATGTCAAAATTTTTTCTTGCACTGGATAGTGGATTGAAGCCACACTCATATGTGGAAAGCTTTTCACCATCTGGCTTACTCACTGCAAGAAACATAGGCAATATACCTAAAGCAAAAGATACTACAATTGATACGCAGATAAAGATTACTATGGTTAAATATTCGCTCATTTAACAAAACATATAACACTATGAGTTTACATGCTTTCCTAACTTTTTACCACCTAAAATATGCACGTGAAAGTGTGGTACAACCTGCTCTCCATTTTCACCGTAGTTAGTGACTAATCTATATCCTGTTTTTTCTAGATTATATTTGTGTGCTATCTCTCTTACAGTTTTGAAGAAATCCGCTATTTCCTCTTCAGGAGCTTTTAGAATGAAATCATCATATGAAATATATTGATTTTTTGGTATAACTAAAATATGAACTGGTGCGTCAGGGTACTTATCATGAAAAGCTAGTACATTTTCATTTTCATGTACCTTCTCACAAGGTAACTCACCTTTTAATATTTGAGCAAAGATGTTATCGCTATCATAAACTTCATTGCTCATATTTTAAGAGCGACCTTTCCCTCTTTCTTCGTTTTTCTCTACATTAGGTGTAGATAGTGGTTTTATCGCTTCACCAGAAGCATCTTCAAGATTTAAAGAGCTTACAAGTTCCCTTACTTTTACCATGTCCTGCTGTTCTTTCAAAAAGGGTTCTATTCCACTTACCCTTTTTCCAGTAATAACTCCTGGTTGTAAGTGATACATATCCCCAGGAACAGTGAGACTATGATGTCTTTCCTCTATTTTTTTAGCTTCACTCATAATACTCCCCTATAACTTATTTTTACATTCCACAACTTTGCGACTTACCTGGCTTTATAGCTTCTTGCGCCCATTTTTTCTCACCTGAAGCTATAGTTACTGAAGGCTGACCAGCCTTTAGTAACCCTTCGCTATTTGTAAGTCCTGCAGGTTTCGTAGCTTCTGATGACTGCTTTTGATTATCATATTCCTTATACAATTTTTCTGCAATACCATACAGCAATTTTAAGTCTGTGTGAACTTTAAATTCTCCACCAGTAATTTTTGCTAGATCTTTAAGGTTACCGTCAACTTTTTGTTTAATTTCTTCAATAGCAAGCTTTTTTATCTCCTCTGGACTCTTTCCTTTATTTTTAGAGTCAGTTTTAATGTCTTCAATTATTTTTTTAACATCAACTTCAATTACAATTTTATTTTCTTCTCTATGTATAGTGATGTTTGAATACTCACTTTTTAGTGCTTTTATTTTATTCAATTGTTCATCATTCAAATAAGGTATATCTCCCGTCAGAGTTCTTGACACTAAAAAACTTACCTTTCCTATCCCTTTCTTTTGCTCTGTTATTTGTACACCAAGATCCTTACTAGCCTGTGTGGTTTCTATAGGTGGATCATATTCCCTTTCTTCTTCAGGTACATCTATACCAACAGCTTTCTTTAACGAAACTGTAGCATCATGTTTCATTTCACCCGTTGAAGCAAACGGCTTCTTTATAGGGTAAATAAGTGCTTTAGGCACAAGAGCAAACACCCGACCTGTAGCTTCTACACCTGTTTTAACTGCTCCGCCTATCTTAGCCCAAATAGATTCTGCCATACATACCTCCAAGGTAGTTTCTATAACTAAATACATTTTAATTATAGACGAAAAAATTTAAACTTCTATATCCATTATAAGATAGAATTATAGGGATTGCAACCATTATTTGCACATTGTCTAAAACATGTAGTATTTTCGCTACTTTTATTGTTCAATTTATTATAAAGAATACTCTAAATTATGTTTAAATGGAACACAAATAATATCATTGATGCAACTGGCGGAAGAGACGTAAATGGTTGTAATTGGATACATAGCTCAAATATTTCAACGGACACAAGAAGCATAAAAAAAGGTGATTTATTTATTGCCCTCAAGGGAAAGAATTTTGATGGCCATAATTTTTTGCATGAAGCGTTTTTAAAAGGGGCTGTCGCTGCAATAGTGAGTGAGGGTAAATATAAAAGTTTCCCTCTCATGATTGTACAAGATACCCTGAAAGCTTTGCACGATATGGCATCATACTACATTAGAAATGTTCTTATTGATGCTAAAGTTATTGCAGTTACAGGCAGTGTCGGGAAAACCACTACAAAGGATATGCTGCATACTGTTTTATCGCAATATGGAGTGTCCCATGCAAACGAAGGTAACTTAAATAATAATATAGGATTGCCTTTGACAATTCTGAAAGCTCCAAAAAACTGCCAGTACTTAATTCTTGAAATGGGAATGAATAAAGCTGGTGAAATAAAAGAATTATCAAAAATTAGTAATCCGAATATTGCAGTTATTACCAACATCGAACCTGCACATACTGAAAATTTTTCATCACTATTTGACGTTGCACAAGCGAAGTTAGAAATTCTGTATGGTATGAAAAATAACGGTACTTTGGTTTTAAGCAGAGATAATAAATATTATGATTATCTCTCATCACACGCCAATAGAAATGTAATAAGCTTCGGTAAAGATAAAAATGCTGAAGTTTGTTTACTAAACTTAATAAGAAACGATGAATCTTCTGTCATTTCAGCACTATCTTCTGTCATCCCAGTGCTTGACTACTTGGATCCAGGAAGTTCAATTGCAAATGAGCATATCAGACGGTTGTATAATAAAGACTGGATTCCAGCGTCACGCGCTGGAATGACATCAAACCGAGTTGCTAATAGATTAAGTTTAAAAATCAGGCTGAGTGATAATCAAATTATAAACTGTAATTTACGTGTACAAGGTGAGCATTTTGCTTATTCGCTACTTGCTGTTGCAGCAGTTGTGCAAAGCCTCGGACTTGATTTATCAAAATTACCACTTGCACTTAAGAATTTTAGTGTAGCGAAAGGTAGAGGCAATATTCATAAGGTCAAATACAATAGAAAATATATACATTTAATTGATGACTCCTATAACGCCAGCCCTGCTTCGATGAAAACTGCGATAAAAACTTTGAGTACATATTCTAATCAGAGAAAAGTAGCTTTGCTTGGTGATATGTTGGAACTTGGTGATGAAAGCATAGAGTTTCATACAGATTTGGTTAAGATTATCACAGAAAATAATATAGATAAAGTTTATACAGTTGGTAAATTTATGTTAGAATTGCATGAGCTTTTGCCAGATAATATAAGAGGCACGCATTTTAATGATTCTAATCAATTGAAAAGTGATTTAGCTAACATTATTCAGAATAATGACGCAATTCTAGTTAAAGGCTCACGAGGAATGAAAATGGATCTTATTGTACGGGAATTCGTAATAAAATATTAAGCGAAATCATTGTATTAATTTACAGTAACAAATTATTAGGAACTTTAATTGTGACAAAACGTGTAATTATTTTTGGTGGAACGGGGTTTATAGGGAAACACATCGTAAGACGCTTGGCAGCAGAAGGATATTTAATAAAGATATTCACTCGCAATCAGGAAAAAGCTGCTTGTTTAAAATTGTGTGGCAATTTAGGACAAATATCAATATTTAAAGGCGATTTTTTTGATGAAAAATCAGTTCTGGATGGTATGGAAGAATGTGATGTAGCTCCTAAGAAACTCCCTCAATTAGCTCTTCCTGTTGCACCAAGATATAACCAAAAACCCGTGCCTTTTTGATCAAATTTTTCACGACTCTCTCTTTGTAACGTGTTTCGTAATAGTTCATTCCTTTTTCCACATACTCTTGTCCGTATCTCAACATTTGATAGAAGATACACGCTAATTTCCTTGCTGTAGCAGTAATTGCTTTTGGGGATCCCAGTTGCTTTTTTAATCTTCTATAATATGCACCCAATGCACTCTTACTTTTTCCCACGGCATAAGCAGCCATTCGAAATGCATTCGCAGCACGATTGATAACCTCACGAGTTCTTGTCCTAAATACTTTTTCCCCTGTAATCTTATTAGCAGGACTTAGCCCCAACCATGAAGTAAAATGCTTTTCTGATTGCCATTTACTGTAGTTAATACCAACTTCCGAAATAATAGCTTGTACAGTTAGTACATCAAATCCAGGAATTTTAGTAAAATCTATACCGGTTACTCGATACAATTCTTCACGCAAGGCAAAGTTTAGCTTATCTTTTCGATACTTACTTCTTTCCTTGCTTAACTCTCTACTCTCGTCAGATTTTGCTTCAAATGTCTTATAGTGGTTTTCAATATTTTTGTCACACTCTGCTATTTTTTCCTGATAAACATTGTATAGTTCAAATTCCTGCTGTAATGCAAATAAATGTTCCTCTCTGTAGTCACCTGTTAGTGCTTTGGCAATAGCCGATTTATCACTCTTTATTCGCACATCCCTTAATTCAGCTAATTTATTAGGATTTCTTTCACCTTCGATTATAGCCTTAATAATTTGCATTCCAGTGACACCTGTTATATGGCTTATTACTTTATGTAACTGAATATTCATTTGTACTAACGCCTTTTGCATCCTATTAATGTGTGTAGTCGCACTTTCTGTAAGATTTTTACGTTGCCGAACATAACTACGCAATATGCACATTTGATCATCTGGCCTAAACGATCCTTGGATTAACCCATAACTGTGTAGTTGTTGTAGCCATTGGCAATCCTGGACGTCTGATTTTCTCCCAGGTACATTTTTTACATGCCTTGCATTTGCCAGTTTTACTTCGAATCCATACGATTCAAGTACTTGGAACAAAGGAATCCAATATACTCCTGTTGACTCCATAGCTACTGTAGTAACTTTACACTTCTTTAACCACTTTGCTATATTGTGAAGATCTTCTGTGAAGCAGCTAAACTTTTGTACACGTTGTTCATCTCTTTCTTCAGGTATACATACATAATGCACAGATGAACCGATATCTATTCCTGCTGCGTTAGGATTCATTATCTCTAATTTACTTTTTGCTTTTTTCATGGTAGCTCCTATAATTTATAATAACGAAGCGCTTCAGCTTGGGAATGGTTAAGATTATACAATCTCCTAAACGAGGTAGTCATAAAATATGGCTCCATCAATGGTTCGAACGTTCCTCCCAAAACCATGCTATAAAACGGGCACTTATGGCACCAGTGAAACATTCGGTTATAACTGCAAAAGCACCTCCTGTACAATTGTACTTAAAAACTACTAAAACTTAAATTGGAGAGTTTCTTCCTGGTTTGACAGATTTTTCTGTTCGGTGCTATGAAATCAAAGAATTTCCTACCATTGTCAGTTGAAAGAAATCTTCCTTCTTTTCCCTTTAGTCCTTTCTCTTTCATCCAGTCTAGCATCTGTTTTTGAAAATCATGTGAAATGAGATCAGAGTCAATTAACTTAAACTTTTTTCCTATTTCTCTACCAATAATGCTATTCAGTACAATCTCATTAGGTTGATTTACTGCAAATACTAGATGTGCAAGAAACTCTTCTACTTTTTGATCTATACCTTGTCCATTAATTTCTTCTTGTGCTGTGCTACTTTGTGTGAAATATGAAATCAGACCATTATTACTTTCTAATCTATACCTTATGCCACCATCTTGAAAAAAATAATCATAGGTGCTAATTGTTTTTACTAAGATTTCTATTCCATTGCTTTTGAGTTTTCTTATTTGGCCTTGTACTGCATTGCAAAAATCAAAATCAATGTTAGTACAGATAATAAAATCCTCTAAGATACCCTCTTTAAAACTTTTGTTCTTTTTAATTTTTAAATAGGAAATAAAATACTTTTCCAAGTTAAATTCACCATTTTTATTTTGCGTCAGTAAATCTCCCACAGTAATTTTTTTATTCTCATCTAATTTATGTTTAGCCTGTAGAAAACGATACCTGATATGGCCTTGATTATCGATATACCGGAATACTAAGTCATCAAATTTTTCTGCATCATCCCATTCTGTTGCTAGACGGAAGTCATAACCTTTGTTTAAACCACGGTTTAAAAAGAGCATTAATAGTTTTAATTGGTAGACATTACCATGTAGGCTATATTTCAGTCCAGAAGCTGAATAAGTTTCATATATTCCCTCATGCTTATCAACTAGAGTGTCTAGTTTACTATCCTTTACAACATCAATGCTATTGTATTGGTATTTTAATTTTTTATTCTTCTTGAAATCAATCATGATAGATTAAGTATCAAAATGACCATCTTTATAATAAGTAGTTAATTATAGTTAATATTTGTTATTTATAAAATCAAGTAACTACTTAACTTATATGAAGAATAGATATAAAACATGAAACTTTCGTTAAAAATACCAGAACAAACCATCCCAAAACGAACACTTCTCACAACAGTTGGTTTTGAGTGCTGAAGGTGTTTATATTGTTTAAGTTCCTAATAGAAAGCAATACTAAATTAGTAGTAATTCATTTGAAAGTGACAGGAAATTTATAATAATTCTATACTCTAAATATGATGAAGTCTTTGTTATTGCTTTCTATAAAAAATGTTCTTAACTTTCTTTAGATTTTTTTGGTCAAGGTCACCTGTTCCTTTTTCTATTAAGTAGTTCTGCTGCTGCAACATAAGTTCCTTAAATAGCCACCTCTTTCCACAGCAAGTCTCCCAGCAACCATTAGCAGCAGTTTCAAATATCAATTTTCACTCATGTTAGTAAAGATTTATGAAAAGATAATATGAGAAGAAAGCAAGAGAGTCAAAGCGTAGGATAATAACATATACTAAAAATGTTTTACAAAGCTTAACCATTATGTCAAATTGAGGGTGGACTTATGGAAGAAAATGTTTTGTTTTAAACTTTGTATTAGATAGAACTTGATCTGACACTTTAAAAAAGTAAGTTATAAAATAATAAAAGAAAGGAGTGTTAGAAATGAGTACGATACAAACAAAAATACTAAAACCAAAGTTAGGGTTATTAGAACTAGCAAAGCAATTAGGTAACGTATCACAAGCGTGTAAGGTGATGGGTTATTCGCGTGATACATTTTATCGATTTAAGGAGTTATATGAAAGTGGGGGAGAAGGAGCATTACATGAAATAAGTAAGAAAAAACCCCTATTGGCAAACAGAGTTTCCGAAGATATAGAAAGAGCAGTAGTAAATATTGCAACAGAATTTCCAGCATATGGACAGCAAAGAGCTGCAAATGAGCTGAGAAAAAGAGGTATAATAATTTCCGAAGGTGGTGTGAGATCTGTATGGCTAAGAAACGACATTGAAATGTTCAAAAAAAGACTTAAAGCCCTTGAAGCGAAGGTTGCACAAGACGGCATAATTTTAACTGAAGAGCAACTTGCAGCATTGGAAAAAGTTAAAGAGCAAAGAGAAGCTCACGGTGAAATTGAAACAGAACACTCAGGTTATTTAGGGTCTCAAGATACTTATTACGTAGGCAATATCAAGGGCGTTGGGCGCATTTACCAGCAGACTTTTATTGATACATATTCGAGAGTGGCTTTTGCTAAGCTTTATACAGATAAAACTGCTATTACCGCTGCCGACTTGCTGAATGATAGAGTAATACCATTTTTCGATGTACAAAACGTGCCATTATTACGCATTTTGACTGATAGAGGTACAGAATATTGTGGTAAACCAAAAAATCACGCTTATCAGCTTTATTTGGGAATTGAAAATATTGATCATTCAAGAACTAAAGCCAATTCACCACAAACTAATGGCATATGCGAGAGGTTTCATAAAACTATGCAAGATGAGTGTTACAATATTATCTTTAGAAAGAAAATCTACAGTTCTTTAGAAGATTTGCAGATAGATGTTGATCATTGGTTGCGCTCTTACAATGAGACCAGGCCTCACTCAGGTAAATATTGCTATGGTAAAACACCTATGCAGACTTTTCTGATAGCAAACACATTGCTTTTCAGAAAAATATTAGTAACGTTAAACAAGAGACTGATATTAGTTTTAACTACCTCAATTCTCTGTCGGGAGTGTTAAATAAACTGTGTCAAACCACATTTTAATTCAACTCAATTTTCAATCTATCAGGAAAGAAAATGTCGAGCTGGGACATAGTTAATACGTACAGGCATCGTCCACTTTTCTTCCATCTTTCTTATAGCACAATATATCAGCTTGTACAAGCTGGTAAATGAGCCCTTGGTCTTGGTGAATTTCCTAATTTGTCTATGCAACCCCTCAATTGGATTAGTGGTGTAAATTACTCTCCTCATTGGATCAGAATACTTGAAATAACTAGGCTCTGTGAACAAAATTTTAGAGCAGCCATATAAGTGCTCCAACAAAATTTAAAAATCCCATAAATACTACAGCAGTCTTGTCAAAGCGAGAGAAGATGCGCCTAAAATGCTTTATTTTACCAAAGAAACACTCAATCAGATGGCGCTCTTTATAAACATGTTTGTCATACTCTCTCTGCATTTTTCGGTTGTACTAGACACAACTTGATCTGACAGGCATGAATTAACTGACAGAAGAATTGAGGTAGTTAAAACTAATATCAGTCTCTTGTTTAATACAATTAATGGCTGGAAGAAGGTAGTAGACTAAAAAGTTTCTTCCTTAAGTTGTGTAATATTAGCCTGAGGAAGGCCAGTTGTCTGGGAAATGACATCAATAGAAATGCCAGCCTTAAGTAGGTTTTTTGCAACTTCGATTTTTTCTTCTTGTCTACCTTCTTGTCTACCTTTTTGAGTAGCATCATCGAGTTTTTGAGCAAGGACAGCCTGTTCGTCACGAATGCGCTTTATCTCTTGTTCATAGGCAATAAATTCTTTTTCTGACCAGTTGAACCTATTTAGTTCTTCATATGCTCTTTTAATTATTAGATCACTTCCTATTATTCTCTCTAGCTCTTCCTCACTAGTTTCGTCTGCATATCTAAAGAAGTAGACCCATTTTTCAACTATACTTGAAAGCTGATCTTCTTTGGTTTTTGGAAATTTAGGCAACTCAATAAATATAAAGTAAAAATCTTTTAGATCATGTTCATTAGTATCTTCATCGCGAATGGTATGCTTTGACTTATACTCAGACTTATCAGGAAATAAAATACAATCTGCTATAGCAATAAAGATAATTTCCTTAAGGTCATGATATTGATCACCTTTATCAGCCTGTCTTGAATAAGCTTTAGCAGCATAGTATTGGGCACGTTTTTCAAAGCCTTTGGTTTTAGCAACCTGCATTTCGACTATGACTTGCAGCCCATTTTCATCTCTACAAAGAACATCAACAATGCTTTGTTTTTTAGAGGCAATATCAGGGTCTTGAATAGTACTTAAAAACTCTATATCCTTTATTGCACTTTTGCCAGTGAAGCCAAGAATATCATTAAGAAAGTGAATAAGGATATCTTTATTTTTTTCAGTACCGAAGATCCGCTTAAACGATATATCATTCTTAGGATCGAGAAACTTCGAAAGAGCCATGAGAAAGTAAGATAAAAAGCATTAATAATTATACACAATTGTGAAGGAATATTCAACGTTTTTGTGCTAAAGTCTATTAAAGTTAGCTAAATTTCAAGAGTTGGCAAAAAATTACCTCCATAGATGACCATAGAATGCTACTGCGCACCTTAGATGTTTATTTTATTATCTTTTACAACTCCCTCCATAAACCCCAGCAAATGAATTGATGAGCTATTAAGAGCTTAAAAATATTTATTTTCAGTGTGAGAGACTAACCTCCTAATAAAAATACGAGCCTAAAAGCTCAATTACGATTTACCTAACATCGTGAGGACAGGTTTGTCAATCTCTCACACCTTACATTTTAAAATATTCAAAAAATAATATCAACATATTTCGGTAGCAAATTTACGTTGAATCTATATCCTGTAAGTATGGGCGAAAAAAAGAAGGTTACAATATATACAGATGGAGCATGTTCCGGAAATCCAGGGCCTGGTGGATGGGCGGCCGTGGTGATGTATGAAAATAAAAGTGTCTTTATCAAAAAACGCATCTCTGGAGGTGAAAACGAATAACAAAATGGAGTTAAAGGCTGTGATTAACGGGCTAAAGATGTTGAAAGTTTCTTGCGAAGTTGTTTTACACACTGATAGTCAGTATATTAAACAAGGTATAACAGAGTGGATCAATAAATGGAAGGTAAATGGTTGGAAGACAGCCGATAAAAAGCCAGTGAAGAACAGAGAATTATGGCAGGAACTAGATGAAGTTGCTTTGCAGCATGATATTAATTGGAAGTGGGTTAGAGCTCACAACGGTAATATGTACAATGAGGAGGCAGATAGACTTGCTAGAAAGGAATCTAAAAAGCTAAAATATAGAGATTGTGAGGTCAAAAAATCACCAAAAATAGAGGGAACTCTAAGTTTCATAGATTGGGTGGGGTATTATGGCAATAATTCTTTTAGACACAAAAACTATAAATCGTATAGCAGCGGGAGAGGTAATAGAAAGGCCAGCGAGTGTAGTAAAGGAATTAGTAGAAAATGCAATAGATGCTGGAAGTTCAGAGATAGAGATCAAAATAGAAAGTGGTGGACGTAACCTTATAACTGTGACAGATGATGGAAATGGAATAGAAAAGAACGATCTGGAACTAGCACTTATGAGGCATGCCACTTCAAAATTAAGTGATAGTGAGTTAATAGAGATCAGACATCTTGGCTTTAGAGGAGAGGCTCTGCCTTCAATTGCAGCAGTAAGCAGAATGAAATTATCATCTAAGGCAAGTGGAGCAAAGGAAGCATGGTCTATAAGGTATGAGGGAGGAGAAAAAATAAGAGAGATTACCCCTTGTTCTTTGTTGCAAGGTACATATATTGAAGTTCGTGACTTATTTTTTGCTACACCAAATAGACTAAAGTTTCTAAAAACCGAAAGGGCAGAAACACAAAGTATTGTTGATATTGTGAATAACTTAGCGATGATTAATTATAGTATTGGGTTTACTCTCACTTCTGGTAATAAAAAGCTCTTAAAATATGTTAAGCAAACTTCGCTGTTCAACAGATTATGTGAAATAGAAGAAGAATTTCAAAGCAATTCACTGGAAGTTAAAGAGGAAGAAGAAGGCATCAAACTTAAGGGACACATCTGTAAACCTAATGTCAATCGTGGCAACTCAACTCAGATTTATACGTTTGTTAATGGAAGGCCAATAAAAGACAATCTACTTGTTGGTGCAATTAGATATGCGTATCACGATTTTATTCCAAACAATAGGTATCCTTTTGCAGTGTTGCATTTAGAAGTACCATATGACCAAGTAGATGTAAATGTGCATCCAAATAAATCGGAAGTAAGATTTCAGAATAAAAGGCTAATATATGAAATAGTGAGAAGAGGGATAATAAAAACACTATCAACGAGATTTGCAGCGGGTGATCAAGGTATTGAAGAGGAGCTAATTTTTAATGATAGTAAAAGCCAAGAGCAGGTTGATAGTCAAGGGAAAAAAGATCAAAAAGAGTTTTATGAAAGGAGACCAAGTCTTTTAGAAAATCGTCTAATGAAAGAATTCAATGCACCAGATGAAAGAAGGCAAAGCTTACCAGAAACTTTTAAGTATGGAGAATCCCCACCCCAAAAGGGAACGATGGTTTTAGAAAGGAAGCAAATTGATTTGGTAGAGGATCATCCCCTAGGATATGCACGTTGTCAGGTCCACAATACTTACATTATTGCTGAGGCTGGAGATGGGCTGATTATAGTAGATCAACATGCAGCCTATGAGAGGTTGATCTACGAGTGCTTAAAGCAAAAATCAAGCATAAAAAGACAAAAACTTCTTCCTGAAACAGTTGAAATTAAAAACCAAGCAGGAATGGGGATGGTTAAAACTTATAAAGATGAGCTTTTTGAAATGGGTTTTGATATTGAAATACAATCAGAAGATAAAGTAACGATAAAAGAAATACCTGCAATCTTGGGAACAATAGATATAAAAGAGATGCTAGTTGATATAGTAGATAAGTTAATGGAAATGGAAGATACGTTGCCAATAGAGGATAAGGTGAATAAAATATCAGCCACAATCGCTTGCCATGGAGCAGGAAGAAAAATGAAATTGGAAGAGATGAATGAGATACTAAGACAAATTGAGAAAACTCCATATTCTGGTCATGAAAGACCAACGTATATAGAAATGAAACTAAGTGATATAGAAAAATTGTTTGAAAGGAGATGAGTTCAGTTTGTCAAAAAGGTTCTCAATTAGGTATACGTAACGGCTCTTCTGATTATGGGGTGTAAAATGTGAAAAAAAGAGAATAATTGTTCTAACTTTTTAGATTACAAAGTATAGCTCTTTTTACAATAATCCGAACAGACCGTAATATGCTACTGGCCTGCTATAGCCATAAACACATATCTTATCGCATTCGGACTATTATAAGAAAGGCTATAATAGGACAGGAAGTAAGAAATCGTAGGTTAGCAAAGGGATATACTCAAAAAGATTTAGCAAAAAAATAGGAACAACATATCAGGTAATACTGCAATATGAAAAAGGAACACGCAGAATTTCAATTAAGAAGTTATATGAATTAGCAGAAGCATTATCAACAACTGCTAGAGATCTAGCTTGCGGACAAGAAGTATCAAATGAGGAAAAGTACGAGGGAGAAGAGGTTAGTAAGAAGACATAGGGAGATTAAGGATCAAGAATTACACGAAACGTTTTATTTATTAACTAAATTCATCCGTATTAGTGAGGAAGAAAGTGGAAAGGCAGTAAAAATAGAGGTGGCAAAGGGTTTAGTTAAGGAAGGAGTTTCTGCTCATGTTATCTCTGGAACAACAAAAGCTTATGATTTAGCATGATTGTGGCATTTTTACTCTGTAATTTCCATAGCCAAACCCCAGCAGAGTGTTGCTGAGGTGTGACTATGAATTATTAACTAACAGCCTGATTTACTGTTCTGTCTGAAGTAGCAGATGGTTTATCAATTTCTGTATTTGGACTCTTTTCACAAATTTTGTCAATACCAATAGCCATTAATATAACTGCTGCTGAAGCTACTAAAACTAACGCGACTATAGGTAAATCGAACATAAATGCTGTAACAGCACCAGCTGCAAATAGTGTAACAATGCTTAGAGCCATTTTTCCTTTGTGCTTACTCCAGAAGGTTGCATCGCTCTTTTCTGAAGTGTCTATACTGACAGAAGATTTAACCTCTTCTGTTGTTTTTGAAAGAGTGGTTAGATGATTTATTATCTTGTCCATGTCTTTTTTATTATCAACACCTTCCTTATGCTCTTCAGCCCACTTTAATAGAGACATTCCATTCGCTTGTATAAAGTTAGCTCCTGCATCTTTCAGAGCGTTGAATACCTTTAAATTGCCACGCTCAACAGCTTTTATTATTGTAAAATTTACAATTTCTTTTTTTTCGTTAACAAGAGGTTTTAATTTTGGTAATAGTAAATCCAATATCTGGTTTGCCTTTTCATCATCCTGTGACCTTTCAATAAGAATAGCGAAAGGATTATCTTCTCCAGCTATTACATTAACACTAGCCCCTGTATTTAGTAAAAGCTTTACCACTTCTACATCGAGGTCTTGACAAGCACGTATTAAGAATGCATCTTGTTTTAGTCCAATATTAAACACGTGATCTAAACTAAAACCACTTTCTTTCCATGCTTTAAATTCAGGTGTGTTTTTTATCTCTTCTCCAAGTTCTTGTTCGATTTTTTCTATCTGCTCCGCATCTTTGATGACTTGAGTCAATATTGCCTTTAATTTCTTGTATATTTCTGAAAACTGTGGATAGTCCATATCTTACTCCTATAAAAATTAAATTATTACATATATTTATAAATAAGTCAATTTTTATAAAAGACAAATAAAATGTTAAATAGCTTTTTCTATTCCGATGCCAATACCATCATTATACAGAGAGCAACTATAATGCACCCCATAAACTAGACCAAAAAAAAATGGTTGATCCGAGTAGGAAGGTAAAGGGGTAAAAGTATGGCAACAAAAAAATATGAACCAGAGTTAAAAGCAAAGATAGCTATAGAAGCAATAAAAAATCAAAAAAGCACAGCTGAGATATGTAGTGAATATAAAATACCATCAACAAATCTATATGATTGGCGTGATAGAGTATTGGCAAGGTTAAAAGACCTATTTGCTGAAGAAAGTGAAAGTGCGAGAAAACAAAGAATCTTAGCGCAAGAAATAGAAAGCTTACATAAAATAATAGGAGAACTGACAGTGGAAAATAGTTATTTGAAAAAAAAATTACTGAAATAAGCAAAAAAGATAGAGTAAGGTTTATAGAAAAAGATTCTGATCTATCAATTAGGAAACAGGCTGATTTACTTGGGATTTGCAGGTCTAGCCTATATTATAGGCCTATAATTAATAACGAAAGTGAAGTAGCAAATTTGATTCAAGAAGTATATTTGGCTTCTGATTGCCGTTATGGATATCGCAAAATTACTGCTGAAATCATAGTGAGTGGAGTAGTAGTCAATCACAAGAAAATCTTAAGAATTATGAAAAAAATGAAGATCAGTGGGCTATATTGTAGAAAAAAATGTAATACAAGTATTAAAGAAAAAAAGCATAAAATATATCCTTATTTACTCAAAGATTTGATTATTTGTAGAGTTAATCAGGTATGGGCTACTGATATAACATATATTATGGTAGAAGGTAAGTTTGTCTATTTTGTGGCAATAATGGACTTGTATAGTCGCTATATTATTGCTCATTCATTATCACCATATCTTGATGCTGGATTTTGCCTTTATACTCTCAAAGAAGCTCTAAAACAAGGTAAACCTGAGATTTTTAATAGTGATCAAGGAGTGCAGTTTACTAGCTACAACTTTATTATGGAATTAGAGCGTGCTAATATTAAAATTAGTATGGATCATAAAGGACGTTGCTTCGACAATATATTTGTTGAGCGTTTATGGAGAACTTTAAAGCAAGAAGCTATATACTATTATAGACCAAATAGTATCAAAGATTTGAATCTTATAATAAACGATTTTGTTGGTTGGTATAACTATAAAAGGCGACATCAGACTCTACATTATAAAGTTCCTGCTGATCTTTATTATCATAAACAGTAAATGAATATATTGATAAATACTTTAAATGTTTGTCGACGAACATATTCATTTTAAAAATCGAATTACTTTGGAAAAAATGGGGAATGTTCAAAAAAGTGTGTCAAGCCGAAAAAAAAGTAATAAATTGATATAAAAAATGGAGGTTTGATATGAGTCAAGCAAATAGAACTACTGGATTGGTAGATTACAAAGAATTAGAAACAAACATCCTGTCGTCTATACGAGAAGGTAGGCCACTGATGGGAAGAGATGGTGCATTAACGCCATTTATAAAAAGGCTGCTTGAAGCTAGTCTAGAGGGTGAAATAGAACATCATTTATCTGCTGGAAGTGAAGAAAACAATCGTAGAAATGGGAGAAATGGCAAGACTTTGAAGACAAGCGCAGGTTCATTTGAACTATTGACGCCAAGAGACAGAGAAGGAAGTTTTGAACCGCAAATAGTGAAAAAAAGGCAAACAAGCCTACATCCGGAACTTGAAGCAAAGGTTTTAAGCACATACGCTAGTGGCATGGGGTATAGGGACATAGCATCGCATGTAGAGGAGATGTATGACCACAAAATATCTGCAGCAGAAATATCCAATATCACTGACAAATTACTGCCAGTAATCAACGAATGGCGCAGTCGTCCATTGCAGTCTGTATATCCAATAGTGTTCATGGATGGGATGTTTTTTAAGGTCAAAGAAGACGGGCATTGCGTAAGTAAATGTATGTACAATATATTAGGTATAGACCAGGATGGCAGAAAAGAAGTTTTGGGCTTTTATTTAGCAGAAAGTGAGGGAGCTAACTTCTGGCTAGGTGTATTAAATGACTTAAAAGAGAGAGGAGTAGAAGACATTTTGATAGCTTGTGTTAAAAAGCTTCCCTACAGCTATAAATAGCGTATTTCCCAATGCTGAGGTACAGTTATGCATTGTGCACCAAATAAGAAATTCACTAAAATACGTATCCAGCAAAGATGTGAAAGTTTTCATGAATGATTTAAAGAAAATATATCGTGCTTCAAGTAAAGAAATCGCTGAGAATTATTTGCTTGAGCTAGAAGAAAAATGGGGTGAAAAATACCCTTTGGTTATAAAATCGTGGCAAAACAATTGGGAAAATTTATCTGGTTATTTTAAGTATTCTGGGCCAGTTAGAAAGCTGATTTATACCACTAATCCTATCGAGGGACTGCACAGACAAATCAGGAAATTCACTAAAACCAAGGGTTCATTTACCAGTACAAATGCCTTGTACAAACAGGTATATTGTGCTATAAAAAAAGTGGAGCAAAAATGGATTATGGCTCTCCCTAATTGGGCTTTAACTATGTCTCAACTTGACATCTTCTTTCCCAACAGATTGAAAATTGAGTTGAACTAAAAATGCGGTTTGACACACTTTTTTGAACATTCCCAAAAAATGGTCTAGACAAATGGGTGCACTATAATTGTCACAGATTTTTGCATTCTTTCTTGGCTTTATAATTGGTTTCAAATTATATTTATTGCATAATTTATATAAACTTGTTGTATCATAAGCTCCATCTGCAAGAAGAGACTTAATCTTATAGATGTCACATATTTCCTCCAGTATCTTAAATGCTGATACGCTATCATGTGAGAGGAAATTAGTATATCTAGTTGCTACAATCTTTTTACTGTTTATATCTAAAGCTACATGTAGCTTTCTCACCTGATCTGTGCCATTATATTTCCTTATCTTAGCGTTATCTTTGTTATGTTGAGTGCTGTTACTATAAATATGGATTGCAGTACTATCTATAGCAATTTCAATACTTTCTATATCATTTTTATCTGTCCTATGGTCGTAAAGTTTTAAATTAAGTTTATTTAATCGGCGACAAGCTTGTGAATACTTGGAGATTTTTTCCTATACTTTTCAGATATCCTTTTACAAATCCAACCCCTTGCCTTAAACCTATTCTAAACAGGTTAACGATTATATGTATTACAATGACAACTTTATCGCTGTAAATCTCCGGCAACTTTTTCTGAAATTTCGTACCAGCTTTCTATAGCTTCATCGATGAAATGAAAAACATTCCCTCTTTTTTCTAGAAATTGGTTATATTCGCTATTGTTACTAACTCTCATCTTTTGTGGCATACACTTCTCAAAATATTCATTTTTTAATAGATTAACCACTTCTCTTCAGTTTTTCTCTCTTTTGTTTTCTCCTACCACTATTTGCTATTCAACAAAGCCCTCCCGGCTCTAAATTAAAACGCATCTTAACCCTCCTGGTTTCTATATCTTAATATATATTAACTATCATAATCCCCTACCATAAGCTCTTGCATTTACTTTTAGTAGTTGATTTTTATTAACCACCTCTAGAAAGCTAGATGGATTCTCTATTGTACAATCTGACTGTTTAATAGTTTTATCTAACTCTTCAAATACGCTGCTATTTCTTTCAAAATATCCATCTTCTATAGCTGTTAAAACACTTTTTCCCCCTAAAAGACAATTCTGTCCTAAACTTGATTTATTATCTAACTCAGAGAATCCTAATTTATTGGTAAGCTTTACCTCTATTTTATTACTATCTTTCTCACTAGGACATAGATGAATACTGATTTCTCCTACTTCAGTAGTAAAAAAAAACATTTCAATGGTATCTCCTGAGATGTCTGTATAATTTCTCCTTCCTTCTATATTTTCAACTCTAATTATACTGTTTCCAACTTGAAGTATACCAATGTTTAGATTCAAACCTTTAGCTTCTTCGTTCTCGAATACCCTTGCAACTTCAATAGTACTATTTTGTGGATAACCTATACAAAAATACCCATTATCTATTTCTAGTTCAAAATCATGCTCATCAACTTGCTTACTTTTATTCATAATACTTTCAAGTACTAATTCTTTAAGCTTTGAAAGGTTTTCGGATCGTTTACTCAAAGTGTCTACATCTGAACAAATTATGTTCACAAAATCTTCATGCTCTTCGTCACTCAATCTATTTAAAGATGCACCTTCTGATATTATCTGAAATATTTTTCTCTTGTGTAAGAACTCATAAATTCGAGTAGTGTCAGCAGATAAATATAGCTTTGGGAATATGTCAGCTATACGATCTATCAAGGACATATCAGATTTATATGGAAAAGTGAACATTATTCCTTGTTCCAGTGCTGCGCTTATAACTTTATCAAGTTCTTTTTCGCACTCCTCATAATCTTCTTCACTACCAGAGTAACCTAAAATGTCGAGATAATTATGGATCTTATTTATTTTTTGCCAGATACTTTCATACTTTTCTTCTTCTCTTGTATTCAATTTTACTTTTGCTAGAGAAAAAGAATCTTTTTGACGAATTAAAACAAAAGTCTCTTTTTCTTTATGAATTATGGTTTCATCATAGAATAGTTGACTGTAGCGCCTACCAAAACTTTCATCATAATCAGGGCAAGGACTAACATTGTCACTTTCACTATCCGTTTCGTTCCATACTTCAATTGGGAAATCAGCATTTTCAAGGTTTTTATCTTCACTTATTCGATAATCTTCTGTTTTTCCATATAGCCAGGTTGATTCCTGATCATCGTTACTTTCACTATCCGTTTCATTCCATACTCCAATCTCAAAATCAGTATTTTCAAGATTTTTATCTTCACTTGTTTGATAACTTTCTACTTCTTCGTATAGCAAGGTTGATTCTTGATCATCATTAATATCCCTAATTTCCGCTTCAGGTTGAAGTCTTGCTATTTCTTTTCTTACGTTTTCTTCATTTACTTCATCTGCGAGAGATACTTCATTACTAACATAGAAGTTTTTCTGTTTTAAACTCTCGTTTTCCTTCTGCAGTCTATTGAGTTCTACAAATAGTTCTTCATGCTCTGATAAATGAACAGAAAATTGATCTCTTACATCATTAAATTCCTTTTCTTTTTCTAGTATCTGATTTTCATAATCACTTTTCAAATTCTCTATACTGTTTATCAGCGCTGTACTTTCTTTTCTTACTTTACTTAACTCAGCTTCAGCCAGATTCAATTTTTGCTGTAACTCTTCATTTATTTTATCTGTTAACTGAACTTCATTCTTCGCATTTTTTAATTGATCATTTAAATTCTTAATTACATCACTTTTGTTCTGCGTTTCTAATAATAATATTTCTACTTCCTGTTTTAGTTGTTCGGTATCTTGATTATTTTCAATTAATTTTTTTGTCTTTCTTTGTAACTCAGCTTCAAGTCCTTTTACCTTCCCTGCTAGAGTTTGCTCCTTTATTGTGAGTTTACTTACTTCTTCGTAATACTCTTCCACTGTTTTCTTATAGTGTTTATGTAACTCTAGATTTTTTTTAAGATCAAAATTTTCCTGTTGTAGATTTTCTATTTTGCTTTCTAAACTATCTATTGCTTGATTTTCTTCATTGCTGATCTCAAATACCTCTTCAGGAAAATCTTCAAATTCACAAGATGAATTGCCTTCAAGGTCGTTACTACCAAATAAATTATATTGTACTACCTGCTTAAAACTAAACATACCTATACCCCCTACTAAAATAAACAAGTAATATATTGTATGCGCTATATATCATAAATACAATCGATTTGAATATAATCTATTTACTAATTCCTATTGTGAATTTTTATAGAATAGATTTAGGTGTAAAATATTATGATACCATTAAAGCAGGTGAATAAAGCACAGTCTTTTTTGAGAGGATAAATTTAATGAAAAGACCATACTAATTAGTGTTATAAAGAATTGAATTATTGACTCTTTTAAAAATTGCAAAAAAGGTCGTATATTTGTGAGAACAATTTAAGCAAAAGCTGCGTTATGAAAATAGAATTTTGAAATCCTTGGAAAAAAGTTACACAAAACAGTTCGTATGTAGATTTAGCAAAAGTAAGCCAATATAGCTGGTTTTAGCCCATAGTAAAATTGTTACAAACAAAAGTTCGTATGTATATAAGATAAATTAAACCAATTTTAATATGATATTTTTTTTGCAATGTTTTAGTTTCTGTAGTAAGTTTAAGTGTTTACGTAAACCTTTAACGTGGTAGATATTCTTATATTAGTACCAATATAAAATGGCCAAATTTATCCAAAAAACAAACTTAAATCAAAAAGGCAAAGAGATAAGCTTGCTTAAACATTAAATTATAAACAAAAAATACTCTTTTTCTATTAATTGGAACTTGATATGACTACCTCAATTCTTCTGCCAGCTAATTCTAGTCTACCAGATTAAGTGATTTTCTGCATTCTTCTAACTTATTAATAATAACGGGGGTCATTAAAGATTGTCCTTTCAAAGTACTTGGAGTATTTGTACCACTCGAATAACCACTATCATTCTCCTGATTTTGTACGTCTGTTGTAACTTTCAATTTATGTTCTATATTAGTTGGATTTTTAAATGGAATACCATAATTATCACAAAAATTTTTGATCATAGTACGAACATTAGGCTTTTTGCTACTTTGTGCACATTCAGCTGCATAGTTTATAAAATTATCCAAGTTTGCTGCTGAAAAAGTAATATTAGCAGTACCCTCTAAAATGTTTTTAATATATGAATCAAATTCTGTACCTTTCAATTCTTTCTTTAGGCCCGCTTTCAGTACTTTCCTAAGTGTGTCTCCTTTTAGTTCATGGAATTCAATTTTTTTGCTCAATCTACCTCCCCTAGTAAGTGCTGTGTCTAGATCTCCCATACAGACATTAGTTGTAGCAAGCACTATCACATCTCTCCTAGCTTCATCTAACCTAGTGAAAAAATAATTTAAAGGTACTTGATTATCATCAGTGCGCTTTGTACCGATGCTGTCAATTTCATCTATAAGAACTATACAAGGGGCGTTTTCTTCTGCTTTATTAAAAACCTCATTTATACTTGATTTTCTAAGCAAATCAGATCCAGGAACTTTTATAAACGTAGTGAGAGATTTAAATTTATCTGCAATAGCTTCAACAATTGTACTCTTACCAGTTCCTGGTGGACCGTACAAAATGCATCCTACTCTTTCTACTTTTCTTTTTTCTTTTGAATTGCCTGGTTTTTCTAAGGACATTTTACTAATATTCTCCTGTATTAACTTGCAAATATTAATTAACTCTTCTCTTTTATGTTCTTCAAGAATAAAATCCTCAAAAGGTTTATTTCCCCTTAATTCACCTTTTTCATAAAATTTCATGTACAGCTCTTCTTTCATTTGACTTGTTGTTGCAGTACTAGCAAGCACTTCTAACTTTTCATTGAATAGAATATTAGATTCTTCTAGGTTTTTGATTCGCTTTTCTACCTCGTCTTTTATTACAGGACTATTAGTTTGCTTTGAAGCTTCATCTAATTTTTCATTTTTACTAATTATTTTGTACGTAAATGCAATTACTGCTATAGAAAGCACAGATATAATCAAAGTAATGGGGAGAGATATACCTAAAACTACAATTGGAGATAAAAATTCAACATAGGGAGCTATAGCAAAAACCCCAGACGCAAGTAACGTAAGAGTAGCAAGAGTACCAGCTATAAAAGGAAGTGTATTACCTCTATTATGTGTATTTTTCATCGTATTACCCCACAAACTAACCAAAACAGCACTATAAAAATTTCCTAATCAGGTCACATCTAATATGAATATAACCATTTTAGCTTATCTTAAACATATGAGATAGCATCAACTACTATTGAAGGCTATATAGTCCTCGGTATTTGCATACCCACTCTAATATGGTAAGAGAATAAATACTAACTGTAGTATATAGTTTTCGTAAGGTCAACTACTAAAAAGCATTCTCGCAGATATTATATCAATCAGCGTCACAAAAAATTTGATTATTTACTTCCTCCAAAAAACATAGTTGATCGTATATTTGTGAGAACAAGTTGCGTAAAAATAGGATTGTAAAAATAGAAGATTTAAATTGTTTCCATAAGCTTAAGCAAAATAGTTCATATGTACATTTAGCAAAAGTAAGCCAATATAGATGATTTTAGCGTATAGCAAAGTCAGAATATTAAAAAGTTCGTATGTATCGCTTGGTAGACCAACCCATCCCAAAACAAAAAGCTCTCACCTCCCTTGGTTTTGAGTGCTGGAAATGACTATACTATTTAATTTATTAATAGTATATAATATTAAGTTAGTGTAATTTATTTAGAGATGGCAGGAAACTTTATTATAACTTTATATTCTAAATAGAATAAGATTCTTTTCCAATATAATCCTTTTTGTAAAAATATCGCTTTTTTCTGGGTAAGATCATCCAAGTAAATGGCCGTCACTATCACTTTGCCCAATTGATTGATCGGGTACAATCAAAGAATGATCACTAGGTTGTGCATCGGTCTTTTTTTCACTTGATGAATCCAGTGGAAGTAAAGAAATACTAGCGTTTGGTTGTGATATAGATTCATCGATTTTTTCTTCATTAGATCCAAACAACCATGAGAAAAACCCACTAAAAAATGATACAATTAGTGAAAAAGGCTTAGTAATAATACTAAAAAAATTATCAAAAAAAGTGCTTGTTTGTTCTTCTGCTTGTACAGTGCTACTATGGTCTACAGTTTTGATCTCAACATCATTATCTTTCTCTGCATTGGTGATATTGTCTTTGTTATTATTAGTATTTTTTCTACTTTCTATCAGGGCTTTTATTTCCTTATGAGTGGTTAAATCTAGAGGATTATTTCCTCTTTTATCGACCAGATCAACATTTGCTCCTTTCTCTAATAGAGTCTCTACTACCTCTTTTTTGCCACTTATGACAGCTAAATGCAAAGGAGTCTGTTTTTCTCCATTTTCTTCATTAACGTTTGCTTTTGCTTTTAATAGAGCATCTACTATATCTTTATTTCCAATTTTTGCAGCGAAATGTAAAGCAGTGTAACCATTGTTGTCTTTTTCATTAATATTAATCCCTTGTACCTTTATGAGTTGTTCAACTATCTTTATGTAGCCTTTTTCAGCAGCTAAACGTAAAATAATATTACTATCGCTATTTTCAACGCTAACATTTTTGTTCAATAAAGCTGTTACTAAAGCTTCAGCTATATCTAAATGCTCATTTTCAACAGCCAAACGTAAGGAAGTATATTTATTATTATCTTGTATATTAATATTAATTCCTTCTATCTTCAATAGAGTCTCTACTACCTCTTTTTTGCCACTTATGACAGCTAAATGTAAAGGAGTCTGTTTTTCTCCATTTTCTTCATTAACGTTTGCTTTTGCTTTTAATAGAGCATCTACTATATCTTTATTTCCAATTTTTGCAGCGAAATGTAAAGCAGTGTAACCATTGTTGTCTTTTTCATTAATATTAATCCCTTGTACCTTTATGAGTTGTTCAACTATCTTTATGTAGCCTTTTTTAGCAGCTAAATGTAAAGCAGTAAGTTGATTACTACAATCTACAGCTTTATAATAAGCTAGTTTTTTATTCTTGAAAAATCTTATAATTCCTATGTTTGTAGGATCGACGCATGTTAGATTGCCTTTCGTATTAACATTTACACCTCCCTCTAATAAAGCTTCAACTATCTTTTCATGTCCATTGTGAACAGCGTAATGCAGAATAGTAGAGGAATCTTTTTTTTCTTGATCAACATTTGCTTTTAATAGAGCATCCACTATCTCTTTATGGCCATTGTAAGCAGCCAAATGTAAAGGAGTCTGTTTATATTCATTTTCTGCATTAACATTTGCTCCTTTTCCTATTAGAGTATCTACTATCTCTTTATGACCATTTTGAGAAGCAAAATGTAAAGGAGTCTGTTTATATTCATTTTCTGCATTAACATTTGCTCCTTTTCCTATTAGAGTATCTACTATCTCTTTATGACCGCTTTGAGAAGCAAGATGTAGAGAAGTATTCTGGTCATAGTTTATTAGGTTAACATTTGCTTTCGCTTCCAATAGAGCATTTACTATCTCTTTATGACCGCTTTGAGAAGCAAAATGTAGAGGAGCATTACCCGTAATTCTAATATCATTTGCGTTAACATCTGCTCCTTTTTCGATTAGACGTCTTACTTCATTAATATTACCATCCTTAGCTGCGATAAGTAATAAAGTGTCGATGTTTGTAACCTTTGTACTGAAATCACTCATCTTATTTTCTCAAAAAACCTTACTATATAACAACTTTATGAATAGTTTATGACTACCAGAATCAAATATGTTTTTATAAATTTTTTACTTGTAATTTTGTCCAACTAAATCGGCAATTGTGTGATTCATAGAGGTTATTGCAACTAATTTATCAGATCAAGTCTTGTCTTTTACATCTGGAAGAGATAAATATAGATCAACCGAGAAGATCCCAGGCCACAATAACTAGTTCCCAGAGATAAAAATAAGGAGAAAATACTATAACTCTGATATATTGTAGTAGTTGATAGCTTGATAATAGGCTGTTGCTTTTTTTTACATGCCTTACAATTATTTAATGTTGAACCTCATTAGAATGAGGAGCTTTTGAGTATTTTAAAAAGGGAATATTGAAAAGATGTTTGATGAGCAGCAGATAGTTAATAGTGGATATTAACTAATGACTTGCTGATAATAAACCTAGAAGCTATTTAAATAATACAACAGTGAACAAACAGGTACAAATCATGCTATTTCTTGCTGAAGTTGTTTAATTTCGTCTACCGAAAGACCAGTGATTTCAGCGATAACATCAATAGAGACACCGGCCTTGAGTGAGTTTTTTGCAACTTCAATTTTACCTTCAATTTTACCTTTTTGATGGCCGATTTGGATGCCTTCTTGTCTACCTTTTTCTTGACCTACTTTAAGACCCTCATCAAATTTTTGAGCGAAAGCAGCAATCTCATCCATTATGCGTTTTTTCATTTGTTCATATGCTAGTAACTCTTCTTCTGACCAGTTAAACTTATTCATCTCTTCATAAGCTCGTTTTATTATTATGTCACTACCAACTATTTTATCTAGGTCCTCTTCGCTTGTTTCTGCTGCATATCGAAAAAAATAACACCATTTTTCTACTATATTTTCTAATTGATCTTCCTTCGTTTTTGTAAATTTTGGTAATTCTATGAATACGAAGTAAAAATCCTTTAAGTCATGTTCAAAGCTATTTTGGTCTAAAATGACATGATTAGATTTGTACTCGGCTTTATCTGGAAAAATAATACAATCAGCAACGGCTATGAAGATAATTTCCTTGAGATTATGATAATTATCACCTTGATCAGCTTGACTTGAATAGGCTTTAGCAGCATAATATTGAGCACGCTTTTCGAAGCCTTTGGTCTTAGTGAATTGCATCTCTATGATGTATCTGGAACCTTGAGAGTCCTTGCAAAGAACATCAACAATACTCTGCTTTTTAGCAGCAATTTCAGGGTCTAAGATGGTAGCTAAGAATTCAACATCGTGAATAGCAGCTAAGCCAGTAAAGCCTAAAATATCGTTCAAGAAATGAATGAGGATATCTTTATTCTTCTCGGTGCCAAATATTCTTTTAAAGGCATAATCATTGCGTGCATCAAGGAATTTAGAAAAAGCCATGATAAATTAACCTAAAAAGCATTAATAATTATACACAATTTTGAAGAAATATTCAACTAAAATTAAACTACAGGAGAGCTTGCCATAAAATTTTGGCCTGGGTTTTTTACAATTATTTCTGTTTTGAAATTAGTGAAGATGCCTAATAGAGATTGATTTTTATTAACATTAAAGCTATATCTTCATCAGACTGAGAGTTGGAAATATGGCAATAATTCTTTTAGATACAAAAACAATAAATCGTATAGCAGCAGGTGAAGTAATCGAAAGGCCAGCAAGTGTAGTAAAGGAATTAGTAGAAAATGCAATAGATGCTGGAAGTTCAGAGATAGAGATCAAAATAGAAAGTGGTGGGCGTAATCTTATAACTGTAACAGACGATGGAAATGGAATAGAAAAGGAAGATTTGGAACTTGCGTTTATGCGCCACGCTACTTCAAAATTAAGCGATAGTGAATTAATAGAGATCAGACATCTTGGCTTTAGAGGAGAGGCTCTGCCTTCAATTGCAGCAGTAAGCAGAATTAAATTATCATCTAAGGCAAGTGGAGCAAAGGAAGCATGGTCTATAAGATATGAGGGAGGAGAAAAAATAAGAGAGATTACCCCTTGTTCTTTGTTGCAAGGTACATATATTGAAGTTCGTGACTTATTTTTTGCTACACCAAATAGACTAAAGTTTCTAAAAACCGAAAGGGCAGAAACACAAAGTATTGTTGATATTGTGAATAACTTAGCGATGATTAATTATAGTATTGGGTTTACTCTCACTTCCGGTAATAAAAAGCTCTTAAAATATGTTAAACAAACTTCATTATTTAACAGATTATGTAAAACAGAAGAAGAATTTCAGAGCAATTCGCTGGAAGTTAAAGAGGAAGAAGACGGCATCAAACTTACGGGACACATCTGTAAATACACCTACGACAATGTTGCAAATTTTTATTTTCCTTTCCATTATGTCCAGAAGAGTTCGGTAGCTCTTTTACGCGAAATACCATATTTACGTCCTCAAGGTTAATTTCAATTCTCTTGACCAATGTTCTGATAATATCACGTTTAGTTAGCCAGTCTGCGTTATCAAGGTTTAATGTAATATTGGAAGAAAAGTCTTCTAAATTGGCCACAACCAGAGTTACCTCCTGTTCTAATTCCTTTTGATAAAATATCTTTTTCTTCTCTTCTTTAATTGTTTTTAAGCTTTGTTTCATTGCTTTAATTCGTGGTTCAAATTCCTCTTGATTGATATATTCTTGAGCATAACTATCGATAAGTCTAGCAATACCACGTTTTAATTTATTTTCTTGTTTCTCTAGCAGGTCGCTTTTTTGATCCAATGATGATTTTTTTAGTTCTGAAAGCCTACGCTTGTATTCTTCTAAAATCCTGTTTGGATTTTTCAATAACTGCTTAACCTCTTCCCACACAGCTGTTTCTAATGCATCTGAGCGAATGGGTTTATTGTCACAAATCTTATTACCACCAAAACGGTAAGAATCTTTACCACTACAACGGTAATATGCATAATGACCACCTTCTTCTTCTCGTCTACTTCTCATGCAAGTTCCGTAACATCCGTAATTACAACGCTTACATATGACTAAACCTTGTAGTAAGTACTTTGCTCCTCTTTTTCTTGTCCTTGCTACTTTTCTATTTTCAGCTAATTGTTCTTGAACAATATCAAATATATCTTCATCTACTATATTTGGCACTTTAATATAAATCCAATTTGCTTTTTCAACAGGATAGACAGAGTGGTTACTTTTTGGCTGCTCACAAGAGCCTTTCTGTGGTCTTACTTGTTTTAATCTTACTCCTAACCTTCTTCTACCAAAAGCTGCTTGTCCTTTGTAAGCAGGGTTTTTCAACATACTCCAAATTGTACCTTTATTCCAGCGTTCTTTTCCTTTTTGTGTCTTAATGGACATAGTATTTAGCCGACGACATACTTCCCCAATACTTGTTCTTTCTCTGCCTATCCACAAAAATACTTTACGAACGACATCAGCTTCTTTTTCGTTAATCTCAAATAAAGCTTGTCCTCCTCCCATATGCTTATCTATATAACGATAACCATAAGGAGCTCCTCCCATTACATTTACATAGCCTTTGTTAGCTGCATAGATTTTACCACGACGACTTCGTTCCATAATTTTCGCACGTTCATATTCTGCTATCATACCTTGCATTTGTAACAGTAATTGAGATTCTGGGTTACCGTTAATCTCATAATTTAAAAAAAACACTTTTGCTCCTGCTTTTTCAAATTCTTCAATCAGCACCATTTGATATGCATATTTTCTAGATAAACGATCAGGAGAATGAATGTAAATCTTATCAATTTTACCTTCTGTTACTTTATCACGTAAATTTTCTAAATCAGGGCGGACTAAATGAGATCCACTGTAGCCGTTATCAATAAATTTATACTCACTTAACAATTTGTATCCGTCCAGATTAATTTGCTTCTCTAAAGCTGCAATTTGACTTTCTATCGTATTTCCTTCTACTTGTTTCCCCGAAGAAACTCTCGCATATAAACATACTGTTACCATTTGACCCTCCTTGAATCCCATTTTTATGTTTTAAGTTTTTTTGACTTATTTCCTTTGACACTACCTTTTCATAAGCATCTGATAAGCATTGTTCTGCTAACCGATTAGGTTCATAGCTACAGCTAATTTGGATAGCTAATCTCTTGTTTCTCATGACTTTTCCTTGAAATAATATGTTCATATCATTCCTTAAAGCCGATGGTTAATTGATTATTAGCGCTATAAGTAAATCGGACTCTTGGTTCTGGACACAGAAGTTTTCGAGAAATGGTTTTCTCTAGTTTTATTTTTATGTTTTTTGCAACATTGTCGGTAGTGTAAATCTACTATTAACTATTGCATTCCTGAAAAATTTGATTCATCATTTTCATGAAAAAAACGTCTTAACTACCTGTCTACTTTTTCTGGGTAAGGTCAAGGTAGTAAACTTTACTCAGAACACAAATGAAACTATTGAGTTTGCTAAGAAGCTAAAAGAATTATCTCGTGAAATACCGCTATCAGCTGCAGAGTTAGCACAAATAGCTGCAAGTGGTGGCCAACTTGGGATTCAAAAAAATAAGTTAATTGGATTTACAACAACAGTAGCTAAAATGGCTACAGCATTTGACATTTCTGCTGAACAAGCTGGTGATTCTATTGCCAAACTCGCTAACATTTATGGAATTGCAGAAGAAAAAATGGAAGGAGTTGGCAACGTTATAAATCACCTCTCAGATAACACTGCTGCCAAAGCAAAAGATATGGTTGAAGCTCTAGCAATAGTTGGTGGTACTGCAAAACAATTTGGTTTAGATATTAATCAGACAAGTAGTTTAGTAAATGCCTTCGTTAGTTTAGGTAAACAACCAGCAAAAGCAGGAACTGCCATAAACGCTTTACTTTCTAAGCTCCAAACTGCTGAGGGACAAGGAAAAGAATTTAAAGCAACATTGGAATCCATGGGCATAACCGCAGAAGAGATGTCACAAAAAATTGCTCAAAACGGTCAAGAAGCATTACTCCATTTTTTTAAAACTTTAGAGAAAATAGATAAACAAGAACGTTCACAAATCCTTCTCAATCTCTTTGGTCAAGAATATCAAGATGATATTGCATTGATAGTTGGAAGCCTAAAAAAATATGAAGGTGCCATAGCTCTTGTAGCTGACAAAGAAAAGTATAAACATTCCATGCAAGAAGAATTTGACAATCGCGCAAGTACTACAGCAAATAATTTGCAGCTACTCAAAAATACAATAGCAGAGCTAGGAATGAACTTAGGGTCAGTTATGCTGCCTCCTTTAAATTGGATAAGTAAGATTTTGAGGTCTATATCTACAGGTATAGCTTGGTTCGCAGAGAAGTGTCCAATTTTGACTACAGGAGTTATGAGCATAATTTCAGCTCTTATTATTGGCAAGATTGCAGTGGTAGGTTTTGGTTATGCATTTGCATTGGCTGGAGGTGGACTATTAACTTTTAATGCTATTTTGCATGGAACACTTTTGCCAGTATTAACTTCGTTATCAGCACGAGTAATTCCAGCAGTAATCATGGGACTGAAAGCTTTAACGCTAACCAATCCTATAGGAGCTGCTATTGCTGGACTATCAGTTGGTGCAGCACTTGTAATCGCTAATTGGCAAAAAGTAAAGGACTTTTTCTCAAGTATCTGGAAATCAATTACAAAACCTATAGAAAATTGGATTGGTATAGGAAAATTGTTTAATGATAATCCAATAAAAGCATTAGAGAAAACAGTAGAAGCAAAAATAGGCAGTGCAACTAGTGAAAATAGAAATGTTTTTAGTAAAGGAAATCCTTTATTAAATAATAATGCTTTTAGTGGAATTTCGAATAGTAGAACGAATATTGAAAGTGTGATTACAGAAAAAGGTTCTGTAGCAGATAATTCAGAGAAAGTTTTAAAAGACTGTGAAAAGTGTGAACAAAAAATTTTCAATCAAACTTTTACATTTAATATAAGTATTAAAGCAGAACCTAACCAAGATGTACGTAGTCTTGCCGATGCAGTGATAAAAAGAATAAGAGAAAAATCGCGTGACGTTCTGTTTGATTCAGTAGAGCCGATTTACTAATGCTATCACTTGGCCGGCATAAGCTTTCTCCAACAAGTGTAAAGTATAGTAAAGAAAATCGTTGGAGTACAATTGAGTGTATTGGTAAAATACCTTCATCACAAAATATTGGTCAAGGTACAGAAAATATAGACTTAGAAGGAGTAATTTATTTCCATAATCTAAATGATTTAAATCAATTAAAAAGTATGAAAGAAGCTGAGAAAAATCAGGAACCAAGTATCTTAGTAGATAAATTAGGAAATGTTTTGGGAAGATTTGTTATTATACGGTTAGAAGAAAAGCAAACGTCGTATTTTC
Source organism: Wolbachia endosymbiont (group A) of Gymnosoma rotundatum (assembly GCF_947250765.1). Lineage (NCBI taxonomy): Bacteria > Pseudomonadati > Pseudomonadota > Alphaproteobacteria > Rickettsiales > Anaplasmataceae > Wolbachia > Wolbachia endosymbiont (group A) of Gymnosoma rotundatum. The sequence goes on from NZ_OX366347.1 coordinate 1,301,062, forward strand.
CCTGTGGATTACCTAAAAAGGTTGAATTTAGTTTAAGTTTAAGGCGTTATGTATGACAGTACATTATATAACCAGAGAAAACGAAATGTTAGATTACATATGTTTTAAACACTATGGATATAGCTCTGGAGCAGTAGAAATAGTATTGGAGGAAAACCCTGGACTTGTAGATTATGGAAGTTTTTTGCCTGCAGGATTAAAGATCAGGTTACCTAGAATACAAGAGCAATTAAAAAAATCGAAGTTAAAAGTGTGGGAATAAATGAAACCTGAATTTAGCATTGAAGGAATAAAAGATCATGTAATATCGGTGCATCTTACTGATGAATCTGGTACTATAGATGATATCGCAGAGGTATATGTTGATTATGGCAATGAAAATGTAGAAGTTCCAAATGAATTGAACATAGCACTAGGTTATAAGGAAACGGGAATCTTTCCAATGGGTGTATATACAGTCAATGAAGTTACGATACAAGGCCCACCTAAGACCCTACTAATAAAAGCTCATGCAACAAATTTAAGAATATCTTTGAAGGCAAAAGTATCAAAAGAATGGCGCCAAATTACCATAGAAAACTTAGTAAAAGAAATAGCCCAAAAACATGGATATGGATATAAAGTTGCTGAGGAATTTAAGGATGTACTGATACCCCACATCAACCAAATAGACGAAAGTGATATCAGCTTGTTAACTAAAATAGCAACAGAGCGTGAAGCAATGGCAAAATTAGCTGGTGGATATATATTATTTATTTCAAAAAACATGGCAAAATCAGCTACAGGAAAAGCTTTAGGAACAACGACTATTAGACCTCAAGACACAATTAATTGGAAAGTGCATTTTACCGTACGTGATAAATACAATTCAGTAGTAGCAAAATGGCACAGCTATGAAAAGGGTGAAACTATTAAAGAAACAGTTGGTAGCGGCGAGCCAAGTTATATTATGCTAGAAATCTATCCAAATGCAAAGTCAGCACTAAGTGCAGCAAATGCCAAGTTAAAACAATTGAAGCGTAACAATGAAACTTTAGATATAACCATGCCTGGTAATCCAGAGTTATTTGCAGAAGCAAAGCTTAATCTTATAGGTTTTAATCAAGCGGTAGATGGTGAATGGATAGTTAATAGAGTGGAGCATACTTTAAATACCTCAGGTTACCTTACTGTGTTGTCAGCATCTTTGAGTAAGTAATGTTAATAAAAAATGAGTAATAATCTTTTTAATATGAAGAAACTGTATGTTAAGTATGAATAAACTGAAGTATAATGAAAAAGATAAATTACATTTTGTGTGGTTTATACTGTTAATAGTATGCGTTGTTATTACTTATTGCTACCAAAAATCCAAAGCTACAGATAATTACAAAAGAGTGTTACAGATCGCGTCTGAAAATTGCAATCTAGAAATTGTGAAGTTTTCAGTGAAAAATCTATTGAGCATTAATACACAAGTTCCTAGATTAACAGCGCTACATTGTGCAGCAGAGGGAAAATGTTTAGAGTTAGTGAAATTTCTAGTGAATGAAGGAGTTGATATAAATGATACAGGTAGACATAAAGGATGGACAGTATTACATTCTGCTGCATTAGGAGGAAATTTAGAAATAGTCAAATTCTTACTAGAAAATGGAGCTAGCCCTAATGTTAAAGATAACGAAGGAAAAACACCACGAAGAGTTGCAGTAATAGAATCACGGTATGATGAAAACAGGGATAAACCATATAGAGAAATTATTAAGCTACTTGCAAATGCAGAGGAACAGCATAAATCAAAATAGTAGTTACTAAAGTAGCTATCCATAATAAACTCACATTTTTAAATCATTATGCAAAATCAAAAAATCCCAATTACAGTAATTATCACGTTATTAATACAAACAGTAGCATTCATATGGTGGTTATCCAAGCTAGACTCAAGGGTACAATTTCACGATAAACTTATTGAATATGGTTTAATGGAAAAAGTGTTAGTACTTGAGGAGAGGGTAAAAAATCTTTCTGAAGAATTAGATGAGCTTAAAGCTGATTTTAAGTAATTATTCTTCTACTTTTGGTATATAAGGATCAGATTGAGATTGACGATCCTTCCAGTTTTTGATGTATTGCTCGACTAATGGAGGATCTCCTGTTATAATTAGTAGATTCTCAGCGTTTTTTTTCTGTGCGGCGTCAGAGAAATTGAAAGACCCAGTTATGATTTTTTGGTTATCAATAATCATGACTTTATTGTGAGCGATTGCTGGTTTGAAATCAATATAAATCTTAATACCTTGCTCGAATAACTCATTGATGACACTATATTTTGAATGAACTTGCGACTTATCAAGAATTATCTTAACTTCTACACCTCGTTTTTTGGCTTGAATCAAGGACTCAGCAATAGGCTTTGAGGTAAATTGGTATGCTTGAACTAACACAGACCCTTTAGCATGCTCTACGGAATCAATTATTAGATTGGTGCAATTTTCCCCAGGAGTGAAACATACAGTAGTACTTGGACAAGAAACACAACCTGATAAAAGTGAGCAAGTTAACAGAATTAATAAATATCTAATCATGAAAAAATACATCCTTTCAGTTGACGGCGGAGGCATAAGGGGCATAATACCAGCCATCATTCTAGCAGAAATAGAAAAAAGAACAAGAAAGAGAGTAGCTGAAATCTTTCACTTAATGGCAGGAACCTCAACCGGTGGAATTGTTATAGCAGGATTATGTAAAAAAGATAAACAAGGAAACCCTCAATATTCAGCCAATGATTTAGTTGAATTTTACCAAAAATACGGGTCATATATTTTTAAATCTTCATTTTTGAGAAGATCAATATTTTCTTGGCTTAATTGCGCACAATACCCACATAAAAATATTGAATTTGTACTGGATAAATATTTTGGAGAGGATATTCTAAAAAACACATTAAGTAAGGTACTGCTTACCAGTTATGATATCCATAACAACCGTCCTTTCTTTTTTAAGAGCTGGAGAGAAGATAGAAATTTTATCAAATTGAAAGATGCATTACGAGCTACAACTGCAGCACCTACTTACTTTGTACCTAAATATCTTAAAATCAACCAAAAGGAAATGGTATTAGTGGATGGCGGGGTGTTTGCCAATAATCCAGCGGCTTGTGCATATGTAAGTGGTAAGAAATTGTTTCCAAATGATGAGATTATACTGTTATCACTAGGTACTGGTAGAACAGATAGAAGCATAGCTAATTCAAGGAGATTTGGAAAAATAAGCTGGATAAAACCACTACTACATGTGATGTTTGCCTCAAGTTTAGATGCAGTAAACTATCAACTTAATCAAGTTATAGCTGATAAATATATACGTATACAATCGCAATTAAAAATAGCGTCACCCGACATGGATAATATTACATCAAAAAATATCAAATCTCTTCAGCAAGAGGCAAAGGCAATGATAGAGGATAACCAGAAATTAATAGATAAACTTTGCGATTTCATATCTTGATTTATACCAAGCAAAATTCAACTGAGCCAAAAAAGTTGGTTAGCAAATTCTGCAGAGCTAAACAAGGGTTTGGAATAGATAATATATTAACTATTCTTACTTATATCTTAAATACAATTCAATTTTCACAATCACTCAACTCATCAGCAGTTAGGCCACTTGCTCGCAAAACAACATCAGTAGAAACACCCGCCCTAACTAGATTTTTTGCAATCTTGATTTTCTCTGTTTTTTTAACTTTTTCTTTGCTACTTTTCATACCTTCAGTTAGAGATTTGACTAGTGATTCTTGATTTTCATCTTCTCTGATTAAATTCATTAGCTTATTATCTTCATTTGTTTTAGGCAGCAGAACTTTAATATTCACTGATAATCCTCCTGCTATTTCATATAATTTGTCAAATGATATGGCGGTGTATCCTATTTCATACTCGTGTATTTCCTTGAGTGTTACACCAACTTTATCCGCCAAATCTTTTTGAGTATATCTTCTTATTAGCCTCCATTCTCTTATTCTTTGTCCTATTCTGTAATATATAGAGTCAGTGCAGATTTCTCTCTCTTTATTATAATACTCGTAAATAGATAAGCCGGTTGCTTGGGAAATTATGTCAATTGAAACTCCTTCTTTTACTAGATTTTTTGCTATTTCCAACCTTGCTTCTTCTTGATTAATTTTTTCGCTAATATGAACAAACCTCACTAATGAAGGCACTATTTTGCCTAACTTTTGATTCTCATATATTTTTGTTAGATAGAGTATTTCTTCGTCTTCATCTTCATACTCTCTTACTGTTATTGGTTTAGGTAATAGATCTACAACATTAACTGACAGTACTCTTGCTATTAAATATAGTACTTCAATTGGAATAGAACTATACCCATTTTCATAGCTGTTCACTTCTTGGCATGTTAAACCTATTTGACCTGCTAATCCTATTTGAGTATGACCTCGCATTAACCTACAATCTTCTATTTTTTGCCCTATTTTATAACTTATAGAACTAATATCTCTTACAGAAACAAACATATATACCTTACTTAGAAATAAATTTTCATGCAATTTGATCAGCGGATAAACCAACTATTTGCAAAATAATATCAATAGAAATTCCCCCTTTTACTAAATCCCTTCCAACTTTAATCCTTTCTACCTCTCTCACTTTCTCATCACAAATTTGTATGCTTTCAAACAGAGATTTTATTAATGCATTACGTAGTTCTTGGCTCTCAATTTCTTTGTATTCTTTAATCAAATCAGGTAGCTCATTTTCTATCTCATCTCCTGTTAGTTCAAGTAGGTCCATGATGTTAATTGATAACACCTTTGCTATTCCATATAATTTATCAAGTGGAATAGCAGTCCTTCCTTGCTCATAGTTGCTTATTTCGTGACGTGTTGTACTCATTTTTTCTGCTAAATCCTTTTGAGTGTACTCTCTTACCACTCTCCATTCTTTTATCTTTTTCCCTATTTTGTAGTAGATAGAACCCGTTTTTTCTTCAACACATTCATCAGCAGAGAGACCAATTGTTTTTGCAACAACATCAACAGAAATTCCTGCTTTAACCAGACCCTTTGCAATTTTTATTTTTTCCGATTTTCTACTACTTTTCTCACTAACTTGGACAAATTTGGTTAGTAAAAAAAACATTCTACGCAACTCTTGATCATTAATTGTTTTATATTTTCTTATTAGGTTCAGTATTTCTTCTCCCTCATCTTCAAGACAGCTTTTTGATACAGGAATAAGATCCACAATACTTACTGACAATGCTTCCGCTATAGCGTACAACCTTTCAATTGAAATTCTACGATTCCCTTTTTCATATTGCAGTATCACCCAATACTTTACACCAATTTTCCTCGCTAAATCCTTCTGAGTATACCCTCGCTCTAACCTCCAATTTTTTACTTTTTGCCCTACCTCACAGTCTAGACTTTTTTCCACGCAAAAAACCATATATATAATATTTTCTACTATAGCTCAAAGGCTCCAGATATAACGGTAGAAAAAAACTCTGGAACCTTAAAGTTTGCTGTAGACGCATTAAAGTTCCCTAAAGGTTTCTTTACTACCTCCACATACCCTATTTACCCATGAAGACAATACTTCATCATTGCTAATCGCTTTTATAGCATACTTTTCATTCCATATGCCACATCTAGTGAAATTACCTCTTTCTACCACTTCCTTAAGCTTCACTCCCCCAAAGAGGCAATTTTTTCCAATTTCTTCGCCTCTTTTTTGTAACTCAGCCCACATTTCCTTGTTTTCTACTCTGACTTGTACTTGATCATATTTTTTTACATCGTGGTACAATATAACATTTAGCTTACCAATGCTCGTAGGAAACTCTAATATAATAGAGCTTTCATCTGACATATCGATATAGTTTCTTATACCTCCCTTCTCACTTTTAACCTCAACTGCATCATTGCCAATTTTTAAAATATTACTTCCTAACTCTCTCAGTATTTTGGCTACCTCTACCTTGCTTCTAAGAAACTTCCCATTAGTTATTCCTGTTGAACTAAGATATAACCGAATTCCTGTGCCTTTTTGATTAAATTTTTTACAACCCTCTCTTTGTAACGTGTTTCATAATAGTCCATACCTCTTTCTACATATTCTTGTCCATACTTCAACATACTATAAAAGATACATGCTAATTTCCTTGCCGTAGCAGTAATCGCTTTTGGTGCACCTAGTCTTTTTTTTAACCTTCTACAATATGCACCTATTCCGCTATTGCTTCTTGATACACAGTGAGCAGCCATTCGAAATGCATTCGCGGCACGATTAATGACTTTACGTGTTCTTGTGCTAAACACTTTTTCCCCTGTAATTTTATTAGCAGGGCTTAGCCCCAACCACGAAGTAAAATGCTTCTCTGATCGCCATTTATTATAGTTAACACCAACTTTGTAAATTAAAAATATGATATAAAGGAGATAAGAGGGAAGATAACCCTACTCACTATAGGAATAGAGTTATCACGGGCGTGTGCGACCGACCAACTGTTGGTATTATAACCGTTCGGATCAAGGTACACTAGCCCATCTCTCGATACGTTTGAATAGTTGCATGGGACATATGTATGCACCCGTTTACAATCTTAAATTAATTAAAACTAATCGAGGTTATTATGATTACATCTTATCAAAATTTTATTGGCATTGATATCGGAAAATTTAAAAATGTTGTTGCAGTTCACAAACAGAAGAACGCTGTCGAATTCGACAATGATACTGCTGGCTGGCAACAATTGTTTCAAGATTTTTCAAATATCTTACCTAATTCTTTAGTAACTCTGGAAAACACTGGAAAATATGAGCTTGGCTTAGCACATTTTCTTGTTGATAAAGATATTGCTGTACATCGAGCTAATACTCGCAAAGTAAAAAGCTTTGTTCTATCTCATGGAACTTTAGCAAAGTCTGATCAATCAGATGCAAGAGCCCTTGCTCAGTATGGGTTTGAACGCTATAGTACTCTATCTCTATTTGCACCTATGTCAAAAGAACAAACAACCTTAGTTGCACTTTGTCAACGTCGTGATGACATTACAAAAATGAGAGCTCAAGAGAAATCTAGGCTTGCAGCACCTGAAAACGACCATATAAAAGAAAGCTGTCAGAAAACTATTGAATTCTTTAATAGCCAGATAGATGAGCTCAACAATACCATACAAAAAATTATTGATGAGAATCCAGAGTTACAAAAGCGCCAAAAAATCCTTAAAACAGTTCCAGGAATAGGTGCAAAATTATCTCAAGATTTTCTGTGTCTAATGCCAGAACTTGGTTATGTAAGTAGGGGAGAAATTGCAAGTCTTGCTGGAGTTGCACCTCATCCGAAAGAAAGTGGTAAAACTATTGGTTATCGCAGAATAAGTGGTGGCAGAAGCAACGTTCGTGAAAAGCTTTTTACAGCTGCGATGTCTGCTTCAAGGTCTAAGTCTGCGCTTGGTGCCTTCTATTCAAGGCTTGTTGGTAAAGGTAAAAAGAAGATGGTGGCTATGACAGCTCTAATGCGTAAAATCATAGTAATTGCCAATGCGAGGCTTAAAGAAGCAGTCAATGTGAATTAAAAAAATCTGCATAGAAAATAGGTTAACGAATATGTGCGTCTACACACATTTAAAGCACATATTCGTTAACCATAAGATCTAAGCAGTAACTGTTGTTTGATACAAAATTTTTCTATGATTAAGTTAGGGTTTTTATTGTCAAAAATGCACTTTTTACTCGAATAAAAAACAAAATTACAAACAAAAGTTGTAATGAAACTAAATTCAAAAAATTTTAAAAAACATAGTTGATTGATAATACTATCTGCGCTTTTGCAAACTTTATTTCTGGCAATAAGCTCTGTGGTAATGGATATAGTGCTTTTAAATTGTACCACTGATGACTCCTTTCATAGATGCCTTTGTAATCCCTTGTGTGAGTCTCTGTTTCTCCAAGGATTGCTACATCTAGGCGATATATATCATTGCTTAAAGCTCGTTCATAATGATCGCGTAGATAGTTTTCTATAATCCTAATAACTGGACCACTAGACCTGAAAAAATTTACTCTTCCAAACGATAACACTGGTCCATCTTTTTCTATTTTTACCCCTGAATAATCAGAAAGAAGATCTCCAAATAAACTCTCATCCAATATAAATCTCTGCACATTATAATAATCGTTAAAAATCCTCATTAATCTGGATCTTACAGGCAGTGATAGTTTTGCCAGCTCTACTACTGCATCTACGAAGAAGTCATTTGGTACCTCTTTTATCCCTACTTGCAACTCAAAAAAGTGTTTACCGGGTGGCTCTTCAATAATTGTAATATCTTCTATATTTGCCCACTTTAGTGCTATTTTGAGTGATGCTGGGGTTCCACGTAGTCTTTGAAATTTTACTCCTTCTACTACGGCTTTTCTTCTATCTTTTACCCAACGTAGTATCTCTTCTAAACCATATTCTTCTATTATCCAAGGCAATGTTTCTTCTTCTAATCTAAATTTAAACCCTCTTATGCAACTTGGATTAACTTTATAGTCGATTGTTTCTACTAGCGCTTTTTCTTGCTTTGTTGCGTTTGGCGGTAATAAACTTTTCATTTGTCTTTTCTTTCAAGTTGCTTTAATTTCCTTTATTTAGGTAGCTTATGAGTAAGCAAGAGATCATTGCAAAAAAACAAAGATATTCTCGGTATTAAAAATACTTTCTTTGATATTTGACTATATTGTTAATACCTTAAAAAATAAGTTGCAACAGCTAGGAGAAGGAGAATCTTTTCGTCTGCATAACATTGGTCATTTTTATCCAGTAAACCACTTATTGCACGCAATCCCCTCACTGGCACAAAACAAAAAAATACGTTTTAAATCCTATCTAACTTGACATAGCCAAGCACTGCACACTCATTCCCCAGAACCACAACATCCTCTCTTGGCTCGATTAATTCTACGTTTTCTACACCCTCTACAAACAAATTTGCTATTATCCAAGATCTTGTAACATTCCATCCCAGCCTTCTACTTGCTTCAAACTTCTTAATGAACTGTTCCTTAATTTCCTCCTTTGATATTACAGAACTTATGCTCATTCTGCTGTGAATATCTATTTCCGTAATATTGCAACCAATTACTGTTACTGTATCTGTTAAAACCCTTATATCATCTCTAGTAACCTGCTTTTTTACAATTTCTAGTAGCTCTTCTGACACTATGCCAGTTGTGGATAATTGTGTTGATAAGATTGAAATTTGTACTTTCCCTGGTATAGTTGATTCCACTAGTGCATCTTTTACTCTACTATCTGCTGACAGTGCATGATATTTATAATATTCCTTACTTCCTCCTGTTGACCAACCTGCTATCTTTGCTTTAATTCTTTTTCTAAATCGTTCATCATCTTCTTCTTTCTGCCTCTCTACTCCATAAAACTCAGCTAAATTACCAAGATCTTCTCCTGTTGCAAATTTTAGTAAATTACTTTTTACAGCTTCATTTATTCTTTCTCTGAGTAACAACTCTCTCCATGCTGCTACTTCTAATACCTTTATCGCTGGGTCACTTTCAATTAGTGCTGTAAAACTTTTATCTCGACTTATTAATTCTTCTTTCATCCGAGCAAAAATCTCTTCAAAGTTCAGTGGTTCGATAATATTTGGCTGCTGCATTTTTAAACAACTACTCCATTAATATTTATGAACTTACCTTCTGAAAGATAGACACCTTCTAAATTCAATGTTACTCTCCCTTCTTTTACTCCTTCAACTTTTACTTTTTCTAACTTAAATCTCTTTTCCCATTTTTCCAAAGCTTCTGCTGTTGCTGCATAGATTTCCATAGTTAAATCTCTACTGATTGGTTTATCCACTAATTCAAATAGCCTAGACCCATAATCTCTCCTCATGATTCTACTGTTTACTGGAGTGGTCAGTATATCAATTATCGACTGCTTTAAGTGCTCTATTCCTTCTAACGTCTTTCCTGTTTTAGCATCCATACCCTTCATTTCTATTTTGCAAAGACGCTTTCACTGCCTTTTATTACTTTAAACCCACATGAAACTATATCTCCTACTCTTCCTACACTAAGACCATTTGCAAACACTATTTTTGATCCTTGAATCATTACTTTTCCTTCACTAAAACTGTCTCCTTGCCTACATATTGACTTGCCGTTTACAAAAACATTATTACTTCCGCTAATGCAGAAATGTGGTATAGCTTTTCCACAATAGTCTCCTAACCTTACTATTCCTTTGTTCAATTTAAGTCGATCCTTTCTGCTTTCAGTTTTATTCCACTTTTTGTCATTTCTATGCTCGATTCCCCAGCTTTCAGTGTTATTTTGTCTACTACTTCAATCTCTAAATGATGTTTATCTTTATCGTATGACAACTTTGTTCCATCTTGAAATGTTAAGCTACTCACCTCTTTTTTATTTTCTGGTGCAGAGTACTTTTGTTGATATATTCCAGGAAGTACTACTCCTAAAGATAATTCTCCCAGCGGGGAAAGTATAACTACTTGCTCATCAATATCTGGCGGAGACCAATTTCTATCTTTTCCTGCTTTGCTTGTTATCCATGGCAACCAATCTGTTAAAAATTCGCCTATTTTAATTCTTACTTTTGCTTTTTCATAATCTACTTCTTTTACAAGCCCTATTCGTACAATGTTTGCTAATTTTCTTTGCAGCTCTGAAATAGCAAAATTACTCTCTAACATTTTCTCCTATTGTAATCGTATGTGGCTTAATCTTATTTTCTGTCCATATCGATTTACCTAAATGAAGCTGATGATTCCAATCAACCATCCACACCAAATATGCATCTAATTCGGGTCTAAATCCATCAGGCTCTGCAGAAAGAAATTCAGCCGGAGATACATTCTTTTCCCAGGTATTCTTGTTCACTACTCTTGCTACTTCTGCTGCTAATGACCTTACAACTAACGAGGAATCCTCGACTGTTCCATCAACTACAACCCTTGCTTCAAATCTTGCTTTTAGCGCTAATTCCTCTGTTCCAGGATCTTTTCCCGATTCTAAACTCACAAGCTCTACAAATAACGCTGGCGCTATCAATTCTTTTCTTATTGCTGGATAAATTTCACATGTCTGTATAGACGGTATTTCTTTCTTCAGTGTGCTGCAAATTGTTTGATGTAAATCTGTCCAGAACTTTGTCATATCTTTAAAATATAGTTTAGCTCATGCTTAAAGTATTTCTCAAACACTCTCTCACTCTCATAATTAACAAGGTCTTTTATTATTCTTGAGCCTTCTGGTTCCAGCGGTAGTTTTACTTCCTTTATTGGCAATGCTGCTCTTCCTTCACGTTTAAACATACCGCTATTTCCTTTTGGCATAACTGCTGCAAATCCTCCTATAAACTCATACTTTCCTACTTTCGATCCTCTTCTTGTTTTTTGTATTTTGCCAATTGCCGATGCTCTAATGTCATAGAGATTTGCTCTAATTAACACTTCTAATCTGCTAGTTTTCGCCTTAAAAATTCTTAATCTCTTTCTTATCAAACTTAATTTTATCTTCTTTTCCTCACTGATTTCCTTAGCTGCTTTTGCTTTTAACCATAGTGCTGTTCTATTTAGTGCTTTTATAGCTGCCAGTTTTACTTTCTGCTCTTTTCCGTCAATATTGGAGATTATTTCATTAATATTGTTACTAGTTTTAATATTAAACACTTTCTATTGCCTCAATTTTCCATATTTTACCTGAAGAATCTTTCAATGGTGGTTCAAAAATCTTGTAGAACCTTTTTTCAATCTTGATATAATTACCTATGCTAAAGGAAGTAACGTCCTGATCACGTATTTCTATAGAAGCAATTTGCTGAGTTAATGCTCCATCTGCACCTAAAGAATACGTAGTATCGGGACGTTTAATTAGCACTTTCATTTTACGAATACTCTCCTTATTTTTATTACAATATATGGCTTCCACTCCTAGATGCTCAAAACAATCTTCCAATAATTTTCCTATATTCATCAACTAGAACTAATTTTTACCAAAACTGCCGGACGATGGCACATTGGCAGAGGATTTGACTGCGTATGTAAATCAGTTCCTCTATCAAATCTTCTTGGCTCTTGTTTTGCATAGAGTGGCTGTCCAAGAGTATTTACTGTTTCATTAAAGTCTGCTGGTGCAAAATATGTTGTAAATGTACTTGCTGTTCCTAGTGGAAAACAGTGCCCTGTATCTTTTTCTATAAATCTTCTTACTGTTCCTTCAGGATCAGTTGCTTGCCCTCTATATTCCTCAAATGTTATACCACAAAACGTAAATCCTGACCTCATATCATTTCGAAGCGCTGCTCCTTCTTGCCATCTCTCGTATGCTTCTTTCACTTTACTATGCGAAGTTAGTGCATCAAAAAACTCAGGGCTTACCAAGGCATGAATTCCGGTCATATATTCGCCACTTAAGTTGTCTTCGATATGTCGCAATACCTCCAGACACTTACGCTTGACATCTGTTGTTGCTGTTCCAAGGGCAAAATTTACTACTTTTGGTGTGATTTCAAATTCGTTGTACAAATTTAATAATTCTGACCCGTCAGCATCAAGAATAATTCCCTTCAGCGCTCCCATTCGCAAATGCTCTAATGTTATTGCATGTTTGTTTCTCATTAGCTGCAAATGATCAGTTATTACATCTGCAAGCGCTTTAAGTTCACTCTCTGATCCAAATGCCCTTATTCCTTGTACTTCTTCTGGCAGCACTACATCATCATGCGGAATGTGCGGAATCGTAAATGTTCTTATCTTTCTTTTTCCTCTTTTTCCTACTGTTGCTGGTGCTCCGGGTACTTGCGTTGGTAGTAAACTTAACACTCCGTTGTGTTCTTCTATCGTAATATGTCTAAATCTTACTGACCTACTTGGAAACAAATTTAAATTTTCAACTCGTCCATAATTTATCGGCAATATATTCATCGCATTTGTTAGTGCCGTCATACTAAATGCTGTATTTGTAAATGGATTTTGCATCTTTTATTTTCCCCTTTGTGTTTTTTATTGTTTAATATAGCTTTACACCGCTTTACGGATAATGATCCCTCGTCCTTCAAGTTGCTTTATTGCTGCATTTTTCTGCTCTTCAGTGATATTTGCTGGCCACACAACCGCACAATCAGCTAGCATTGCAACACGAGTAATAATTACTGCTTTAGCATTTTCTGTCGCATTTACATCACTTACTATTGCACCTATTGCTGTTTGTGTACCATCTGTGGCAGTTGGATTTATTATCTTAACCATGCTATCTTTATCAAGAGCCACTACTGTACCAAGCTTTAGGTTCTGCCCTTTTGCTACTGTTATTTGATCTCTTGAATATAGACTTGATGCCTCATACTTTAATAAGTCACCTAGATTATTTTGTTCGGTTATACATGTCATATTTTCTTTTCTCCTTTTTTTCCTTTAGTTTTACCGCCATGTTTGTAGTTATTGTACGCGGCGGTTATAAAAATACTTTAACTCCTACGACTTCTTGCTACCTGTATCATTAAATCTTCTCCTGAATTCTGTGGTATTGCACTCAGTATCTCTGTCTTCTTCGTTCGCTCTGCTAGCAGTTCCATTAAAACTTCCCTTGCTTGCTCAACACTTACGCCCTGCTCAATAAATTCTCCTATCTTTTCTGGCATCTTTGATATATTACATAATCTTATTATCTCTAAAATTTCTCTACTACAGTTCTCGTAGCCTTCCTCAGTTAACTCATTAGTTGTCATGCTAACACTCCTATGATTATTGATAAATTCAAAAAATGTTGTAACTCCATCTGCAAGACCTATTTCTACTGCTTTCTCGCCAAAATATAGACCTGCTTCTGTTGATCGAATCTTTTCAATTGAAAGACCTCTGTTCCTTGCTATTAGCTGCAAAAACATTTCATATAGTCGGTCTACTTCTTTTTGTAAGCTTCCCAGACTTTCAGACGTCATTGGCTCATGTGGGTTTAAATCATTCTTTCGACTACCAGCAAAGATTGTGGTGTACTTAATACCTTGCTTTTCATCAAACCTACTTTGATCTATATGACTTGCTATTACTCCTATACTCCCAACTCCTGAAGTGCGGGTGAGAAAAATCTTTTCAGCGCTAGAAGCTATAGCATATGCAGCAGAATATGCATCATCATTTGCTATTGCTATTATCCTCTTTTTTCCTCTTGCACTATAGATAAAATCAGCTAGGTCAAAGACACCGTTTACTTCCCCTCCTGGACTGTCTATGTCAAGTAGAATCGTCTCTATGCTTTTATCTTCTAAAGCACTCTCTATCTCTTCATGAATATTTTCATACGAAGTCATATCTAAAATATGATCAAAAGCTTCTGTTTTTTTTGTCAAAACTCCATAAATACGTATTATTGCTATTCCTTTTGGGTTTATATGAAAATGCTTTAAGTTCTTAAAGATAGGTTGTTTGCTGTTATATAATGATAGTAGTTCAAAACTTCTTCTCTCTACCATTATTGGTTTATTTATCCACATCACCTTCCTCCCCTTATTGTATTTTATGGCACATTAACGTCACAATCGAAACAAAGTCCAAAAGAATTAGCTCGCTTTTGATCTTCTGCTATTTCTTGGTCAATTTCTTCTACATCATAACCCATTTCTGATACTACTTCCGATCGACTCTTAAATCCATTCCTTACTGCCATTTGCTGTGCTTGCTGGTCTTTCAGTGGATCCACCCAATCAAATCCCTGTGGTATCCATTTTACTTCTTCTTTCGCTGCTTTTACTACTTTTTCATCTATACAGAGTTCTCCACAAAGTACTGCTAACTCTAGCCATCTATTCCATACTGGTCTGCAAAATTGGAATACCACAATGTTATGTTGCAGCATAGCGCATCGACGACGAAACTCTATTAATCCTGCTCTGATTGATGAATAATTAACGCCGGTTAAATCTCCTGTTAGCTGCTCATATGTTATCCCTGTACCAATCGCTATTGCCCTGAGTTGCTGTCTCATGAATGCTTCATAACTTCCTCCAACATCAGACGGCTCTGAAAATTTTATATCTTCTCCTGGGTCTAAAAGCTGCATTGTTCCAGGTTCTAGGCCAGATAATGCTACTCCTTGCTCACTTGCTTCACCTTCTCCCATGATATTTGCTTCTGGATCGAGTCTCGTAATAAACCCTGCAAACATCGCTGCTGTCTTTTTTCTCACTAATTCTGCATCATCGTATTGATCAAGTTCATAAAGCTTTAGCAGTATATTAGAAAGCCATGGCTCTCCTCTAATTTGCCCAGGTCTTAATGGTCTATAGATATGTAAAACATCATTTGCTGGCACTCTCACTGATTCTCCAAACATACTTTCACCAGGGTGTTCTTTAAATAGGTAATATGCTTCTCTTTGCCCAAGCCTGTTAAACTCAATCCCGTTTCTTATTACATTACCATTGGCTAGTGTTTGATTGCTCTTATTGTCCAAATGCTCTGATTCCAATACTTGAAGTTGCAATGGTACAGAAAATCCATCTTCGAGTTTACGATGTCGGAGGCGTACAAAACACTCTCCACCTTCTATCATGCTCCTACATACCAGAGCTTGTAATCCATAAAAATCACTTATTCCACAGCTATCTGCTTCATCTGTCCATTTTAGCCATAATTCTTGCACTTTCTTTCGAAATTCTGCATTCTTTGCTTTTGATTGTGGTTTTATTCCTGTTCCAATAGAGTTACTTACTATTGTATCAATAATATTTGCTGCATATGGATTTTTTCTCACCATATCACGTGATCTACTACGTAAAGTTTCAAGGCTTTGAGACAGCAAATTGTTTATACTTCCTAACTCTGGTTGAAAGTGAAAAAATCTTCTTCCTGAGCCTGCTGCATCCCACGCTGAGCTTTTGATTTTTGGCTTACTAAATAGTTGTTTGAACGATTTTAATAGCATTTTGCCTCTTTGATTATGCAGCAGTTTGTTGCGCAATTTGACATTAAAAAATTACAGCAAGCTGCTGGAGAGTCTGGCTGTTAACACTTTATAAATTATGCATGAGGCTCTTGCACAAATACCAACGCTTATTCTGGGCTGCGTTCATAAATGTCCTTCCGATGTCCCATTGCAGTAATAGTTACTGTGTGTTTTGAGTAATTTATCCTATAAATTACACGATAATCACTTACTCGTATCCTAAAATACCCTTTGAATTCATGCGATAATGCTTTACCTATTGCTTTAGGGTTGGTTGCAAGACGACTATCTACAGCTCTTCTCACTCTAGATCTTATCGTTGGTGGTAATGCAAGAAAGTCTTCCTCAAGAACTTTTTTTGAATAGATAATATCGTATCTCAGCTTGTATCTCCACCTTTAGACTGTTTTTGCAGATAATATTCTATTCCAATCTACATCCTCACTTCTAATTTCTTCATCACCTCTAGCATCACGCTCAAGAGAAAGCTTAGCCAACTTTATATCTACTTCATCTATTTCATCATCTTCTTCAGATAATTTACTTGCTTCAATTTCTTCTTCCACTAGGTCCTTTACAACCTCTTCTATAGTTCTATTTTGAACTTTTGCCATTTCTATAAGGTAGTGAGCAAATTCCCCCTCAAAATTTACATTAACATTAAGCCTTTCTTGACTTTGATCCATATTTTAACTAGAAAATACCAATTTTAAACTATAACATTTTTACACAATTTTGTCAATTCCCTTACTTGTCGCAATCACAATTCTTCTCTTCGGTCTCACACCTGCAACTTTCAGTTCAGCCTTAATACGTTGCCGTAGATTCAGCAGGTCATTTATCTGAACTTCAGCATATCTCACCACATGGTCACCATATGCAATTGATACTACTCGCTCTCCGCTTTGCAGTTTTTTTATCGCTTCTTCGACTTGACTTAAATATTCCTGATTGTACATTTTACTTCTCATTCAACCATTTACTTTGTCTCACTTTTTTAGGCTTTTTACTTTCCATTTTTCCACTCAAACTATTCCACTTACTCTCTGGCCATCTGTCTATTCCCAGTGCTATCGATGCTGCTCTTGCATAAATCCTACAGTCTAATACTTCATTTCTTTCTCTTACCTTTTGCCACTCCTGTTTGGTGTATCCTTTTACTACCTTGCTGACTAATTGCTCTGCCGTTAGCTGCTTAAAATATTCAGGTGCATACTCCGGAAAATGACAATATCCAGGCAGAGCTTTTCCCTCTTCTTCTTTCAAAATATTAAGTAATTGAAAAAGCTCTGACTTTAATATCGATACTCCCACTGGCCAGAGCTTTATTCCTCTCTTTAGCTTTTGACCACCAACTGTTATATCTACTCTACTTGGGCTGCTAAGTGGTACTAGTGCTTTATTTACACCTTTGACTGCCATTACTCTTCCAGAGCCTTGATGACTTCTCACCCAGTTATACACTTCCTGCGTTGCATACCCAGCATCAACCGCCATCATACTTATCATATATTCAAGCCCATTTTCACCGATAAAATGATGACTCAGAAGCTCCGAAAGCTTTCCCCATACTTCTCCTCTTCCAGTATCACCTTCAAATACTCGGTAGTCTATTGACCAATTTTCACGGCTTTTTCCCCATGCTACAACTTCCACCTCTAGACGATCTTTTTGTACATCTACTCCTGCTGTAAGAACTACTTCGCCTTTTGGTACTGTGCCTACGGGAAAAAATTCTCTTCTGTTGAATAATTGCTTCCAGTCTGGTACTTCTCCTTTATCTACCCAAGTTTCTCCTAAAGTGGTATTTATCCAAACTTTTAGTAATTGTTCACTTTCTTTTGCATGAAGAAAATCCTCTACTGCTTGAGTCCAGCTATACCAGCCAACTGGACTGTAAAGACTTGAAAGATGAAATCCTTTTTTTGTCCCTTTTTTTGCTACTTCCACTGTTGCTCTCCATTCTCCACGGTCTAGCATCTCTGTCTTTTGATGATTTTCTATCTTTTCACCACATTCTATACATATATAGTGTGCTGTATTTGGATTTTTATCTTCCCATTTTATTTGTGACCATTTTAATATTTGGTAATAATTACAATGCGGACATGGTACAAAAAAATATCTCTTATCTGTTGCTTCAAATTCTTTCTCAATTCTGCTTATTCCATGAATCGTTGGCGTTGATACTAAAAAAATCTTTCGCCTTGCAAATGTATTAGTTCGAGCAATACTGAGCAGCACTGGATCTCCTTCACCACCTGAATCTCCTGGATAGGCATCTATTTCATCAAGAAAGAGATATTTTACTGGCATGGACCTGAGACCTACACTGCTATTTGCTCCGGTTATTACTACTATTCCACCTGGAAATTCCTTACTTTGTACAGTATTCCCTGAATCTCTTGACCTTGGGTCTTTTACTTTACTTTTTAAACATGGTGTACTCTCTATTAACGGTGCAAATCTTCCCTTCGACCAACGTTTTCCCATTTCAACTGTTGGCTGTACTACTAGCATTGGTCCTGGTGTTTGATCGATGATATAGCCAATCCAATTGTTGCCAGCTTCTGTTCCTCCAATCTGTGCTCCTTTCATGAATACTACTTTTTCTGCTGGTGAGGACGGAGATAGTGAATCCATGATTTCTTTTAAATAAGGAGTTCTCTCTGTTCTCCATTTTCCTGGCTCTGATGCTGCAGTTGGCGCTAAAACTCGATACTCATTCGCCCACTCTGATACTTTAAGCTCTGGATCTGGTTTTAAACCTTCAGAAAAAGCTCTAGCGTATATCATTGTCTGCATCTACTCATAATTGGTTCTATCTCAATATTGTTAACAGTAGAGTTTATTCCTCCACACTCCTCCAATTCCATAAACATCTTTTTCTGAAATTCATTTTCTATATATCTTTTGCTCATCTCACTTATCATTATTGCTATAATAAGCGCAAGTATTCCTGTTATTGTTGCAAAAATGATTGCATTGCTTATTGTTGTTGCTGTTAAACCTATATATGCTGCCATTGCTACTGCACTTACTGAGGTAAAAACACAGATCACACTATTGTATTTTCTTACTTTTGCATCTCTATGCTCTATACACCTATAATAAATTGGTACAGATCTGCCTATCTCATCTGGTAATTTGATGCTCTTTTCTTTAAATAAAGTTTTTAGCAATTCTAAATTATTTGACTTGATTGCTAAGTGCAGAACAGGTGTATAATTTGCTCCTTTTTTCAGCAATAACTTTACTACATGTAAATGCCCTTTTTCCGCAGCAAGGTAAATCGGTGATAAACCTTTATTATTTACAATATCAATATCGATTTCTTCTTTTAAGATAGACTCTACAAGCTCAATTTCTCCTCTTTGTGCAGCTAAATGGAGTAGACTATTCTTTTCAGAACCATATTTATTACTCATCAAAGCCTTCTTTATCTCAGGTTTAGCGTAATCAAACGGTGTCTTGCCGCTATCGTCTTTTACCAGAGGGTCTATATCTTCTCGCGTTAGTAAAACTTCTATTGTTTTTAGTCTTTCAGCATAATGTAGTGGTGTTTTATTTTCGTAGTCTTGCAAATTTACTTGAGCATTAGGCTCCTTTATTAAGGATTTGAGGATATCAAGACATAAGTCTCTTTCATCGTAATTAGCATTACTTACAGCTATATGCACAGGTGACAATTTCATTGAGTTTTGTCCCATGCGTGCACTATTCACATCTGTTCCAAGCTTCAGCAGTAACTTTACTATCTCCAACTTTTTATTATTAACTGCATAGTGCATTGGTGTCTGATTTCGTGCATCAAAGACATCTATTTCAGCTTTTCCTTCTCTTATCAAAATCTTTACAACTTCTGCATGTCCTATGCCTGCTGCTAGATGTAATGGAGTATGGTGCAAAGCATTTCGTACATTAACGTCAATACCTTTTCTGATCAAATATCTCACTGCATTAATTTCACCTATCATCGCAGCTAAATGAAGTAAGCTATCTTGTTCTGACCCGTACTTGTTATTAATTAGTGCTTGTAATATTTCTGCTTTTTTCCCTTCTTTGGCGTAATCAAGAGATGTTTTACCTTCATTATCTTCCACAAAAGGATTAATGTTCTTCTTCGTGAGTAACAAATCTACCATGCTTAAACTCTATAGCGCAATGCAGTGGAGTTTTTCCGTTTAACCCTCTAACATTAACATCTAATCCAGGTTGATTGATGAGACACTTTATTAACTCTAAACTTAAGTTATCAGCCATTTTATATTCAAAATCTTTTTATATTTAAAATTTAGCGTTAGATAATTCTTGGAGTGAGTTTGTAATCTCTTCAGTTAGCGTCTCGTGAATTTTTTCAGTGTCACTCAGTGATGCAAGCAGTGCTGAAACTCTATTTGGAATATTAAGCAAATTATTACGGACAACTCTTGCTACGTTAAATGCTTCATTTCTTACTTCCTCTACTGCTATAAGTTCTCCTATCTCAGCCTTAGCTTTCGCCTCAAGCAGTTTACCACGTTCCATTTCATTTTTTATTCTAGTTTTTAGCAACATCGTGGAAAGTTTTTCTCCGCTTTCTGAATAGTTTTTTCTTCTCAGTGGTTGACTTGGATCTCTTATTGTTTCTATAGCCCTGTTTGCTTGTTCTCGGTCAATGAGTCCATCCTCCAGCTCAACTATTCCTTTTTTTACTAAATAACAGACATATTGCTTTGATACTCCTATCTCTCTTGCCCATTCTGTTTGTGTGATTTTTTCCACTCTTTTCCTCCTCTCTTTTCGCTCCTTTTTACGAATTTTCTTCTTGAATTTCCGCAAAAGTTTTACCAGTACTGGCTAAAATTGCCTCCCTACCTGTGTATACTTGCCAACGTTTTATCGTTACATCTACAAATTTTGAATCTAGCTCTATTGTTCTGCAAATTCTTCCTGTTCTCTCACATGCAATCAGTGTGCTGCCAGAACCACTAAATGGATCAAGTACAGTATCCCCAGGTCTGCTGCTATTAACTATTGCTTTCTCCATTAGCTCTACTGGCTTCATCGTTGGATGTAGTGTATTATGTGTTGGCTTATCATAAAACCACAGATCACTTTGATTTCTACCTCCATGCCACTCACGTTTATTGCCGCTTTTCCATCCATAAAGCATTGCTTCGTATTGTCTTTGATAATCTGATCTTCCTAGCGTAAAGTGATTCTTCGCCCAAATGATAAATGTTGACCATTTTCCTCCCGCTTCCTCAAATGCTTTTTGCAACGTTGAAAACTCTGATGATGATACGCAGATGTAAATTGCACCTTTCGTATATGCTAAAATATGAGTGCAAATATCATAGAGAAAAAGTTCGTACTTTTCACCTTGATTATCGTTTAATATTTTTTTATCTTCTCTCTCTTGGCTACTACCATAATCAACGTTATATGGAGGATCACAAACAGTAATGTCTGCCATTTTATCATCTAACAGCGCTTTATATGATTCAACTATAGAGCTATCACCACAATAGATTCGATGATCACCTAAAATCCATAGATCAGCTGGTTTTGTTATTTCTACTTTTTTGTCATCAACAACTAAGTCAGAAAGATCTTCTTTTTCACTATCTAAATCATCAAGGAAATGTTGAACTTTTTCTAATTCAAATCCTGTCATTTTAAGGTCAAACTGCAAATCTTCTAGCTCTTGAATTTCTACCTTTAAAAGATCATCATCCCACTTTGCCCAATTAGCTGATTGATTTGCCAGTAATCGAAAAGCTTTGGTTTGTGGTTCATTTAGATTATCACTTAAAACCACTGGAATACTCTCCATACCAAGTTTTCTTGCTGCTTTAAGTCTTAAATGACCATCAACCACAGTGCCATCGCTTTTTGCAACTATTGGTATACGAAAACCAAACTCCCGAATAGAAGCACACATTCTATTTACTACATCATCATTTTTACGAGGATTACGCTTATATTCGAGGAGGTTTTCAACAGGATAGTAGTGGATTGCTAAATTCATATCTTAATAATTAAAAAGTTAATATTCAAAATATCTCTGACGCTAAAGAAGGCCTGGGGTCTGACCCACCAAACCCGCCAATATGGCCGAAAGGACCCATTTTTATGGCATTCTTGATATGTTAAAATCTTTACTAAGATTCATAACGTAAAACATTAATGCCAAAGCATCGGCCTCATTATCATCTCTAGGTGAAAAACTTTTTTCACGTATCGCTTCAATAACTTCACTCTTACTTGCATTGCCTTTGCCTGCTATAAAGCGTTTTATAGTTTTAACATTAACACCTTGGTAGGGAATATTGTTCTCTTCACACCAAGAAGACAGAACTGCGAGAAAACCGCCATAGCAATGCGCTGCATCAGTTCCTAGATGTCTTCTTACTTCCTCAAAATACACTGCAGAAATGTCCTTCAAAGAATTAAGCCAATTACGAAAATTCAAGAAGCACATGCCACCTCCACTGAAACGACTACCATGAAAGCTTTTGCTTCCACTTTGAATTATTCCATCTGTTAGAATTGCCCAGCCCGTTTGCTTGCCAAGGTCCAGTGTTAGGGTTGACATTTATATTCAGAATTTGTTTCGCTAGAGTGCTATATAATATATATTCAGGATTTGAAAAATTTTTGTCCAAAAAATCTTCTTCTTAAGCAAACTTTTTAGAAAAAACTTGGTTAAAAATCAGTAAACAGCCATTGCATAATTATTGGTCAAGACTTTCAGATTTCTATCTTAACTATTTAAATAGTCTATTATGTTATTATGGTGTGGTTAGTTTCTTATGAACATTTATCCAAATCGTAAATTTTGGGAAGATGATTTAGAAGTACCTGTTAACCATTTGCTTGATCGTTTTCACAATACAAAAATACGTCAGTCTTGGATAGATTCACTTTCTGGTAAGCAATTAAATATCATTTTTCAAAACTTCTTTAAAGATAAATTAAATGCTCAACTCTTTGATGATGAAAGTTGCGATAATACATCTGTACAATACAAACGTAAAGTGATTGCTAATTATTCCGATTCTCTCCTTACTTACTACTTGATTACCTGTTTTGACCGTGCAAAACTAGAAGTTACTGTCAGTGAAATTGCAAGATCTGCATTAACTACGGAACTCATGAAATCCTACCTTGTAAAAAATAATAATAAATATGATAAGAAGTCTTTGCTATTTCTACTGTTTCATGCAGATTACAATCTTTTAAAGTCTGTCTATCACTTTGAAAAAATACAAAGAAAGAGTTTCATGTCTTTTGCCTTACAAAAAATACCAAGACGACCAAGTACTCCATTTAAGGACTTTATCTCAGAGGAAATCATACAACAAATACTGAAAGAAGATAACATTAAGAGAAATGACAGTTTCGAGAATCAACTACAAGGTTTCTTCTATCATCAGAATCGTTTATATGTGTTAATACGCAAAGCTAGCGATATAGATTTGTTGTTAAATTCAAACAAAGTTATTCATGGCCATAAGGCAGAGTGGATGATTTTGGATTTTCTACTAAATGGCACTCAGGTAGATCTTGGTGCTAGAAATATCGATCAAGCTATAGAAATAGCAAATAGCATTGCAAGTTGTTACTTTGGCTGCGAATGTATTTTTGTAGATGTGCAGGATAAAAACTTCGCGGAACAGGTGCATAAATTTATAGAAACTTGTATTAATGAATCTGATTCAAATATTCGTGTTTTTGAGTTAAAGTTTCAGTCAAATCGTTTCAATTACAGCTATACTAATATCACTTTGACTGTTGCTCCATATGATCCTATTGCACCGGAATTGCATGTTTTAAAGCCATTTGTAGGAGACATAGTGCCATTTATAGAATCGATTAAAGTAATATTTCAAGGCAAAAAGATAGGCTTATTTTTCAAGCGAAGTGATGAGTATATAGCAATTTACTACTCTGAACATCCTCTGAATAAAAGGGAAAGAGAGGATTTTAAAGCATACATAAAACAATTTTATGGTCTTACAATCTTGCCAAGAGCAAATCTCTGATCTTCTTAATTCTGGCAGCTCTTGGGTTAATCCAAATCAAAATTACATCGAAGCAGCAAGGTATTTGTCAGATCTTGAATTAATTAAGATGCAAGAGAGGTCTTATATTATCTGCTCTCGTAGACAAGATAAATTAGATTGGCCAAATATAGTTGATCCATACTGTAACAATGAGATTTTCATTGATGAGGACTTTAACGAAGCATGCGATAATATAATTTGTGAAAACTGCAACCGTGATATTTTACCTAATACCTACAAGAAGCAAAGATTTCATCGCTTATCTGTATATTTAAACCCAGAGAAAATCATGCATTGGTTTGAAGGTCAGCTAAGTAATACGCATTTCATGTGGCAAAAGGTGGAAAGAGGAGTTTATCATGTTGGTGACCAAGGTCAATTTGTAAATCTCATTGTTCTTGATTTTTGCACCAATCCAACATTCTTAACCATAGATAGGCTAAGAGTCAATCCAACCGTATTAGTAATACTGAGAAAAAATCCATCAAACATACCTCTTGATTTGCCCATAGTAAAAATGGTTGACCTTTTCTTTCAGCATAAGACTTTAATTGAAGTATTTCAAGAAGCAGCACAAAGAGGAGTACTAGAGTTCATACCAAATACTTCAATGCAAATTTTGCATACTTCACTTAATCTAATTGAACCTCCTAAAGAGAAGGAATTACTAAAGTTGCAATTGATAGAGGGCTCACTTTATGTAAATAATATAGAGATTCTAAATAAGAAAGCTGTAGCATGTATGAAAGTTTTTCGCATATTATTTGAACAATTTTTGCATGATTGTAAAAAAGAATTACCCCCTGAAAAACACATGTTGCTTAGCATAACTGAAATAGAAAAGCGCCTAAATCTTGATCCAGAAGCAGATCCAGAACATTACATTAGAAAACCAATAAACACAATTCAAAGAACAATAAAAACTACATTAGCCAAAAAGTTAGGACTAAACATCGAACGTAATGATGTGATTCAAACAGTTGGTTGGCCTGGATCATCGCGTAAAGATTATGGTTACCGTATTAACCCTTTTACTTTGGTTATAAAAGCAACTCGTTAAGTTTTAGAGATACTAAATAACCAATTAAGCGCCATAAGTTACGTAAAATATCGACTATACAAATCTGTCTCATACATTAAAAAAATTTCTTTACAACTAAAGTAAAACGTGATAAAATCAACATATGGTCTTTCTTATAAGTTAAGACATGGTGTTAATCGGCTTTTAAGGGCTGTTATAAGCGTTCTTTAGGTCAAGGTGGTATAATTGTACCCTGAAGTTGTAGAATGGCTTTAAAACGCAATTACGGGCCATTTGTTTTTTCTGAGCGTTTTCTTTCATTTCTTTTATCAGATAACTTTGAAAGAGAGCTTTACACATATACATAACTTATTATTGTAAGTAAAAGAGAAACGAACAGAGTAGTATGTTTTAAAGTCATACTACTATATTATTATATAATAATAGGAGTTATTCTGAAAACTGAGAGTTGAACAAAACCCTCTATATTCCTGAACTTTTTCCCTATTGCTCAGTCTGTAGCTATAAAATTCAACAACCCCTCTAAGTTGTTGAAAATCTCGCATTTCTTTCATCCTTACTAAATTCAGTCTGCATAGACTAAGCAAATTCTGAAGACAAACTGAGCAAATCCGAAGACTGAAATAACTCATATTTTCTATTTTAATTTTATTAATCGCAGATGCTATGATGAACCCAAGTATTCGGATTTTCAACTGGTAAAATGCTACCATTCTCCAGTGATTTATAGTCGGTTGGTAAGACCTTTTCATAAATTGTCACTTCTTTATTCAGTTGATGATCAAATACCTTACTTTTCTTTTCCATGCCTGCAACACAAAGCACCCCATATCTAGTTCTTGCTCCATTTTTACCTTCTCTATTAAATTTTATATAGCCCTTTGTAGCTAAAGTATCAATACGTTCACGGATCGAATGTTGACTACCAAGACCTGCTTTATTCTCAAATGCCTGACAGAACGAATTTATTGTATATAGACGTCCCTTCCGTGCTTCATCATAAATTAATTGTAGAATAGTATCATACCTACGCAAACGTTCTGCATCTAACCTTTGGCCATAATCTTTGTTCACAAGTCTTTGCGATTCATAATCAACTACGTACCAGTTATTGTTAATCTTATCAATGTATTTTGATGCAATAGCGTGGCCATTACGTAACTCAAAGATTAGTTGACGTTTACTTTGTTGTTCATCTGGTCTGTGCATAATTATTCCTGTAGTATAAAATCCCCTTAAACTGCTTGCACCGCTAAAACTTTGAAATGGGTCTTCTTCCAATGATTTCTTTTGCATCTTCTTTGTGTGGTGTACTAAAATAACTCCTGCATCTTGATTAGCCAGCTTTCTCAATTTACCAACCCTTTCTTGTAGAAAGAATAACATAGCATTGTTGTCATTTTCACTACTATTCTCGCCGGCATCAAAAATATTGCGTAGTGGATCTATTGCTATTATATCAACTGCATTAGAGCCAAATGAACTTTCTATTTTATCTACAATAATCTCTATACTATCATCATTTAGAAGTAACTCCACTTGTGGTGTAATAACTAAGTTATATCCAGCAATTTCAAGAAGTTCTTCATTTAGTTTAATCTGCTGAAGACGTTCACGCATATAGTGATAGCCAATTTCAGTTTGTAAGTAAAAGATTTTCAAAGGTCTTGTGGGCATCATGTTCAAAAATGGAATTCCTCCTGCCATGTGTAATAACCAAGAAATAAGAAAATCACTTTTTCCAACCTTAGGTGCACCTGCAAACACCAATAGTCCTCCTGGAGTTAAAATTCTTGGAGCTATTATGTCTTTCGGCATTGGTGATTTATCGTTTAAATACTTTATTACTGGAATTGCTGAAAGTGAAATGCAACGTCCTGCTTTTTGAACTTTCGAGAATTCCTCGGTAGTTGATAGTTTTTTCACATATGGAACTTGAAGAATTAAAGATAAGAATTTTTCAACATTTATACCTTCTTTCACGCAATCAGCAGCGTCCCAACCCTTTGGTTTATCTTTAGGTATTTCCAAAATGCAAAGTTCTTCAACTCCAAGACAAGTAAGTTTCATAGCAGATTTTTCAGCGTATTTCTTGCCTGCTTCATCATTATCTGGCCAAATAATAACATGTTTACCTTTAAGTGGAGTCCAATCTGTCTTCTCAATAGGTGCATTTGCTCCTGACATTGCTGTTGTTGCAGTTATTCCTTTCTCTATCAGCGCTTCTGCACATTTTTCTCCCTCAACCAGAACAACTTTATCGGACTTTAAAATACCTGGAATATTATATAGTGGCCTTATCTCTGGTACACTAAAGGTGGATTTTTTGATATCAAAAGGAAGATATCTCTTTCCACTATCATCATCATAACGATATACTCTAACAATAGCTTGGCCGTTTTCATCGTAATAATCCCAATATGCAGTTGGACTACTTGAAGTTTTGAAATGACCAAGCCACTGAGCTATAGAAGTCATTACTTCAGGAAACTCTATTCTCGTACTTTTTCTATGTACTCCTGCCCAAAGATCAATGATATCACCACCTTCTCCTGTTGCAAAATCATGCCATAGGCCAGCTTCACTGCCACTTAATTCTACTACTAGACTCTTGCCTTTATCACCTTGTATATTGCCTACATAAAACTTATCACCACAAAAAATCCCTCTTGGCAATAGATAAGAAAGGCATGATCTGATATTTAACAGAAGCTGAGCTTTAAGCTGTTCTTTTTCTACTAATGATGCATTTTTTCGTGGAGCTGCAGTATTAAAATCACAATAGATACCCATAAAATCTCCAATATATTTAAAGTTTAGAAATTTGGTTAAGCTGTGGCTATCCAGCGTCCGTTAACCATGTTTATGAATTTTGTTGGTATTGGTTTGCCGTTTTTAAGTTCGTACATCAATTGCAGAGTATTCCTTTCTGGCCTAAATATCATTACTCCAGATGTATATAAACTTCTTAAAACATTAGCACCACTCAATGCTTGAAATGGATTCTTTTTTAACGTGGTTGTTGACACTTTTTTGGTGTAATGTGTAACTATTACTCCAGCAGCAGGATTAGTTATAGAGCGTAGTTCATCAATACTATTTTGCAGAAAAGAGATCATACTCCTATAATCAAAAACAGAGTCTATTACTATAAGATCAACTGTTTTTACATCGAGATTTTCCGACATAATTTCCTTTATTTTTTCCACATTCAAAGTTAACTGTACTTTTTTAGTAATAACTAAGTTTTCTGTTCCTGCATCAAGGATTTTCTTGCTGATTCTTAGCTTCTGTAAGCGCTCTCTTATGTAATCATATTCCATTTCATTCTGTAGATAGAATATCTTAAGTGGCCTTGCAGGCTTCATATCAAGAAATGATACTCCAGCAGCTAAATGTACCAACATGGAAAGTAGAAAATTACTCTTTCCTATTTTAGGAGCTCCACCTATGACCAAAAGACCACTTGGAGTTAGAATTCTTGGGCCTATTATATCTTTTGGCATTGGTGATTTATCATTTAAGTAATGCTTTGCTGAAAACGATGTAATTTTATGTTCTGTTGTGTTTTCTTTAGTATTTAACCACTTCTTAGCGGAATTTATATCACCTTTAACTAAAGTCCAAAGATCGATAATATCACCACTAATTCCTTTAGTAAAATTACGCCAGTTTCCAGTTTCTTTACCTACTATTTTAACTGTAATCGTATTCCCATCAAAATTGCCAACATAAGTCCTCTCTCGATAAAAATTACCGTTTGGAATTAGGTAAGGTACACACTTCTTAATATTATCAATCAATAATCCTTTTATTTCCTTTCTCTGCATAAAACCCCCATACATACTTTTCATACGTTTAGAGCTGAGATTAGCTAGCTCACAAACAGTTTCAAAAGACTCTGAATCAAACCATTTAATTGCTTCTTTCTTTAGCTCTGGATTTTTTCCTGCTGCATCTTTGATAGCTCTCTCAATTACAGCAATCCAGAGCTTCTCTTCGTCGTACTTCAAAATGGCAACCAATCAACTTCAGATTGTTCTGGAGTAATAACCGTAGCAATCTTGTTCTTTTCTCCATACCGATCAGCTTCAATACCAACTTTTGCAGTAAACTCTAACCCGTTAAAATCAGCTATAGAGTTGATTTTTCTAGCAGTAACCGCTTTCTCTGAAGTGTCATGTGCATGAATATTTCGTGCTGACTCCAAAATGCTTCTAAGCATAGAACGTCCAGATTCTCCCCAAGTATCTTCTCCTTCAACTCTTGCTTTGCCACTTTTAATACCAATTACTTGAAAAATCTTGCGTTTTGCATATGGACCTTCAGTGACAGTAAATTCAACGTTTAAATAGATGCTGCCAGTAGTGTAGCTTTTAGTGAACCAATTTTCATAACCTCCTGGTTTAATTGCCATTTTTACCTTGACTATTGTACCTTTTGGTATTAAATTACTTTGTAATTTTGCAGTATTAAAATCAGTTAAAAAATCTGATAACATATTGTCTCCTCCTAAGAAACTCCCTCAATTAGCTCTTCCTGTTGCACCAAGATATAACCAAAAACCCGTGCCTTTTTGATCAAATTTTTCACGACTCTCTCTTTGTAACGTGTTTCGTAATAGTTCATTCCTTTTTCCACATACTCTTGTCCGTATCTCAACATTTGATAGAAGATACACGCTAATTTCCTTGCTGTAGCAGTAATTGCTTT
Organism: Wolbachia endosymbiont (group A) of Gymnosoma rotundatum; assembly: GCF_947250765.1. NCBI lineage: Bacteria > Pseudomonadati > Pseudomonadota > Alphaproteobacteria > Rickettsiales > Anaplasmataceae > Wolbachia > Wolbachia endosymbiont (group A) of Gymnosoma rotundatum. Next base: position 1,330,844 of record NZ_OX366347.1, read on the forward strand.
TGGGGATCCCAGTTGCTTTTTTAATCTTCTATAATATGCACCCAATGCACTCTTACTTTTTCCCACGGCATAAGCAGCCATTCGAAATGCATTCGCAGCACGATTGATAACCTCACGAGTTCTTGTCCTAAATACTTTTTCCCCTGTAATCTTATTAGCAGGACTTAGCCCCAACCATGAAGTAAAATGCTTTTCTGATTGCCATTTACTGTAGTTAATACCAACTTCCGAAATAATAGCTTGTACAGTTATAGCCTTTCTTATAATAGTCCGAATGCGATAAGATATGTGTTTATGGCTATAGCAGGCCAGTAGCATATTACGGTCTGTTCGGATTATTGTAAAAAAAGCTATAGTACATCAAATCCAGGAATTTTAGTAAAATCTATACCGGTTACTCGATACAATTCTTCACGCAAGGCAAAGTTTAGCTTATCTTTTCGATACTTACTTCTTTCCTTGCTTAACTCTCTACTCTCGTCAGATTTTGCTTCAAATGTCTTATAGTGGTTTTCAATATTTTTGTCACACTCTGCTATTTTTTCCTGATAAACATTGTATAGTTCAAATTCCTGCTGTAATGCAAATAAATGTTCCTCTCTGTAGTCACCTGTTAGTGCTTTGGCAATAGCCGATTTATCACTCTTTATTCGCACATCCCTTAATTCAGCTAATTTATTAGGATTTCTTTCACCTTCGATTATAGCCTTAATAATTTGCATTCCAGTGACACCTGTTATATGGCTTATTACTTTATGTAACTGAATATTCATTTGTACTAACGCCTTTTGCATCCTATTAATGTGTGTAGTCGCACTTTCTGTAAGATTTTTACGTTGCCGAACATAACTACGCAATATGCACATTTGATCATCTGGCCTAAACGATCCTTGGATTAACCCATAACTGTGTAGTTGTTGTAGCCATTGGCAATCCTGGACGTCTGATTTTCTCCCAGGTACATTTTTTACATGCCTTGCATTTGCCAGTTTTACTTCGAATCCATACGATTCAAGTACTTGGAACAAAGGAATCCAATATACTCCTGTTGACTCCATAGCTACTGTAGTAACTTTACACTTCTTTAACCACTTTGCTATATTGTGAAGATCTTCTGTGAAGCAGCTAAACTTTTGTACACGTTGTTCATCTCTTTCTTCAGGTATACATACATAATGCACAGATGAACCGATATCTATTCCTGCTGCGTTAGGATTCATTATCTCTAATTTACTTTTTGCTTTTTTCATGGTAGCTCCTATAATTTATAATAACGAAGCGCTTCAGCTTGGGAATGGTTAAGATTATACAATCTCCTAAACGAGGTAGTCATAAAATATGGCTCCATCAATGGTTCGAACGTTCCTCCCAAAACCATGCTATAAAACGGGCACTTATGGCACCAGTGAAACATTCGGTTATAACTGCAAAAGCACCTCCTGTACAATTGTACTTAAAAACTACTAAAACTTAAATTGGAGAGTTTCTTCCTGGTTTGACAGATTTTTCTGTTCGGTGCTATAAATCTGTACGTTACGTTGATAATGTGCTAGGACCTGTGAAAGATGTAATTTGTGGAGTTGAGAGTAAAGACAATTATAACAAGTATTATCAAGATAATGATAAACGTGGGTCACAGGGCAGAGAAAGTGTATTCATTGTGTGCACTTGGTGCTATTTTAGCAGCCAACATAATATTGCAACCTTTATGTTTGATACTATAACTAAAGTGACTTAGGTTTACCGACGATTTGATAAACGACAAATTCGTCATCCCGCTGCTTGTTAGCGGGATCTAGAGATACCGCGGCGGTATGACGTAGGAAAACCTGACTTGCACTAGCTACAGCACTCAGCAGTGGCTCAGTTTGAACTATATTGAAATGAAATAAAAAGTGAAAGAGTGTAAGCTTAAGTTACTTTAGCTATACTATATAAATTATTTTATAATATATTTAATGAGTTGTGAACCTTCTCTTACTAAAAAAAGCTACAAATCTCATATTTTCAAGCGTATGCGTAAGTTGCGAATGTATCATTGATGAAAATCTTAATCTGTGTAGTGAATGCAACAAAAAAATCAATTTTCTAACTAAGCATTACTGCAATGTTTGTGGCGTAGTAATCTCAGACAATATTTATACGTGTGGTAAGTGCATCATCAATCCTCCACCGTTTAAAGTATTAAGATCAGTTTTTGCTTATGATCAACATAGTAGAAACATGATTATAAATTTCAAATTTTTTGATAATTTGAATTACGTAAAAATCTATGCAAAGTGGATACACCAAGCTAATCAGGATACATTTCAGAACGCAGAGATCATAATTCCTATACCGTTACATAAAATGCGCTTGTTTAAACGTAAATATAATCAAGCAGCACTGCTTGCAAAAGAATTGAGTAAGTTGTCCAATTTATCCTATACGCCATTTGCAATAAAACGCCTTCGCCATACTGCGCCTCAAGCTGGTCTTTCACTTAAACAGCGTGAAAAAAATTTAAAGAAGGCTTTTAGTATAAGCAACAAAGAAATTATCGAAAATAAAATCGTGATATTAGTTGACGATGTGGTAACAACCGGAGCAACTGTAAGATCTTGCTCTCAGGAAATTTTAAACTCCGGTGCAAAAGAAGTGAGAGTGCTATCACTTGCAAGAACGGTGAATGATTGGACCTCTTGCATAAAAAATTAGCAGTCAGTATCATCCAAGTAGCTTGACTACTTGGATCTATTTTTTTCTAGATTCCAGCGCCAGCGTCACGCACATAGCTGTACGAACATTGTTTGCCAAGGAGGGTGTCATCCCAGTGCTTGACACTGGGATCCAGGAAAGTTTGCTTGTAAACTGATTTGTTGAGTATGAAAAATAGCTGATCTTATACTAAATTGATAAGGCTGCATAAAAAGCTAAATTCTAGCATCAGCTACTTTCATGACACCAATTCCTGCCATCCACTGGATCTATGCTCTTTTTTTCCTGGATCCCAGTGGGCTTTGTTGCATAGCAACTGAAAAAATCTGGTGGCTACTGACAAAATTCATTATAAAATAGCCATTTAACCTTGAAAGAAAAAATATGCCACAAAAAATGAGGGTCAGTAACCATAGCGAATATAACAAATTTCTAGAAAAAAGAGGAAATATTTTTCATTATATCAACGAAGCCATAGAAAAGTGGTACGAGAATGGTCCAAAAATACCAGGTGGCAACAATATTTATAGCGATAAAGTTGTAATTTTGGTGCACATAATAACTTGTTTATTTAGAATAGGCCTGAGGCAAACAGTTGGGTTTATAGCAGGATACCTTGAGCAAATTGGGAAAAATTTGCAAGTTATCAGCTATTCACAATCATCAAGAAGGTTTAAGAAACTCAATATTAAGATCAATGATTGCAGAATTGATAAAAATAATATGGAAGATATCGAAATTACTATAGACAGTACAGGAATTAGTATATACAACAACACTCCTGGTCATAGCAAAGAAAATAGCGAAGATAGAAAGTATCGCAGCTATGAACAGACAAGAAAATTGCATGTAATGTTGAATACAAACAGCAAAAAAGCCATAGCTGTAAAATACAGTAACGGTGTCTACTCTGATCACTATGGAGCTTGTGATTTGCTAAAAGAAGTCGATTTTCAGTATGTCATAAAAGTACTATATGCAGATAGGGCATATGACAGAGAAAAGCTCTATAAGCTGTGTAATCAATATGGTATAAAAACGAAAATTCCTCCGAAAAACAACGCAGCAGAGCATCCAAAATTGGATTATATGCTTGATAGAAATGCCGCTATTCAGTTAATGAAATTACATGGTGAGAATGGTATAAAAAGATGGAAAGAAGAAGTAAATTACGGAAAAAGATCGTATATTGAAGGATTTTTCTCAAGGTTGAAGCGAATATTTGGGTTTAGTTTTAGGAGCAAATCTGAGATTAATCGTGAGAAGGAACTGCTACTCAAGTGTTATTTGCTTAACAAATTTACTGAAATAGGCATGGCTAAGTTTGAGATAGCTTCATGAATTTATTGTACGTTACCTACTATCCGAAGAGCGATGCAACAAAGCCATCCCAGTGTCAAGCACTGGGATGACATCACTTTTGCTTCAATATTCGCACATTAGCGGAGGTAAGACCATTGCGAAAATCAGTATGTTAAGGCATGATTTTTAATAACCTCAACATCGCTAAATTCAAAAGTTTGGTTGCCTATAATTTGAAATTTCTCATTTCCCTTTCCTGCAACTAGCAGAATCATACCCTCGTTATAGGCAATATCTACGCCTTTCTCTGTAGCTTCTCTCCTACCTCCTATCTCCAGTGCATCAGGGCAATGTAGCAAAATATCGTGGCGAATTTTTGCCGGATCTTCATCACGCGAATTATCATCTGTAATTATTACTTTATCTGCATACATTTGTGCTATTTTGCCCATTTCTGAACGTTTCGTCTGATCGCGATTTCCACCGCATCCAAAAACTAGAATTATTTTTTTGTTGATATGCCATTTTAAAGACAATAGGGCTTGTTTAAGCGCACTTGGAGTATGAGCGTAATCCACGAATGCAAAAGGTTGCACTTTTTCCATTCTTCCTGGTGGAGAAACGAGTTTTTCTACGCATATTTCTCTGTAATTTAATCCAGATATACCAATTGCACATAGCAGATTATATGCTTGAAATTTTCCTAAAACTGGGAAAAATGTATTGTAAATTTGGTTATCAATTTTTACTGTAAGATGTTGACCATTAGGGGTTGATGTTTGCTCTAATAAAGTAATATCAGAGCCTTTTTTTCCATAAGTCACAACTTTATTACTGCGTTTTTCAGCTATTTTAAGCAATGCGCCGTATTCATCTATATCCGCATTTAAAATCGCTGTTTTTCCTTCTGGTAATACTTCGTAAAATAACCTTTTTTTAGTTTCTAAATATCCACCAAGACTTTTATGGTAATCTAAATGATCTTGCGAGAAATTAGTAAAAGCTGCAGCACTCAACTTTAATCCATGGATTCTGTATTGATCAATCCCATGACTTGATGATTCCAACACTAAGTGTTCTACACTTATACCACGCAATGTTGCGTAAAGGTCTTCTGCACCTGGAGTGGTAAGGCTGTTGCTATTACCTTTTCTGCCATTATTGATGCATGTTCCAAGTGTTCCAATAGACGCAGCATTATAGCCAGAGTTTTGCCAGATCTGGCGGCAAAATTCTACTACTGAAGTTTTACCATTTGTACCAGTTACAGCAGCAACATATTTGGGCTGTTTGAATTGATAAAACCTGCTGACTATTTCGCTGTATATTTCTTGAGGGTTTGGGTGTTCAAGCACTGCAAAGCTCGAAGTATCTGTCATTCCAGTGCGTGACACTGGAATCCAGTTTTTATTATACAATTGCCTAGTGTGCTCATTTGCAATTAAATTTTCTGGATCCAAGTAGTCAAGCACTGGGATGACATCTTTCTTGGCCCCTTGTATCACAACGTCTACACAGTTGTGTACGTAACACTGTGATTCAGTAGGAAGGATATGGATTCCAGTATCGCATGTTGCGTATTCTTTACTCCTTTCTGATACACAAACAAAAAGATAACCTTCCTTGACTCTCTTGGGATTACATGTAACGCCCTTGATTTCAATATCAAAGTTAACATCAATAATGTTATGCAGTAATTCTCTCAGTTTCATCTGCCAGCTTTGATATTCAAACATGGCAGTCTTGCTAGTGCAGCATTTAAATCAGAGATCAAATCCTCAGAATCTTCTAGTCCACAAAATATCCGCATGAAACTTCCACCATAATCTGAATTCATTACAGATCTTGACATAGATCTACGATCTATTGGTAATATCAAACTGTCGCACCCTCCCCAAGAAGCACCAATACTAAAAATTTTCATATGATCAACCATGCAGCTTAGTTCTTCACATGAATATTCTCTATCCAGTATTATACTGAATACGCTACTTGCTCCTTTGAAGTAACTTTTCCATAATTCGTGTTGAGAATGGGAGGGAAGTGCTGGATACAAAACTTTTTTGATTTTTGAATGTTTTTCTAGCCACTTTGCCACTTCCATTGCTGTATTTTGGTGCCTTGCCATACGTGCATGCAGTGTTCTTAGTCCCCTATGTGCAAGGTAGCAGTCGTGCGATTGAATGGTTACTCCATAATTTTTATAGCTCTCATAAAGCAATTTAAAAGTTTCACCTTCAGCAACCATAGCTCCCATCACTAAATCTGAGTGACCGGCTAGATACTTTGTCACCGCATATAGTGCAACATCAACTCCATAATCAAGCGGCTTAAATAACAAAGGAGTGGCCCATGAATTGTCACAAACGGTTACAATTCCACGTTCTTTAGCAACTTTTACTATATGCTCTATATTCGAAATCTCAAACGTTACAGAACCAGGAGTCTCGATCATTATCAATGAAGTATTACTCTGAATTAAATCAGTTATATCCTGTGTTGGATCATAAAAAGTTACTTCTGTTCCTCTTTTTGGTAGCTCATTTTCTGCAAACCTCCTAAGCCTATAATAACTATTATCTTGAATTAAAACGTGCGAGCCTGCTTTAGCGAAAGTTAGAATAGCAAAAGTAAGTGCAAATAGTCCGGAAGGATAAATAAGCGCTTGTCCACTCCCTTCAATTTCAGCCAGTGCATTTGAAAGATAATGAACAGTAGGAGTACCAACATTACTGTAGCTATAATCCCTTGCAACACCATCATTGATTACATCGTATATACTTTCTCCATTTGCTGCATTTAAGTAGTCCTTGTAAGTAGGGAATAATATGGTAGAAGAATGATAAACTGGCGGGTTCATGGAACCTTTATAGTCATTAAATTTTCTTCCTGCTTTAACTAATATAGACTCTTCCTTCACATTTTTATTATTTATTTTTTAAATTGTACTCATCTTGCGTATACAAGTGAAGAGAAATTGCATGTATTAGCTCTATCTCACCCTTCAATAACTCATAAATCAACTTGTGTCTTTTTAGAACGCTCATTCCAATAAAGCCGTCAGATATTAATATTAATTTAATGTGCGAAGGTAATGTTGAAGATGAAGCAAAATAATGATCAGCATGCTTTGCTGATTCATCGATAATGTTGATATCAATTACATCTATCGAATCGCGTATCTTTTCTTCTATTGTTTTAATAATATCCATAATGGTTTCTTTAAGCAACAATATGCTCCTCTTGTCATCCCAGTATCAGCTACTTGGATGACAATCGCAATTACTTATTCTCTTCTTTATTATCTATGTCTTGATAATCAGAATCTACTACTTTTTCCTCTTTATCATTTGGATTTCCTTCTGATGAAAAGCCATTTTCAGCACTATTTTGTTGAGATGCTTGATACATAGCTTCTCCAAGTTTCATAGATAATTGAGAAAGATTAGTGACTTTCTGCTGTATTGAATCAGCGTCATCAATGTTATCAGATTTACTAACTTCTTTTAATTCGTTAACTGCATTTTCAATAGCAGATCTATCTTCTGGTGAAACTTTATCACCATACTCTGTCAGAGACTTTTCTGTAGAATGGACTAAGCTATCCGCTTGATTCTTCACTTCAATAAACTTTTTGCGCTTTTCATCTTCTTGCGCTTTTTCTTCAGCTTCTTTTACCATGCGATTTATTTCATCATCAGATAAACCACCTGAAGATTGAATGCGTATTTTTTGCTCTTTTCCAGTAGCTTTATCTTTTGCAGAAACGTGTGCTATTCCATTTGCATCTATATCAAATGTCACTTCAATTTGTGGCCTTCCGCGCGGAGCAGGAGGTATCCCTTCCAAACTAAACTGACCGAGTAGCTTATTATCAACTGCCAGTTTTCTTTCACCCTGATGCACCTTAATTGTAACAGCTGTTTGGTTATCTTCTGCAGTTGAAAACACCTGAGATTTTTTAGTAGGAATTGTAGTATTACGCTCAATAAGTGGAGTGAATACTCCTCCTAGAGTTTCAATACCAAGAGAAAGTGGGGTCACATCAAGTAGTAACACATCTCTTACATCACCTTGAATGATCCCCGCCTGTATTGCAGCTCCAATTGCTACAACTTCATCAGGGTTAACTCCTCTATGTGGATCTTTGCCAAAGAATTCTTTAACTTTCTCTATGACTTTTGGCATACGAGTCATGCCACCAACAAGAACCACTTCGCCAATTTGACTAGCAGATAAACCAGCATCCTCAAGAGCTTTTTTACAAGGAGCCATAGTTCTTTCGATTAAATCATTCACTAAGCTTTCAAGTTTTGCTCTCGTTAATTTCATATTTAAGTGTTTTGGACCACTTGCATCAGCTGTAATAAACGGTAGATTTATTTCCGTTTCCATTGCACTTGATAATTCAATTTTCGCTTTTTCAGCAGCTTCTTTGATTCTTTGCATAGCCATTGGATCATTTTTCAAATCAATGCCATTACTTTTCTTGAATTCATCTAGTAAATAACTCACTACTCCATTATCAAAGTCTTCACCTCCAAGATGGGTATCACCGTTTGTTGCTTTCACTTCGAAAACTCCATCACCTATTTCAAGTATTGAAACGTCAAATGTACCACCACCAAGGTCATATACTACTATTGTGTGCCCATGTTTCTTATCAAGACCATAAGCAAGTGCTGCAGCAGTCGGTTCATTTACTATTCTGAGTACATTTAATCCGGCAATTTTTCCTGCATCTTTTGTTGCTTGACGTTGAGAGTCGTTGAAGTATGCTGGCACTGTTATCACAGCATCTTTTACTTCCTCTCCAAGATAAGCTTCTGCTGCCTCTTTCATGTTTTGTAGTATAAATGCACCAATTTGACTAGGAGAATATTCTTTATTATCAGTTGTTTTAACCCATGCATCACCACTTTTTGCTGCAAATACTTTGTATGGTACACTTAGATTTTTCATCTCAGGATCACTATATTGACGGCCTATTAATCTCTTAGTAGCAAAAAAGGTATTACTTGCATTGGTGGTTGCTTGCCTTTTTGCTGGAGCACCAATCAACCTTTCTCCTGAAGAAGTCAATGCAACTATAGATGGAGTAGTTCTTGCCCCTTCTTTATTTTCTATTACCTTTGTATCCTTGCCCTGCATTATTGCAACACAAGAATTTGTTGTTCCGAGATCTATGCCTATTGCTCTTCCCATAATGAGTACCCCATTGTAAATATTATCTGATATAAGAATATATAAGTATAGGGCTCATTAATTACAAGCCCAATTTAGGTTTCTAATTAGTTATTAGAACTTAAAAGGCGCGAAAGCCACTTAGTCAGCCAAAAATTGCCTCGTAGTTTATTTGAATTATCAGCTTCTTCATTGCTGCTATCCCCAATTTGGTATCCAGAGTTCTGTAATGGCTTATAACCGTTTAAATTAACATCATCTCCTTGTTTTAAAACAAATGTATTTATATCTAAACTGTTATCAATACTAACGTTCAATGTAATATTAAACTCTTTTTCGATTGTAGAAACTGTATTGCGTTTGTTATTAAAAATGTGCGCTATAACTGCACTGTGTGCTACTAAATCAAAAGACTTATTTCGATTCTTGTTAGCAATATATTGTAAATCCCTTAGTATTGATGAAACAATTACTTCGTTTGATTTTACTCTTCCAGTACCTTTGCAGTGTAAACACTCTGTAGTATTAATTTCTTGTATGTTTGGTTTAATTCTTTGTCTTGAAAATACCATTAAACCAAAGTCATTTATGTAGCTAAATTGAACTTTAGCTTTATCATCTTTAAACGCTTGCTTTATAGCAGACTCAACAGCTCTGCAATACTGATATTTCAACATATCAATAAAATCGACTACTATTAATCCTGATAGGCCCCTAAGATTCACCTGTCTTGATATTTCAGGTACTGCTTCCATGTTGGTTCTATAAGCTGTTTCTTCTATGCTATCTTCTCCTGTCATCTTTCCTGAATTCACGTCTATCGAAACAAACGCCTCAGTTAAAGTTATTATCAAAGACCCACCAGATGGCAATTCTACTCTATTGCTATATAACTCAGAAATTTGATCTTCGATTCCGTAGTAAGTAAAGATCGGAGCATAACCTCTATACAATCTATAGCGCAACTTACTACCTTTTAGTGCATTGTTAGCATATTGCCTAACTGCCTCAAAAGCTTCCTTTCCAGACACTATAACTTCTATACCATCGCTACAAAAATCACGAACAGATCTCATAATTACATCTGCTTCATTGTAAATTAATGATGGAACGTTTACAGAGAAGGCATTTTTTTGAATGCTCTGCCATAATGAGGATAAGTAATTGTAATCCTGCTCAATTTCTTTCTTATTTTTTCCTGAACCAACAGTTCTTACTATTAAACCTGACCTTTTTGGCAAGTTTATTGAACTCAGTATCTCCTTTAACTGCTTTCTGACATTAGCATCTTCAATTCTGCGAGACACTCCACCTTTACTCATGGAATTTGGCATGAAAACACAGTATCTACCCACTAAAGTTATGTATGTTGTAAATGAAGCTCCTTTATTGCCTCGTTCCTCTTTAGTTAGCTGAACCAATACTTTTTGATTTACTGAAATAACATCTTGTAATTTGTATTTTTTATATAAAGGTACCTCTCTTACAAAACCACTACCTGACTCGTTGACATTCTTACTAGCTGCAGAATCTGAAGAGACATTTGCTATGGTATCGTTCCCTTTTTCTGTATAATCGTCATTTGAGTAGCTCTCAAAGATAGTTTCCTTTTCTTTTTCTGGAATATTGAAGTAATCTAGAGATATCTCGGAAAAAGACAAAAAACCTTGCTTATTTTTTCCATATTCGATAAATACGGCTTGCAAAGAAGGCTCTATACGCTTTATATAAGCAACGTATATATTACCTCTTAATTGTTTTTTTTCCTTGAATTCTTGTTCAAATTCTACAACCTTATTATTAACTGACAAGGCAACTCTTACCTCATTAGAACAGGTGGAATTTTCTATCAATAATAACCTTTTACCACTATTTACCACTTATTTACCGTTTGCTTTTCATTCTGAAGTTAACTTCATGCTACTTAATGCACTGTTGATTGTCAAGAATTTTACGATCTGCATTATTCGGTTGACTTTTAGTGTTTTGCGTAATAAACTCGCATAGAATTTATTATATCATTATAAGTATGGCGAAAAAAAATGCTTCTTTGCTCGTTAAGTTAGTTAGCACTGCAATCAAGACAACAAAAACTGGTGAAGAAAAATCAACAGGTTATTTTTATGTAAAAAAGCGTAATCCAAAAAAGCTTACCAAAAAACTGGAGTTTAGGAAGTATGACCCAGTAGTCAGAAGGCATGTGTTATTTAAAGAAGAAAAACTAAAGTAATTTTTTTATAAGGGATTTTATTATTATGTAAAATTTACAATTAAGTTATCCTATAATAGTAGAGTTGGGGGATGTGAAAGATACAAAACTGAAATTAATAAAGGTCATTGCACAATTAATAAGTAAGAAGTACACAACACAGAAAAAAGCAGCAAACGCTCTAAAGATTGATCAACCTAAAGTATCTCAAATCAATAGGTCAAAAATCGAAGGGTTCTCCTTAGAATACTTGCTTAACTTATTGATTGTATTGGGCCAAGACATAAACGTAAGAATAAAGCATAATTCTAAACCTGCATAATATGTAAAGGACAAATAAATGCAGAACAATAAAACAGTAAGCTAAAAGGGAACTTATTACTCAACAAAACAAGACTTAAAATTTTGTGCAATGTTATTGATTATAGCTAGATATGCATCTTTTCCAGGCTCTATGTCTGATCCAATAGGATCAAGAACTACCATTTTTGCGTCATTAGAAAGAGCATTAGGCTTTATGCTGTCTTCCTGTGAATGAGCAAATATACATTTAACGCTTTCTTCCTTCATTATCTTTTTTAGCTTCATTAAACTCCTCATACCTATGTAAGAATCCTCTTCTATGGAAAGAATGGCGCTTGGGTGATTTAAACCAAAATATTTTTCAAAATATTGATAAGCATCGTGAGTGACGATATATTTTTGATTTTTAAAATCATTCAGTTCTTTCATGATTTCTTTTACTTCTTGGTCTATTTTTTTTATAGCTTTTGTTGCATTAGAGTTGTATCGATGGGAATTTTCTTTATCTATGTTAGACAATGTTGCACTTACAGAAAGTATCATGCTCTTTGCATTTTCGGGACTCAGCCAAATGTGTAAATCTTTTTCATCTTTAATGTGAGTAATTTTTCTAGAAAATGAATGTGGCCGAGTAGGAAGTAGGTTGATTGCCTTTGACAATTGCACTAGTTCTTTATTATTTTTGGCGAAAGTTTGAACAAACGTCTCTAAGTTATCGTCAACATAAAATATAACGTCACTTGATTCTAAATTACTCGCATCAGATGGCTTTAATATATAATTATGCGCAGATGTTGCATAGCCAAGCAATTCCGGTTCTAAAATCCCTTCTGTAATAGAAGCTACAAGTGAGTGGATAGGTTTGATTGTAGCTACAACTTTTAAATTGGATGAAAAGGCGATATTATAGTATAGTGTAAATGAAAGTAATAGAAAAAAAGTCAGTAAATGTCTCATATAAACGTTGAGAAGAAGTTAAATTTTGTCAATAAATTGAATAATGTCAATAATCGTGTTCTAAAAATAGAAAATCTTGCTCTCACATATGATGGTAAAAGAATCCTTGACAATATCAATATGTTCATGGAAAGAGGAGACATAATTACAATACTTGGTCCAAATGGTGGAGGTAAAACCTCTTTAGTGAAAGCAATTGCTGGCATAAATAAAAGCTGTACCGGTAATATCGTATTTGCTGACAACATAAAAATTGGCTATATGCCGCAAAATTTTAGTATTAGTAATTTGATGCCAATAACAGTTGAATATTTCCTTTTAAATAGCTCCTTGAAAAGACTAAAGAAAAATCAATCCATTATTACAGAAACGATAGAGTTGGTTGGTATCGGTAACATTTTGAAGAATCAAGTGTTAGAAATTTCTGCAGGGCAAACACAATTATTGCTACTTGCACGTTGTTTAATTGCAGAGCCTGACTTGATCATTCTAGATGAACCAGTTAGTGCAATGGATATTAACGCGCGGGCTAAATTTTATGATATTATAAATAAAATAGCAAAAAAACGATTGGTATCGATTCTTATGACTTCTCATGATCTTAACTCTGCTCTACCATCCTCAGATTACATAATTTGTATAAATAATACTATCTATTGCCAAGGCAAGCCTGATGAGATTATGAAAAATAGAACCCTAAATGAAATATTTAGCAGTTACGCAGCGAAATGATTCAAAATATTTTGCGTCTTCTGCACATAACTACGGTGCTGACGCGTTACAATATATTACCTTATTTACTTCCACCATCAAAAAAATCAATAAATAAAATACAAGGCCACAAGCTAAAGTGTGCTCTTGAAAAATTAGGTCCGGTGTTCATTAAGTTTGGGCAGTCTATCTCATCACGTACTGATGTTTTAAATGAAGATATAACAAATAACTTGTTATTGATATGTGATAGATTGCCATCATTTTCACATAAAATAGCAGTTAAAACTATAGAAAGTGAGTTTAATTGTAAATTGAGCGACATTTTTTCAAGCTTTTCTGAAAAGCCAATTGCAGCAGCATCGATTTCTCAGGTGCATAGAGCGGTTACAACTGAGGGTAAGGAAGTTGCTGTGAAGGTTTTAAGGCCAAATATTGAGAAAACATTCTCAAGAGATATAAAAATGCTTTCTTGGCTTGCAGAAATTGCAGAAAAATTTAGCGAACAATCAAAAAGGCTGAGGCCAATTGAATTAGTTAAAACTTTTGCTGAAATTTGCCGATTAGAGTTAGATCTACGTTTTGAAGCTGCTCACTCTTCGGAACTAAAGAAAAACACAAAAAATGACAGAGGTTTTTATGTACCTGAAATAGATTGGAATAGAACTGCAAAAAAGGTTTTAACATTAGAATGGATAGAAGCAACGCCAATATACGAAGTTGAAAAACTGAATAATCATAAGCAAATAGCTATCAATCTTATAGAATCGTTTTGTAATCAGGTATACAGGGATTGTTTTTTTCATGCTGATATGCATCCTGGAAATCTAATGGTTGATAGTAATAACAATATTATTGCTCTGGATTGTGGAATCATGGGTAGAATAGATCGTGAGACATGCTATTACGTTATAGAGATACTCAAAGGCTTTTTAAATCGGGATTATGATCACGTTGCAAAAATGCACTTTAAAGCTGGTTACGTTTCATCACAGCATAGAAATTTTGTCACAGCTTGCAGGGCAATAGGTGAACCCATTATTGGGCAGCCTATACAGAAGATTTCATTTGCTAGTTTACTTGCTCAGCTATTAAAAATAACTGGTGATTTTGATATGAAAGTTCAAACACAATTGTTATTGCTGCAGAAAACTATGATTTTACTGGAAGGGACATGTAGAAAGATCTACCCAGAAATCAATATGTGGAAAGTAGTTGAAGCGTGGATAAGCAGTCAACATGAAAGTAAAATAGGGTATAGGGAAAAAATTAGAAGTTCTTATCCTGTAAAAACAATCCAAGGGATATTTAGCCTTATAGAAAAATTAAACCTAATAGCTGATAAAAAATTAGAAAACATCCAAATTAAAAATAAATCAAATGGAAAAGTCTATTTTTTATTGTGGTTTGTAATTATAATTCTAATCGTTAAACTTTTAATTTCTTAAACTATGGGAAAAAACTGCGTCAAATCCAATTTTTATTCAACTTAATTTTTAATCTGCAGGAGCCGAGTTGAGAATGTCCAATTTTCCACTTTCTTTATGTATCTGTTCAGCAGAGTGGCAAAATAAGGTAGACGAGAAAAGACAACTATAGGAACAAATGGGTGTCATGCCAGTGCGTGACACTGGCCTCTTGTTTCAATGTTAAACAAAATACCATAGAATTCAAAAAGACAATTCCTAGAAAATTTCTACATCTAAAAAAGGCATAAGTTATGTTAATGCTGTTTGAATGAGATGATATAAAGATAAGCCAAATTTTTACAAAGAAAACATTTCAAGCAGCAAGACACCTTTGATTGAAAGAGAGCACCAAATTTATGGGGTGAGTAACTGTGCTATTTCAACTATAGTATTTTCTAAAACGAATGATAAACGTCTAAAATGGTATTACCAACTAAAAGGTGTAAGTCTGTACATTGATGCATTAGAGGTCTGAGGCAACTTTTGATGGTGTGCCAACAATGCTCTATCGGATTTAGATCAGGTGAATATGTTGGAAGATAAAGCAAATGACAGCCAAAAGACTCTATTAATGACTTTGTTTTGGGAGTTTTATGGAATGTAGCATTATCCATAACTATGGTTGTATCACGCTGTAATTGTGGAAGTAATCTTCGCTCTAACCGTACATTAAATATATCTTTATTACACCCTCCTGTGAAGGTCATTGGTGCAATAAACTTCTCATCCACCTATTATACTCACTCTTTCCCGCTTTTTTCCTGGAACATCAGCATATATTTTTTCTCCTCTTGGAGCTCGTGCATATTCTCGGTATAGTCTATTATCAACTCCTGCTTCATCTATATATAAAATGCTACAGTGGTCTATTTTTGAGACTTTATCGATAAATTGCTGCCTATCTTCTTGATTGCGCTCTTGATAGAATGTGACTTTTTTTAAAGGTTATTTTTAGCTGTCTTAATCTATACCAAATTGCACTTATCCCAAAGCCAAGGTTTTGTTTCATTTCTGCTAGTGTGTGATCTGGGTGTTTTTTGACATATTCTTTGAGTATTTCTGGATCTATTTTTCGAATAAAACCAGTACTTTTTACCGCTTTGAGACCTTGGCCAGTAGCTTTCTTTTTTAGCCATCTATATAGTGTTGCTATCCCTATCTCAAAAACCTCTGCAACTTCAACCTTTGACTTTCCTTTTTCTACCAAAGACACTGCTTTTTCCCTTAAATCTACACTATATACCATTGCTTTCCCTACTTTAAAAAAACATATTATACCTTTATCATTCGCTTTTGAAAATACTATAGTTAGCGGAATGACGGTTTTTCAAATTGTCGGTAAATCTAATTCAGTTTAGCTATAATTTCCTAAATTTGCTCACAATCTCTTGACTTGACACATATGTTTTTTTCCCAAATGTTACTATCTTCCTCCTTTTCCTTTCTCAATTTGTGCAACCATTTCCTTTACATTTGCATGCGTGAGAAGGGAATTTTTGCTGACATGAGATTTTGGATCAGATTTTGCTGTTACGTGTTTCGTTGCAGATCTTTTATTCTCTGTTAGAAATGAATGAGATTGTTTTTTCTTCACACCGATATCCGCTTGTGCTGCTGGAGTGGTTTTGCTTTCAGCAAGCTGTACATTAGCATTTCCTTTTGCTTGATTTTGCTCAAATTTTTCTTTTAATGCCTTTACTTTACTGCCCATCTCGCGATTAGCTCCTCCTTTCATAGTAGCTGCTGCTACTTTTGGTATCGCCTTACCAGCAGCTTTTTGTGCTGATTTCCTATTGTCTTGATTTTCAGATTTTAGTGGTACTCTTTCAGCTGATTTTTTAAGAATTACTCCTACTACTTTTGGCTCTGTGCTTACTTTTTGATTAGCACGGCTTAGATTTTTAGGCTTTGGCGGTACTGCAGGTTTATCTTTGATTACCACTTTCGATTCTTGTCTAACTTCTTGACCAGTAGTAAACATTTTTTTTGGCACTTGCGGTGGTTTTGGTGGTACGAGGGATTGAGGTTGTTGTTTCTGCTTACGTTCTCTTTTTGCTTCTATATGTTCTTTAGGAACTGTTGCATAAATTGGCTCTTCTTTGGGCGATTTTGAACTCTGCGAATTTTCTATTAAAATTTTACTCTTCTTCTCTTGATAATTTGATATCTCTTTGTATACAGACTCTTCATTTAATGAACTTCCATAGCCTGAATCCTCAGAAGGATTTTCCTTAGCATCAGGCATACTAAAACTATTAGCTCCTTTTAGTAAAGAAGATGTAGACTTTGCCTTGCTTTCTCCATCTGAGGATATTTCTGATTTAAAGCGTACCTTCCTCGAATCTGGAGCAGCCGGAGGTGCTGTTGTTGGTCGCTTTATTTGCCTCATGCGATTACCACCTAATTTTTCTTTCGGCTGTTCTTCTTTTCGCAGCTCAAAAGTACCTTCCTTTTGCTTTCTACCTTCCAAACTCACTTCGTGTGATCTATCTTTTCCTTGACTCTTTTCACTTTGTTCTAAATTTAAAGAATCTTTTAAAATATTATTTTTTCTGAAATCTTTTTCTAATTGTTCCAAGAGATCAATTTTTTTTAAAATTCTTGTATACTTAGCTGCTGTTTCTAAAGTGAAACTTGACAACTCATCATTTACAAAATTACTTATACTACTGTTCTTGGTTGGAAAAATTTTTCCCAAAATTCTATTCATTAATGTTTTAAAAAGACCTAATGGCTGTTCTACATAATTGTTCAAGTCAGTATATATAACAAACTCAGCTATACCTTTTGCCTCACCTGTAAAACCTTCTAATGCATGAGATAAATCCCTTAACGTTTTGTTATATTGTTTCTCTGCATTTCCTAGCTTTACAGCTTTGATCAGAGAATCGAGATTTTTTTTATAGTTCTCACTTTTAAATGGATTATTCATACTAATTACAGCTCATTATTTATTAAAATATAGATCTAAAATATTAAGATCTAGTAAATGTTACTTTTGTAATTCATGTAGAACTATAGCTATAATAAGTAAGATTTCCCTACGTCATACCGCCGCGGTATCTCCAGATCCCGCTAACAACTTACTATTACCCACAAATATGAGGTTCGTGAGCAAGTCGCCATCCTTCTGCTAAATCAAAGAGACGTTTATATCCTTTCCAAAGAGTAATTGGTCCTGGTTTTGGGTCGCTTTTTCTTGCTAAATGACCTCCAAGTTCACGAAACGGCTTCTTTTATAGTAGGGGCTATATTTGGACATGGTTTCCTGTGTATTTTAACATATAAAACTTTCCATTCTTCCTCAGCTAATAAGGCAGTACATGGTAATGTTGGGTTAGTTCTTGCAATTGATGTAATAAAGAAAATTCTCCAAGCAATAATGCTCATGACTGTTAAATACCTCATTAATCTTTCTGCTATTCCAAGCCTACATTCTTCAACTTTGAGACCGGATTTAAAATTTTATGTAATATCTCTATTTTCCATCTAAGGCAATTGTAAGTTAAAAACGTGATATAAAAGAGATAAGAGAGAAAGATAACCCTGCTCACTAGGAATAGCGGGCGTGCGCGACCGAAAGGAAATTGGTATTACAACCGTTGGTATCAAGGTACGCTAGCCCTATCTCTCGATACGTTTGAATAGTTGCTTGGGACATATATATGCACCCGTTTACAATCTTAAATTAACTAAAACTATCGAGGTTTATTATGGTTACATCTTATCAAAATTTTATTGGCATTGACATCGGAAAATTTAAAAATGTCGTTGCAATTCACAAACAGAAGAATGCTGTCGAATTTGATAATAATGCTTCTGGTTGGCAACAATTATTTCAAGAGTTTTCAGATATTCTACCTAATGCTTTAGTGACTTTAGAAAATACAGGGAAATATGAGCTTGGCTTATCACATTTTCTTACCGACAAAAATATTGCCGTGCATCGAGCTAATACTCGTAAAGTAAAAAGCTTTATTTTATCTCACGGAACTTTAGCAAAGTCTAGATGCAAGAGCTCTTGCTCAATATGGATTTGAACGCCATAGAACTATCTCTCTATTTGTACCTACCTCTACAGAACAATCAACTTTGGCTGCACTTTGTCAACGTCGTGATGATATTACGCAAATGAGAACTCAAGAAAAATGCAGACTTGAAGCACCGGAAAATGATCATATAAAAGAAAGCTGTCAAAAGACCATTGAGTTTTTCGATAGTCAAATAAACGAACTCAATGATACTATACAAAAGATTATTGATGAAAGCCGCGAATTACAACAACGCCAAAAAATTCTTAAAACAGTTCCTGGAATAGGTAAAAAGTTATCACAAGATTTTTTGTGTTTAATGCCAGAGCTTGGTTACTTAAATAGAAAAGAAGTAGCAAGTCTTGCCGGAGTTGCACCGCATCCAAAAGAAAGTGGTAAAGCTGTTGGTTACCGAAGGATTACAGGTGGTAGAAGTAACGTTCGTTCAAAGCTCTTTACAGCCGCTATGGCTGCTACAAGGTCAAAATCTATACTTGGCGCCTTTTATTCTAAGCTTGTTGAAAGTGGTAAGAAGAAGATGGTGGCTATAACAGCCCTAATGCGTAAAATTATAGTAATTGCTAATACAAGACTTAAAGAAGCAATTAATTTGCATACTTAAAAATCTTCACAACGGTAACTGAAATTGGCTAATGAATATGTGCGTCCACACAGACTTAAAGCACATATTCATTAGCTTAAGCAGAAATTGCTGTGGTAGCTGTTTGATATAAAATTCTATTTCTATGACAAACGGGTTTTTATTGCCCATATAATTTGCAAAATTACACAAATAAAAAAATTTTTAAAAAACATAGTTGATACCAACTAATTTTTTCAACAGCTTCATCGAAAGTATTAACTGAAAGATTCGTTAATAGCATCCATTCTAGCGGTTTTTTTTAAGGGAAGGGGAGTTTTCTCAACAACATAAACTGCATAAAGTGGTAATTTAGGTAGTTCTTCCGTCTTATGCCTAATATTATTCTTAGATGGATTCATCATAAACTTTCCAAATCTAACTTCCAAACGTGCTGTTCTTTTTGGCTTATTATCTTTTACAGGAACTTCAACTTCTACCGTACCTGCACAATGAGAGGATTTAATAAATGCCCATAACTTCTGCTCACCTTTTTCAGGATATCGAGATTTTCTATTTACTGCTCTATCTCTGCATGCTCTAACTAGCACTGCCGAATTAAGACTATGTGCAAGCTCAAAAAAGTCATATATATCTGCTTCTCTATCGCATACAGTTATAGTCTCAGTTTGAGTTGGATCAATAATATTATTTGTTTTTCTTAAAGTTTCCAACCACTTTACGCTTTCTTTATCTTCAATGCGATCGCTCTTTTTTTTAAGGTTCTCAGTTTCTTCAGGTCTTAAATAAACTTTTTGATCTAGTATCCCTAGTACCAAACCTTCTATACTAACGGCAAGAGCTGTATGCATTATAATACCTTTTGCAGTATCATAACTGGACAAATTTGCTAATCCGCTTGTTTTTTTATGGTTATTATATACAATGTAACTGGTATCTTGAATGACAAGAACCCTCTTGTGAGCTTTTGTTCTCTCAACTGTTTTATCAATGTGTGAAGCTAGAATATCGACTTCTTTTACGTTCTCATTTTAAAAAAAACGATATGCTGCTTTTGCTTCTGACCAACTTTCACATGCTTGATTAATCTAACTTTCAGGTAATTTTGTCAAACATATCAGCAATCTTTACTAATCGCTCAGTTAACCTTTTATCTCCAAATTCATTTTTAGCCCATTCATTACTCTCGTTTGCCATTTTTATACCCTCAATATTTGCAAACTCTAATATTGTAATACTTTATTTATAAGTACATTTATATTTGTGGGTAATAGTAAGGAATGACACCGTCTTGGATGGAAACCAGTGTCAGCTACTTTCATGACACCATCATAAGGTGAAACTGGATCCCAGTGTCTGGGCACTGGGATGACAAGAAGAGAGCACTGGAATGACAGGAGAAGGGGGGCTACTACCGTCATAAAGGAACCAGTGTCAGCTACTCGGATGATACCTTCTTTCTACTTAGTTTGGGTTATGCAAGAAGTCTATTCGCGGTATAGATTCCGCTAACACGTAGCGGGATGACGGTTGTCGGTAAATCTAAGTCAGTTTAGCTATATGCTTTTAATTCCCCCAAAAGGAGAATGAAATATGTGAAATTCTAGTTGATATAATTTAATGAATGGTTAGTTTAAATTACTAATTTATTTAAGAGACTTTGATGATATTTAGCCCACTCGCTTTTCTATTTTCCATATCACGATGTGCTTGAATTATTTCATCAAATTTATATTTTTTATTGATCCGTACAGTTAAAAGTTTTTTTCTTATCATCTCGAAGATTTCCATTGTGGTAAGCACTAATGTGAATCTATCATGCTTATAATGGTATATTGAGGTTCCAGTTGCAAATAACGAACGTGAACTAAGTAAAGAAAAACTAATAGGAGCGTTACCTGATATCTGCCCATAGGAAACGTATATGCCGAACCTGCCTAAAGATTCAAAAGAGAGCTTACTTGTAGCGTAACCTATGGGGTCATACACTGCACCTACTCCTCTGTTTTGCGTAATCTCCATAATTTTAGAAACGAAGTCTTTATCATTGTAGTTTATTGCGTATGTGCAGCCACTTTGTAAAGCTATCTTCATTTTTTCATCAGAGCTTACAGAACCTATCACTACACCTTTTTTATCCTTTGCCCATTGACATATTATTTGCCCTAAGCCACCATTAGCTCCATAAACTAGCACGAAAGCACCAGGCCTGATTTTATAAGATTGATTAACTAAATAGTGAGCTGTCATACCTTTAAACAGCACTGCAGCAGCAACTTCATCAGATATGTCATCTGGAATTTTTATCAGATATTTCTGGTGTATAATGCGCTTTTCACAATATGCCCCTGGAGGAGCTGTGCAATATCCAACTCTGTCTCCAACTTTGAATCCATCACTGATTTTTTTACCAAGTTTTTCAATAACCCCAACTGCTTCCACTCCAAGCACTGATGGTAAATTTTTAATTTTGCGTGTACCTTTTCTGTGCTCTAAATCATAACGATTTAAGCCGATAGTTGTGTGACGCACTAAGACTTCCTCGCCTTTTGGCTCACCTATGCTCTTATCTACAAATTCTAATACTTCTGGTCCCCCAGTTTTTTTAATTTGTATAGCTCTAACCATGATGAATATTAAGACAAAAACTTTGATTATGTTATCTAACAATTAATATTTTGCAAAGTTATTGTTTTCACAATCAATAGACTTCTTGCGTTACCTCCTGTCATTCCAGTGTCAGCTACTTGGATGACACCCTATTGATTACTGAAATGACATGGTTTGCAAACATTCTGTTACTTAAGCTTAAAAAACGTGTATGACAGTGTTATTTCGCTCAAATCTTTTGTATTGTTATCAAGCATTATCTCAGGATCTATATAAAAAGATACGGGCATAGCTGCTTTTTGTTTTGGTAGCAACATTTGTTCTTCAAAACAAAAGCATGCAATTTTATTGAAATACTTACCTGCTTTGAAAGGCGTAACGTTATACACCGCCATTCCAAATGAAGGCTGATCAGATAGATTTTTTGCGTAATAAAACGCTAAACTTTGTTCTCCTATGTTTACGTCAACGTAGTTAGTTTCTGATTTAAACTCCCAAGGTAGATCGGACATTATATCAGCATTGAAATGGACCCTGATCTTTTGGTTAGTTATATTTGTTGTTGTGTTAGTTACTTTTCTTATTGTGCCACCATACCCAGTAGCTTTACAAAAAATGCTATATAGAGGCACTGATGCATATGCAAGACATAACATCAAAAAAACTAAAGATATTAAAAAGAAAACTATAGAACTCTTACTGCCTTTCCTTAAAAAGGAAAACATCTAATCCCTATTGTTGAACAAGTTAAGTAACCTGAGTAAATTAAGGAATATATTGATGAAATCAAAATAAAGATTAGTTGCACCCAGTATTGCCAATTTAGTAGTAGCGACTTCTGATCCGTCGTTATATTTATAATAAACGTCCTTGATTCTTTGAGCATCATACGCAGTCATTAAAGTAAACACTATCACTGATATAAATGATATTGCAAAGTAGAGAGGACTACTTCCAAGAAATAAATTTACTATAGACGCAATGATTAACCCCCAAACTCCCATAATCAAGAAAGAGCCCATACTTGTAAGATCTCTTTTTGTGGTATTACCATATAAAGCCATAGAGCCAAACATGATTGATGTAATGAAAAACGCCCTTGCTATATTTTCTGCAGTATAAACTATAAAAACATAAGATAAGGAAAGCCCCATTAACACTGAGAACGAGAAAAATATAGTAACGGCAGACTGAGCACTTAGGTGTTGAATTCTATAAGACATGTAGAACACCAATGCAACCGGAGATAACATTACCACAAGCGATAGAATAGGATTAGAATAAATTACTTGAAAAAGACCAGAAAACACCGTTAAAAATGCAACAAGTCCTGTAACACCTAAAGCTAAAGCCATATAATTATATACTTTAGTTAGGTAACTTCTAAGCCCAGCACTATAATAAACGCCTTGAGAGCGAATATCCTGTTCATTTCTCATATAAGACATAATATAACTCCTTTTGTCCATTACTTAACACATTATAATATAAAACCACATTTTTATCAAGTATTTTTATTATAAACAGCTATGCGCTGGCATTTGTTTTAATATAAATAGAATATAGGCCTATTGCTGCTGCATTTGAAACATTTAAGCTGTCAATTACGTTTGATATTGGGATCTTTAAAAGATAATCACAATTTTCTTTAACTAACCTCCGCATTCCTTTCTCTTCAGAACCAAAAATAATTACTCTTTTTTTCTCAAAACTCTTTATTTCATCTATATTTTCTTTAGCATTGCAATCAAACCCGTAACACCAGTAGCCGACCTTTTTTAAATACTGCATAGTTTTTACTATATTTGTAACGTATATTAGCGGGACAATATCTAAAGCTCCACTTGCTGCTTTTGCAATAGATGCATTTTCACTCGGTGAGTGGTTATGTGGTAAAACCAATGCGTTGACATTAAAACAAGCTGAAGTTCTTAAAATTGATCCAATATTGTGCGTGTCAGTGACTTGATCTAAAATGACTATAGTAGAGCTATCGTTCGAGCTTTCAGCTACTTCTTCGATGCTTAAGTTATAAAGAATAGGGGCAACATTTAAAGCAATTCCTTGATGGTTAGCACCTTTGGGTAAAACGTCATTAAGTATTTTGTTTTCTACTAATCGAACTTTAATGCCCTTACTGTCTACACATTGCCTAATTTCTTTTTTGTGCTCTCTATAGAAATTTTCTGTTGCTAACAGTTCTATACACCGCCTATTTTTATTCTTCAGTGCTGACATGCAGGTGTGCTTTCCATACAGCCAAAAATTCTCATTAGTTTTTGACGATTTCATCGTATTATCGAAAATTGGGTTTTCATAGAATAAGCAACATTTTACTATGTTTGGATATTGTTGTAAAATTATACAATTCGATTAATGCGTTTATGTCGGACGATGAGTTGGATTGGCAAAAAAATGTTAAGCCAATAGAATGTGGGAAGGTCACTTTGAAAGTTGATCATAAAGTAAATATAAAGTCTATGGTTGATAAAGGTACCTCCGACTTACAAGGGAATTTTCTTAATACCAATAATGGTAACTCATCATTTTGTCTTGACTACAACACAAAATCAAAGATTGATAGGGGTAAATATTTTATAAGCGATAAGCTCGATTTGCATGGCTATAATATAGAGGATGCTTACTGTAAATTGATAGATTTTATTATCAAAAATTATCGAGCAGGGAATAGATGTTTATTGGTAATTACGGGATACGGCAGTGCAACAAATAAAACAGACACTATAAAGAATAACTTAAATAAGTGGTTAAATGATACTAAAATCCAGCATATGGTTCTATACTACCAGCAAGCTACGAAAAAACATGGTGGTAAAGGGGCTTTTTATGTTTTATTAAGAAGGCTTAGGCCCTATTAGCTGCTTAAGTTTCCTTTTAAGCCTTAATTTTTCTTGTATAACCATACAGTGTTCGGCAGCGCGTGACGCACAACTGTGCGAACATTGTGATTT
Source organism: Wolbachia endosymbiont (group A) of Gymnosoma rotundatum (assembly GCF_947250765.1). Classification (NCBI taxonomy): domain Bacteria; kingdom Pseudomonadati; phylum Pseudomonadota; class Alphaproteobacteria; order Rickettsiales; family Anaplasmataceae; genus Wolbachia; species Wolbachia endosymbiont (group A) of Gymnosoma rotundatum. The sequence continues at coordinate 1,355,890 of NZ_OX366347.1, forward strand.
GGGTCTACCAGGAAGGATGTCTCCCAGTACCTCTTTTCCCGTCATCCCGCTACGTGTTAGCGGGATCTCATTTCACTTTATGAGGGTGTCATCCGAGTAGCCCCTTTCTCGTCATCCCGCTACGTGTTAGCGGGATCTCATTTCACTTTATGAGGGTGTCATCCGAATAGCTTGACTACTTGGATCCAGATTGGATACTGAGTTGGTGAGTATAAAAGTATAGCTTCTACGTCATACCGCCGCGGTATCTCAGCCGCTAACAAGTAGCGGGGTGACGAGTTACTATACCGCTGCGAACCGTCATACCGCGATTTATTCCATAGCTGTACGAACATTCATTTTTGAAGGTAAACTGCACAGCAAATGGTGTCATTCCAGTGCTTGACACTGGAATCCAGCCGGCTTTGTTGCATCGCTAGCTATGATGGATTAAAGATAAAAAAGGTGGAGAATATCAGTAGCTTATTATTCTGGTATTTATAACAAGAACGGTCAGTGAATACCTAAATTTGAGTAAAAGAAATTTCACTACCACTCACTAATCCGGCTAAAATTCAAGAATTTCAATGCTTTAGCTATTTTCAATAGAATTAAATTTATTAATATAAATAACAAATTACTATTCTTAAATTTGATCAGATTGATTGCAAAAAAACAAGATTTTCAATAAGTTGCTTATAATCCTAATTATAGTTAGCCTTTCATAAGTAGCGATGCAACAAAGCCATTCCAGCGTCACGCGCTGCCATGTGGTATACAAATTTCCTTCGAATTACAACGTACGTGCGCTCTATATGCACTTGATTGACAAATGCTCTCTTATCAAAATCTCAAGAATCTGCACTATATTTAATGCTGCGCCTTTGCGCAGGTTGTCAGCCACTATCCACATATTTAATCCGTGCTCAACAGTATTGTCTCTTCTAATACGCGATACATATACAGCATTCTCCTGTACAACATCAATTTGAGTTATGTATTCACTATCTTCACGCCTGTTGTACACTAAAACTCCACTATCTTCGGCTTCACTTAGCACTTCACGAGCTTGTTCTTCAGTGATATGTTGATCAAATTCCACATTTACTGCCATAGCGTGACCGATAAAGACGGGTACCCTTACACAAGTTGCAGTAACTTTTATATCTTCCTCTAAAATTTTTTTTGTCTCCTCTTGCATTTTCCATTCCTCTTCTGTAGAACCATTTTCCATGAATTCTCCTACATGGGGAATGCAATTGAATGCTATTTGCTTAGAGAATATCTTGGGTTTTTTAGCTTCGTTCATAAAGATTTTTTTTGTCTGGTCATAGAGCTCATCCATTGCTGCTTTGCCTGCACCAGAAGTTGATTGATAAGTTGAAGCAACGATTCTCTTTATTTTTGCTTTTTGGTGTAATAGATGTAGTACTAGCAGCATCTGTATTGTAGTACAGTTTGGATTGGATATTATGTTGTGGTTTTTATATTCCATAATTTTTTCTTTATTAATCTCTGGAATAATGAGTGGCACACCCTCTTTCATTCTAAAATGGGAACTGTTATCTATCACGATGCATCCAGCCTGTGTTGCAATTGGTACATACTCTTCAGAAACATGAGATCCAGCACAGAAAATGGCTACATTAGTTCCAACGAAGTCATAATCCTCAAGGCATAAAACTGTTAACTCTTTGTCACCAAAGCTCACCTTCTTCCCTTCTGATTTTTTCGATGCAAGTGCAATAACGCAATCTATCGCCTCATCTTGAAATTCAGCAAGCGTGCTTAATACCTCACGCCCTACTCTTCCGGTTGCTCCAATAACAGCAATTTTGTATCCCATATAGATGAACCTCTAATTTCAAAGTTCTATTATATTTTTACTGACAAAATTTACAATTGTTTTAATATTTTTACCTTGCAATTAATTGTAATTTAGCTATTATTATGCAATATTAGTAATATTACATAATGAAATGAAAGATGAGTAAGGAATACGATGAAACTAAGGTTAAACCTGCAATTTCTACACCTCAAGGGCCTGAAGGAACCAATGGATCAAAGGCCCAAAGTGTTCTTTCGAATAAAAGAAAGCCTACAATAAATTTTGATGATAAAAAGTATGGTGTAAAAACCTCTAAAATAGACCAACAGTCTCTAAACAAAAGACAAGAATCTTCAAAGCTAAGAGATTTCTTAAGGTCAATACCAATAATAAGGAGATTTTTAGCAAGGATTTTCACACCTGAAAAAATAGAAATCATCAGTAACCCTATACATGACAACATGGAAGCATATAAAAAATCGCAGGAAGATTACCCTAGTAAGATAAAAGATGAAACTAGTATAGATGATGAACACACAAAAGAAGTAGATAGAAAACTTGAGAAGGGTAATGTTGAACAAGTGGACAACAAGAAAAGTCGTAGTTCATAAATATCAATCATTTAAAAATTATCTCTAGTTATAACATTGTATCTGTTCAGATGCATGGCTCATGTACAAATATTGAAACAAAAATTCCAGTGCTCCCTTTCTTGTCATCCCAGTGCGTGACACTTGTATCTTTATGATGTGAGGCATTAGAGCTAAATACCTCACAGGGAGGGTGAAGCTGATGCGACACTAATGCCATTAAGCCAGATTTTGCTTCCCTCCCATAGAGTTAAAGACTGAACAGTATCTTTTGGAATTATATCCCGTATTACAAGGTTAGTCTAAACTCTCAGTTTATTTATAGTCTTGGAGGCAATTTTATGCAAGTAAATGCTATTTTGGGTGTGGATATTTCAAAAAAGAAATTTGATGTTTGTTTGTTAGTGGACAGTAAAAAACGACACAAAGTCTTTCAAAATAATCAAGATGGTTTTGCAAAACTTGTAATTTGGTGCAATGGCCATGGAGCAAATCTTACTCATTTATGTCTTGAAGCAACTAGTTGGTATGGAGAAGATTTGGCTACTTTTATGCACGATTTAGGACATAATGTCAGTATAGTAAACCCAGCCCAAATCAAAGCTTTTGGCAAAAGTGAGCTGCTCAGAAATAAGACAGATAAATCAGATGCAGCTATGATAGCTAGATTTTGTATCGCCAACAAACCTGCTCTTTGGAAGCCCATTGCACCTGAAATGAGGCATTTGAGGGAGCTTTACCGTTGCATGCAATCGCTAAAAGATGATAAGGTGCAACAGACAAATCGCTTGGAAAACAAAAATATGCATTCCAGTTGCAAAGAAGCTATATCTAAAGTAATTTTGGCAATAGAGGAGCAAATTATTGTTCTCGAAAAAGAAATTAATGAGCATATAAATAACTATCCACATCTAAAAAATATGGTGGAAAACCTTAAGACTATAAAAGGTATAGGATATCTTACTGCTGTTGCTGTTGTCGCAGAAATGCCATCAGTTGATAACTTTGACAATGCTAAACAATTTACAGCTTTTGCTGGTCTAAATCCAGGACATTATCAATCGGGATTGTCAGTAAGTAAGAGAAGTTGCATATGCAAAATAGGATCTGAGCGTATTCGAAAAGCTCTTTATATGCCAGCTATAGTAGTCAAAAACCATAATAATCATTTTCAAAAGTTTTGTCAGCGTCTAGCAAGTAAAGGCAAATGTCCAAAAGTCATAGTTCTTGCGTTAATGCGAAAATTAATGCATGTCTTTTTTGGTATTCTTAAAAATAATCAACCATTTAATTGTAATTTTGTTGGATAATTTGTTTGACAGCAGAGACAGTATCTGGGATCCAGGAAAGTTTGCTTGTGAGCAAGCAAACTAGCATAGAAAGTGGTTACAACATTTTCGATGAGATTATATGGAAAACTGGATCCCAGTGGGCTTTGTTGCATCGCTCAAGTGAAAAGAACTGGCAGTTACTGACAAAATTCATTATAAATAGCCATTTAACTGTTGAAGAAAAAATATGCCACAAAAAATGAGAGTCAGTAACTGCCATGAATATAACAAATTTCTCCAAGAAAGAGGAAGCATTTTTTGTTATATCAATGACGCCATAGAAAATTGGTACGAGAATTTTCCAAAAATGCAGGACGGCAACTATATTTATAGTAATAAAGTTGTGATTTTGGTGCATATAATCGTCAGTTTCTTTAGAATTGGTTTAAGACAAACAGTCGGGTTTATAAAAGGGTATTTGCAACAAATAGGAAGAGATTTGGCAGTTATCAGCTATTCACAAGCATCAAGAAGGTTTAAGAAACTTAATATTAAGATAAATGATTGCAGAATTGATAAAAATAATATGGAAGATATCGAAATTGCTATAGACAGTACAGGAATTAGTATATACAACAACACTCCTGAAGGAAAATAGCACTGACAGAAAATATCGTGGCTATGAGCAAACGAGAAAATTGCACGTAATGTTGAATATAAACAACAAAAAAGCCATAGCTGTAAAATACAGTAACGGTGTCTACTCTGATCACTATGGAGCTTGTGATTTGCTAAAAGAAGTTGATTTTCAGCATGCCATAAAAGCACTATATGCAGATAGAGCATGTGATAGGCACAAGTTTTATAAGTTGTGTAACAAATATGATATAAAGACAAAAATTCCACCAATAAACAATGCGGCAGAACATCCAGAAATAGATTATATGTCTGACAGGAATGCTGCTATTAGGTTAATAAAATTATACGGTGAAGATGGCATGAAAGAATGGAAAAAAGAAGTAAATTATGGGAAAAGATCTTATATTGAAGGGTTTTTCTCAAGATTAAAGCAAATATTCGGATTTAGTTTTAGGAATAAATCTGAGATAAATCGAGAAAAAGAACTGCTAATCAAATGCTATTTGCTTAATAAATTCACTGATATTGGTATGGCTAAATTTGAGATAGTTACATGAATTTACCATAAATCACCATCTCATAAAGTGTGATGCAACAAAGCCATCCCAGTGTCACGCACTGGCATGACACCCATTTCTTCCTATAGTTGTCTTTTCTCGTCTACCTTATTTTGCCACTCTGCTGAACAGATACATAACATTTGCTATACAGAAACTCTGCGATACCAAAATAAATAAAGAGGTACGCCACTTGCAGTGAATAAGCTTGCGATCAGCAAGGTATTCACAGAAGTTTCAAATATTACCCAGCAGCAAAAGGTTGTTGCTATACTGCCAATTAAAAATTTGTAACAACTCTTTTCTTGCACAATAACTTTGAGAAAAGCAAGACTGCATGCAAGGTAAACAAATAAAAATGAAACTACAGAAAAGTCGATAATTGATGTGATCTGCTTAGCAAAATTGTTGCTTGAAGTGAGGATTAGTAAAGTTGCAGTTCCAACTGAGCTAGTTGTTATGCCCCAGAAAGGAGAACCGTGCTTGTTTCTTTGAGCAAAAAACTGTGGCATCAGTTTATCTTTTGCAAGGCCAAGGGCCACTTGTCCACTAGCTAGTACCCAAGCGTTTAAAGTACCAACACAAAAAATGAACGCAGTTATAGAAATAATCAAGTGCCAATTGCCAGAGGCCATAATTTTTATTGCGTCAACATATGGTGCTCTTGAACTTGCTAAATCATTGCCATTTATTAATCCCATAATTGCAAGATTGTTGATAAAATACACAACAGCAACAGAGATTGTTCCAAGTACCACAGCTCTTGGTATTGTTCTAGCTGGATTATCAACTGACCCTGCAGGTGCTGTTGCCAATTCAACTCCAATAAAACCCCATAGAGTAATAAGTGTAGAACGGGCAAGAATCTGCGATGTTGTAAGATTTGATATTTCTTCACTTATGATGAAGTTATTTCTATCAAAAAAAAACAATGCTGCTATAGGTATTACAAGCAATACAGAAATTTTTATCACCGTCAATAAAAACTCAACACGTCCAGCAGTAGCTACTCCTCTAAAATTTATTAGTGTAATAATTGTAAGTAATAACATCTCTAAAAACAGATGTACGTTTTGAATATCTTCATGGAAAAATGGTGTAAGATAACCAACACCCACAACTATTACGGCTGTTGTGCTAACCCATGAGATCACCCAATACGTCCAACCAACAAAAAAAGCTGCAGCAGGGCCAAAAGCATGCTTTACATAGACGTGAGGGCCACCCGTTTCCGGAAATTTTGCGCAGAGTGAGGCAAAAACTAAAGCAAGAGATATAGCACCAAGCCCTGATATTATCCAGCTTATAAGGCTATACATGCCATATGGAGCAAGGCTAATTGGAAGCATAAAAATTCCAGAGCCAATTTGGCTGCTAATCACTAAGGCAAAAATAGCCCAAAAACCTATTTTATTTGACACAATAATTTTTGTTTAAATAGATTAACAATATACCCTAAACTCAGAAATTTCAATTGATCTTTTAACATAAAAACTTGCATTTTTTTCAATTTATTCCTAAAATAGATTATATTAACAGATTATTAAGAGGGGGTTATGAATCCGAGATTAAAAGCATTTTTGATTGCACTTTTGTTTCTCGTGTATTATTTAAATCTTCTTGTTAACTATATCCTTGACCCGATTCTAGTTCGTCCCTTTGAAAGATTATACAAAAACTTAATTGTTGATGGTCTTTATGCCTATTTATCTACAAGCACTTCTAGCCCTGCACTAGCATTTTTGGCTACAGGTTTTATTGTTATTGCTGCGTTTATTTGCCTGAATAAAATGCTTCTTCCCTTGCAAGAGAAGATCATAAACAACTATACCTTCTTTAAAAACAACAATATTGATAGCAATAGCATGTTGTTTGAGGTTTATAAAGATCCAACAATAAAATTAAAGGACAAAATCTTATTCTTCAGTATACACTTGATATATTACCTACAGCTTCCATTTTTGTATATTGCATCAAAGGTATCAGCTCTACGTGGGTTTCTTATATTTAATTTTGGTTTATTATTGTTAAATTATGCACTGCTAATTCCAGTAGCACTTCTTGAGTTAATAAAATATCCATCAGTAAAACTCTTTTCACCTTTGGGTTTGAATGTAAAGCAGCTAAGCTTTTTGTTTAATGTAAGTGATGTGGGTACTAGTAGTCAGAGCGTTCATACTAGAAGTTTTCAGCAAAGCGTTATTGAATGTGCCAAAAAATTAAAGGAAGAACATGGTACGCCGTTAAATGAGTTGGATGAAGAGTTTAAAAGTTATATAAGCGGTTTAACAAGTCAGCAAAAACGAATGATAGAACCTTATCTAAGATTGGATGGTTATGAAACTGGGGAGTGGGTAAATTGGGTAGATTCACAAACCGGATTGACATTGACACAGGCTATAAATTTAGTTTTAATTGCGGCAAGAGAGCAAAATGCAGACGTAGAACTATTGAAATCTACATTACTGGTTCGCTTTGAAGAAAGTAACCGCCAATGTGGTCCTGGAATGCTTCTCCGTATTATTTATGCATTAAGTGGCCTTGAAGCAGAAAACAACTTTGCAGCTCAACTGGAGCCTCAGCTAATGGGGAAGTTGGCTGGTAATGCTACTAAAAGATTTCTTGAGAAATATGTGAATAAGCACTACCATAAAATAAAAGTTTTGAAAGAAAATTTTGATAATTTGTATTCACCAAGTTCTGGGGTGGATTTGAGCAACGTGAGTGATGAAGTAAAGGACGGCATTTCTTATACAAGAGATGCTATAAAAGAATTCGTGTTTAAGGAATTATATGTAAAGTTTTATAACGACTATGGGGAGCATATTCAGAGAGGGCAGATAAAACAAAGTTAAGGGAGTTAATAACGGATGAAGTCGTAGACGCGGCAATATATTCTAAAATAGATGAAATAGAAATCCCTGCAGAACCACCTACTTATCTTGAAAGAGTAAAAGCATTTTTTGGAGGTCATGCAAGGTCTTCTGCTGCTTAGTGGTTTAGTTCGTGCTATATAGCTAAACTAACTTAGATTTACTGACAATTTTAAAACAACAAATTCGTCATTCCGCTACTAGTTAGCGGAATCTATACCGCGAATGAATCCATAGCTGTACGAACATTGTGATTTGAGAGCAATTTCCACAAGGGAGGGTGTCATTCCAGTGCCTAGACACTGGAATCCAGCCTTTATTATGCAGCCACTTGGTTGAAATTAAGTCTTCTGGATCCCAGTGTCTAGGCACTGGGATGACACCATTTGCTGTGCAATTTACCTTCAAAAATGAATGTTCGTACAGCTATGGAATGAATCGTGGTATGACGCGTTAGCTATAGCTTTGTCCTCCCTTTTCTAAATGGCTTGCAAGCTGCTATCTCTACAAAAACTATATTTTTCTTCAGAAGAGAGTTATATTGTAACTATGGACAAAATAATCATAAAAAAATTTGGTGGGACTTCGCTAACTGATTTAAACCGAGTTGCAAATTTGATAAAAAACGATATTGAGAAAGGTTGTAATGTAATCGTTGTTGTATCTGCTGTTGCAGGATTTACTGACCAAATGGTTTTTCAGGCTAGGCAAATCTCAAATTTAAGTTATAGACAAGAGTTATCAGAGTATGACGTTATGCTTTCAGCAGGAGAACAAATCTCTTGCGGTCTATTAGCTATCACTCTCCAATCGATCGGAGTTAATGCTAAATCGTGGCTTGCCTGGCAGTTACCAATTGTAACTGATGATTTTTATTCTGAGTCTAAAATAAAAACAATAAAGATTGAACGTGTGAAAAGATCTTTTGCTGAGGGTTATACTGCTGCGATCATTGCTGGTTTTCAGGGTATAAATGATGATAGAATCACTACTTTTGGAAGAGGAGGCTCTGATATATCAGCAGTTGCCTTCGCGGTAGCCTTTGGTGTTAGAACTTGCGAAATTTTTACTGATATTGATGGAATATATACAGCAGACCCGAGAATTGTTCCAAAGGCACGCAAGCTCAAATTTATCTCTTACGATGAAATGTTGGAAATGTCGTCATCTGGTGCTAAAATACTGCATAATCGTTCAGTACAACTTGCAATGAAACATAACATTAAAGTGCAAGTGCTATCCACTTTTAAGGAAGTAGAAGGCACCACAGTGCTACACAAAAGGGATGTACTAGAGAGATACTTAATTACTGGAATAACTTATAGCACTAATGAAGCTCTTGTAACTTTCACTAACCTTGCAAATAACTTGCGTACTTTAAGAGATATAGCAGGAGCAAACGTTAAAATTGATATGATACATGGGTCAAGTTTTGTTATCTCCAAATTTGATATTGATTTAATGGAAAAGTTACTGAATAAGAATGAAAATTATGCTATAAACGATAATGTAGCTAAAATTTCAATAATTGGTATTGGTGTTATGTCTAACACTGAAGTGATGCACCGCACACTCAAGGTTTTAAGCGAAAAAAAGATAGAAATACTTGCTATCACAACATCTGAAATCAAAATCAGTATAATTGTTCAAAAAGAATGCGCTGTAGCTTTAGTCAAAGATTTACATACTGAGTATGAGCTTGATATGCAGCACTAGGATAGGCTTGACGTCCAGTTGTCTAAGAGTATGTCTTGAAAAGGAATGAGGAAAAAAATATGATAGTGTAAGTAAAAAATAGGAGGGAAAATTGTATCCAAGTGATATAAGTGATAAGGAATGGGAAATTTTGGAGCCACATGTTGCACAAGGAAAGATAGGGAGGCCAAGAAAGCACAATATCAGAACAATTATTAATGCAATAAGGTATATAATGAGAGGTGGTTGTCAATGGAGAATGCTGCCGAAAGATTTTCCTCCATGGAAGACGGTGTATGACTATTTTCTCAGGTGACGTAGTAATGGCAAATTGGAAAAAATACATAATATGCTAGTAAAAGAGGTAAGAAAAATGTTTGGTAAAAATGAAACACCTTCAGTAGGAATAATTGACAGTCAATCAGTAAAAACCACTCAAAAAGGGGATCCAGAGGATATGATGCTGAAAAAAAAATAAAGGGTAGAAAACGTCATATTGTTGTAGATACAGTGGGCTTAATTATTGCGGCTGATGTTCATAGTGCAAGTGTTCAAGATCGTGATGGTGCTCTAAATCTTTTCACTCAAGCTAAATACAAGGCTCCAACTTTACGTAAGTTTTTTGCTGATCAAGGATACATAGCAAAACCGCTGTTTATTGGAGACAGGATACGATTACCAAGAAAGCTGTTGATGTTACAGGATTTTTCGACAATCTGGACCACAATTTAGCACTGCAGGCTATCAAGAAGCACACAGACTGCAAATGGGTCATACTGTATGTTGAAAGGTGGATGAAATCCCCTATTCAGCAAGCAGATGGCAGTAAGGTAGTTAGGGAAAAAAGGAGTTCCGCAAGGAGGTTCAATAAGCCCAATCATTTCAAACATATTTATACACCATGCATTTGATATATGGATGAAACAAAATCACCCAACAGTACCATTTGAAAGATATGTGGATGATGCGATAGTGCACTGCAGAACTAAAAGACAGGCAGAATTTATGCGAGCAGCAATCGAAGAAAGATTGGCACAATGTAAGCTAAAATTGCAACCTGATACCAATGCCATTCCAAAACTCCATCATTATACTGCCTTAGTATAACCTTCTCACTTCTATTGTCTATTTGTTTGTTATGTAATAGAAATTGGTATGAGATTGAAGAATTAAGTGTGAACGGTTACAGAATTTTTGCCAGGAGAAACATATAGTTGAAGTAATTCAGATTTGTAAGATATGTTTATCTGCAATTATAGCTTCAACAGTAGGCAATGTTGCTTTTAATTACCTCAACATTTTCTCTTGGCAATTCTTTAATGAACCGAGAAGTGCGCATCGGTTGCCACTGGTTGTTAATTTCCCTCCTATCTGCACATGAAATGATTAACCTTTCCTTTGCCCTGGTTATGCCAACATATGCAAGTCTTCTTTCTTCTTCTAAAGCTTTACCACTTTTGTCATCAAAAGATCTTTGATGAGGAAATAATCCCTCTTCCCAACCAGGTAGAAACACGCACGGGAATTCAAGTCCTTTGGCTGCATGAAGAGTCATAACATATACGGTGTCATCGTTATTCATATTATCCACTTCCATCACCAGACTTATATGCTCCAAGAAAGTTGTGGCATTATCGAAATTTTTTAAAGATGAGATGAGCTCTTTAACATTTTCTATTCGTGCTAAGCCTGTTACCTCCTCATTTTCAAGCATTTCAATATATCCTGATTGGTTTGCTACGATTTTAACGAATTCATGCAGTGGTTTTACGCTTACTATTTCTTCCCAAGCTTTAATTTTATTTAAAAAATCGTTGAGTGAGAGTTTAATTCTTTCGGTTACCTGATTACTATTAACCAATATTTTTGCTGCCTCAAAAAAAGAAATTTTGTTATCCTGAGCAGTCGTGTATATTTTCTTTAGAGTTGTAGCTCCTATGCTTCTTTTTGGCCGATTTACTATCCTTTCGAAAGCTAAGTCATCGTTATTGTTTGTAACAAGTCTTAAATATGCAATTATATCCCTGACTTCCTGACGTTCGTAGAATTTTACGCCACTTATAATCTTGTAGGGAATTGAATATTTTATAAAATACTCTTCGAGAACTCTAGTTTGAAAAGTGGCCCTTACCAGCACTGCAATGTCACTAAATCTGTATTTATTGAGTTTCAATATCTGTTCGCTTATGAACCTTGCTTCAGCTTTCCCATCCCATAATTTTATTAGATTTACCTTTTCCCCTTCAATGTTTGTTGTCCACAATTTTTTTTCTAAGCGAGTCTTATTGTGATTGATAACATATGACGCAGTTGCAAGTATGTGGGATGTTGACCTGTAGTTACACTCTAGTTTAACGGTTTTTGCATTTTTAAAATCATCAGAAAACTTCAAAATATTTTCAACTTCTGCACCACGCCAACTATATATCGACTGGTCATCATCTCCTACACAGCAAATATTTGAGTGCTCTTTTGCAAGGTATTTTAGCCAAAGATATTGTATCGCATTTGTATCTTGATATTCATCTACCATGACATATTTAAACTTGTTTTGGTAGTAGGACAGAACTTCGGTCTTTTGATTAAAGAGCTGTATGTTATATAGCAATAAGTCACCAAAATCGACAGAATTAAGGAATTTCAACCTTTCCTGATACTGGTGATAGACCTTGAGTGCAGTTACATATACTGGCCTAAATGATTGAATATCTTCCACTTCAGATGGCAATAAGCACTTCTCTTTCCATTGCTGAATAATATTCATAATGGTCTTACATTTTTCTGATAGGTAATCAGGATTTATTTCATTGATAATATTTTTTATTACCTGTAATTGGTCATCCACACCAATGATTGTAAAATTGGGGTTTAAGCCCACAATTTCTGCGTGCATGCGCAAAATTTTTGCTGCAATTGCATGGAAAGTGCCAAGCCATGGTATGTTTGTGCCCGTTAGCTCAAGTACCCTTGATACCATCTCATTTGCTGCTTTATTTGTAAATGTAACTGCTAATATCTCATCAGAATAAGCGTGACCGTTTCTAATTATGTGTGCTATTCTTGAAGTAATCGTTCTTGTTTTTCCCGTCCCGGCTCCTGCCAGTATCAAAACTGGTCCATCTATGTTAGTTACAGCTGATTGTTGTTCTGGATTTAGCAGTGAGAGATAATCGTTCATCGTAGCCCTATAGATTATAACTTCGTAAAGTTAAACCTATGATTGAAATATTGTAAAGGTTTTATTGAATAGAACAGTTAAAGAATGCTTCACTCAAGTACTACATATTTAAACGTAGGTTTTACATCTATTTTGTTTTAGTAGTTTCAGGTGTATGTCGAGTAACAACAACTTGATTTGAGGTATTGGCACCAGAACTTCTGCTTGTTGGGTGGATAAGTGGAGTTTGGAATGGCTTATATGTACGCCTTCATTTCTATTTCTTCAGCTTTATAATAATTTAAAATGGAGCTGGAGCTTTGTAGTACAATGTTTTCAAACGTTTAATATAATATTGACTTTACCACGATAGTCACTTTAAATTAGTAACTATTGTTGCAGTTAAAGTATCGATGCCTTTTTTCTTTTATTTTTTTGCAATTCTCAGCATTTTATCTGCTGTATGCGTAATTAGTGTAAGAAATCCTGTGCATGCAGTATTATTTTTAATTTTCACCTTCGTTAACTCTGCAGTTCTTTTCATTCTCCTTGGAGCTGAGTTCATTGCTATGATGGTGATGATAGTATACATCGGTGCGGTTGCGGTGTTGTTCCTCTTTGTAGTTATGATGCTCGATATTGACTACATAAGGTTGCGCCAGGGTTTTGCAAAGCATTGCACTCTTGGTGCTATGTTGTGTGTTGTGTTTTTTCTAGTCATCAGCTTTGTAATCCGCAGCTCAGCACCGAATATAAGCAATGTTATAAACTATAATACCAATAATGTGAAAGCTATTGGTAATTTGCTGTATACCGACTACATGTACGCTTTTCATCTTTCTGGTATTCTGCTGCTTGTTGCAATTGTCGGTGCAATTGCTCTTACTTTGCAGGACAAGAAAAAAGGAGTTAAAAAACAGAATGTATTAAAGCAATTGACACAATCTTCATCTGTAAAATTGATTAAGGCTAAATTTGGAAAAGGAGTAGAATGGAAATAGGATTAAATCACTTTTTGATAGTTGCTGCTGTTTTGTTCACTATTGGAGTGTGCGGTATTTTCATCAACCGTAAGAGCATAATCAATATATTGTTATCAATAGAAATATTATTGCTGGCAATTAATATCAACTTAGTTGCTTTTTCTGCCTTTATGAATGATATAGTTGGGCAAATTTTTGTGATGTTTGTGTTGAATGTTGCGGCAGCAGAGTCAGGAGTTGGGCTTGCAATATTGGTTGTATATTATAGAAGCCGTGGCAATATAGATGTTGAACAAGCAAATTTAATGAAAGAATGAAAGTATGATGGATATACTGAAATTAATAGTATTTTTGCCACTTTTTGGTTCGCTATTTGCAGCACTTTTTAGAAAAAGTCAGTTAGTTACAACTGCAGGGATTGGAATATCTGCAGTTTTATCTTGGTATGTTTTTCTCACCTTCTCTGAAAATTATCACTTGAGTTTATTTCCTTTGTTCTCATTGAGCATCTTAAAAGTAAATTGGGCAATTAGTGTGGATGCTCTCTCATCCTTAATGCTTATTGTTATTACCACCGTTTCACTGGTAGTACATCTCTACTCTATCGGTTATATGGAGCATGATAAGGGGAAGTCGAGGTTTTTTTCTTACCTATCGCTATTTACGTTTTGCATGATTGTGCTGGTTGTAAGCGATAATTTCGTGCAGCTTTTTTTTGGCTGGGAAGGGGTTGGCCTATGTTCTTATTTACTCATAGGATTTTGGTTCCAAAAATATTCTGCAAATAATGCAGCAATTAAAGCATTTGTTGTGAATAGGGTAGGAGACTTTGCACTATTGATTGGAATCTTTCTTATTTATTATACATTTCACTCTTTGAATTTTACTGAAGTTTTTGACACAACTGATCTTCTTGGCACGCAGAACATTAGGGCATTCTGCTGTGAATTCAAAGTAACTCATATAATATGCATATTACTTTTTATTGGCTGTATGGGTAAATCTGCACAGCTTGGTTTACATGTTTGGTTGCCAGATGCAATGGAAGGGCCAACTCCTGTTTCTGCACTTATTCACGCAGCAACGATGGTAACAGCAGGTATATTTTTAGTAGCAAAGTGTTCTCCATTGTTTGAGTTATCAAATGTGGCACGAGAATTAATAGTTATCGTTGGAGCACTCACTGCTTTTTTTGCAGCCACCGTTGCAATTACTCAGAACGATATAAAGAAAATAATTGCTTATTCAACCTGCAGTCAACTTGGTTATATGTTCATGGCATGTGGGCTTTCTGCTTACAATGTTGCTATTTTTCATTTAATGACACACGCTTTTTTTAAAGCTCTACTATTTCTTGGTGCTGGCAATGTGATTCATGCAATGCATCATGAGCAAAACATTCAGAAAATGGGAAATTGCTGGAAGAAAATCCCTTGCACTTACGCTCTCATGTGGATTGGATCTCTTGCGCTTTCTGGGATATTCCCATTTGCAGGTTTTTATTCAAAGGATTTGATAATTGAACATGCTTATAGCACGGATAGCTTTGCTTTTGTAATAAGCTTAGTTGTTGCATTCTTCACAGCGTTTTACTCTTGGAGGTTATTGCTTCTTGTGTTCCACAGCCAAAAACAAAGTAAAATTAATATACATGAGGCACCAAAGATTATGCTTATACCATTACTGATACTCGCTTTTGGATCAGTATTTTCTGGAATATGGGGAGCAAATATTTTGAACATAACTAGTAATGCGTTTTGGAAATCAAGTTTAGTGATGATTGATGAGCATGGAGTTCATAATTTCTTTATAAAACTACTGCCAACCTTAACAAGCCTAAGTGGAATAGCACTTGCGTACCTAATTTACCAATATCAAGTAATTAGGCAAATTAAGAGTAAATTTTTACTTAAGTTTTTGCAGAATAAATGGTACTTTGATGAGGTGTATGAGTTTGTTATAATTGCACCGATAAGGTTTATATCTAGGCTTCTATGGAAGTTTGATGTTAAGGCTATTGATTCATTTGGACCAAATGGTGTTGTAAGGTTGGTTAATGAATGTTCAAAAAGTTCTATAAAGTTACAAACTGGTTATATATTTGATTATGCATTTATTATGTTTGTTACTTTAATAATCGGTGCTTTATATATTATTGGAATTAAATAGAAGGTGTTGTTACTTAGTATATTTTTGTTTCCACTGATAGGAGCGTTGATTTTATCCTTAATCAGGATTAATCATCAATCTATACACTTAAGATTCCTTGCTCTATTTTTTGCTGTACTTCCATTTTTGCTTAGCATTGTAGCTTGTATAGAATTTGATTATAACGATGCGGACTTTCAGTTTGTCAGCTACCCAATTAGAAATGTTGGAATAGGGATAGATGGTATATCGTTGCTTTTCCTTCTGCTTACAACTTTCTTGTTTGTAATTTGTATACTCTACAACTGCAAAATGAGTTATACAACCCTTAGGCCATATATGGCATTATTTCTACTGCTTGAGAGTTTTGTAGTCGGTTTTTTCGTTTCACTGAATGCTATAAGCTTTTATGTGTTTTTTGAAGCTGTTTTAATACCAATGTTCTTTATTATTGGCATCTGGGGAGGAAAACACAGGGTATATGCAACGTTTAAGTTGTTTCTTTATACATTAACTGGCTCATTATTATTTCTACTTGGATTGGTTTACATCTATAACATTTTTGGAACGTTTAATATACAAAAATTAGCTACATTAGTGCCAAGCCTTGATCTTGAAGTGCAGTCATTGCTGTGGATTGCATTTTTTATTTCTTTTGCAATAAAAGTACCGATGTTTCCATTTCACACTTGGCTTCCTGATGCGCATGTACAATCACCAACTTCTGGATCTGTGATTTTAGCTGGCTTGCTTATTAAAATGGGCGGATATGGATTTTTAAGGTTTTCTATTCCAATGCTTCCTCAGGCAAGTTTGTATTTTTCAAATTTCGTTGTTGTGCTGAGCATTATTGCGGTGATATATGCTTCGCTAGTTGCGTTTGCTCAAGATGATATAAAGAAGTTAATAGCTTATTCTTCAATAGCACATATGGGGATCGTTACTGCTGGCCTCTTTTCATTTTGTGAGGAAGGAGTACTGGGTAGCATATTTCAAATGATTAGTCATGGCCTTATTTCTGCTGCTTTATTTTTGTGTGTTGGAATGCTATATACTCGAACTGGAACTTTGGAGATTGCAAAATATTTTGGCATAGTAAACACAATGCCAAAATTTGGTTTTATGTTCATTTTATTTTCAATGGCTTCAATAGGGCTACCTGGAACATCTGGATTCA
The DNA here is from genome assembly GCF_947250765.1 of Wolbachia endosymbiont (group A) of Gymnosoma rotundatum. Taxonomy (NCBI): domain Bacteria; kingdom Pseudomonadati; phylum Pseudomonadota; class Alphaproteobacteria; order Rickettsiales; family Anaplasmataceae; genus Wolbachia; species Wolbachia endosymbiont (group A) of Gymnosoma rotundatum. The sequence goes on from NZ_OX366347.1 coordinate 1,372,787, forward strand.
TAGGTGAGTTTTTGGCTATGGTTGGAATGTTTAAGAGCATAGGGTTTTTTACAGGATTTATCGCACTTGGCACTATTTTAAGCGCAGTTTATATGCTGAATTTATGTAAGCAAATAATATGGGGGGTTAGCTATTCTAAATTATTAAATAACCGTTTGGATAGCATAGAATTTTCTGTCTTAATTCTGCTTGCAGTGTTTGTTATTTTGCTTGGATTTTACCCAACCCTTGCACTGAATTATTTGAAGCCATGTATGGCAAATTTGTTAGTCAAATATAATGCGCTATGAATTATATACAGATATTGCCGGAAACGTTCTCTATTATCTCCTCGTTCGTGTTGCTGCTGCTTGGGATTATATTTAACCGCCGAACTATCAACTTATTAGCACTTGGCTGCACAGTGGTAACTTTGATTATTTTAATTCTTTCGGCAGAAAACAATGAAATTTTTCTCTTTAATTCGTTGTTAAAACTCAATTTATACATCAGGTCAGCCCAAGGGTTAATTCTCAGCACAGGAATTTTAATACTTTTGATGCTGAATTTATCAAAATATGACTATAAGTATGAATTTTCAATGCTGATTCTTTTTGCGCTATTTGGCATGATAACTTTGGTTTCAGCAAATAGTCTGATTTCTTTTTATTTAGCTTTTGAGTTGATGAGTATATCTTTGTATGTTCTTGCGAGCTTTAATAAAGATTCGATTTATTCATGTGAAGCAGGAGTGAAATATTTTACACTCAGTGCATTATCTTCCTGCATTATGCTATATGGAATGTCGCTGCTTTATGGATATACAGGACAAGTCAATTTCTCTGAGCTCGGTTCATTCTTGCAAAACCATCAGATAACTTATGGAATAGTTTTTGGGTTAGTCTTTGTCCTAATTGGTTTGTGTTTCAAGCTTGCTATTGCTCCTTTTCATATGTGGGCTCCAGATGTCTATCAAGGTGCACCTACCATAGTAACTGCGTTTTTTTCTACGGCCCCAAAAGCTGCACTTGTAACATTTTTAATTCGATTGATGAATGAAGAGTTAGTAAATGTAAAAAGTTATGTTCAGCCTATTTTCTTATACGTTTCAGCATTGTCTGTGCTTATCTCAGCTTTTGGGGCCTTACGTCAGCAAAACTTAAAAAGGCTGCTTGCTTACAGTTCAATTGGTCACATTGGTTTTATATTTGCTTCACTTTCTATTTTTACACAAGCAGGAACAGATAGTGCCTTAATGTATCTGGTGATATATATCATCACAAGCATAGGGCTATTCTCATATCTCGTACAAATTGACGATGACGATTGTGATATTGCAAATTTATCTGGTATAGGGAAGAAACGCCCAATTGTAGCATTTCATCTTTCTGTGCTGTTACTCTCAATGTCGGGAATACCTCCACTTGCTGGGTTTTTCGCCAAATTTTTTATATTCAAAAGTTTAATAAATTCTGGCTTTATCAGCCTGTCCTTGATCCTTGTAATAGCGAGTGTGATATCATGCTACTATTATTTAAATATCATGAAAGTTATGTATTTTGATAAAGCTAGTGGTAATAAGATTGCTTATTCTAAGGGTCTATTCATTATCACTTCAGTGGCTTCACTGATCAACCTCGTTCTTTTCTTGTATGTAGAAGATCTTTACTCACTCATTGAACTAAAGGGCTGACAAGGTGATCCCTGAGGGTTTTTATATTCATCATTACAAAGAAGTTTCAAGCACTAATAAAGAAGCGTTGGATTTAATTGATAAAGGAATATCAAATGAAACCGTTATTATTGCCGATAAACAAACAGAAGGCAGGGGGCGCACCGGAAAAAGTTGGGTTTCTCCAGAGGGTAATTTTTATGCGAGTTTGGTGATAAACCTCTTTAACGATTATCTGAATGAAAGCCAGCTTTCGGTGTCATTCCAGCGCGTGACGCTGGAATCTAGAAAAAAAGAAGAATGGTCAAGCACACAACTGTACAAACGTTGTGGTATTCCCACCAAGGATGATGTCATCCCAGTGCCCAGACACTGGGATCCAGAAAACTTAATTACAAATGGGCACATCAGGCAACTGTGTAATAAGAACTGGATTCCAGTGTCACGCACTGGAATGACACCACATACCACCTGCAAATTGCAATGTTCGCATAGTTATGTGTCAAGCACTGGGGAAAATACTGGGATGACAGAAAGAGGTTTAATGAATCAAGTTAGCAAATTAACAGAATTGACTTTTGTTACTGCTCTTGCTGTTGGAAATACTATACTGTCATTTATAAATGGTCTAAATCTCCAGTATAAGTGGCCAAATGATGCCCTTATTGATGGCAAGAAAATAAGTGGAATATTACTTGAAAAAAGATCCAATTCGAATTGGTTCATTATAGGAATTGGAATTAATGTCAGTCATGCACCACTTCCAGGAACAACGTGCATTAGCAATTACGGTGAGTCTGTGTCTAACATAGATCTGTTAAAGAAATTAATAATAAATTTTAATAAGCTAAGAAAGCAATGGCTACTTGATGGGTTTTATGCTATAAGAGAAATGTGGTTAAAAAAAGCATTCAAAATGAATGAGCAAATCAGTGTAAAGTTAGCTGACAAATTGTATGAAGGAATTTTTGCTGATATAGATAAAAGTGGTAAATTGGTGTTGCAGCAAAAGGATGGAAGCTTAATTTATTTTGATGCAGGTGAGTTATTTATTAACGATATATTATGAACACGTATGTGATTTTTGCTTACCTTATTAGTCTTACATTGATTACCGGAGAACTGATTCTTACCATTTCTTGCTATATTAAAAGTAAAAAAATTCTAGAAAGCCTGAAAGATAATAATGAAGAAGAAACATAAGCGATTACTTATAACTTCAGGAATTTTCTGCTTTTTAAGCTGCATAGTCTTTTTTATTTTAACAACGCTCAAAGAAAACATCTCATTTTTCTATACAGTAAGTGAGGCAATAGTTTTACAAAATAGTCAAAAACTAATCCGTGTTGGTGGAATGGTTGTTGAAAATAGCGTGATACGGAGCGAAAGTGAAGTAATTTTTCAAATGACAGATTTTAACAAAAGCGTTGTGGTAAAATATCAAGGGATACTTCCACCAATGTTTTCAGAAAAAAGTGGTGTTGTTGTGCAAGGTAAAATGTTTGATAATAGTACTTTTCTTGCAGATACAGTGTTTGCAAAACATGATGAGAACTATATGCCAAAAGTTTTAAAACAGATTCCCTAATTCAGTTGTATTGAAACGATATGTAGAGAGAGTAACAGCCCACTGAGCTATTACTTTTTTTCTTATATGAATTCAGGAGCATCCATTGGTGGCGGTTCTAGCGAAGATTTTAAATCGTTAATTTCTTTTATTAGCTCGTCAAGCTTACTCCTTTCTTCTGTTAGCATGTCATTTAATTGACTGATAGAGTTGCTATTGTTATGCAATACATCATCCAATTCAGGAACGAATTTCGTGTTCAGCTCTGCGATTAATTTATCTAAAGCTTTGTGGACATAACCAAGCTGCGCTGGATTTCGCGCAACTGTTTCATCATAACCTTTAGGTTTGGTGTTAACTTCTATTTTGCTTATTACTTTAAGTTCGTTTTTGCTTTCTTGTTTACTATTATTCATGCTAACTCCTATAAAAAATTATAATTTCAAAATCAATTCAGCTACATTGAAATGGTATGTGGAGAAAGTAATAGCCTAGAGACTATTACTCTTTCCAGTTTAACCCCAATCTGGTTCACTAGTGGTATTGTCTTCTAATTCTTTTACTCTTGTCTGTAAGTTATTCAGGCTCTGTACTAAACCACTATCTACATTACCAACGTCTTCAATCAGTTGATTGACTTTTTCTTGTTCTCCATGCAAGTTAGTATTTACTTGCACAACAAGTCCGTCATTCATACTTTCAATCAGTTTATCAATAACACTATGAGTATAACTAACTTTCGCATTTTTATCTTTATTCGTTTCGTAATTTGTCGGTTTTGCAAGGGTAACTTTACTTATAATTTTTGGTTCATTGGCCATATAAACTACCTCATTAAAATTTAAAATTTCAAATAAAATCAACTATAGAAATATAAAAAGCTCTTTTCAAACCCATAAATATTTAGCTCAACAATACTTCGTATCCAGTCTGAAAGTACTCTTCCATTACCATTAGTTCAGCATTGGCGTTTTGAAGAGGGCCCTCCCATTTAGGTTCATCAGCAGAATCTCCAAGTTTCTTAATCAGCTCAAGGATTTCCTTTTGTTTTTCATTTTGTTCATCAAGTTTCCCTTTTAATGCATCAATAATAGCTTTAGACTGATCTTGATTGCTGAGATCACCAATCACAGCTGTCACTTTCTCATAAGGCAGTTTGTGAATAATCTCTTTAAGCTCTTCTGCACCTACGTTATCCAAAAGTTCTTTAAACTGCTCATTAGACATATTGCGAGCAAAAGCTTGAAGTTTGTCTGGGTTATCAACTAAAGACTTGATGATAATCTGAATCCTATTAGAATCAGTTAAATCCTGAGCAATTGCTTCGAGTTTCTCATGATCAAGCTTATTAACTAAGTCTTTCAGTTGGTCTTCTTGCAGACTATTTACTAAAGCTTTCAACTGATCACCTTCTAATTCTTTGGAAAGTATTGTCAAGTGGTGCTCAGCCAAGTCTTTTGCAAGCACTGTAAATTGCTCGTCATTTAAAGTTTTAATAAGTGCTTTGAACTGATCCACTTTTAAGTGAGGTAAAATTTCTTTTACTTGCTCTGAATTTAATTTTCTCACTAGAGCTTCAAGCTGAGTATCATTTAAAATAGGAACAATTATTTGTAACTTTTCTGGATTTAGTTCCTGAGCGAGGGTTTTTAGCTGGTGATTGGTTAGATGATCCACTAAAGCTTGGAGTTGTTCATCTGTTAAGTTCTCTGCTAAGGCCTGCAACTGGCTTGAGCTCAGTTCAGGAATTATTTTTTGCAGTTGCTCGTTACTAAGAGTATTGGCAAGAGTTTTTAGTTGGCCGTCTGTTAGGCCCTGAATAAAAACTTTAGTAAACGCGTTTGATAGCAACAGTAGCACATCTCTTATATGTCTCTCACCGTAGTATAACATAATGTCTTGTAATACCTTATTGTCAGGTGAATCGATTATATTTCCTGCCTCGTCTGAAAAATAATATTTATTGTTGCCAGTATCTGAATCTTCCCATGTTACATATTTGTATTCCAATTTTTTTGATTTAATAGAACTGCCACAAATAGTTTTGAAAGGCTGCACAAGTTCTCTTGTATATGATAACTTAGCCAACTCATTACCGTAATATACAAATGTATGGTTACTTTTTAAATAATCTAAGTTAGAATCACTTTTATAATCTTTGGCTACCAGATTTCCTTCATTTTCTTCCTCCAGACATATGTAACTGTCTAGGCAAGAACTGCCGCAAAGTTTTATAGGTAATAAGCCTAGTGCTACATCGTTTTTATCATCCAGCGATACAAGCTCAACTTTTTTAATAGACATTGTAGGATCATAACCTTCAGGCCACTTTATCCTTGTAGTCGGGGTTTTTCTAAACACCTCTTTTCCAGGTATCATCTTAAAAACATGCTTTTTTCCACTCATAGGCGTTACCAATAAATTAATTGTTAGTATTCTAACATTTATTGATTAATTTATTGTTAAGTTAGTATATATTACAATTGTAATAACCAACATTACTTGTGTAGAGAAAAGTTACGAAAAGAAATAGAGATTTTCAGGGAAATAGTATAAAATCCTCATAGATTAAAATAAGCTGCTTTGACAGGTTTTGTGGCGGCTAGAGCTGTATAGACTGGTGGAGGCAAGCGGGATCGAACCGCTGACCTTCTGCGTGCAAAACAGATGCTCTACCAGCTGAGCTATACCCCCAGGTAATTCTTGCTTAAAGCATAAATCACTCAGGCTGAAATGCAAGAAATATTTATCTATTAGGCTATTGCTAAATAGTGTACAAATTCTGCAGGGTGTACACACTTCTCTATTTTTTTGTCTCCTTAGCGTTATACGTCACACCATCCAAATAAATCTGTGAACTGAAAATTAACAAGAAGTTTTCCTTTGGAAATTTTTTTAAATTATTCATAGATTTTTTAACTAAATTATCACTAACGCAGTATATTATATAATTTATTTAACCACACATGAAAATTTTAGTTTGATTAAAACGGATAAAAACTGTATTGATGTTTAGTATAGCTGAAAAATGAAATGATCCCGTAGCTCAGCCGGTAGAGCAACTGACTTTTAATCAGTGGGTCACGCGTTCGAATCGCGTCGGGATCACTCACAAATTTTGAAAAACATGCTAAAAGAACAAGACAAAATATTCACCAACCTAAATGGTAAAGAAACTCCACTACTTGAGGGTGCAAAAAAACGTGGTGGTTGGCAAAAAACAAAGGAATTACTGGATTTAGGATCAGAAAAAATCATTGATGAAGTAAAGAAATCTGGCTTGAGAGGTCGAGGGGGTGCAGGATTTTCCACCGGCCTTAAGTGGAGCTTTATGCCCAAAAATCTCCCAAAAGCATATTTAGTAGTCAATGCAGATGAGTCAGAACCTGGTACATGTAAAGATAGAGATATATTGCGATATGAGCCACATAAGTTACTTGAGGGAATTCTCCTGGCCAGCAGAGCGATCAGCGCATCAGTTGCGTATATTTATATCAGGGGTGAATTTTATAATGAATATTTAGTTCTGAAAAAAGCACTTGAGGAAGCCTATAAAGAAAACTTAATTGGAAAAAATGCCTGCAAATCAGGTTATGATCTTGATGTGTTTATCCATAGGGGTGCAGGAGCTTACATATGTGGAGAAGAAACAGCTCAACTTGAATCAATTGAAGGAAAAAAGGGCTTTCCTCGCATGAAGCCTCCATTTCCCGCAGGTGTTGGACTTTTTGGCTGCCCAACCACAATAAACAACGTTGAAACTATAGCCATGGTTCCAGATATTCTAAATCGCGGAGGAGAATGGTTTACATCTCTTGGTAAACCAAATAATACTGGTACCAAGGTCTTTTGTATTTCAGGACATGTAAACAACCCGTGTAATGTTGAAGAAGAGCTCGGAATTCCATTACGTGAATTAATTGAAAAATACGCAGGTGGAGTGCGAGGAGGTTGGGATAATTTACTTGCTGTAATACCTGGTGGGTCTTCAGTGCCATTAATTCCAAAATCTATATGCGATACTATTGAAATGGATTTTGATTCATTAAGAACTGCACAATCAGGGCTTGGTACTGCTGCTGTAATAGTGATGGATAAATCAACTGATATAATAGCTGCAATAGAGAGGTTATCACACTTTTATATGCATGAGTCCTGTGGACAATGCACACCATGCCGTGAAGGTACTGGATGGATGTGGAGGATTATGAAGAGGATGGTGGCAGGAGATATTAAACCTGATGAAATAGATAAGCTGCTTGACCTTACAACTCAAATAGAAGGACATACAATTTGCGCGCTTGGCGATGCTGCAGCTTGGCCGATTCAAGGATTAATAAGACATTTTCGCCATGTTATCAAAGAGAGAGCGATAATTTAACTTTACTTATACTTCTTAAGCCGTTTTGCTACTTAGCAACCAGAGCTAAAAAATATTGATTCCCTTCTCTTTTAGGTGCCAATTCTACCTTTGCGATATCTTCAGTGTCTCGAATTAGCCGTTCTAATTTTTCCAGTCCAACTTCAGTGTTTATAAGCTCTCTCCCTCTAAATCTCATTGTGACTTTAATTTTATGTCCGTGGACAAGTAAGTCTCTTGCTTGACGCAATTTTGTTTCGTAGTCGTGATCACCAATATTAGGACCCAGTTTAATTTCTTTTATAGTTAATGTTTTTTGTTTCTTTTTTGCTTCACTTGCTTTCTTTTTTATATCATACTTTTGCTTGCTATAATCCAGAATTTTACATACTGGAGGGGTTGAATCAGGTGCAATTTCCACCAAGTCTAAACCAACACCCTGTGCAAATTCCAAAGCTCGTTCTATTGGCACGATTCCGACCATTTCACCACTATGATCAACTAAGCGTACCTCCTTAGCTGTGATAAATCCATTAATTCTGTTTTTATTGTTCTTTTTAATTTGCAAACTTTAACTCCCTTAATTCAAATTAATACTTTTTAACAGCGATTCATTAGCCTTTTCCAAAGAAAAAGACTCCTGTCTTTCCGATCCTAAATTTCTTACTGACACAGTTTTACTTGTAACTTCATTTTTGCCTACAATCCACAATATAGGAACCTTGTTTGAACTATGCAAACGTATCTTATAACTAATTTTTTCATTGGTCAAATCAGTCTTGACTCTCACACCTTGTTCTTTTAAAATATTGCTAATTTCTGTGGCGTAACCGTCAGCCTCATTTGTAATGGTCAGAATAGCAAGTTGCGTTGGAGCAAGCCAAACTGGAAATTTTCCTGCATAATTTTCTATCAAAATTCCAATAAAACGCTCAAAAGTTCCAAGAATTGCCCTATGTAACATGACAGGGTGATGCTTTTGTCCATCTGCTCCTATATAAAAAGCTCCCAGACGTTCTGGTAAAATGAAATCAACTTGTAATGTTCCACATTGCCAGCTTCTGCCTATTGCATCTTTCAAGACAAACTCTAACTTTGGACCATAAAACGCACCTTCACCAGGGTTAAGTTTATAACTCAAGCCTGCTTCTTTAACGGCTTCAAGCAGCGCTTTTTCAGCTCTATCCCACACTTCATCATTACCTGCTCTAATATCTGGACGGTCTGAAAATTTCACAGAAATTTCATTAAATCCAAGCTCTGAATATACTTCTTTTAAAAGGTCACAAAACTTTATAGTCTCAGAATTCACTTGTTCTTCCATACAAAAAATGTGTGCATCGTCTTGCGTAAAACCACGCACTCGCATCAGTCCGTGCAATGATCCTGAGCTTTCATTTCTATGGCATGTGCCAAACTCTGCCATACGTATTGGTAAATCACGGTAGCTCCTGGTGTGAGAATTAAAAATCTGCACATGACAAGGACAATTCATGGGTTTTATTGCTAACTTTTTATTCTCAGATTCGTCAACAATAAACATATTTTCACGAAACTTATCCCAATGTCCAGATCTTTCCCACAGCTCTTTACTTACTAAAATAGGAGTTTTTACCTCAAAATAGCCATTATTTATTAGCTTCTTTCTGATGTAAGACTCAAGAACATTATATAGAATATATCCTTGTTCATGCCAAAAAACCTGCCCAACAGCTTCCTCTTGGATGTGAAATAAATCCATATCCTTGGCAATTTTGCGGTGATCACGTTTCTCTGCTTCTTTGAGACACTCAAGATAAGCGTTTAATTCATCCTTATTTCTCCATGCTGTGCCATATATTCGCTGCAACATTGGGCCCTTTGCATCACCTCGCCAGTATGCACCCGCTACTTTCATAAGTTTAAACGCTTTAACTCTGCCGGTTGATGGTGAGTGCGGACCACGGCATAGGTCAACAAAATCACCTTGCCTATAAACAGTTAGGTTTTCACCCTCTGGTATGGATGAGATAATATCAACCTTATATTTTTCGCCTATACCACTAAAGAAATCAACTGACTGCTTGCGAGTCCAAACTTCTCGAACAAATCTGTGGTTACTTTTTACAATCTCTTTCATTTTCTTTTCTATTGCGGTAAGATCGTCCGTAGTGAAGGTACGACCTGTAGCAAAATCATAGTAAAAACCGTCCTGAATTGTTGGGCCGATAGTAATCTGAGTATTAGGAAATAGCTCTTTCACTGCCTGCGCCATTATGTGAGCAGCATCATGCCTTATTATATCTAAACCCGCTTCGTCACTCAGTTGTATCACCTCTATCTCTGCATCAGCTTCAATTTCACGTGAGAGATCATGCAACTCACCATTTACCTTAAAGGCAATTGCTTCTTTCAAAGCATCCGGTTGTAATATATCAAAGCCAGTAACTTTACCACTGTATTCTTTTACTTTTTGTTCGGTTGAAAAAGTAACTTTAATCATTCATCAGACCCTTTTGTCATCCCAGTGCCTCCTATGATGTCATCCGAGTAGCTGACACTGGGATCTAAGTATAAAAATATTCGCAAGTTATGCAATGGACAACAGATTCTAGGAACATATGTTAAAATAATGTCCATGATGAAAATAAGATAGATCCCAGTGTCAAGCACTGGGATGACACCACCCCTAGTGGGCACTGCCCCTAAATCATAATGGATAACAGGGTTATAAGTTCTGAACATTAATAATAAGGTCTATTCTTTTTTAACCTGAGTGCAATTGCGTCTTCCCAAACTTCACCATTACGCAATAACTTTTCTTTATTGTACATTAGCTCCTCTCTTGTTTCAGTAGCAAATTCAAAGTTAGGACCTTCAACAATTGCATCAACTGGACATGCCTCTTGGCAAAGTCCGCAGTATATGCATTTTGTCATATCAATATCATAGCGCGTGGTGCGGCGACTACCGTCTTCTCTTTCCTCTGCTTCAATAACTATTGCTTGAGCAGGGCAGATAACTTCACATAATTTACAAGCTATGCATCGTTCTTCACCGTTTGGATACCTACGCAACGCATGCTCACCACGAAACCTTGGACTTAAAGGGCCCTTCTCCATAGGATACCTCAAAGTAACCTTTGGCTTAAACATATATTTTAATGTAATAACAAACCCTTTAATTAACTCTACAAAAGACCAGTACCAAGCTAATTTCTTGAGCATAAAATATTTAAAACTTGTGTCAGTCATTATAAATCATATTATCAGTTTTCAAAATAAATATTTTCACCTGGGTGACTTTTTAGGTATTTTGGTTTCTTAAGTGTAATATTGCTAAGTAGTTTATATAAATAATGACAAACACAAATGAAACTATTTTCGCTTTATCGACCGTATTTGGTAAGTCAGGAGTTGCAGTAATCAGAATTTCAGGCAACTACGCGCTTAAAGCTTTAAATCATTTTCATATTAAGAAAGAAATTAAACCAAGATTTGCTACTTTAGTTGATCTATATGATGATTCCAGTCAATTGATAGATAATGGAATAATCATCTATTTCCCTGCTCCAAACAGTTTCACTGGCGAGGACGTTATAGAGTTACAAGTGCATGGAAGCAAGGCAGTTATAAAAATCATCTTGGAGGAATTATCAAAAGTTTTCGTTATGGCCAAGCCTGGAGAATTCTCACTTAGGGCTTTTCTAAATGGTAAATTTGACTTAACGCAAATAGAAGGGATTGCAGACTTAATTGATGCTGAGACGAAAATGCAAGCTAAACAAGCGATTAAGCAGATATCAGGAGAATTGGAGAGACTATACAGCAATTGGAGGCAAAGATTAATAACGATACAATCCAAAATCGAAGCATATATAGACTTTCCAGAGGACATTTGGGCAGAAAAAAGTGAATTGGAAAAAATTAATAATGAAGTGCAATCTCTCGTGCAGTTGATACAAGAGCATTTAAATGATAATAGACGGGGCGAAAGGTTGCGTGAGGGTTTACATATTGTAATAACTGGTGAACCAAATGTCGGTAAATCAACTCTGTTTAATTTCTTAGCCAAGCGTGATATTGCTATTGTTTCTGAATATGCAGGCACAACAAGAGATATACTTGAAGCTCATATTGACATTGGCGGATACCCAATCATTCTCTCTGATACTGCTGGAATTCGTGAAAGTTCAGATCCAATAGAATTAGAAGGTATAAGTCGAGCGAAAAAGAGGTCTTTTGAAGCTGATTTAAGAATAGAGCTATTTCCTTTTGAACAACGACACGATGTCAATTATCAAGCCACAGGCAATATACCATCTGTCGTTGACACACAACTATGCAAATATTGTAATCAACAAACGGTGTCATCCCAGTGCTTGACACTGGGATCCAGATATAAAAATACTTGCAAATTATGCAATAGACAATGGATTCTAGAAACATGTGCTGAAAACAATGTTCATAGCTGGATTCCAGTGTCAGCTACTTGCATGACATCAGACCAAAATGACACCATTTATGTATTGAGCAAAGCTGACGATGTTATCAATAATCACAATATAAAAATTAATGGCATAGATCTTTTACCCATTTCTATTCTAAAGGAAATAGGTACAAACAAATTGATCTCTCTCATAAAAGAGAAGGCAGAGGAAAAATTTGGGCATGATAGAGACACTCCTGTAATCACTCGGCAAAGACATAGGAATCACATGAAGAAAGCACTGGAACATTTACAACGTTTTAATATCGATAATCCAATTGAGTTGATATCTGAAGATTTGAGGCTTGCTGCATTTGAACTTGGTGCGGTGATTGGAATTATTGATGTTGAGGAAATATTGAGTAGTGTGTTTAGCAACTTTTGCGTGGGCAAGTAAAGCTTTTATAGATTGCTTAAAATCAAATGTTGTGATAGAAAAGAAATGGACGGATGGCCGAGCGGTTTAAGGCACCAGTCTTGAAAACTGACGTACGTGATGAGCGTACCATGGGTTCGAATCCCATTCCGTCCGCACAGCATCTCGCTATGCTAGCTGATTTTTAGAGCTTATTTGGACTATGTGGTTCATAACGCTGGAAATCTTGTCTAATCTAGCCACATCTTTTAAAAATACATCCCTTTGTAAATTGACCTTGTTAGCAAAGAAAGCTAATATCTATAAATAGATCACCATCTGAATATGAAAATCGATATAGTAATAATAGGTGCAGGACCTGTTGGAATATTCACTGCTTTTCAAGCGGGAATGCTTGATATGAGATGTCATATAATAGATGTTTTGGATCAAGCAGGAGGACAATGCACAGCTCTTTACCCAGAAAAGCCAATATATGATATACCTGGTTATCCTGTAATTACTGCCCAAAAATTAATTGAGCGACTAATGGAGCAAGCTTCGCCATTTGAGCCTGTTTACCATTTAAGTCAAAAAGTGGAAAAGATTTCGAATAACTGCAATCAAAGCTTTATTATCATAACTAATACAGGCACAGAGGTAAAATGCAAAGCCGTTATCATTGCTGCAGGTAACGGAATGTTTGAACCTAACCGTCCACCCTTAAGTGGTATATTAGAATATGAAAATAAATCTGTATTTTACAGTGTAAATAAAATTTCTGATTTTCAGGACAAAACTATAGTCATTGCAGGTGGGGGTGATTCTGCGGCTGATTGGACTGTAGAACTTTCTAAAGTTGCAAAGAAAATTTATGTGATACATAGGAGAAAGGAATTTCGCTGCACTCCTGAAACTAGAAATAAATTAGAATCACTTGAAAATGATGGAAAAATAGAACTGGTAGTGCCATATCAATTACACGAACTAGCAGGAGGTAATGGGCAATTGAGCACAGTGATAGTAAAAAACATTGCCTCTAAGGAAGAAAAAGAAATATCCGCTGATTTTTTGCTGCCATTTTTTGGATTGTCAATGAATCTTGGTCCAATAAACAATTGGGGTATACAGTTAGAACATAGCCGCATAGTTGTCGACCCAGCTACACTTAAAACCAGTAGAGATAGGATATATGCAATCGGAGATATAGCTATTTATTCAGGCAAACTAAAATTAATACTAAATGGTTTTGCTGAGAGCGCCATGGCTTGTTATGACATATACAAAGTAATCCACAACTCTCCAGTCAATTTTCAATATTCAACTTCAAAGGGAATTCACGGGAAAGAAAAACTTCCTTGACAAACCTCGCCAGCCCCCTTATCATGAAGCTGAAGCTATTGTATTTGCTTTCGCCAATCTGCAGATTAAAAGGTAAGGATTACTTAATGTATCGGCGTCTTATGTTCAATTTTTTGCAGTATATAGATACTGTATGTCTTTACAAAACTTCATCTACATCTAGATTTTTATCTAAATAAGCTGAACGCGCTTATAAAGCGTTACAAGACATCAAAAAATGCCAATACTCGACAGAGATAGTAAAAGACTAGCTAACTCGGGGATTCTTTGTCTTTTTTTCTGCTTAGTAAATTTCTTAAACATTTGCAGCGTAAGTTAGTTGCAATTAAAAGCAGCTTAATCTCGCTTGTCAAGCGTTTAAAACATAAAAAACGCCAATATTTTAAAGCGGATAATAACCCCAGGGCTTCTTTTGCCTTTTTTTTCATTTGGTAAATTTCTTAAATATTTGTGGCTAAACGACAACCGTCATCCCGCTGCTTGTTAGCGGGATCTAGAGATACCACGGCGGTATGACGTAGGACTGCTGTCATTCCAGTGCTCCTTTTTTTGTCATCCGAGTAGCTGACACTGGGATCCAGGAAACTTAACTTTACACCAGGTGAATGTACAATAAGAACTGGATTCCAGACTGGAATGACACCGAAGGGGCTACTGGGATGACAAAAGGGGGCACTGGAATGACAAAGAGGGTACTTGGATGACAGGAGGTAATGCAGGAAGTCTAATAGTGCAGCAACACGGAACCCCAGGTCAGGCCTGCACCTATTGAAATCAGCAGTACCAGATTTCCTGATTTTATTTTTGATTCTTGTATTGCATAGTCTAAGGCCAGTGGAATTGATGCCGCTGAGGTGTTTGCATGCTTATCAACGGTATTAATCACTTTCTCTATAGGAAAATCTAATTTCTTTACTACTGCTTCAATAATACGAATGTTTGCTTGATGGGGAATTAACCAGTCAATATCAGTGATTTTCAAATTATTGCATTTCAGAGTTTCCTCTACTGAGGCTGTTAACTTATCCACTGCATGTTTAAACACTTCTCTTCCATTCATGCATATTTTTCCAGAATCACCAGTTGAGGATATCCCTCCGTTCGTACATAGTATGTCCACATTGCCATCAGAATATAGGCTAGTTGAAATTATACCTTTTGTAACCCCCTTCTCTGCCACCCAAGTATCAGCATCATTTGTTGGAATGACGTTAAAATGACATGCTGATTTCATTATTACTGCACCAGCACCATCACCAAAGAGTACACAAGTTGACCTATTTTCCCAATCAACAATCCTAGACATTATTTCAGCACCTATAACCAATGCATATTTAATTCTATTGTTAGATTTTATGAGCGAATCAGCAACTGTAACTGCATATATAAAACCAGAGCATGCTGCTTGTACATCAAAAGCAAATGCGTTTTTACATTTTAACTTACTTTGTACAATCGTTGCACAGCTAGGAAAAGTTTTATCAGGAGTTGTTGTAGCAACTATAATCAACTCAATTTCATCTACTGAAATTTTAGCTTTTTCTATAGCACTTTTTGCTGCATTTACAGCTAGATCTGACGTTAGTTCTCCTTCATCTGCTATATGCCTTTGAACTATTCCTGTTCTCTGCCTTATCCATTCATCGCTCGTCTCAACTATCGATGCAATTTCGTTGTTACTCAACATTTTTCTTGGTAGGTAAGATCCAGTGCTTAATATGAAACTTTTATTCAATATGACTTACCCCGTTAATTATCTTTTGATTTAAATTTTCACTAATTGCATTTACTGCAAATTTTATGGCATGGGCAAAAGAAATAGCATCAGAATTTCCATGACTTTTAATGATGATACCATTCAGCCCTAAAAACATAGCTCCACTTCTAATTTTGGGATTAAAACGCGTTAAAGCTTTATTTAGTTTGGATTTTAACAATATACCAACAAGCATTTTCGCTATCCACGAATTGAATACTTCCTGCTTTATTAGATTGATAAAGGTACTAGCGGTTGCCTCAGCCGTTTTGAGCATTACATTGCCAACAAAACCATCAGCAACAATCACATCTATATTACCCTCTAAAAATTCACTTGCCTCTATATACCCTTTGAAATTAATGCCTGGAGCGTTTTTAAGCAACTCAAAAGCGCCGCGCACTGAGTCATTACCTTTAACTTCTTCTGTGCCGATATTTAGCAAAGCAACTTCAGGATTGTCAATTTTTAATGCTATTTTTGCAAATATACTACCCATTAATGCAAATTGGAATAACGAATCGGCATTACAATCAACATTTGCACCAAGGTCAAGCAAAGCGAAGCTTTTTGTCTTAGTTGGACAGATAGAGGCAATAGCAGGACGATAAATGTTTGGTAATGTTCCTAAAAAAAATCTGGAAATTGCCATCAACGCTCCGGTGTTGCCTGAAGATACCACTCCGAAAGCTTTACCTTCTTTCACTGCAACAATTGCAGCTTTCATACTTGAGTCTTTACGATGTCTCAGCGCAAAAGATGGCTTATCATTTGCAAGGACATTGTCAGAACAATGAGTAAATTCAGAATTGTTACTTACTTTTTTATATTTCAAAAGCAAAGGAGATACTTCTTCCTTATCTCCATAAATATGAAAAAAAACTTTAATGCCTGGGTCAACAAGGTTGTCTAAAAAAAAACCAGCACCCTGAATTACGGAAAGAGGCGCAAAATCGCCCCCCATAGCGTCAAGTGCAATAACTATATTATTATTGACCGTAGGTAACATATCATAATAGTCACTCCGCCTGTTGCTTGATGAAAACCCGTTTTCCTTTGTAACTGCCATCAACTGCTACGTTATGAGGCAACATGAATTCCCCAGTTGTTGAACACACCACAATATTCTTAGGCTCAATAGCATGATGAGAACGATGCATATTACGCCTTGACTTTGACTTTTTTCTTTTTGGAACTGCCAAAATTTCCTCCATTCTACTACAAAATACAATACATTAGTAACATGTTTTTTACAGGAAGTAAACAGGGATAGTAAAATAAGTAAGGTTTGCTTATGTAATTGAGTTCTATAGCTAAAGTGGCTCTACAATTTGAAAAACCGTCATTCCGCTACTCGTTAGCGGAATCTATACCGCGAATGAATCGCGGTATGACGTAGGAAAACCTTTCTTGGGTTAAGCTTTAAATTAAAACATCAAGTATGTTGAACTTAAAACATATCTCAGCTATACTTTGCGATAAAGTTAATAAAAATTTTAATAAAATCAGTAAGACTAACCTCTAGCTAAAATGAATACAAAGTGAGCTTTTTTGATATAAATAGTGTTAGAATAATTGGTAGGTACTTTATCAATTTTTTGTTAAGGCTTGGTAGTGCATTCATATTTTTTATTCAATCTCTATACCACTGCCTTGTGCCACCATATTATTTTAGCAACATAGCAAGACAAATTATAGAGATAGGCTTTTTCTCTCTGCCAATTGTTGGGCTCACTGGAGTTTTTATAGGAGCGGCAATAGTTTTACAAAGTAGCTTGAGTGACCCATTAATTAACCAAGAACAGATAATACCCAAACTTGTTACGATCACTATCATTAAAGAGTTAGGACCAGTTTTGATCAGCTTAATAATGGTAGGAAAGGTTGGATCATCAGTTGCAGCAGAAATTGGTACAATGCGCATCACCGAGCAAATAGATGCACTTACAACCTTGAACATCAACCCTTTTAAATATTTAATTGCACCAAGGATTTTAGCGTCAATCATAGTATTTCCCATACTTACAGTATGTGCAGATTTAATAGGAATATTTGGAGGATGTATCACTGCAGTCTTCGAATTTAACCACAATTTAAATATATACATTAAACACACAGCTCAGTTCTTTAATACGTATGATTTTATAACTGGGCTAATAAAAGCAACTGTATTTGGCGCCATAATTTCTGTCTCAAGCTGCTATTACGGTTACCATTGCAAAGAAGGTGCACGAGGAGTAGGTGTTGCTACAACATCAACTGTTGTTTTATCGTCCATACTGATCATTTTAGCAAACTACATGATTACTTTGATACATGCGTAACCCCATAATATCAATATTGAACTTAAGCTTATCTTTTGATGATAGGACAGTACTAAAAGATCTAAATTTTGATATATTAAAAGGGGAATCATTAGTCATACTTGGTGGCTCAGGAAGCGGCAAATCTGTATTAACAAAAACAATTATCGGCTTGCTTGCTCCAGACTCAGGGTCTGTTAAAATAAATAGTAAAAGCAAAAATAAATTTGGGGTTTTATTTCAAAATTCCGCTTTATTTGACTACGTTACAGTGTGGGAAAATATATCTTTTAATTATAAAAAGCGCTTTAATATCAGCAAAAAAGAGGCAAAACAGCTAGCAATCGAGAAGTTAAATGATGTTGGACTGGAGGAAAGCATAGCAGATATGTTTCCAATAGAGCTATCAGGTGGAATGAAAAAAAGAGTGGCACTTGCAAGGGCGATTGCACACAATCCAGAAATCATTATTTTGGATGAACCAACTTCAGGATTGGACCCAATTATGTCAGATATAGTAAACGAGATAATAATAAAATTATCTAGAGATCTTAACCCTACAATTATCACGATTACACATGATATTCATAGCGCATTTAAAATAGCTGATAAAATAGCAGTATTATATGAAGGGGAGATCATTTCCCATGGAACTGTTCAGGAAATACAAAATACTAATAACGAATATATAAAAAAATTCATTCATTATATATAGCTAAAGATATATACACTATTGCTAACAGTCATATTTTTAAGTTTTAACTTTGTAAAAGGTAGTGAACATTGGAATTCAGATTTTTTTCAAACTGGATCCTATAGCTAACACGTCATACCGCGATTCATTCGCGGTATCTCGGCATAGATTCCGCTAACTAGTAGCGGAATGACGAATTTGTCGTTTTTCAAATTGTCGTAAGTCAGTTTAGCTATATATAGGATGACAGAAATTGTTTGTATTAGCTATATTCAAAAGCTCTATTGATATTTTGCAATATTTGTGATAAAATAATAGCTTAAGGTTGAGAGTAAAAATTTATGAGTGAAGCTCAAGGTCCAAATATTGCAGAATGGCAAGCGCAGCAGCAACACCAAGAGGCTGCTGGTGAGAAAAGTGGTTTTGGTCTTGGTCATAGTGACTCTGTTTCAACAGTCGTGGATGGAATGAAATGGTTGTTCAACTTTCATGAAGGAGCAATTGCTGCTTATAGTAACGTGTTTGAAGGTTTGGTGAGTGGTAGTAGTCTAGTAACGCTGTTTGGAAAATCAGGTAATATGTTTGGCATAAAATTTCTTGAAGGCCTTGCAGAATATTTTTCAGGTGGAGGTGGGGAAGATATGCCATCAGAAGGAATGGATATGGCTCATGGTGATGATGGACATCACTCAGATGATTACCCTCATGCTAATAACGAAATAGCTCATAATGCTGATGGTTTGCAAGACATGCATGATGCAGGTGATCACCATGGTCAATCTTTTTCACCTGGTCCTTCACCATCTGTTGGCGATGACCACGGGCATGAACTTGGTTAAACGCTTAAAAACTATTGAATAGTTGGGTTCGCAAGAAAAGTTGCTATTGTTATGAGTTTGTTTTAGTGAAAAAGGTTTCAGTTTTAGGATCAACAGGAAGTGTTGGAAAAAAGACTGTAGATTTGCTCTCAAAGAGAAAAGAAGAATACCAAGTGGAAGCACTAAGTGCCCATTCAGACTTTGCTCTACTGGCACACCAAGCAAAGCTGCTGAATGCAAAATATGTTGCTATCTCCGATGAAAGGTTTTACAAAGATTTAAAAGAAAGTCTACTTGGTACAGATGTAAAAATAGCAATTGGTGCTACAAATATTGCTACCATACCTGTTGATCTCTCAGTTGTTGCAATAGTTGGCATTGCAGGCCTTGAGCCAGTTATGGAGGTTATAGAAAGCGGTACCAAAGTCATTGCATTGGCAAACAAAGAAAGCATTGTTTGCGGTGGAAAGTTATTACTCAAAAAAGCTAAAGAAAAAAACGTACAAATAATCCCTATTGACTCTGAGCACAATGCAATTTTTCAAATTTTGCAAAATGACGACAAATGCGTAGAAAAGATCATACTTACTGCTTCTGGTGGACCATTCTTAAATTATAGCCTTGAGCAATTAAGAAATATCATGGTAGATCAGGCGCTTAGTCACCCCACTTGGAATATGGGAAAGAAAATCTCGGTTGATAGTGCAACAATGATGAATAAGGCACTAGAGATAATAGAAGCACATAACTTGTTTAACATCAGCCCGGATAAAATTGAAGCAGTAGTGCATCCTGAGTCAATAGTACATGGAATTGTAACTTATAAGGATGGGTTCAACTTTGCTGTGCTTGCAGAAACTGACATGGCAATTCCTATTTCATATGCTCTATCTTGGCCGGAAAGATCAGCTTTAAATCGTAAATTAGATTTAACAAAGCAAGGAAAATTGACCTTTCAAGAGCCAGACCATAAGCGTTTTCCTGCGCTAAAGCTTAGCATGGAAGTGTTAAACTCTTCTACTCCACAAACAAACAGTATTGTGCTCAATGCTGCAAATGAAATAGCTGTTAATGAATTTTTGAAGTCACGAATCGGCTTTTTGGAAATAGTAGAGGTAGTGGAATCAACAATGGAAAGTTTTGGTAGTTATACCGATATTAATTCACTATCTGATATAATAAATATTGATTGTGAAAGTCGTATTATTGCTCACAAAATTGTTGAAAGTAAAGTTGTTGCGTATAGCTAGAGTAATGTAACCAGATTGCATTCTGTGATTTTTTTTTTAGCAAAGCACGATACACAATCGTCATTCCGCTACGTGTTAGCGGGATCTAGAAATACCGCGAATGAATCGCGGTATGACGGTTTGCGGTGGTATGACGATAAGCTCGTCATCCCGCTACGTGTTAGCGCCACGGCGGTATAGCTATACTTAAAAATATGGTTGAATAATTGTGTGTATAATTATTAATCTTTTCTCAGTATTTTTACTATGGCTCTTTCTAAATTTCTCGATCCAAAGTTAGATTTAACATTTAAGAAAATCTTTGGCACTGAAAAAAATAAGAATATTCTTATCCATTTTTTAAACGATATTTTAGGATGTACTGAAGTCAACACTATACAAGAAGTAGAATTCTTAAGCACCATTATGGACCCTGAAATTGCTTCTGATAAACAAAGCATTGTTGATGTTCTTTGCAGGGATTCTAGTGGGGCCAGGTATGTGATTGAAATGGTGCGACCTGAAAGCCTTCGGTCATATTGTTTAAAAGGAGAGGAATTCCTTCAGAAAGAAACTGAAAGAATCCTAAAACTTATTAAACCAGATGTTTTGCCATCTGAGTCTACGCATCAGTGCGAATTGGGTAACCAGTTGGTGCCGAGCGACGCGGACAATGAACCTCCTCTTGATAAAGAAGATGCTCAATCGTGAGAGAAAGCATAAACTACAAGCATCATGTGGTTGGAGGGCTAGGCTTAGTGGTATGGTGAACGTAAGTGAAGCTTCATAAGTATCGTAACGATTAAAGAGCTAAAGATGCTGATAAGCTCCGACCAAAAGGTAATGTGACATTTTTCATTTCTGGATGTACGCAAATCACCGGTATAGAGAAGCCACCTAACCCACTGTTGTATGATAGAAGGAACAGGGTAAGCCTGTATTTTCGCCTATATGGCAGGCAATCCGCAAGGAATGCTGATGGATGTGCAGGTAAAGGATAATGGAGAAAGCGAATGCCATTTTGTAACGAAATGGATAGAATTTGTAACATTAATTCGCGTGAAAACGAGCAGACCTCCATTTGGTCCCTCATGACAAGAAACTTTGTTAACCACTTAAGGTAGGAAAGCAGATGATTACAAGTACAACTGTAAGTGCACCTACCAATAACTCCGAAGCATGACCCTGGAAGAAATGCCAAAAAGTTGTTATGAGGCTACAGAGGCGTATTGTTAAGGCTGTCCAACAAGGCAGATGGGGTAAGGTGAAAACTTTACAACATCTTCTCACACGCTCTTTTAGCGGCAAAGCTTTGGCGGTTAAGAGAGTAACTGAAAACCAAGACAGCAGGTGTAGATCGTCAAATATGGTCAACTTGCAACACAAAATTTCAAGGAATAAAGCTATTAAAACAAAGAGGATACAAACCTTCTCCGCTAAAACGGATATACATCAGTAAGTCTAATGGCAAAAGAAGACCTCTTGGAATCCCTACGATAAAAGATAGAGCCATGCAAGCATTATACTTGTTTGCTTTGGAACCGATAGCTGAAACGATCAGTGATCGTCACTCTTATGGCTTTAGACCAAAAAGATCCTGCGCAGACGCTACTGTGGCTTGTCACTTGTTACTGGCAAGCCGTAACCAACTACAATGGATACTCGAAGGTGATATTAAAGGGTGTTTTGATAACATTAACCATGAATGGCTCATGAAGCATATTCCTATGGAGAAGAAAATTCTTCATAGCTGGTTAAAAGCTGGCTTCCTAGAATCAAAAACTCTGTATTCCACAACTGCAGGTACCCCACAAGGTAGTATCATCTCTCCAATACTAGCAAATCTAGCCCTAAATGGACTTGAAAAATCATTGGAAAGTCAATTTGGTAAACTTGGCAGTAAAAGAAGAAGCAAAATCAGAAGTGGAGTAAATGTAATCAGGTACGCAGATGACTTTATCATTTCAGGAATCACACGTGAAGTACTGGAAAATGAAGTAAAACCTCTAGTATCGTCCTTTCTTCAGGAGAGAGGTCTTATCCTTTCCGAAGAGAAAACAAAAATTATATCTATTACAACAGGGTTTGACTTTCTTGGTTGTAATGTACGCAGGTATAATAAGAAGTTAATTATAAAACCTTCAAAAGAAAGTATTAAGAAACTTCTTAATAAAGCACGTACATTGATAAAGGCAAACATAGCGAACACTCAGGCCGTACTAATCAAGTTGCTCAATTCCCTATTAAGGGGATGGGGAAATTACTACAGCCATGTGTGTGCGAAAAGAGCTTTTAACAAAATAGACCATGAAATTATGTGTGCTCTATGGAAATGGGCAAAGAAAAGACATCCTCGTAAAGGATTACGTTGGATAAAGAATCGTTACTTCAAGGTAATGAAACAACGTCAATGGGTCTTTGCTGCACCCATATGCAAGAACAAACCGAAAGAGATAAGGTATTTAAGACTGCTTAGGTTGATTGATATACCTATCAGACGACATGTTAAAATCAGGGCGGATGCAAATCCACTTGACTTAAAATGGAAAAAGTATTTTGATGAAAGAGTGAAACAAACAAAAATGTTAGCAAGCTCTTTCTCAAGAGAAGGTTCTCTACTGTTGGTGTCACCATTAAGAATGATGTTTTCTGAGGAATCATGAAGGACAAGCCGGTTCGAGAAAAGAAGGACTTAGATAAGGGGCTCAAGCGTAGTGTGGGGAAACCTGCATGCTGCGTTTCTAAGGGAGGGAGTAGTAGCAATACTACTTCCTTACCTAACCAGCTTACTCGCGATAAAGGCTTCGAAAAACGAGCTCAATTATATGCTGCTAAGGCTTACTCAAGGCAAGCTGATAAATCTGGTAAGTACATTGATTTAAAGAAGGTTTTCTTTATTGCTATCTCTAATTGTAATTTATTTCCTGATAAGCTTGATCAGCCACACTATAAGAGATGAGAAAACCAATGAGCATGACTTAAAAGATTTTCAATTTGTATTTATTGAACTACCTAAATTTCCTAAGAATAAGGAAGAACAGCTAGAAAGCATAGTGGATCGTTGGTTATTTTTCTTCAAATATGCAGATGAAACTACGGAAGAAGACTTAAGGAAAATAGCAGAAAAAGCACCAATAATAAAGTTAGCCTACGATGAATTAGACAGGTTTAGCTGGAATGAAAAAGATTTAGTAGCTTATGAAGAAAGAATAATGGATCTACGCAAAGAAGAAGCCATTCTTGAATACAGACTTGATCTTGCTACTGAAAAAGGCATCCAAATTGGCGAAGAAAGAGGCATCAAAATCGGTAAAGAGGAAGGAAAAATCGAAGGAAAAATCGAAGTCGCAAAAGCAATGCTGGCTAATAATGTTGATGTTAACACTATTGTCAAATTTACTGGCCTTTCTATTAGTGAGATTGAAGAATTAAGTGTGAACGGTACAGAGTAATTTCAAAGTGCATTTGCAGTTGGAACGGATACATTTAATGAGAGTCCCATTTCACGGTGTTCAAATCTACTCCTTCTTGTACCATCTCCCAAAGTGGGCTCATTTCTCTCAGTCGGCCAACATTTTTAGCAACAAGATCTGCTGCATACAAAACTTCTTCTCTAGTTGTAAATCGGCCTAGGCCAAATCTAATTGATGAATGCTCAAGGTCATGGCCATTATTTAGCGACCGTACTACATAGGAAGGCTCAAGAGACGCAGACGTGCACGCAGAACCAGAACTTACTGCTAAATCCTTGATTGCCATGATGAGAGACTCACCCTCAACATAGGGAAAGCTCAAGTTTAGGTTGCCAGGAATTCTATTTTCATAATCACCATTTAAAACGATATCAGGAAACGCTTCTTTTATCTTGTTATACAAAATATCCCTTAATTCTTCCACTCTAGTTGTTTCTTTTTTCATTTCTTCTCTAGCAATACGTGCCGCTTCACCAAAACCAACTGCAAGAGGTGTTGGAACTGTTCCAGAACGCATGCCTCTTTCCTGTCCACCACCACTAATTAGTGGTATCAGCCTAACACGAGGATTCTTTCTACGTACATATAATGCGCCTATTCCCATAGGTCCATAAATTTTGTGGCTAGAGAGACTCATAAGATCAATGCACATCTCATTAACATCAATTGGAACTTTTCCAAAGCTTTGAGCTGCATCTGTGTGGAAAAATATATTATGCTTTCTACATATTACACCAATTTCTTTGACAGGCTGAATTACTCCGATTTCATTATTTACCATCATCACTGAAACCAGGATTGTTTGATCAGTAATTGCTTCCTCAAGCTTTGATAAATCTATAATTCCGTTTTGCTTAACAGGCAAATATGTAACTTTAAAGCCTTCATTTTCCAGATGCCGACAAGAATCCAGAACACACTTATGCTCCGTGCAGACAGTGATTATATGATTTCCTTTATTTTTATAAAAGTGAGCAACGCCCTTGATTGCTGTATTATTTGACTCAGTTGCACCTGAGGTAAAGATAATTTCTTTGCTATCTGCGTTCACCAGATCAGTGATGTGTTTCCTTGCTTTTTCCACTGCTTCTTCAGCAGTCCAACCAAATGAATGGCTGCGAGAGTGTGCATTGCTGAACTCACCAAAGTAAGGTATCATCACCTCTAAAACACGGGGATCTACTTTAGTAGTAGATTGATAATCAAGAAATATTGGTAATTTTATTTTAGCATCGTGTATTTTTTTAC
This sequence comes from Wolbachia endosymbiont (group A) of Gymnosoma rotundatum, assembly GCF_947250765.1. Taxonomy (NCBI): domain Bacteria; kingdom Pseudomonadati; phylum Pseudomonadota; class Alphaproteobacteria; order Rickettsiales; family Anaplasmataceae; genus Wolbachia; species Wolbachia endosymbiont (group A) of Gymnosoma rotundatum. The sequence continues at coordinate 1,398,070 of NZ_OX366347.1, forward strand.
TTTCAACATTCATAAAGCTACCACGGAGACAAAATTTACAATTATTTTATAGCATTAAAACTTAATTTTTTCAAGATATAATCTTGCATCAAGTACAAAAGTGTCATCCAAGTAGCTGACACATAACTGTACGAACATTTATTTGCGAAAGCAGTGTGTTAAATGTTATAGCCAGTTTTGCCTCAAACACAAAGGCAGTGCCCAGACACTGGGATGACACCCTATTGGTGGCAATTGCTTCCAAATCATAATGTTTGTACAGCTGTGCGCCGTGCGCTGGAATCCGTTTTAGCCCTTATCTATATCTCAGTTCCACCAACAGTTATTGCGTCGACTTTGAGTGTCGGCTGACCAACTCCAACGGGCACATTTTGTCCATCTTTCGAGCATGTGCCAACACCAGGATCTAACTTTAAGTCATTACCAACCATAGATACTTTTTTCAACACTGTTGGACCGTCACCAATTAGTGTTGCCCCTTTGACTGGCTGTGTAATTTTGCCATTTTCTATTAGGTAAGCTTCCGAAGATGAAAAAACAAATTTTCCTGACGTTATATCAACCTGCCCACCACCGAAATTTACTGCATATAGACCTTTCTTTACGCTAGATATTATTTCCTTCGATGTATACTTTCCGGGCAACATATAGGTGTTTGTCATGCGCGGCATAATAACTTCTTTATAACTTTCTCTTCTACCATTACCAGTTGGGCTTACACCCATGAGTTTAGCGTTCATATGATCCTGCATGTATCCTTTTAGGATCCCATCCTCTATCAATATATTATAACTGGGTGGAGTGCCTTCATCGTCTACGCTGATAGAACCGCGCAAATTGGGCAGAGTTCCGTCATCAACTACTGTGATGTCACTAGCTGCTACTTGTTTACCCACAGAATTTGAAAATGCTGAGACTTTTTTGCGATTGAAGTCGCCCTCAAGTCCATGACCCACGGCTTCGTGTAACAATATTCCTGGCCAGCCTGGACCTAAAACGACTGTCATTTCTCCGGCTGGAGTTGGAATTGCTTCAAGATTTACCAGTGCTTGTTCTAACGCTTGGTTTGCAACTTCTTTCCACTTTTTCTCAGAAATAAACTTACTATAAGAGTCCCTTCCACCATGCCCTGCAGAACCTCTTTCGGTACGGCCATCTTTTTCTACAATGACTAGCACATTAAAACGTACCAGAGGCCTGATATCGCTTAATCTGTGATCACCCTTTATTATTTGTACAACTTGCCATTCTCCACTTAGAGTTATTTTTACTTGCTTCACGCAGTTATTTTTGGACCTTACATACTCATTAACCTCATTGAGTAGCTTAATCTTTGAATTCAGATCCATTTCATTTATAGGGTTAATCCTCGAATATAGGCTTTTTGTCTCTTCGTTTAAATTTATTGAATTTGTCTTGTTTAAAGACACTGAGCTTTTTACCATAGAAGCAGCATTACTAATTTCTTTTTCGCTGATCTCAGAAGAACAAACGAAAGATGTACTATCTTCACAAAAAGACCTTAAACCAAATCCCCTTCTAGTATTCAAGTCCATGTGTTTTAATATGTTATCCTCAAAAACCAGGGACTCCGACTGGCAAAATTCTAGAAACAGCTCACCACCATCGCTATTGCTCAAAGCGTTATTGACTATTTTATATACGTTATTAATATTAACATTGTTTTGAGCAAAAAATATTTGATCTAGATTTGGCATTACCTTTGAACTAAAAATTGTTTAAGTATATTATTTAACTTTAACATAGTAAACTATAAAAAGCCCGGGTGGCGGAATTGGTAGACGCGCTAGCTTCAGGTGCTAGTAACTTTTTAAGTTGTGGAAGTTCAAGTCTTCTCTCGGGCACTCTTAGCTTCCATATTGCTTATTGAATTAATTAATGTTATAATATAACATATTAGGTAATATTCATGCTATGTATAGTGAAAAAAATAAGTTAGCCTGCAGAAAGAAGGTACGAACTTACTCGAAACGCTTAGTTACTACACTATCTACTATCTCTTTCATTGGATACACAGCGGCATTGGTCTTGAATATTCCTGTCTTAAGTCTGTATTTTAGTATTGCCTGCACTATATTAAGTGTACTTTCATCTACCTTAAACATATGGTCATTAGCTGATCATTTTAGGCAGCGTGATCTTAATAAGCAGCTTGGTGTAGAAAACACTCCTGGACAAGAAAAACTAACGAAGATCTGTCTTGATATTACATCTAACGTTTTGTTTTTAATAGGAGGAATTACACCTATATTGCCCTTTGAATCTCCTATCATTCCTTTTGTTTCCACTGCCTTTTTTATTCTAGGCTGTGCCTTTATGGCAACTAATATCGTTCGGACTAGGATTAGCGAACCACAGGCAAAAAAACCTACTGATGACCACTCCCTAACTGCAAAAGCAGCTTAAGTATTAACTTATACAGGAATATTAGCTATATAATTCCACTGAAGGAAGCCATTCAAAAGAGTTCGATGTAATTAGCGTCAAAAAAGTGTAAGCAGAAATTGTGGGCTTATTGGGGTAGGAGCGCTTAGTACTCCTACTTCCACATCAATTACTTGAATAATTGCTCAAGCTATCAAAATAAAAGTTTTTATTCAGTAATTTGTGTATAAAGGGTACTATTTTACTAGTAGTGAAATAAATCAGAATGAAGTCTATTTTATTAACGAGGCCTTTATTGGACTCGTTCAATACAAGAAATATATTGAGAAAGTATGGATACAAAGTTTTTATAGAACCAGTATTCACAATAAAGTACTTAAATCCTGATATATCTGCGTACGAATTTGACGTTGTGATATCTACAAGTAAAAACAGTGTAAAGGCTTTTAGTCAAATATGCAAAGTGGATGACTTTCCGATTATTACAGTTGGTAATTCAACCATGCAGGCTGCAAAAAATTTGGGATTTTCTGATATAATCTCAGCAGACAGCAACGTTGATGGTCTGATATCATTCATAAAAGCTCATTATTCAAACGCAATAAAGTTCTTATATATAAGGGGACAAGAAGTATCATGTGACCTAAAAAAGAGATTATCTGAAGAAGATTTCAACGTAAGAGAAGTTGTACTCTATAAAACAATTATAAAAAGGAATCTAACTAATAGGTGTAAAAATTTACTGTTGGATGGTAAAATTGATAGTGTTGCTTTTTTTTCCTCACAGACAGCAAGGATATTTTGTTCATTAGTTCTAAAAAGTGGACTATCTCATGTGATGAATAATACAGTTGCATATACCATGAGTAAAAACATTGCTGATAGTTTAAAGTTAATCAAATGGAAAAAAATTATAACATCGAGGTTGCCTACTGGGGAGAGTTTAATCGATATAATTAATAAGGATTGCTGATGCTAAAGATTGCAACTTGGAATGTAAACTCCATACGTAAAAGAATTAACCAACTTTGTAGTTTTATAGTTGATAGTCAGATAGATATAGTTTTGCTGCAAGAGATAAAATGTACGGAAGAGCAATTTCCTTATGCAGAGATAGAAAAGTTAGGATATGAATATGCTATCTATGGACAAGTTGCAAGAAATGGCGTTTGTGTTTTATCTAAATATCCAATACTGGAAAAGTTTAAAATTGACATTGTAGAAGGTTATCAAGAAGCGCGTTATATAGAGTGCATAATAAAGCACAATAATCAGAAGGTAAGGGTAGGAAGTGTATACGTGCCAAATGGTCAAAGCCTGGACTCTCAAGCATTTGAATATAAACTCAAGTTTTTTGATAACCTATATGAAAGAATGAGCACTTTGTTGAAAAATGAAGAGTTAACCATTATAGCTGGCGATTATAATGTTGCACTAGATGAAATTGATGTTTTTGATTCAAATTTATTGAATGGCCAAGTGTGCTTTCATATAAAAGAACGTGAGAAGTTAAGAGCGATCTTGAATCTTGGGTTTAAAGATGCGTTTAGAATATCTCACCCAAATTTGCAACAATTCACTTGGTGGCACTATCAAGGCAATTCACTCAGAAATAATCAAGGAATGCGAATAGATTATATGCTATTATCGCCACAAGCTGCAGATAAATTGGAAACATGTTACATAGATGATAGATTGCGTAAGCTAGAAAATCCGTCTGACCATATTCCTGTTGTATGTGCTATAGAATAATAGTAGACCTCTTACACAACTCACTTTTGGCAAACCTAGTTCTTACTTGGTTGCTGCTCTATGGTCTCTTCCCTGCGTTTGTTTTCCTTTCCTGCCCAAGATCGATCTTGCTGCTCACTCTTTTCGTTTCCCCTGTTGTTTTCCTGGGAAATTTGTTCAGAAACAGAAGTGGGTTGCTCACTCCCTTTAGCCTTCTCGACTGGGGTTCCTAAAATTTTATTGATACCATCGCAAATTTTTTTATTCAATTTTGCTCTCTTTTCTGTATCATCTTTATCTTGTGAGCTAGGGTCATACAAAGTACCTTTTTTGTTATTTGAAAAAAGAACTCCCACTCCTCCTTTTATGGCGAATATTGCACCAATAGCAGCAACAACTACTCCGAGTGTAGTAGGACCAAAAATTAACATTGGAATAGTGGAAAGAAGGACAGGAAAAAAGATCTTGCTTAAGAACGTTGTTACCATCTCTTCATCACTAAGTGGTGGTTCATCTTCCTCTTTTTTGTCTTTACCTAAGAATGGTATTTTTTCTTTCACCCCATCCATAAAGGAGCCAGAAATATTTTTCGGGTCTATTTTGATCCCTCCAATTAGCAGCAGCGGCATTTCCAATACGAACTTTATGGATGAATCTTTAGCTTCTGTACCGCGTATATCAGCTACACACTTGGTTATTATTTGTTGTATTTTATCATTATTTAATTTCTCTTCTCTAGCTAAGCCTTGCTCTCTAATTTCTTTAAACACAGAAAGTAAAAACTGAGAAAAATTCTCTTCACTGAGTGGTTCTACATCTTCTAGCTTGACATTATTGAATATAGTTTGATTCTGACTTAGCATGAAAGCGAGTACTGCCTCGTCATCTTCCTTTAATTCTTTAGGTTGTACTTTGTTTTTTAGCAATTGTATAAAGGCATCATAGATTACCTGATGTTCCTCTTTTTCAAAAATTTTCTCATCTTCGTTAGTTACCTGAGTAGGTAACTTTGGAGGTTTTGAACTTTTTACTTGTGGGCCTGTCATGACTGACCTATTTGCATCTGCTATGTTCTATTCTAACATATTTTTCGTATTAGTTCAAATGATTTATACTCCTAGAATTCACGATGTTTAAGTCATAATTAAGGGAATTTAGACCCCAGTTGTCGCCAACTTTTATTTCTACTTCAAGTGGTACAGAAATTTCTATTGCATTTTCCATTATATCTTTCATAAGTTTTGCTGTTTCTTGTACCTTTTCGTCTTCTACTTCAACCAGTAGTTCATCGTGAACCTGGAGGATTATTTTACCTACTTTTAATTGGTCAAAAAGCTGAATCGTCGCACGTTTTATTATATCAGCGGCGGTGCCTTGCAGTGGTGCGTTTATTGCTGCCCTTTCTGCAAATTGTCTTATATAAGGAATTGTATTGTTTATGTCTCTTACAAAGCATCTCCTGCCAAACAAAGTTTCTACATAACCATGCAATCTTGCGATAGACACTGCTTTTTCCATATAGGCCTTTATTTCTGGGTAACAGGAAAAATAGTAATTAATGTATTCAGCAGCTTCCGCAATGGTAATTCCAAGCCGCTTTGCAAGACCAAATGGGCTAATGCCATATATAATTCCAAAATTGATGGATTTTGCTTTGCGTCTTAATTGCTCATCTATTTCTTGCACTCCAAAAACTTGCCTAGCGGTGATCTCATGAATATCTTGTCCGTTTGCAAAAGCTTCTTTAAATGCTGCAACGTTTGCAACGTGTGCCAGGAGTCTTAACTCTATTTGTGAATAGTCAGCAGAAATTATCTTATGCCCTTTTGGCGCAATAAATGCTTGTCTGATAAGATTTCCCTCTTCGCTTCTGATAGGAATATTCTGTAAATTAGGATTGCTGGAGCTCAGCCTTCCAGTTGCAGTTGCAGTCGTTGAAAAGCTTGTGTGTATTCTACCATCAAGTGGATCAACTTGCTTTATTAATGCATCAGTGTAGGTGCCTTTTAATTTACTTAAATGTCGCCAATTTAAGATTTTACTTGCGATTTCTACCCCTTCTTCTTCGAGTGCCTCTAGAACTTCATAATTGGTGCTATACGATCCAGATTTTTTTGACTTTTTCTTTTTATTAAGCCCCATTTTGTTGAATAAAACATCACTTAATTGTTTTGGCGAAGCAATATTAAATCTTTCTCCTGCCAAATTATATATCTCATCTTCAAGCACGGCAATTACCTGCTGAAATTTATCGGACAGCTCCTGTAATTTTTGTATGTTCAGTAATATCCCATTTTTCTCCATATCAAATATCACTTTCATAAGTGGCTTATCGAAGCGCTCGTAAATTGTGAACAATTTTTCCTGAAATAACCTTTGCTTTAGCTTTTCATGAATTGCTATTAAAGTTTTTGCCGAGAAAATTTCTGCATTTTCACTCAAATTATGCGCAACTATGTTTGGAATACTGTGATCGTGTTTTCCTGTATCCAAGCTATACGACATTATCATCAAATCATCAACTGAATCTAGCATCTTCTCTACTGTAGGGAAGATTTTCCTGATTTCTTTAATGTTATGTATTATTTTAAGCGCCCCATTTGAGAGTAAAGTTGAGTTAATTATAATGAGTGCATCTTGTATGCTGTCTTGCTCTATATAAAAAATATTACTTTCGCTATAAGATAAGGAAATTTTATTTAATAAGTTGTCTTCAAAGTGGCAATGAATTGCAATTCTGCCTTCATATCTACAATGCTCCAAAAATTTCTCTAACTCTTCACTACTATATTCTATTTTCTCTTTTGTGCTAGACCCATTATAGGAAAAAAGCTTTTCCATTTTACCTATTAAAGAATTGAATTCATACTTCTTTAAAAAGGATAATAGTTTTTCCATATTTGGAGGGCGAACTTCACATTTTGCAATATCATGTTGAAGGTCTACTTTTTCGCATAGTGATAAAAGTTCTCTTGAAATTAGCGCTTTTTCCTTATGTTCAGCAAGAATATTACGAATCCTCGTTTGCTCGATGTTATCAATGTTCTCTATAATATTATTCAATGAATCAAATTCATCTAGTAATTTAGCTGCAGTCTTCGGACCTATTCCCGGAACGCCTGGAATGTTGTCAGATGCATCACCAGTTAGAGAAAATAAATCAAGAAGCTTGTGTGAGTTTACGCCAAATTTTTCTATTACTTGTTTTTCATCTATATATATATTTTTAATGGGGTCGAATATTAAAATATTGTGGTTCAAGAGTTGAAATAAATCTTTATCTGATGAAACGACTACCACTTTAAAGTCTTGGTAGTTGGCGTATTTTGCAGCTAGTGTTGCAATTATATCATCTGCTTCATAACCTTCAATCTCTTCATAGCTGAGGTTAAAAGCTTCTACCGCTTCCCTCAGTATGGTGAACTGTGGAGTTAGATCCTCAGGAGGCGTTACTCTGTTCGCTTTGTACTCAGGATATAAATTGTGCCTAAAATTCTTTTTCCCTGCATCAAGTGCTATAGTTAAGTAGTCCGAATGGGCAATGTACTTAAGAACCATATTCAGAAAGCCATATACACCACCTATTGGCATTCCTGTTGTGGTAATTAAGTGAGGTAGTACATAGTAAGCTCTGAAAAGAAAACCATAGCCATCGATGATTGTGAAAGTTTTTTCTTTCATTGTAGATATTTATGCGTGCTTTTGATGGTCCACTATTTAGCTGAGAAAATCAAGTTTTTGTTTTTCTGCTTTTGAGCGTTGTAAGAGATTTTACCGAAAATAGCATTCATGATGGGGATGTACACATATGACCTTACCCAGAAAAAGTGGAGAGAAAGTTTGGAATGTTTTTTACAAAAAGAATGATGCATCAAATTGTTCTGGAATGCAATAGTTAATAGTGACGTTGTTTGTTATAAAAAATTTCTATGTATTCAAATATTGCAGTTCTAGTTTGTTGAGCAGAGTGTTGTGAAGTATCAATAAGTATTTCTCTTTTCAATGAGCTAAAGAAGCTTTCTGCAACAGAATTGTCGTAACAACAGCCTTTATTACTCATCTATATTCTTTACAGCTAAGAGATATTGATACCCTTGCGCAGTATATTGTGAACCTTGGTCACTGTGCAGCAGTAGATTTTTAACAGGTTTACGCCTATTAATGGCCATTAATAAAGAGTTCATAACCAATTGTTTATTTATTGCACTACTCATTAACTACCATACGTGAGAATTATTGCTGCCAAATATAGCCATCCCTCCTTGGTTTTGATGTAAGTAATCCCATACTTTATTTGGTTGATCAACAATAAAGTTTTGATCTAGTATATTGGGAGCTACAGCTCTATTATCTGTTTGTTGTTTTTTAATTTTAAACTTTCTTTTCAGTATAGCCCTGATGTCATTTTTCTGCATAATACTTTGCACCGTTTTCAAATTGCAACTTTTACCCAAAGCCTTCAATTCAGCATGAATTTTAGGAGCTCCATATCTACATTTAGAAACTTGATATATTTTTTGAATAGCTTCGAGTAGCTCTTTATTTGCTGATTCTCTACTGCTTATTTTTCTTGTGGTCCACTTATAGTAGCCACTAGCAGAAAATCCTACATAATTCCTGTACTTTATAGCAGTTACTATATAAAAAAATATTTTACTCTTTTTGACTGGCCAGGGCTTTTTTTTAAATGTCTCTTTCCCTTGTTACTCTTGCTTTGTAAATCAAACCTCTCTTTGTCGTAAGGAGCCATGTTACCTCTACCTGGAAATGCATTTGCCGCTGACTTTTTTTCGTTATATTTCTTCATCCATTTTCCTAATACACTATCCCTTATTCCTAGATCTCTTGCTACTTTTGCAACTGGTTGACCTACCTTTCTTTGTTCATTTGCCAGCTTAACAGCTTCCAATTTGAATTCTGCCGTATATTCTCTTGCCATTTCTAATCCTCCAAAATTTTATTTTACCCAAAAAAACTCTTTTCTTTCTCTCCACTTTTTCTGGGTAAGGTCACTATTTCTTAAGTAATTTACACTTCAGAGTTTATCTGCTTTAAAGTTTACTCTATTCTGTTTCAGCATTTGTCATAAATCCTTAATTATTTCTGACTTTTTAGTTCAGTTTTTAACCATTCTTTCCTTAACTTAATGGCAGTGACAATAAGCCTATCTATCATTCTGATGTGATTTCAGTTTTGTTTACGTGCAAACTCTCTAATCCCACCTTGTAGTTAGGATAAATTAGAGAGACATTAAGATCTTTTTTAATTTTAACATTACTTACTTTTTTTGATCCTAAATAAAAACTCTGTGCATAATCTGGTAGGGAAGAAGCCTCAATTGGTTCTGGAGGGCTAACATTGAGAAGTTTGGTCGCATATATTACCACTTCAGATTGTGTAGTGGGTAAATCGTCTGCACAATTGTATATTTCACCAGGTTTTATGTTTTGCATGGAAGAAAATAAAATATTCGATATATCTTCAACGTGAATACGAGAAAAAAAATGCCCTTCTTTTTTCACATTTCTTGCTTTGCCAAGCTGCAAGTCAATTAACACGTTCCTACCAGGACCGTATATTCCAGCTAAACGAAAAATATGTACAGGCAGTTTGCTATTCAGCCACCTCTTTTCAGATCTAAGGCGCTTTTCTCCTCTGATTTCTATAGGTTTTGTTTCAGATTCCTCATTCACCCAATTACCAGAGTGATCACCATAGACGCTAGTTGCAGACAAATAACCAAACCATTTAACATTTTGCAGGCAATCACCGTATCTCTCCACAACATCATCACCATCTGGAGGAATAGAAATTAAAACGTGCGTTGCGCTTTTAAGCAGATCTTGGCTAACCTTCTCATAATTAAAGAGGATTACATTTTGTATATCTTTACTTCTTGATGTGCCACTAACTTTCCAACCTAAGTTCAGCAGTTTTTTCGATAAAAATTTAGCCACATATCCATAACCAAAGCAAAACAAGTGCATGAAAATTAATTTTTAAAATTCTTCTCGATAAATTCTACTCCTAATTTTATCCCTTCTTCATTAATAATATGCCCTAATGCATGAATTGGGTGTCCTTCAACATTTACTCCATTTTCTTTCAGAGCTTTAACCGCTAAGTCGAGGGACGAAAAAGGTACCACGTCGTCAGCATCACCATGGATAACACATATGTTAGGTTTTGATTTGATCTCTGGTGCAGCTTTTGAAGGTGAAAGAAACCTACCAGAGTATGCAACAACTGATGCACAGGATTGAGAGCGGGTGAGAGCTGTATGTATTGCAAGCATTGCTCCTTGAGAAAATCCAACTAAAGAAAGTTGCGTATCTTTTAAATTAAGCTCCTTTAATTTTGTATCAATGAAATGATTTACAATTGATGTAGCATTTTTTACTCCATTATATAGCGCCTCCTCACTACGATCTTCCAAGCTAAACCACTGATAACCATCACCTATTTCTCTTTCAAACGGAGCATTGGGTGCTACAAAATATGAACCCAGTAAAAACTTGCTCATAACTTTAGCAAGGTGAACAAAATTATCGCCACTTGAGCCCCAACCATGTAAAAAAATAATCAAATTTTTCTTATTTCCGCCTGCACAAATTTCTGGGCCTTTAAGTTCAATCATTTCTTTTCCTTTTGCGTTTATATTTTTATTTAACACTAATTTTCAAATTTGTAAAACCAATGTGCAATTACGTTCCCGATACTATAGCTAAAGTGACTTAGGTTCATCGACGATTTGAAAAACCGTCATTCCGCTACTTGTTAGCGGAATCTATACTAAGATACCGCGAATGAATCGCGGTATGACGTAGGATTGCTGTCATTCCAGTGCTTGACACTGGAATCCAGGAAACTTAACTTTACACCAGGTAATAAGAACTGGATCCCAGTGTCAAGCACTGGAATGACACCTCTGGGCACTGCCGTCATAAAGGAACCAGTGTCAGCTACTTTCATGACATCAATAATTGACCTCGACTTACCGTCCAACTAGAAAGTTGTATATAGAATGACAGAAATCCAGATGTTATTTATTTACTTTCGATCTTTTCTATCAATTTTTTAACTAAACCTCTTAGCTTTTTACTGGATTCATCAAGCTCTTGAATCTGCGAGCTGTGCTCTTTCATTAGTTCCTTATAGTTACCTCTTATGTAGTCAATCATTTCCTTCATCTGAGCAATCATCTTGTTAACATCCATACTGCCCAAATCAGGTATCATGCCAGGCATAGCCCCTTCTAACATACCGCCAGCCATAAGCTGCTGAGACATTTGCATAAATGGTTTTAAAGTCTGATTAAGCAATTCAGGATCCTTGGCTAATTTTTCTATTTGCTCTTTGCAAGTATCCATATACTGCTTCATAAATTCATCTTCTTGCCCTTTGTCTATCATAATTATAACCTACCTAAAAATACGTATTCTTTATTATATATTATTTTAAAATTAAAAACAATACAAAATACCTGTCACAATTGCATTAATACTTTTTAAATAATAAAAAATGCTCCTTTGCTTATAAAGGGTCACATACCTTCTTTAACCATTCCTTATCTTTGACGCTATTTTCTAAGTTTTTATAGACAAATCGATGATAGTCATTTATCCATTCAATTTCATCTTTAGTAAGCATTTGCACATCTATTAGCCTTCTATCATATGGAATAGAGGTTAGTTGTTTAAATCCCAAGAAACCATTTTCATGTTTATCAACATACATCAGATTTTCAATTCTTATTCCATACTCTCCCGGAATGTAATAACCAGGTTCGTTGGAAAGTATCATGCCTGGTACTAATTTTACTTTATTACTTTTTGATATTGCTTGTGGTCCTTCGTGTACTGATAGGTAACTTCCTACTCCATGCCCTGTACCATGCATATAGTCCATTCCAAATTTCCATAAATGCGTACGTGCCAATATATCCAATTCTCCACCAGTAGTGCCAGGAGGAAAGATGACACTTGCTATAGCAATGTGAGCTTTCAACACTATTGTATAGTGGGTTATTTGCTCATTAGTTGGACTGCAAATTGCTACAGTTCTTGTCACATCAGTTGTGCCGTCAAGGTATTGGCCACCAGAGTCAATCAAATATAGTCCACTTTTCTGAATTACCTTATTCGTCTTACTGCTTGCACGATAGTGAATTATTGCTCCATTCTCATTAAATGCTGAAATTGTTGGAAAACTTAGTTGCTTAAACAAATTCTGCTCTTTTCTGTATTCTAAGAGTTTCTCTTCAGCTTCAAGCTCTGTACCAACATCATTTTCAAGCCAATGTAGAAAGTTTGTAACTGCCACTCCATCTCTGATGTGCGCATTTATAGCCCCAGCTATTTCAGTTTGGTTTTTTACTGCTTTATAAATTAGACAAGGATCCTCTCTTTCAGCTACCTGTTTATCTTTTATTACAGCCATAATACTCATTGGAGTTGTGTTTGGATCTATAACTATTGAATTTAGCTTGTGCAGCGAATTTTCTAGCTCACTAATATCAAAAATATTTATATGATTGCCTAAATTTGCTTCTATAGTTGAATGTTCTTTATCTTGAATAAACAAATCAACATTACCGCTTTTATACAATATAGCACGGCCCAATATACATGGAGTATATTTAGCATTTTCATTTCTTAAATTTAATAACCATGAAATTGAATTTGGATCAGTTAAAAGCACTACTTCAGCTTCTTTATCTATGCTTTTAGCTATTTTTTCACATTTGTCCTTACTACTTTCACCAGCATATTCAATAGAATGTAAAACCACTGCTTGTTTTCGACAGTCACTTTTTTTTCCAGCTAAACAGGGTATTAATTTACAGATATTCTCATACTTTCTTATATCTTCTATGGTAAAATATTGCAAATAATAACCTAGTGAGGCAGTCGATGTTAAGTTTGCTTTTATCCATTCGCGTGGATCCTCTTCTTGTATATTATATACTTGAAAATTGCCCCGATCGAGCTGATTGCGAGCTTGTGTGATGTAGCGTCCATCCGTAAAAAATGGGCACTTGTTGTCTTTTGTAACGATAAGTAGCCCATTTGTTCCTGTAAAGCCACACAGCTTTGTTAGCTCCTCTGAATATTCGTCTTTAGTATGCAACATAAATGCATCAACATTTATTTCATGCATAAATGAACGAAATTCTTCGATTTTTGACATGGGATACCTCACAGCAGCTACTTTCGTTTTCTTATTCCTAAGGTACACTAATATGCTCACTATCGCTGCGGGAGTGATGCCTTGTATTTGCTTTGCAATGCCAATCGTCGCTGGTTTTATCGTCTGCAACTTTTCTATTACTTCACTTGACAGGCCTTTAACTTGTGAATAGTTGAAATCAATTGGAATTTGAGTGTTAATTTCCTCTCGTAAAAACTTCATATCCGCTTCTTGTCTTATTAGATAAGGTTTGTATTTTGCTTCAATTTCAACCGCTTCGCATATTTCATTCTTAGCTCTATTATCCGCTTTGGTGTGTCCCATTTTGTCATTCCAGCGCGTGACGCTGCTTAACTCCGGCCATATTTCTTGTAATTTATTCCAGTCGATGTTTGGATAGCTGAGTAAATCTAGTGCCGTTTTTCTTATCCCATCATAAGATATTTTGATACCATAAGACCTAAGCTGCTCAGGAGTAATCGTCAGACTCCCTAACTTCTCTTCAAGCTGCTTAATGGATTTAAGTTTATTCTGTAAAACAGAGTATCTCTCATGCGAAACAAGGGAAATATCATAACCTTTTTGTGTTAATCTTCTATCCGCATTGTCTGACCTGATAGCTAGCCTATATTCTGCACGTGAGGTAAATAATCTATAAGGCTCGATCACCCCTTTGGTGACCAAATCGTCTATCATTACACCGATATACGAATCTGTACGATGGAGAACAAAGCTTTCTTTTTTTTCAGATGCAGAAAGTGCTGCATTAATTCCGGCAATAATTCCTTGCCCTGCTGCTTCTTCATATCCAGTGGTGCCATTAATTTGGCCAGCAAAATATAGACCTTTAATTTTCTTAGTTTCAAGAGTATGAAATAGCTCTCGTGGATCAATATAGTCATACTCAACTGCATACCCAGGTCTCAATATTTCTGCGTTCTCAAGTCCTTTAATACTCTTTATCATTTCACACTGCACTTCAATAGGCAATGAATTTGAAATTCCATTTGGGTATACAGTATCATCATCCAGGCCTTCTGGTTCTAAAAATATTTGATGACTACCTTTTTCTGCGAATTTATTAACTTTAACTTCAATGGATGGGCAGTATCTTGGTGCAACAATGTCATCTAAATATGAAGAAGCTGACCTGTGCAGATTCTCTCGAATTATTTTATGCGTGTTTTCATTAGTATGGGTAATAAAGCATGATACCTGAGGTTGGTTAATTTTTTCTGTGAGATAAGAAAACGGCACAGGTGGATTATCACCCACTTGTTCTTGCAATATTGACCAGTTTATAGTGCCACGATCAAGCCTTGGCGGAGTTCCGGTGCGCAGTCTACCTAATCTAAAATCATATCTCTTCAACGTATTTGCAAGTTCTACGGCAGGCTTATCTCCCATTCTCCCTGAAGGAGTTACCTGCTCTCCTATATGAATCACACCTTGCAGGAAAGTTCCTGTAGTTAGAACGACTTTGCTTGTCAGTATATGCTCCCCTGAGCTTGTTATTACAGCTTTAATGCACAATTCTCCATTGTTATTACTCTCTATAAGAAAATCGTCAACTGACTCTTCTTTTACCGTCAAGTTGTTATAATTTAAAATAATTTCCTGTATTGCTTGCTTGTATAATTTTCGGTCTGCCTGTGCACGTGGTCCCCACACTGCCGCACCTCTGCTGCTATTTAAAATGACTGAGTGTATGCTTGCTCGGTCGATTGCTCTTCCCATTATTCCATCAAGAGCGTCAACTTCCCTGACTACAACACCCTTTGCAACTCCTCCGATTGCTGGATTGCAGGACATTTCCCCTATAGTTGAAATTTTATGAGTTATAAGCAGCGTGTTTGCACCAAGGCGAGCTGCAACAGCAGCAGCTTCGCACCCTGCATGACCACCACCTACTACTACTACATCATATTTATGCATGCCTTCTTGAGTAATTCTTACTCTACTAATATTCTAACTATTAGCGATTAATGTCAAATTTTACAGTAATTAACTATTTCAATCATCAGTGGCCAATGTATAGCTAACTCACGTCATACCGTCACGGTATCTCTAGATCCCGCTAACAAGCAGCGGGATGACGGTTTTTCAAATTATCGGGTTTTAGTGGGGCGAGCGACCAGGATCGAACTGGCGACATTCAGTACCACAAACTGACGCTCTACCAACTGAGCTACGCCCGCCAAGATATAAAATTTCTAACATAAGAGCGCAAATAGTCAATTGATTATTTAACTCTCCTTTTGCAGAGGGTTTTAAGTTTAGCCAATAAATATTTTCATTGATACTTTTACCATTATAGTTAATCGTATTGACACTAATGAAGTAGTGGTATGTTTAAAAGTATTTTCACATTTAGTTTTTTTACGGCTATTTCAAGGATCTCAGGGTTAATAAGAGATGTATTGATTGCTACGGTTATTGGTGCGAACTCTCTTGCAGACATATTTTTTTCTTCGTTTCGCTTTGCCAATCTATTTCGAGCATTTTTTGCAGAAGGAGCGTTCACTACCTCATTCATACCGTTATATTCGACAGAATCATATGATAATAAAAAGGCATTTAATTTTGCAAGTAGTGTAATATCCATTACGTTTATTATCTTAGTAATTTTTTGCCTTATTATGCAAACTTTCTCCCCTTATATGATTCAAATTTTTGCTCCTGGATTTGACCAAAGTAAGTTTACCCTTACTGTTACTTTATCAAGAATTATGATGCCCTACATAATCTTTGTTTCAATTGCATCACTTATTGGTGGAATGCTGCAAGTAAAGCAGCATTTTGCTTCAACAGCTATTGCACCAATCGTTTTGAATCTTTGTTTAATCATCAGTTTGTTTGTGCCTTACGTAAAAACCTCAGCGCACAACCTTTCTATAGCTGTGCTGATAGGAGGAGTTTTTCAGTTGTTGCTGATGCTATTTAGTGCATATAAATTAAAGGCAGCTTTTTCTTTTAGCCTTGAATTAAGCAATGAAGTAAGGTTATTTTTTAAGCGTGTGGTACCTGCAATTATCAATAATTGTGTAACTCAAATAAGCTTATGGATTGATACAATCATGGCGAGTTTTATACCAAATGCGGTGTCCTATATATATTATGCCGATAGACTAAATCAACTACCGCAGGGAATAATCGGTACTGCAATTGGTACAGTGCTTCTTCCTTTAATTTCAAAACAGGTGGATAATACTGAAAATATAGTCAAAATACAGAACAAGGCTCTCAACATAGGATTAATGTTAATTATGCCAACAACTGCTGCCTTTATCATTATTCCCGACATAATTTTACTTACGCTTTTTTCTTACGGCCGGTTTGATCATTATGCAGTGCAGCAAACTGTTCCCACTTTAATAGCATTTTCTCTTTCTTTACCTGCATTTATTATAAATAAAGTATTGCTACCTACATTTTTTGCTAAAGGCAATCTGAAAATACCAACCATATTTTCGCTAATGTGTCTTGGAATTAATGTAGTGCTAAACCTTTTGTTAATGAACGAGTATCAGCATACGGGGATTGCTATTGCTACTTCCGTTTCCACTTGGATAAACTCCATTCTATTAATTAGTTATTTAACAATAAATAAAATGTATAAGGTTAGCCAAGCGTTATTGTTAAATGTCATGAAAATTTTTGTAGCAACGGCAGTCATGTCAATAGCCCTTTATATTTTTAATTCTTTGTTGGCAGGATTATTTTTTGATAAAATGTTGGCTCGTATTGTTTATTTAACGACTTTAATAGCTTTGAGTGTTATTGTTTATTTTGGTATTCTCTATTTAATATTTAAGGGAAACTTTAAGCATGTGTAAATTATGAGACTTTCTTTATATGCTATATTATCAATCTCGCTGCTATTAATTCTCATGCATGTTGCTGCAACTTTTAAGGATTGGAGTGGCTACAAAGGATATGTTATAAAAGAGTTGGAGAAGACGTATGATGCTAAAGTGCATATTGGAGGAAAAATTAAAGTTTCGTTGATTACCCCAAAGCTCACTATCTATAATGTATATATACAATACAACGAAAATAAAGAGCAAAAGTTATCAGATTTAATTAGTGTAAGAAAAATTGAAATAAGGCCATCGTTCCTATCGTTGCTTTTATTCTCATTGCAACCAAAGTCAATCACATTGTTTGGCATGAAAAGCAATAAAGAAAATTTACTTAATATTATAAATGCAAAAGCCAGTGGTAACATAGTTGATATAGTAATAAAAGACAGCCAAGTAAGTTTTAAGAGTGATTTCGCTGATATTGTTAACATAAAGGAGGTTGCTGTAAAAAAAAATAGGCAATTCTCTGGTAAAGTAAAGGTAGGTGATAATAATTACGATTTTTCAGGAAAGGTTGATATCACAAAAAGGGACGTACACATTAGTGTTGAATCAAATTTTGTAAATTTGCTATTTACAGGTAATAGAAATCAAGAAGAACTCCAGGGTAATTTAACACTAACGATTAATAATAGTTCCGGTTCTGTGAGTAATTTAGCAAAAATCATTAATCTTAGCTTTCTCCCTTGTGTTATTCCTAGCGAAAATATCAAGATATCATCCAATATAAGTCTTAACGAAAGTGAGTTTACGGTAACTGACTTAAAAATTGATTCCAAAAGCATGCAAGCCAGTGGTACAATACAAAACGATAGAAAAAGCGATCACACTAATCTCAATATTAGCTTCAGTAAAGTTGACTTAGATTCCATACAAAATGATTCACAAAAAACAACAAATATAAAAGACCTTCTGGAATGCTTTAGAGCAGTTGTGCCAAAGAACTTGAGCTTAAATTTTAATATAGAAGCTTCTAACATTCAATATCAAAACAAAATATTGGACAATTTCCGTGCTGTACTAAAATCCACTGATGGCAAAGTAAAAGTTAATACGCTTCTTAAATTTCCTGGAATCAATAATATATCTTACTTATCAGGAGAGATCTCAAACAATAATGTCCTATCTGAATTCAACGGTGATTTATTAGTCGAAGGAAATGATTTTGAGTCATTCATTTCATGTTTTTTCCCTTCTATAAAGATGAAAGAAAACCAGAAAAATCAATTTACACTAAGTTCTAAACTGCACCTTGCACCAAGAATATTATCTATCTCAGACATTAGACTGCTAAATAATAAGGAATCCTTGCAAGGGTCAATTAGAGTAAGCCATACAAAAAAACACAATGTGGTCAATGGTGAATTTAGCATGCATAATCTTGATGCAGATAAATATGATCATTCATTATTTAGCAGTTTACCTAAAATGCAATGGCTGAAAAATTTTCAGTATGATACAAATATAAAGGCCCGTGTTAATAACCTTACATTGAATGATACGAAAATTAAAAATTTGGATTTTTTGCTGAAAATGGAAAAAGGTAAGCTAGTTGCAGATAAAATAAAACTATCTGGAGAAGATTTCGATATTACCGGTAATGCAAAAATATTAGCAGATCAAAAATACGCCAAACCTTTATTAGATGTTAACCTTACGGGCAGTAAATTTAATGGAAAAATTATTACATTACCAAATTTAGTAGAGACGAAAAGAAATTCAAGAAATGAGATAGATCAAATTCAATGGTCAACAAAGCAGCTTGATTTTTTGGATGATAAAGAAGGCTTTGATGCAAATGTGCAAATCAATACTGCAGAATTTAAAACCGAGCAGAATGTTTTAAAAGATTTTAATTTGGATGCGGTAATGAGAAACAACACTATCACTATCAGGCAGGCAAGTTACGTATTAGAACGCGGGCAAGTGTTTTTTCAGGGTTATTTAAGATCAGACTCAATGAATACAAGATTTTCTATTGTAAATTTGGACACTAAAAAGATTGGTAAGGTTATAGGAATTGACAATGTAAATGGTCAGGTAAGCTTAAATGGTGAAATCAAAACTCAAGGAAAAAGTTTTCATGATTGGGCTAGTAACTTATCAGGAGATGTAAACTTACAAGCGCAAGGAATAGAAGTTACTAATGTAGATTTCAATTCATTTATCACTAATTTGTTAAGCAGTAATAATAAGTCTGAAATCTCCACACTTGCTTATATTGATATATATAACGGTAAAACATTTTTTGAAAATATTAGCGGAAAAGCAAGTATTAAGAGTGGCATATGTTCAACTAGTTTACAATTCGGGATTGATCAAGCATCAGGGTCGATCTCTTCTAATTTAACCTTATCTAACTTCACTTTAAATTCTATATTCAGGTTCTTTTTCATACCACCAAATTATAGTAATCCAATCTATATCGATATGCATTTGGATGGCCCTATTTGGCGTCCTAAGATGAGTTTTGATGTAGACCAAATCTTCACCGCTCTGGTTGGCAAGAAAAATAGTTGATTTACTTAGGCGTACGGTTTAGGGGACAATGAACTCATCTGAACGGATACAAACTTAACCTAACTCATCACCACCTGGCAGTGGTGGCAAGCCAAATGCTTCTCTCTTTTCGTTGAGCGTCATGAAGCTTGCGTTTTCTACGTATTTCCACAACTTTTGTCTTTTTTCCATGAGAATTTCTATTGCATCTTTGTCATACGACAAGCACAGATCTTCACCAAATCTTGGTATCAGCCAAGAATTCAGGTGACAGATAATATTTTCTAGCGTTGGTAAAACCGTCTGCTCCCAGAGGGATAAGCGTGCTTCGACTAAATTGCTATAAGTGTTATCACCCGGTATGCCAAGCAATTGCGGTGGAACGCCAAAAGCTAGCGCAATATCACGAGCTGAGCTGTGTTTGGACTCAATAAAATCCATATCCCTTGGCGATAAGCTCATTTCTTTCCACTCCAAGCCTCCTTCAAGCAATATCGGTCTTCCAGCGTTTATAGAACCTGAATAATGATCATTTATCTGCGCTTTTAAGCGTTGGTACTGCTCTTGACTTAAACTTCCACCACTTCCATCTTTTGCTGATTTTACAACTATTGCACCACTTGGTCTTGCCCCATTTTGCAACATCGCTTGATTCCAAGCACCCGCCTGATTATGTTGATCTATGCTATATGCAGCTGCCTCAATTGGTGATAACCCATACCAATCATTCAAAGGATTAAAGGTCTTTAAGTGCAACACTGCTGAACATCCAGTTAGTTTATCAACTTTAAAGTCATAACTGTTGTTATTTATGGTATAACGATAGATATAAGGAACGTTATTTCTCCCTGGAACAATTTCAACCCTATCTGGGCGCAGAAGATAAAGCTCTGTTGGTGGTTTTCTACTATTCTGTGACTCAATCATCAATATATAAGAATTGCCGTTAACTAACCGATAAGTTACAATCCCCTCAATAAATTCCGATTTTGATGTCATTGGATTAGGAGAATAAAGTAATTTCAGTAATGGATGGGCTTTTAATTGCGATTTTCCCTGTTCAGTAAGCTGGCAGAGAGTAAAAGGTACCGAAGATGCAGCACTTGCAATCATATTGATTGCTCGAAAGGCAATAACATTTTTTATGTAACCTTCCTCAGCAAAACTTACATAATCACGCTTACTCCAACTTGGCTCCATCATTAGCTGCAAAGCAGAATATTTAGTAAATACTGCGCTTTTTTTTCTTTGAAAGATGTTGAAATTCATATGTGCCTCCTAAAAAATTGAATTTGTGGTAGAATTATATCAATTGGTGTCACAGGAAGGATATACTAACGTACGAACATTATGTTTGAGAGCAATCTCTACACAATAGTTAAATGGCAGGCACAATAAGGAGTAGCAAAAAGAATGAGCTTTTTTTTTGAGCTGAGCGAAGCCACCTAAGGTAGAAAATGAATCAGGAAGGAGTAAAAATATATTTAATGTTTATATGATGTACTTACTTATAAATATCTTTTCTGTGTCCTATCTCTGTGATAACCACTTCATATTTTATAATATTTACGGAATAGATAACGCGATAATCACCTACCCTTAATCTTCTTTGTCCTTTAAATCTGTAATATAATGGCTCACCAAGGTTAATGGGATCAACTGTAAGGCGCTTATTTATCGCATTTATGATCCTTAATCTTATTGTTTTTGGAAGAGCTGGAAGGTCTTTCTCAAGAACGCTTTCTATGAAGATAATATTGTATTCCAGTCTACATCCTCACTTCTAATTTTCTTTACACCTGAAACATTACGTTTAGCAGCACGCTCAATTAGTATTTTATCTTCCTCATTTTCAATTGCTTCTTGTATTAGCTTCTCTGTTAGTTCTTTAATGGACTTATTTCTTATTTTAGCCAGTCCAGCAAGACACTCTGAAATTTCGTTGTTGAAAGTTATGCTAAATTTTGAGTTTGCCATATATTTTACCTAAAATCTACTAATAATTATACAACATTTTTCTGAATTTTTCAATAAAAAAAGTTGCCTATACGTAAAGAGGACCTGTGTTGACAAATAATTAAACATTTGTCATGTACTATGTTTGTTAAGGAGAAATAGCACAGAAGTTAGTATTAAGTATATTAGGAATAAGAAAGGCTGCGCCCAGTGTCACACACTGGAATAACAGGAAAAAACGAACTGCTATACTAAAAAAAAAGAAATAGAATATGACAGAATGGCTAATATCTAATCAGCTTATTGATTATAACTGTGCTGTAAAATCCATGGAAGAGAAAATTCAACAAATTCACAATAATTCAGCAGACGAATTAGTATGGCTACTCCAGCACCCTCCACTTTACACTGCAGGAATTAGTGCAACAGATGACGACGTTGTTGAAAAATTATTTCCTATATATAAAACAGGAAGGGGTGGTAAACACACATATCATGGTCCAGGACAGCGCATTATATATTTAATGTTAAACCTTAAAAAAAGAAACAAATGCGATATAAAGCTATATATTAGAGATCTAAGTAAGTGGATCATAAATGTTTTAAAGCAATTTAATATACTTGGAGAGTTTAGAGAAGATAGAATAGGTATTTGGGTAAACCATAACGGAGTAGAAAAAAAAATTGCAGCTTTTGGTATTCGCTTAAGAAAATGGGTAACTTATCATGGCATAGCGCTTAACGTCTTTCCAGACCTCTCTCACTATAAGGGTATTATTCCTTGTGGGTTGCAAGGTTATGGCGTCACGTCAATGGAAGAACTAGGAGTGAAAGTTCCACTCTCTGAATTGGATGATATACTAAAAAAAGAGTTTTATAAGATATTTTAATGATTGTTTATCTTTTATATTTCATTCTCACTTTATGTGCTAACACAAGTATTCATGCAATCGACCAAGTTGATATTATTGCTCCTTCCTCCAAGGGAAAAGAATCAGATCTGACTACCATAAAAGAATATGTAGAAGCTTTGGATTTTAATCCCCATATTTCGGAGAAAATATATAGTAATGATAATCCATTTTATTCCAACTCTGATGAATTCAGAGCAAATGATTTGGTTAGTGCACTAACCGGTGATAGTAAAATAATCTGGTGTATCAGAGGAGGAGAAGGGGCTTCTCGGTTAATTCCCTATCTAGAAAAGTTACCCAATGATAAAAAAGAAAGGATTGCTCAAAACAAAAAGATCCTCATAGGCTATAGCGATATAACTGCCTTGCACATCCATCTACAAGCTAAATATGATTGGCAAACTCTTCACGGCACCATGTTGGAAATGATAGTAAATAACTCCGTTTCTGAAAGCTCTGTTGAAAAATTGAAAGAGTTAATTCTTAACAAGCGGGATTCTATCAGATTTGATAACCTAAAGACGATAAATAATGGCATTAGACTAAAAGATGGCAGATTAGAGTCTAAAATCATCGGTGGTAATATGACTTTAGTTGAAAACAGTATAGGAACTGTTTGGCAAATAAATGCGAAAGGTAAAATTCTATTTTTAGAGGACATAAGAGTCTACCCATACGCAATAGAGCGCAGTTTAGATCACCTAAAACAAGCTCACATCTTTGATGGAGTACATGCAGTAATCTTTGGGGATTTCGTTAACTGCTATAACGATAACCTTGTTGAAGTTGTAAAAGAAAGGTTTGCAAAAAGTGTTAACTTTCCTGTATTTACAATGAAAGGGGTAGGCCATGGACATACAAATGATCCTTTACCTTTTAACACTCACGCTATTATTAGCGTTCAAGACGAAAAAGAAGGTTTGTTTTTTATGGACGTGCAGAATTTAGCTAATCTTATAGCTAACGCGAGCTCTACGTCATACCGCCGCGGTATCTCTTAGCCGCTAACACGTACTTAACCGTCATACCGCGATTCATTCGCGGTATCTCATCCGCTAACAAGAGATCCCGCTAACATGTAGCGGGATGACGAATTGCTTAACCGTCATTCCGCCGCAGACCGTCATATCGCCGTGGTATCTTTTAGCATAGATCCCGCTAACACGTAGCGGGATGACGAGCTTATCGTCATGCCACCGCGAACCTTCATACCGCGATTCATTCGCGGTATCTCTAGATCCCGCTAACAAGCAGCGGGATGACGGTTGTCTCCTAGCTGTCATCCCAGTACTGGTAGACTCAAATCACAATGCTCGTATAGCTGCAACCCTGGAAGTACTGTTTCTCACCCACTGCAAATATTGCACGGTACTGTCCACTTGGTCGTCGTGGCGCGTTTCAGGAAACATCAAAATCTCATACTCAAAATCGTTCAGCCATACTGCTTGGTGCGGCAGAAAAACCTTGCCAGACTCTATAATCGGAACAATTTGATAAAATCGAGTGAGTTTGTCATCATGTGGTACTATTTCGATAATTGGTAAATCACTGTTCGCTTTTAGCTCTTGCACCAATTGTTGACCACTTGTTTTTGCTTCGATTAAAATTGCGTGTGGCGTCCATCTTGCAGCTAGTGACAGGACTTGCTCTTTAAGTTTTGGATACTCAAGCTTTGCGCGATATACATCGAGTAAATAAAATTTATTATCTATTTTGGCCCAGGTGGTGCAGACACTAAAGTTGCTCATGTTACTTGTTGAAACCGCAGTATCCCAACTTTGTGTTATATGCGAGAGATTATCAGGAAATTTTTTATAGCGTTTCAACCACTCTGGTTTAATTATACCACTTGAAAGCGGCAGAGGGTTTTGTTGATATTGAGCAGCAAAAGCGTAATTCCCAAGTTCAGCTTTTATTATCTCAACTTCTTCTTTTCCTCCATCGAGGGGATATAACAACTGACCTTCTTCTCTTGAATATAATATCCTTACAGGTGACGCTGGTTTATTATATAATCGCCTGGTCGCACAGTGCTGAGCTACTCGGATGATAGGAACGGGAGGTATTGGCTTTTTGATTGAATAAATAACCTGCTTATTTTCAGAAATCATTGGCAAACAAATATGATGCCATATGTTTTTTGGCTTGGAGAGAAGGTGTCCAGTTAAGTCCTCCTGGTGTAGCCTGTGCATTACAAGAACGATGACTCCTTTTTTTCTATCGTTCAGCCTGGTTACTAAAGTCTGGTCAAACCAATTTGTAGCACGCTTTCTAAACGTTTCACTCAAAGCTTGAGCAGAACTGAGCGGATCGTCCACAATGATAAAATCACCACCTTCACCAGTTAGTGTTCCACCAACTGATGTTGCGATTCTGTATCCTCTCTGCACTGTTTGAAATTTATATTTGGTATTCTGGTCTTTGGATAGTTCTATCTCTGGAAATAGCGCTCTATACCAACTAGACTGCATCACGCACCTGGTGTCGAGCGAGTGCTTTTCGCTGAGCCGCTGAGAATAACTTGCAACTATTATTCTCGCAGTTGGTTGGTTTCCCAGTATCCATGCGGGCCACGCAACGCTTATGCACATGGACTTCATCGAGCGCGGAGGCATATTGAATATTATTCGTTTCACTTCACCAGCGCTCGCTGCTTCCAGCCTGTCTGCTATGACTTTTATATACTGATAATCGTTATACTCACACCCCGGCACTACCGTTTGAAAGCACAGTTCAATGAATTTTAGAAAGTTCATGATATAATGTTGAAACCAACGTGTGACGCTGGGATGACAAAAAAAGGAGCACTGGAATGACACCCTACTTAACCGTCATACCGCGATTCATTCGCGGTATCTCTTAGCCGCTAACAAGCAGCGGGATACTTAACCATCATTACACCGTCATACCGCGATTCATTCGCGGTATCTCTTAACATAGATCCCCTACTATACCTTAACATAGATCCCGCTAACAAGCAGCGGGATACTTAACCATCATTACACCGTCATACCGCGATTCATTCGCGGTATCTCAAAGCATAGATCCCGCTGCGGGATGACGGTTGTTGTTTAGCTATAAATATTAAGAAATTTACCAAATGAAAAAAAAGGCAAAAGAAGCCCCGTGGTTATTATCCGCTTTAAAATATTGGCGTTTTTTATGTTTTAAACGCTTGACAAGCGAGATTCAGCCGCTTTTAATTGCAACTAACCTACGCTGCAAATGTTTAAGAAATTTACTAAGCAGAAAAAAAGACAAAGAATCCCCGAGTTAGCTAGTCTTTTACTATCTCTGTCGAGTATTGGCATTTTTTGATGTCTTGTAACGCTTTATAAGCGCGTTCAGCTTATTTAGATAAAAATCTAGATGTAGATGAAGTTTTGTAAAGACATACAGTATCTATATACTGCAAAAAATTGAACATAAGACGCCGATACATTAAGTAATCCTTACCTTTTAATCTGCAGATTGGCGAAAGCAAATACAATAGCTTCACTATCATGATAAGGACGCTGGCGAAGGGTGTCAAGTAAGTTTTTTGCAATATCAGGGGATAATTTCGACCATAAATCCCTATCAATAAATTTTAACAAAAATACTTTAGTGCATTTTCAAATATAAGCATTCCATCGCCATATTTTGGCACAGCAACACCTAAACGCTTGCTCTTTTCTTTTTCAAGGGGCCAATTATCTTGCTGGGTAAAAAATATTCCCCTTTCTGGATGGGGCATTAAAGCTAGCACTCTTCCACTTTTATCTGATAAAGCTGCTAGGTCGTATGTAGATCCATTCGGATTGTAAGGAAATTGTAGGTTAGCATAGTTGCCATTTTTATCAATGTAACGTAATGCGGTGGAATTGCTCTCAATCAATTGGTTCAAAATATCTTGATCCATAAAAAATTTGCCTTCCCCATGAGCAATAGGGAGATATAGTTCACTCAGGCCCCGTAGCCAAACAGAATTACTCTTTGAATTAACTCTCACTCTAATCCAACGGCATTGATAATTGCCTATATCATTATGGATTAAAGCTAGACTAGAGAATTCTGGAATTAATTTTACTAATATCTGACAACCATTACATATTCCTATAATCAGCTTGTCTTGAGATAAAAACTCTTGAAACTCATCCAACAAGTTGTTTTTAATACGTAAAGCAAACGCATTACCAGCACCAGTGTCATCACCATAGGAAAAACCCCCTGGAATTGCAAGTATATTGCTTAATTTCAGTTCACCTGGATTATCTATGATATCGTTAATGTGAACGATTTTTACTTCAATATTACCAATACCAAGTTTTCTGCTGCATTCCATAAATGCAAATGCAGTTTCTTTTTCGCAATTTAAGCCATAACCAGATAGGACTGTGATTTTCATGAATTGCTAAAAATTAAAAAATTCGAATTTCCTTTTTACAAAATTTGCTACTAAATTTAACGCAAATAACACCAATAATAAAGCTATAATTGCGATAGCAGCAAGTTCAACAAATGCAATTTCAGGATTGCTTGACCATATGTATATTTGCACAGGTAGAACAGTCGCCGGATCGAAAAAGGACGTAGGTGTATCAGCAATAAATGCCACCATACCCATCATAAGTAAAGGAGAAGATTCACCTAAAATCCTTGCAATTGCAAGCACAGTACCATGTATTATTCTTGGTAACGCAATCGGTAAAGAGTGATCTAATATCACCTTGATGTGAGGTGCACCGAGCGCAAACGCTGCATCTTTTATCGTAATAGGAACATTCGCAAAGGCATTTTTTGTTGCAATTATAATATTAGGTAACATCATAAATGAAAGAGTCATTCCACCAACAAGTGGTGAAGAGCGTGGTAGCCCAAATATGCCAAGATAGAGAGTTAAGCCCACTACACCAAATATTATTGAAGGCACTGCAGCAAGATTATTCATGCTAATTTCTACAATATTAGTCATTAGCCTATTTTTAGGCATAAATTCGTAAAGACAGATGCCCGACATAATTCCTATTGGTAATGCTAATGCTAGGCACACTATAATTGTCATTAATGAACCGATAAACGCTCCTAAAATCCCTGCATTTTCAGGTTCACGAGAGTCAGATTTAAGGAATAAAGACTTATTAAAAAATTTTTTCACTCTCCTCTTTTCTTTTAGCCAATCAAGTAATTTAGCATAACGATCATTCAAATATTTATCTTTATTTATTGAATTAATTATACTTGACGCGGTAAACCAGATCTCATATTCACCACTATCTTTTACTTTCTTACGAAAAAATTTCTCTAGTTCTTTGTAAGAATTACGACTTAAAATTTCGTCACCGTCTTTAAAATCAGTTCCTCCAAACACCTTACGTAAAGAATCGTTGAGTAAGCCAATGGACTTATACCGCAAATCACTAGGATTACTCGCCAAAGCAAGATCAGCATTTATTTCAACTGGCAATAAAATTTTCGTTACTGTTAAGGCACTGTAAGAGTTAACTAATATACTCAACAATATACACACAGGACAGCCAAGTGAGATAACTAGTGCCGTGAAAGAACAAAAGCGTAGCGCTCTGTTCTTTTTATTTTTCCTTTTTATACGAGCATGTACACGCCTTGACTGAAGTAATTTAAGGAATTTTTTCTTTATACTCATTTACTTTTCTTTACACGAGGATTTGAAAAAACTTTCCCCTTTTTTGTCATGCAAGTAGCTGACACTGGGATCCAGCAGGCTTTGCCTGCAAATAATTTTTACATTTTCCATGAAAGCACAAACCAAAAGGAGAATAATGAATGCTGGATCCCAGTGTCGGAGCACTGGGATGACACCACAGCGGGAGGCAAACACAATGTTCGTACAGTTGTGTGTCACGCACTGGGATGACAAGAGAGAGTTCTGAGATGACACAATTGACATCACTCCCTATTGTATCTACTTAGATTTCTTTTTAACATAAGTAGTACGCTCTTTGATCCTTGCAGCTTTTCCAAATAGTTTGCACAGATAATACAGTTTTGCTCTACGAACCTTTCCTTTTCTTGTCACTTGCACTGAAACCAGTGCAGGAGAATAAACAAAAAACTGAGACACTATACTTTCTCCATGGCTCACTTTTCTGACTGCAAAAGAAGAATGTAACCCGCGGTTCCTTTTTGATATACATACACCTTCAAATATCTGTATACGTTCACTTGTACCGTCAACTACTTTAAAAGTGACCTTCAAATCATCGCCAGGACGAAATTCTGGTATTTCTTTAGCTAACACTTGCATTTGCTGTTCGTTAAATTTTTTAAGTAAATTTGTCATTTATCTCTCCACTCAATAATTCAGGCCTACGCTTTTTTGTTATAACATGAGACTGCTTCTGCCTCCAATCACTTATTTTTTTGTGATTGCCAGATAACAAAACCTCAGGTACTTTATATCCCTTCCACTGCTCAGGTCTAGTATATTGAGGATATTCAAGTACACCACCACCATAATTAAAACTTTCTTCAGTAATACTATCGGTATTATTTACTACACCTGGAAGAAGTCTAATGCATGCATCAAGAACCACCATTGCAGCTGGCTCACCTCCTGAAAGTATATAATCTCCAATACTTAACTCATAAGGAGTATACGCATCAATTATCCTTTGGTCAATACCTTCAAATCGACCACACAATATTGTTATATGAGGAAACTCTAATAATTCTCTGGCAATATTCTGATTAAACTTCGCGCCAGATGGAGTCATGTAAATAAACTTAGTGTTTTTATGAACAGAGAACATACTATCCACTGCACTACCAATTACATCAGGGCGCATAACCATTCCTGCTCCGCCTCCATATGGAACATCATCCACAGTTGAATGTTTATCTTTTGCAAAAGAACGAATATTTATTACTTCAAGGTTCCATATTTTTTTTTCTAACGCTTTTCCGGCAAGAGAATAGTTCAAAAACCCGGGAAACATTTCTGGAAATATGGTTAATATTGTAACATTGAATGCCATTAAGGTTTATTTTAAGTTATTTGGGGCTATACTCTAAGAACAGTAAATTGATATAATATATAGTTAAATTAAACATGTCACTGAATAAAACGATATACGAAGGTAAAGCGAAAGCCATTATTGAAACTGAAGATTCATCAACTGTCATACAGCACTTTAAAGATGATGTCACAGCATTCAATAAGGAAAAATATGAAATTATTGAGGGCAAAGGAATAATTAATAATCATGTTAGTGCTTTTATCATGGAAAAGCTCGAAGAAGCAGGAATTAGCACGCATTTTATAAAAACTCTGAATGAAAGAGAACAGCTAGTCAAAAAGCTCAAGATAATACCTCTTGAGGTAGTAGTTAGAAATGTCGCAGCTGGCAGCTTTTGCAAACGTTTTAATATCAAAGAAGGTGAGAGGCTTGCATCTCCTATAATCGATTTTTTTTACAAAAATGATGACCTAGCCGACCCAATGGTAAGTGAAAATCACATACTGTATTTTGATTGGCTATCTAGCAAAGAAATGGATGAAGTTAAAACTACAACTTTAAAAATCAACGAAATATTAGTTCACCTATTTTCAAATGCAAGTATATATTTAGTTGATCTCAAGTTAGAATTTGGCAGATTAATAAATGACAGTACTAAAATCGTTTTAGCTGATGAAATTAGCCCTGATAACTGCAGATTATGGGATAAAAATACTTATAAAAAGCTAGATAAAGATGTCTTTCGTTTGAATTTAGGAGATTTAAAGGAAGCATACCTAGAAGTTGCAAAAAGACTGTCAGTAAAGTTAGGTTAACTAAATACTACTCTATCAAGTGGAGGGTTACATGCCTCATCAAGTTTTCCAATAATTTCAATTTTTTCTCCACGTTTTTGGAAATGATTTTTCACGTTTTGCATATTCTCAGAACTTACGATCAATACCATACCAATACCACAATTAAATGTTTTTAGCATTTCTTTCTTCTCTATTTTACCCTCCTTTGTTAGCCATAAAAATATATCTGGCCATTTCCAGGAATTAATGTCTATGTTTGCAAATAAGTTTTTTGGAAGAATTCGCGGAATATTGTCTACCAAACCACCACCCGTGATGTGCGCAATACCTTTTACTTGTGACATGATAGGCAACAAAGAATCAACATATATTTTTGTTGGTTCAAGTAGTATTTCATTCCAAGATTTATTATTCCATAGAGATGTATCGTTATAATTTATACCTAAGCTTTTGAAAACATGGCGCACTAAAGAAAACCCATTTGAGTGAATTCCACTTGACTCTAAGCCAACTATATAATCACCTGCTTTCATCATACTACAGTTTGGAAGAATTTGCTTTCGATCAACTACACCAACCACAAACCCTGCAAGGTCATAGTGATTATTACCATACATTCCAGGCATTTCTGCAGTTTCCCCACCAACCAATGCTATTTTAGCTTGCTTGCACCCCTCTGCAATGCCCTTAACCACAGATAATAAAACATCTTTGGTCAAAACGCCTGTTGCAAAGTAATCAAGGAAAAACAAAGGCGTTGCTCCTTGTGCAAGTAAGTCATTTACACACATTGCAACTAAATCTATACCTATAGTATCATGTTTATTCACTTCTTGAGCTATCAACAGTTTCGTACCTACTCCATCAGTTGAGGAAACGAGTACTGGATGGTCATACTTCTTACTTAGTGCAGCAAAATCAAATAACGCAGAAAATGAACCTATTTCGCTGATTACTTCTTCTCTAGTAGTTTCTTGAGCAATAGGCTTGACTTCTTTTATTAACTTATTATATAGTTCAATATCTATTCCTGATCTGGTATAAGTATTCATAATCCTTTTATAAATTTTAAAATTGTTAATACTATATTAATGCCTTGATATAAAAAGTGCAACGAAACTTTCTCTTAATTGACTATTATATACTTACCAATATAGGGTAACTTAAATCATTTATAATTATCCAATGAACGAAAATACCAAAAACATACTGTTAATAACGGAACTGCTATCAGGACGGCTGCTTCATGACTTTGCTAACTCTATGAATGGAATAACGTTTGGCGTAGAAGAGCTTGAAGTAATAGATAAGAATGATGCTGATGCGCAGAAGGAAGCGTTGTTGTTTCTTAAAGAAAGCTCCGATGATTTAATATATAAACATAAAGTTATGAAGCAGGCATATTCTTCTTCAATGGATAATTATAGCTTTGATAAGACCAAATCTAATATCGAAAATTATTTATTAAAAAAAAAGTAAAGCTTACGTGGAAAATAGACGCATACTCTGCAAAAAATAAGGAAGATTTAATTGAAAAGATAAATAAGATAATTTCCAATATGGTGCTAACTATAGCCAGTGCAGTGGCGGAAGTTGAACTAGTATCTGTTTTACTGAGTCAAACAGAAGATAAAATGCTATTAACTATAAAAATTCTAAATGAACACAAACCAATAAGCAAATCATTAGTAGACAAATTAATCAAAAAAAATGACACTAATTTAAATACAAAAGATATTAATATCTATATGACCTCTTTATTATTAGAGTACTATAACACTGAAATGCATTATACTTGCGAAAATAATTTGCTGGAAATAGGTGTAACTATAACTTGAGTTGCATATTTGGTTATTACAACTTTTTCTTCGTGTCAAGGCATTCCCCGACAAGGGGTACCAAATCTAATTTTTGTAATCACTTAAGTCTAGTACTATTTTATTAATGTAGCGCTCATTTGCATCTTTGATGATAAACTTCATACCATTTTTATATTTAATGACTTCATCTACAGAAGGCACTTTACCAGCAATCGAAAGAATCAAACCACCAAGTGTAACATAGTCTTCTTCAGGGTCACGTAATTCTATTTTTAGATCCTCTTCTATATCTTTTATAAGAGCCCTTGCTGATACTTCAAACTTATTTTGAGACAATTCAGTAATGGTATATTCTGAATTTATTTCGTTTTCACTATCAATGTTTGGTATTAGTTCCTCTATAAGATCAGTCATTGAAATTAAACCATCAGTTCCACCATATTCATCCAATACGATAGCTAAGCATGATTTAGAAGAGTTCATCCTAACAAAAAGATTAGTTGTCTTCATCGAGGGTGGAACAAATATTACGCTTTGTATAATATGTTTCAGATTAAAATTTTTATCCCTATTAAAAATAACATCTTTTACATAAAAAAAGCCTATTACGTTATCAAAGTTATTTTTATAAATTGGTATTTTAGTGTGGCAAGTGTTTTTTATCTTCTTTATTATTTCACGCTCGCTTGACTCAATGTCTACTGCGCATATCTCTGTACGTGGAGTCATTATATCCATTATACCACAATCGCGGAATTTTAATAGACCATTAAATATATTAAGGTCTGGCAGATCTTTCATTAATGCCTCAGTCGCACACTTTTTCAACACAGAAGCTTTTTTGAAAAGGAAGAGAAAAATTCTATATGCTATTTTTTCTACTAAGGTTCTTTTTTTACTCAATTTATTCCCTGTAATGGCAAAAACGTTTTCAGATTAGATTTATCAAGAAAACTGTTATTAAATGTTTAATAAGCATGTGAATAATGTCAAATTAATTTGTGAATTATTTGTTGATATAAAATACCAACAATTGATCAACAACTTTTTCAACAACATATACATAGTTGTGTAACAATGCATGATGGTAAAGTATTTTCCATAAAAGAAAATTACTAACACTCTAAACACCTTACTTATACACATAAATCATAACAGAAAATCAATAATATACGAAAGTTACTCACATATTTATCCACAAGTTGAACAACGCCAATTTTTACTGAATTTTAAGTTAGTAACAAGTTATTGATAGAACTATTATTATTACTATACTTTAATATACAAAAGAATAAATAGAATAGAT